>JBIOHP010000018.1:0-72693 GCA_044449065.1 Bacteroidota bacterium
ATGAATTACTGTGTCTGAGAGGATTCCCTCTGGAAGTTTCATCCAGTACCCTACTCCCTGTGAAAGCGATTCGCTCTGCACATATCCGTTTTCATAACGAAACAGCGATGGGAAATTAACTGGAACGGATTGATTTTTCAGAGGGGTCGATATTAAATTCCATGTTCCCTGGTGGTAATTGACCGCTAACTCTCCGGGCTGTCCCATGCCGGATACCGGGATAAGCAATGGATCGCCCGGCGAGGCGCTGTGCAATATACTGATCGTTCCGTTGTTTACACCCATGTTGGATGGCGCGAATTCGATTATGTACGTTTGTGTTTGACCGGGTTGAAGAACAATCTGTTCGATTGGGTTAACCAAAAAATTCCCGCTGTTGGATGTTAGGGAATAAATTGTGAGCGGTGTGATGTCGGTGTTTTTTACTGATAATGAAGTATCTGCGATGGTTCCTGCAGGTTGGGGATTGAAAGATACTTCCACCGGCGTGCAATCGATGTTGACAGGAGGTTTAATGACCACTCCTCGACGATAAGCAATATAGAATAAGCCATTGCTTATCATCTCTTCCCACACGCAATGGATCGTATTGCCATCGACGATGATCTTTGGTACTTCAGCGACATCAGCGACCGGGCTTAAGTCAAAAGGTTGTATATAGGAGACGCCACCATCTACGCTTACTACGACCATAGGAGTGCTTGATGATATCGAGGATTCTTCAGACCAAATACATGCTACGATATTATTATTAATTGAAATATCGGGGTTGTACCCATTCTGAATTGTGGAGAGAAGCCGTTCAGGTATCCATGTTTTTCCGCCGTCATCGCTCGCCCTTGCTACTATCGAACAACCGAACATTCCCTGACACGGTCCATATTTAGTGTCTCGCCATGCCACGGCTAAATGCGATTGCCCGTTAACTGTTGAGCTGCCTATCGCATCTTGATCTGCTGACATATTTGTTTTATATGTGGAGAGAACAAGACTATCCCCCCATGTGGTGCCCATATTATACGAACGTTTGATATATACCGCGGGTGGTGGACCAGGATGACCCACAAGATTTGCCATGTGAAGAATACCCGGCGTGATCGCAATTTGAGTATAATAACTCCATGGCGGATACGAATTCCACAAACGTTTGAACCATGATGAACCGCTATTGTCTGAATAGATCATTCTAAATTCTTCAGGGGTTTCATTTTCATAACTAATACCGAGAGCACTGTCGTATAGTGCCATAGAACAAAATCCGTAAGTGATGTCAGGATCAATTATAGTTTGATCTTCCCATGTGGAACCCCGATCGGAAGATTTCATCATATGGATTGGGGTATCACCTCCATAAGATTCCGCACCCTGGAATATTAGATATACCTCATTACCATCCGCTTTAACATATTCATAACATGCTTCACGGAAAAAAGTTAGTGAATCCGTCAACATCTCTCTCATCGGTTCAAACGTTGCCCCGCCATCGGTGCTTCTTAGATAGGGCAGTCGAACAATACCATCCGCGCGCCATGTTACATGCACGTTATCGTGCAACGCGGAGATTTGCGGTTTGAATGCGTGATGGATCACGCCGGAAAGATTTTGTTTGGGATACCAGACAATATTGCCAACGGTATCGTTTTGCGATAGCGAGAAACCTGTTGCAAATAAAACCAAACCAGGTAACAAAAGTATTGCTCTTATCATGCGCGTTTTTATCGAAGTTGGGATCATCTTATTTGCCCTCTCCTACGTTATTGTGTTTGTACCGGAGGGTCGGCCGTCCATTTTCCGGCAGCTTGCTGCACCTCGTCAAGAAAGGATTGAGAATCGGTCGCTTTAATCCATGCTCTCCAGCCATCGCGGCTCAACCATGCAGATACTGCGCCAGAAGTATTATCCGTGCCGGCGCAATAAAGCATGTCCGGCTGCTCTATAGAAATACCGAGCTCGGTGATGGTTATATTTTTCCCGGGAATGAATGAAGTTGTCCACGTATTGCCACCGTCTGCCGATATTAAGATTCTAATGCGTGTAGAAGCAACAACATCATTGGGATTATGCGCATTCCACACGACATGGGTAGCGCGGATATTTTCCTTAAAAATATTTTTCCATTTCTCGCCTCCGTCAGTCGTCGCCCTGAGCATTCCATCCGAAGCAATCTCATATCGCACAGCCGTGGCTTTTGCAATATTCTGTGTGCGCTGCTGGCTATGAAGTGAATGTGGTAGTGTCAAGAACAAGAGAACAAAAATCAATGTTATTGTTTTCATAAGTGCTTCATCAGTTGTTGAGTGTGGTTGAGTGGTCGTTGGGTTTGCCTCCGGGGCTATTACTGTGTTTAATTTATTTGGTGGTAGAACTCTGTTGAGGTTAGAAAACGGAATGATGTATAACAAGGCAACGCCGTTACACGCTTATTTTGCGTTTTATAAAGTATATTTTCTATTTACAGAAATGAAACATTTTTACCTATCCGAAAATTAAAACATATCTCTTTTTCTGATATTTCGAAATGCAAATAAAATCGTATAGAAACGATGGGGTAATTTAAAAAATGTGAAAATGAAAAGCAAGTAGTGGTGTATAAATAATCACAGTTGAATTTTTATTTCTTTGTTTTTATTGTACTTAGGTCGGGCGGTATTAATGTCAAATTATATTGATCATTTATCCTAATGAAACAAATAATATAAACAATCACGAAATTCGATAACCGGTGGTAGATCTGGCGACAATCCTGTCTAAATTTGTCAGGTGGATCGGCCATGAATGAATTTATTCTCAAATGATTTCAGATATGAAAATTGTTTAGTATTTTGGAGTTTGTACTCGAGTATGCCCCGTCAAATTATTTTGGTGGGATTACCACACTATTCCTGTGTTATTTCCCATACCCATTAATTTTATGTCACAAAAAAAGCCGTCCCGCTCAAACGAGAGCGGGACGGCTATGTAATCAATTACTTATATTGAGCGGCTTAGAACGCTAAACCAAACCCGCCGGAGATTACCGTTGTGCTTCCCATGTTATAATCAGCGTTGATATTGATCGGTCCCAGAGCGAAATTTACGCCGACGATGGCGCGGAATGTATTTTTCGCGTCCAGCGAGAATGCCGGATTAAATTTTACCGTGGTTCCATTAACTTCTGCGTTGTAGAAATATTGAATATCCATGCTTGCTTTTTCCATCTGTAATCCGCCGTAAAGCGTCAACAGACTGAACGATTTGCTCACCTCGACGTTGAATAACCACGCGCTGGCTTTTAAGAGGTCGTAATCATTTGAAACGCCGCCGGTTGTATCATGGGCAGTGATCGTGAACCGTTGAATTGCGAATCCGGCTGCAATATCCACCGGGGCATTTTCACCGCCGAGGTACTGGCTGATGCTGTGCCGCACGCCGATCCCCCAGAAGCCGACCGATCCGTAATCGCCGATATTCGTTTTCGGGATGAGGCGGAGTGTGAAATCTGTGCCCATGATTGTGCCAAGGGTCACTTGCGGCATGGCAAGCGGCGCGTAATTTATTTTTCCTACACCGCCGATTGTGGTCTTCTGATATGTTAAGGGAATATGATAAACATTTCCGCCAAGTGTTGTATCAAAAGAGACTGTTCCATTGAGGACTCCGGGAACTTTATCGTCGCCGAAAATAGTTGGTAAACCAATTCCGTTAAGGGTGGTAGAGAAATCATGTTGTACATGAATCTGTGGTCCACCCGGATTCGATGGATCATCCACCATGCGATCTACGTGGATGGAATCGTTATATGCAAGATTAAAGAGCTGATCCGCTGAAGGGATTGTTGCCGCAAATGCTTTTACGCCGATATACAGGTGAAAACCGTTTGTCATCTTTGCGCTATGGAAGAAGCCGGAATTGATATCGGCTCCGAACGCATCGCTGAGCGGCTGTAAGTATCCCGTTGCATAGGAAGAAGCAACATTGCTTAGTTTACTGCTCAAGTCGTCCGCGTGTCCGATACCGAACATGAGCGCTGTTAAACAAAGCAATAAGTATAATTTACGCATAAGTTACCTTAGTATTATGAATGGAATCGTTATGAGAAAAATGTCGATTTAAGAAAACAATAACGTAATATATCATTCAATCGCGAAGAAAGCAATCAAATTGTAATGTATTACAATACAATTTGATTTTGTGTGATATCTGTCAAATAGGTTAAATAATTTTACACCCCCCTTCACTTTCAGGCGTTAAGGAGTGTGAGTCTGTCCGAGAACTCGTAGTAGCGGGTCACCAGACCCGCGCGAATCCCCAATCGGTTCAAAATAGCCGCCGATCCGGTGATCGGCTACTACAAAACATGGTTCTCGGACACACTCGTGTTTCATTGCGGTTTGGCTCCATCCGGAATTATCAGCCGGAAAGACAATGGCTTGATTGCGAACGGTAATTTTTAATATGAGCAATTCCGGTTATCAAAAAATAATATCCATGTTTTCCATCAATTCGGCTTAAAATGAATTTCTACGATAATAAATATTTTTGATCCTCAAAAACCGTAAAATTCAAGGAAAATAGGCGGTATTTTAAAAAATAATTACCAATTTTCTATTGACAGCATTTCCCCATTTAATTATATTGTATGATTCCACATCCAAATCAATCGATTCGATTCGGACGATTACCCCGCGACTTGGATATTATTCAATAAACAGCTTTTATCGAAAGGTCGACTATGAGACTATTTACAACAGTTTGCATCATGCTTTTTCTGTCCGGGTTCGCCGCGACCATGTCTCATGCTCAGCTTGCCCGGCAGTGGGTGGCGAGATATTCCAACGCAGATAATAAAGGGCTTGACGTTTCTACCGCGATGGCGGTTGATGATTCCGGCAACGTGTATGTAACCGGATATTCTGCGCTAAAAAATAATAAATATGCCCTCCTAACCATGAAATATTCTCCGGATGGGGTTCTCCTGTGGGTCGCCTCGTTTGGATGCAATGATACCGCAAAGTCCAAGGCGATTGCTATTGACACTATGGATAATGTGTATGTGGCTGCCGCAATCGATTCAGGTGGATCGTACAACTACCTGACCATGAAATATTCAACCGGCGGCGTACTGAAATGGGCGCAGATGTATGATGGTCCGGGACACGGCGAGGATCAACCCACCGCTATTGCGGTTGACGATTCCATGCATGTTTTTGTCACCGGCTACAGCATGGGGGTCGGCACAGGGTTTGATTATGCCACCCTTAAATATGACACGGCGGGAAACCTGAAATGGGAAAAACGCTACAATGGCAGATTGGGCGGCGATGACCGCGCAACCGGTATCGCTCTCTATAGTCATACATCGGTCTATGTGACCGGTGCAGCGACGGATACCTCTCTGGATTTCGTTACCCTCAAATATAATGCCGCCACAGGAGATTCGATCTGGATGGTTCAGTACAACGGACCTAGCAACGGCAAGGACATTCCGACGGCCATCATAGCACACAGTTCGACCGATATTTATGTGACCGGATCAAGCGAAGGAGTTTTTACCGGCACCGATTATGCAACGATGCGTATTAACTCTTCAGGCGTGGTTCAATGGGTTAGCCGGTATAACGGCACAGCGTCCGGTGATGACAACCCCGTTGCCCTGGCGTACGGATCAAAGATTTATGTGACCGGAAGAAGTTTGCAAATCGGGACTTTTTACGATATGGTTACGGTAGGCCTAAATATATCAAACGGAAATGTGGACTGGGTATCATCGTACAACGGCACCGCTAATGAGGATGATTATCCGACAGCAATCTATCCATCGGGGAGTTACTTTTACGTGCTGGGTTCTTCAACGGACGCCGGCGTAGGATTGGATTATGCTTTGATAAAATACCGCGGCAGCAACGGGCAGGTTCAATGGTCGGTAACCTATAATGGTCCGGGAAATGGAGACGATATCACCAGCGCTCTGGGATATTTCAACGGATCTTTTTATGTTACAGGAAGCAGTCTTGGCGGAAAAACCGGACAAGATTTTCTTACCATCAAATATTCAGATCCTCTTCATCTAAAGTATCGCACATTCACCCAAGATAGTCTTGTGAAGAAAGGGGTTCTGTTAAAGAATAATTCAAGCGTGCCGAATATCGGCAATGTCCGGGATATGGCGTATGACGCAGCATTCCCAAAGATTAAAGCAGGATACGCGGGCGCCCCCGGCGGGTTGGTAGTGGGTATTGCGAAGAAGGACAGCGCACGAGCATTTGGTTGGATCAGGGTGACGAAGGGTTCTGCAATCGCAGCGATGGTGCCGCAAACAAATCCGGCTGGACCGATAAACAGCTTTGTCGGCGAGATGAAAGATCCGAAAGTCACCAAATACAATAACAAGCTTGCCGGCGACTTGCTTGCCCTTAAAATTAACATCGGAGCAAGCGATGCTGAAATAACGCCGCCAACCTTCGGCGATTTAACATACAATGACGGCGATACCAGCAATCATTATAACGGGATGACCCTCCGGCAGCTTGTCGCGTTTACCGATAACGCGTTGACGTTTGGAAAGCGATATCCCGGCATTAATTATATCTCCCTTGACACCTCTATTCAAAAAATAAACAAGGCGTTCAGCGGGCCATTGGGCATTGTAAGCGTCCTTCCACAAGTTGTCGTTTCAGGATATCAATCGATTGATAGCGTAGCGTTTCTTGCTCCCGGCGCGGCTCCCCTGGCAAATCCGCTTGCGTTCCCGGAAGGATCGATTGCCGGCGAGGAGCAAGTGCCCGAGGTTTATACCTTGTATCAAAATTATCCGAATCCCTTCAATCCTTCGACCACGATTAAATTCGATCTTCCGCAAGCATCCGAAGTAACGTTAAAAATTTACAATATGATCGGGCAGGAAGTCGTTACGCTGCTCGACCATCAGGAGATGGATGGAGGCAGCCAGGCAGTAACATTCAACGCATCCAATGTTGCGTCGGGCGTTTATTTTTATCGCATGATCGCCAACCAGGGCGAGTTTCAAACCGTGAAAAAAATGGTTCTGATCAAATGAGATCCGTTCTATCTCTATAAGAACTGAGCCTGGCAATACTGCCGGGCTCGTTCTTTTTCCCAACAAGTTAATTCCAGTTGTAATGATACACAACTTGTACGATTATGAAATTTGCGGGGAAAGCGCTTTTAACCATCATAACGAATAATTATTGCAAAACAGGAATATTATCCCGACTCCGGTCGCTTCTACTTGCATTTAAAATATTTAATTTAAGCGATTCAATTTGCATTTTAAAAACAATATCATTATCTAATTGATAGTTTTAAGACAATTATATCTGAGATACTCTGTCTCAACCAGTGGTTGTGGGATTTCATCTCATGATTTATCCACTCTCATAATTAATTGTGTCATTTTTACGAAATGGCATGATCTTCAAGCTAAAATATTTACAACATCTTTTTGAGGATTACATGAATACGTTTATAATGAATCGAAAAATAATTACGTTTTTTATTCTCGTCGCAATATTCACGCTCAATATTATTGGTTTTGGCAAAGATAAGCCGGATAATGAAATAAAAGAACTTGCCTCGGCAGGTTTTAAATTTATTTTAGATAAAATTCCTGCCGGGTCGGAAACGAACTACGGTTTCAATAACCGCGGTGAGTTTTCCAAAGTAACTGTGGGCGCACCGTTCCAGGTTTATACGATAGTTTCCGAGTCGTTAAAGGGAAAACTTTCATCCTCAAAAAACTATTTCGTCCCAATTGATGAATGGAGAATCCCTCTGGTTGTGGATGGACAAAATAGAGCATTGCTGACTGCGGCGCCGATGAATGGAGAATGGAAGATAGTCGATTTTGGCGCAGCCGGGTTAGCAAGTGAAATCGGCGAGTTCGATAGCAAACATCCCGCGGTCGCATCAACCCAACGAAAAATTCTTCTGCGGATTTATCCGCTGCAGATCGATTTTTTGCTCTACCAATCCGAAACAGCGGGATTACCGCAACAAACGATTTATCCGCTTCAGTCAGCGGCGCGAATGCTGAAAAGTTCCGTGAAAGCCGGGAAGAGCGTTCTTATGTTGAACGATATACTTCCCGTCATAAAAAGCAAGCTCGTTGAGCAGCATATCATCGAAGATAAATAATACCATAATGGAGAAATTGCTATGACTACTCATTCTATTATAAAATCGGTCTTCGTCCTGACTCTCGTTCTGCAAAGTTTTTTATTTTCACAAGTGCTTCACGTGCGCGAGAATATCCAGGAGCAGGATCAGTGGTGCTGGGCTGCTTCAACCTGCACGGTATTGCAATATTACGATGAAGATATTCCGCAATGCCAGATAGCGGAATATACCCGTACCGTGGCAACATGGCACAGCTTCGGCGCGGTAAATTGCTGTACCAGCGCATCCCAGGGCTGCAATTATTGGAATTACAATTGGGGTTACCCCGGCAGTATGCAGGATATCCTTGCGCATTGGGGAGTGGATAATGGCGGAGTCGGCGTTTTATCGCTTGTGTCAGTTCAAAATGAAATCAGCCATAATAGGCCTTTTATCTTTCGTTGGCAATGGTCGGATGGAAGCGGTCACTTTCTTGTGGGGCACGGTCTGGTAGGAACAACGATGTACTATATGGATCCCTGGTTCGGGGAAGGGCTGCACATCGCCGATTATAGCTGGGTTGTGAGCACCTATCCGCACACATGGACTCATACAAATGTGCTTTCAACGGGACTTGTACCGCCGAGCGTTCCCACTCCCGTCAATCCGCCCCCTGGCGCTATAGATGAAGCAACGACGTTAAACTTGACATGGAATGCATCAATCGGCGCTTATCAATGCGGCGTGCAGGTGGCAACCGATAGTTTTTTCACTTCGCTCATTGTCAACGATTCGGTTTTCCAATCGCCGCAAACAGTGACAGGATTGGCATACGGGACGCGCTACTACTGGCGCGTTAGCGAGATCAATAATGCGGGCATGAGCGCGTACTCACCCACACAATCATTTACAACATATGCACTCCCCGCTGCGCCGGTCCAGGCATCGCCTGCTGATGGGTCAGCCAATCAACCAAGTTCGTTAACACTTACCTGGAATGCGTTGCCCGCATCTCCCACCTACCGGGTACAGGTTGCGAGCGATCATCTTTTCACTCAAGTTGTGTTTGACGATTCAACCATCACCGATACATCGAAGAATATCGGTCCGCTTAATTTTTCTACACAATACTATTGGAGGGTATGCGCCAAGAAATACACAACAGTCAGCGCATATTCCACGCAGAGAATGTTCAGAACAATTGTGGGAACTCCGCTTCAGGAATTTCCTGCCAGTGGAGCTTTGCAACAACAACCGAATCTGCAAGTTCGATGGAGAATGCTTCCCGGAGCCACTTCATATCATATTCAAGTGGCGGATAATGGCGTATTTGGTACAACCCTGCTCGATGATTCCACTGTGACGGATACATCAACAAGTGTAACGGGATTGGATACAAACGAGACCGTTTACTGGCGTTTACGCGCGAAAGACGAATTCGGTTTGGGCGCGTGGTCTAGCGCGTATCATTTTACAACCCTCAACGCTCTGCCTTCAACTCCTATTCTCATTTCGCCGATTGATATCGCAACCGAATTGACGCCCCGATTATCGTGGCAATCTTGCGTGGGGACGGGTACGTACCAGCTTCAAATATCCGAAGATTCAGACTTCACGGCAATGATCATGAATGATTCAACACTCACTGATACATCCTACATTGCGCTCTCATTATCCTATGGCAAAAATTATTATTGGCATGTCCGCGCATGGAATGTTCTGGGGAGCAGCCCCTGGTCAAATCGATGGAAATTCGTGATGCAAAAACATCTCGTTTGCTCATACGCGAATAGCTGGAATCTGGTTTCGATTCCCTTCAACAACGCTAACTGCGTGAAGGATTCGCTGTTCTCCGCTTCCGTTTCAGGCGCCTACTGTTTTAGCGGCGGTGTTTATGCGATCAGAGACACTCTGAGCAAAGGGACGGGCTACTGGCTGAAATTTCCGCCGCCACCCGTCGTTCCAGAGGAAGTATTTATCGTTCCACCGGTATCAGATGACACCATTCCAGTTGCCGCAGGATGGAACCTTATCGGCGCATTCCAGGATACCGTTGCGTTTTCTAACCTTGGCAGCGATACCCCTAATCTTGTGACGAGCCACGCATTCGGTTATTACGGTCATTATCAAAAAGTCGACACGCTTTACCCGGGTCAGGGTTATTGGGTGAAGGCAATGCAAGCGGGTTCAATTATTTATTCATCAGGCCATTCCGTTTCCAGAACTCATCGGATATCCATTGTTCCTGTTTCCGATATGCCTCCGGAGCCGCCTATCGTTCCTGACGCCGCGCGGGAAGAAGTGCCGAAAAATTTCCTCCTCGCGCAGGCATATCCGAATCCGTTCAACCCCGGGACGGTGATTCAGTACCAACTTCCGGCAAGTTCGCATGTGCTGTTGAAAGTTTACAACATGTTAGGGCAGGAAATAGCAACGCTTGTGGATGAACAGCAGGGTGCAGGGTATAAATCGGTGAAATTCCAGATGCCCGATTTGCCGAGCGGAATCTATATCTACCGGCTCACCGCCGGTTCCTACACCGATGTGAAGAAAATGATTTTTATGAAATAGAAATTTCCACCGAATCGATTTGAAGCCCCGTCAGTTATTATTGACGGGGTTTTTTATGCATGGCAGCGAATCATCGCTGTGAAATTTCCCTCCTCAAACGAGAAGCGGGTGTTAAGCCTGTCCCGACCTGTTGTTTGTGCGGGTGGGTGGTCCAAAAAGTCCCGTCCGGTAAACGGTTGATTACTTGACAAAGTTGAGGATAATTCCTACTATGTGAACGACGTAAGGTCATAGAAAAATAAAATTATCTTTGTTCTAAGTTGGAGAGTGTTATGAAAATTATAAATGCGCCGTTTACCATAACTGACTGGACGAAAATAGCGCCAATCGAACATAAAGGTGAAACCGGAACGTCGTTCTGGCGGGTTGTGGAATCGGGAAATGTCAGAGTCCGCCTGGTGGAGTTTTCTCCCGGCTTTACATCCGACCATTATTGCAGCCGCGGACACATTGTCTTTGTTCTTGAAGGCGATCATATCGTTAAACTAAAAGACGGTACCGTTCACACCTTGACGGCGGGAATGTCGTTTCAAACTGCCGATGATGAAAGTAATCCTCATCTCGCAATGTCGCATAAGGGAGGGAAGGTGTTTATTGTGGATTAGGTTTTTTGTGGATCGAATTTTTAAAACTCCTATCAGTTATTATTGGCGGGTTTTTTATGGACGTAACATTTAACAAACGCTGTGAAATTCCCCTCCTCAAATGAGGAGGGGATTAAGGGGTGGTCTAATATGTGCCAGAGTGTAACCTCCAACCCGCCGGTCAGACCGGACCGGTCCCCTAACCGGACAAAATATCCTTTCGTTATATAGAATATGAAGATGTCAATTTGAGAGTTTGATTCTATATGGATGACACGTTCCCATCTCGTTTATTCTCTTTTTCTTTCTTTTGCCTTGAGGCAAATAGAAAGAAACAAAGAAAAACTCAAGGCTCCAGAAGCAATGCCTGAATAATTGCGTCTTTTTTGCGAACAAACAAACTCTCCCGTCCCGTCAAGTTTCTTGTTGACGGGACGGGATCAGACAATATTTGTTCTCTATGATATGCGACGCAATTATTCCGGGCGGAATTGCTTCTGATGCCCAAGAAAACATAGCAAGTAAAATTATTGTTAATGCAACTTCATGTTGTCTTGTAAGTAATTAAATGATCGATTCGGCTGAAAATTGATTATTTGACAATTTCCTGAATAATTACTACTATGTGAGGTCGGCGAACGCTTTCGTATGTCAGATCATCTTTTAAAAAGAAATCGCTGCTTTTTGAGGATACGTACAATGCCATACATGCTTATCAGAAAATTATTGCTTGTCGGAATTGCCGCTGTCGCTTTAAATGGCTGCGCTATGCACGGCACTCTCTTCGAAAAATCTGCCATCCATCAAAAGCCGTACCTGAAATGGACTGAGGATGAATGCCGTATCGTTATGGAAGGTTACGTTTCGTCGAATATTCTAGACCGCGCGGCTCCCCTGAGTGTTGTTGCGATTCCCTGCACGCCTAATTTTTTGCTTGCCTATAATTGTTTGAAATGGAAGAAGCATCTCTGCTCCACCGATGAATTTTATGAAAACACCGACCGCCAGGCGCGGCAGTGTTTTGGGGGTTCGTTTGAAAGCCGAACGGGGAAATTCCTCAGCGGGAAAGGGAGCTACATACTCGATGTTTCTCAATTTGATTCAATCCTGATCGTAATCGACATTGAGAACGCAAACGATTTAAAGACATTAGCGAGCATGTGCTTCCAGAATTATATGGAAGGGTCGATTGGATCATCATCATTTTTAGATCTGTTTCCCGACATTTCCGATATGAAGGACAAAATAACATTCCGCGCGGATAAGGAGATTCTTGCCAGACCCGAATGGGTGCGTTGCGGCGATGCGACTTTTCTGATGCAGGAGGAACAATACGACGCCATGTTTTACATCGACGTCAAATTTAAGCAATACATCCGCGAGCACGGTGAGGCAGATTTATATTTTACGGTGGCGGAGCATCCCGTGTCGGTATCGGTTAAGTTTTCAATCTAAAATGAAATCACAAAAACTTTTCCTCGCTCTCTTAGGGGCAATTGCTGTCGTTCTACAATCGTGCGCCATCACCACGCCGCCGGTCCATCCTGCAAAGCCCGATCTTCATCAGTATTACTTCACGGTGAAAGACGTCAACGATATTCCCATTGATGGCGTGAGCATCACCTCAACCCTGTACGATCACACCGAACGGAAGATCGACACGACCATGACGACCGACGCGGAAGGAAAAGCCGAGTTCGGCGTACTCGCATCGGCGGATACAAGCGACGCATACCAGAATGCGTTTGAGACAAAATGCGAATACAGCGTATTCAAAATCGGCTACCTGCCGGAGTACGGCGCAGCAAAGATTACCTACCTCCTCACCGATTTAAGCGCCCGCGGACACAAACGGCGGGATGAATCTACAACAGAAATAACCTTATATCGTGTGAACGATCTGATCTCTAGGGAAGCCGACGCCATTGCCGATACAACTGAAAAGAACGCTATCCTGCGTTTTGCGGAAAAACTTCACCGGACGTTTAATTCGCGCGGTATGAGCGTCCCACGGCATTCGGTGGGTATTATTGAGCAGGATGGTAAGCGCTATCTTTCCTCAACGCTGAACACACCGAACGTGATGAACACCGATAAATTGGACAGCGCGGGCATCGCGAAAACGTTTTTCGAGCTTTCGGGACGCGAAGCCCTTGAGCTCCTGAGAGAAGATGCTGATCGCATGAATAATATCGACGGTTTTAGCATCACACTCACCGGAACAATGAAACATTTCAACGACCCCGGCAATGATCCTGTCCCCGTCGAGTGCCGCTTTTTGATTAGCAGAGATATCTTTCAATCCGTTGAGCCGATGGCAGAGTTTGGGAAATATTTTGCAAAGGTGAGAGTGTTTTTGGATGGGAGGGAAGTGGGGATTGAGAGGTGAGGGAGAAAATAAAAAAATCCGACCCCTTCTTCGAGGATCGGATTTTTCACCGACTATTACTGCGAGGTGACGTAGTCAAGTGAGGATCACCCCTTCCGTCCCTTCGCTACAGTCTATCCACAGACCAATAAAGGAGCGCGAAGGCAGCAGGCGGGATGATGTGTAGAATTACGATTTGGTCTTCTCCATCTCTGCGTGCATCTTTTTAATCTGGCTTGGTGTGAACATGCCCACTTTGACAATCTTTGCTTTATCTTTTACGTCGTCGGGGAGCATTGCTTTCACGGCGTCCTCGTCTTTTGCGTCGATGATCGTATAGCCGGTGTGATCGCCGCTCATGCAGCCGAACCATGTTTTGCCGAGGAACGCTTTGTTATCCGACGACATTTTGTCGAGCGTGTTCATGCACTCCGCTTCCGTGTGTGTCGTGATGACGATATATTTCGACGTGCCGCTCTTCATCGATTTCTCTCCCTTTTTATCGGAAGCAATCGTGATGCTCGCAAGAGCAAATGTGAAGAGTAGTACCAAACTCATATAAGACCATTTCATAATACTTCTCCTTTTATTAGTTGATGATAAATTATTGATTGAATAATTTACACTTTGTTTTTGCGTTGTGGATTTTCTGACGGTGTATCGGGTATCTATTGGAAACCTGCCCGATAGTGATAACGGAATTATAACATTTCATCTCTTAAGCAAGTTCCAAATAGGATAATATTATCTTATATAACGGATTAATGGGATGTGGATACGGGGGATTTGAGGTTATCAGTTGTTGATTGAATTATTTAAGCCGATTACCTAAGAACATAAAACATCCGGCTACTCCATCATAGCGGTGAAATGAAAGCGGACCACCCCCAATCCCCCTGCTATGTACAAAAGCAAATTGAGGGGGATCATATCGAAAAGATTGAGTTGCTCGAAAATCGTAATCAATTTTTGGGCGGCTTTGATTCTGGAGCCTTGTCCGTCTCGGCGGATTCTTTGCTTCTTTCATTTTCTTCCAACCCGCCCGAACCGCGTAGACGGGCGGGGAGAAAAGAAAGTAGGATATGCACAGAGATAAATATATACTTGATCAGAAGTAATCATCCCGGGTTTGGTAGATTTCGGGTGGAGAGAATTATCACCCTACATTTGTCGTATCCGAATGATTAGACGCACAGCTTCACTTCCCTCAGCGCCCGAACTGCATTACAAAGATAAATTGCATCCGCCTGTTTAAGGTCTTCTAACCATAACGATTTGATCTGAATGTCCGGCTTGGTATCCAATAGGTATTGCCGGTAAACGCCGTTCAGCACGCCGCACTCTACCGGCGGCGTGTACCATCGATTATTCTTTCCGATAAAAATATTATATCGCGTACCTTCCGTGATTTCACCGTTCTCATTCATGAAGATCAGATCGGTTAAACTGTTTGCTTCCGCTTTCCGGTAACACTCGTCATATAATTTTCGGTTGGTAGTTTTGTGATAGAGAAAGCGATCGTGGGAATTAGTCCGGATTTCGGAAACGGTGATCATCCCCGGTTCTGCATTATTTATGGGAAGAATCTTTTCATATGCGATGGATAGAATTCCTGAAGCATTGAGTGTTAATCTCACTTTGTAAGTTTCAGGCGCAATAAAATTTGTTGATGCATCTAACAATTTCTGCCGGATAAGTTCTTCATCATTCGGAAATCCGAAGTACACGCATGAATCGCTTAATCGTTTCAGATGCCGCTCGAGATGCGGATAACTGCTGTCCCAGAGGAGCGTTTCTAATAAATCGAATTCAGGAGTTGATGATGTGAGAAACTCCGCTTTGAGTTTGCACTCGGCGTATTCATCTTCCGCTTTTGAATCGTACACGATGCCGCCGCCCACTCCCATAATTCCCGCATTCCCATTGATTTCAAGCGTGCGTATTGCAACGTTGAACGCCGCATCGCCGTTTGGGGAGAAATATCCGATGGCGCCAGTATATACTCCGCGCGGTTCACGTTCAAGCTCGTGGATAATTTGCATCGAACGGATTTTAGGCGCACCGGTAACCGATCCGCTCGGAAAAATACTCCCCAGCAATTCCGGCAAGGATGCATCCGAGCGGAGTTCACCTTCAACCTGAGATGTCATTTGAAATAACGTGTCGTATTTTTCTACCTTGAAAAGATCGTGAACATTCACACTGCCAATTTTGGATATTCTTCCGATATCGTTTCTTAGCAAATCGACGATCATCAGATTCTCTGCCCGGTTCTTGGGATCATTAGCAAGCCACTGTTCCATTATCCGATCCTCTTCGAGCGTTTTCCCTCGTCTTGCAGTTCCTTTCATCGGTTTTGTGGTGATGAGGTTATCCTGAATCGTAAAAAACAGTTCCGGCGAAAGTGATACAACCGAGTTGTTCCCCGATTTTAGATACGCAGCATACGAGACGCGTTGCTTTTTTTTCAACTCATTAAAGAGGGAAAGGGGAGAGCCATGAAAATTGAACGAATACCGCGTAGTAAAATTTATCTGGTAGGTATCGCCGGCACGGATAAATTCTTTAATCCGGTCGATGGCACGAAAATATTCATCCGCTTCGATTTGAAGGTTGATGTTATCGAGTTTATAACACTCACGTTTGGTGGAATCACGATAGTTCTCATTAATTAATTCTCCGGGTGCGTTTTGCCACAAACCGCTGCGATGATCGAAGACGATTGGAGTTTGATAGATTCCGATCCATGCTATCGGGCGCGCTGAGGTTGGGATGACTGCGATATTTTCGAAATGGTAACCGCACTCATACCCGAAGTATCCAGCGGCAAAGTAATTGTTTTTCCGATAATCCTCAATCGATTTAATCAACCCCGGAAATTCTTCCGGCGAGAAAATTTGAAGAACCTCAACCGGTTCGGTGAATATGAAGCTGCGATAATTATCGTCATCGTATTTCAGTGTTTCGAGGAGGACGAGATTATCGTGTTTCAGTAGAAACTCGGAACAATGCGCGGGTAAATCGTTATACAATGGGAGGGTGATCTGTGTTGATTACCGGATCAACAGCATTTTTTTCATCAAACTGAAGTTGGCGCCTTCGAGTTTACAGAAATAGATGCCGCTGGGGAGGTTCGTTGCATCGAATCCTACGGTATAACTCCCGGCGCGTTTTGTTTCGTCTATCAACGTGCTAACTTTTTGTCCGGCGATATTATAGATCGCAATGCGAATATGGTTTTCTTCTTTGACGTCGAACGCTATCCTCGTCGATGGATTGAACGGGTTCGGGTAATTTTGATATAACACGAACGAGGTTGGTGTTGTTGCTGTCGCGATCCGGTCATTATGTAATGCGAGATTTAGAACCTTTGTTCCGGATAGAGTCGCGCTCCCTGATCCGTTTAGCGTGCTAAAATTTATACCATCATTCAGAAGAGAATAATTTCTATCGGTTTGCCGCATCTGCCATGTCAGCGTTACCGGCATTGTAACGCCGTGAATTTCAATCGGATAATTTGAATGGTTCAGATCGATAAATTCAACATTCCGTTGTGAAGCAAAGCGCACATCGAAGCAGGCCTCCGGTGGAACGGGGGGGAGTTCAAACCTCGATTTATCCATTCCTATCAATTGATCGGTAAAATAGATTGTTTGGTTTTTACCGAGGTTATCGGTAATCGTAATAGAATTATAATTGGAATAATCTATGGCAGCGACCATAGATTGTTGGTTCTGAATCGCCGTAGATGAGAGAATTATCGATCCGCTGAATTTAGCTTTCACCCAATAACCTTTTTTTGGATAGAGTGTATCGGTAGTGAGATAGCCGTTACTATATCCAAAATAACCCGTAGCGATGATTCCGGACGGTTGTTGAATTATCGCGCCTATCGGCACTTGATTGGTGATCGAACCGATCATGTTCCATCCTTGTACAAGAGGAATGGTGTCCGTCAGTACTGTGTCGCCGGTGAAATTGAAATTTTGTCTCGCTGGAAATTTCAGCCAATACCCTCTCTTCATACGCAAGGTGTCCCGTTGCACGTATCCGCTATCATATGAAAAAGCGTTCGAGGATGCGGCGGGAAATAAATTCGTAACAAGAGGTTGAGCGGGATTGATTTGAAGAGAAATTAAATTCCATCCTTTAGCGAGATCGTATGCCCGTTGAATCGTGAAAACGCTTGCGGTTAAACTGCGGAGACTGTCGTTGCCGGAATCATGGATACGAATCATGGCTTTTGTTGTCGGAGCGGCTGATACGATCCATCGGTAATAACCCGGCGCGGCGGTAATGCTGTTGGCGATGGTATTCCACGTCGCGCCGCTATCGAGGGATAATTCAATAGTTATATTAGCGATAAATTTTTGATTCCACCGGATGGTATCAATATCTCCGTTTGTCCAAACCTCGCCGCCTGCGGGAGAAACTAGATTGAGTGACGGAGTTTTTGGCAGATTGCGTTCATAGACTCCGTTACCCTGTGTCGCAGCACGGAGCGCATAATTTACGTCGCAAATCTTTAAATCGTGGATCATCGCGGTGGGCATACCATCGTTAAAATCCTGCCATGAAGCGCCTGCATCGGTCGTCCGATAGACGCCGAGATCGGTACCCGCATAAATAATTGACGTATCAATTGGATCCGGCAGAACTGTTTGAGCGGGGAGGTTCGGCAGGTTCGATGAAATATCGCTCCATGTCTGCCCCAGGTCTCGCGTCTTAAATACGTGAGAAGTATTATATCCGGAAAATGATGCGTACGCCCAAAAAGAATTCCGGCGGTCAAATTTGATATCGGTGGGGTACCGGTTGGGGAGCGAGCCAGTTACGTTCGTCCATGTCGCGCCTCCATTTGTTGATGAAAATATTTGGAAGAGCGGTGTATCCCCCGGCGCGCCTGATCCGGTTGCCGCCATGAGCGTATCGGGGCTTGACCATGACACGCCAATGGCTGAAATATTTGTTCCGTTGATCGTCGAAGTCCCATTCGCTGCGAACCAATTGTTGCCGCCGGTAGTGGTTTTATAAACATTGTTAGCTCCGGCGTATAAGATATTAGGATTTGATTCGGAGATAACGAACGGCGCGATAAAATTTGCGAACCCGCTCCCATATTGCAATCCATTGACGGCCGGGAAAAAATATGATCCTCCGGTAGATGATTTTGATATCTGGAGATATACGTATTCATCGTACATGACATTATTATTCGTGGGATCGATTGCGCTCCACCCGCCATCGCCGCCATCGATTTTATCCCACTGTGTATTGCCGTTATACCGTAAGACGCCGTTATCCTGCAATCCCCCTATTGCAATTGTCGAGTCGGTGGATGAAGTTGCGAAGCCGGGATAAAATTGTGTGGTGATGAATCCGCCGTTCCTTCCTGCAAAAGTGTTTCCACCATCAGTTGACTGGAAAACGCCCCCGTCATTTCCAAAGTACATGTTAGAGAAATTCTTCGGATCGAACACAATCGCATGATGATCTGCATGGGTATAATTACTCGCTCCTTCGGGTCCCCCTGGAGGATAGGATGTATATCCTGCCGTCCATACTGATTTGCGTCCCAGCGTTTTTCCGCTGTCGTTGGATTGGTAGATGTCAATACCCGTGCAGTAAACGATAGCCGGGTTGGTTGGGTGAACTGCGATTGCGTTGTTGTACCATCCCTGGTCTTGAGCGTAAGCGCCAACGTAATCGGTGGTGGAGCCAAGTAACCATGTTGCGCCGGCATTGGTCGACCGGTAGAGCCCCCACATTCCGCCCGAATAGCCATCGACAACTCCCGCATAGACAAGCGAAGGATTGGTGGGAGAGATTGCGAGAGCGGTTCTCCCAAAATCCGAGGAGGGCAGTCCGTTTGTCAATTTTGTCCACGTGCCGCCGGCATTGGTCGATTTATACAAGCCCGGATTTGGTGATGAATTGTATGTTCCGCAGGATAGATAGAGCACGGTTGTATCGACGGGGTTAATGACGATATCCATTGCAACGATTTCACTCAGTATCTGCGTCCACGTCGATCCTCTATCGATGCTTTTGTACGTCCCTTCGGTCGTCGCAGCATAAAGCGTGTTATGGTTTTTAGGATTGATGATGATCTTCTCGACTGCCGTGATCTGCGGGAATGTCCACACGATGGAAGTTGTATCCCATGTGACACCGCCGTCGGTCGATTTTAGTATTCCCATGCCGTATGAGGAACGTGCGCCGCGTATCCCGATAAGCGCCCGTTTGTAATAACTTATTTCACCGGTGCCGATGTACATATAATTATGATCGGTCGTATCGATGGCGATGGCGCTGATTGATAGGGTGGGGAATCCGGTGTTCACATACGTCCAGGCGTTTGCGCCTGCGCCGCCAGTTGTGGATTTCCACAAACCGCCGCTTGCCGAACCAGCCCATATCACGTTTGAATTAACGGGATCGATGCCGAGCGAGAGAACCCTTCCGCCGATATTATTTGGACCTAACGAATGCCAGGGAGCGATGCTCGCCGATGATTTTTTGAACGATTGATCCCTGAGAATCGCTTTTGATTGTGCAACTGCGCGTGAAAAAGCGTCTTGGGGAATTGCATCATAGGGAAGAGCGCGCTGGGCATACCACCACTGGAACGCTTCGGCGGCTTCACCCGGTTCGGGCTTTTCGTTCCGCGATGGCCTCTGGAGAGTTATAAATAGCAATCCCGCCATAAAAAAAACGACGGGAATTAACATTCGAAAGAATTTCATCCTAAGCGTATTTCCCTATGCTAAAGTTGTCCCTGCTCTATTTAATATATTTGGAATCCCCCTTAAAGTCAATGCCTTTATTTGGAATATTGTGCATTTTTTGATACTATTTAAACATGTTTGCCGAAAATAATTCAGAATCATTCGGAATTTATACAGCCCTCGCCTCATTTCCCGGAACGGAAGGCGAGGTTGAAATTGCCGTAGATACCGAAAAACAGGAACCTGCAAAAGTGATTCTATTCAATGATGAAGTTCACACGTTTGACGAGGTAATCTCGCAGATCATCAAGGCAACGGGCTGCGATACCACCAGGGCAGAAGCATTGACGTGGGAAGTTCATAACACCGGCAAAGCGGTAGTGTACGAGGGTGAGATGCCGAAATGCATCCAGGTAAGCGGTGTGCTGGAAGAAATTGAACTAATGACGCAAATCGAAGTATAATATGACGTCAACCGAGATACGAAAGCAATTTTTATCATTTTTTGAAGAACGCGGACATAAGATTGTCCCGAGCGCGCCGGTGATTCCCTACGCCGATCCAACCCTGCTATTCACGAACGCAGGAATGAATCAGTTTAAGGACGTCTTCCTGGGAACCGGAACACGCGATTACGCGCGCGCCGCCGATTCACAAAAATGCATCCGCGTAAGCGGCAAACATAATGATCTGGAAGAGGTGGGCAGGGATACCTACCATCACACTTTTTTTGAGATGCTTGGCAACTGGTCGTTCGGCGATTACTACAAAAAGGAGGCGATTGAATGGGCGTGGGAGTTGCTGACAAAAGTCTGGGGACTTGAGAAAAAACGGCTCTATGCAACGGTGTACCATGATGATGATGAAGCGTATGAGTTATGGAAAACGGTGACCGATATCGAGCATTCCCATGTTCTTCGTTTCGGGAAAAAAGATAATTTCTGGGAGATGGGGGAAACTGGTCCGTGCGGGCCTTGTTCCGAAATTCACATCGATCTGACTCCCGATTATTCCGGCGGAAAGCTTGTCAACGCCGGCGACGCGCGAGTGATGGAAATTTGGAATCTCGTTTTCATCCAGTACAACCGCGACACCCAGGGCACATTGACTCCTCTGCCGGCAAAGCATGTCGATACGGGGATGGGTTTCGAGCGGCTATGCGCGGTCTTGCAAAAAAAGAAATCGAATTATGATACGGATGTGTTTATGCCCCTGATTGATGAGATAGGTAGATTATCTGGTAAACCTTATCAAGGATGGGTGCAAGGTGATTCTCCGATGCAAGTTGCAATGCGGGTTATTTCTGATCATGTTCGTGCATTAACATTCGCTATTGCCGATGGAGCAATGCCATCAAATGAAGGAAGAGGATATGTTTTAAGAAGGCTGTTGCGTAGAGCCGCTCGTTTTGCTAGGAACCTCGGAATTCGTGATTCATTTATTTATAAAGTAGTCCCAGTCCTTGTGCAAACAATGGGTGATGCTTATCCAGAGATAAGAGAAAAACAAAATCTTGTCGAACGCATCATTCAACAAGAGGAAGAATCGTTCAATCAGACTCTTGATAAAGGAATTGGGTTACATCTTGATGAAGTTAAACGTTGTGTTGATAGACGTGTTAGAATTTTTTCCGGTGATGTTGCTTTCAAATTGCATGACACTTATGGGTTTCCCATCGATCTAACAGAACTTATGGCTGCAGAACACGGAATGAAGGTCGATATGCAAAGGTTTGATGAATTAATGAACGAGCAAAAAACCCGTGCGCGCGAAGCAAGGGGGCACGCTGATGTCGGAGTCTCCGAATCGGTCAAAGTTCAATTATTGTCTTCTGGTGAAACGAAATTTATCGGTTATACAAAACTTGAAGCGGACGTTGAAGTCGCTGAAATACTCGGAAACCAATTTATCACTCTGAAAGAAACCCCTTTTTATACTGAATCGGGAGGACAGGTAAGTGATATTGGAGATATATATAGTGATGGTTTCACCGCCAGGGTGACCAATTCCTATAAACAAAACAACAAGTTCATTCACGAAATTAAGGTCTTCAGCGGAAATATTGAAAATTTCCATGGAACAAAAGTTCATACAAAAGTTAATGAATCACGCCGCCACAACATCGAGCGAAACCACTCCGCGACTCACCTCGTTCATGAAGCATTAAGACAGGTGCTTGGGACACATCTTCACCAGCAGGGGTCACTTGTAGCACCGGATAGATTGAGGTTTGATTTTAACCACTTCGATAAAATTTCCAAAGAGGAATTGAAAGCCATCGAGGAAATCGTCAATCAAAAAATTACCGATACGATTGACGTGAATGCCCTCAACGATCCCAATGCATGGCTTACAATCGATGAAGCGAAGAAGAAATATCCGAACGTGAAAATGTTCTTCGGCGATAAATATGGTGATAAGGTGCGTATCGTAGAGATTGATCCGGCTTTTTCGGTTGAGCTCTGCGGCGGCACGCATGTCGGCAACACGCGCGATATCGGTTTATTTAAGATCATCTCTGAGTCAAGCATCGCAAGCGGTATCCGCCGTATTGAAGCCGTGACCGGCGAGGGTTTGAAAAAATATCTCGATGAGCAATTAGTAAAGATCGGCAACATGGACGACCAGCTCGGGAAACTCTATGAAGAGAAAGAAGCGCTGGAGAAAGAGCTTGGTAAATTTAAATCCGTCGAACGGACTCCGGTGCCTTCGCCGATACGAGTGTCATTATCGACTGATTCCTTCTCTACAAAATCAATAGCCGATATTGAGCATGGTATGGACGAACGTGAACGCGCCATTGACGAAGTGAACAAGTTGACCCATGATCTGAAAAAAGAGATATCTAAATTCCGCGTCCAGGATGCTTCGTCGAATATCGATGCATTGATGGGAAATAAGATTGAGGTGAACGGCTTTAGCGTGGTTGCCGCGCGTATCGACGTGCGGGATATCGAGGAGTTGAAAAATATCGGCGATACGCTGCGATCTAAAATAGGATCGGGAATTGGCGTCCTTGCTGCGGTGATCGATGATAAAGTATCTCTCGTCTGCGTTGTTACCGATGATCTCATTAAAGAGAAAAAATTACAGGCGGGAAAGATTGTCGGCGAATTAGCCAAACGCGTCGGCGGAGGGGGCGGCGGCAAACCTCACCTTGCGACCGCCGGCGGTAAGGATGTCGCCAAGTTAGATGACGCCCTGAAAGCTGCGCCGGAAATAATCAAGAATTTCGCCGGATAGAAGAATAGATGATTTTCTTGGCGGTTATGGTCCAAGAGTGTGTCTGGGAACCGTGTTTTGTAGTAGCCGATCACCGGATCGGCGGCTATTTTGAATCCGATTGGGCATTCGCGCGGGTCTGGTGACCCGCTACTACGAGTTCTCGGACACACTCCCAAACCATGACCGGATTTATGCAAATAAAGCAGCGCCGGAAATCATCAAGAGTTTTAACGGGTAGCGTCATTGAATTATAAGTGGTCAGGAGATCACTACTCCCGACTCCCGCCAAAAAAAAATGGCGGGTAAATCTGTCAGGATCGTGATGACGATAGTCATGGTGTTTGGTTCCTTAATTTCAATGAATTCTTGTTTGTCCCCCGTACAATCGCGACTATATATTTAATAAATCCATATTTATTGATTAAATTTAGGTACATAAAGAAACTAAAAACGAGGGAGCCAAACCCACCCTCGAAAGGAGCAAACTTTGAAAGCCCTTTTGAGGTAGCTACGCTCGAACGACCACCCGATAAAGGGAGTCAAAAGGGATAACGCATAAAGGGCGGGATGTAATTGTGTACACAACGCCCCGTGGCTCCCTCTTAAATTATTCAGTTTGGGGGTTCTTTGGTGGCTTAACCCGAATAAGTCTTGTCATTGATTCGAGAAATGGTTCTTTAATCATAACGCGTTTTGTTGGAAATTTTTTCATAAAACTTATTTCTATAAAATTATATGAGTGAACTCGATGATGCCCTATTTACAGATTCAATAAATAGGGGGTATGCCAATATGCCTTATCAATTGGCTCAAAAAGCATTCCATGAAGAAGCCACGGCATTTCTTAAAGAGCAACGTGCACTCGTTAAAAAACAAGAACGATATGCAAAATTGAACATTGTTTCTGTAATTGTGACCATGATTGCTACGATAGTAATAGCGGTTGCTACATGGCTTCAATATAATAGGGATTCTAAAATGGATGAATTCCCAAAAATCCAAGTGCCGCAGTTACAACAAGTACCGTCACAACAATTAACTTTACCGAAACGGCCATAATAATAAGTATATCAAGAATCCTATTCATTAATTATGCCATTAATTCAGCAAATGTTAAACGAACCTCACAATTTATGTGAATGGATTTCTCAAATATATAATTGAGCTCTCGATGCGTTTTTTGCATCGCAGGGGGTTAAGTAAGCGTTTGAAATAGTTATACTGAGTTTTACCATGGTTTCATGAACCATTTGCATGACACATCACATTATTAACCACCCCTCGCTCCGCGTCTCCCCTCCTGAACTCAGGAGGGGAAGCCCGCAGGGAGGGGAGGTTGGGAAACTGATGTTGATAGACGAACAAAATTATTTTCCAATGTCGGCATAGATATTTATTTAATTTAACTCCGATATGCAAAAAATTGTTACACAAATTATCTTTATCTTCACATTCAAAATAAACTGATATGTCACATCTTCCATTAACGCTGGTGTACAGGCAAAAATTTATACAGGATCAACTGAACGAAAGCGCCGAGACGAAAAAGAAAATGTTCGAATCGTGCGCGGGCGATATCCTGAAAGCAGTCGACGCGATGATTAACGCGTTCAACAAGAAGAAAAAAGTCCTCATCTGCGGCAACGGCGGCAGCGCGGCGGACGCCCAGCATATCGCAGCGGAGCTTGTCATCCGCATGACGAAACCGAACCGACCCGCCCTTGCAGCGATAGCGCTGACAACCGATACCTCGTGCCTGACGGCGGGGGGAAACGATATCGGCTTCGATAATGTCTTTTCGCGGCAGGTGGAAGCGCTCGGCGCCGATGGCGACGTCCTGATTGCCATTACCACGAGCGGAAAATCGGAAAATATCAACCGTGCTATCAAGCAGGCGAAAGCGAACGGCATGGTGGTCATCGGTTTCCTGGGAAAAGACGGCGGAACGTCAAAAAATCTTGTTGATATTCCGATCATCATTCCATCGAACGATACGCAGAGAATTCAGGAAGGACACATCACGGTCGCGCATATCCTCTGCGGCATCATCGAAAATGAAATGTTCGGGTAACCCGCGTCCCAATGCCCAGACAAAAACGCAACGACTTTCTCATCCCCGCGCTTGGGGTTATCTTCGATGCAATATTCATCGAAGCGGCGTTTATGTTATCCTACATCCTTCGTTTTAACACCCGCATCTTTGAGTTTCTTCCGCTGACGGAGGATATTCCTCCCGTGCGGGCGTACCTGTTAAGCTCGCTTGCAGTTATCCCCGTGTGGCTTGTGATATTCCAGCATGGAAAAATGTACGGCGGCAGGCGGAATATTGCCCTCAGTGACGAACTCTATAATATCGTGAAGTATATCTCGCTCGGCATGCTGATCATATTGAGCGGAGCGTTTTTCTACCGCCAATTTTCCTATTCCCGAATTGTTTTTCTCTTAATCTGGAGCAGCTCGATTATTTTGGTGTTTGCGGGACGGGTGATGCTGCATATAATAGAACGGTCGCTGTATCGCAAGGGAAGAGAGCTTCGCAACGCCGTTATCATCGGCAGCAATGCCGCTGCGCGAAAAGTTTATGGATCGCTCATCAATCATCCTCTCCTCGGATATAAAGTTGTGGGATATTTTGCTGATGATGTGAATGGAGGAGAACCGCTTCCCGTGAAATTTCTCGGCCGCCTGGCAGAGGTACCTTCAAAACTGCTCGCCGAAAATGTGGAGTTCGCGCTGATAACGCTCGATCACACGGAACGGCAAAAACTGTACGATCTGGTGAAGGAGTGCGAAGGGATCAACGTCGAATTTGTGATGGTTCCCGATATCCTTGAGCTAATGACCAGCACGATGGAGATTGTGGAAATTGAGGGGATTCCGCTGATTAAAATCAAGGGAATTCCGATGACGACATGGGGAAGGATTCTCAAACGAACTTTCGATTTTCTCATCAGTTTAATTCTGATCGTTATTTTATCCCCCCTCTATATAATAGTGGCGCTTATCGTAAAGCTTGATTCAAAAGGACCTGTTTTCTACACGCAGAAAAGGATGGGGGAAGGGGATCATGTGTTTAATATATTGAAATTCCGGTCGATGGCGGTTGACGCTGAGAAGGAAGGACCGAAGTGGGCGCACAAAGACGAAACCCGCCATACGCGGATCGGGAAATATCTTCGCATGACAAGCTTAGACGAACTGCCTCAGCTTTTCAATGTTTTGCGCGGGGATATGAGCTTGGTGGGACCGCGACCTGAACGTCCATATTTCGTGGAACAGTTTAAGGATATGATTCCGAAATACCTCGACCGGCACCGTGTCAAAACGGGGATGACCGGCTGGGCGCAGGTGAACGGGCTGCGCGGGGATTCTTCGCTGGAAGAACGCATCAAGTACGATATTTATTACATCGAAAACTGGTCGCTTGGTTTCGATATTAAAATATTATTCAAGACAATTGCCGAGGTGTTCGATCAGATCCTGCGGCATATAAAGGGGAAACGTTAAATGGCGGTGCTGGTGGTGTTTTATATTCACACAGTTGCGGCGGCAGCGGCTTTCACGCGCAGGTACCAGGAGGGCGGATGGGGCGAGGGAATATTAGGAGTGGCGTTTGTCGTGCTTATTTTTTCCGTCGGCTGGTCGATGACGACTATTTTCGCGCACTGGCTGATGGAGCCGAAAGGATTCGGTATCTGGTTCGATAGGGACGCCTTCGCGCTTGTCCTGCTCACCGTTCTCGAAGCAATATTTTATATTGGACATACCCGACGGAAAAAACGCAGGGCGGCGCTGACGGTGGCGAAAGAGGGAAACTAAAATTTTGAGAACCAGGACCCCAAAGCTGCTGTCATCGTGATCCCGACGGCTTTACCCGCCATTTTTTTGGCGGGAGTGGGGAGTATCCTGCCCGTCTTCGTCGTTCGAGTGGGAGATCTTCTGACCACAATCATTTACCGGCGGTCATGGTTCAAGACATCCCGATAATCCCGTAGGGATGAAATGTCTATAGATAATTGAGACAAAAAGTCTTTTGAACCCCATGGGGGTGATATGTATATCAACCCAGAACATTCAATGCGTATTTTTTTATATGACGCTCCTAACGGAGCTTTATAACCACCTCACTGCAATTCTATAGATATAACGCTCCTCCGGAGCTTTGTTTTATTTGCGGTTATGATCCAAACTATGACCAGAATAATATAAATAGTTGTCATGAAATGGGAGTCTATCGGAGAACCATGGTTTGTGGTAGGCGACCCGCCTGACTGGACGGGCAGGACACGGGATCGGCGGCTATTTGGAATCCGATTGGGCATTCGGGCGGGTCTGGTGACCCGCTACTACGAGTTATCGGACAGACTCATGGTTCATGGCACCATGGTAATTCCGCACATATCTGATACAAACAATTAAATCAATTTAACTATTAATATTAATTTATTTTTATTATAATAAATGATCGCTCAAATTCAATTCATATCGTGAGAACTATGCACAAGAGAAATATACCCTAAGATACGAGATGAGACGAAGAATAACAGAATCAAGCGTTCTTTTCCTCAGCATTATTAAATGGGTTTTTCTTGCTACAATTGCGGGAATTATCGTAGGAGGCGCAACTGCGTTTTTTCTGAAATTATTGCAATGGTCAATCGACTTGAGCCATCAATGGGAATATTCGTTTTGGTTGCTGCCTATCGCTCTCTTTCTCAGCACCCTCATGGTTAAATATCTTGCGCCTGATGCGGAAGGTCACGGAACCGAAAAAGTAATTGAGGCAATTCATAAACGATCCGGTAAAATATCCGCTCCTGTTGTTCCGGTAAAACTCATTGCTACAATTATAACTCTTGCAGTAGGCGGCTCGGTTGGAAAAGAAGGTCCATGCGCCCAGATTGGAGCGGGATTAACCTCATTGTTCAGCGACTTGCTCAAATTCGATGAGCATGACCGGAAAAAATTAGTCATTTGCGGCATCAGTGCAGGTTTTGCGGCAGTATTCGGAACCCCGATTGCCGGGTCAATCTTCGGTGTGGAAGTTTTATTTGTCGGAGCGATTTTGTATGAAGTTCTTCTTCCGTCGTTTATTTCGGGAATCATTGCTTACCATGTTTCGAGTTTAATAGGCATTACCTATTTTCATGAGCCCGTGACTGTTGTGCCGGTGTTCTCAGAAGTATTTTTCCTGAAGATACTCGGCGCCGGAATATTTTTCGGATTGTGTTCCATTCTCCTTATCGAAACATTAAAGTACGGCGAGAGATTTTCACAAAAACTGACCATGTGGGCTCCACTCAAGGGCTTGATCGGGGGCGTTCTCCTCATCGTGTTTACGTATGTTTTTTCTCAAAAATATCTTGGGTTGGGACTTAGTTCAATCGAATCGTGTTTCCGCGGCGAAAAGATCGAGTGGTATGCGTTCATCATCAAACCCATTTTTACAAGCATAACGCTGGGATTCGGGGGGAGCGGCGGTATTGTAACGCCAATATTTTTTGTCGGAGCAAGCGCAGGCAATGTGTTTGCCCAGCTTTTCAATTTGAACATCGCAACATTTTCAGCGATCGGGTTTGTGGCTGTCCTTGCCGGCGCGGCAAATACCCCTATCGCTGCGAGTATCATGGCGCTGGAGATTTTCGGACCTGCAATCGGACCCTACGCCACCATTGCTTGTGTTATCAGTTTCCTCATGACGGGACACCGGAGTGTATATCCCTCACAGATATTGTCTATTAAAAAATCTGATTCTCTCGATGTTGAACTGGGAGAAGAATTGGAGAATATTAAGGCAACCTACCATCCGCGCGAAAAAGGATTAATCGGTAGCACTCTCAGATTAGTAAAGGCAATAGAACGGTTGGTCGAAAAAGCACGCCGTGAGAATTCCGATCAGAATAATAAATAACATTGGCGGGTAGATCCTGGTAGTAAAGGTCTAATATTTTGTTCGAGAACTCGTAGTAGCGGGTCACCAGACCCGCGTGAATGCTACTATAAAACGGAGTTCTCTGACAGTCTCATGGTTCATGACACCCCGGCACGGTTTTGTAGAGCGAGACGCAGTCTCGCTTATATCGATCTAAACGAACTTTAGCATTGCCTCTGGGATACTTCGACGCGAGACTTCGTCTCGTGCTACATCTACGGAATTCTTTTTATCTAACCAACAACATCTTCTTCACATCGGCAAACGTCCCTGCCGTCAGCCGGTAGATATAAATCCCGCTTGGGAAGTTGCCTGCGTCAAACTGCACGGATTTGTAGCCCGCTTGCTCCGGCTTATTGACTAATGTCCTGACTTCCTGCCCGAGTACATTATAAATTGAGAGCCGGACAAACGCTTCGCTCGGCAACTGATAGTTAATTACAGTTGTTGGGTTAAAGGGGTTGGGATAGTTCTGGCTTAATGCATACGCTTTAGGTATACCCGGTTTGTTGTTATCCGCAATCCCCGGAGGAGGAGGGGGCAGCTCGCCTGATGGGACGATTTGAAGTTTTCGAGTCGAAGATGCTAACGGGGCGGCTGATAAAATAATCCGACCCGCTGTATTTGCTTTCATCCAGTATCCTTTTCCCGGCATTATGGTATCGGCTTTTGTGTAACCATTCGCATAGCCGAAGAAATTCGAAGCAGTCAATCCTTCCGTCACGATACCAATATTAACAACAGGCACCGGTAGGGTGATCGAGCCGATGAGATTCCAGCCCTCAACAACGTCAAGGGTATCTGTGGTTATCGTATCACCCAATAGCGTGATGGTTTGAAGGCGATCAAACTTCAGCCAATAACCGTGACCGTTCGATAACATACTCTGTTGGGTATAGGATCCATCATAAGAATATACAGAAGAAACTCCCGTTGGGAATAGCGATGTCGCAGAATAATCGGCGGCTTTTCTTGGCAGAGATACGAGATTCCATCTGTTTGCAACCTGATAGTTGCCAAACGTTACGGATATAGTATGGTTTGTTGTGACATTTGTAAATGTATAACCCGCTGAAGAATCAACTGCGACGCCATCGACGAGTACGCGGTCGATCTGGTAACCTGGGTTCGGAACGAAGGTGAAAGATTGATCGGATCCTGATGTCATCCATATATTTCCAGTTGGACGTATAGTTCCCCCTGAATCGCTGTTTGCCGCGACGGTATAAATTACGGCTTCGGACAAGAGGCGGCGCCAGACGCCGTTTCGCCCCGTTCCGGCATAAATCGAATTCTCATCGGCAGCCAGGGAGGTAATATTGAGATTGGAAAACCCCGCATTGAACGGCATCCATTGGGTTCCATTTGTCACTGAAAGAACTACGCCGCTGTTTGCTGTTCCCGCAAAGACTTTATCACTTGTTATGTTGAAACTTGTGATCACGCTATCGCGCACTCCTTCGTTCGCTGCAGTCCATGTAAGTCCGGCATTGGTGGAATGAAAAATGCCATGGCTAATACTGCCGGCGAAGATATTACTATCGAATTGCCCGAACGTTTTTATATCACCGTTTCCAATCGTTAACACTTGCGACCAGGATGCCCCGGTATCGGCAGAAAGAAAAATTCTATTATTTACTCCTGCCAAAATACTCATGCTGCCATTCCGGGAGAAAACGGAGAGAGCATTGTAATCACACACTCCCGAGAACAACTCATACGCTCTATTCCATGATTGGCCGTAATCGGTTGACATGAAAAGTAAACCCATATCCCAATCGACGCCTCCTGTACCCAGAAACAAATAATCATTTGTCGCACTAAAAGATATAAAATAACTTCGTGAGGGAAGCAATATCCAGCTTGAATCAAGGATGTTGAAACCGTAAATACCGCTACCATATACTGCTGAAAAAAATTCTCCCTTGGGAGTCACGGTCAATCCTATTATCATTGTACCGGTTAATCCTTTGTTGAGACTTTTCCAGCTCAATCCTTTATCCGTGGAGAGATATATTCCGTTATTGCTCCCGACAAAGAGATTATTTCCGGATACGGTTAGGCAAGTGACTGAATCTGAGATAGGAAAATTTGTCTGCACCCACTGCGCCTGTAAAATAAAAGGTTCCATCGTAAAAAGGGCGATAATAAAAATCAGATATCGAAATATATTTTTCATGATATTTCTTTCACGTTGATTCGTTATAATTTATTACAGCGCATAAATAAATTTCTCGCCATCGTTTATTACTGCTGTAGGGCGGTTTGGCTCGTCGCTCTACAGGCACAAAAATCTCGTTACCTGATTAGGAGCATTTTCTTCACATCGGTAAATGTTCCTGCAGTTAACCGGTAGATATAAATCCCGCTTGAGAAATTGCTTGCGTCAAACTGCACGGATTTGTAGCCCGCTACCTCGGGTTTGTTGACCAACGTCCTGACCTCCTGCCCGAGCACATTATAAATTGAGAGCCGGACAAACGCCTCGCTCGGCAATTGATAATTAATTATCGTTGCCGGGTTGAAGGGGTTGGGGTAATTCTGATTGAGCATAAAATCTTTTGGTACCACATTAGCTGCCGAACTATTAGGCGGGGGAGGCGGGACTTCTCCATTCGAAATTATTTTTATTTTTGAAGTCACAAAATCGGATGGAAATGCCGAAAGGATAATTTTTCCGGGTTTATTAGCTTTCATCCAGTACGCTTTACCGGGATAGATCGTATCTGCCTTAGTATATCTTGCAGATTCATCATATCCGAAAAATGGACTCACGGTCAATCCCGGAGTTGGTGTGGTAATGTTTGATACTGAGATCGGGACAGAAATTGAGCCGGCCATGTTCCAACCGGTATTTACTGTAATAGTATCGGAGAGGAGCAAGTGCCCGGAGAAGGACAGTGTTTGGGCATTTTGAAATTTCAGCCAGTATCCCGTCCCGTCATTTAAGGTATCTATTTGATGGTATCCGTATCCCCCGCAATAGCAAAATGGGTTATATGGGTTCCAGGGCATCCCCCCGTTAACGACTCCATGAAAATGTATCGGGATTGACATCATATTCCATCCTTTAACCACATTGAATGAAACTGTGTGTACCGAATCCATTAAGAATGTTGTTCTTCCTTCGCCAAGATTATTGTGTAAGGGATTGTTGGAGCCGAGCCATCCCACAATTGTGTGAGTGCCGAAGGGGAAATTCGTCGGCATAACGTTGCCCCATTGTTTATTGCTATGAGGTGGAATAATCTGCATGCCGAATGTATCTGTACATGGACCATCGCAGGGGAAGAAGCAGATTGAATCGACGGAATAATTCCAACGGCATCCGCTTGTAAAAGGTAAAAGCGTAGAGGTATCGGTTGTATTCCAATACGTTAGCGTGACAGTTATGGATGATCCGGGTAAATACATGGCGCTATCGGTTGAGACGCTCACGTAATTTTGCGTGAACGTGAACGAAGGAACAAACAGAATGATAATGAGCAGTAAAAATATTTTCATAATCCACCCCGCATAATGTTTATAAAATTGAACAAGCAAAAATATCCACGGTTTCCTACAAGAGTAATTTATCGCTTTGAAATGGAAATGTCAAATTCGTAATGCTTGTAAGAGAGTTATTAATAAGCGGTTAGGGGGATATTTAAGGGGGAGGAGGATGGGGGTTAAAATTGCAAATAATTTTTCTACTCATTGTGCAGCCGGAGGTATACGTCATCACGAGTTCCGCAGCCGCGGAACGTCGCCTGCCCGACTGCGTCGTTCGGGCGGGTGATCTCCTTACCGAGTTCTTGTGTAGAGCGAGACGCAGTCTTGCTGACCACCATCTTGAGGCGCATCAGTAAATCCTCATGGACATTTTGACGCGAGACTCCGTCTCGCGCTACATTAAAATTATCTCATCACCACCATTTTTTGGATGGCAATATTTGTTCCGCTTTGCAAACGATAGATGTATATTCCGCTCGGGAGCTGCGATGCATTAAATACTGCTTGATGTTTCCCCGCATTCGTTACACCATTTACTAATGTGGCAATTTCCTGACCCAGCATATTGTATATTTTCAGCGTGGTAAAAGACGCTTCCGGCAAAGAGTAACTAATATTAGTTACCGGATTAAACGGGTTAGGATAATTGTTCAGTAAGCTAAATTCCGTCGGCGTTTTTGCAGCGCCGCTTTCATTTGGCGGAGTAATCCCGCCTTCCGGCGGCGGAGGTGGTAATTCCCCATTATCCACGATGATTATTTTTCCAAAATTTGTTGAGGTTGCCAGTTGAAGTGGATGCAGCACCAATAGACCCGTGTTATTTGCTTTTACCCAGTACGCATGCCCGGGTATGAGCGTATCAGCCGTAAAGTAAGCCCCATTGTAACCATAGAATGGTGATATGGTCATACCGGGCGGTTCGCTCACCACCTCGTTCACAGACACCCTGGCTATACTTCCAACCATGTTCCATTTAGAAGCCACTGCTATGGTCTCTTGGCGCACCTCGTTCACAATAAAGAGCACAGGTGTGCTGACTTTGTACCAATAGCCAACGCCAACAGCCATACTGTCGGCTGCCTTGTATCCATTGTTGAATTTGAACAGCGGATGCAGTGTTGCGGAGCACGTGCCTGGCGCTATGGTGCCTGGTAGCGCTACCATTTGCCAGCCTAAGCTGAAATTAGGCCTGACCGCTATTGCTGAATCTGGCAAAGCTCCACCCCAGCCGCTGACTGCGACTGAATCTGGCGAATTCACTCCGTCATTAGTGAAAATTATATAACCCTCTTGGCTCCCGCTATCAACCGGAGTAAAGGTCACGTTTACGACCTGGCTATCGTTATACGTAGCCAGGTCAATATGAGCCTGATCAACCAAGAAAGAAGGGTTGGTGCTGTTGACGGTGGCGTGTAAGCCAAGCGGGCTGCTGTCGTCCCTGTTAGTTGTGATGGTGTGGGTAATGCTACAGCCGACCATGGCATTGCCAAAATCAATATTAGCTTGACTCAGTATTAATTTTGGCGCAGCTTCGAACATATCCACATTTATTCTTTGCCCATTTTTATAAGCAAACACCAAGCTATCAACTAATATATTGGTATTGGCATTTGCTGTGTTCCACAACCATATTCTGATTTGCATTTTTTTAAAGCTACTGGGTAGTTGTCCATCATCTGTTTTGAGATAAAAGAATTCATCCCATCGAGGTGGTACGCGCCAACCAGCTAGAAAATATGCACTATCAGAGTTGTCTACAATATCAAACTCGAATACGGTGGAAAAAGTTCCCGTTAAATCTCGCGTGTAAGCATATAGTGTGTCGGGCGTAGTGTAGGATATAGGGAATGTTTTTTCCCAAATCACAGCATGTGGTGCTCCAGTTACATGTATGTAGGCTGAAAACCCTTGGGACGTGCGACCTTGCACTTTATCTGCCTCATCTAAGTAAGAATAGGCAGTGTCGGTAGTGCAGTTCTGTTTGCCAACATAATGCCAACCATTGACTGTATCACGGTTAGCGTGAATTTTGTTGGTGTCAATTTGCGCCTGTGAAGTGTTCACTAGCACAAACATTGCGATTAACGTAATCGCTGTCAATATGAAATTTTTAAAATACATTGTTTAACTCCTTTTCGCAGCCATACATATATCCTCCATGTAATTTATCCCCTGAAATCTCTCCTATCTATATTTATTTCTTTATAATAAATAGTAATAGATAGGAGAGATTTCAGGGGATACTGATCTGCTTAAAAACCTTTTTGGTATTGAAATCAATCTCCAATTTACGCTGGAAATATATGTAAATCCGGAAATATTGTCAATAGGAGATTGAAAAACTGTTGTTTTTGTAGAGCGGGACGCAGTCCCGCTTACATCGATCTCAACTGACGCAGATAGACCCAAATCCTCTGGGGCATACCACCGCGAGACTTCGTCCCGCGGTACTTCAACCAAGCCGGCGCTTGGCTGTACATTTTTATTTCCCTCCCCACTCAGGTTTTCTTTTTTCCGTGAATGCCTTCATGCCTTCTTTCTGGTCGTCGGTGGCGAAGAGGAGATAGAAATTCTTCCGTTCAAAATCCAGGCCGCCTTCAATAGTAGTATCAAATGATTTGAGCACGGCTTCTTTCGCAAGCCGCACTGCCACCGGGGGTTTAGACGCAATTTCCCGTGCAAGGTTTTTTGCCTCATCAAGGTAATATTCAACGGGGACAACCTTGTTGACCAATCCCATGTGGAGGGCTTCTTCTGCGCCGATCATTCTGCCGGTGAGGATCATCTCCATCGCCTTTGCCTTGCCGACAGCGCGGGTTAATCGTTGCGTGCCGCCTGCTCCCGGCATAACGCCGAGGTTGATTTCCGGCTGTCCGAACTTTGCTGTCTCGGACGCAATAATCATATCGCACGTCATGGCAATCTCGCATCCGCCCCCAAGCGCAAATCCGCTGACGGCGGCTATGATCGGTTTTTTAATTTTCCGTATGCGATCCCATCGCGCAAACTGATCGCGCAAGAGCATCTCAACCGATGACGCTCCCGCCATTTCTGTAATATCCGCGCCCGCGGCAAAACTCTTTTCATTGCCGGTCAGGATAATCGCTCGAACCTCTTTGTCCGTATCAAGCGATTCGAGCGCATCGACCACTTCTTCCATCAGTTTGATGTTCAACGCGTTGAGCGCTTCAGGCCTGTTTAATTGAATGATCGCGTACGATTCCTCTTTTGTAACGATAATGGATGAATAAGGCATGGGTTATTTTCCCTTCGCTCGTTTTTTATGAATTTTCATATAATCGATCTCCCGTTTTTCCATGAACGCCTGCACCCCTTCGCGTACTTCATCCGCGCCGGTGTGGATTGCCAGCCAGTCCCGCAAATGGCCTATGGTGATTCCCCAAGAAAAATCCCGCCAGAAATTAAGCTGCTGTTTCGTGTAGCGAAGATTTTCGGGGAGTTTCCTGATGAGTTTTTGCGCCATCGCGTTCACGGCTTTATCGAGATTTTTTCTTGGAACAATTTCGTTTACCAATCCCCACTCGAGGGCTTTTTTCATCGGGATTTCATCGCAGAGCATTAAAATTTCCCTTGCGCGCCTGTCGCCTACAATAAGCGGAAGCCATTGCGTAGCGCCCGCAGCAGGAACGCTGCCTCGTGCGGGTCCCACATGTTTGATGAATGTATCTTCAACCGCAACAGCGAGATCGCAGGAAATTTGCAGCTCATTCCCGCCGCCGACCACCATGCCGTTGATTCGCGCAATAGTAGGTTTGCCGATATTGCGCAGTCGCTCAAATGTTTCGATGAACACGCCCATCCATTTGTAAAAATCGGATGGATTTTTGAGGAAATCGCTGCTCCATTCTTTCATATCCGCGCCGGTGCAGAACGCTTTATCTCCGGCGCCGGTGAGCACTACAACAACAACCTGGTCGTCCCACGCCGCATCCTGGAATGCTTTGCCGAGCTCAACGAGTGTTTCGTAGTTCAGCGCGTTGTGGACTTCAGGACGGTTGATCGTTATTGTCGCGACGAGATCTTTTTTTGCGTATACAAGATTTTTAAAGCGAAGGGAGGAAGCCGGTGTTCCGGAATAGCGGCTCATTCCTTAACCTCGCCGTAAAATAATGTCACGAGGTTACCCGCAAAACTCATGAGGTCGCGGACAGTTGCTTTGCCTTCGGGCGACGCGTTCGAGGCGTTCATCGCGTCGATGGAATCGAAATACATTTCCGCCATGATATAATATTTTGCCTCGCCGAGCGGCGCGCCGGTTATCCGCGTGATCTCTAATTTTCTCAACCCCGGCATTTTCTTTGCCAGGGGAATGTGAACGTCGTTATAGTGTTTATCAAACGCCGCAATATCATCCGGCTTGCGGTATAATGCAATAAGTTTAATCATAAGTTTATAAGAATAGTTAGTGAAATTGTTGTTAAGTTAACAGTAGAGTGTTAACTATTTATTTAAAACCCCCTGTCCCCCTTTGACAAGGGGGAATCAGATGTTTCTACTAAGAACTGTCGATTTTTACAATTTAATGTATCGTGAATAAATAAAATTTACAATTCACCCAATATACCCACACATTCAGTAAATATCAAGGAAAAATATTGGAAATTCGCGCGTATTTTACTAACTTCTTATGCAAAAAACTGTAATCAATAACTAACTTAATCCGGAATAACATTGCAATCCAATAAACGAGAATATCTCATCGGGGGGATTCTCTCACTCTTCGTATTTATTGTTTATATAACAACGCTATGTCCCTCTATTGATGTAATAGATGCGGGAGAATTATCCACGGTGGCATACACGCTTGGTATTGCGCATCCCACCGGCTACCCGCTTTTCTCATTGGTTGGTTATCTGTTCTCTCACCTCTTATTTCCCTTCAGGGTGATCTACCGCGTGAACCTGATGGCTGCAATTTTTTGCAGCGCGGGATTATTTTTCTTTTTCCGGTTTCTTGTTTTCTTCTTCACAAAATTCACCCTCGCAAAAATTGATAACATAAAAGAACATTTCACTCCCCAGAATGAAATGTACGGCGCAATAATTCCCGCCGCCTGCGGTACGCTGATACTCGCGTTCTCAGAAACGTATTGGGCACAGTCGAATTCGGTGGAGGTATATTCTCTCCATGTATTTTTATTATCGATGAACCTCTTTCTTTTTGCGAAGGCGATTTCAACAAACGGCAGAGGAATACAGAAAGAACGTTATTGGTATTTGTGGGCGTTCGTTCTGGGACTGGGATTCTGCAATCACATGACCACCATCTTGTTGGCGCCGGCGTATCTCTTTGCGTATTTTTACGTACATGGCTTTGGCGTATCGAGCTGGAAAAAACTATTGCGTCTCGGCGTTCCTTTTTGCCTTGCGTTATCGTTGTATCTTTATCTTGTAATTCGAGCGGGGGAGAAGCCGTTAATGAATTGGGGTAATCCTGTTTCTTTAGAGCGTCTCTTCTGGCATTTTTCCGGAAAGCAATACCGGGTATGGTTATTTTCATCGACGGAAAGCGCAGTCCGCCAATTCGAATACTTCAAGGATGGTCTCTTGGCTGAATTTGCCTATATCCCTATCTTATTTGCCATCATAGGGTTATGGAAGATAGGGAAGATGGGCGGGCAATTGTTGTTATTTACCGTATTATTATTTGTCGGCTGTGTGTTGTATTCCATCAATTACGATATACACGATATCGATTCATATTTTCTGCTGGCGTATGTTACAGTAGCAATCTGGGCGGCGGCGGGTGTTTCAAAAATTATTACCGAGAAAATGACGTATGCCCGTTGGATAAGCATCGGGATGATTGTTCTTTCGTTGTTCCCTCTTTACTATAATTATTCCAATTCCAATGAACGTGATTTCACGATGGTGGAGAATTATTCAAAAGATATCTTGAAATCGGTGGAACCCAACGGAATCATCATCTCCTATCAATGGGATTATTTTGTATCGGCGATGAATTACCTCCAGTTTGTCGAAGGGTTTCGTCGGGATGTGATTGTCGTAGATAAAGAACTTTTACGCCGGTCATGGTATTATGTGCAGCTTGAACGGCGGTATCCGGAATTTGTTCGCCAATCGAGAGCTGAGATCGATGCGTTTTTACAGGAGCTGTATAAGTTTGAGCATGATCTACCGTATGATAATGCAACGATTGAATTCCGTTATGCCTCGATGATCAAAAGTTTCATCTCCCGCAATATTTCACAACGTCCCGTTTATACAACGATAGAAATTGAACAGCAATACACGCAGGGTTATGTGCGTGTGCCGGATGGTATGGTTTTTCGTCTGTGGGAAGATAACAACCGGCATGAAAAACAAATGCCTGAGTATACGATTGCCATCCCTCACAGGCAAACCAAATATACCGATGCGATTCTTTCGATGTATAGTAAGTCGTATGTCAATAATGCTGTTTATTACTATCTAGGGGGTAAAACTGACACGGCTCAGGTATTGGTCAATAAAGCCCTCGTACTTACACCTAATATGCCTGAGGCGGTTAATTTAAAGGAACGGCTTCAAAAAGTACGATAAAGGGAACCGATTTTCATAATCGGGTTAAATTCTTCCGTCGTAACCGCCTTATATTATAGGTACTTACATATCTTCCCTTAGAAATTCATTGCATTCAAAGAAAAAATTGCGTAAATTACTGTCCTTTATTGCAAATTAAATTGCATTTTTGTATCTTGTTATGCTAAAGTGAATTAGGGTTTTTATCAGCGTCTGATCCTGTATCCGTTCGGTGTAAGAAATACCCTCGTTTTATTCTCTGAATATTTAGGAAAATTCTACGATACTCATTCAATTGTATCGCCGATGTAGCTCAACTGGTAGAGCAGCTGATTTGTAATCAGCTGGTTAGAGGTTCGAGTCCTCCCATCGGCTCACGATGTATTATCTGAAATTGAAGAGATCAGAGCCGAAGAAACGAGAGAGACCAATACCGACCGGTAGATTTCCCTGAGATGAAGAACAGATTCGCAAAAAGATAATCCGCCCACGTTTAGCGGGTAGGTAGCGAAGCGGTCAAACGCAACAGACTGTAAATCTGTCGGCTTCTGCCTTCGGAGGTTCGAATCCTCCCCTGCCCACAGTTCAAGTTTTTTCTTTGAAGAAAAAACTTGAGAACGTTGTAGAACGGTAAAAGATTATGTTAGTCCCGGTTCATTCGGAGGGAATCTTAAGTAAGCGAAGGATTTGAGGTGAATCGACTGGAGAGATGGTACGAGCAGGGTGTTGAAAAAGTATCAAATAAGAATGAGTCATTCCGTCCCGATAAATCGGGATCGGAATCTATTAATATTCAGACCCTGAAACAAGTTCAGGGTGACTCGGATGGGCAGAGTCAACACCTCGCTAGAGAAACTATTCGAGTTAAATGCGGGAGTAACTCAGTTGGTAGAGTCACAGCCTTCCAAGCTGTTGGTCGCGGGTCCGAGTCCCGTCTCCCGCTCTGTGGTTTGCTTGCGTAGCTCAGTTGGTAGAGCACATCCTTGGTAAGGATGAGGTCATCGGTTCAATCCCGATCGCAAGCTCGGTTAATATTTTTTTGATTATCAAGGAGATTTGTAATGCGCGATATCATCACGTTGGAATGTACGGAGTGCAAACGCCGTAATTACACGACAACAAAAAACAAGAAAAAACAAACGGGAAGAGTTGAATATAAGAAATTCTGCGCGTGGTGTAATAAACATACACCCCACAAGGAAACGAAGTAAGTTCGACCTACGTCAGTAGCTCAATTGGCTAGAGCAGCGGTCTCCAAAACCGCAGGTTGGGGGTTCGACTCCCTCCTGACGTGCAGATGATCATCATTCACTCTAAAAGAAAAGGAATATGAAAGAGAAAATAATTGCATTTTTCACCGACGTGACCAAGGAGATGAAGAAAGTCACCTGGCCTCATCGCGATGAACTTCGCGATTCAACCATCATCATACTCGTTGTGTGCGGGGTTATCGCCGCGTTCGTCTATGGCGTCGATATCGTCGTCAATAAAGTATTAAGCGCGATCCTGTAAGGTTGACTCTATTGGAAACACAAACTGTGCAAAAGCGATGGTACGTAGTGCGGACGTTTTCAGGGCATGAAAACAGGGTCAAGACCCATCTGGAAAATGAAGTGAAACTTGCCAAGCTTGACGACCGGATTCAAACCGTGATGGTTCCTTCGGAAAAGATCTTTGAAGTGAAAGACGGCAAGAAGAAAAGCAAAACAAAAACGTTTTTTCCCGGCTATATTCTTGTCGAAGCCATACTTGATAAAGAGACGAAACATCTGATCCTGAATACTCCCTCCGTCATGGGATTTGTCGGCGTGCGCGGCGAGCCGGTTCCGCTTCAGCCCGACGAGGTGCGGAGATTGATCGGCAGAATCGAGTCGCGGAAAGATATGGAGATGCTTGCCATCCCGTTCCATATCGGCGAACCGGTGAAAGTGATCGATGGGCCGTTCAATAATTTTACGGGCGTCGTGCAGGATTTGAATGAAGAAAAAATGAAATTAAAGGTTATGGTCAGCATCTTCGGGCGAAAGACGCCCGTTGAGCTCGATTTCAGCCAGGTTGAAGCTGAAAAATAAAATCATTGATTGAAGGAAGACTCGCATGAAAAAAGTTGCCGGATTTATCAAACTACAAATTCCCGCAGGAGCGGCAAATCCCGCTCCGCCCGTTGGTCCCGCGTTGGGTCAAAAGGGCGTCAATATTATGGAATTTTGCAAACAGTTTAATGCCAGAACGCAGGCGCAACAAGGATTGATCATTCCGGTTGTCATCACTGTTTTTTCCGATAAATCTTTCACGTTTATCACTAAAACTCCGCCGGCTGCAGTCCTGCTGAAAAAAGCGGCGAAGCTTGAAAAGGGTTCTGGCGAACCGAACCGCAATAAAGTTGGTACGGTAACCAAGAAACAGGTGCGCGAGATCGCCGAAATGAAAATGCCCGATCTCAACGCGCACGATATTGAAGCGGCAATGGCGATGATCGCCGGAACTGCCCGCAGTATGGGACTCCTCGTCGAGGAATAATATCCAGAGTTTTTGATTCATAGTGGAAGAACGCTGGATCTTAATTCTGCCGGCGGGCGTTAACACCACAACTATTCATAAGGAAACAACGATGAAAAGAAGTAAACGGTACAAAACGGTTGTAGTTAAAGTCGATCCGAAGAAAGCATACACGATCGATGAAGCAGTCGGAAAAGTTAAAGAGATGGCGAGCGCAAAATTTGTTGAAGCGGTTGATATCGCGGTGCGCCTCGGCGTCGATCCTAAAAAAGCCGATCAGGCAATTCGCGGTACGGTTGCATTGCCCCATGGCATTGGAAAAGCGGTCAGAGTTCTCGTCATTGCGAAACCACCCCGCGAACAGGAAGCATTGGCAGCCGGAGCTGATCATGCGGGTTTTACCGATTATCTGGAAAAGATCAAAGCAGGTTGGGCTGATGTCGATGTGATTATAGCAACACCTGATTCGATGGTCGAGCTTGGTAAATTAGGAAAAATCCTCGGGCCCCGCGGTCTTATGCCGAATCCGAAAAGCGGAACAGTTACTGCAGATATTGCAAAAGCGGTTAAGGAGGTCAAGGCGGGAAAAATTGAATTCCGCGTCGATAAAGCTGGAATTCTTCATGCGACGATTGGCAAGGTGAACTTTGAACCACAAAAATTGTCGGAGAATATCCACGCCTTTTTAAATACCGTTGTGCGCCTCAAGCCATCATCCGCGAAGGGCCAATATATAAAGAGTATATTTTTATCAAGCACTATGGGACCCGGCGTTCAGATTGATCGCTCGATCGTCTCAGTGCATTAAAATTTTTAATCATTACGCACTCAGTACAATTACAAGCTTTCTGCCTTTCTGTCACCAACGGACGGGGCTTCTCAGAAAGCGTTAAAACTAACGAGGTAAACCATGAACCGTTCTGAAAAAGAACAAATTATTGCAGAAGTAGCGGAACAGTTTTCCCGCGCCAAGGGCATGTACTTTGCAGATTTCACCGGCATAACCGTTGAAGAGGTTAACGAATTACGCCGTGAATTCCGGAAATCGAAGATCGATTACCGTGTTGTAAAGAACACGCTTGCCCGTAAAGCGCTGGAACAGGTGAGCGGGTACGATGCAGTGTATGATAACCTGACCGGACCAACCGCCGTTGCCATCGGGTATGACGATCCGGTAGTTCCTGCAAAAATTATCAAAAAGTTCCGCGATAGGTATCAGAAATTGAATTTGAAAGTCTGCGTTATCGAAAAGCAGGTTTTTCCCGGCTCGCAACTTGATGAAATATCGAAGCTGCCCGGTCGTTCTGAACTCATTGCAGGAATTATCGGTAGCATTCAAGCTCCAATCTCCGGCGTCGTAGGATCCATAAACGCAGTGATGCGCGATCTGGTGTATGTCATCGATGCGATTGAGAAGAAGAAAGCTGCGTAAGTTACTCACAATTTTAATTTGAAAATCATAGGAGAAATAAACATATGTCAGTAGTTGAAGAAATCGTAGAAAAAATTGAAAAATTAACCCTTCTCGAAGCCTCGGAATTAAAAAAGGCGTTGGAAGAAAAATTCGGCGTTACTGCCGCTGCCCCCATGATGATGGGCGGCGGGATGCCCGCCGCTGCCGCAGCACCCGTCGAAGAAAAAACTGAATTCACTGTGCTCTTAAAAGCTGCCGGCGCTCAGAAGATCAACGTCATTAAAGTTGTCCGCGCGGCAACAGGTCTTGGCTTAAAAGAAGCGAAAGACCTTGTTGATGGTGCGCCGAAGAACGTCAAAGAGAGCATCAGCAAAGACGAAGCTGAAAAGCTGAAGAAAGAGCTCGAAGATGCCGGCGCTCAGGTCGAATTAAAGTAATCATTCTCTGGATGATTTATAAGGAAACCTTTTTAGGGTCTTTTCTTGTTTTGTTAACAGAGAAATTACGCCGGAAAAGCAACCTTTTTTAGCCGATAACCTATCTACGGATAGGTTGTCGGCTTGTTATTTTTTAAAATTTGCTGGATATGGACAATGAGTTCGTTAAGAAATATGATATGCCAGCGTCACAAATGTTTATATAGAAGGAGTGTAACGATTGAAATCACATCCTAACACCGTGGACGGACGAATATCGTTCGCAAAGATTCCTGAACTTATGGAATATCCCGATCTGCTCAATGTTCAGGTTGAATCATGGGAGAGCTTCTTACAATCACTTTTACCCCCTGAGAAACGTAAACTTCAGGGATTGCAGCTAATATTCAAGATGAATTTTCCCATTACCGACGCGCGGGAAAATTATATCCTGGAATTTGTCGAATATTATGTTGAGAAACCGAAATATTCCGTTATCGAATGCCAGGAACGCGGGCTGACCTACGCAGTTCCCTTGAAAGCCAAATTACGGCTTTCGAGCAAAAGTGAAGACGGAAAATCCTACGTCGATACCATTGAACAGGAGGTCTACCTCGGAAATTTACCTTCTATGACCCATCGCGGAACATATATTATCAACGGCGCAGAACGCGTGGTGGTGAGCCAGTTGCACCGTTCGCCGGGCGTCTTCTTCGATGAAACAGTCCATCCTAACGGCATGTCTATCTATTCAGCGCGCATTATCCCGTTCAGAGGAAGCTGGGTGGAATTCATGACCGATATCAGCAACGTGATGTATGTATATATAGACAGAAAGAAGAAATTCCCTGTCACTACACTTCTGAGAGCATTAGGATTTTCATCCGATGATGAGATTTTACACCTGTTCAACCTCGTCGATGAAATCGACGCCCACAAGGTAGACCTGAAAGATTACATTGGAAGAATTGTTTGCAGCGACGTCGTTGATAAAAAGACCGGCGAGATATTCATCAGCAAAGATTCCACACTCACCGAAGATTTTGTTAAACGTCTCAAGAAAATCGAGATCAAAAAAATCCGGTTGTTGAAGCACGAGGGAATCGGAGAGGGTTCCGTTATCGCGAATACGATATTGAAAGATACCGCCAGAACCGGAGAGGAAGCGCTCAATACGATTTACCAGCAATTGCGATCCGGCGAAGCGCCCGATCTCGATACTGCAAAAAATCTTCTCGAACGATTATTCTTTAATGAGAAGCGGTACGATCTGGGCGATGTTGGCAGATACCGGATGAATGCAAAACTTGGATTAACCGTCCCGGTTACCACCACCACGCTGACCAAAGAAGATATTATATCTATTATCAATTACCTGATCGATCTTCAGCAGGGTAAAAAGACAGTTGATGACATCGATCATCTCGGTAACCGCCGTGTTCGAACTGTCGGCGAACAAATCGGTCAGCAATTCAATATCGGGTTGGTTCGCATGGCGCGAACAATTCGTGAACGGTTGAGCTTGCGCGATCAGGAAAAATTATCCCCGCAAGACCTGGTTAATGCGAGAACCATCACCAGCGTAATTAATGCGTTTTTCGGAACCAACCAACTCTCACAATTTATGGATCAGACGAACCCGCTTGCCGAGATAACACACAAACGGCGTATGTCTGCTCTCGGGCCGGGTGGTTTAACGCGTGAACGCGCAGGATTCGAAGTCCGCGACGTTCATTATACGCATTATGGCAGGTTATGCCCCATTGAAACCCCCGAAGGTCCAAATATCGGCTTGATTTCTTCCCTCTGCATTCATGCGAGAGTAAACCAATTTGGTTTCATTGAAACTCCGTACCGAAAAGTCAAGAATAAAAAAGTTTCCACCGAAATAGAGTTCATGACGGCTGAGACGGAAGATAAATGCATCATTGCTCAGGCGAATGCTGAAATCGATGACCGGGGGAATTTCCTGACGGAACGCGTAAAGGCAAGGTACCAGAGCGATTACCCGCTCGCAAAACCTGAAGAAATTCAGTACATGGACGTAGCTCCCAATCAAATCGTTTCGGCTGCCGCTGCGCTCATTCCGTTCCTCGAACATGACGATGCCAACCGCGCGCTCATGGGTTCTAACATGCAGCGCCAGGCGGTGCCTCTTCTCAGACCTCAAACCCCTATTGTCGGGACGGGATTTGAAGAGAAAGTTGCCCGTGACGCCCGCACGATGATCGTTGCCGAACGGACAGGCATTGTAGAGTTTGTCGATTCAAACCGCATCGTAGTCAACTACGATATCGATGAGAATAGTCCGGAAGCCCTTGTGAGTTTTGACGATAAAAAACGGGTCGAATACCGCCTCGTTAAATTCTTCAGAACGAACCAGGATACCTGCATCAACCAGATTGCCATTGTGAAACCGGGACAGCGCGTGAAGAGAGACGATATCTTAGCCGATGGCTGCGCCACCGATCACGGCGAACTTGCCCTCGGCAGGAATGTCATGGTGGCGTTCATGCCGTGGCGCGGATATAATTTTGAAGACGCTATCATCGTGAGCGAACGGCTTGTTGCGGAGGATATTTATACTTCGATTCACATCGAAGAATTTGAACTACAGGTTCGCGATACGAAACGCGGCGAAGAAGAATTGACCCCTGAAATACCCAATGTGAGCGAAGACGCCGTAAAAGACCTTGACGAAAACGGAGTTATCAGGGTCGGCGCGGAAGTGCACGAGGGAGACATTCTCATCGGTAAAATTACACCAAAGGGTGAAACAGAATCTACTCCCGAAGAAAAACTCCTTAAAGCGATTTTCGGAGAAAAAGCCGGCGACGTCAAAGATGCTTCGCTGAAGGCTCCCCCGGGAATGAAGGGAATTGTGATATCGACCAAGTTATTCAGCCGTAAACGCAAAGATGCTGAATCGAAGAAAGAAGAAAAACGGATGGTCGATCAACTCGATAAAACGCTTAAGAATGATCTGAAAGAAAATTACGAGAAACTTGTAAAGAAACTCGGAATGCTTCTTGACGGCGAGAAATCGCTTGGCATCCATACATCCGCTGGAGAAGTTGCTATCCGCGGAGGAACAACGCTTAAGTTGGATACTTTTACCAGCATCACCCATCTGGAAAAGCTTGATTATTCAACGGATTGGGTCGACGATAAAAAGAAAAACAATCTTATCGCTAAGATCTATCAAAATTATGCCAAGAAAGAAAACGAACTGAATGAATACGTTAAGCATGAAAAAACAAAGATCATGCTTGGCGATGAACTTCCTTCCGGAATCGTTCAATTAGCGAAGGTCTATATTGCAAAAAAGAGAAAATTATCAGTTGGTGATAAGATGGCTGGTCGGCACGGGAATAAAGGCGTTGTGGCGAAGGTCGTTCCGATTGAAGACATGCCCTTTATGCTCGATGGTACGCCCGTCGATATGATTCTCAACCCGCTTGGTGTGCCTTCCCGGATGAACCTCGGGCAGCTATTTGAAACTGCTCTCGGTTGGGCTGGGTTTAAACTTGGCACAAAATATACATCTCCCATCTTTGATGGAGCGGTCTGGGATGATGTGCAAGCTGAATTGAAGAAAGCAGAATTGAGCACGAATTCTAAAGCGATTCTGCGGGATGGACGCACGGGTGAGCTCTATGACCAGGAAGTTACCGTAGGCGCCATCTATATGATGAAACTTTCACACCTGGTGGATGATAAAATTCACGCCCGTTCAATCGGACCGTACTCGCTTATAACCCAGCAGCCCCTTGGGGGAAAAGCCCAATTTGGCGGTCAACGGTTCGGAGAGATGGAAGTCTGGGCGCTCGAAGCGTACGGCGCGGCAAATATCCTCCAGGAAATCCTAACAGTGAAGAGCGATGATGTAACAGGTCGCGCGAAGCTCTACGAGGCAATCGTGAAAGGAGATAATTTACCCGAACCAAACGTTCCCGAGTCATTTAATGTGCTCGTTCGCGAGTTGATGGGTTTGGGTCTTGATATTAAGATCGAATAGCTGGTGACGCTTAGTGCTCGGTTAAACCACTGACGATATGACAACAAGGTAATTGGAGATTATATGGCATTTACATCGCATGAAAGTTTTTTAAAGAAGAATTTTTCGAAGATCACGATTTCACTCGCTTCGTCCGACTTGATTTTATCACGGTCGCATGGAGAGGTAACGAAACCGGAGACAATCAATTATCGGTCCTTCCGTCCCGAAAAAGATGGATTATTTTGTGAAAAAATCTTCGGACCCGTTCGGGATTGGGAATGTCACTGCGGAAAGTATAAACGCATCCGGTATAAAGGCATTATTTGCGATCGGTGCGGCGTTGAAGTAACTCAAAAAAGTGTCCGGCGTGAACGCATGGGACATATTTCCCTTGCGGTTCCCATTGTGCACATCTGGTACTTCCGGTCAACTCCGTCTAAGATTGGCGCCATTCTTGGATTGAGCGGCAAGGATCTTGAGAAGATCATTTATTATGAATCGTACGTTGTTATTCAACCGGGAATGACCGGCTTACAACGCCTCGATTTGCTTTCCGAGGACCAATACTATGAGGTGCTCGCATCGCTTCCTGAAAAAAATCAGGACCTCGAAAATACTGATGAGCGCAAATTCATCGGCCGTATCGGCGGCGACGCCATTAAAGATCTTATGAAACGCAGCGACGTAGAGAAAATTGCTCTTGATCTTCGTGAAGGACTGAAAACCGAAACATCGGTTCAGAAAAAACAGGAAATGTTGAAACGGCTCCGGGTCGTTGAGGCATTTCGCGATCACGAGGGAATTCAATTGAACAAACCTGAATGGATGGTGCTTGATGTTATACCGGTAATCCCGCCGGAACTCCGCCCTCTCGTTCCTCTTGAGGGGGGAAGGTTCGCCACATCCGATTTGAACGATCTTTACCGGCGTGTCATTATCCGCAACAATCGTCTCCGTCGCTTAATTGAAATTAAAGCGCCTGAGGTCATTCTTCGCAACGAGAAAAGGATGTTGCAGGAAGCAGTCGATTCGTTATTCGATAACTCCCGGCGTGTGAATGCTGTCAGATCGGATAATAACCATGCGTTGAAATCACTCTCAGATATGCTTAAGGGCAAACAGGGGAGATTCCGACAAAATCTTCTCGGTAAGCGAGTCGATTATTCCGGACGTTCCGTGATCGTAGTAGGACCCGAGTTGAAGCTCCATGAATGCGGGTTACCGAAAGATATGGCGGTGGAACTGTTTAAACCATTTATAATCCGTAAACTCATCGAACGCGGTTTGGTGAAGACGGTGAAGAGCGCGAAAAAAATGGTAGATAAAAAGGGCCAGGAGGTGTGGGAAATTTTAGAACGCATCATCGATGGACACCCGGTAATTCTCAACCGCGCTCCTACGCTTCACCGGCTTGGTATACAAGCATTCCAACCGGTGCTTGTTGAAGGTAAGGCAATACGGGTTCACCCAATGGTTTGCACGGCGTTTAATGCAGATTTCGACGGCGATCAAATGGCGGTGCACGTTCCGTTATCATACGACGCTCAACTTGAAGCGCGTATCCTGATGTTGTCGAGCCATAATATCCTTTCCCCGTCCAATGGGGCGCCGATTGTGCATCCGACGCAGGATCAGGTACTCGGCTGTTATTATCTCACAAAATCTAAGCCGGATCCTGAAGCAAAAGTTCAAATGTTCAGCTCGATGGATGAAGTTATCATTTCCTACAATGCCCAAAAGATCGATTTGCATTCACGGATAAAGGTTCGTATCGAAGGGAAAATGATTGAAACAACCGTCGGACGCGTTGTGTTCAACCGAATTGTTCCGAAGGAAATCGGATTTATCAATGAATTGCTGAATAAGAAAAGATTGACCACGATTGTTCATGAAGTATACCGCACGTGCGGTAACTTACGAACCGCGGAATTCCTTGATGATCTTAAGGAACTTGGATTCACGTATGCGACGAAAGGCGGATTATCCGTATCTCTGGGAGACGTTGTTATTCCCAAAGAGAAGGATGAAATAATCACTAAAGCAAACCGTGACGTTGAAAACGTGCAGAGTCAATATTATCGCGGCTTTATCACCAACGGTGAACGTTATAATAAAGTTATCGATATCTGGACGCGTGCGACGAATAAAGTGGCGGAACGCCTGTTTGATTCGCTCCAACACGATCGCGAGGGATTCAATTCACTCTATATGATGGTTGATTCCGGCGCTCGTGGATCGAAAGAACAAGTTCGCCAGCTCGCCGGTATGCGCGGATTAATGGCAAAACCGCAAAAAAGTATGTCCGGCGCCACCGGTGAATTAATCGAAAATCCCATCATCGCGAATTTCCGTGAGGGACTATCGGTTTTGGAATATTTTATTTCCACACACGGCGCTCGAAAAGGTCTTGCTGATACCGCTCTTAAAACTGCCGATGCCGGTTATCTGACGCGCAGATTAATAGATGTCGCCCAGGATGCGATCATTACGATCCATGACTGCGGGACAATCAGAGGCGTGCTCACCGGCGCGTTGAAAGAGGGTGAAGATATTAAGGAACCGCTCGCCGAACGTATTCTCGGCAGAGTGGCAGTCCATAATGTGCTCGACCCCCTGACTGGTAAGGTTCTGGTGAATGCAGGCGAAGAGATCGATGAAGAAAAAGCCGCGCTTATCTCCGATACCTCGATCGAGGCGGTTGAAATTCGGTCGGTTTTAACGTGCGAAGCAAAACGCGGTTTATGCGCCAAGTGCTATGGAAGAGATTTGACCTCGGCGCGTATCGCTGAACCCAGCACGGCAACGGGCATCATTGCCGCGCAATCAATTGGCGAGCCGGGCACACAGCTTACGCTGCGTACGTTCCACACAGGCGGTACGGCAAGCTTGATCGCCGCGCAGTCGCAGATCGTTTCCAAGTTTGATGGTATAACAAAATATGAAGGTATTAAATCTCTCAAACATGTCGACTCTGATGGAAAAGTTATTGTTCTCGGCAGAAGCGGTGTTATTCATGTGCTTGATTCAGACAACCGTATCCTGACAAAATACGACGTTCCCTATGGCGCGATGTTGTTCGTCATGGATGGCGCACCCGTAAAACGAGGTGAAATAATTTATGAATGGGATCCGTATAATGCGGTCATTATCTCCGAACATGCCGGCACTGTTACGTACCAGGATTTGAAAGAGAATATGACGTATCGTGAAGAACCCGATGAACAAACCGGTCACATTCAAAAAGTGGTTATCGATTCGCGCGATCGTACGCTCAGTCCCTCAATCCTTGTTATCAACGAGAAGGGACAGAAAGTCGGTAATTATATTATCCCGACTCGCGCCCATCTTGTGATAAACGATGGTGAATTTGTAAAGGCAGGCACAATCCTGGTTAAAATCCCCCGTGATTCAGGAAAAACAAGGGATATCACCGGTGGTCTCCCTCGCGTTACAGAATTATTCGAAGCGCGGAGTCCCGCAGATCCAGCCATCGTTTCGGAAATCGATGGGGTTGTAAAGTTTGGTCCGCAGAAGCGCGGTTCGCGCGAAATATTGGTAACCAGCCACGATATGAAGGACGAAAGACGGTATCTCATTCCGATGGGAAAACATATTCTCGTCCAGGAAAACGATGTCGTGCGCGCCGGTGAACGTCTTTCCGACGGAGCAATTGATCCGCACGATATTCTCCGGATCAAGGGCGTTGGCGAAGTGCAGCAATACCTCGTGAATGAAATTCAGGAGGTGTATCGTATGCAGGGTGTGAAGATCAACGATAAACACATCGAGATCATCGTTCGGCAAATGATGCAAAAAGTGCATATTGCCGATCAGGGTGATTCACGATTCCTTGAGGATGATTATATCGACGGTATACTCGTCAACGAAGAGAACGAACGAGTCCATGATATGGTTGTCGTCACCTCGAAAGGGGATTCCAAGTATAAAAATAATCAGCTCGTGTTGAAGAAGAAAGTCCGCGAGGTTAATCTCGATCTGAAGAAGCGGAATAAGAAGGTTGTCGAATTCCGCGACGCCGAACCGGCAACTTCAGAACCGGTCCTGCTCGGAATTACGCAAGCCGCGCTTTCAACCGATAGCTTTGTCTCTGCCGCCTCGTTCCAGGAAACGACGAAGGTTCTCACCGACGCCGCTATTGAAGGAAAAGTTGATCACTTACTCGGCTTAAAAGAAAATGTTATCATGGGACACCTGATCCCAGCCGGTACCGGTCTTAAAAAATTCCGCAACATCATAGTGCTTCCTGCGGTGGAGGAAGAAATTATTCCGGTGGTCGAAGAAAAAATTGAAGTTGAGCCAATAGAAAAGAAAAAACTCAAAAGAAAAGAAAAAACCGCCACGTAATAAATATTCGAATTTATCCCCTTTTCAATGGATTTTTACGTCAAATTGGAAGATTCCAATTTAGCGTAAGCCGTTATTTTTTATTTATTGACAAAATGAGAATATTTTCGTATATTTAAAGACTTTTTTAGAATTCTGGAGAATCGGATTTGCCAACAATAAATCAGTTGATAAGATTAAATAGAGAACAGGTTACCTTTAAAAGTAAAGCGCCTGCTCTTCAAGGATCACCTCAAAAGAGAGGTGTATGTACCAGAGTTTACACCACGACGCCTAAGAAACCTAATTCGGCGTTGAGGAAAGTTGCTCGTGTTCGATTGACCAATAGTATGGAGGTTACGGCCTATATTCCCGGTGAAGGGCATAATTTGCAGGAACACTCTATAGTATTGATCAGAGGCGGCAGGGTGAAAGATCTTCCGGGCGTCCGATATCATATTATCCGCGGCGCACTTGATACCGCGGGAGTCACCGACCGTAAACAAGGCAGATCAAAATACGGCGCAAAAAAGCCAAAATAAGTATAGCGATAGCACAAGAACGATATGAGAAAGAAAACAGCAGCAAAACGAATTATTTTACCCGATCCGAAATTCGATGATCTCCTCGTTGCGAAGTTCATCAATAGCGTACTGAAGAAAGGGAAAAAACACACTGCCCGGCGCATTGTCTATGATGCGATTGAGCTTGCCGAACAACGAAGCAAATCCAATGGATTAGAACTCTTCCGTAAGGCGCTCAATAATGTGAAACCGTTGCTTGAAATTCGGGCACGACGTGTTGGCGGCGCGACATATCAAATCCCGACCGAGGTGCGTCCGGAAAGAAGTCTCGCATTAGCGATTCGCTGGATTATTGCCTACGCCTCCGAGCGTAAAGATAAATCCATGTCGTCAAAATTAGCCGCTGAATTTGTTGCCGCCTCAAATAATGAAGGCAACGCGATTAAGAAGAAAGAAGATACACATAAGATGGCGGAAGCCAATAAAGCATTTGCTCATTTTAAATTTTAAATGATGGGTGATTGAACCGACTCTATGATTACGAATTAGCATACTTGATAAACAAAGAAGATTAAATGGCAAGAGCATATCCACTAGAACGAACACGTAACATCGGCATCATGGCTCACATTGACGCCGGAAAAACGACTACGACAGAACGCATTCTGTTTTATACCGGTGTGTTACACCGGATGGGAGAGGTGCACGATGGCGCCGCAACCATGGACTGGATGGAACAAGAGAAAGAACGCGGCATCACGATCACAAGCGCTGCGACTACATGTTTTTGGAACAATAACAGAATTAATATCATTGATACACCGGGACATGTCGATTTCACGGCTGAAGTGGAGCGATCCTTGCGCGTCCTTGACGGCGCCGTAGCGCTCTTCTGCTCCGTCGGCGGCGTTGAACCACAATCAGAAACCGTTTGGCGGCAAGCCGATAAATACGGCGTTCCACGTCTCGCGTTTGTCAATAAAATGGACCGCGTCGGGGCAGACTTTTTTAACGTAATAAAGATGATGAAGGGCCGCCTAAGCGCGAATGCCGTCCCGATTCAGCTTCCGGTTGGCGAAGGCGAACTATTCACCGGTATCATCGACCTCATTACCATGAAGGCGAAGATATTCCACGATGAAGCGAAAGGGACAACGTGGGAAGACATTGAAATTCCCAAAGGTCTCCAGGCCGTCGCCTCAGAATATAGAACGAAAATGCTTGAAGCTGTTTCCGATGAAGACGACACGCTGCTTGCAAAATATCTTGATGGAAAAGAAATATCACCTGAAGAAATCAAAACCGTGCTCCGTAGAGCGTGTTTAAAGGTTTCGATTATCCCGGTTTTATGCGGTTCCTCTTTTAAGAATAAAGGCGTTCAGAGTTTACTTGATGCAGTCGTCGATTATCTTCCATCACCGATGGATGTTGCTAACGGGATTATTTCCGGTCATCATCCTAATATGCGCGACCATATCGACCGGAAGGTTGATGACAAAGAGAAATTTACCGCTCTTGCGTTTAAAATCATGAGCGATCCGTATGTCGGAAAACTAACATTTTTTAGAGTTTATACCGGAACCTTGAAAGCTGGTTCGTATATTTATAACGCCATATCGGATAAGAATGAACGGATTGGACGTATACTCCGGATGCACGCAAATCACCGCGAAGATATTGAAGAAGCCATGTCCGGAGATATCGCCGCTGCCGTTGGTCTGAAACACACTAAAACCGGCGATACGCTATGCGATGAAGACGATCCCATCATCCTTGAGAAGATGGTATTCCCCGAACCGGTGATATCAATTGCTATCGAACCGAAAACCAAAGCTGATCAGGAAAAAATGGGTGAATCTTTGGCTCGTCTTGCAGATGAGGACCCCACATTCCGCGTCACCACCAACGAAGAAACGGGTCAAACGATCATCAGCGGAATGGGAGAATTGCACCTCGAGATTATTATCGACAGGATGAAGAGAGAATTTCGCGTTGAGGCAAATGTCGGGAAACCGCAAGTCGCGTATAAAGAAACGATCCGCAAGAAAGTTGAAGCCGAAGGGAAGTTCATCCGTCAGTCCGGCGGTAAAGGGCAATTTGGTCATGTGTGGATTGAAGTTGAACCTAATGAAAAAGGCAAAGGGTACGAATTCGAAAACGCTATTGTCGGCGGTTCAATACCAAAAGAATATATTAACCCTGTTTCGGCAGGAATTCAGGAAGCAATGAGAAACGGCGTTCTCGCGGGCTATCCGGTTGAGGATATTAAAGTAAAACTCTTCGACGGATCGTTCCATGAAGTCGATTCCTCCGAAATGGCGTTCAAGATAGCAGGGTCGATTGCGTTCAAAGAAGCTGCGAGAAAAGCGAATCCTGTCATCCTCGAACCGATCGTGGAAGTTGAAGTTGTCACTCCCGAAGAGTACATGGGCGATGTCATAGGCGATTTGAACTCGCGCCGGGGCAAGATCGAAGGTCTATCGCCTCGAAAAGACGCGCAAGTAATTCGCGCAAGGGTGCCGCTTTCTGAGATGTTCGGTTATGCGACGCAGATGCGTTCCATGACCCAGGGAAGGGCAATTTACACAATGCAATTTTCGCATTACGATGAAGTACCGAGCAGCATATCGGATCAGATTATTGAAAAAGTTAAGGGCAAAGAATCAGTCCCTGCATAATAGAAATTGAAAAAAAATCATCAGCTACCTTAATTAGAAAGGAGACCGAATAATGGCAAAAGAAAAATTTAACAGAGATAAACCCCACGTCAACATTGGGACGATTGGTCATATCGACCACGGCAAGACGACTCTTACCGCAGCTATCACTATGGTGCTGGCAAAGAAAGGTCTCGCCACAATTCGCACATTCGACAGCATCGATAATGCACCCGAGGAACGCGAACGCGGAATCACCATTGCAGTGGCGCACGTCGAGTACCAAACGGATAAACGCCACTACGCACACGTCGACTGTCCCGGTCACGCCGATTATATCAAGAACATGATCACCGGCGCCGCGCAGATGGACGGAGCGATACTCGTTGTCGCAGCGAATGACGGTCCCATGCCGCAAACCCGCGAGCACATACTTCTTGCCCGCCAGGTCGGCGTACCGCGCATTGTGGTTTTCCTGAATAAGGTAGACATGGTTGATGATCCTGAATTGATTGAATTGGTCGAAATGGAATTACGCGACCTGCTGAAGAAATATGAATTCCCGGGCGATGAAATTCCCATAGTCCGCGGCAGCGCATTGAAAGCTATGGAACGCTGCGTCGCAGCAGATTCCAAGATCGACGATCCGGCATTCAAACCCATCCTCGAACTGATGGACGCCGTTGATAGTTATATTCCGCTACCCAAACGCGATGTGGACAAACCATTCCTCATGCCTATCGAAGACGTGTTTTCGATTACGGGACGCGGAACGGTCGGTACCGGTCGTGTGGAACGCGGCAAGGCAAAGGTTGGCGATGAAGTTGAAGTCATCGGTCTTGGCGCACATAAGAAAACAGTTATCACGGGCGCAGAAATGTTCCGGAAAGAACTCGATGAAGTGTTCGCAGGCGATAACGCCGGCGTGCTTCTCAGAGGCGTTGAAAAGAACGAACTGGAACGCGGAATGGTTGTCGCCAAACCCGGCTCAATCACTCCGCATACGAAATTCACAGCGCAGGTATACGTATTGAAGAAAGAAGAAGGCGGACGCCATACTCCATTCTTCAACGGATACCGCCCGCAATTCTATTTTCGAACAACCGATGTCACGGGCGTAGCAACATTACCCGGCGGCACGGAGATGGTGATGCCCGGAGATAACGTCGATAATTTAAATATCGAACTCATTGCCCCGATCGCTATGGAAGAGGGATTGCGATTTGCTATTCGCGAAGGCGGTCATACCGTCGGCGCAGGTGTTGTTACAAAAATTATCGCATAATAACAACGTTATTGAGACAGGAACAGAACTGTGGCTGGACAAAAGATACGCATTAAGCTAAAATCGTACGATCATAATCTGATCGATAAATCGGCAGAAAAGATCATTAAGACAGTGAAAGCAACCGGTGCTATAGTTTCTGGACCAATTCCATTGCCTACGAGACGCACGCTTTATACCGTGCTGCGCTCGCCAAATGTTGATAAAAAGTCGCGCGAACAATTTGAAATGCGCGCCCATAAGCGCCTCATCGATATTCTCAATTCGTCTAACAAGACGGTTGATTCGTTGATGAAACTTGAGCTTCCTGCTGGCGTCGATGTGGAAATTAAAGTCTAAGTAAGAGATAGTTCCCTAACTACATAACAATTTTTATGCGTCACGGTCGTACTGTTTGCTGCGGCAAACGGTACGACACACGCATATGTATTCAAAGAAAGCACAATGTCAGGTATACTCGGTAAAAAAATCGGTATGACAAGCGTCTTTGATGACAGGGGTGAAGTCATCCCCTGCACCGTCATCGAAGCCGGACCTTGTTTTGTCACGCAAATCAAAACGAAGAACAAAGACGGCTACGAAGCCGTTCAGCTCGGTTTCGGTGTGGAAAAAGAACGATTGGTCAATAAGCCGATGAAAGCGCATTTTGCCAAAGCGGGTGTGAAAGCAATGCACTGGCTTCGGGAATTTAAAGGGTTTGCAGTCGAGAACTTCAAGCTCGGTGACGAAATCAAAGTGGATACCATTTTCACGCAGGGTGATACGGTGTCCATCGCCGGAACTTCTAAGGGTCGCGGTTTCCAAGGCGTCGTAAAACGGCATCATTTTGGCGGCGGCTTCAGAACGCACGGTCAGAGCGATCGCGAACGCGCTCCCGGCTCGATCGGCTCAAGCTCATACCCATCTCGTGTATTCAAGGGTATGCGGATGGCGGGTAGAATGGGCGGCGAACGTGTTACGGTGAAAAATCTCCGCGTCGTGCGGGTGATACCCGAATCGAATTTGCTCTTAATCAGAGGATCTATTCCGGGCTATAATAATAGCTACGTCGAGATCCACAAGCAACTTATTTAATTTTATTAATTCGTATGGAACTGGAAGTTTATAAAAAAGACGGAACGCAGAGCGGTGAAAAGATCGCTCTCACGCCTGATATTTTCGAGATCAAGCCGAACGATCACATGATGTACCAGGCAGTTCGCGTGTATCTTGCGAACCAGAGACAGGGGACGCATAAAACCAAAACGATGGGCGAAGTGAGCGGCAGCGGTAAAAAATTATGGAAGCAGAAACATACCGGCCGAGCGCGTATCGGTTCCGTTCGGTCGCCATTATGGAAAGGCGGCGGTACGATTTTCGGTCCGATTCCCCGTGATTATTCCATGCAAATGCCCAAAACCATGAAACAGCTTGCACGGAAATCGGCGCTCAGCCATAAAGCTGCCGATGGGAATATTAAAATTGTCGAAGACTTTTCATTTGAAGCGCCAAAAACGAAAGAGATGGCTTCAGTATTGAAAGCTCTCTCATTGAGCGATAAAAAAGTCGTTATGCTGACGCCAAATACAAATCCGACGTTATACAAAGCAGGCCGAAATATTGCCCGGTTTAAAGTTATGGAAGCTCATAAAGCTTCTACGTATGAACTTCTGGATAATGAAGTGCTTCTTATCCAGAAAAGCGCCATCGATGCGCTGGTAAAATCTTTTCATCAATAGAGAATTGTTATGATAGGAATTATTTTTCGTCCGATTGTCACCGAGAAAATCACCAAAATGCAGGATAAACAACAATACGCATTTGAAGTGGATCTTGCCGCAAACAAAATCGATATTGCGAAGGCAGTTGAAAAGAAATTTAAAGTGACAGTGATGGAAGTCCGCACTATGAACTATGCCGGCAAGAGTAAAACGCAAATGACGCGAAAAGGCAGATTCACCGGAACGACAAGGCATTATAAAAAAGCGATTGTCACGCTGAAAGAAGGCGAAAAAATCGATTACTTTGAAAACGTCTAACGAAGTAAACTGAAAGAATACTAATGGGTATTAGAAAATTAAAACCGATGACTCCCGGCACTCGCTGGATGAGTATGCCGACATTTGAGGAGATCACCAAATCGACGCCGGAGCGTTCTCTGCTGGAACCGTTAAGCAAAAGCGGCGGGCGGAATACCAATGGACACATAACTTCGCGGCATCGCGGCGGCGGTCATAAACGGTTCTATCGTCTCGTCGATTTCAAACGCGATAAATTCGGCATTGAAGGCAAAGTTGTCAGCATCGAGTACGATCCGAACCGCACAGCCCGTATAGCCCTTCTCTTTTATAAAGACGGCGAGAAACGTTACATAATTTCTCCCGAAGGTTTAAAAGTTGGCGAAGTGCTCACGTCAGGGCCCACGGCTGAGTTTAAAGTCGGCAATACCATGCCCCTTGCCAATATCCCAGTCGGTACGTTCGTTCATAACGTGGAAATGCGCTCCGGCAAGGGCGGGCAGATGGCGCGCAGCGCGGGAAGTTCCGTTCAGGTAATGGCAAAAGAAGGCAACTTTGCGCAATTAAAATTGCCATCCGGAGAAGTTCGCAACGTGCCGAGTAATTGTTTCGCAACCGTGGGTGTAGTCAGCAATGGCGATCATGAGAATCTCAGTCTCGGCAAAGCTGGACGTTCGCGGTGGAGAGGCATTCGACCACAATCACGCGGCGTTGTGCAGAACCCGGTCGATCACCCGCATGGCGGCGGCGAAGGTAAATCTCCGCAAGGAAATCCTCATCCGGTCTCGCCCTGGGGCTGGCATACGAAGGGTAAGAAAACCCGCCATCACAAAAAACAATCGAACAAGTATATCGTTAAACGTAGAAAATAATAATCATTTAAGATTGTATGAGTCGCTCATTAAAAAAAGGTCCGTATGTTGATGCAAAACTTCAATTGAAGGTTGATGCAATGAACAAATCCGGACAGAAAAAAATACTAAAAACGTGGTCACGGTCGTCAACGATCACTCCAGAGTTTGTCGGTCATACATTTGCGGTGCATAACGGAAATAAATTTGTGCCCGTCTATATCCATGAAGGTATGGTGGGACATAAATTAGGCGAGTTTGCGCCAACCCGAATATTCCGTGCGCACCCGGGTTTAAAATCCGAGACAACCACCACAACAGCACCGGCAGGAGCGTAATCATGTTAGAAGCAAAAGCCATTCAACGGTATCTCGGGTCATCGCCGCGCAAAATGCGTCTCGTGGTCGATTTAATTCGCGGCAGGTCTGTCGATGATGCTCTCTCTATTCTGCATTTTTCACCGAAACATGCCGCACGATTAGCTGAAAAGGTTCTGCGATCAGCGGTATCGAATATTCATAATACTGATGCCGGCGCCCGATTGGACGCCTCCGATCTGATTGTGAAAACCGTTTTTGTCGATGGCGGTCCCACAATGAAGCGTGTACTTCCCGCTCCCATGGGACGAGCCTACCAGATCCGGAAACGATCCAATCATGTGACCATCGTCGTTGCGCAAAAAGAGAAAAAATTGAAACAAACAGCAAAACAAAAAACCACAGCGGGAAAAGCCGCTGAAGAGCAAACAGAGAAACAAACACCAGTCACCACCGAGGAATAGGAGATATCTTGGGCCAAAAAGTTAATCCGATAGGTTTTCGATTGGGTGCCATCCGGTCATGGGATTCCAATTGGTATGATGAAAAAGATTTTGCAGGCAAATTACAGGAAGATTTAAAAATCAGAAATTATATTCGGAGCCGGTTGAAGAAAGCGGGTATTTCCCGTATTCTCATCGATCGTACGCCTAAGCGCGCAGCTATCACCATTCACACTTCCCGTCCGGGTATTGTGATCGGCAGAAGCGGCAAAGAAATTTCTCAGCTCGAAGAAGAGTTGAAAAAATTAACCAATAAAGAAGTGAAAATCCTGATCCATGAAATCAAACGACCGGAGCTCGATGCATATCTTTTGGCTGAGAATATCGCCTCGCAAATTGAGGGCCGAATTTCGTTTCGCCGGGCAATGAAAACCGGAATTACCTCCGCTATGAGAATGGGAGCAGAAGGCGTTCGCGTCATGTGCGGCGGCAGGTTGGGCGGAGCGGAAATTGCCCGTTCAGAACAATATAAAGAAGGGCGAATTCCACTTCACACCATCAGGGCAGATATAGATTATGCCCAGGGAACAGCGATGACGATCTACGGCACCATCGGTATCAAAGTGTGGATTTGCCGCGGCGAGATATTAGATAAATCATCAAAATAATTCGTAAACGATGAGATTGTAAAATGTTATTACCCAAAAGAGTAAAATACCGTAAAACGCAGCGTGGAAGAATGAAAGGGAAGGCAACCCGCGGGTATACCGTTTCATTCGGCGACTTTGGATTAAAGGCGCTTGAACCGGGATGGATCACACAGCGCCAGATCGAAGCATCGCGCGTTGCTTTGACGCGTTTAATGAAGCGTGAAGGAAAAGTTTGGATCCGGATTTTCCCCGATAAGCCCGTCACAAAAAAACCTGCGGAAACCCGTATGGGAAGCGGAAAAGGCGTACCGGAATTTTGGGTTGCGGTGGTGAAACCCGGCACAATCATGTTTGAACTGAGCGGAATTAATCGGGCAACGGCTCGCATTGCGATGGACCTTGCCGCGCATAAACTTCCCATTAAAACCAAGATGGTTGAACGCCCAACCTATGATAAAAATTAACGAGGGTTGAGATGAAAATACACGAATTACGCGAATTACCCGATAAGGAATTGACTAACAGATTGCAGGAAGAACAGGAGAATCTGGCTAATTTATTTTTCCAGAAAGCTACAAGCCAACTGGAAAGTCCGATTAAAATCCGGACCGTCCGCCGGACGATTGCCAGGATGAAAACGATTCTTCGTGCACGTGAAATAAAAACAGCGAACGAGACAGCCGCCGTCAAGAAACCGGCGAACTGATAAGGATACTTTGGAATGAGCGCACGCATAACACAACGAAAAATCAGAACCGGAAAAGTGATCAGCAATAAAATGCAACACAGTATTGTCGTTGCCATCGAACGCCGCATCCAGCATCCGATTTATAAAAAATATTTCACGCGAACAACATCGCTGATGGCGCATGATGAACAACAGCAGGCAAATATCGGGGATATTGTGAAAATTATGGAAACGCGTCCATTGAGCAAGAATAAACGATGGCGCCTTGTCGAAATTCTCGAAAAAGCGAAATAACTATTAACCCAGTGAGTGAGTTATGATTCAGGAAGAAACAAATCTCGTCGTAGCCGATAATTCCGGCGCGAAAAAAGTTCGCTGTATCCGCATCATCGGCGGACATGAACGGCGTTATGCCGGCGTCGGCGATATCATCGTCGTCTCGGTGAAAAGCGCTATACCCGGCGCGGGAGTAAAAAAAGGCGAGGTATCCAGAGCCGTGGTAGTTCGAACCACCAAAGAGACGCTCCGGAAAGACGGTTCATACATCAGGTTTGATGAAAATGCCGCAGTTCTCCTCAATGCTCAGGGTGAACCCCGCGGCACGCGCATTTTTGGTCCGGTCGCCCGCGAATTGCGTGAACGGAATTTTATGAAAATTATATCTCTGGCACCCGAAGTATTATAATCAAGGCAGATTGAAAGTATGAAAATTCACAAGAATGATAATGTTATCGTGGTTGCGGGTAATGCCCGCGGTAAATCCGGTAAAGTGTTGAAGGTTTTTAGTCATACCGGCAGGGTGATTGTTGAGAGTGTAAATATTATTAAACGTCATGCCCGACCGTCGCAAAAAAACCCACAGGGAGGGATCGTTCAAAAAGAAGCTCCCATCAACCGGGATAATGTGATGCTGGTTTGTCCAAAATGCAGTAAACCGACGCGCATCGGACGGAAAGCCGTTAAAGACAGCTCGAGCGGTAAAACGCACATGATGCGGATTTGCCGCAAATGTGAAGAAATGTTTTAATCAAGGATCGTTTTCAAATGGCAAAAGAAAAGAAAAAAGGCGGAAAAGAATCGAAGCAGGAAGCTCCCAAAAAAGAACAGGAGCACCTGCAGGAAGCGGGTGTTATCCCGCGTCTCCAGGAACATTATAAAAAGAATGTCGTCCCTGAATTGATGAAAAGGTTCCATTATAAGAATATCATGCAGGTCCCGCGCCTCGAAAAAATCGCCATCAATGTCGGAGTTGGAGAAGCTACGCAGGATGCGAAACTCGTCGACGTGATCACGAAGGATCTGGAATTCATTGTCGGCCAAAAAGTTGTGCAGACGAAATCAAAAAAAGCAATTTCGAATTTCAAACTGCGCGAGGGAATGCCTATCGGGGCGCGTGTAACCCTGCGGAAGAACAGGATGTACGAATTTCTCGACCGATTCATCTCTGTTGCCGTCCCGCGTATTCGTGATTTCCGCGGATTGTCGGATAAGTCGTTCGACGGGCGGGGAAACTATACGGTTGGAGTGAAAGAACATATTATATTCCCGGAAATTGACGTCGATAAAGTAACAAAATTATTCGGAATGGACATCAGCATCGTTACAACCGCGAGGACAGACGAGGAAGCATACGAATTACTTAAAGGATTCGGCGTTCCGTTTGTCAAACGGCAGGAAATCATTGAACAAGGCAAAAACGCTTAAACGAAAAGGAAAAAGGAGAACTAGTGGCACGTTTAGCAATGGTAGTGAAAGCGAAGAAAGTACCGCGATACGCAATCCGGAAACATAATCGGTGCGGCATCTGCGGACGACCCCGGGCGTTTATCCGGAAATTTGGAATTTGCCGTCTCTGTTTCCGCCGTATGGCGCTTGACGGCAAAATACCCGGTGTTGTTAAATCGAGCTGGTAAGGAGCGAATGAATTTATGATAACAGATCCAATTGCAGATTATTTAACACGATTGCGCAATGCAATCCAGGCGCGGCATAAACGCGTTCAGGTTCCCGCTTCAAGTTTTAAACGGGAAATTACCCGAATGTTAGCCGATCAAAAATTCATCGCCTCGTATGAAGAAATTAAAGACAACAAACAAGGGATGATAAAAATCACGTTGCGGTACACAGACGGTGAAAGCGCAATTGCCGGATTACAAAGGATTAGCTCCCCGGGAAGACGGGTATATGTAAACGCCGAGGAGATACCGCGGGTACTTAACGGTATGGGAATCGCAGTTATTTCTACATCAAAAGGTTTGATGACGGATAAACAAGCCCGCCAGGGTCATATCGGCGGCGAAGTTGTCTGTCACATTTGGTAATTAAGCAAGGAGAATAAAGTGTCACGAATTGGACGTAAACCGATCCCCATTATCAAGGGCGTAAAAATTGAACGACACGACGGCGCGTTAAAAGTTGTGGGACCGAAAGGAGAGCTGTCAGTTCAGGTTCCCCCCTCGATCGGCGTTGAAATAAAATCGGATATAATCACCGTTTCAAGAAGTTCCGATATCAAAGCCCAGCGGGCATTGCATGGGACCTGGCGCGCGCTCATCAATAACATGATGAAAGGCGTAACCGAAGGATTCCAACGCAAGTTAGAAATCGTAGGCGTGGGATATAAAGCGGAAAATAAAGGAAAGAAATTACAACTGGCGCTGGGGTATTCGCATCCTATTTTGTTCGCACCCCCGGCGGGAGTTGAGATTAAAGCGCCAACACCGACAAGCATCCTGATCACCGGTATCGATAAGCAATTGGTAGGTCAGATTGCATCGAAGATTCGCTCGTTCCGGCCGCCGGAGCCATACAAAGGCAAGGGCATCAAATATGAAGGTGAATATATTCGCCGCAAAGCCGGCAAAGCTGCTGCCTCGGCAGGAGTGAAAGGATAAACACGTATGAGAAATGTATCACAAAAACGCAGACTCAGGATCAGGAAACATATCGCAAAAAAAGTCCGCGGAACACAAGAGCGGCCACGCTTATCTGTCTATCGCAGTCTCAATCATATTTATGTTCAGATTGTCGATGATTCGCAGGCGAAAACCTTGATGTCTACTTCTACACTCGCAAAAGACCTCAGGGATGAATTAAAGGAATTGAAAGACAGAAAAGCTCTTGCAAAAAAAGTTGGAGTTTCCATCGCGAAGAAAGCGGCCGAAAAAAATATTAAGAAAGTGGTTTTTGATCGCAGCGGATACATGTATCACGGTATTGTGAAAGCGCTTGCCGATGGTGCACGGGAGGGTGGTCTTGAATTTTAACGTCTCACCGGCGCGACTTGGCTGGCGAGAAATAACTGCCGGGTCGTCTAAGGGCAGGACAGCGGTCTTTGGAGCCGTTAGTGGAGGTTCGAATCCCCCCCTGGCAGCAAGTTTTAGTGGATCAACAATTTTTAATCATGAATGATAATTACAATTTTTAAGAGAGATTTGGAGTAAACATTGGCACGAATCAAAGCAGGTGAACTGAATTTAAAAGACAAGCTCGTATTTATTAACCGCGTCGCGAAGGTAGTGAAGGGCGGCCGCCGGTTCAGCTTTAGCGCAATTATTGTTGTCGGCGACGGTAACGGACATGTGGGGATCGGTCTCGGGAAAGCAAATGAAGTTCAGGATGCAATTGCAAAAGGCATTGATGAAGCCAAGAAGAATGTCGTACATGTAAATATCGTGAAAGGGACGATACCGCATGCCATTCAATCAAAATACCGGGCTTCCAAAGTATTGTTAAAACCCGCATCCCCCGGAACTGGACTTATTGCAGGCGGCGGGGTCAGGGCAGTTCTCGAATCTGCCGGTGTAAAGGACGTTCTAACGAAATCGATAGGTTCCTCGAATCCTCATAATGTTGTAAAAGCTACTTTGCAGGCATTGATGACTCTCTCTGACGGCAACACGGTTGCCCACCGGAGAAATATATCCCTCAATGAACTCTACGGAACAGCGCCAGCATCATTGACTAATTAAAGAGATTACGTATTATGGCAAAAAAACTTCGCATTACGCAAACTGTGAGTCAACTCGATTGTCTGAAAAGACAAAAGTTGACGATTAAAGCGCTCGGGTTAGGGAGACCTAATTATTCAGTTGTGAAAAACGATTCTCCCCAAATCCGAGGGATGATTAATGCCGTTAAACATCTCATCAAGGTTGAAGAGATAAACGGATAAATTGAGAAATAGTTATTTCGAGAAGAGAAAATGGCAAAAGCATATTTAAGCAAACTAAGTTACTCCGTAGGTTCCCGAAAACGCCGGAAACGCATCGGCAGGGGACAGGGGTCTGGACACGGCGGCACTTCGACACGCGGCCATAAAGGTCAGGGCGCGCGCGCAGGCGCACAAACACGCCCCTGGTTTGAGGGCGGTCAGATGCCTCTTATCAGGCGCGTACCAAAATTCGGCTTTCATAGTCCGTTTAAGGTGACGTACCAGGTCGTGAACGTATCGGTTCTCGATACCCTTTCCAAAGCCGGGAAGATTACGGATGGAAAAGTCACCCCCGAGCTTCTCTATTCTATTGGCGCTGTCGCGAAAAAATCTGCGCCCGTAAAAATACTTGGCAACGGCGAGCTTAAAGCGAAATTAACGGTGAACATGCACGCATTCAGCGAGAGCGCTAAAAAGAAAATAGAAGCGGCAGGCGGTACCGTACAATTAATGAGCACATCAACACGGTAAACGGTTGAAGAATGGCAAAACTTAACGAAAGTTTTCGGAACATTTTTAAAATTGCAGAGCTGCGGCAGCGAATTATCTTTACTGCCGGTTTGCTCATTGTCGTCCGGCTGGGTTCTCACGTAACTCTTCCCGGTATCGACGCAAAAATATTAGCGGAAGTCGCTAAATCACAAACCAACACGTTATTCGGTTTGTACGATTTGTTTGTCGGGGGCGCATTCAGCAATGCAGCGGTGTTCGCCCTGGGAATCATGCCGTACATCAGCGCATCGATTATTATCCAGTTGCTTGGCGCCGTTATCCCGTACTTCCAGAAGCTTTCAAAAGAAGGAGAAGAGGGAAGAAAACGTATTACCCAGTTGACGCGGTACGGCACTGTTGGCATATCGCTCCTTCAGGCATGGGGCGTCAGCGTCCAGCTTGCAAATCGCGCTGCCGGTGGATTATCCATTGTGGCTCCAATCGCCCAGGGACCTCTCTTCACTCTTTCTACAATGATTATTTTAACGGCAGGCACTATCTTTATGATGTGGTTGGGCGAGCAGATTACGGAACGGGGTATCGGCAACGGTATATCGTTGATTATCTTTATCGGTATCATTGCCCGCTTTCCGCATGCGCTTCTTGATGAATATCAGCTCGTCAGCTCCGGAGCCAGGGGCATTATCGTGGAGCTGATAATTATGGCGCTTATGGTAGCCATAATTGCAGCAATTGTGTTAATAACACAGGCGACCCGCCGTATACCGGTCCAATATGCGAAACGTGTTGTCGGTAGAAAAGTCTATGGCGGTGTAACACAATATATCCCGATGCGGGTCAATACCGCCGGAGTGATGCCGATTATTTTCGCTCAATCGATCATGTTCATACCAAACACGATCCTGACTTTTTTCCCGAACAGCGATTTCATGCAGAGCATTGCGGGATATTTCAGCTACACATCCATCACGTATTCGTTCATCTATGCGTTAATGATTATTTTCTTCACGTATTTTTATACTGCGGTCGCTTTCAATCCGAAAGATGTCGCGGAGAATATGCAGAAGCAAGGCGGATTTATTCCGGGTATTCGACCGGGAAAAAACACCTCAGATTTTATCGATAATATCCTGACGAAGATTACTCTGCCGGGATCAATATTCCTTGCGATTATCGCTATTCTCCCCGCATTCATGGTGCGTATGGGAGTTACGTCAAATTTCGCCAGCTTCTTTGGCGGAACAAGTTTGTTAATTGTTGTCGGTGTGGGTTTAGATACTCTTCAACAGATCGAATCGCACCTCTTGATGCGCCATTATGACGGTTTCATGAAGAGCGGTAAAATTAGAGGGAGACGGGCGTAGTACGATATCCAACGCAGAAACTTTAGGGTATGGCTTCGGTAACTATTAAATCAGCCGATGAAATTGCGTTGATGAGAGAAAGTTGCCGTATCGTTGCCGAAGTTCTTCGGATGCTCGGAAGCATGATAAAACCTGGCATCACAACAATGGAATTGGACACAATGGCGGAACAATTTATCCGCGCGCAGGGCGGGGAGCCCGCGTTCAAAGGATATGGAAGCGATGAACATAACCTGTATCCCGCGACCATCTGTGCATCAGTGGACGACGCAGTCGTACATGGAATTCCGGGAAAATGGAAACTCCGCGAGGGAGAAATTTTATCGGTGGACGTCGGAGTAAAAAAAAATCGATTTTTTGGGGACGGAGCATGGACGTTTCCCGTGGGCAAAATCTCCGAAGACCGGGAAAAATTACTCGAAGCGACAAAAGAATCGCTCTATAAGGGAATTGAACAAGCCCGAGATGGAAATTATCTTCAGGATATCTCGGCTGCCGTACAGAGTCATGTGGAAGCCGCCGGATTTTCCGTTGTGCGCGATCTGGTAGGGCATGGTATCGGCAAAAATTTGCACGAGGAACCGCCCGTGCCGAATTTTGGAAAGCCGCATACTGGATTGAAATTGAAACAAGGCATGACCCTCGCGATTGAGCCGATGGTCAATATGGGAAAATATCACGTTGTGGTAGATGCGGATGGATGGACAGTCCGCACTAAAGACGGGTTAGCTTCGGCGCATTTTGAGCACACGATTGCGATTACCGAAGACGGACCTGAAATATTAACTATGTAACGAGTGAATGGCGAAACAAGGACCGATAACGATCGATGGTATCATCACTGATACATTGCCCAACGCAATGTTCAGGGTAAAATTAGATAACGGTCACGAAATTCTTGCCGTAATATCGGGCAAGATGAGAATGAATTATATAAAAATATTAGTCGGCGACAGGGTAACGATAGAAATGTCGCCGTACGATTTAAGCAAAGGTCGTATCACCTATAGGTACAAATAAGGACTCAGTATGAAAGTTCGATCATCAGTAAAACGATTATGCGATAACTGCAAAATTATCCGCCGCAACGGAGTTGTGCGGGTGATCTGCAAGAATCCAAAACATAAACAACGCCAGGGATAAGATTACCCGGTGGTTTTAATTTTTAGGAAAGGTTAACAGTGGCCCGTATTGCAGGAGTAGATTTACCGAAAAATAAACGGTCGGAGATCGGCTTAACGTATATCTTCGGTTTAGGAGTGACGAGCGCCCGGAAAATATTAGCCCAGGCAGGAGTCGATGCCGGTAAAAAGATCGGTGATCTTTCAGATGAAGAGGTAGCGAAGATTCGCTCCATCATCACAAGCGATTTTAAGGTAGAAGGCGCGCTCAGAAGCGAAGTGCAGATGAATATCAAGCGATTGATGGACATCAATTGCTACCGGGGATTACGCCACAGGAAAGGATTACCGGTACGCGGTCAACGCACACGGACAAATTCGCGAACGCGCAAAGGCAAACGTAAAACAGTCGCCGGCAAGAAAAAAGTTGCCGCGAAGAAGTAACCAAAATACACGGAGAAATGAATGGCAAAAGCAGCTAACAGCACTGCTGCAGCACCGGCAGTTGTAAAGAAGAAAAAAAAGCTATCCGTCGATGTCACGGGAAAAGTTTTTATCAAAGCGACATTTAATAATGTCATCGTGACAATTACGGATGTTTATGGAAACGTCATAAGCTGGTCTACCGCAGGCCGCAACGCATTCAAGGGATCGAGAAAAAATACCCCCTTCGCGGCGCAGGTAACTGCAGAAGCCGCCGCAAAAGAAGCGTTCGATTTAGGTTTGCGAAAGGTGGAAGTGTTTGTGAAAGGTCCCGGTTCGGGACGCGAGGCGGGAATTCGCTCGCTCCAAACCGTCGGACTGGAGATTTTAAGCATTCGCGATGTTACGCCGATTCCGCATAACGGGTGCAGACCTCCGAAACGCCGCCGCGTATAACATATGATTGTATTTTTATTTGAAAAACTGTAAAGGATAACATGGGAAGATATATAGACGCTAGTTGCAGACTATGCCGGAGAGAAAAACAAAAACTTTTCCTCAAGGGAACGAAATGTTTCACGGAGAAATGTCCCGTTGAACGCAGGGGTTATCCTCCCGGTCAGCATGGACAATCACGGCGGCAAAAGGTCTCGGAGTACGGTATTCAGCTCCGGGAAAAGCAAAAGGTCCGCCGGATGTACGGCTTGATGGAAAGCCAGTTCCGGAACTATTTTGAAAAAGCGCTTCGTCAAACGGGACGAACCGGCGAGACGCTGGTGAAGCTGCTCGAAAGCCGTCTTGATAATGTTGTCTATAGATTAGGATTTGCGCCTTCCCGTAAAGCGGGCAGACAGTTGATAGGGCACGGCCATGTTTTAGTGAACAATAAAGCTGTCAATGTACCCTCGTTTATGGTGAGGCCGGGGGATGTTATACAGGTGCGTGAGAAGAGTAAAAAACTCGACATCATTCATTCAGCGTTGAAACGAATGAAGGATAATATGCTGCCGCCCTGGCTTAGTTTGGATAAAGCCGGATTATCCGGAACGTTTCTCAATGTTCCTGAACGCGCGGATATTCCTCTTGCAGCAAATGAACAACTCATTGTTGAGTTGTACTCCAAGTAATTGTCGAAACTCATTTAAAGGGAAGATATGACGCTATTAAATTTTCAGATGCCGGAAAAAGTGCAGCTTGACGAATCGAATTTTGCTCCAACGTATGGCAAATTTGTTCTTCAGCCGCTGGAGAAAGGATTCGGAGTGACCATTGGAAACGCCTTCAGGCGTGTTCTCCTTTCTTCGCTGCCGGGTTCCGCTTTCACCGCCATCCGGATCGAGGGCGTACTGCACGAATTTTCAACTTTGCACGGCGTTATCGAAGACGTGGCGGAAATTATCCTGAATCTCAAATCGGTCCGTATGAAGCTTATCAACAAGAAGGCGAACCACGTCGTCTTGTCGTTAAAAGGGGCGAAAGAAGTTAAGGCAAGCGATATTCAAAAAGCTAATCCGGAGATTGAAATACTCAATCCGAATCAGCATATCGCGACCCTGAACGCCGGCTCCGCATTGGAAATGGAATTATTCATCGGACGGGGCAAGGGATATGTAACAGCCGAAGAAAATAAAACGCCCGATCAGCCGGTGGGAACGATCTCCATCGATTCGATCTACACGCCGATAAAAAATGTTCGGTATTTTGTCGAGCAAACGCGCGTCGGGCAGACCACCGATTATGAAAAGCTTATTATTGAAGTCGAGACGGATGGTTCCATCACGCCGGACGATGCGCTTGCGCAGGCGGCTAAAATTCTGCAGGAACATGTCCAGCTTTTCCTCAATTTCAGCATAGCAGCCGAAACAACGGAAGATGCGAAAGAGAAAGATTCCGAATACGCCCGCATACGCAAGGTGCTTTTGATGAGCGTGGATGAATTGGAACTCTCAGTCCGTTCGCACAACTGCCTACGCGCCGCAAATATTAAAACGCTTGCCGATCTTGTCCGCCGCGACGAGCCCGAATTGTTGAAATTCAGGAACTTCGGTCGGAAATCCCTTGCGGAATTATCGGAAATTATCGAACAGTATGGACTCAATTTCGGCATGGACGTGGAGAAGTATCTCCAGGAAACAGGCCAATAAAACTCTAGAATTGAAAGAATATAAACGATGCGACACAGAAAATCGGGAAGAAAATTAGGCGTCACCGCAAGCCACCGGAAACAGGTGCTGAACGCGTTATCAACGGCATTGCTCAGGAGCAAAAAGATACGGACAACCGTAGCGAAAGCGAAAGAGACCCGGATGATGGTGGAAAAGATCATTACGCGGGCGAAGAACGCAGTAGCCGAAAACGACAAAATTAAAAGCGTACATGCCCACAGGCAGGTTTTCCGTTTTATCAAAGACCGCGCAGTGGTGACCGAATTATTCACCGAGATCGCCCCGAAAGTCGCGGAACGCAAAGGCGGCTACACGCGCATTATCAAATTAGGGCAGCGGCACGGCGACGGCGCCGAGCTTGCCATCCTCGAATTAGTTGATTTCCAGACAGCGGAAAAACAGACGAAAGAGGAAAAACAAAAAGACGAAAAGAAAGCGCAGGCGGAGAAGAAAACAAAAGCAGAGAAGAAGAAAGATTTTAAGCCCGGAGCAGTTACCGACCATTAAACTTACGAGCGGTTCAGATTCTGATTTAACCCACATAACAATGTTGTGTGGGTTTTTTATTGATAGTATCAAATTCGTTTTAATAATAACGAATTACCTAAACTCAATCTTATCACTCCATTAGGAGTTATTTATAGTATCAATTCTTGTATTTATAAATGATAGGTTTATAGTTATTATTCCCCAGATAATTTGATGGATGTAATTTGACGAATTTTCACAATTCATTCCATCCCTTACTTGATAGTCTCTATAATATTCCCTAAATTCCCCTATTCAACTCTGACGCGATTCCCTGGGTTCTTGCCTATTCTACGGGAACACCTCACGGTCGGTATGCCTATATCTACGATGTTATGTTGTTGGGAATGATTGTCTGATTCCTATCAAAATATTTCAGGAGTGTATATCTATGCAATTGTAATAAAATCAAATTCATTAGGTTTAACTATGATTAATATTGAAAGATTATTCGCCGCAACTAAGATCATCTTAATTACAACTTGTTTGTTCTTACAATTGTACGGCACAATCGTTTCACAGGTTGTAAACGTATTGCCTGCACAAAATGCTTTGAACATCCGGCCCGCTACAACAATCCAAGTAACCTTCAGTCAGTCAATGATGTTGACCTCGTTCAACGACACGGCTTCGTTTCTTGTCTATGGTAAAATGAGTGGGCGCTCTAGCAGGTTGTTGAAAAACGCATAAATATTTTCTTTTGAGTGTCGGAAATAGGTGATGATGTATTATATTTGAAGAACGAATAATATTAACCATCAGACGAGCCAAGAAAATGCGCGGACCAGAAATCAAACAAACACC
>JBIOHP010000019.1:0-70950 GCA_044449065.1 Bacteroidota bacterium
CTAAATGGCAAGGTCGATGATAACGGATCTAACACGCTTTACCATTTTTTTTGGGGACTGAACACCAATTATGGCCACTCGACTCCTGAATATGAAATTCCTGCTGGTTCTGGATCGACTCCAGTTTCGTATCCTCTGACAAGTCTCTTGCCTGGCACGACATATCACTACATTGTCTTTGCCTACAACTCTGACGGATCCAGCAGCGGTAATGATGTATCATTCACAACGAATGCCCCGGCAGTTCCGTCTCTATCGGTTACACCTCCTGATCAACCTGTCAGTGCGGATGCTGGTACTACGAGTTTCCATGTATCAAACACAGGCGGGGGTACTCTTGTGTGGTCTGCATCTGTCACAGATGGAACGTGGCTCCAAATCACAAGTGGCAACTCGGGGACGAACACAGGTACAATCGACGTCTCATACAGCCAGAATGCGAGCACCTCGAAGCGAGTGGGAACGATCACCGTGACTGCGAGCGGTGCAACGAATAGCCCTCAGCCCGTGACCGTTACCCAAGCGGGAGCCATGGCGGGTCCCGTACAAATCGGCAATATTTATTTGCAAGCCACCACATATGTTGATTTAGGAAATGGGTGGCTATCGGCATCGGGAAGTGTTCAAATCGGACTAGCCGGAACTAATAGTAGCAACATCGATCAGTTGATCTACTTCGACCAAGGGGCAGAGATCAGATTTAACAAAACAACTCAGGAAATTGACCTTGGCAACTCAACATGGACTACGCTCTTCGTCCAATCTCAAAATTCACAGTTCAAACTTTCCTACCAACGCTCAGATCTTTTAACAATTCCAACTGTAAACACCATATCAGGAGAAATCCCATTTTCAGGTCCCTTGACGCTTTTGGGCGGGCTGGTACCTCTCGACAAGATTAGGGGATCCTTAACTTATAATCTGCTCACGAAGAGCGCGTCGGGTAGCATTTCCTTTGAAAACGTAATTCTGGGTGACGCCTCGAAGTTGAACATCTTCAATGCAAGTGTCACCCTTGACCCACTTTCGTTTTCATTAGCCATCGGACCGCAAAAAAAGACAGTGCTTGGTGGCCAAATTATCGGATACCAATTTGACCTGAGCACTGGGCTGAACGGCATTAACCTTACCTACACTCCAAATCCAGCCACGAACGAGGTCGCCATTACGTTTGGCATAGGCGCAGGCACTGCGCTGGAAGCAGAGATCAAGGATGTTGCGACTGTGGCACTCGATTTTTTGCCAGTCTCGGGTAGTGGGGAAATAGAGTTAGACCTAGCGAAAGAACAGTCGGGCGAATGGGTGGGCTTCAAGCAGCTCTTAGCGAAAGACGACCTCTGGCTCGCTATCGGTATCCCGATCGAACTGAGCACTAAAGCCGAAAACCGACAGAGCCTAGCAAAGACAACACTAGGTCTCGGCATTCAACTCGACCGGGGGGGAATTATCTCTTCGAACGCCGGCGTTTTGCATATGAACGGAACCGGTAAACTCACAGCAGGACCCGATTTCGAAGGAAAGAGCGGAGGGGCTAGCCTTGGTATTTATTTCACCATCGCCAGCGTTACTTTTAATAGCGACTTAAGTAAAACTGGATTTCAGTTCTCGTCCACAGTGAAGGCGAAAATGGGAAGTTTCTTCGAGTTTTTTAACCCAAGCGGACTTTCGACAAACACAACATTTTCTGTTAACTTTGCCGACAGTACGATTACGGCAAACGGCGAACTGGACTATGTCAACGGCCCTCTTGGCGCATTCAGCAACAGCCTCAGCGCCAGTGTGAAAGTCGATTTGAAGAACAAGATCGTCACAGTCAACGGGATCTCATCCTTTGACGCTTTGGGAATCCAGATGGGGTCGGTGGAAGGTGAACTTGAAATCGAGCAGAACGGTATCAAGACAATCGCGAAACTTGAATGCCCGTTTATTCTCGCTGGCGTTTCTATTGGGACATCAAGTATAACATTCGACCTTGATGTAAACCTCTCTATCCCGTTGGGCAGCGGGTTGATGACCCAGAGAACGCAGATTGGGCCATTCTCGGCCGAAGCTGGAGGAAAACTAAGCCTGCGACCTGGACAGGCAACACTTACAATTGATGTTTTAGGACAGCCCATAACTCTATCCCTAAAAGTTGGTGGGGCGAAGAATGCCCGCACACAAACCGCGCAACAACAAACGATTGAGGCGACGCCGAAGATCCCGTCAGTGACGCTTGCTATCGGAGCTCACACCGGGACGCTTTTGGTACAAAGTTCATCTGGCGGTGCCTTCGTTACGAGCGATTCGAGTTTTTACGCCGACCCGACGGGCAATCTTGTGGCTTGGCAGGTTATTGGGGACGGAGGAGTTGTTGAGAAAGCAATCTCGACCATGGCAGCGCCATCTCTCAAGACCGAACGGGCATCTTCCGTGGCCGATTATAGTATAACTTTAAATGCCGCGGGAGAAGACTCTGTAAAAACTAAATTCATAATTTCTGAAGCCGGAAAGCTCCAGGTCTACAGCTACGGCGAAAACACGGCAAGTAACACGATTATAAAAATACTTCTTTCGGGCAACGACTCGCTTCTTGTGCTTAGGAATTGGTCGGGCGACGGCCTGGTATTCGACACAACAAAAATAGGCCCTGCGTTGCGCTTTGATGCTTCCGCGAGCGGCGACCCGGCCTTGTTTATTACCAGTCCGGTGCGCTCGATAACTCAGGGTAGCAACATAATCCTGGATTTTGAGACTTCTGTTCCTGTGAAGGACACTATATGGGCAGGACCAGACTCGCACTCTCTATCTGTGTTCTCAGTTACTCAACTCATCCCCCCAACAACCAGTTTGCTCGCGCCGGTGCCATACGATCCAGTAAATTTTAGATATGTGATGGCTACACTTACGAGCGCTGACTCGCAGAGCCTGACTTTCGGCCCCTTCAAGATCGCTAACGCCGGCAAGGCAGCGATCATCAGCGCCTACGCAACTCTAGGGGGAACCATTAATCCTTCCGGCACATTTCAATTGACACCCGGCGCAGATCAGACGTTCTCAATTTCACCGACCGCGGGGCACCATGTTGATAGCCTTGTGATCGACGGGATTTCGTACGGTGCTGTTTCAAGCTACACACTACTCAGCGTCTCAACCGGCACGCATACGGTCACCGCGTACTTTTCGATCAACACCTACCAACTTACAGCTTCTGCCAACGAAGGCGGAACTATAAACCCGGCGGGAACGGTGAATGTAAGTTACGGCGAAGACGAGAAATTCACTTTTACGCCAAACGTTGGATATCACTTTGACAGTCTTTTAATTGACGGGGTGAAGAACGTCGACTCGACGACGAGCTATACCTTCAGGAACGTCACAACAGGACATACAATTCACGCGTACTTCTCGGCAAATACATTCACGATCACCTCATCGGCGACCAACGGAACGATCACGCCGAGTGCCAGCGTTAACTACGGTGCAGATCAGAAGTTCACTTATGCTCCAAACGTCGGATATCACTTTGACAGCGTGCTGGTGGACGGAACGAATAAGCTCGATTCCACCGCCAGTTACACGTTCAAGAATGTGACGGCCACCCATACGATCCGCGTGTTCTTCTCGATCAATGTATTCACTATCCAAGTGATGACCGATGGACGGGGAACAGTCGTCCCTAACGGCAGGGTAATTGTAGAGTACGGGCAGAACGCGCATTTTACAATCACGCCAATGCCGTGTTCTCTTCTGGATAGTCTGATTGTTGACGGAGCTCCGGTAGCTCTTGATACTGGGTATACTTTCCGTGACGTGATTTCCAATCACGGCATTCGGGCAGTATTTACTGTTCAATATTTCATAATTATTGCCAGGTCAGGTTCTAATGGTACGATTTACCCAAAAGATACCGTCGCTGTCTCTTGCGGAGATAGTATCACGTTCCATATTCATCCGAATCCTGGCTATGGCGTTGAGTTCCTCCTTGTCGATGGCATTATTCAGGCAAAAGATTCAGTATACACCCTACGGAACATCGATAGGAACCACACTTTAGTGGTAACCTTCGGATTGGGGATTGAGGATGTCAAGAATGGAATTCCATCGAAATACTCACTTTATCAGAACTTCCCTAATCCGTTCAATCCGACAACTTCAGTGCGGTTTGATCTCCCTGTTCAATCAACTGTTTTTATTGCAATTTATAATGTGATCGGACAGATGGTAATGAAATTGTACGAAGGAAGATTAGAAGCAGGCTATAAAGAGATAAGTTGGGATGCTTCTATTATTTCCAGCGGCATGTACTTCTACCGCCTCGATGCCACAAGTACGGCGGATCCCACAAGGTATTTCAGTCAAACACGAAAGATGTTGTTGGTCAAATAGTAACGCTGAGAATGCTACAAAATTGAAAAAGAGTCTCGGTCATTCGAGGCTCTTTTCTTTTTGTGTTCGGGAGGTGTTGTAATATTAACGGCCTCAAGGACTTGGGATAAAGATGTGCTATTTGCATTTCTAAAATAAAGGCTGCTTTGGGAATAAATACTATCGGGTTACACCTATAGGAGCCAATAATCCATTCGATATACATTCAAATTTCATGGCGACTAAGATACGAACTCATCAGCTATTCATTCCCCCCTCCACACCCGCATTTTGTGATATATCCCACATCCTCCTGAAAGTAGTCGGAGATTTTCTTATCTTGCTACAATGAAATTATCGAAAATAGGGAAATTTCGGGTACTATGAACCTGAATTTGCAGGGGAAAGCCGCTATCATTACCGGCGGCAGCAAAGGAATCGGCAAAGCCATTGCCATTGCGCTCGCCGCCGAAGGAGCGCGTATCGCCATCTGCGCCCGCGATGAACGCATCCTGCTGCAAACCGCCGAAGAAATTCAGAACCAGACCCGGACGGAAGTCATCGGCGTCAAAGCGAACATGACGAAGTTAAACGATATCCGCCGATTCGTCGGCGCTGCGGCAAAACGATTTAACCGGATCGATATTCTTGTCAATAATGCGGGCGGCGGCCATATCGGGGATATTGAAACGATCACCGAGGAGGATTGGGAATACCACATCCAGTTGAAGCTGCTCGGCTACATCCGCACTGCGCGCGAAGTGATACCGTTTATGCGAACAGCCGGCGGCGGCAAAATCATCAACATTATCGGGACAGCGGGCCGCGACCCCAATCCCCAATTCATGCTGCCGGGCGTTACCAACGCCGCGCTGATGAATTTTACGAAATCGTTATCCAAAGGATTGGTAAAAGACCGCATCATGGTGAATGCCGTTAATCCCGGCACAACGGAAACGCCGCTCGCGGAACAAATTGTGGCCGCCCTTTCAACGCTGAATAATCAGCCGCCCGAAGAGGTAAAATCAGCCATCGCGGCATCGTTTCCCCATTCGCGCATTGCATCGGTGGATGATATCGCAAAAGCGGTTGTCTTCCTGGCGTCCGATATGGCGAATTTTATTAACGGATTTACCATCAACGTCGATGATGGAAAAAGCTCCACGGTATGGTGAGAATCGGCAATGTACTTCTTATCGGTGTATTGCTGATCATGGCGTCCTTACCATCGCGGGCGCAAACCGGCTATGATGTTTCTCATCCCGAACTTTCGACCGTGAATCCCGGAGCCGCACTCAACGGATTCTCGTTCGGTTTCGATAAACTTCTGAATACCTATCACTGGAACGGGTTGGGCAATGTGAACGGATCAGCCGGATCGCTTCGGTATTCCTTAAATGAACAACTTCTTTCCACCGTTATTCTCTCCGATACAAAACTGATGCGGGATGAACAGTTGTTCGGTTTTAATCTTCAGCAACACTGGTCGGATTTATTTGGCGGCGTTGTCCGCGAAAGTTCGTATGTCTTATCGGATAACCAGAGCTCGGGCATCGGCGCTGCTTCGGTGCACACTCTTTTTGGCGGAGTGGATTACCGTCCCTTCGATAAGCTGATGATGGAACCGCTGGCGGGGATCCGGTTTGATAACCAGATCGGTCAGAGAGACCGGGGACCATCGTACGCGCTTTCTGTGCTCTCCGATGATATTGATTTCGGCGGTTATAAAACACACCTCAATGGCAGGGTACGGTATGACCGGCTCGATCCGCGTATCCTGGAAACCCATAATGATACCGTCAGGATTGAGCGATATTTTCCCGATCAGACCCGCAATGTCCTGCGGATGACGTATAACCGCACCCGGCGCGATTTTTATTTTCCCGCCGATACGGTGGTGAAATCAGTATTCGGCGTGGCGAACAATATTGAAACGCGCACGGAAAATATTTTCGATATCGGCGATTCGCTCGGCTACCCGGTCGCCCCGCGCACATTTTTGACCTTGCAGGGAAATATATCCTCGCGGAGCATCGGGAGGGACGTGCGGTACAAGAATTATTCCGCCACACCCCAGCCGTTTTTGAATTCTACGATCGATGAATTTAAATTGGACGGCAGCGCGATGTTTACGTATTCAATCCCGTCCGGAATTAATGCGGCGTTTCAGTTTGCGTACTATGAACGCGATGAATCGCATTCCCTGGAGCCGTCCGATTCCGTTTCCACTTCGCTGTTCACATCGCTCTCGGATGTGGAAGCCCGGAAGAACAACAATTCCCAGCGCAGGTCGTTGATGTTATCGCTCTCGAAGGAATTCACGCCGTCTGATAAGTTGGAATTTTCAGGTTCTACCAGTATCCTCCGGTACGATACGCCAAGTCCCGAGAATACGGATACGCGTGATGAACTGCGCGATTTGCTCGGATTGACATATAATCATCGCTTCACGTCGTATTTTTCAGCCCGAACTCTCCTCGAGGTGAATTTAACGCATCTTGTCTATCTCTCAGCCGAACGCAGCGCGGATAATACCTGGAACCGCATCTTCCGGTTGTCTCCGCGGATTGAATATACCCCGTCGGAGAATTTTTTTTCGTTCAATACGTTTGAAGTGCTGGCAAATTATACAACGTATGATTTTGAATTTATTTCTCCCTCGGTGCGAAGTTACGCGTTTCGCCAGTTCGCATTTATCGATTCGACCAGCATCGCCGTCACAAAACGATTTTCGCTCGGCTGGTATCATTACCTGCGGTTTTACGAGCGGGGCGAATTACAGTGGAATGCGTTTACCGAACAACCCCTGTTCTATTTTGAGGATAAAACGTATTTAGGGACCGCGCGGTTCAGAGTAAACGAGAATCTGGTTTTTTCCACCGGGATTCGTTATTTTAATCAGTCGAGATATAAATATACCGGAGCCGAGCGTGAATTGGATAATTTCCTCCGAAGCGTTGGACCGGTAACCGTGGTAGAATTGAATTTTGGCGCGCGAACACGTATCTTTCTAAACGGCTGGTACGAGCACCAGGTGCAAACCGGCCAAAACTCCCGCGATCTGACGACGATGACCATGTCGTGCAATGTGCGAATATGATAAATGACTATGATAATGCCGGAAAATACTAAAACATTTGAACTTTCGGTTCCCAGCGAAATCAATCAGGTTGCGAAAGTTGAGCAATTCCTGATGAAGATTAAGCACTTCCTGAAGATGGATGAGGAACATTTTTATAAACTCCTCGTCGCTACAACCGAGGCGGTGAATAATTCCATCATTCACGGCAACAGGCGCGATCCGGGGAAATTAGTTATGTTGACGTGCAGCGTTAATTCATCGGAGATAGTGATGTATGTGCACGATGAAGGTCCCGGATTCGACGCAGCCCATCTCCCCGATCCTCTTGCCGATGAAAATCTTATGCGCGATCATGGCAGAGGCGTGTTTCTTATCCGCTCGCTGATGGATAGGGTAATTTTCCAGCATAATACTAACGGCGCCGAAGTTATCATGACGCTGTTATTGAAGCAGAATTAGTCCACAATTTTGCAGTTATGTAACCAGCCAGAAATTTATTTCTCTCGAAGAACTTTTCATAAATCGCTCAGTCATGCTGTCGCGATGCTTGGGGATCAGCAGATTTTTTACCAACTTTAGATCCTTGTTAAACCGTTCACTATAGCAATTTTCTTGTCTCAATATTTTGTTTTTCTTTCTTTTGCCTTGAGGCAAACAGAAAGAAACAAAGAAAAACTCAAGGCTCCAGAACCAATGCCTGAATAATTGCATCTTTTTTGCGAACAAACAAACTCTCCCGTCCCGCCAAGTATGGATTTGGCGGGACGGGATCAGACAACGTTTGTTCTTAACTTATGCGACGCAATTATTCCGGGCGGCATTGGTTCTGAGGCCCAAAAAAGTAATTCCGATTATTTTCTTTTTACTCCCCACGAATAATTCAACTTTCCACGATCCACAATATGGGTAAGCCGTCATTGCGAGTCCGCCTCCCGCCATCTTTTTAACGGGAGGCGGACGTAGCAATCTCCTCATACCTGTGTATATTGTTAAGATTTGAATTTTGTTTAAATAAGGGATCGGATTTATAACACACACTATTTGCATGGGAATCCATATTTGGATGCTCCACATCCTCCATCCACGACGCGGAGCGTCGAAATAATTCGTTGCCACGCAGAGCGTGGTAACGAGAATAATCCAAGTATTAATCAAAAAAAATCCCGTCCATATTCTGAACGGGATTTTTTATTGATCTATTTTCTCGCGGAATCAGAGCTTCAGCTTCGCGATGTTCGATTTCACTTCTGCCGCTGATTTTTCCAGCCCGGCTTTTTCTTCCGGCGTAAGCGGCACTTCGATAACTTTTTCGACGCCGTTTTTTCCTAATTTAATCGGCACGCCGACGAAGGTATCGCGGATCCCATATTCGCCCTGGAGATATGTCGCGCAGGGAAGAATGCGCTTCTGGTCTTTCACGATTGCTTCCACCATTTCCACCGCTGCGGCGGAGGGAGCGTAATACGCGCTGCCGGTTTTGAGAAAATTAACGATCTCAATGCCGCCATCGCGGGTTCTCTTCACTAACCGGTCGATTGTTTCCTTCGAGGCAAATTCGCTCAACGGAACGCCTGCGATGGTTGTGTACCGGACTAACGGCACCATCGAATCGCCGTGACCGCCGAGAACCAGCGCCTGAATATCTTTTATCGAGACGCCTAATTCCATCGAAATGAAGCTGCGGTACCGAGCAGTATCGAGGATACCCGCCATGCCGATAACGCGGCGGCGGTCGAACTTGCTCACCTTATACGCCACGTAGGTCATCACATCAAGCGGGTTTGAGATGACAATAAGAATAGCATTGGGGGATTTCGGAGCGATATTTTCGGTCACGTTCTTCACGATACCGGCATTGGTATCCTGAAGCTGTTCGCGGGTCATGCCGGGTTTACGCGCAATACCGGCTGTGATGACGACGATATCGGAATTCGCAGTTTCGTCGTACGAATTTGTTCCAACGACGACAACATCCGAGCCCTCGATGGGAGTCGATTCATACATATCCAGCCCTTTGCCTTGCGGCATGCCTTCTATAATATCCACCAGCACAACCTGGTTGGCTAATTCTTTGTCTACGAGCCGCTGCGCCGCAGTAGCGCCTACATTACCTGCACCAACTACTGTAATTTTCATGTTCGGTTTCCTTCCATAGTGAGTATTACATATGATATGATTTAAGCAAAAAAAATCCCCGCATAAAACGCGTTGAGCGCTTTCAGCGGGGATGAACTACTAACGTCCGGTAACGCTTATGCCGGCAAGATATTGACGATTTTTTTCTCTTTGCCGTAGCGTTCAAACTGAACTACGCCGTCTTTGAGGGCGAAGATCGTGTCGTCGGTGGCGCGTTTGGCATTGACGCCCGGCGCGAACCGTGTTCCCCGCTGGCGCACAATGATGCTGCCGGCGGTCACCTTTTCGCCTCCGAATCGTTTTACTCCGAGCCGCTGCGAATTGCTGTCGCGGCCGTTGCGCGAACTGCCGCCGCCTTTTTTATGAGCCATGCTGCTTTACTCCTTATCCGATTGATGTTATTTCAACGTGCGTGTACTGCTGCCGGTGTCCCCTGCGGAGACGGTACCCTTTGCGTTTTTTCTTCTTGAACACGATGACCGTATCGTCTTTCACGTGATCGAGAACTTTTGCCTGAACGGAAATCCCCGCCACAACGGGATTGCCTACTTTAATGTTCTGATCGTCCGCGAAGAGAAGCACGCGTTCAAATTTCACCGTGTCGCCGATCTTGCCGGCAAGTTTGGGGACATATAATTTCTGCGATGGAGCAACTTTATGCTGTTGTCCGTCAAGATCAACTATTGCAAACATTGTAAATTACCTTTTAAAACTTGGGTTCATTTTCGTGAAGAAGCCCGAAAACGAGCGTAAATGGGTTAAATCCTTCAAAAAACGTCTTTAAATCTACGGAAAATCCGGAAGAAAGTCAATGAAAATTAGTGGAATATGGAAAAAGTTTGAACGCCGATAAGAGGAAAGAGTTTAATTTTGCCTTGTTCATAGTTAATTTTGGCCCGCGTTGTTTCTCCACTAGTCATTTTTCATTATAGGATTGAAAACCTATTTCCAATCTTGTAATACCCAATCTCTTTTGGTATCTTTACTATATTCTTACGAGAGATCATTTTAATCGATTAAATGCATGAAATAGTAGAAATATTTCCTAGTGAACGGCGAAAGCTGTACGAAAGATTTGAACCGAAACTTGAAACCGCCCTAAACCTCAATCGACAGCAAGTAAGCTTCCAATCAAACAAGGAAGAACCGGTATCTCGTTGGTTCAAATATAAAGAAGGATTTTCATCCGGTCTTGTTAAATACTTTATCACAAAGTATTCCAAAAAGCCCGGCAAGATACTCGATCCCTTCGCTGGAATCGGAACAACATTGTTCGCAGCGCAAACACTCGGCTGGAAACCAACCGGAATTGAGCTCTTGCCCGTCGGCATATTTGTTATCGAAACCAGGCGGGCATTAAAAAAAGTTGATCCAAAAGAACTTAGCAAAAACATCAGGAACTTGTGGGAACGCTTAGATAAGGTCGAAAATTACACAACTCATTTCAATCACATATCCATCACGAGAGATGCCTTTCCTGAGAATACGGAAATCGCTCTTAATAATTTCCTCACCTATTGCGATAAAATAAAAAACAAAGAATCTCAAATTATGTTGAGATTTGCTGCGTTCTCAATCCTTGAAGAACTCAGCTATACCCGGAAGGATGGTCAATACCTACGATGGGATTATCGTTCTAAGCGAGATTTGGCAGGTAAACCATTTGACAAGGGTAAGATTCTGACATTCGAACAAGCGATGAAAATCAAATTATCTCAAATGCTCGTCGATGTTTCTCCTCAAAACCAATCTTTATTCGACACAATCGAAGACAACGTTCATCCTGAACAAATCATTAATATTATTGAAGGTTCTTGTCTAGAAGAACTCCCAAAGTTTGAAGGTGATTGTTTCGACTTCATATTCACATCCCCGCCTTACTGCAATCGCTATGACTACACCCGAACCTATGCATTGGAATTAGTTTATCTTGGATGCAATAATGATAAAGTGAGAGCACTTCGGCAGGAATTATTATCATGCACTGTCGAAAACAAAGAGAAGGTTGACCATCTGAACCAACTCTACACGTCGATAGGTAGAAAGGCAACTTTTGATAAAGTGATGAGGGCTTATGAATCTTCGGCAGCGATGAATGAGGTTAATTCCACATTAGATGGACTCAATAAAATAGACAAGCTCAACAACAACAACATACCACGAATGGTGAAGAACTATTTTTTAGAGCTTTGCTTTGTGATTTTTGAGATGTCTAGGGTTACCAAGAGCGGTGGCTACTGCGCTATGGTGAATGATAATGTTCGGTATGGGGGGGAAGAAATTCCGGTTGATCTCATACTATCTGAATTTGCAGAGAATTTTGGTTTCAACATTGAAAAAATATTTGTATTACCAAGAGGCAAAGGGAACAGCAGTCAACAGATGGGCCAATATGGGCGAACAGAAATCCGCAAATGTGTATATCTATGGCGAAAACAATAAAACTAAAGACGACGATTACATCATCTTCAGATTTAATCACTTCAAGAGAGGATACGAGGGCAGGTTTCATAGCGCTTGCCTTGGAGAAGAACTATTTAGCTCTTCCCTACATTAAAGAAGCACGGGCATTGAAGTCTATGGCATCCAGAGTATCAAAACCGATAGACTTGCTTCGAATCGATGATCTTCGAGTCGGATTGCTCACAGCATCAGGACTCTCGGAAAAATCCCTAAAATATTTGACGGAAGAAGATAAAACTTTTGCAATACAAGGCATGATCGAAAAGTTTCTCGAGCCCGCAGGGGAGGATTTCGTCAATGAACTCGTTTACCGTTATCTTTTGACAAAAGGAGACGCCCTCGGAGGTAGAGCCAGGAACTTGGCAGGAGAATTAGGAGAAAGAAAATTTCTTCGTTCATTATTATCAGTTTTCAAATTATCCGGTATTGATTATAAATGGAAAGATGGAACAACGGGTAAATGGCTGGAAAAACCGGAAGATGATGAAGGAATCGAAAAACGCATCAGTGGGCTTTACTGGTCAAAAAATGGAAAGAAACGGCTGCTGATTATGAATACCACCGTCCCGGTCGTCAAGAAAAACGTTGACCTTTCAATTTTAGACGGAACGATCGATGATTTGAAAAATGGCAAGCAATCCATTATACACAACATTAATTCTTATGTGGCGCTCGGAGAATTAAAGGGCGGTCTTGATCCGGCTGGGGCTGATGAACATTGGAAAACTGCCAGTTCCGCATTGGAAAGAATAAGAAAAAGCTTCGGCAAGAAGAAAAGCAAACCGAAGACATTTTTCGTGGGCGCAGCAATAGAAAATAGCATGGCTGACGAAATATTCAAGCAACTTAAACGCGGGATATTGGATAACGCCGCCAATCTGACGAACGACGATCAACTCACGGCTATTTGCGGCTGGATAATAAATTTATAACCGAACCACTTTATTTATTATCCTCCTTCCAAACATGCGTTGTGGGAAATCGGAAAAGAAAAAAATGAATTTATCTTAGCTAATGAACGAAATAAATTTCGTTCAACGCTCACATCCCGCCCCGCTGGGGCTTCGCCATCATCATCATGCTCCACAGCTACAGACATAACGTCCCTACGGGACTTTCCCCTGTCGTCCCGACCGGATTAAATTAAAATGAGAGTATATTATTTGGCATCAGAACCAATGCCGCCCGGAATAATTGCGTCGCATAGATGAAGAACAAACGTTGTTTGATACCGTCCCGTCAACAATCGATTTGACGGGACGAGCTTGGACCACCCCATAATCCCCTCCTTCAAAAAAAGGAGGGGAAACGCCAAAGGCGAGGGGTGGTCTTCAGGCATTGATTCTGTAGCCTTGAGTTTTTCTTTGCTTCTTTCTATTTGCCTCAACCCGCCCGAACCGCGTAGGCGGGCGGGGGCAAATGAAAGAAAAAACAAAATATGGATTGAAGGAGACTGTCCAAAGAGGATCGAGACTATGTAAAACTTCCAGTTGTCATTTAGGCGAGATTAGAAAAATCACATTTTGATGTGAAATAAGGAGATTGCGACGTCCGCCTCCCGCCAAAAAGACGGCGGGTAAAGCGGGCGGACTCGCAATGACGGTTCACACCCACTCCCCCGCCGCAACACCGGACGCCCACGCCCATTGGAAATTATATCCACCGAGATGTCCCGTCACATCCACGATCTCGCCGATAAAATATAAGCCCGGTATTTTTTTCGCTTCCATCGTTTTGGAAGAAATCTCGCCGGTATCGATTCCGCCTACGGTAACTTCGGCTTTGGGGTATCCTTCGGTGCCGGCAGGGATGATGCTCCAGGCATGCAGCCGGTAAGCGATGGTTTGCAGCTCTTTAGGTGAGTATCGATTCATCGGTTGTACGGTGAAATATTGCTCAAGCCACCGCTCCGCAAATCTCCGTGGCAGGTACTGCGAGAGCACGGTGACTAATGAAAGCTTTCGGTCGTGATTCTCTTGAAATATTTTTTCGATATCCACGCCGGGCAGAAGATCGATTGAAAGAGTTTCGCCCTGATTCCAGTAAGATGATATTTGCAAAATTGCCGGACCGCTGAGTCCTTTGTGGGTGAAGAGGATATTTTCTTCAAATGTTATTTTCCCGCAGGTCACACAAGCGCGGAGCGAAACGCCGCTTAACTCGCCGAATCGATTTCGGTCTTCGTCGTTCCAGATTAGCGGCACAAGTCCCGGTTTGCACGCGGTGATCCCGATATCGAATTGTTTCGCAATCCGGTATCCAAAATCTGTCGCGCCGATCTTCGGAATCGAGAGTCCTCCAGTTGCCACGACAAGCGAAGACGATTCAAAATTCCCCAGGTTTGTCCGTATATGAAAGCAATCGTCCTTTTTCACGTCCTGTGTATTGCAATTGAGCACAATCTGCACGTTTGCGACGTCGCATTCCTTCACCAGCATCGAGATAATTTCTTCCGCGCTGTTATCGCAGAAAAGCTGTCCCGCCGTTTTTTCATGATACGCGATGCCATGCCGTTCAACAAGCGCAATGAAATCAGCCGGCGTGTAGCGCGCCAGAGCCGATTTGCAAAAATGCGGATTGGCGGAGAGGAATGAATTACTATCCGCGATGACATTGGTGAAATTACACCTGCCCCCTCCCGATATGCGTATTTTTTTCCCCATAGTTTCGGCGCGCTCAAGCACGATGACCGATCTTCCCCGCTTGCCGGCTTGGATAGCGCACATCAAACCCGCCGCCCCCGCCCCGATAATCACCACGTCTGCATGATTTTTGCTTAATTTCATCATTTTCACAAGATACGGAAATTATTCGATTCCATGATTCTTCAGGCTCAATTAATAGTCATCGCGATCCCGATCGCTTTACCCGCCGTATTTTTGGCGGGAGTCGGGAGTGGCGATCTCCTCACCACTACTTGATCTTTCATGGCAAGAATATTGCTAAGGAGATTGCGACAGCGAAAAACGCTTCGCAATGACAATAAACTTGAGCGTATGAACGTCGATGGAAGGTCAAAGAAACGTTTTCAAGTAGTCTCTCTTGCTCTTTAGCGGGAATAATCGGATATTATAGTATGATTAAGCGTAAGAATGTGACATTTTTGCAGTGTGAGGGTGAATTTCCCCTCCCTGCCCGTCCGGTCAGGCGGGCTGAAAGGGAGGGGATTAAGGGGTGGGCTTCATCGCAACAACTATCACAAACGCATTTTTTATGGAAATAAAAAACTTAAACACAATATCAGGTTCAAACAACAAAAGGTCAGTATGGAAATAGCGTATCAAGTTCAGGAAGCGGAGCCGTTTCTTGAAGTGCTCAACAGTATCGAAGGTTTCGTGAAAGAACAAATCGGCAATCTGCTCAATCCGATCGAAGAAAGCTGGCAGCCGAGCGATTTTTTGCCGGATATGGGGTCAGCACGCTGGCAGGAAGAGTGCGCGGCGTTCCGCGAACGGGCAAAAGTCCTTCCCGACGATCTTTTAGTGGTTCTTGTCGGCGACATGATCACCGAAGAGGCGCTGCCAAGCTACCAAACGTGGCTGAACCGCCTTCACGGGATAACGGACAAAACCGGCTCGAGCGATTCCGGATGGGCGTTATGGAGCCGGGGCTGGACCGCCGAAGAGAACCGCCACGGCGACCTGCTGAATAAATACCTGTATCTCACCGGCAGGGTGGATATGCATGCCGTTGAAAAAACAATCCACTACCTGATCTCGAACGGTTTCGATCCGCAGACGGAAAATAATCCGTATCTCGGCTTTATCTATACGTCGTTCCAGGAACGCGCGACGAAGATTTCACACCGCAACGTGGCGACGCTGGCAACGAAAGCAGGAGAGGAACACCTCCAGAAAATTTGCGGGTTGATCGCCGGCGACGAGGCACGCCACGAAAAAGCGTACAAGCTCTTCATGACCAAGATCTTTCAGGAAGATCCAGTGAACGCGATACTGGCATTCGCGAAAATGTTGAGGACAAAAATCACCATGCCCGCGAGTCTGATGCAGGATGGGGTAGGGCAAAATGTGTTTACAAAATTTTCCAATGTGGCGCAGCGGATCGGCGTTTACACCGCGCACGATTACGCCGAGATTATCGATAACCTTGTCCATCACTGGAACGTCCCGCGCCTCAACGGCCTCTCCGATCTTGCCGCAAAAGCGCAGGATTATGTCTGCGGCTTATCAGACCGGTATAAACGCCTCGCCGAGCGGATGACTTTTCCCGCAAAAGAAAAATTTAGCTGGATATACGATAGGGAAGCGTAGAGCCCGTTTCCCAAACGATAACTGTCAATTCTAATGAGATGACAGGAAACCTTTTCCAATCTGGGGACCTGGCTGTACGGTTAAGACGGTAATCTTCTTCCATCCAAATTCTGTTTTTCTTTCTTTTGCCCCCGCCCGCCTACGCGGTTCGGGCGGGTTGAGGCAAATAGAAAGAAACAAAGAAAAACTCAAGGCTACAGAATCAATGCCTGAAGACCACCACTCGCCTTTGGCGTTTCCCCTCCTTTTTTTGAAGGAGGGGATTATGGGGTGGTCCAAGCTCGTCCCGTCAAATCGATTGTTGACGGGACGGGATCAGACAATGTTTGTTCTTAATTTATGCGACGCAATTATTCCGGGCGGCATTGCTTCTGATGCCCAAAACAACATTGTTAGTTATAGACAGATATTTGAACACTCTCCTGAATAAAAAATAATTCCAGTAGGGAGATATCGGTTTACGATAAAAAACTATGCAATGTGCAAGATGCATGTCGATGACAGTTCCCATCCTGTGAGGGAGGGGATGACCGCGTTAGCAGTCAGGGGTGGGCTTGGTCCTTTGCAATTTCTCCATAATTGAAAATTATAGAGATACTTATAACCTCCAGAGGGAATGAATCGCTTCTTTTAAGCGTTATAACTCTATATTATGGAGAAGGGGTTTGTCGTTTTCTTCGCATTTCAGGCGATTATACTGCAACTTCGATATATTACAATTGATACTGCTCCCCCTCTTGCGCAGTTATTTTGATTGTTTTAAATTAGATCATAAAATATTATGAAATTATTATACTCATATCTCAAACAATACTGGAAATTAGTCGCACTCGCGCTCGGCCTTGCGACTGTTAATCAGATTTTCTCGCTTCTTGATCCGTGGATTTTTCGCCACATCATCGATAGCTACGTCACACAATTTTCGAAGTATACCACGCTGGAGTTTTTTAAAGGCGTAGGTTTGCTGCTGTTTGCCGCGGTGAGCGTCGCGTTTATTTCCCGCGTGGCGAAAAATTTCCAGGATTACTATATCAACGTTATCACCCAGCGGTTAGGCGCGCAAATTTATTCGGACGGCATCCGCCATTCCCTGGAATTGCCCTACCAGGTGTTTGAAGATCAGCGCAGCGGCGAAACGCTCGGCAAGCTTCAAAAGGTCCGGCAGGACGTTGAGCGGCTTGTAATGGGGTCGATTAATATTGTCTTCATCTCGCTGATCGGCATCATCTTCGTGGTGTTTTATGCGTACAGCGTGTATTGGGTTATCGCCCCGGTCTATTTTTTAACCATACCGATTTTAGGCGTTCTCAGTTCCGTCCTCAGCAAAAAGATTAAAATCCTGCAGAAAGATATAGTCGCAAAAACGACGGCTCTTGCCGGCTCGACCACGGAATCGCTCCGCAACATCGAGCTGGTGAAAAGTCTTGGACTCTCGCAGCAGGAAATCACGCGGCTCAACAACACCACCGAAAAAATACTTGATCTCGAGCTCGCAAAGGTGAAATATATCCGCCGGCTCAGTTTTATCCAGGGGACGTCGGTGAATTTTCTCCGCACATCCATCATGTTCCTCATGCTGTACCTGATCTACTCGCACCAGATAACGGTCGGACAGTTTTTCTCGTTGTTTATTTATTCATTCTTCATTTTCGGTCCGTTGCAAGAGCTTGGCAATGTTATAAATATTTACCGCGAAGCCGAAGTATCGTTGAAAAATTTCGACGATATCCTTCATACCCCGCGCGAACCAAAACCCAAAGCGCCCGTCACCGTCGATCACATCCGGACGCTCGCTTTTGAGAACGTTAGCTTCAAGCATCTATCGGCTTCTACCAATGCCCTCAATAATATATTCTTCAAAACGAAAACGGGAGAGACCATCGCGTTCGTCGGTCCTTCGGGTTCGGGAAAAACAACGCTCGTTAAATTATTAGTGGGATTATACCGACCCCAATCGGGAAAGATTCTCTATAACGGCAATTCCAGTCTGGAAATCGATCTCGATCAGCTCCGCGAGCGCATCGGTTTTGTCACCCAGGATACACAGTTGTTTTCGGGATCGATCCGGGAAAATTTGCTTTTTGTGAATCCCGCCGCCGCTGATGCGGAATGTTACGAAGTTCTGGAAAAAGCTGCATGTAAAAGCCTTCTTGCGCGGGCGGATAAAGGATTGGACACCGTTATCGGCGAGGGCGGAGTGAAAGTATCCGGCGGCGAGAAACAGCGCCTCTCGATAGCAAGAGCATTATTACGCAAACCCGACCTGCTCGTGTTCGATGAAGCGACTTCCTCGCTTGATTCTCTCACTGAAGAAGAAATCAGCGAGACAATACGCGATGTTTCGACCAACACGAATCTCATCACCATTCTCATTGCGCACCGGCTTTCAACGGTGCTTCATGCCGATACAATTTATGTCCTCGAGCGGGGACAAATCATCGAATCGGGAATGCACCAGGAACTTCTTGAGCTCAAAGGACTCTATTATGCCATGTGGCGGCAGCAGATTGGCGAGCGGCAAACCGTTTCGGCGAAAGTGGCGTTAAACGGCGTTGGAGCGATGGTTAGAAATTAACGGATTCCATTTTTTCACAAAACCACGGTGTGCCTTCTCATCGTGGAGCGGGGTATGCTCCTTTTTCGCCTTGAGGAGAATATCCGGCGAGTACCCGCTTTCAATTCTCTCTATATATATCTCTGAATCTTTCACCGCGTACACAACCCGCCACGACTTGAATCCAATTACATAACCTCCTCCAGTTCTCTTTTTTATTCTCCGGAATGGATGCGGCAGCGGATCGCGGGATAGCGTTTGCGCGAGGCGGTTAAGAAATTGAATGTTGTGAACAGATTCAAGATAATCAGCTTGCTTCTTCGCAAGATCACTGACGACGACTGTAAAGGGTAAAGCGGATTGATCAATCGTTTCGAGCCAGCCGGATCGGGAATCAGGAAATGCTTCGGCGTACGGTAGATATGGTTTAATATCGAGGATCGGAGTTCCGTCAAGCAAATCGGGATTTTCGACATGAACGGATAATCCATTAACCTTCAAGAGCTTGCATAACGAAAGACCGAGAGGGTTCGGTCGGTGGGGAGAGCGAGTGGAAAAAACTCCACGTTTTGTGCGTCCACTTCGGGGCGGGAGAACTTTAGGGCTCCAATCTTTGTTTTTATCGAACCAGAAAAGAATCCAGATTCGTTCAAATCCCTCAAGGTCGTGCAGAGCTTGTTCAAAATTTCTGTGAGGATGGAGCGTTATTATTCCCTCTATTATTTCTGTGCCTGCGCCGGGTTACCGGGGCGCCATATATTTATCGGTGTAAGGCGTGCGAATGAATCCAATTGGCGTCAGCGACACTTGCAGTATTTTCTGGAGTTGTTTTTTTCTTGTCATAAAATTTAATATTTAAATATGAGCTGTTTGTTGAATCTAAAGAGAATGCATGGAAAGCGCAATTTGTTCTAATCGTTGGCGCTAAGTATAGTGCTTTTTTGTACAGGTCGTCCAAAATGAACTTCTCCCCCTTCGGCGAGTCATGCTGAACTTGGTTCAGCATCTGTTTTCATCAATTTTTGGATCCCTAAATAAGTTCATGACGACTCATTCCTTCTTTTTGGACGACCTGAATTACGCAACAATCCCGAGTTGTCGTGATCGTTGGTCAACGTAAGTATGTTGTCATCTGTTTGCAATTCACTTTTATGAAATTTATATTAATCAACAACAATTACAAAATTAAAGGAATATACTATGCAAAAATGGTTTAGAATTATTCAATCAATCATTATTATTCTGGCAATTGCCGGGACACCGAAGGCGTTTGGTCAGGATAAAGACAAACCGCAATCTCCGGAATCTCAGGAAATGATGAAGAAATGGATGGAGGCAATGAGCCCGGGGGAATTTCATAAAAAGCTCGACGCGTTTGTGGGTTCCTGGTCGCTTACCGAATCGATCTGGATGGCAGAACCGGGCGCCCCGATTGTCACGAAAGGTTCCGCAGAAATCAAGTGGACGCTGGATGGCAGATTTATCCAGCAGGAATTAGATGGAACGATGATGGGAAGCCCCATGCACGGTATCGGCTACACCGGGTACGATAATATCAACAAACACTACGTCTCCTTCTGGATCGATAATACGAGCACGGCGATGACTACCGCCGACGGCATCTTCAATCAAGACGGGACTGTTCTCACAACATACGGTAAAATGGATGAGCCGACCACGGGCGAGCATAACAAGAACATTAAGTACATCTGGAAAATAATCGATAAAGATAATAACGTTTTTGAAATTCACGATTTGTCATTGCCTGAGCCAAATACAAAGATCGTGGAAGTCGCCTACACGAGGAAGAAATAAATTTTTTCAGGCAGCGATTTTCTGTTCAAGGAAGAAAATTCGTATTAAAAAGGTTCTCGAATTCAGAGGACCTTTTTTATTTCAATAAAGGGGATTTTGCGTGTCCATCGTTGATTTTCCCCGAACTTTACGCTATCTTTGATATGTTCTGAAACGAATAAATGGCGTCGTTTCGGAAAAATCCCTGCTCTCCATCACCGTCGTCATCATTAGCAGGAGCATAAATGTTGCAGAAAATATTTTTCAAACGTCTATCGTATGTATTTCTCTTCATAGGAATATGCATGGCTCGAACATCCATCCCCGCCCGCCCGCAAAAAAATAATCCCGCGGCTGACCGGAGGGCGATGGTAAAATTCAAAAATACAAGATTCACCATTCTTACCCCGCGCCTCATCCGGATGGAATGGAGCGCCGATGGTATTTTTGAAGATCATGCATCCCTCGTTTTTATCAACAGGAAATTACCCGTTCCTAAATTTTCGGTCTCTGTTGAAAAGAACTGGCAAATCATAAAAACCGATTCGCTTGCCATCAGGTATCAGGATACGGGAGAAAAATTTTCCGCCGATAATCTTTCCATCCAGTTCCGCTTAAACAAATCCGATATGACATGGAAACCCGGGATGCGCGATACGGCAAACCTGAAAGGCACGATCCGAACATTGGACGGCGTGGAGGGACCCACTCCGCTCGATTCCGGTCTGCTCTCAAGATCGGGTTGGACGCTTATCGATGACAGCGCAAGCGCTTTATTCGATTCCAGCAACTGGCAATGGGTGATGCCGCGTCCTGCGGGCAACCGGCAGGATTGGTATTTCTTCGGATACGGGCATGATTATAAAAATCAGTTGTACGATTTCACGCAAGTCGCGGGGAAAATTCCCCTGCCGCCGCGATTCGCCTTCGGTCTCTGGTGGTCGCGATACTGGGCGTACACCGATCAGGAATTCAAAGAGCTTGTCGGTGAGTTTGAAAACCACGGCGTCCCGCTCGATGTGCTGGTGATCGACATGGACTGGCACCAGACATTCAATTTGCGGTGGCGGGGCGGTCCGAAAGATCAAGCAGGGCAGCGGCTTGGCTGGACGGGCTATACATGGGACTCGACATATTTTCCCGATCCCGCTGGATTTTTAAAATGGTGCGGCGAGAAAGGATTGCGCACGCCTCTCAATCTTCATCCCGCATCCGGGATTCAACCGCACGAGGAACATTATCCCGAGATGGCAAGAGCGATGGGAATCGATCCCGCAACGAAGAAGTATGTTCCGTTCGATATCGTCGATAAAAAATTCGCACAGAATTACCTAAACCTTATCATCAGGCCGCTGGAGCGGCAGGGAGTTGATTTCTGGTGGTTGGACTGGCAGCAATGGGGAACGACAAAAATCCCCGGTGTAACGCCTACGTGGTGGCTCAATTATGTTTTTTTCACAGATATGGAACGGCAGGGAAAAGCGCGTCCGCTTCTGTTCCACCGCTGGGGCGGGTTGGGCAACCACCGCTACCAGATTGGATTTTCAGGAGACGCATCGTCGGTGTGGAGCACGCTCGCGTTTGAGCCCTACTTCACCGCCACGGCGTCGAATGTTTGCTATGGGTACTGGAGCCATGATATCGGGGGACATATTCCGGGAGACGTATCGCCGGAGCTCTATACGCGCTGGGTGCAGTTTGGAATTTTTTCTCCCATCATCAGAACGCACACGACAAAAAACGCGCTGGCGGAACGGCGCATCTGGGCATACCCTCCTCAATATTATAAGGCAATGCGGGACGCCATTCTTTTGCGGTATGCCATGATCCCGTATGTTTATACCGCCGCGCGCAAAGCGTACGATACCGGCGTATCCATCTGCAAGCCGATGTATTATGATTATCCCGAAACTCCGAAGGCATACGACTTTAAAGACCAATATATGTTCGGCGATGATATGCTTGTTGCTCCGATTGCCTCGCCTGTATCCGACGACAGCATGTTCTCGTCGAAAAAAATATGGCTGCCCGAAGGCGAGTGGATCGAATGGTTCACCGGCGCAAGGTTGAAAGGTCCCGCCGTGCTGACTCGCAGTTTCGAACTGGAAGAAATCCCCGTCTACGTGAAAGCCGGATCGATCATCCCGATGCAGCCGCCGATGAAACATACTGACGAAAAACCGCTCAACCCGTTGATCCTGACGGTCTTCCCGGGAGATTCAGGTTCCACTGAATGTTATGACGATGCAGGCAACTCAAACACTTACCAGGATGAATTTGCGAACACAACGATAAAGCAGACCCGCACACAAGACGGCGGCATGACGATTTCGATATTTCCCGTCAAAGGGAGTTACCGTGGGATGCTCCAGAAACGGAGTTATGAAATCCGTTTGATGGGGTACCTCCCACCTGATAAAATTGTTATTAATAGAGGAAAACCATTGCCATATTCCCGCGAAATCGGCAAGAATTCGTGGACATATTCAGGCGAATCACCTATGACGGTTATTTCGACCCAAAAAATTTCGGTTCATGAAAAGGTCGAGGTTGCTGTGTCATGGAGCGCACCGGATTTACGCCATAGTGAATTAACGGATGGTTTTGCCGGTAATGTTGCGCGGCTGCGGACGGTGCAGAAAACACTTAATTATCAATGGCCCCGCGAGTGGGCGCCTGATACGCTCATAGACGCGATTCAAACCGGCAACAGGATCACTTTGCATCCCGAAACTGCAGTGCAGGAATTGAAAAAATTTAACGCGGCATTGGAAGCGCTGCCCAAAATAATTAAGAACTTGAATATCGACAGCACCGCGATGAAACGGTCATTGCTTCATTTAAGCGATATTAAAAAATAACTTGTTGAACGAGATTTACAGACTGTGTGATACGTCATTGCGATCCCGACCGCAGTCGGGAGTAGCAATCTCCTTACATTGATGTATATTGCGATACTCCAAATTTCTCTTGAACGATGAGTAGAGGTTTTACTCAATTTATTCTCGTCATTTAAAATTATAAATAGGTACGAATAATATGAACAAGATAAAGAAGCAGCGTGAAAATTCGGATTTGTCGTTTAAACTAGATTCAAAGTCCCACTATTTACATTGATATGAGGAGATCGCGACGCGGTGAAACTGCTCGCGATGAAGTATCACACAGTCTGTAAATCTCGTTCAAAAATTCAGGATAGAAAGAGTTAACAAAAACATAACACTATGATAGAAAAAATAAAAAAATTGGAGGCAATTGCGCGCCTGCTGGAACCACGGAAAAACGAGCGCGCCGATTTGCAGAAATATGTTCTCGATTACACCGAAAACTTCCTCGATCACATTTATGAAATGCCAACATATATCCCGAGTGAAAGCCAGGCAATCGGGCTGAATGATTTTCCGATATCGGAAAACCCGCGCCCGATGGAAACGCTTATGAACCTGATACGGGACAACATCGACGGCATCGCATTGAACCCGGCGTCGGGCGGACATCTCGGATATATTCCCGGCGGCGGTATCTACCCTTCTGCGCTGGGCGATTACCTCGCGGCAGTCACCAACCGTTTTGCCGGTATATTTTTCGCATCACCGGGCGCCGTGCGTATGGAAAATCTTCTCATCGATTGGATGGCGAAGATTGTCGGGTATCCTGCGGGTGCGGGCGGTAATCTCACGTCGGGCGGAAGCATCGCAAACCTGAGCGGAATCGTTGCAGCACGCGACGCGCATAACCTGAAAGCGAAAGATTTTGAACGATCAGTAATTTATCTCACCGAACAAGCGCACCATTCGGTCGATAAAGCGATAAGGATTGCTGGGTTGAAAGAGTGCGTGCTTCGATATGTGCCCATGGATGCTAATTACAGGATGAACGTTGAAACGCTCGAAAAAACGGTCATCGCAGATAAAAAGTCGGGATTGAACCCGTTCCTTCTTATTTGCGCAGCGGGCACAACCGATACGGGAGCGGTCGATCCACTTCCCGCCCTTGCCGATATTTGCAAGCGTCATAATCTCTGGTATCATATCGATGGGGCGTACGGGGCATTCTTCGTTCTTTGCGACGAAGGGAAAAAAATATTAAACGGTATTGAGCATTCCGATTCTCTTGTCATGGATCCGCATAAAGGATTATTTCTTCCGTACGGCACCGGCGCGGTGTTGATACGTGACAGGAAAAAACTGTTCGATTCATATTGGTACCAGGCAAATTATCTTCAGGACGCGGTCGGGGTCTCTGACGACCTTTCGCCAGCCGATCTTTCGCCCGAACTGACGAAGCATTTCCGCGGCATGCGGATGTGGCTTCCGTTGCAGCTTTTCGGCGTGGCTCCTTTCCGCGCGGCGCTTGAAGAAAAATTGCTCCTCGCGCAGTATTTTTACGAAAAGATTCAGGAGATTGACGGTTTTGAAGTCGGACCCTTTCCCGATCTTTCCGTCGCCACGTACCGCTACATCCCGAAGAAAGGCGATCCGAATGTTTTCAACGAAAAATTGATTAAGGAAGTCCACAAAGACGGCAGGGTATTTCTCTCCTCGACAAATCTCAACGGAAAATTTACGCTGCGGATTGCGGTGCTCTGTTTCCGCACACATCTTGATACTATCGACCTGGCGTTGGAGATGTTGCGCGAGAAGGTGAAGAAGTTAGAGCGGGGATGAGGGGACCGAGGTAATACAAATGTAAGGGTTTTCGATTGAAAGTCCCTAGAGCAGGTTTTGTTTTACTCCATCACACACCGTCCTTTGCATTTTAGCCCACCCCCGATAAATAATAATCGACGCTGAAATATTTACGAGCCCCTCCCTTAGAATCCGTCCTACCGGACGGGAGGGAGGGGCGACAAGCTGCACAGATTAGAAAATAAAAGCTGAAACATGGACGATTCCAGTTGAAGAGCCGTGCGATGCAGTCGGCATCGGATAACTAACGCCTCGCAAAGCCTATAAATGTTTTGTCTTATCGGGTTAAAAACGAACATAGAGATGCCGAAGGCATCCAACGTTTCTAGAAACCATCGCCAATAGTCGAGCACGACGCCGAAGGTGTCGAACCTCTTAAAGTTGTAGGGGGAACGAATCAAAGGTCGTAGGAGCTTTCAATTGAAAGTCCTTACGGGGCAGGTTCAGTTTAATCTGTTCGCACTCCTCGTGTATTCAGGAAAGCAAGCTATCGGTACCGCCCACCTCCGATAAATAATCTTGGATACTCGAAAAACTTCCTGCCCCTCCCTGACAGGAGAGGTGACCCAGTTCCAAGTCGGGAAATAAAACTCTGAAACTTTAATGATGCTACTCGATGACCGTTCCCATCCTTGTTCGCCCTGCCTGTGTAAATAAAAGCAGGGTGAACTTTTAGGCAGGGGTTACGATGTTTTTTATCGAGTGCGTGGGCGAGCAATCGTACGATGCCGTCGGCATCGGATAAATAGCTATTCTCAAAACCCCTAAATGTTTTATCCCTTCGGGATAAAAATCGAACGGAGAGATGCCGAAGGTATCCAACATTAATAGGAGGTGTCCCTAATCACTCCGTGCGACCCCTAAGAGGTCGAATGTCTTAAGGATACGCCAAAACTAAAGACCGTTTACCTGTCAGGAATTTCCATCGCCGAAATTCCCTTGCTTCCCTGCCCCCTTCTTCGTATATTTTTAGATCATAATTCATGTTCACAATACGCCCTAACCGGGCATTTTTTATTGCTATTCTCATCGCAAAATATCAGATTCGTTTTCACGGGAACCCGATAACGTTATCATGAGAACAAGAATCCCGTTGTGTTATTCGACGGGTTTTGCAATTATCATTAGATTTTGAACTAATACAATGAAACCAGAAGAAACAACATTACAGCGGCAGGGAGCCTCCACGGTTGATACTCTGCCTGCAAAATTACCCGTGCTCCCCCTCCGAGATATCGTGATCTATCCGTACATGATTTTTCCGGTTCTTGTGGGAAGAGAATCATCTCTGCGCGCAGCAAACGTCGCGGTGGAGCGCGATAAATATATTTTTTTAGCCGCGCAAAAAAACGCCGAGACCGACGAACCAACGAAAGACGATATTTATTCCGAAGGCACCGTTGCGAAAATTATCCAAACGCTGAAGCTCCCAAATGGATTGATGAAAATTCTTGTCGACGGCATTGCGCATGGAATCATCAAATCATTTATTCCGAATAAGCAGTTTCTTGAAGTTGAGATTGAGCTGGTTAAAGATGAAGAACCGGTAACGCAGGAGATCGACGCGCTTATGCGGCATGTTTCCGGATTGTTCTCCGAATATATTCACTACAACCGGAATGTGCCCAGCGAGGTATTAGTTGCGTACGAAAATATGCGCGATCCCCGCCGTAAGCTGTATTACGTAGCGGCAAACATTACCCAAACCGTAGATATCAAGCAAAAAATTCTTCAGCTCACGTCGATGAAAGAGCAATATTTCGAGCTCGTCCGCCTGTTGAGCGCGGAATTAGACGTTTTGAAAATAGAAAAAGATATCGATTCGAAGGTGCACGAGAGCATTCAGAAATCGCAGCGAAAATTTCTCATTCAGGAGCAGATCAGGGTGCTTCAGGATGAGCTTGGCGATGAGGAGGCGGGTTCGCCGGAATTGGTGAAGCTGAAGAAACAGATCGATGACGCGAAAATGCCTGCCGAGGTATTGGAAAAAGCGCTTGATGAATTTTCCAAATTGAAAAAAACTCCTCCTCAATCTCCGGAATTCGGCGTCAGCAGGAATTATCTCGATTGGCTTATCGGCGTGCCGTGGCATCAGCGAACAGAAGACGATTTGAAGATTGAACATGTTCAATCAATTTTGAATGAGGATCATTTTGGTTTGGAAAAACCGAAGGAACGCATACTTGAACACATCGCAGTTCTTAATCTTGTCAAAGAGATGAAAGGACAGATACTCTGCTTTGTTGGTCCCCCCGGCGTTGGAAAAACATCGCTGGGAAAATCGATTGCGAGGGCGCTGGGTCGAAAATTTGTCCGCATCTCCCTGGGCGGCGTGCGGGACGAGGCGGAAATCCGCGGTCACCGGCGGACCTATATCGGTTCCATGCCCGGGAAAATTATTCAATCTATGAAACGCGCCGGAGTGGTGAACCCGGTCATCCTGATGGATGAAGTCGATAAAATGAATATGGATTTCCGCGGCGATCCGGCGGCGGCTCTGTTGGAAGTTCTCGATCCCGAACAGAATATTGCGTTCAACGATCATTACCTGGATGTGGATTATGATCTTTCCCACGTGATGTTTATCACCACCGCCAATGTGCGGTATCATATCCCACTGCCGCTTCAGGATCGGATGGAAATTATCGAGCTTCCGGGTTACCTGCAATATGATAAAAAAGAAATTGCGCGACGGCATCTCATACCGAAACAACTATCGTTTCATGGATTAAGCGATAAGGATGTTAATTTTACTGAGGGCGCTCTTGAAAAAATAATCGAACACTATACCCGTGAAGCCGGTGTGCGCAACATGGAACGCGAGATTGCGTCGGTATGCCGGAAAGTTGCCAAAGATATTGTGCTCATGACTCAATCGAATGGATCGAAACGGAAATCAAAAATTGTCACCGTCGATGAAAAGAAAATCGAAAAATTACTTGGCGTCCCGAAATTTAGAAGCAAACACACTCACAGCGAGCGGCGGGTCGGTTCTATCGTGGGCTTAGCCTGGACGAGTGTCGGCGGCGACATTCTCCATGTCGATGCCACAATTATGGATGGCGCTGAGAAACTGACTCTCACCGGTCAACTCGGCGATGTAATGAAAGAATCCGCCCAGGCAGCCCTTAGTTATATCCGTACCAATGCCAAGGCGCTTGGTATCTCACAGAATTTTTCCCATAAAAAAGAAATTCACATTCACCTGCCGGAGGGCGCTATTCCAAAAGATGGTCCTTCTGCCGGACTAACGATGGCAATGGCGATCATCTCAATCGCTTCCAACAGAGCCGCGCGGAGCGATATTGCTATGACCGGCGAAATAACCCTTCGTGGCAATGTTCTCGGTATCGGCGGATTGAACGAAAAACTCATAGCCGCGCAGCGAAGTGGCATAAGGACGGTTTTGATACCGAAAGAAAACGAAAAAGATCTTTCCGAAATACCCGAAAAAGTGAAAGAAGGATTAAAAATAATCCCGATCGAAAAAATTACCGAGGCAATTCCTTATGTATTCGGGAAATAACGCTTGATAGTGACCCGCGTGGTAAGTATATTGAGGGACGATGAGTAAAAGATATTTCTCCATCTTGCCGATCCTTTTATTTTTCAACCTGTTTCTAAGCGGTCAATCTCTTGTTGTCTCCTCGCATTCAGATTCTGTACTGTCGCTTGAGCGGATATTTTTTAAACCTGCTCTTACCGGCTATCGACCCGGCGATCCGGATATCTCATCCGATAGCAGATTCATCTTTTATAGTCAGGATGATAGCAGCGGAAAGAATAGCCGTATCCGGATCATGAATGCCGATGGATCGAATAACCACGCCATCAACGATTCGCTTCTCGGTGAACTCGAGTGGTCTTCTGATGGAAAAACCATTGCCTGCACCCGCGACGGAGACATTTTTTTAACCGATACAGGATTTACAAATTTTACGCGTTTAACCAAAGATTCCCATCCATGGGGGATGCATTGGTCGCCTGACGGGAGGTGGCTCGAATTCAGCGTGCCCGAAAAAATTATGGCGCTTCCGTTTGGCAAAATGGGATTGGTACAAATTGCCGAAGCGTCCGGAAAAGATGTATCGATCCAATTCAGGGATTTCACACCTGACAGCAAACGGATTGTCTTCACAGAATGGAAACGCGGCGAGACGAAAGAATTTTTAATCCCCCAATATTTGGATAAAGAGGTGACGACGCGGACAATCAAGAATGGCAACGGCAGCACCCGCATAGGCGTTGCGCCCATTGATACCGGGAAAATCGTCTGGATAAAACTTCCCGATGAAAATAAATATTTTACCAGAGGTATCGATATTTCCCCCGACGGCAAAGCGCTTCTCATCGATCGATATGGCATTGATCGCAAAACGCGCGCGATCTTTACCGCAGATCTCGATAGCGGAAAAGCGGTTCAAATCTATGATGAAAAGGACCCGGCATGGATAGAGGGCGCCGGTTATTCCGTGCGCTGGACCCTGGATGGAAAACATATTGTTTATACCTCCGAGCGGGAAGGATGGAATCAGTTGTACATGATGGCTCCCGATGGAAAAGACACGCATCGTCTCACGCAGGGAGAATGGGAAATTCATTGGTATGCTTTTCATCCCAATGGCAACATACTATACCTGCTTGGTAACAAGGATGATCACGCCCGGTGGCAGTTCTATTCTCTGGATCTGAATACGAAAGAACTTACCCGTATCAGCACGCGCGATGGTTCGTATGATAATCCGGTTCTTGCGAAGGATGGATCGTTTATCGTTGCAAAATATTCAGATCTCATTCAACCCGATGAGATCGTCCGTGTTCCAACTTCGCCGGCGGTTTCCTTATCAGCCAACGGAATCGATCCCGCTGATCTTGGTATGAAGAGCGGAAGAGAATCGCAATTAACGAACACCGTTCCGAAAGAATTTCACAATGTTCAATGGACAGTTCCCGAGATTGTTCATTTTAACAGCCGTGATAATAAATCGATTCCTGCTTTTATCTATAAACCGGCGCACTTTGATCCGTCAAAGAAATACCCGGTAGTTGTTTTTGTCCACGGCGCAGGGTATCTTCAGAATGTCTATCGTGCATGGAGCTATTATGATAGAGAATTTATGTTCCATACGCGGTTGACCCAATTGGGATACGTTGTTTTTGAGGTGGAATATCGCGGCAGCGCAGGACTTGGCAGGGATTTCAGGACGGACGTTTATATGCATCTTGGCGGGAAAGATCTTGATGACGAGGTCGACGGTCTCAATTACTTGAAAGGGCTTGGATACATCGATCCCGCCCGCGTTGGAATGTACGGGGGAAGTTATGGCGGATTCATGACGTTGATGGCGCTTTTCCGTACCGATCAATATGCCTGCGGCGCAGCGTTGAGAGCCGTCACAAACTGGGAAAATTATTATCGGCATAATACGTGGTATACCGAATCGCGGCTCGGCAAACCGGAAGATCATCCGGAGGCATACAAGATCAGTTCCCCGATTACGTATGCCGATAGTTTAAAAAAACCGCTTTTGATTTTACACGGCGTTGTTGACGACAATGTGTTTTTTCAAGACGCCGTCCAGCTAATCGACAAATTGCAGAAATCGAAAAAGAAATTTGAATTAATGATCTACCCGCGCGAAGCGCATTCCTTCAGCCAGCCCGAAAGTTGGTATGATGAATACTCGCGGATAGAAGAATTTTTTAATAAAAATTTGAAACCCTAAGAACGAAACAATGTCCTATATTGTAACAGCTCGTAAATGGAGGCCGTTGGTGTTCGAGGATGTCATCGGACAATCTCATGTAACCACGACGCTCCGGAACGCCATCGCGACAAACCGGCTATCCCATGCGTATCTTTTTAGCGGACCTCGTGGAGTCGGTAAAACGACTACAGCGCGCATTCTTGCCAAAGCAATCAATTGCCTCCATCCGGCAAAAGATCGTAATCCCGATAACGAATGTGAATTATGCCAGGAAATCTCCGAGGGCAGAAGTTTAAACGTCTTTGAAATTGACGGCGCTTCGAATCGCAGTATCGACGACATCCGGAATCTCCGTGAAGCCGTCAGGTACGCTCCGGCAAAAGGGAATTACAAAGTATACATCATCGATGAAGTTCACATGTTGACCAAAGAGGCGTTCAACGCGTTATTGAAGACGCTTGAAGAACCTCCCGAGTCAATCCTGTTTATCTTTGCGACAACGGAAGTGTATAAAGTTCCGGCGACTATACTTTCCCGATGCCAGCGATTCGACTTCCGGCGAAATACAATAGAGGAAATGACGGAACGATTATCCTTTATCGCGGGCAAGGAGAAAATTAAAATCTCGAAAGACGCCTTGATGCTTATTGCCAAAAAGGCAGATGGTTCAATGCGCGATTGCCAGAGTATTTTCGATCAGATCATCGCCTTTTGTGGAGATAACATCGACGCTAAACAAATCCGCGAGGTGTTGAATATCGTTGACGAAGAATTATTCTTCCGCATGACCGAGATTATCAAAACAAAAGATTCCAAGGGGTGTCTCTCGCTTGTTGAAGAAATCGTCAGCCAGGGGGTTGAGTTAAAAGAATTCCTCCACGGAATGAACGAACATTTCCGCAATCTCCTAGTCGCGCGAATCTCGGGATCGACAAAACTTATTGAAACCGCCGATGTGTATAAGAAACAATACGAAAAGGAAGGTTCGGCATTCCCTGAAAATATGCTCCTGCGGTATATCCGGATCATCGATGACGCCGCTTCGGCGATAAAATATGATCCCCATCCGCGGTTTAAATTTGAAATTACCCTTCTCCTGCTGCTTAAAATAGAAAACAGTTTGGAGATATCAGAGCTTCTGAACAAACTCGGGGAAATCAAAAAAAAGCTTGACGAGTCTCCCGCCGGCGTTGGTGGAACTCCATCCATCTTCGATGAAGGCAGACCGGCCGTTCGAGGCAGCGTGAAAGCGACTCCGCCGACATTACGCGCGGAACAAATTGTTCCTCCGTCCGGAGCTTCTGCTGAGCCGGGCGTGAAATATGTTATTCAGAAAGAGACGAAGTCTTCCGTTGTCTCCTCCACGGATGGAAAAAAGACCCAACCTGCTGGAAATATTTCACTCGATCACATTCGTGAAAAATGGTCTCTCCTGATTGATGGCGCGAGCAAGCACAAGATCGCCCTCGGCACAATGCTGAGCGAATCCTCGCCCATCGACCTGAAAGCGGAGAAATTGAGCATCGCCTGTCCGGATGAATTTCATGTCGAATCGTTGAAACGGAATAAAGATTTTCTTCTCCAGCTCGTTCACGAAGTGTATGGCACGAAGCTGCGGCTTGAGCTTGAAAAGGGATCAATGGATACGGATAACGATAATAATAATGGCGGTCAATCCACGGGATATAAATCGCCGGAATTGGATCACCCCGTGATTCAAGCGCTGGTGCGTGAAGTTGGCGCCAGGCAAATCGATCCATGATGATCTGCCTCACCATTTATCTTGATTTTATTGCTTAAATTGCTAATATTGAATGATACAAATAAGTATTGTCATGTGTTATTTCAGGCATGAAAATGAATCAATTTAAGTCTATTCTTTGTGTTTTACTGCTTTCTGCGGCGATTACGGAAGTAGGAAATGCTGCTTCTACAGCCAAATATGCAGGAGAGTTTCTCGCTATCGGGGTCGGCGGCAGGGCGCTCGGTCTTGGCGGCGCGTATGCCGCATTGGCAAATGATGTAACCGCGGGATACTGGAATCCTGCAGGTCTTTCCCGCATCCTCTATCCGCAAATTACGTTGATGCATGATGAGCGTTTCGCCGGTCTGATCAATTATGATTACGGCGCGGTTGCGCTTCCGGTTGGCGTGAACGCCAGCTTAGCCATCAGCGCGATCCGGCTGGGGGTCGATAATATTCCCAATACGCAAAACGCGGGAGTTGACGCCAACGGCAATCCGCTTCCCACATCATCGCTTCAAAATTTCGACAGAGTCGATCCGAATAAAGTGACATATTTTAATGCGGCGGATTGGGCTATCTATTTCTCCTACGCGAAGCAAACTTCCTCGCAATTTTCTTACGGCGCGAATTTTAAAATTATCCGCCGCGAGATGGGAACCGCTTCCGCCACCGGATTGGGATTCGATCTCGGCGCGCAGTATATGGTATCCGATAAATTTGCGCTCGGGGCAAATTTTCAGGATGTCACAACTACGTTAGTTGCATGGAGCACGGGAACCAACGAGCTTATCTCCCCAACGTTAAAGCTCGGCTCGGCATATTTCATCGATGCATGGGGCGGGAGATTTTCTCCCGCGTTCGACGTCGACCTCCGATTTGAAAATCGCGCAACGGCTTCCAATGCTCACATCGGCAGACTCAGCGCAGATTTCCATACCGGGTTGGAGTATGATGTTCACAGTCTTGTCGCTGTCCGGGCGGGACTAAGCGATATCGGTTCGCTGAACCTGGGGACCGGCATCCATCTTCCGAAATTCGATATCGATTATTCGTTTGCAAAATTCGACGGCACCGAAAATCTTGGAAACACCCACCGCATTTCGTTAACGTTTACGCTGGAAGCAGAACAATTTCTCCGGAGTTCGCAGTAACGAGTGCGACCGCTTCTTAGCTCCGTTTTTCTCATTTTCTTACTCTCGTCCTGTTCGACGACGTATCTTCCCTATTCGTATCATTATCCCCTCCGGAGAGAAGCATTTCTTTCACGCGACAGCAGTTTTGCAGGACTGATACCGGAGGGCTGGTTTTATTCATCCGAAGATACGCTCGCACCGTCGGCAATCGCATGGATAGTGAAGGATGATTTTTCAGCGACGCTTTCCGTGCAGGAACTCCATCTCGACCAGCTAACTAAAACCCGGGTAGATAAGGAAGGGCTTGAACTCCTTGCAAACATCAGCCTATCATCACAAGATGAAAGTCATTCCGTACTTAATGATGAGCACAAACCCAGGAAGTTTAAAATGCGCGGCAGAGAATTTTGCGGTTACGAATTAACCGGACAGAATCTCTCTAAAAGAGTTGTTGTATTCTCAGTGAACGGGAGATATTATGAATGTATCGCTATGCCGGTGAAAGGTGCGCCGCAGCATGAGGAGATCTCGAACATGTTTACCGCGCAGCAAGCTTTTTTATATTCGCTGACGTTTTAATTCATCACTTCGAAGTGAGTTTGAAAACGCCATCCCAATTTTCCGGGGGCGGCGCCATCTGGTAAAGGCGCGAACGTTCAATATAGATTTGTGCGGGATAATCTCCCGGCCGTAATGTAAGAGACTGTTCGAAGGAGGATATTGCCTCTTCCCACTTTTGCTGCCGGTGCAGTTGCAATCCATTATGATAGAGCTGCAGGAATTTTGTAACTTCAGGCGCAATACCATTTTCGGTGAGTCCGAAGAGTTCATAGACCTTCACCGGCTCGGTCTTTCCAACCACAACAAGCATATCAAGCTCACGCGCTATCACATGTGATTTTATTTCCTCGTACGTCGCTTGACCCATCATGATCGATGATTTGTATTGTTTGTTCGCTCCCTCAAGCCGCGAAGCGAGGTTCACGTTATCCCCGATGACGGTGTAGTCGAAACGGCCGGCGCCCCCCATATTCCCGACAAGCATATCCCCTGTGTTGAGTCCGATCCGAACGTACAGATCGGGTTTTCCCTCTTTCTTCCAGCGTTCGCGGATGAGGACTAATTCTTCCTGCATTTTTAGAGAAGCTTTGCAAGCACGCAGAGCATGATCGGGCTGTTCGATGGGAGCGCCCCAAAATGCCATGATGGCGTCCCCCTCAAATTTATCAAGAGTGCCTCCGTGAGCGAAGATTATTTCCGTCATTGCGCTGAGATATTCGTTGAGAAGCGCTACAAGATTTTCAGGACTTAATTTTTCAGAAAGAGACGTGAAACTCGCAATGTCGCTGAAGAACACCGTTAATTTTTTCCGCTCGCCGCCCAACCTGAGTGAATCCGGATTTTCCACAAGCTGGTTGACTACTGCCGGATTCAGATATTGCGTGAACATATTCTTGATAAGATTCTTCTGTCTCCTCTCAATTAGATAATTATAGACCGTTGCGCCGAGATATCCCAAGCCGACAGCGTACATCGGATTCGTCACGATGGTGACATAATTGGATCCCTCGAAGAGATGCAACGAAACGTATATAATCGCTCCCCACTCTGCGAACACAAATCCGACGCCGATGATTTCATTGATTGCATGGTAACGCATCTTCGCATGCTTTATTATAGATACGACTGAAAACGTTAAACCCGTCAGGAGAAAAATGAATACTGTATCGATCCACTTTGGCTCCCTGGTCAGAAAATTATTGTCGAGAACGTTCTCAATAACGTTGGCATGAATTTCGACCCCGTACATGAGATTGTCGCCCACCCGTTTTCCCAGACCGATTGGAACAGGAAAAAGATCGTGATCCTCAGGCATCGTTGAACCAATCAGAACGATCTTGTTCTTAAAATATCCGCTTTGCAAATACCCAGGGATATCCGGATCGTCAAACGTATTTACGTCAGCGCCGATATTTTTTTCATCCACCGTTTGAAAAGAACTGTCGTCGATAACGTCGGAAAATGGGATATGTTTAAACGTGTTATTGGGACCATAATAGTTCACATAGATCGTTGCATCATCCGCTTTGGGGATATGTTTGCCCATATACAGAAATTCCCCCGGGAGATCTTCTGCTGTAACCGATGGGGGCTGATGATAGACTTTGTTTAATACTGCAAATGATAGCGTGGGAAAACGATCTTGCCGTTCCATCTCCCCCGCGTTGCGTGTTGCCACAATCGGGGTATATCTTCGAAGGAGTCCATCCTCATCGTGAGGTACATACACAATTCCGATAGAGCTATCTGCTCCATAAAATATATTGCCATAATCTTTTTCCTGGATGGAATATATTTCCGAGGCGATTTCTGTTTTTCCGGCAAGGGCGAGGATTTTTGTTTCCCGTATTGCCTCGATCATCTCTTGATCGGATTTTGGGTTGTTTGCATCGGGTTGATCGAATGTAACATCGATCCCGACTCCAAGGGCTCCGGCGCGTTTAAGATTACGCAGCACGTGAGCATAATACCAATGGGGCCATGGAAACCGATCGGGCAGCGCTTTGATGGATGATTCGGAGATATCGAGGATGATGACCTTGAGGGATTCCGGCGGAATAGTTGTTGTTCCGCGACGCTGGAAACGCATATCGAGAGTGGAATATTCCAGCTTTTTAAGAGGAGTTACAGTGAAAAAAACGTCCTGGGTGAGGAGAACAATAAAGAGAGCCAGGGCGAGTATGATTCCCCCCTGGTTCAGCAATTCACGCGGATTTCTTTTTTTCTTTGAATGTGTTTTCAATGCCGGCCGCGCGTTAACATGCTCTCTTCATCTTACATATTGTATTTTAACATCAAACTCCATATGGTATCGGTGGAAAGCCCCGGATTCTGCAACAAGCTTAAATCAGTCGTCACGATGACATTTTTCATAATGAGGTAATCTGCTGCGGCATTCCAGAGAGTACGCTTGAAATCGCCGAATGTGGGACCAAGCATTCCGCTGACGTGGAGTTTATTTTCCATAAACGCATAGCGGGCGCTGAGCAACAATGTCGTATAATTATAATCCATGCTTGTTGCGGGTGTTAATGGTCCCAAGGGATTGGGAATTGGGTTGGTATTCATATTTTCCGTTAATCCCACAGAGGTCTGGAGCGGGGAATTCCACGTTGTTGTGATTGATGTTGAGATCATTGTGCTTTTTGTGTTCAACTGTTGAAGCGTCTTATCATCGCGGGCTGAGGTGCTGACGCTCAGGGACAGGTTGTGCCGGTATCCGCCGGTGTTGAGATCATATCCGATTTGAACGAAGTAACGGTTGGTGACGTCTTCAACCGCGCTTCTTAATTTGGTGCTGTCCTGCGTTATTTGTTCCGATCGCATGGTATCAATCGTGCCGTCGATATGATGCAATCCTGTCGTATCGACGACTGTTGAAACTAATCCGTTCGAGCTGGAATTTCTTCCATATCCGAGCGTGAAATTCGGAAAATTGATCCGGGGAAAATATGAAATTGTCGAATTAAAGTTCGAAAAATCAGTGGTTGCGATCTTGCTCTGATCAAGGTTGTCCTGGAGTTGTTCAATACTTGCCGAGATGAATAATTGGTTCTGCATCAATCTGACCCGGTCGTATAAATTTATCCCTTTTACGTCATTACGGAGATAAGTTTGACCGAAGGAGGCGTACTGGCTGCCCCGGAAAATATACCCGCCCTTAAAGAAATTATTGAAATAATTTAAGGATAACGCTGCTTCTCCCGCCATGATAGAGGATATTTTATCAACGGATAACGGTACGACATTTTGATTAACCGTGATGTAGGGGCTGATTTTATCGCGGATGTTCTTCAGATCCTGCCGCTTCTTTGAAGAATCGGGACCGACATTCAACGAATCGATCTGCTCGTCGGTAAGGGTTCCGGGAGAGATGTCGTTGTTGCGTACACTCGCTGCTCCCTGGGCTGTGATAAGAAAATTCCTGTGATCCGCAGCGATGGTGATATCGGATCCGAGAGCAAGATTTTCCTGCGGTTTGATTCCGTAGAGGATCGAGCCCATATCATCGATTGATTTGAGGTAGCTGAAGCCCCACTGGAATGTATTTGCGCTTCCGAAACTCGGCCTGATGGCGGTTAGGGTGCGTTTAAATGTGCCATAACTGTATTTCGCCCAGATGCTGTCGTTGGAATTATATCGACCGTACGCTGCTAATGAATCGAGAGCTCGTACGCTGTCGAATTTGGATTTTTGGAAGGTCAAAAGAGTATCTCCCTCAATTTTTCGTACGATTTCTCCCTGCGCATAATCGAGATTGAAGAAGCCGAGCGCGAGATTCGCCGTAACGCCGCGGACCCGTTTGCCATTCATGATCAAACTTGGGAACACAGGGTATGCATCGCCGTACGAACCCTTCAACCAGGGAGTTTTGGCTTCAATAAGAAATCGGTTCTGCGGTTGACGATTATCTTTATCCTCGTTGGTAACGTACGCTCTGCCATCCAACTGGAGGACGCCATATTCGGCATTGGCGTTAATACCGCCGCGATTATATGGGGTCGATACATTTTGAAGATTTTCATTCCGCGTCTCGGCTTGTCCAGAAAATGAATACCTGAACGCCGTTTCAGCTTTTTCTGCCGCTGCAGCGCTTTGTTGTGTAAATGATTGATTTGTCCGGTAAAAGAATAAACCGTCCTTTTGAAACAGCTCCACCTGTACGTTATGCGGACCATCCTGCAACGGCGGCTCTATATTCTCAGGGACAAGCGTGATTAAATCTTCTGAAATAACTGCGTACTTGGTCACATCCCGGTTGTCTATTATCAGCTTGGTTTTTTTTCTGTCAACAGTTGAATCGACTGAGTAAAGAGAAATGGATATGAGCAGATCCTCAATCCGAACGCTTTCTCCGGGATCCGGGCTGAGGAAAATGACGGTTTTATTTCCACCTGTGCCGGCTCCCTCCACCTGCACGCGCAATGGATTTGATTCAGGATTATCCGTCGGAAAGGTGTACGTTACAATACTGTCCCTTCCCTGCATTTTCAGAATGAAGTAGAATTCAATTTGCGTGGGGACGACTTCTGTTCCCGGGATTGTGGCGGAAGCGGTGTTCCCCGTGAGCGACCCTTCGAGTTGTTTGAAATCATTTGAACCGAATGTTTTATATGCAAGGAGGACCTGGCTCACTTTTGCGGTGTTGGTGAGTTCCGCCGAAATCGTCAGCGGCTGGCCTTCGATTCCCGCTTCTGCATGGTATGAAAGCACCTGATCGCTTACCTGGGCAAACGCTGCGGTGGTGATGAGCAGAAAGCATATTACGGATAAAAATGTCCGCTCATTATAATAACCCGATGAAGTCATCATAGGAGAAAAATCCTGTTAATAGAACTGAATGGAAAAAGGTTTAGAAATATATGAAACACCCTGCTTATCCACAAGTGGGATGGCAGGGTGTTTAGGAAAAAAAACTGGAAACCGACTTATTATCCGTGGTACTTGATGCGGAGTTTCTTTTTATTGTTATCCCCATCTTTTAACTCGATATCGAGTTGTTTTATCGTGCCTGCTCCGTGCCCGGCGTTGATTGCATTTCGCGTGGAATCCACTTCACCTGACCGTGATTTCCGGACAAAGATGCTTCCATCGCTGTGGGATTCACCCGTTTCACCCGCGGCGATATCAACATTTTTATTTGAAAGACTGTTCAACAGGTTCACAAGGCCTTCAAGAACGACAACCTGATCGCCATCGCTGGAATGGTCCATCACGCCTTTCGTCCCGCGTATGGCGGCGACGGATGTGGGAGAGGAAAACGTGAACTTTTCATTCTCTTTTTGCTTCTGGATATCAAAGCTGAATTCACCGTGTGAGATATTCACCGTTTTTGAGAACACGCCCTCCTTCACTTCGCCGAAAAGTTTTAACTCCGATGACTCCCGCACCCTGAGCATGCTATTATCTTTAAATTTTACGATAGCGATTGACCGCTCGCCGGTTCGAATCTGATCGCCCGAATAAAGAAAATCGCCTTTCTTTGCGGTTGCCCAATCAAGGTTTGCCGCTTTCTTGGATACATCGTGAATAACTTTTACCGCAAGGGCGATGGTGTTATCAGGAGGAGGGATGAAACCTGATACTACTCCTGCGATAAGCGGGCACAAAATGAATAATATAATTTTATGTTTCATGACGGTATTCTTCCTAATTTCGTTAGAGTGTCTTTTTCGGGAATTCCTACTGGACGATTTGAATCTCTATAATTTTATCGGGATTAGCTTTAAGGTCATTCAAGATTGCCTCGCCATCGGCTGCGCTAACGAGCTGACCATCGATATAAAGAAGGCCCGTGGGTTTGAGATTCCCGCTGGAAAGCTGGTTTAATATATCTTCTCCAAGCCCGGTGAGGAAAGACAACGATAAATCCGGTGAATTATTATCGGGATTATTGGTATTCTGAACTGTGAATTCCCACAGCTCGCTGGGAACCTGTTGTCCGACTCCGCCGGTGCCGCCGGTTAATCCAATGACTTTCCAAACATAAGTTTTTCCACGTTCCAGCGGTCTCGCGCCGACAACGGGATATTGAAATGAAGTTGAACCGCTTGGAAAACCAGGAGCGCCCGATTGAACTTGTAATTGCGGCACGCCCGACGCTGCATCCTCGCGCGATTGCGATCCCGAACGTTTTTCATACACAAATAATTGAACGTTGCTCCCATCGTACCGCCATTGGAATAACGGTAAAACGGTAGGATCCTGTGAATTATCCTGCGGGAGGATCAGATCCATTCGTGAAATATTTTGAAGATTTAAAACGACGTCTTTGGTAGCAGATACTCCTGCAACATCCTGATCGGATATCATGAGATGAAAGGTATACGTTCCTGCCGGTAATTTTCCGATTCCCAAAGCGAGGTTCTGGAGTTTATCTTTAGCGTCCTGGTTGAAATGGAAATCCTGCGTTTTGATATCCGAATTCTTTCCGATATCTAAATTGGTGATGGTTCTCTGGTTATCCACTTCGAAGGGATTCGTGAGCAACGATGCGGCAGGATTTGAAAGATTAGTCCCGTCGGCAAGAATGATATCGATTTCAGCAGATAGCTGAACGTGAGGATGAGAGCCCGGATAATTGATATTGATCGTAAAAAACCAATTATTGCTCCCGAACGTCTTAAAATCCAGATCGCCAATCGGTAGCGAAGTAAGTGGCGCATTGCTCACATCAACATTCAGTTGTCCAACCGAGGTCGACCGTAATGACAGGATCAACAATGGCATCAGCCAAAAAGCTGCGATTGATATATATTTCTTGCAACTATGATTCATAATGAATTCCTTAATGGATAACGAAATGAATAAACCCAAAACTATAACAATATACGAATCTTAGCGACTTTTTCAATCGATATTGAATAAAAATTATGCTTGCGATCACACTAATTCTGTGTCCGTCATCAAAAGTGCACTATATCATTATAAATGACAACTGCCATTAATGCGAGAATTAACAGGAATCCTGCCTGCTGGATGATGATTTTAGCCCGATTCGGGATTTCTTTACGGAAAATCGATTCAATCAGCATTATCGTCAAATGCCCGCCATCCAGCGCCGGGAAGGGCAATATATTGATCGTTGCCAGCGCCATGCTTAAATTTGCAAGGAAATAGATATAACTCAACAGACCGTATGATGCGCTTTCTGTAGCATATTGAGCGATTTTAATCGGTCCTCCAAATGAATCTTTGAACGCCAATTTCCCCACGATAATCTGTTTAATAGAAACGAAAAACAAAACGGGCGCCTGAATGACTTCATTCAACCCCTCGGGAAATGCCTGTACTATAGAATAATCGATATGTTTGGACGGTCCGGTATATTTATTCTGGATACGAATACCGATTCTACCGCTCTCGTTCGGTGTTATCATCCCTGACTGCACGGCGTCCCCGCGCTTCCATGTTATTTTTACGGGCGTGTTGGCGTGTGATTGTATAATCTTAATAACATTGAGATCGAGCGTTACAGTGGTATCATTGAGGGCAATGATATAATCGCCGGTCTGCAGCCCGAATTTCTCCGCCGGCTTTCCCGGTTCCAGAGAATACACCATCGGGACAAGAGGACCACCAAGCATGCCTAACAATTGCGGCTGGGTATCCGAGATGTTTTTTCGCGGAATGAAATATTCCTTTTCAATTCCATTATGTTCAGCCCTGATCGTGATGTCGTTGCCGATGTTTTCAAGATAGATCGTGTTGAGGATTTCTTCCCAGTACGATATTTTCTTGCCGTTGATGGAAATAATTTTATCGCCCGGCATAATGCCCGCTATCTTCGCCGCGCTGCTATCAACAACATATCCTACGGTGGTTGTCAGGTTGATTTGCTTTCCCTGCGAATAATGCACATACCAGAAAATAAGCAAGGCGAGGAGGACATTCATCAGCACGCCCGCCGAGATAACGAGCACTCGCGCTGCAAGCGGTTTGGAGCGGAACTCCCATGGCTGCGGCTCGTTTTTAAGATACTCGGTATCGAAACTCTCATCCACCATGCCGGCGATTTTCACGTAACCGCCGATCGGAATCCATGAAATGCAGTAATCGGTGTCGCCAATTTTTTTGCCGAACGCACGCGGAGGGAATCCGAGTGAAAATCGATCCACTTTCATTCCCATTAATTTCGCCGCGAGGAAATGCCCCAGCTCATGAATGAACACCAGGATCCCCAGTGTGAGTACGGCATAAAATGTCATTGTTAACGCTTGCATGAATTCCTTTCTCTGTTACTAAATTCCGGAAAATACTTCATTATTCATCGCGCATGCAGCAGGCACGGGTAAGAATTTTGCCGGTTTCATTCAATCCGATTATCAATTAAGCTAATTGCTTGCACTTTTTGAGCGCATATGATCTTGCTGATTTATCCGCCTCAATAATATCGTCCATCGCGGGAGAATGTTTCACTTTGATCGCTTCCATAGTGTTCCTGATTAAAACCGGGATCTGATGGAACCGGATTGATCCCTGTAAAAAGAGCTCAACCGCCGTTTCGTTTGCGGCGTTTAAAATCGCGGGTGTTGTTCCGCCCTCATTAAGGGCGTGATAGGCAAGCTCAAGACATTCGAATTTATCACTGTCCGGCGTGCTGAATGACATTTGTCTCACTCCTGCAAAATCTACCCGGACATAATTCGAAGTCATCCGTTCGGGGTACGTGAGCGCGTACTGGATGGGGAGTTTCATATCGGGGGCGCCAAGCTGCGCCTTAATCGATCCATCGATAAACTCCACCATCGAATGGATGATCGATTGCGGATGAATAATAACTTCGATCTTTTTTGCCGGCAGGTTGAAAAGCCAGTGAGCTTCTATCACCTCGAGACCCTTATTCATCATCGTGGCGGAGTCGATCGTGATCTTCTTCCCCATGTTCCAGTTGGGATGTTTAAGCGCCGATGCTATGCTCACATCCGGAAAATCCTTTTTATCCATATTCAAGAACGGTCCGCCGGAAGCGGTAAGAATTAGTTTGGCGATTTTTGAACGATCTTCCCCCTCCAGGCATTGCATAATCGCGCTGTGTTCGCTGTCCACCGGAATAATCGTTGCATGATATTTCTTCGCAAGGGCTGTGATGATCTCCCCGGCGACGACCAGCGTTTCCTTGTTGGCGAGGGCTATGGTCTTGCTTTGTTTAATCGCTTCGATAGTCGGTTTTAATCCCGCGAACCCGACCATCGAGCTGACGACAATATCAATATCATCCTGGCGAACAAGATCGCACAACCCTTCATCGCCGGTGAACATCTTGATCGATCCATTTGTTTGCGCATTTAATGCGGCTGCGCCAGCGCTATCGAGCACCCCGATTCCCTTTGGCTGGAACCGGTTGATTTGTTCCTGCAGCAGCCCGATATTTTTATTGGCGGTGAGATACGTAACCCTGAACATATCCGGAAAGTTGGCGATAACTTCCAGCGCATTCTTGCCGATTGATCCGGTTGAACCGAGTATGCAAATATTCTTCATTCTGTCCTATTTAAAACAATTTTGCCCCTTTTGGGGGCATGGTGTATTTAAAAAGGTACAGAAATATCGGACGGAAGTCAATCTCATTAAAAAACCTTGCAGGGGGTTTTACCCTCTGCAAGGTTAAAATGTTAAACTGGAGAGCTATTTCCTTATTTCATCAATACAAATTTCTTCACATCGGAGAAATTATTTGCTTGCAGACGGTAGAAGTACACGCCGCTGGGTTGGTTCATCAAATCAAATTCCATGGTATACTTTCCCGGGGTTTGATGTTCTTTATGGAATCGTTCGATTTCCTGACCGAGAATATTGAAGATGACAATTTCAATGTCTGCGAGCTCAGGGATAGAATAATCCACTCTAGTTACCGGATTAAACGGATTGGGATAATTTTCGGATAGCGAATATGACAGCGGACGAATTTTATGATCGTTGTGCACCTCAGTAATAATTCCCAACCTTCCGTTTCTTCCGGTGTGCTGTGCCTTTATCCACCCCTGCGTTGTCCAATATGATAGGATCGCACCCCCATTATTGTCGGAGGCGAGAGAAGGAAAATAGGCATTCGATGGATCCGAGATTACGGTAAACGAATCGGGCCAGAGCGGGCTGCCGGAAGTATCGAATTTTTGCGCATGACCGCTAACATAGAAATATAAACCCAGCTCCCCTTTTGAAGAAAACGTCATTGGAAATTCTTCTCCGTGGATATCTAAACCATAATTCTGCCAGTGCCCTCCATTTTTATCTATTCTTTGAGCGCGAGTTCTTCCGATCCCGGATGTGTCCTGAAACGACCACACAAAAAATACACCACCATAGCCATCGGGTTGCAAAGGTTCAGATACGGGGCCCCATGAATGCCTAACCATGCCGTATTGGCTTATCCAAGCAGTATCACCGCTTGAAGATAATTTCGTCATAGTCCATATATCAATTGGGTGATTAAGAGAATCAACCACGGTCCTGTCATATTGAGTAAAATAGCCGACACTATCTTTTTCTGCCACCACCATACCCGATCCATTAAATATCATTGGCAATATTGTATTACCATTTAGATCGATCACTCTCATCCCTTTTGATGATTGAATGTAAACGCGGGATCCAAGCCTTTTAACGTAACCGACCTGTATTTGGCCCTTCACCGATGCGGTATCATATCCTTTTTTCCAGAGCTTGTTTCCGTTAGAATCATAGCGGGTACCCCACACTGTCTCCAAATTTGTCGAGCTCGTGTCCCCGAAATTGTCTTCCTCAACTATAAAGATAACGCCGCCGGCTCCATCGGTTACACCGTAAGCGTATTTTCGTCCTCCCTGCAATGATCCATAGTTTATTCCTCCGGTTTGCCATCGCACATTGCCGTTCTTATCCACCCGTTGTGCATAGAGCGCCCAATTATAGCAATATGTCCCAAGGTCGTAATCCACACAGTGAGCTCCATGCGGATCAGTCCACCTAAAAATTACTCCACCGTCGTTGTCGGTTATCAGCGGGATATATTGGTATTGTGAACCAGCCTCATATTGTGCCAGCACCGGTTGAGACCATATCATTTTGCCATAAGGATCGAGCTTTTGGAGATAAATATAATCATCGAGGATCCCGGAAATGATGCAGCTCCCATCATCATACGATACTATCTGTGAATATAAACCAGGAGTAACGATCAACCCGCTATCGGCGACGGGAGAGGTAGACCATTGCCCATAGCATTGCGCCTGCAAAAAAAACCATAGCAATGCGCCTGCTTTAAAAAAACTTAGCATCGTAAATCGTATTTTTATCGACATGGTACAGCCTCAAATATTACAAGAAACTACGGAAAGATAGATCAGAAATCAAGTAATTTTATGAAAAAAATAAATATTTTTCTCAAGTAAGCATCGTCCAATAAATCTAACCTTATAATTATCAGAGCTTTATGCCATGCTCACAGGGTGGGAGTGTGTGTAAAAATGCAGGAACTATGAAGCCCGCTAATTTTTCAACTCTATCGCTCTCGCAACCATAATCCCCGTCTGGGACTTATGAGCAAGAAGATGCCGGCTGAGAGTTTCATCGGTAATATAGATCGCGCCGTTCTTATCGGGAGCATGGAGAAGGTGGAGCGAGCCGTCCTTCTTATGAATTGCAACCCCGGTATGGGAAATATCAAGCCCGTTGACGCCGGTGGTGATTGCGATTATATCCCCGTCTTGAATTTTTGATTCAATCCGGGCTATGCTCTTTTTCGGAATATAATAGAGTGGCAAGTTTGAAATATCATTCTCGATGTTTTTCAATCTTGTATAGACAGAGTCGTCAGCCAGTTGCTTGTACGATTCCTTGTGTTCGGTCATGAAGTTAATTGGCTTATGGTATGCTACCCCGCCTAACTCTTTGGTCACATCGGTCAGGATGCTTTTCTTCCTGTTGTCGCTGATCCAGTCAACGAAATAATGTAATCTGGATGAATAGCCGTTCATAACTCCGTTGCGGTACCGAATCATTTGAAGCTGGCGAGCATAGGCGTCGTACGTCAACATATTTAATTTAATTGCGCGCGCCAGTGCAAAGATATTCTCTACGAACGTGACGCAATCAAATCCCCGCAGGTTTACGACGAGATGTTCCGTGGTCGACGAATCGAGCGTTCCCCCAACATAAGGCGCTCCGATAAATTTTTGTCCGATTGCCGTCATAACCGTTCCCATCGGTTTTACAATGAGCTTTTGTTCAAATGCGTACGAAAATATTTTGTTGCAAATTAAGCGGTCTTCAGTTGGCGCTGTCTGAGAGACCGCAGCGGATCCCAAAAGATTTGTTATTATGATGAGATAGATGAAGCGAATAATAAATGCAGTTCGATGGCGGATTTTCCATCCCCCTGTCTTCACAGTTGAGAATTCATCCTGCATACGCGCCAAAATCTTTGCCGGGCGGGATTAAGTGTGCTAATACGAAAATCAGAACGGCGGTTCTTCCACAGGTTCAACCGCGGGCTCGGGAGGCAGGTACGCAGCCATACCGGGACTTGCAAGTTTCTCGAAGCCGGCATATTCTTTTACGAACGCAAGCCGCACGATGCCTGTTGGACCGTTTCGCTGTTTGCCGATGATGATCTCTGCCATTCCTTCGGAGGAAACTGTTCCAAGCTCATCGTCCTTGATTTCCTGGATGCCGTATGTTTCCGGACGGTGGACAAAGAGCACAACGTCGGCGTCCTGTTCAATGGCGCCTGATTCACGCAAGTCTGCAAGGAGGGGTCGGCGATCCGGGCGGTTCTCTACGGCTCGATTCAACTGCGAAAGGGCCACCACCGGTATATTTAATTCTTTTGCAAGAGCTTTTAAAGAACGGGAGATCATGGAAATTTCACGTTCGCGCGATTCGGCGTTCTTATGACCCTGGATCAATTGCAGATAGTCGACGATCACCATTCCTATATCATGCTCCGCTTTGAGCCGGCGCGCTTTGGCGCGGAGCTCCAGCACGCCCAACGCAGGCGTATCATCGATGAATATTTTTGCATCCGCCAGCTTGCCGACGATGCGGCTTAAATTTTTCCATTTTTCATCCGCGAGCCGTCCGGTACGGAGCGCGTGGGCGTTCACTTTTGCTTCGGCGGATAAAAGGCGAATGACTAATTGCTGTTCGGACATTTCAATGCTGAAGATTGCCACCCCCACGCGCTTTTGGGGATGGAGCGCCGCGTTACGCGCGATAGAAAGAGCCAATGCTGTTTTACCCTGGCTCGGTCGTCCCGCCACAATAATGAGATCGGAATTCTGGAAGCCGCCCGTCAGATTATCGAGATCGGTAAATCCCGTCGGAGCGCCGGTGATGCCGCTGTGTTTTCCGTGAATATCCTGGAGGATTTCAAACGTTTCCTGCAGCGCGCGTTTGATCGGGGTAAAAGATTTTTTTAAACGCCGTTCGGAAATTTGAAAAATTTTGGCTTCGGCTTCATCGAGCAGGTCCAATGCGTCTTCGGTGTCCGTAAATGCGCGGGAAGCAACCTCGGTGGACGCCGAAATGAGACTCCGCATCAGCGCCTTTTCGAGGACGATGCGGGCATGATATTCAACATTTGCCGACGTAGTAACATTGGAGGTAAGCTCGGTGATGTAGACGGGATCTTCCACGGCGTCGATTTCGCCTCGTCTGCGAAGTTCTTCCACAAGCGTGACTGCGTCGATCGGCTCGTCTTTTTCGAATAAGGACATCATCGATCGGAATAATTTTTGATGCATGGGGCTATAGAAACTCCCCGTATCGAGAAATTCCAGCACCTTCGATACTGCTTCCTTATCGATGAGCATTGCGCCAAGAACCGCTTTTTCGACGTCAACTGCCTGCGGGGGAATTCTACCCTCGGCAGTGCCGCCGGTGGGATTCTGAGTTCCGTATGATGAGCGTACTTCAGCCAAAGAATTAACCCTTCACCGATTCATCGTACATTTTTCTTAACTTCTTCATATCTTCCCACGTCGGTCGCTTCCAATTTTCATTTCTCAATAACGCCGCCGGATGATACGTTACAATGAGTTTCGCACCCTTAAAATCATGGACCTTTTCTCTCAATACGGTGAGCGAGTCTTTGGTTTGTAAAAGCCATTGCGCCGATATTCGTCCGAGGCAAACAATAAATTTGGGTTTCATAATCTCGATCTGTTTGTAGAGATACGGCGTGCAAGTTTCCATTTCGGCTGGCAGCGGGTCGCGGTTGTTCGGTGGCCGGCATTTTAAAATATTGCAGATATAAATATCTTCACGCTTCATGCCGATCGCTTCAAGAATTTTATTGAGCAGTTGTCCCGCTCTGCCGACAAACGGTTCGCCCTGCCGGTCTTCATCCGCGCCGGGCGCTTCGCCGATAAACATGATCTCAGCTTTTGGATTACCCACCCCGAAGACAAATTTCGTTCTCGTGCTGCCCAGCGGACATTTCAGGCACTCGCAGATTTGTTCATTAAGGGTTTTGAGCGAGGTGGTGTTCATCCAGGGTTCGTCTGGGACAAATAATGAGGTATCCTGGGCGGGAGATTTCTTTTTTGATTTCATAGGTTCAATATAGACTGTATCCCCGAACAAATCCTGCTGTTGTTGGAGAAATCGATCTGCCTGATTTAAAATTTCTCGTAATTCCGTTTTTATATCCGATGACGGCATTGGTACATCCTGTGTAAATAATTTTATCCGAAACGACTTCGCGCCGGATTCTTTCGGCGGGAAGCACCTGGAAGCCCCGCTATTTCTTCATCAACTTTACCACACTGTCAAGTATTTCGTTTGCGACGTCGAACTTCGGCAGTTTTTTTAATTTTATGACTTTCCCGCTCTTCATAATAATGGTGACTATATTCGTGTCGCTGCCGAATCCAGCTCCCTCATGAAGAGGATTGTTGAGCACGATGAAATCGAGTTTCTTTTGTTTCAGTTTTTGTTTTGCATTTTTAAGTTCGCGCTCCGTTTCCAGCGAAAATCCGACAATGACTTTTCCCTTTGTATGCCCGGTAAGAGAACTGAGAATATCAGGCGTTGTCTTTAGTTCCAGGGCGCGCATGCCGTCGGATTTTTTTATTTTATTCTTTTTAACTTCCTTGGGGGCATAATCTGCGACAGCAGCCGCCATGACGAGAGCGTCGGCGCCGGAGATTTCTTTTGTCACTGCCGCGTGCATTTCACGCGCAGATTCGATGGTGATGCGGCGGACGTTGCGCGGCGCCAGAAGACTTACCGGACCCGATATTAGCGTTACATCTGCGCCGCGGAGCGCGGCTGCGCCCGCAATTGCATAACCCATCTTGCCGGAGGATCTATTGCCGATGTAGCGAACAGGATCGATGGCTTCATAGGTGGGTCCTGCCGTCACCAGAATCTTTTTGCCTTCCAGATCCCTGTCGGATTTCTCGATTATTTTTTCGACCGCTTCGATGATCGCGTTGAAATCGGGGAGCCGTCCTTTACCCGTTAACCCGCTGGCAAGATCGCCGGATTCGGGCGGGACAACGAAATATCCAATTTCCCGCAGGCGGGTCACGTTCGTTTGCGTTGTGGTATGTTCCCACATATCTGCATCCATCGCTGGACTAATGAGGAGCGGACAACGGAGCGCCAGCGCAATTGTCGTGACCGCATTATCGGAATACCCGGAAGCAAGCTTTGCCATTGTGTTGGCAGTTGCCGGCGCTATGATCATCGCGTTCGCCCATTGACCCAATTCAATGTGCCACGTTCCGGTTTTAACCGTCCGCGTATCGTGATCGAAAAACATATCCGAAATAACCTCGTTTCCAGAAAGGGTGGCAAGAGTAAGTTTCGTCACGAATTTCTGGGCGGATTCAGTCATCACCACCTGCACATTTGCGCCGGCTTTTTTAAGCTGACGCACAAGGAAAGGTATTTTGTAAGCGGCAATACCCCCGGTGATACCAACCAGAATATTTTTTTCTTTTAACATGGTAATCCCAAAGGGCTGATTAACGCGAACAGCGATGCGCGATTTCCCGCATGCGATTACGGCAAGACAGGCAGAATTTCATCTTCCTTATACCGGAAGGTGAGCTGTATGCCCATCATCTCGTTGATCGCAATTTCAGGAGGATTGGCGCGCTGTTCGAATTCTTTCGCGATGAGGATTTGATCGGGGTTTGTTTGAGGGATGTCCGTCTCCTCCTCGGGATCGAAAATCTTTGTCTGCACCATTTCAACCCGCTGGTTGAATTCGATCTTCACCTCTTCGTTGATCTGGCGCGCTCGTTTCGACATGACAACGATCGCTTCATAGATGTTGTCAGCCGTATTTTTAAGTTTTTCTATATCGACCGGTTTAACAGTCATATTGGTTGCTGCCTTTCTTGATGTAAATAGTTATTTTAATGAACAATTTCCATACGCCGGGACGTTCCATCGTTGTTAAATATTATTGCTTCGACTTCCGCTATCGCTTGTTCCAGGTTGTCGTTCACAACCTGGTAATCAAATTCGTTTTCCTTTAAAAGCTCCATCGGCACACGCTCAAGCCGTTTGCTCAGGGATTCCGGATCATCGGTATTCCTATTTACTAAACGCGTATAGAGCACCGCCATGCTCGGCGGTTTTATAAAAATAAGCAGGGCATCGGGAAACTGCCGTTTTATAGATATTGCTCCCTTCACATCGACGTCGAAGAGAAGCGATTTTCCCGATCCAACTATACGCGCTATCTCGCTCTTTAGAGTTCCGTACAGGTTGCCGAATATCTCCTCCCATTCGATGAATTTTCCTTCATGAATGGATCTTTCAAAATCTGCTCTTTGCAAGAAATAATAATCTTTCCCGTTGACTTCGCCGGGCCGCTGGGGTCGCGTTGTCGCGGATATCGAAAATTCAATTTCCGTGTGGCGTTTTAATATTTCATGCGCAATGGATGTTTTTCCGCTCCCGCTCGGCGCGGAGATAACGATGAGTTTCGGATTCACTCCCGTTCACTCCCGGCAAATACTATTGGTTGCAGCACGTCCGCGTAATCCGTTACTCGATATTTTGAAGCTGCTCGCGGATCTTTTCTAATTCCTCTTTAATCGTAACCACATTATGGGAGATTTCGGAGTCGTAGGATTTTGAGCCGATGGTATTTGCTTCGCGATTCATTTCCTGCAAGAGGAAATTCAATTTTCTTCCGGCTGCCTCTTCGTTTGCGAGCGCTGCGAGGAAAAATTTTATGTGACTATGGAATCTTACGCATTCCTCCGTGATGTCTAACTTATCGGCGAGCATGGTTATTTCAAATTCCAGCCGCTTATCATCGATGATGGAGGGATCTTCCAATAATTTGTGGACTTTTTCGCGAAGCTGCGTCCGCTCAATATCGATCCGCTCTTTGCTGACGCGTTCGTTTTCATCGATAAGGCGTTCCATTTGATGAAGGCGTTTTTCAACATCCAGGCCAAGCTCGTGTCCTTCTTTCCGGCGCATCATTGCCAGATCATCAACAGCGAGATCCAGCGCAGCTTCCGTGCTCAGCCATTCATTATTGTCCTCTTTCGTGATATCGGGCGGCTCGAAGATTTCTGAAAATTTTAACAGATGATCGATGCCGATCTGTTCGCGAAGTTTGAGTTTTTTCTTCAACTCCTTTAACAGTGCATAATACATTTTCGCAGCCGGGAGATTAATCGCCAGCGGAAGTTCCGCGCTATTATTCGAATGCTGGATGGAAATAACAACGCTGAGTTTTCCCCGCACAATTTTCTTCCGCAGCAATTCTTTAACATCGTTCTCGCGGTGGGAGACGCTCCGTGGCAGTTTGGCGGCAACTTCAAAATAACGACTGTTCACACTTCGGATTTCGACTATTGTAGTGATGCCATCAAGGGTTGCCTCGCCGCGGCCATACCCAGTCATGCTTGAAATCATCGAAAAAGGCTTATTCTATTGAGTTTTGATAAAAAAGAGTATATCAAAGTACCCAAAAAAAGGTCATTTGTCAAGAAAAAGCTTTCGACAAGTTGTAAACACCTTTTTCACAGTATTCATGCCAATTTAATTGAATCTCCATGTACTTTTGGATATATTGTGGATAACTATGTCAATTATTCCACTTTTTTAAAGACGTTTGGTTACCCACTATTTTACCCTCCATGCCCTTTGCCGGGAATTGGAACCTCGATTACGGAACTCCCAAATTCAGGAGGTGTTCACCCAGCAAAAAGATGAACTGTATATTTCCGTTGCTATTGATGACGGAATCAGTACGCTATCCATCTCGGTCGATCCTTCGTTGAATCATTTCCTGCTCCGTGAAAACGTCAATCGCGCCAAAAAGAATTCGGTTGATCTGTTTCCAGACCTTGTAGGAAAAATAATAACCCGGATTGGCATGCTCGGCTTCGATCGAACGGTGGAAATTTCATTTGAAGAATCTGCAGATACATTATTGCTTCAATTATACAACAGCGCCCGAAGCAATGTTTTTCTTGTCGACGGGGAGAAAATAATTCTCGAAGCGTTTAAACATGGAAAAACGCATGCGGGAAAACAGCTTGCTTCTCCGCAGCAGCGATCTGATGAAATGCTCACGCTTAACAAAAGCGATTGGATGAATTATTTGCATGGGGAAGACATGGCGATATATGCTGCGCTGAAAATCAAACTTCCGTTTTTTGGTTCAACGTATATCAGGGAAACTCTCTACCGTGCGGGCGTGGAAGAGAAATCACTTTCTTCCCTTATTGACGAATTGGCGTTGGAAAAAATATTTGCCGCGATTCGCGCAATCAACAGTGAACGCGAAAAACCTTGCCCGGCAATTTATTTCCGCGACGATCACCCGGCGGTGTTCTCCGTTTTGCCGTTAAACCATCTTTCCGGATTGCGTGTCGAAATATTCGAGAATATTAACCAGGCGGTAAAAATATGTTTAACCCGGATTTATAAACAGCAACACAGCGACAGCGGGAAGAAAGAGCTTTTCGGAAAATTGAAAACAATCGCTGACCGAAGCCGGCGGACGGTTGATTCATATGATCGCCAGGCGAGGGAATCTTCCCGCGCAGCGGAGTATGAACGAATGGGAAGCATCATTATGGGCAACCTCGATCAGATTGCGAAAGGGATGTCGTCCGCGGAGCTGCCCGATATTATAAGCGGAGAGGGAACCGCCAAGATCACGCTGGACCCAAAGCTATCGCCGGTAAAAAACGCGGAACGTTATTTCGATAAGGCGAAGAAAACCAAATCAGCGCTAAAAGATAATGCGGTACGCTCCATCGAAGCGCAGAAAGAATCGAAATTACTTGAAGCCATGGTGATTCAACTTGAAGAATGCGAAACACCAGACCAGTTGAAAGATTTTACCGATACCTACCGGATAGAATTAACGAAGCTGCATCTTCTGAGAGAGAGCGCTGATAAAAACAAACCGCCCTTCCGTATATTCACCGTCGCCGGCGGGTTTGAGGTGTGGGTTGGAAAAAGCAGCGCCAATAATGATCTGCTGACCATGAAATTCAGCAAGCCGAACGATCTCTGGTTCCATGCGCGGGGATCGAGCGGATCGCATACGGTGCTGAAAGTTCCCGATACTTCCCATCCGCCGGGCAAGGAAGCCATTACTCAAGCCGCGTCGATTGCCGCTTATTACAGCAAAATGCGGAACGCGAGCAACGTTCCCGTGGCGTATTGCGAGAGGAAATATGTCAGGAAATCAAAAGGGCTTGCCGAAGGGGCTGTGTTTCTTGAAAGAGAAAAAGTGATTTTTGTGACTCCGAGATTACCCCAAACAGACTTGAATTAACTATTCCGGATTCTTGCGAAGTTGTGTTTTTATCGTTATACTACTGCCGATAATACGTTTTTACCGAAATATTCCATTCATCAAAACGAAAGGAGTTAGCGTGAAAATAACTATTGTCAATTGTCTCCTCCTCTGAACAGCTCGCGAGGTTATTTATGAACCATAACATATTTGAGTCGCCTGTAGGGATGAAGAACCTCGGTGCGGGGATTCTCGTTCTTGCCTTCGTATTCGCCGGCTGCCTTATCAGCGAACGCGACGAGTACGTATTGAAAATCAATCCGGATGGAAAAACCGGAACGCTCACCTCGGTGAACTATAATGTGCAGTCGGATGCGGCAAACCCTTCGGATCAAAATAAAGATTTTAAAGAATTGATCCGCAAGTGGAAGAGCGATGACTATCTTCTCGATCAATTGAAAGAGGGCAGGTATGTAAAAGAGCGAAGCGTGCGCCTGCAAAACGGAAAAATAACATGGAGGGAAGTGTCGCTCGTCTCCGATCTCGGCAAAATTTTTCCTCACTACAGCGAAAACGACACCAACCGATTCGTCGTTAACCCCCATGATAATATCGTTACCGAAACGAACGGAACGATCCGCAATTTAAAAGATAGTCTCGTGATTATCTGGTCCCCCCATACGAAAATGTTCACACTGAAGACGAAAGTGAAAGATTACACGCCTGCCTCAAAATTAGAAGCCAGGTTAAAAAAATACCTCAATCCTGATGGCGGCTGATACAATAACGATCTATCAAAAGCCGACCTGCTCCACCTGCAGAACGGTGTATAAGCAACTTAAGGAGATGGGGGTCGATTTTGACGCGGTCGATTATTATAGCAAACCGTTCTCCAAATCCAAATTAAAATCTCTCCTGGTTAAAATGGGGATGAAACCCCGCGATCTCCTCCGCACAAAAGAAATCATGTATAAAGAACTGGAACTCGGGACGAAGACTTTTTCCGAAGACGAGCTCCTAGATCTGATGGTGAAATATCCTGAGCTTATCCAGCGTCCAATCATTGAAAAGGGTAAGAAAGCCATCCTTGCCCGCCCGCCGGAACGGTTGAAGGAATTGTTTTGAAGCGAAAGAAGCTTTGCTAAATAATGAAAGCCGGCTCTGGAATATATCCACAGCCGGCTTTTGTAATATCCCACAGAAAATTTATTGCTGCTCTTTGCCTTCGTTCCCCGATACGAAATCATCCGCCGATAAGCCGGCGATACGCGCGGCTCTGTTAATTAAATTGAGGATATCCGTTTTATCTTTAAACGTTTGCTCGGTTATCTCGTCTATCGGTTTGCCGATGGGATGATAGGGCACCCGGTTATTGCTATAGGAAACGGTATCGGCTCGGTTCGCCATCTTATCCTGGAATGCCCACACTTCGTCGAATTTAGTATTAAATTTTGTGCTTCGGATAACAATCTGATCCTGAACCCAGTCCCGCACCGGATCCAGATCGAAATGAATCAAACCGTCTAATTTTCCATCGAAGTTATCATCAGCCCAGTAATTGAATATCAAGCGGCAGTGTCCCACCATAAATTCGATCTGGTCTGCATTCATCTGTACGCCCCGCGGCGGGTAATCTTCAGGCATATCACCGCGTTCAACTGGAGCTGCCCCGCCCAGGAGCGCAAGATAATCAATTTTACCATCCCCGTTTCTATCCCATATCCATCCCCACGATGTTACTCTTCCCGCCCGCGGATAATATCCGGCAAATTGCACCGTCAGCGCTATGTCCTTCCTGACGTCTTTAATGGGCTTGGGTGTCACGGCGACAATTCTCACCTTGGGCGATTTTTTAAAACCGATGAAAGCGACATAAAATTTATCCACCACTTTTTGTTTAATAATCCTCAAAGAATCTTCCGACGGCGCGAATAACGCCACCGTATCCGCATAACTGTAAAATTGCACGAGATTTCTCATGGCGGTCGGTTCCTGGGCATGCAGATGGTTGATCGGCACGAATATTCCCGAACAAAAAATGATTGCTATCAATACTCTCATACTACGCAGCATATTTTCTTTTGTACCTTTCTTGTAATTCATTAAAATAAAAATATAAACCGGTGTTGTCACTTATTCATAATATGGGTTGTTTCAATTCCTAATTTACGGAGATACGCGCCGGGCTCGAGCGATTTTCCTGTTGCGTTGCGAATCCGTTCTCCCCACTCCTCGGTTTCCCCTGTCGCGTAGAGCTGCCGGATAATCCATTCCGCAACATTCTTATCGGAAAGTTTTTTCTTCCCAAATTGATCCGTTAACGCTTCCTGCAATTGCGTCGCGATCATTCCCGCAAGGATATAATTCTGATAATAGCACGGGTACGCGGTGTACCACATCGAAGCGGCGAACTGGTGCGGCTCTTCTTCGGGAAGATCGACCAGAAGATATTTCTGAAACATCGCATGTTCCACCGAATCCATATCCTGCGATGGGTCTTTATACATCGAATATTCGATGAAGAAATTTTTCAGCATCGTTCGCAGGCGGTAAAGACTTGGAAATCTTCGTCCATCCACGTACCTCGCGATTTCATCTTCGTCTGCGTCTGTATACCGCGAGAGCCACGTAGAGTCTTCCGTAAATTCCGCATGAAGATCGGCAATGCCCTCTTCATATGCTGCGCACTGCGCCCCCGGGATCCACTCGTATCCTTTCAGTATTGCATAATCCACGTTGGTGTGAACTGCTTTCAGCGAATGGCCGTATTCATGGAATGCAACGCCGTAAAATCCTTTACCTTTGGTAGGATTGAGGAGAAATCGCGTATCGGAGGGTATCTTCACAGCAAGACTTAACCCGTTGTAGGGAATATCTTTCACGACTTCCCTGATAGGGAGCGTATCGACTTTGAACCCTATTCCTTTCTCGAACCTGTGGATAATGGGAAATACGGAATCGGAAGGAAAATATTTATCGGGCAGCGATGCGGATTTTGCCAGGGCATAATCGAAATCCCAGGGTCCGAATTCTTTAATTTTTAGTTTCTTTTTCGATTTTGCGATGAATTCCTGGAACGGCTCCCGCGTTTGTTCTTCAAGATAATTCAGGGTTTTAATGAGCCATGCTTCATCGATGCCGTGAAGGGAGAGCGAGAGCGAATAGTAATTCTGGTATTTATATTTTTTTGCTTTTGCATTGCGTAACGCAACGAGTTTCAACAGACTGTCCTCGGTTTGCGCAGATAATTGAGCGGGGACGGACCAGAGCGCATGTCGTTTCGACTGAACTTTCTCCGTTCGCAGGGAGTTGTTGATGATTGCGCGGGTGATCTGTTTACCGTGGAATTTGAACTTAAAATCGGTAATTTGTTCCTGGAGATCATTTTCAAGTTTTGCGATCGCGGGATCGGCATACACCGCCCCGCCGATAAAACAGCGATGCCATAGCTCAAGCCGGCGGGCGAGCGCCTTATCTGCGAGAGACCCGGATTTATCGCGCCAGACGTCTATAGTTTTTGCCATCGCGGAATCGAGGAAAATTTTTGAAAATTCTCCTTTCGCGCTGTCGAGATTTGCGGGACCGTCTTTGGAATAACTATTCCAGTTGGCAGTGCCCATGTTGTTGCATGCCTGTTCGTAGGTGCGGTCGAGTGAATCGAGCACCGGAATCAACTCATCTTTTTTCGACACGTGATTTTCCTTTCGTTGGGGCGCCGGAGCGGGAACCGGGGGCTGCTCTTTCCTGGAGCAAGACGCGCTCATGATTGCGAGCGCTGCCAATAGTATCACCGCCTCCTTTTTGAGCGCCATGAGAAGCGTTTTCACCCGTTAGAATTCGAGCATAAATCATTGCATACTTGCATAATCTGATTAAGATACGGAAAAAAACGGGTGTTGACAACTTATACGGGGTGCCGCGCGGAGCGATGGAGTTCAAGTGATATATTTTTGGACTTAGATCAGTTCCCTGCTGTTGCATGGCTCATGAATTGTTTCCCCTTGCATTTTTCCGTATTATTATTCATTCAATGAATTCTCTAATTTATTATGATGAGCACTCTATGAAATACTCCGGGACGCATTCAATGATTTTGTTGATTTTTGGGTTGTTGTTTGGAACCCTCGCCGGCAACAGCCAGAATTTTCATTACCCCCAGCCGAAAAAGGTGGATGTGATCGATGATTACCATGGCGTAAAAGTGGCTGATCCCTACCGATGGATGGAAGATCTTGAATCCCCCGATTTAAAAACATGGATCGACGCCGAGAATACCATTACCCATGAATATATAGACGCGAATCCTGATCGCGCGAAAATTAAAAACCGGTTGACTGAATTATGGAACTATCCCCGGTATAGCGTCCCCTTCAAAGCCGGCAACAGGTATTTCTATTCCTTAAATAACGGTCTCCAGAATCAAGCGGTGCTTTTTATGCAGGATGCGGGCAAGTCCGATTCAACAGTCATCCTTGATCCGAATACCTTGAGTACCGATGGTACAGTGGCTTTGAGTAACCAGAGCTATTCCGAGGACGGCACTCTTCTGGCGTATGGTCTATCCATGAGCGGCAGCGATCGCGAAGAAATCCATATCAAGAATCTCAACACAGGTAAGGATTACGATGAAAAGCTGCTCTGGACAAAGTTTGCGGGCATTGGATGGAAGATCGATAACTCGGGATTTTATTATAATAGATTCCCTGAGCCGGGAACAGTCGCCAAAGAAGACGAAAATAATTATAATAGAGTATACTGGCACACGCTGAATACACCCCAATCGCAGGATAAGCTTATCTATGAACAACCCGATGCAAAAGAGTTAAGTTTTTCTCCATCGGTGACCGATGATGGAAAATTTCTCATCCTGTCGGTTTGGCATGGAACCGACTCGCAGAACAGAGTGTACTACCGCAGGGTGGACAGCGATGGTCCGTTTATCCGCCTTCTCCCCGACGCAGATGCAAAATATAATTTCATCGACAATGAAGGTTCAACCTTTTATTTTGACACCGATCTGAATGCGCCGAAAGAAAGAATCATCGCAATTGACCTCAATCATCCCGCCCGGGATCAGTGGAAAGAGATTATCCCGGAAGGAAGCGACGTTATCTCATCGGTTGCATTGGTGAATCACATGTTTGTTGTTTCCTATCTTCATGACGCGTACAGCCAATTAAAGCTGTATGACGAAAAAGGATCATTTATTAATGAACTAACTCTTCCAACGATTGGCTCTGTCGGCGGTCTCTCCGGTAAAAAAGATGACAATGAACTGTTTTTTAGTTTTACTTCGTTCCTTTATCCTCCCGCTATTTTCCGGTATGATTGTTCCGCGGGAGGGCTCGCGCCGTTCCATGAGGTAAAAAGCGGATTCGATCAGACGATGTATGAAACGAAACAGGTATTTTATCCGTCAAAGGATGGAACGAAGATACCAATGTTTCTGACGTACAAAAAAGGTTTACAATTAAACGGAAATAATCCGGTTCTCTTGTACGGCTATGGAGGTTTCGACGTAAGCATGACGCCAAATTTTTCGGCGTCGAGAGTGGTGTTCCTTGAAAATGGCGGAATTTATGCGTTGGCATGTCTTCGCGGCGGCAGCGAGTACGGCGAGGAATGGCATAAAGCAGGAATGCTCGATAAAAAACAAAATGTGTTTAATGATTTCATTTATACGGCGAAATATTTAATCGCGGAAAAGTACACAAGCACTCCAAAACTTTCAATTCTTGGCGGCAGCAACGGCGGGCTTCTTACGGCGGCTTGCGAATTGCAACAGCCCCAATTATTCGGCGCAGTAGTTTGCCAGGTGCCGGTGACCGATATGCTGCGGTATCATAAATTTACGGTCGGTAGATACTGGACGGGGGAATACGGCAATGCGGAAGAAAACCCCGACCAGTTTAAATTCATGTATGCCTACTCCCCGCTCCATAATGTGAAGAAGGGGGTTGCCTATCCCCCCACGCTGATCACCACCGCGGATCACGACGATCGTGTTGTGCCTTCCCATGCTATGAAGTTTACTGCGACAATGCAGGAAAACGACGCAGGGACAAACCCCATTCTCATTCGTATCGACACGAAAGCAGGTCATGGCGGCGGTAAACCAACCGCAAAATTGATCGAGGAGTATTCAGATATTTATGCCTTTCTCTTCAAGGCGCTTGGGATGAGGGTTTCAGACTGAACGTACAAAGTGTAGCCGGTCGTTTTTCAATAAAAGATGGAATGAAACCCTTTATTTGGACTTTCATCCTTTTGTTGTACTGTACGATTGCAGCGCTCCCCGCAACGCTTGATACTGCGAAAGCCAATCGCATCCGGCATATGACGATACAGGGACTCGAGATGGCATACAATCTCGACCTTGATGGCGCTGATAAATTATTTGATGAAGCTCAGGCAATTGAACCGCTTCATCCCAGACCAATGTTGGGCAAAGCGAGCATACGATTCTGGCGGCTCATGATCCAGCACGACGACGGCAGCTATGACCGCTTCGTTGACGAGATGGATAACGTTATCGATACCAGCGAACATTATCGTGATCACTACGATACGGACGCTGATATATACACTTGTCTCGGAACTGCTTATGCCTATCGGGCGTTCGCTCATGCAAGGATGAAGAGTTATTTAAAAGCTGCGTGGGACGGAAAGAAAAGCTACGATTATTTTAACGATGCGCTTCAAATGGACCGGAATGCCTATGACGCCTATGTTGGAGTTGGCATATTCCACTATTTTGCCACCTTCATGCCGAAAGCATTGCAATATTTGGTCGCAATTCTTGGAGTCCCGGGTGATAGCGAGCGGGGTTTAAAAGAGATCGGCATTACCGCGCAAAAAGGAATTTTTTCCAATGTTGAATCGAAATTTTGTCTGGCAGAGTTGCTTCCGTGGTATAACGAGAATTTCGATTCCAGCGAGGTAATGATAAAACAATTAGTCGCCGCCTATCCGGCAAATTCCCTCTTCTCTTTTACGCTTGCAGTGTGGCAGATTCGGAGAAACGATGTTGCGGAAGCGCGGGATATTCTCCAGAAAATTTCACGGGAAGAACATCTGCCCATTCCCAATGCCCGCCATTATATCGATTATAAGCTGGCAGAATGTTATTTCCGCCTGGAAGAGTACGGGCATGCGCAGGAATGTTATGAGCGGTTCTTACAAAATTATCATGATGAAGTTTACGTGGCGACGGCTAATTACCGCATCGGCGTTTGCATGGATATGCTGGGCAAGAAAAGTGAAGCGGAAAATTATTATAAGATTGCCGCCGATTCGAAAAGCAAATTTGGCGACGACCGGTACTCTTCACGAAGAGCCGCCGCGTTGCTGAAAAGATCGCTTGGCTCAGATGATAGCGTCCTGATCAGCGCGCAAAATCTTTCAAAATCAAGCCGGTATGATAAAGCTCTCGAATTGCTCGCCAGGTTAAAGATTTCCGCGCCTTCCCTCGTGCGTACCGAAGTCATGTACCGCATCGGTGAAACATATTATGACCGGGGTTCGTATGGAGAAGCGTTGAAAAGTTTTCAGGATGTACTCAGCCAGCATCTGCCGAAATCCGAAGAATGGATGTTCCCCTGGGCTTATTATTACAGCGCCATGTGCGATGTGAAACTGGGGAACAAAATCGAAGCGAAAAAGTTTTTTGAAAAAACAACGGACTATGACGATTACGATTTCGAACATTGGCTTAGCTATCGCACCAAGCGCGAGCTTGAACGATTGAATAAGTAACAACGAATGTAGATTTTTCTACTCGGCTTCAGTTCTATAATACAGAATAATTAACCCCCGGTATTTCCTCGACCACTGAAATGTGGAGTGAGAAGAGGATAAACAATAGTGCGGCACAAATTCCTCAATGAAAAACACAACCAACTCGAGTACTATCATGAATATGAAATATGGCATAGCCATTCTCATCTTTTTAGCGATCATCATTCCCGCTATTCTTCACGCAGAATCATTCGTTCTCCGCGGCAGCGTACGCGATTCAAAAACCGATGAACCGATTGTTTCCGTAAATATCAGAATACTCGGCACTTCGCGGGGTACGGTCACGAATGCCCAAGGCAAGTACTCTCTTTCACTCGACCGCGGTAACTATACTATCGTATATTCATATCTTGGGTATCAGCCGGAAACCGTGAAAGTCATGTTAACAGAAAATATGAGCAAAGATATCCAACTTGTGCCCTCGCCGCTCATTATGCCTGAGGTGGTGGTTTCCTCGGAAGATCCAGCCGTGGAAATTATCCGGAAAGCGATTGCCCACAAACATGAGTGGCTTGATCGATTGAAGACGTATCAATTTGAAGCGTTCACCCGTCAGATCCTGCGGCGGGATACAGCCATTGCAAGTATTTCCGAGGCGTATACAACCGGGTTTATGCTGATGGGTGATACGTTGAGGGAAATTGTGAAGCAGAAGCGCCAGACTCAAAATATTCCCTCGAATGAAAATTTTGCAGCCGTGCGGCGTATTGTAAACTTTAACGACGATATGATCAATCTGTTTTCCATCTCTGTTGATGGGAATCAATCCGGGTATCGGTTTGTCGGGCCTACAGCTCCCGATGCGCTCGATAATTACGAGTATACACTCCTCAATACGTTCACCATTGGCGGCGTAGAAGTGTACAAGATCCGTATGACGCCGAAATCGAAACTTAAACCGCTCTTCAACGGCGTCGTCACTATTGCCGACCAGACTTTTGCCGTGATGGGAGTTGATCTCCAGCCGAACGAAGCATTCACAATTCCCTTTGTCTCCGATATCGATCTGCATTACCGGCAGCAGTTCGGTTTGTATGATACGCTGTACTGGATGCCGACAAATATCACCGTAACCGGAACCTTCAAGGTGAACCTGATCGGGTTGTCCTTTCCCCAATTCGGAATGGAGCTTACATCCTCCATCTATGATTATACAATCAACTCTCCGATTCCCGATAGCGTGCTTCATAAGCCGACGCTGGTGACAGATTCATTGGCTTCCCGATATGATTCAAGCTATTGGAGCTCCCATGAAGTGCTGCCGTTAACAAGCGAGGAGCAGGGGGCGTATAATACCTTAGACAGCGGGCAAACTCTCGAAAAACAATTTGAACCAAAAGGACCGCTGGCTTCGCTCAATAGCGGCGAGTCGGGATCATGGCTGGATAATGTCGATATCCGTTACAATAGAGTAGAAGGATTTTTCTTCGGCGGCAAGTTTGAACAGAATCCCGTGAAGGATAAATTAAAACTTACCGGCGCCGCCGGCTGGGGATTTTCCGATAACGACGCGAAGTACCGTCTGGGACTTCTCTGGTATCCTTTTAGTCTGAAAAAATTCGGCGTCGGCGGAGAAGTATACCGGCAGATGGATAATATCCCCGATCAAGGATATTACGGATCGTTAACAATCTCGCTGATGGCGCTGATCGATAAAAACGATTATCGGGATTATTTTTTCACACGCGGCTGGCGGACGTATCTTTCGTTTAACCCGTTTAAAAAGGTGAATGGCAAGCTCAGTTTCATCGATGAACATCAGCAATCACGCCAATCGAATTCAACGTATAGTTTTTTCAACGGCAATGAACCGTTCAGGGCAAATCCAGCAATTGATGACGGATATCTTCGGGCATTCCGGCTGGATCTGCATTTGGGAGACGAGCCGATTGTGTTCGATATGATTTCCCGGAACCAGATTGATCTTTCAATAGAGCATTCCTCACCATCGATTGGCTGGAGCGATTTCGATTACACGCGGTACAGCGCCGTTATCACGCTCTATGCTCCGACGTTTGCTCGCGATCTTCTTTTCTCTCCGAACCTAAGGATGCGTTTGAGCGCCGGAACAAGCAGCGGCACATTGCCCATCCAGCGAATGTTTGTCCCGGATTCGCGCGCAAGCGGATATGCTCCGTTTGGCGTCTTGAAAGCGGGAGGATTAAAAGAGTTTGCGGGAGACAGATTCGTGATGATTAATCTTGAACATAATTTCAGATCGCTTCCTTTTCTTGCGCTTGATATTCCCTTCTTCTACCGGAACAGCATCGAGCTGGTAACGTTCGGCTCCGCCGCTCAGACCTGGTATAGCAGCCAATCGAGCTCGAATGGCTGGTACACCGAGGCGGGAATCGGCTTAAGCAGAATACTCGAGCTGCTGCGCTTCGATCTTTCGTACCGGTTCAATGAACCGCGAAGATTCTTTTTAACTCTGAGCGCGGCGCATTTATTTTAAAGAAATTCACTGTAAAATATTTTTGTTCCGTTCAATTCGGATAGATGGATATATTAAATGAACCGTTTGCTTAAATGGCATTAATTGGTTAATTTTTTGCGGACTCCAATTTTTATTCACTTATTCTGAAAGGGCATTCTTATGAAATTCAGTCAGATTATCACATTAATTGCAGTTGCATTTCTTTTTTCCGGAGTTGTTTTCACGCAATCGATCCAGTCGGGCAAATTTTTAGTGACGCAGGGCTCCACGCCAAATTACTCCCTCGCCGATGGCAACGGCGAGAGGACTGTGCCAGTCACGGTAACGTTTGATAAACCCTTCTTATCGATACCGCAGATTCTTATCGGCGTTACTTCCGTCGACGGAGCGCGGGAAACAAATCTCCGCTATGACGCCATCGCCGACGCAGTTACCCGCGATGGATTCACGATCCAGTTGAAGACATGGGCTGATTCGAAAATTTTCCGTATCGGCGGGTCCTGGATGGCGGTCGATATGACTCAACAAGCTCCCGCAGATCAACCGGCGAAAAAAATAAAGAAAGGTAAAAAGTAATCCCGTTGTTTGGGGCAATTGTTCAACCTTGCAACTCCGGAAACAACCGGGGATTGCAAGGTTTTTTGTTATGAGGTTTTGCCGGGTCTGGATTGCATCTCACCGATATTCCCGCTAATTTAAATTACGATGAACAATTCCTTTTCTACTCATTTGTTTAGTAATATAGAGTTCAATTTTCACATATCCCGCAAGGCGCGGGATAAGTATAAAATTGACGACTCCCTTTTTACGCTCCGGGGTAATGTCGTCATTGGCGATATACGCACCGCCCGGGAGGTCGCCGCAAAAATCAACGCCGATCAGCGGACAATACCTGTTTCGCCATCAGAATTATTAGCGCTCGGCATTCTTCACGAAGTCTTTCATTATATTTTCAAAACGTATCGCACGACGTATAATCCCAACGTCTTCCTAAAATGCGATAAAAATTTAGAGGAAAAATATTCAACGGATGAAATCAATAATTTTCTCGCGACGTTTGTAGATATATTTCCCCCTCCGGCGGTCTATCATCATAGAGAAATTCCCCGGCAGTACCTGGCTGGTCTGACGGAGGGGACGCCGCACCGGCATCTTGCGCTCGAAGAAATGCTGCTGGTATGGATTGAAAACCAGAATCCGGCGCTGGTATCCTTCGATGAATTGATCGGCGATCAGGATTTGAAAAAAAATAAAGAGTATCCGGGCGTCACTCAATTGATCGACAAATTTTTCGATAACCAGCCGCCATTTGGCACAGAAAAAGAATCTCTCCTGAAAATGCTCTTAAAGCCGATCCAGTTTTCGCCCGCTTCCATCATGGATCAGCTTGAGTATATCAGAATTCATTGGGAAAAATATTTGGCGGGGTCACCCATCTTCCGACAATTATTATTGGCGACCGATTTTATCCGCGAAGAAGGCAAATATTTCGCAATGAAAGCTGCTGCCGAAGCCGATAAAAAAAGAATTCCACAGGTCACCCAGACGCCTTTTTTCGGATGGGGTGACAAAGATTCTCCGCCCGTACCTCAATTTTACGGTTCTCTGTACGAGAATGAGATGGAACGATTTTCACAGGATTTAAACTGGATGCCGCACCTTGTGCTCATCGCAAAGACAGCTTTTGTCTGGCTCGATCAATTGAGTAAACAATACCGCCGCCCGATAACGCGCCTGGATGAAATCCCCGACGAAGAATTAGACCTGCTCGCACGAAGAGGGTTCACGGGTCTGTGGCTGATCGGCATCTGGGAGCGGAGTTATGCCTCCAAGCGCATCAAGCATATCCACGGAAATATCGATGCGGCTGCTTCTGCCTATTCGCTGAACGATTATGTTGTGGCGGCGGACCTGGGCGGGGAGGAAGCATTCTGGAATTTGCAGCACCGCGCTATGCGCCGCGGTATCCGGCTTGCCAGCGATATGGTGCCGAATCATATGGGGATCGATTCCCGCTGGATGATCCAGCATCCGAATTGGTTTCTCGCCAGCCCGTACCTTCCGTTTCCGAACTACCGGTTTGATGGACCCGATCTCAGCAGCGATGAGCGGGTCGGGATTTTTATCGAGGATGGATACTGGCACAAGACCGACGCTGCGGTAGTTTTTAAACGCATCGACCGCTGGACGGGCGACGTCCGCTATATCTATCATGGCAATGATGGCACCAGTACCCCGTGGAACGATACCGCCCAGTTAAATTTTCTCAATGCGGAGGTCCGCGAAGCGGTCATCCAGACGATTCTTCACGTTGCCCGTATGTTCCCGATCGTCAGGTTCGACGCCGCGATGGTTCTTGCCAAACGGCATATTCAACGATTATGGTTTCCGATGCCTGGGCATGGAGGAGCAATTCCATCCCGCTCCGAATTCGCAATGACAAAAGAACAATTCGACGCGGTAATACCCCACGAATTCTGGCGCGAGGTGGTCGATCGCGTTCAGCAAGAGGTGCCCGATACGCTTCTTCTCGCGGAAGCGTTCTGGATGATGGAAGGATATTTTGTCCGTTCACTCGGGATGCACCGCGTGTACAACAGCGCGTTTATGAACATGCTGAAGAAAGAAGAGAACCTGAATTTCCGCCTGACGATTAAAAATGTTCTGGAATATAATCCGCAAATTCTCAAGCGGCATGTCAATTTTATGAATAATCCCGACGAGGAGACTGCAGTGGCGCAATTCGGGAAAGACGATAAATATTTCGGCGTCTGCGTCCTGCTCTGCACCATGCCGGGGTTGCCCATGTTCGGTCACGGCCAGATCGAAGGATATTCCGAAAAGTACGGCATGGAATACCGCCGGGCATATAACGATGAACAACCAGATGGTCGTCTTATACTGCGTCATGAGCGTGAAATCTTTCCCTTGTTGAAAAAGCGGTATCTCTTCGGCGAGGTGGAGAACTTCTTTCTGTATGATTGCTATTCCGAGAACGGGCTGGTGAATGAAGACGTATTCGCGTTCAGCAACAGGCAGAACGATGAACGGGCGCTGGTGATTTATAATAACCGCTATGCCCATGCAACCGGCTGGATAAATATGTCCGCGGGATTTTTAGCCGGAGGCGATATCGTACAACTGACCCTCGCGGAAGGGCTGAATCTGATATATAAACCGGGCACATATTGCATTTTCAGAGACACTATCAGCGGATTGGAATATATCCATCCAAATAAAGCTCTCATTGAACAGGGTCTTTTCATCGATTTGGGAGCGTTCAAATATCATGTATTCCTGGATTTCAGGGAAGTTGAATCATCCATAGATAAACCCTACGATGTTCTCGCCGGAATGCTGGCGGGTCGCGGCGTGCTCTCGATTGACGAAGAATTGATCGACCTCCGGTATCAATCGATCCATAAGGCATTTACTGAGCTCGTAGCTCCTGAACAATTGAGAGCATACCGTGAAATTCTTAAACCGTCCGGAGATTCTCCCGGCGTCTGTAAAATCCTGCAGGAAAAAATTGAACCGCTGGCAGCCGCGATTGAAATTGTTGAGGGTGTGAATCCGGAACGCGACGCGGCGATGAAATCTCTGCTTGAGGAATTTTCGTCGATCTCTCGTCTGCCGCAGTTATTTCTTACTCATCAGGACGAAAACGAGAAGTGGCAGCCGCTCGTTTCGAAATTCTTCACGGATAACGGCAACGATGAGGCGAGGGGGTGGAGAGTGCTTTTCCTTTGGACCATCTGCCGCCGGCTTCACACGTTTTTAGGAAAAATGAACGATCATGCGCGCGATCTCCTTCATGAATGGCGGCTGACGAAAATCATCAATCACTCCATTGCGCATCTTGAGACCGGCGAAATGTTAAGCGCGCGGGAGACTGATCTCGTGCATATTCTCTCGATGAGAGAGATTGACGATACGCTCTCGTCGGAGTCGCCGTTATCCGCCGTTGTGCTTGCCGCGATGAAGGTCAACCTTGCGCAGAATTTTACCGGGATGAATGTGTATAACGATGCGGTATATTTCAATAAAGAAAAAATGGAGGAATTCCTTTACTGGTTATTTATTATGAGAATACTATATGTTATTCCCGGAATCAAATCAACGGAGGTTGATTCTTATCTTTCAAAATTATACAATGAGATCAAAAAGATATTGGCAGCAGCCGAAAAAGCCGGTTATGGCAGCGACCGCTTCACGGCTCTTATTGCTAATCCCGTTCCGAACAGGTCGAAGAATTCAAACAAAGCTCACAAGAACACTCTATAAAGGTATGCTGATAAACCCAAACCGAGTCTTGGGGTCGTCCAAAAAAAAGGAATTAGTCATCCTGAACTTGTTTCAGGATCCAAAAATTGGTGAAAACAGATGCTGAACCAAGTTCAGCATGACTCGCCGAAGGTGGAGAAATTCTTTTTGGACGACCCCCTGAGAGTGAACAGATTCCGATCCCGATTTCTTCGGGACGGAATGACTCGCTTCAATTCTATAAATTATCAGCGTCCTGTGTGGTCTCTATGAATTTACCCCGTTTAGCCGGCGTCCTGCTTCATCCGACATCGCTGCCTTCCCGGTACGGGATCGGCGATCTTGGCTCGGAGGCATTCCGCTTCATCGAATTCCTCGAGGCGTCGGGACAAACCATCTGGCAGGTGCTGCCACTCGGTCCCACGGGTTATGGCGATTCGCCATACCAGTGTTTCTCCGCTTTTGCGGGAAATCCGTACCTCATCAGCCCCGATCTCCTTATGGAAGCCGGGCTGCTCACGCGAGACGACGTCGAACCCGTCCCGACATTAGATCCCCGCAAGATCGATTACGGCAAAGTGATCGAGTACAAAATGAATCTCTTCCGGAATGCTTATGACCGGTTCCATAAAACATCTAATGCCGGACTCGCTAAGGAGTTTGACGCGTTTTGTCTGAAGCATAAAACCTGGCTCAACGATTTCTCGCTCTTCATGGCATTGAAAGAATATCATGAAGGCAGATACTGGGCGGCGTGGGATATTCCTATAAGAAGCCGTAAAGCGGGAGCTGTTAAAGAGTGGGCAAAGAAACTTTCGCGCGAGATCGGCTTCTTTAAATTTCTTCAATTTATGTTCTTCCGGCAATGGATGGCGGTGAAAAACTACGCCGCGAGCAAGGGAATTCTCATCGCCGGCGATATTCCCATCTTCATCGCGTTCGACAGCGCCGACGCATGGTCGAATAGAAAACTGTTTACCATCAATGAAGAGGGCAAACCGATTTCTGTGGCAGGCGTGCCGCCGGATTACTTCAGTCCGACGGGACAATTATGGGGGAATCCCCTGTACCGGTGGGATGAAATGAAAAAAGACGACTACCGCTGGTGGCGGAGCCGCGTCGCATCAACCCTTGAGCTGTTCGATATCCTCCGCATCGATCATTTCCGCGGATTCGAAGCATACTGGCAAATTCCCGGAGACGCGATCACCGCCGAGCATGGCAAATGGGTGAAGGGACCCGGCAGGAGATTTTTTCGGACTCTCAATAAACATCTCGGCGAGTTCCCCATCATCGCGGAAGACCTCGGCGTCATTACGCGGCAGGTGGAGGAGTTGCGCGATTTCTGCGGATTTCCGGGAATGAAAATATTGCAGTTTGCCTTCGGTTCCGGGATGGACAGGAATTTCCTTCCTCACCGGTACCACCGGCGGTGCGTTGTCTATACCGGCTCGCATGACAACGATACCACGCGTGGATTTTTTGAACAGGCGAAGAAGGAAGCGAACGATATCTATCCGTCCGCGCGGGCGTATCTTAATTATTCCGGCGAGGATATTCGGTTCGAGCTCATCCGCGCAGCGTACGCTTCCGTCGCGGATATGGCGATTATCCCGATGCAGGATATCCTGAATTTAGGATCTGACGCCCGCATGAATTTTCCCGGCACGTTCGGCGGCAACTGGACGTGGCGGTTTACCTGGGATCAGGTTACACCCGACCTGCCCGGTATTTATCGCGGGCTCGCCCTTCTCTACGACCGGGCACTAAACAGATGATAAAAAAATTACCGCACAATTGTAATACGAGTTCCCACCTGGACAAACTGTGTAAACCTTCGACGCCTTCGGTGTCGCGCGCGGGATGTTTGGCGATTCCCGCTATAAATGTTGGATGCCTTCGGCATCCGTAACTTCGTTTCGGGGCTGTCCAAAAAGAACTGTGTAGAGTCCATTCCCCGAATGGACACCATAAAATCCGATGATATAGGAAGAAAATTTGTCCGATCAAGGGATCGGACTCTACATTTCCGAACTTTTTGGACGACCCCCAATATTTATAGAGCAATAGAATAGTTATTTTTCCGATGCTGAGGGCATCGTACGGTATAAATTTTCTTTAGCAGGTTGTTGAAAAACGCATAAATATTTTCTTTTGAGTGTCGGAAATAGGTGATGATGTATTATATTTGAAGAACGAATAATATTAACCATCAGACGAGCCAAGAAAATGCGCGGACCAGAAATCAAACAAACACC
>JBIOHP010000020.1:0-70859 GCA_044449065.1 Bacteroidota bacterium
GGGGAAGACCCGCCACAGCGGGTCAGGGGTGGGCTTGTATGGCGTAGTCTCGAACAACGATGAATCGAAATTTATCTTAATAATCTTTCGAATCCGAACTTGAGCGAAAATTGGAAGCGCTCGAAAAGAAGTATGACCGGCAATTCAGCGCAGTGTTTGAGGCGATCCATCAGCTTCTTGCGTCGCCTGAGAAGCCAAAAAAACAAATCGGCTTCCAGCTTAAAGAGCCATCAATTTTATACAAGGTAAAAAGAAAGAAACGTTAAATGGCTGGTATCAAAAAATGTGATACCACATCGTAAACATTTAGGCGGCATGTTCAAGGTTACAAATTGTTACCTTGAACGGAGCAGAGAAACCCACTTCTTAATCCCTGTGCGGGGAAAATTAACTCGTTCCATCGCTCTCCAGACTATGTTAAAACTCCGATTCGTCCCCAAACTTGATTCAAAATTTTGCAATTTACGTAGATGTGAGGACTCGCGATGAACTTTTCACAACCTATGTCTCGATGAAGTGGCGCGAATTCCGCTTATTTATCAATAATTCAGGCATTAGCACTGGCACTACGCTCAATTACCCAAAAAAAATGGGTAGTTGAGCGTATTGACAATTAGGCAAAGAATCCATATTGTAAGAGTTAAAGGTTCAAAGATTCCATGGTGCATAAGAGAGGGGCAAAAGATGAGTAGAGATACTCTTGAAGGATTGGCGTGTCTTCTTAGATGCATACAATGTGCTCTCACACGCCGGGGAGGTCCGGCTATCTCCTCAGGTCAAGAGGATTTTGTTGACACGATTTATCAATTTATTTTCCAACATTATACATAAATAAAGGAGCTCAATATGATTAACCATAGCAAAATGAAACTGGGGAAGCGGGCGCCGCGTCACGATCCGCGAACCCTCCAATTAGGAAACTATCTTAAAGCGGACCTGCTTCCAACGCCGCCGCCTGTCGTCGATTGGACCCCGAAGGTGAAAAACTGGGGGATGATGAAGAACGACTCCATTGGCGATTGCACGTGCGCTGCCGCAGGGCACCTGATTATGGAGTGGACGGCAAATGCTTCCAGGGAGGCGACCCCTCCTGATGCAGCAATCGTCAAGGCGTACGCCGCGATTACCGGCTACAATCCGGTTACCGGAGCAAACGACAACGGCGCTACGGAAACCGATGTGCTCAACTATTGGCGGACGAAGGGAATCGGCGGACATAAAATCATTGCCTACGCCGCTCTCGAGCCGAAGAACCACGACCATATCAAGGACTCGGTGTATCTGCTGGGCGACGTTTATATTGGTCTCGCGCTTCCATTGAGCGCTCAACATCAAGTGGTGTGGACTGTACCGCCAGGCGGTCCCACGGGTTCGGGAGCGCCGGGTTCATGGGGAGGTCATGCAGTGCCGGTCGTTGGATATGACAGCCGCGGTCTCACCGTCGTTACATGGGGAGCGCTTAAAACAATGACGTGGAGTTTCTGGGAAGTGTATTGCGATGAAGCGTACGCAGTGCTCAGTCACGACTGGATTGGAGTCAAAGGGAATGCTCCCGAGGGCGTAGATCTTTCCACGCTCTTAAAAGATTTGCAATCGTTGACGCACTGATGGTCCGCTCAGTTTGTCTCGATCCAAAACCACTCATTGCGGAAAAACAATCCACCGGATTGCTGATCGAAACTCTCCGGGATTGTGGTCCGTTGTTACTATATAAACTGTAGGAAGGAAATTACCGTGTTAGATACCGTAGCAATTGATAAAGCCATTGCCAAAAACATCCATCATTTCAGCAAACCCGGCATTCTCAGCGTGCGCCCCGGCTACAAAATCAAGGGTGGATGGATAACGGGGCAAAACGCCATCGTTATTATGGTGGCTAAGAAACGCAAAAAGGTCCCCGCGAAGCAGCATATCCCCAAAAAGATCGGCGGTTTCCCGACCGATGTTCGTCAAGCGACAACATGGGAAAAACTGCGTCACGCCGATCCGCACAAGCATGCTGCTGTTCTCGCCGTGCAGCGTGCGGAATTTGCGCAGCCAGATTTTCCTGAGGAACGCGACGCTCAAACGGGACAGCTTCTCGCACGCGCCAATCCGCGCATGGCTGTTGCGGCAACCGGTTCGAAACCCCGGATTCCATATACGCCCGCGCAGGGAGTTTCACTCACGCCGGTTTTTGATACAATGAGTATGACTCTGTGCGCGAGCCCCGATGCGGGCTGGCTTGTGCTTGAGAAATTTCTGGCAGGTGTAAACGCGCAGCTCACGATTGGAATGTATGATTTCACCTCAGCTCACATCCTCGCTGCCTTCAAGAACACGCTTGCAGGTAAGCAACAACTTTCGCTCGTTCTCGATCACCCGGCTCCCAATCCAACGAGCGATCAAACCGATGAGGCAACCGAGCAAGCGCTCTCGACCAAGTTGGGGAATCGTCAATCCTTTGCGTGGGCGGCGGAGGGAAGCGATCCCAAGGTTACCTCGGCAATCTTTCCAAACGCATATCATATAAAGGTTGCGGTAAAAGATCACAGCATATTCTGGCTCTCAAGCGGCAACTTCAATAATTCGAATCAGCCCGATATCGACCCGTTCGCTCCTAATGCTAACATGAACCAGATCAATGCCACCGCCAAGAAGAGCGATCGGGATTGGCACGCTGTTGTTCAACATCCGGGACTCGCGAAAGTGTTCGAGGCGTATCTCAAGCATGATCTTGAAGTCGCAAGGGCTATTCAGGTCAGTCCGGCTGGAAAAAAAGTTGCTGCATCGGCGGCGCCGGATTCCGCAAAAACGCCGTCGCCGGAGAAACCCATCCTCGGTAAATCATCTCCTTCACAGTACTTTCCTCCCTTCAAGATCGTGAACCAGAAAGTTAAAGTTCAACCGATTCTAACTCCCGATACCGGTGCAGGAAATTACGTCGCCAACATCATGGCGCTCATTGATTCCGCGACGAAGAAGCTGTACATGCAAACCCAGTATATTCATCCTCCGGATCCGGCGAAGTACCCCGGATTTCAAAAGCTCATCGAAGCAGTGAAGAAAAAAATCGCCGCGGGAGTGGACGTCCGGATTATTCTCAGCGAGTACGAAGCGACGGGGGGGTGGCTTGAAAAATTGCAAGCCGCCGGTATCGACGCATCGAAGTACGTGCGCATCCAGAACGGCGTTCACAACAAGGGATTCGTCGTCGATTCGAAAGTCGTTGCGCTCGGCAGCCAGAACTGGTCGGGAGATGGGGTTGAAAAAAACCGCGACGCTTCCCTGATTCTTTTCCATGCAGGCGCCGCCCAGTATTTTGAGAAAATATTTCTTCACGACTGGGACAATCTTGCTAAGCCGAAACTATCGGGGCAGGTTTCTTCAAAATAATCAAAAGCGACGGGAGCGGCAATGAAGATAGCGCTCCGCGTCAAATGGTGTAGAGCGCCATTCACCTAATAACCACGGAAACCGCGGTTACTAATTTAAAAACCTAAAACCCTGTCGGACAATTTGGACAGGGCGGACGTATTAAAAGCGACGGAATTGTCCGGCGGTGGGGAACGGTAACGTACGAAACTCTCTTCGAGTTATTTTCCTATATTACTATTCAATATCTCCTTTGCAAAAATGATAACAATACGAAATTTAATATTATGTTAAACCTCTTTAAGAACAAAAAATATTTCTTAATAATTAGCGGTGTTTTATTTAGCGTACTACTACCCCTCGCAAACCTATCTGCTCAGCCGGCTCCGGTTACTCCCAATTGGGATGGGTTGAAATTTATGATGGGGGATTGGATAGGCGGAGGGAGCGGCAATCCGGGCGAGGGGGTTGGCGGATACTCATTTTACCCCGATTTACAAAACAGGGTCATTGTAAGAAAAAATTACGCCGAATATCCGGCAACAAAAGATAAACCTGCATACCGTCATGACGACCTGATGGTGATTTACCAGGGCGATGACGGCTCCAAACGGGCGGATTACTACGACAACGAAGGGCATGTTATCCATTACGACGTCGAAATATCGCCTGATACAAGCTCTGTAGTTTTTAAAAGCGGTATTATGCCATCCGCTCCCCGGTTCCGGTTAACATATTCAAAAAATTCCGATGATAAAGTGGGAATACTTTTTGAGATCGCTCCGCCGGGAAAACCGGAAGCGTTTGCAAAATATATCGAAGCGACGGCGCACCGGAAGAAATAGATTGTCTTGGGTGTAGAGCAAAGCGCCAGCTTTGCTCATTAGCATAACTTACCATAAAGGTGTTTGTCACCGCTCCCAAACTCAAGCAGTGTGAAAAATCTATTTCATGGTTCAATTCAAGTTCAAGGTTTACCATTTAGCAAGGATGTGATGACGACGGTGCGGGATCGCGATGCCCTTATACGTTATCTGTGATGGTGGGATGTAGGGAAGAACATTTTTCCTGCGTCCTTGACCTGTAAATATTACCGCCGGCGAAGGATTTGTTCTTTTACCGCTTTTGCATCTTCGGAATTGGGAAGAATCTCTAACGCTTTATTAATTTCTTGAAGCGCGCGCGCTTTCTTTCCGAGAAAATCGGAATAGATTGCGTTGTTTGCATACGCCTGCGCATACTCAGTCAGCACCATGTCCGTAAAGCCATGCTTTTTTTCCGGTATGTAAACGTTAAATTTTGGCATTGGAATATCATGCCATACCGTATCCCGCATGAGCCGAAATGCCAAGCCGCTCGGTATACGTCTGAATCCTGACGTGTAAGCGGGCTCAATTTTCTGTGTTACATAGATAGGATGGGTAGAATAATTTTTGTCTATAATTTGATAAATTATATTTAATATCTGACGGTTTATCGATATCGTGTCGTATGGGAGCGATTGTTCCACCGCGATATAATCATGCGTGTATTGTTCCATCTCTGCTTCGGGAAGAACAAATTGTCCCGGATACATTTTTGGAAGTTGCGCGATGTACCAGGGACGCTGCATCAGGTTTTTATCGAGTATAATCACATCGGGTCTAAGCTTTTCCACGACTTGATAATATTCGCACGGCGAATTAAAATAATCGTATTGCGGAGACAAAATAATCGCGTTCGGCGCAAGACTCATGAACATGTCGTGCACATACTCTTCGATGATCGTATCCTTGCTCTCGTTGGTATTAGCATAATTCACAAAGAGGGGAAGGAGAGATACGGCTATCACGGCGATGATTACTACCGGCGATTTTGCATTTTCCCGCAATTTTTGCAAAACATATTTTATCCCGAACGCAAACCATATCGCGATGATAACATATGCCATGATAAAATACGGATCAATATCTTCGATACCATAATTGAGGGAGTAGATCAGGCAGCCGGCAAACAGAAGAATTGTAAAGACAAGGAGGGTTTTTGCTTCTTGGAACAATTTCCAAATTCCTACGCATGCAATAGCGACCGGAAGATAACCGAAATGAGGCAGCAGCCCGTTTAAAAAATATCCCAACTGGTATTTTATGGTTTCAAAAGAATGGAACATAGCTATACGGTACATCTTGCCGCTAAGATGAATTATCAGCCGGTCAAAATTATCCGGGCTGCCCCAATTCATCATCGGATTAGATGCTGACCGCAAGATAAGATATACATACGGAGAGAGACCGAGGAGAAAGAACGGAATTTGTATAAGTATCTTTTTCCATGATCGAACAGTAAACCCCTCCATCGAAAAGAACAGATACAGAAATCCCGGCGCAAGGAGCACGGTTGTCATGTGATTCGTAAATGCCAATCCCAATATGTAAGCAAACACTACCCAATTAAGTGTGTTACGGTGTTGATGAGAATAGAGTTCACCAATGGTATTTTCAGTTCGCAGCGCTTTGGTAAATGAAAAAAGCAGAAGAAACAGAAAGATATTTTGGAGGGGATAGACTTCGATTGATAAAGATTGAGACCAGTAGATTTCGGAGAACGCCAATACTAACGTTCCTGAAAGCGCCGGCAAGTATTTTATGAATGAAATATTCGATTCGGGATCGGATGCACGGTGTGATCCGCGTGGAAATTCATTCAGGAAAAAGACCAGAAACCGGAAGCAAAGAAAAAGCGCAACAGATGACTCAAATGCGGCGAGCAGGTTTAATTGATAGATGACGCGCAATCCCAACGGCAGGCGGCTGATCAACCATCCGATCAATGTAAAAAGAGGATATCCAGTTGGATGCGCGATTCCCAATGTTGCGCAAACCGTTGCAAGCTCCCCAGCATCCACAAAATTTACATTTGGGCAGAGCGTCTTTAGATAAACGACGAAAGCGAAAAAGGCAACTAAAAATGCGAGCGAGTATTCAAGTCTTCGGGATGTCACTGTTAATTAATCGAGAATCAGATTGTGAATGTTGCGTAAAAAGTTAGTAAAAACCGATGCAAAAACCAACCTTGAGCTAAGATTCGAGTGTGTAAATGGGTGTTGAAAATGTTCATAATTAGAATGGGTCATTCCGAACTTGGTTCGGAATCTATTTACATTCAGACCCTGAACCAAGTTCAGGGTGACTCACGTTTTTTTTGATTTCTGTGAGTGTCTATTTATGTAATAAAGAATTAACCAAGCGTAATTTCCATCCCGGCGCTAACGGCAAAGATAGTAAGATCGGATTTAGCTGAAGCTTTAATCGATTCACAATCGTTCACGATTTCATCGAGGTTATCATCAGAGCGGTCCTGGTTATGATGAAAAAGCCCCAACTGTTTCACCCGCGCATGAAGCGCTAATTTCATGGCATCTTCATAGGTGGAGTGTCCCCAGCTTCTTGTAGATGTGTATTCCTCGCGGGTATATTCCGCGTCATGAATAAGCAAATCTGCGCCTGCGCAAAAATCGATATAATCATAAACGCGGGACGATCCGGGATGACTGTAAGAAAGCTCGTTATCGGTGAGAAAAACGAAACTTCTTCCGTCTTCGGTAAACTTGTTGCCGATACCCTGCTTCGGATGACTGAGCCGGATCGGGGAGATTTGGATTGTATCGATCATAAATGTTCTATCGCAGAGACCTTCGTACGTAATGTTTGCGGAGAGGTCTTCCCATTTTACCGGGAAGTAGGGCGGCGACATTGATTGAGATAAAAGGTCTTTGATAGATTGCTGAGCGAACGGACAGCCGAACATTTTCAGCGTGATTCCGCCGATGTAAATAGGTTTGAAAAATGGAAACCCCAGCAGGTGATCCCAGTGTGCATGGGTGAATATAAGATTAATGATTTTTCCGGGCTCATGGACTAGCTCGTTGCCTAATTTCCGGATGCCGGTTCCGGCGTCGACAATAATGATCTCGTTATTTTTACTGCGAATCTCAATGCAAGTTGTATCTCCGCCGTATTTTACATATTCATTCCCTGAAACTGCGATTGAACCCCTTGCTCCCCAGCATTTGATCATCATAAATTGTTCTCCTCATTGGTGAATGAAGATAAAAATTATTTGGTTTAATTATGTGCTCTTCTCAACTGTTAAGCCCAAAGTTTATTAATCACATATAATAACGCCGAACCGCTCAGGATAAATACTCCGAAGAGTATCCAGGCGTAATCCATTCGTCCATACAAAAAGTTACCCACCACAAAAAGGGAAGACCATATTGTCATGCTTCCTGCCGCCCAACCAAGAAGCGATAATGGGATATTTTCGTGCGACGTGCGAGCTTCATCTTTGGCAATACCAGCTTCTTTCCGGATGATTTCCCACCCGGGCCCGAAGGGGCGAACTTTTTTGTAAAATTCAATCAATGTCGCACGGTTAGTCTTCGGTCCAAGAAACGTCGTTAAGAGCCAGCAAGCGGTTGTAAATCCGATGGTAATTAACAGGGCTATATGCGTGCTGATATGGAATCCATTTTTATTCAGAATAAGAAGCACAATGGAAACGACGAACGAGCTTATCATCGCGGCAACTTCACTCCATGCATTCACCCTCCACCAAAACCATCGCACAAGATAGAGCAATCCGGTGCCTGCGCCAACCTGAAGGATAATATCGAATGCATCCTTGGCAGTGTCGAGGAAAAATACCAGAGACGATGAGCATAAGAATAAACCAACTGTGGCAAATCTGCCAGCCATCACATAATGTTTTTCAGTAGCGTCTTTTTTCCAGAACCGGCGATAAAAATCGTGCACCAGGTACGACGCGCCCCAGTTTAAATGAGTGAGGATGGTGGATGAGTTCGCGGCAATCAGTCCGCCTACCATCAGTCCGATGAAACCTACCGGCAGAAATTTTAGCATGGCGGGATATGCGATATCATGACCAAGAAGTCGGGGATCGAGATTGGGGAATGCTTTTTGGATATCGGAAAGTTGGGGATACACTAAAATTGAACAAAGCCCAACAATTATCCAGGGCCAGGGACGAAGAACATAATGAGCGATATTAAAAAATAGCACCGCACCGAGAGAATCTTTTTCAGATTTGGAGGCGAGCATACGCTGGGCGATATAGCTTCCGCCGCCTGGCTCCGCGCCGGGGTACCAGACAGCCCACCACTGAACGGCTATCGGCATGATAAATATTGCCACCGCGATATCCCAGTTGTTCGTGAAGTCAGGGAGAATGTTGAGATAATTAATTCCGCCGGGTCCCTTGATGACAGAAAGTTTTTCCACCATGCCGTGAAGTCCGCCTACCTGCGGCAGTTGAAGCGCGAAGTATGCCGCGGCAATGACTGCCGTCATTTTGATAAAGAATTGCACCATGTCTATGACAAGAACGCCCCACAAGCCGGAGTGCGTTGCGAATACGACATTTAATACTCCCACCATCAGAAGCGTTTGCCAGCGCTCAAGACCGAACAGAATTCCGCCAATCTTGCACGCGGCTAAATTCACTGTTGCCATGATCATGCAATTGAAGAACAGACCGAGATACACGGAACGGAACCCCCTTACGAAACTTGCCGCTTTGCCGGAATAGCGGATTTCATAAAATTCCAAATCGGTCATAACCCCTGAGCGTCTCCAGAGCCGCGCGTAGAAAAATACTGTTGCAACGCCGGTAAGAACGAACGCCCACCACACCCAGTTGCCGGCGACGCCCTGGCGGCGTACAATATCGGTGACAAGATTCGGCGTATCGCTGCTGAATGTTGTTGCGACCATCGATAAGCCCGCAAGCCACCAGGGAACAGAGCGGCCCGAGGCGAAAAATTCCGAAGTGTTCTTACCCGCGCGTTTTCCGAAAAACAATGCCGGGAAAAAACACACGAAGAGAGAGACTGCTACTATTGCCCAATCGATTAATTGAAGATGCACCGGTTAGTTTCCTTTATGAGAACACATGATGTGGTGTGAATTATGTATCGTTATGTAATTGAAAATTTTTATTCATTTTTGAATTATCTTCTTCGTAACATCTTGGCGAGAATCTCTTTGAATTAGCAATGAAAAAGAAATAATAATCAAATATTTCAGGAGATACAAATTGGCAGCGACCGTGCCAACCAAAGCCCACTCCCGATAATAAACATCGGGACGGGAAAAACACCTGCCCTTAATCCCCGCCCTGGCAGCCCGCCTGACCAGCGGGCAGGACGGGGAAACGACTTCACGAACAGCCGAGAAGGGGGATGTTGCTATTGGTCTCCTTGCCATTCGGTGTTGTATTTCGTACATTTCTTAATCGGAAGTAGCTGCCGAAACGTTTCGTTTGGATTTATAAGATACATTTCAGAAACATTGAGGGAATTAGTTTGAAACAAAAATCAGAATTTGTATTTTCGAAATGGTACGTCGATTGTGTCGGAGAAAATGGCGATACATTGATTGCGTACTATGCAACGATGAAGTGGCAGTCGCTCACGTTTCATTACTCCAATCTTATTACCCATAATCAGGAAGTGGGAACGCTGAAAAGAGGTTCGATTTTAAAAAATACCGTCCCGCGCGTAGAAAATTCATCGCTTGTTTGGGATTCACCTATGATGAATTTTAAAGGAACCTGGCGCCGCCGTGAGCGAGAAATTCAACGTCGGTTATTTGAAAACGAAGAAGGCATTCTCACCTGGTCATGCGTGATGCCGCGAGCCGACGTCGAGATATCAATGGAAAAATCACGCTACTTTCCCGGGACCGGATACGTTGAGCATCTAACTTTAACGTTAAAACCCTGGCTTCTTCCTATCGATGAACTCCGGTGGGGTAGATTTCATTCTCATGCCGACACGTTAATTTGGATTGACTGGTTAAGCGCCAAACCGACAAGGTTGGTGATCCATAACGGGGTCGTCATGCAGGATTGTTCAATTAATGATATGCTCATCACGACGAAAAATGGCGATTGTTCATTGTTATTGGAGGAGCGAAAAGTGTTGCAGGAAGAACCCATCTTAAACTCACGTCTGCTAACTCTTCCCGGATTGATCAATTTAATTCCCGAAAATCTTCAACACGCACATCAATGCAGATGGAGGAGCCGCGGATTATTATGCCATGAATCGTCTCCGCCTGTAAAAGGATGGGCGATTCATGAATACATAAAGTTCAGATGAAAACCCAAGTTCCCGGAATATATTTCTGGAAATTTCTTTATGGTTTCTCCTTTGTCGTTATTCTGCCGCTTTTATTGGTACGATGGGCTGCGCTGACAGAACAATTTGTACGGTTGCCGCCAATCGCTGCTCCAATCCCGGGTCTGATACTCATGATTGTTGGAGGATACATCTGGTTGGCAGGCGTCGCAACCCTGATCTATTACGGGAGGGGATTGCCGATGAACGCATTTCCTCCGGTAGAATTTGTCTCGAAGGGAATTTTTCATGTCTTTCCTCATCCAATCTATACCGGGTTTTGTGCCATTTGTATCGGTTACGCCATTTACATCGGTTCTTCGTCCGGCTTATGGCTGGTAACGCCTATTGTAATTTTATCCTGTGTAGCCCTGGTACAGGGTTTTGAGAAAGATGAACTCAGCAAGCGGTTTGGTGAATACTTACCGAAACCTTTGCTCGGATTACCTTCCCGCGAGTTAAGAGCTCCCTTGCCGCGAGAAATATACTCTGTGTATCTTCTCGTATTTTTCCCATGGCTCGTTTTATATGAGCTTGTGAGTTATATCGGTGTTCCATCCGATGCTCTTTCATCCTATTTACCGTTTGAGAAAAACATCCCGGTCTTCGACTGGACGGAAATATTCTACGGCGCGACATATATATTTGTTATGATCGGTCCTATCATCTGCAGATCGGCAACTCAATTGAGAGAGTTTGCGATCAACGGGCTGATCGCAACATTTGTGATCATACTAACATTTTTGACAATTCCATTAATTGCGGCGCCGAAACTTTTTATGCCGGGCAGTTTCCTTGGTGCTATACTAATCCGTGAACAGAATTATGATACCTCAGCGGCTGCATTTCCATCATTCCATGTCGTGTGGGCATTTCTCGCGGCGAAACTCTACGCCGGTTCTTTTCCTCGCCTGAAATATTTCTGGTGGTTCGTTGCGATTCTCGTCTCCCTCAGTTGCATCACAACAGGTATGCATTCGATAATAGACGTCCTTGGCGGTATTCTGGTGGTGATCGGTGTGTTTAAAATCCGTGAAATATGGAATTGGGTACGTTCATTCTCCGAACGTTTCGCAAATTCATGGAAAGAGTGGCAGTTCGGAAATGTGCGGATCATAAATCACGGTCTCTATACCGGTTTGGGATCGTTTATCGGGTTACTCATTGTGGGAAATCTGCTCGGTGCGGATCATGTTGGTTTTACCTTAATCATTTTCTCCAGCTCGTTGATTTTTGCCGGGTTATGGGGTCAATTTATTGAAGGATCACCGCGGCTCTTAAGGCCGTATGGTTATTATGGAGGAGTGGTAGGAGTTATCGTAGGGGTTTTCCTTGCGGGATTATTTGATGGAAATACCTGGCTCCTATTCGGAGCTTGCAGCGTCGCGGGTCCCTGGATACAAGCGACAGGCAGACTTCGATGTTTGGTCCAAGGGTGCTGTCATGGCAGGCAAACAACAGCCGGGATCGGGATCAGATTCACTCATCCCCGAAGTCGTGTGAATAAAATAGCCGGGTTTACAGGAGTCCCGCTGCATCCTACACAAGTTTATTCAATATTGTGGAATATTTTTTGCGGAATTATTTTAGCGAGACTCTGGTCGGTTCATACATCCTTGCCTTTGATATCCGGAATGTACCTTATACTAAATGGCTTGGGCCGCTTTGTCGAAGAATCGTATAGGGGAGAACCACAAACGCCGGTCTTTGGCAGGATGAGATTGTATCAATGGATGTCGTTGTTAAGCGTTGTTTCGGGCATCATTGTAACCACACTTGTTACTCAAACTCCAATCCCTGACCCGGATATGAATTGGAGTTCGCTCATAGCCGGAATCGGATTTGGATTATTTATCTGGTTTGCTCAGGGCGTCGATTTTCCTAATTCCAACAGGCGGTTTGCGAGGTTAACGTAGCTCGAACTTCATCCTCAAGTTATTTTCTTTTACCCAACCTTTACCACAACCATCGTCATGTCGTCATGCTGCGCTGCCGAGCCGCTGTGTGTTTTGACCGCGGCTACCAATCCATCGAGAATTTCTTTTGACGAGCGTTGAGATACATTAATGGTTCGGATGTATTGTTCTATCCGGTCGGTTCCAAACGTTTCTTTATTAGCATTCATCGCCTCGGTAATACCGTCAGTCAGGAAAAAGAGAACATCTCCGGCTCCTAATTGAACAGTGCGTTCCTCGTAGATACTATCTTCTTTCATGCCGAGTGGGAAATTCACCCCCATTCGATCAATCCATTGAGCCCCAGATGAAGAAATTAAAAGCGGTTTCGTTTGACCGGCATTTGCCACCGTGAGAGTTTTTTCAGGAATATTCAACATTGTTAATAGAAATGCGATGAAATTGCCGCGTTTCGTATGGGCGAAAACCGCTTTATTCAATCGTGTGAGGATTTCGGCCGGTGATCGGCTCTGTTTAACTTCAGTAGAAAATGCGCCGCTCGTGAACACTGCAGCAAGCGCGGCTTTCATCCCCTTTCCAGAAACATCGAATACCGATATTCCGAGCATTGTCTTTTGATCATCGAGGAAGACATAATCATAATGATCGCCGCCGACTTCTTTTGCAGGGAGCGATATTCCCGCAATATCGAATCCTTCCAGTACGGGAGCGTGTTCAGGCATGAGGGATACCTGCACATCATGTGCGAGTCTTAGTTCAGTTTTCAGATTTTCTTTCTCATCACGTTCCAATGATGCTACCCAGAGTAGTAAATTTACTGCCGCTAAAACGAGAGCTCCGGAAAGCGCCAGCGGCATCAATCCCTGACCGCCAAATCGCGTGATGGCAACGAATATACCGACCGCAATAAGCGAGTAAGAAATGACAACTATTCTTCTGCGGTCTTCGGGTATGTTGGTGAAAATCTCATCGCTCCAGAGGAGTGAAAATATGAGCGCATCTTTGAGTTTCAAATTCTGATTAGAGATATCCATTCTTCGTTTATATTCTTCTTTTTTTGTTCGCAGAAGAGTTGTGATCCTGCCCCACAGGAGAAATAAGATTCCGGCAATAATAAGGTCATTGGTAAAACGAGCCCATGAATCATTACTTAACCCATCAATCAATGCGCCTATCAGTTCAACAACGATAAGGATTTTGATAATACGTACAAGTATTTTTTTAAATTTGACAGGGTCCATGAGGTTAGATACGTTGATTTTCGGTTGTTCACCGTTTGATCCGGTGAGAAACTTCCCAATACCGTCTTTCCGTATCATTTGAGAGACCTCAGAGATCTGAGATTTTGCCCCGTCCAGGATGGTATGCAATTCTTGATAAAATGTGTCGAATCTACTCATGATTGTCACGTGAAAATTTACGAAATGTATCATGCATAATGAGACGATTTCAGACCGGTTTCTCATTATTCTGATATCGATGAAATTACTTTAAATAATGTACGAAAAGATATTGAATTTGTTCAAGATCACAGGTATACTTGCTCCTTTTGTGGTTTCTTAGTACATTTTCGATGAAGAATAATGCTTTTACCGACACTTAAGAAAATTCGACAATTTTATCGTTCAATGGGATTGGTAGAACAATCTCAGGTAGTTGCCTCAACAGCGGTGGTGGTTTCGATGGTCACCATCGTGACTGCCCATTATGTAACCCAGCAGGTGCTTGGTTGGCTGGATTTTATCAGTCTGATTACCGTCGGTATAATCGGATTTACGAGCGTGACGTTTTCACTAAAATACGGACGGCAACTTGAGGATCAACGGCGTGAATTACAGTCATTGAACAATATCACCGAGGCAGTAAATCATTCCGTTGAGCTCAACTTCGTGCTTCAAAGCGCCTTGAACAAAGTTATGGAATTGATGAACGCCGAATTCGGGTGGATATATCTTCTTGAAGGCACGCAATTAATTTTACATCGCCAGGCAGGAACGACCGCAAAATTATTTCTCCCAAACAATTCCATTTCCGACGATACGCTTGTATGGATTCATGAACCGGTTTTACAGAAAGCCGAATCTGATCTTATCAAAAGATGTACTACAAATGAATTTCACGAAACCGGCATTAGAATTCTTTCCTCCATCCCTTTGGAACGGCAAGGCATTTTTGCCGGAGTAATGATTATCGGCAGCAGCGAGCCGCGCAGGTTTGAATCAAAAAAAATTACGCTCTTGCAGGCATTTGGCAACCAGATCAGCATGGCGCTGCATAACGCTTCGTTGTTTGAACAAGTAAAACAATCGGAACAACTGTATGCAGATCTGTATGAACATTCTCCCGATATGTATCACAGCATCGATAGGCATGGCATCATACAACGCTGCAATCTGACCGAGAGTATTGTTCTCGGTTATCCGAAAGAAGAATTAGTGGGAAGACCTGTTTTGAAGATATATCCTCCTTCCCAGCACGATAAAGTCCGGGAAAACCTTCGCAAGATATTTGAAGAGGGAAAAGAGCTCCGCGGCATTGAGGAACAGGTTCAGCATAAGGATGGATTTCTCATCGATGTGAACGTTAATACCTCGTTGATATACAATAGCGACGGCAAACCCATCGTCGCGCGTATGGTTTTTCGCGATATTACCGAAAAGAAGAAATTTGAGACCCAAATTCTTCAAGCGCAAAAAATCGATAGCATTGGGAACCTGGCAGGGGGAATCGCGCATGATTTCAACAATATCCTTACATCGATCCTCGGATCAGCGTCCATCATGAGACGCAGGATTAAAGATGATTTGCGTTACTCGAAGTACGTTGAATTAATTGAAACTGCCTCGCGTCGCGGCGCCGCGCTGACCAGACAACTCCTTACATTCGCCCGCAAGACGAATCCCCATGTTCGCTTGGTGGATATGAACCATGTTATCGACGAAACGATTCGGTTAATCGAAGCGACCACGCCGAAATCAATCATCATAAAGAAATCTCTTTCGCCCGAACCGGCGTTTATCAATGCCGACGAGGGTCAATTGCAGCAGGCAATAATGAATCTTTCGCTGAACGCGCGTGATGCAATGCCGAACGGCGGTGATTTGTACATTTCCTGCAAAACGATGTATATCGATGATGAACATGTGGGAAATATTCCGGATGGAAAACCGGGCAAGTATGTCGTTATGACTCTTGCCGATACCGGTGTCGGTATTCCGCAGCATTATATCAATCGAATCTTCGAACCGTTCTTTACCACGAAAGATGAAGGCAAGGGAACGGGGCTCGGACTGGCAGTGGTTTATGGAGTCGTGCGGAGCCATCATGGGTATATCAGCGTGGAGAGTGAAGTGAATAACGGCACGATCTTCACCATTTATCTCCCGCGAGCAACCGAAGGGATATCCACGCAAATTACGCAGCGGAAAGTTCCGATCATCGGCGGGAATGAAAAAATACTTCTCGTGGAAGACGAATTATCGGTAAGCGAGATCGGTTCGGATATTCTCAAGGAATTGGGATACGAAGTTCAGATCGCTCCGAACGGAAAAGAAGCTATTCATATAATATCCCAATTGCCGAACGCGTTTCACCTGGTAATTCTCGATATGAATATGCCACAGATGGGCGGTAAAGCGGCATTTGAAATCATTAAAGAACAATTTCCCCATTTGAAGGTGTTAATCTGCAGCGGGTACAGCGCACAGGTATTGGAAGATTCAAAATTTCTTCACACAGTGGAAGGGTATCTCCAAAAACCGTACGGGGTGGAGGACCTTGCCTCTAATATTCGTTCGATCCTTGATACTTCGATGAATTAGGAGAATGAAGGGTGTAATTGTTTTATGGTAATATCAACAAAGAAATTTTATGATTAAGATTCAGGAAATACAAAGAAAAAATTTACAGTTCAACCGATTATCCGATGAGCGGGATTTATATTTATCATGAGTAACTTTGGCGACATCCTTCGCAGGGCGCGGGAAGAAAACGGGAGAACACTCGAGGATATCGCGGCAGCTACGAATATTAATAAACGATTTTTAGAAGACATCGAGAAAGGGAGCTTGCCCAAGCTCCCCGATACGTATATCCGGGCGTTTATTCGGGCATATGCTCACGAAGTTGGCCTCAATCCGGATAACCTTGTATCTTCGCTCAGTCCTCCATCATCCACTGAAAATCCATTTTTTCCGCTCCAACCGGCTATTCCGAATTTAACGCACGAATATACAGCCCGACAGTCAAGATCATCACAGGTAAAGGGAAATCCAATTCTGCTATTAATGTTTGTCGCCGGTTGCGCTGTCATCGCATTGGTGCTGATTATCGGATGGATGCGAAGCGAGAGGAATCAAAAACAAGTGCAAGAGGTGTCTTTTTCCGACGTCATTCGTGAGAGGGAAGCTTCGGAAAAGAAAGAAGTACAACCGATTCTTATTCCCGAATCCTCACAAAATCCCGGAAAAGACAGTCTCGTCCTTGAAGGTTTTGCTTCGGAAAGTGAATGGATGCGAATTGTACGGGATAGTCTTAAGGGGAAGGATTATACGCTTTCACCAGGATCACGAACGGTATGGAAAGCGAAACATTATTTTATTCTTTCATTAGGAAATGCAAAGGCGATTTCGTTCAAACTGAATGGACATAATATCGGATTGCCGTCGGTGTCGTTCGGTTCGCTATCCAATATCAAATTCTCCTGGAATACCCTTGATACATTATCGGCTAAAAGCGGTCAAAAGGAGAAAGGGAGCTTAACGTTCCAGAAAGATAGAACGGGAAAAGTGGATTTGAAATCAAATCTCAACCCTATCATCCCCCCCAAAAAGCCCTAATGAAATCAGAAGATAAGGCGCGGATTCCCGCGTCTATAATCTCCAGAATCGACGCTCTCCGATCAGAATTACACAGGCATGATTATCTCTATTACGTTGAAGCGCAACCGGAAATTTCGGATGAACAATATGACCGGTTGATGCGTGAACTTATCGACTTGGAGAAGCAATATCCTCAACTTGTAACGCCGGATTCACCGTCGATGCGGGTAGGAGGCGAACCGATGAAGGTTTTTCCGACCGTAACCCATGCTGTTCCCATGTTGAGTCTTTCGAATACATATTCTGAAGGAGATCTAAAAGATTTTGATCGCAGGGTGCGCTCGTTGCTTGATGGGGCAGAAATTGGTTATGTTTGCGAATTAAAATTCGACGGCGTATCTTTGAGTCTGCATTACCGCGATGGAATATTAATGCAGGGAGTTACCCGCGGCGATGGTGTGCAGGGCGACGATATTACGAACAATGTGAAAACTATACGCTCCATACCGCTGCGACTCAAAACCAAACCGATCCGGCTGCCGGATTGCGAGGTACGCGGCGAGGTAATCATGTTCAAAAAAGATTTTGAAAAGATGAACGAGGAGCGCGAATTATCGAATGAAAAAATATTTATCAATCCGCGTAATTCTGTCGCCGGCACATTAAAGATGCAGGATTCTAAAATCGTGGCAGCCCGTCCGCTTAAATTCTTTGCGTATTATCTTATTACAGAAAATTCAAAGACAACGAGTCACCAGGACGCTCTCCGGACGTTACACGATTTGGGTTTCCCGACCGATCAGCATACCCGGTTGTGTAAATCCATCGATGAAGTTATTAGATTTTGGAAAGAATGGGAAGCTAAACGCGAAGAGTTGCCCTACGAGATTGATGGAGTTGTCGTGAAAGTTAATTCCATCGCCCAGCAAGAAACACTCGGCGCCATCGCAAAAAGTCCTCGTTGGGCGATAGCGAGCAAGTTTGCATCACGAAAAGCTGAAACGATCATCCGGGAAATACGATTGCAGGTTGGGAGAATCGGCACAATCACACCGGTTGCAGAACTTGAACCGGTTTTTATCGGCGGCACGACCGTGAGCAGAGCGTCATTATATAATGAAGATTATATTCAGGAATTGAAGATTGGGGAAGGCGATACGGTAGTGGTTGAACGCGGAGGGGACGTTATCCCTAAAGTTACGTCGGTAACGAAGTATGCAAAGAACCATGTTGTTTTTAAATTTAAGAAAACCTGCCCCGAATGCGGATCAAAAATTCACCGCCCTCAAGGGGAAGTAAATTATTATTGTGAAAACTATGAATGCCCTCGTCAAATCCGCAGCAGAATTGAGCACTGGGCTATGCGCGGCGCGATGGATATCGAACGTCTGGGTGAAGCGGTTGTCGATCAATTAGTCACTCATGAATTTGTCAAGAATATTACCGATCTATACGAGCTTCATAAACAAAAGGAAGAGTTAATCGAGCAGGAACGGTGGGGGGAGAAAAGTGTTCAAAACCTTCTCAACGGAATTGAAACGAGTAAAAAGATCCCATACCACCGCGTGCTGTATGCATTAGGTATCCGGCATGTTGGCTCAACGGTGGCGCGTATTTTAGCTGATAAATATCCGTCGATTGATGCATTAAAAAACGCCGACGAAGATGAATTGACGTCCACACACGAAATCGGTCCAAAGATCGCCGATAGCATTCTCCGGTATTTTGCCGATAGCCAGCATAGAAAAATTATCGCACGATTGCAGGAATATGGTCTTCAGTTGGCTGTCCAGAAAAAGAAAGTACGCGGGGTGTTGGATGGAAAAACATTCGTGTTAACGGGCGGATTGGAATCGATGTCCCGCAATGAAGCAAAAACACGGATTGAAGAACTCGGCGGGATAGTGACGTCAAGCGTCTCTGCCAATGTAAATGTTGTTATCGTCGGCGCGGAAGCGGGATCCAAACTTGCAAAGGCGAAAGAACTCGGGATTGAATTGTGGGACGAAAAACGCTTCCTGAGCGTCATTAAAGAACAGAAAGGATAACACTGAGTGTTCGAATCGTTGATGAAATCCATCGGATTGCAGATCGCGAAGTATCAGTTTCGAAATGATCGCGATACGCTTCAACCGATGACTAATTTTTTATCCAATGCCCGTAATGTGCTGGTTGTTCTCCCGGTGGGTTACGATGAGGCAATTCTGGCAAGTGACGCCTTGAGCGCACAGCGTGAAAAACTCAGTAACATACAGTTTATTATCGTGCATAACAGCACGCGTTTCACCTCGCTCGCCCATTTCCCGAAATCGGAAGTGATCCGCCTCGATCCTCCGGATATCAACAAATTTTTTCTTCCGCGGAAAGCGGTTATCAACCGGCTGCCAAAACATCAATACGATGTCGCTATCGATCTCAATGTTGATTTCGTATTGTACTCTGCGTATATTTGCAAAGCCTCGCAAGCCCGCGTCCGTGTCGGTTTCGCAAAACCCGAAGGGGATATTTTCTACAATGTGCATCTCCAGTTCAGCGAGCCACGGACTCCTGAGGCATTATATGACAAATTTGTGAAATGTTTATCAATGTTTTAATTAATTTCAGGGAATATCTATGAAGTTCGATGTAAAACAGAAAGATGGAGCGACGGTATTAACGATCAAGGAACGTAAAATTAGTGCTGACGTCTCCGGAGAATTGAAGGCGGAATTTCTTGTTCTGTGCAAACCCAAAATATCAAAAAAACTCATCGTAAACTTAAAAGAAGTTGAATTTTGCGATAGCAGCGGCTTGAGCGCGTTGCTTATTGCGCATCGGGCGATGCGTGAGCACGGAGGCTCTGTGCACTTAGTTCAGGTCCACAAAAAAATATTCGATCTTATCAAATTATCGCAACTCGATCGTATTTTTAATATCAACAGCACCGTTGCCGAGGCGCTTAAGAATTAGCCGGGCGCCTTCCGGAAGTATCCGACTTTTTTCTGAGATCGATTAATGGGCTTCCATCAAATCGATTATCTTATCGTCGCCGTTTACCTTATCGGCGTTACAATCGCCGGCGTCCTCATTTCCGGGAAACAGCGTAACTCACAGGATTATTTTTTGGGGGGCAGGAAGCTTCCCTGGTGGTCTGTGGGTTTTTCCATCGTTGCAAGCGAAACAAGCACGCTCACATTCATCAGTGTTCCGGGTTTGGGGTACGCGACCAATATGCATTTTTTGCAGGTTGCATTCGGCTACTTTATCGGGAGGTTGTTGGTTAGCGTTATCTTTATCCCTGCGTATTATGCAGGCAATCTCGAAACGGCGTACGATTTTATCGGGAAACGGTTCGGTCTCACCTTACGTAAATTTACTTCCTCGATCTTTATCATAACCCGTGTACTTGCCTCAGGTGTTCGCTTATTCGCCACTGCTATTCCGGTACACCTGATCACCGGTTTAAATTATCCCACGAGCATTCTACTGGTTGGCTCATTTACCCTTTTATATACATACGTTGGCGGCTTAAAAGCGGTGGTTGCGATGGACGTTGTTCAATTATTCATCTACCTCGCAGGAGCCGGCGTTTCGATGTATATCATAATTCATCACCTGCCGGGAGGGTGGGGGGATGTTTTCTCCTTTGCAACAACCGGCGGCAACAATAAATTTGAGGTCCTGAATTTGAACTGGGGCAATTCAATTATGAATTTCCTCACGGCGCCTTACACCTTGATCGGCGGATTATTGGGGGGGACTTTCCTGACGATGGCTTCACATGGAACCGATCAACTTCTTGTACAGCGCTTGCTCGGGTGTAAGACCAAACGCGATAGCCAAAAAGCGTTGATGTTAGACGCTGGAGTTATCGTATTGCAATTCGGATTTTTTCTTATCCTCGGAATCTGCCTTTACGCATTTTATCAGGGAGCGTCGTTTCAGCAATTGGGGCTTAAATCATCCGATGAGGTATTCCCGAAATTTATCGTTGAACAGCTCCCGACGGGAATTTCCGGTTTGTTGATCTCCGGCGTGCTCGCATCGGCGATGGGAAGTCTATCGTCATCGATAAGCTCGCTGGCTTCATCAACATATCTCGATCTGTTTAAATTTACCAAACATGGGAGCGGAATTAACCCCAAAGGGGAAGTGGTTTGGTCAAGGTTCTTTACACTATTCTGGGGCGCCGTATTGATTGGCGGCGCGATTTTGTTTGCAGATACAAAAAATCCCGTGGTCGAGATTGGTTTAAAAATTACTTCGTTCACATACGGTGGATTGCTCGGGACGTTTTTTCTGGGATTACTATTCAAAAAAACCGATCAGCTCGATGCGTTCATCGGTCTTATTACAGGTCTTCTGACGATGGTAGTGGTGTTAGAGTTTACCGATATTAATTTTCTCTGGCACACCTTTATCGGATGCACAGCTTCTATTGCAGCGGCAAATACAAGTGTTTGGATCAGACGAAGGTAATTTATTGTTTTGATTTTGGACAACCATTATCCTTAATTATTTATTCGCATGATGCAGGATAGAAATTGGCGTAAGACCCTTATCGCGGCGGGTATTTTTGGAATCAGCATGGGTTTTTTAGAAGCCGCCGTAGTTGTGTATCTTCGTGCGCAATATTACCCCGAAGGTTTTACGTTCCCGCTCAAGATATTTCCTCCGAATATTCTTGTGATCGAGGTTATCCGCGAAGCAGCAACGATACTGATGCTTATTGCCGTTGGGTGGCTTGCGGGCGGCAACTTCCTCACACGGTTTGCTTATTTTGTCTTTACGTTTAGCGTCTGGGATATTTTTTATTACGTCTTTCTTAAATGGACGATTAACTGGCCCCAATCGTTAAATGATTGGGATATTTTATTTCTTGTTCCACTTCCATGGGTTGCTCCGGTCCTTGCGCCTGTCATTGTTTCAATCTCTTTGATTGGAGCAAGCATCATTGTTCTTTACCGGCACTCGATTGGCATTCCAGTAAAGATACCCATTTTCCGATGGCTCCTCATCATCCTTGGCGGGGTGATAATTATTATTTCATTTCTATTAAACAGCGGAGCCGTGATGAACAACTTTCCGCTCGGCACATATAACTGGTATATTTTTGTTACCGGTTTGGTTATTTCATTAATTGCATTTAGCAGCGCTCTCAAGCGGTGACAAGATGGTATTTTAAAATCGTTAGTTAGTACTATTTCGATAGTCTTCAAATTCATGGGCTTTTTGAACCTGTTGTTTGGTCATATTGGAATTAGTACATTTGGACTATGATCGGTAAGTTAATCTCGCATTATCAAATTGTTGAAAAAATCGGGCAGGGCGGAATGGGCGTGGTCTACAAAGCCCATGATACCGAACTGAACCGTTTTGTCGCCCTCAAATTTCTTCCGGAAAATCTTGCCGGTGATTCAATAGAAAAAGAGCGTTTTTATCACGAAGCCCGCGCTGCGTCAGCTCTCAATCATCCAAACATCATGACTATCCATGAGGTTGGTAAGTACGAAGACCAATTTTATATTGTCATGGAATATTTGGAAGGTCAGACGCTGCGGAAATTCATTGGGGAAATATATTCTCAATCATCTGATAGCGGTAAACCAGCTTCATTTCCCATCAAGAACGTCCTTGACGTCGCTATACAGATATGTGATGGTCTTGCAGCAGCGCATGAAAAAGGAGTTGTCCATCGCGATATCAAGTCCGATAACATTATGATCACCAACAGGGGGAAGGTGAAAATTATGGATTTTGGGCTGGCAAAATTAGAAGGAGCGACGAAACTTACTAAAACGGGCTCAACTATCGGCACTGCTGCCTATATGTCTCCTGAGCAGGCGCGCGGCGAAGATGCCGACGGCAGATCAGATATCTTCTCGTTCGGTGTGGTGCTTTATGAAATGTTGACGGGACGGCTGCCGTTCAGAGGAGAGCATCCCGCCGCGCTGATGTACTCGGTTGTTCACGAGGATCCGGTCCCGGTCACAACATTCAATAACGAAGCGCCTTTGTCGCTGGAACAGATTGTTGTCAAAATGCTGGCGAAAAATCGGGAAGAGCGGTTTCAGGACGCAGATATTCTTCTAACGGAATTGCGCAGCGAGAGAGAGGCGTTTGGATCGGGCATAAAAAGAGATTCAACCATTCCGATCTCGCCGTCTTCACAATCTCGTCATTCGGCGATCGGTTCTGTCCGAACGCTGGGTAAAAAATATAAAACGTTGATGATTCTCGCTGTTGCATTAATTTTTGCTGTTTCGCTTCTTTTAATGTTTAATCCCTTCAACCTGCGAATAACTAATCAGAAGAATTCTGTTGAAACCTCCGGTCGCATCATGATCGCTGTGCTGCCATTTGAAAATCTTGGCGCTCCTACCCAGGACTATTTTGCCGATGGCGTAACTGAGGAAATCGCGAGCCGTCTTTCAAACTTATCGGGATTGGGCGTCATTGCCCGCACAAGTTCGATGCAATATAAGAAGACGCAAAAGCCCCTAAAGCAGATCGGAACGGAATTAGGCGTGCAATATTTACTTGAGGGGAGTATCCGCTGGGCAAATAGCGTAGATGGATCGTCCCGCGTTCGCATCACAACCCAGGTGATTAAAATTGAAGACGGGACGCAGGTTTGGTCGCAAATATTCGAATCTCCTCTTGCGGATATTTTTCAGGTGCAGGGAATTGCAGCTACCCAGGTTGCGGAAGCGTTAAACATCCGGCTTGCCCAACGAGAAAAAACCGCCTTACTGGAAAAAGCGACAATTAATACCGATTTATACAGTCAATACCTTAAGGCATTTGATACGACGAAGTATTCACCTACGTTGGGCGCGTACAAACTCACCGAGACTCTGATATCCGACGTTATAAAAAAAGACTCAACCTTTGTCGCCGCGTATATCGGTTTGGTGGAAATTAGTTCATGGATCTACTGGCAGAGTTGGGAAAAAACCCCTGAACGGCAAAACCGAATAAAATTTGCGGCTGAGCGCGCCGTACGCCTCCAACCCGCATTTGCAGGGGCGCATCATGCTTTGGGTTTGTTTTATTATCGATGCCTGCGCGATTACGAAAATGCCGGGAAAGAATTTGATACCGTAGCTCAGCTTGAGCCAAGCAACGCCAATAATCGCGATATGTACGGGGCTATCAAACGCAGGCAGGGTAAATACGCCGAAGCTATGAAGGATTTTAAAACAGCTTTCATCCTCGATCCTCTCAACGCTCAGTATGCCTTGGATATCGGTCAAACATATTTTTATATGCGTGATTTTAAAGCAGGTGAAGAGTACTTGACCCGATCTATAACATTAGATCCTCAATCGAACGCATACATCTTAAAAGCGTCGAATGCTTTCGCCCGCGATGGTAATACGCTGCTTGCCCGAAAAGCCCTTGAGGAAAGCGCGGGGAAAACAGATCAGACGCCGATGATTTTTGCGAATGTCGTTCTGGATATGTACGATGGAAAATACCTTGAAGCTATTAACCGATTGACGCCGGACTTGCTTAAGAAAACACACGCCGACACATTGACATATTACACCCGGAAAGGATTTTTATATAAATATTTGAACGATGTGAAATCAGCGCAAACCTATTTTGATTCTCTGCGTATTATCGTGGAACGCCGTCTTCAAGCAGAACCGGCAAATGATGGATTATATTCAGCGCGGGGAATTGCCGATGCCGGTTTGGGGAAGAAGGAAAACGCGCTTCAAGCGGGCAGGAAAGCAAATGAGCTGGTTCCAATTTCGAAAGATGCAATGACGGGGATGATCAATCTTGAAGCTTTGGCAATGATTGAATCAATAGTCGGTGAGTATGATTCAGCTTTGGATCATCTCGAAATTCTCTTATCAATGCCTGGGAAAGTATCTGTGAATACTGTCCGGCTTGATCCCGTTTATGCACCGCTCCGGTCGCTACCACGCTTCCAGAAACTAATCGCGAGCCATAATAATCTTCCTTGAGGAATATTTTGAAACAAAAACTTGGATAGGATGCGATGGAAAGGATTTTCAAGGAGTGTCGTCATCGTGATCTCCGCATCAACTGAACGTCGCCTGCCCGACTACGTCGTTCGGGCGGGCGAGCTCCTGACCACTACTCTATCAACTATCCGCATTTTTGCGAAGGGAATAAACAACAATGGTTGAAAACAATTTCATTAAAGTATTGCTAACTTTTTCTAAATTCGATAAAGATATACTTCATATTGGATGATATTGATAAATAACCTGAAAGAGCATTGGCCTTTTAAGCAAATGCCCCTAATATAATCTTGCGATGCGGGATTATTTTTATAATAACTTAGTAGTTAAGTAGTAAAATTGTAGAATTTCATAAATTACCATTATTGGGGTAGTTTGCCATCCTTTGACCAATTGAATTTCAGTAAAGCCAGCCGTAATTGGCTAGTTAATAATTATCTTCGAGTTCTTTCAAAAGGGAATACTCATCTACGAGTGGAACAATCTCTATTTCACGCTTCTTGAATTTCGATAGAAGCTCCTTTTTTTTAATCGGATATATGATTCTCTCCTTGCCTTGTACCCATTCGATTCTCGATTGATTCACAATTACAATATCTGCTTCGGGACCAATACATCTATTCACTTTTGATGCTTCAAGAATCCGATCTTTTACAAAGGATATTGCATTTTGAGTATCAGGGAAATAATTGTTAATATCAATGTTTTCATCACGAATCTGAGGAGAAGAATAGAACCCTCTATTTTTAGTTTTAATTTCACTTCCTAAATCCCCGAAAGAAATATTCGGCATATCATCGAAATATTTCGCGCAGATGCTCGTGATAGAGGAACCGAGACAAGGACATTCTTCGTTGGTGAGTTTAAACCTATATTCGATATCCGTATGAATGGCCAACAAACCTCTCTTACGATTGAAGAAGGGAATAGAAATCGGCGATTCCGAATGCCCGTACCATGAAGTGCAACTGAATGCACAAGCCATCTTAGCGTCAGAGTTTTCAGGAGAAATTGCTATTTTCCTTGCATGATCATGATAACCTACATATTTTTGGCTTGAACCCACCATACAACGTGTATCTGCACCTAAAACAATTCCACTTTGCGATATGACTGCTATAATCATCGTCATTTCATGTTCTATAATTTTGAACCGCATTTTGGACAATAGATTGATTGGTCATTTGGGGGAAATTCATATTTGCAGTTATCACATATCATTGAAGATTCATCTTTCTTAGTTTCAATGGTTGGTTCTTTGCGAAGATTTATTTTCATAAATAGCATGATCGCCCCGATAACAATTATCATACCACCCATGCCACCAACTTCTCCGACATGATAGCCCCTACTAATTTCGTCAAATGTTATGACGATGGTAATGATACCTACTATTATCAGAAACACGCCAGTGATTCTGATAATAGATATTGCTCCATCACTCTTTCCAATTGCCATCCTCTTTGGAGCGGCACAATGAGGACACTTTAATGCTTCTTCGCTAATCTCTTTGTGACATTCGAGACATTCAAGGATTGCCATGACGTTTTATAGCTTTGTGATTGATGAAAATTTAATTGCAAGGTCTGGAGATATAACAGCCTTAATATCAACATCCGCATTAATATCGGTTATGAATGTGCAAATGAATTTTCCTGAAAACATAACTGCATCTCCAACCCGAAGAGTAAGTATTCGCTTGAAGAGAGGATCATCCGCCTTAATCATACTTTCGGTTGCCGCCTCGGACGCAAATCCATATCCCGTCTCATAATAAATGGGGCAATCTTTGATGTCTGTGCTGATAGTAATAGAAGCATATGCGCCGCGATATTGAGGTTCAATTTTCTCTATAATTCCACGCCAATTGACAATCTTATTCTTTTTAAAAAAGTTTATCCTATATGCTTCGGCGCTATCATGTATTACTACTCGATGAACATTATTCATAGCTTTTATAAATTCGGATCGATAAACTGCGTTGGCAGAATGAAAGGCAATTTGTTCTTCAGGATAATCAATCCCTATGATTGGTTCAGAAGAACGGCTTTGGCTTGAATCTTGAGATAATGAAGAATTGTTTTTGAATTTTGCATAACCTAAATCGGGCTTGTTGTCTTTCCTATTCGAGCAAGAATAAAATACCAATCCAATAGAAATTAGTAACAAAGAATAATTCATGCTATTTCATCCCTTTTAATTTTATTAGTGAGATATGAGGGAGTCGGCGGCACGCTCTTTTGCATTCTTATCTTTTCGCTCCAACATTTTATTATATTTATCAGTCTTATTGAGATAATATCGACTAATTATATAATATACTGGCGATTCATACGTCGGTGAGCCATCTTGCATTGCGCCATATCGTAAATAAATATGAATCCGATCATTTTGCCATACCATATTATTTGCCCACATCAAATCAGGGAAAGAATATTCTGTGAATGTATGTCCATATCGTTTATATTCCCTTGAAAACTTCGCTATAAGTTTTTTCACATAAATTTCATTATCGAAGTCCCTGAATTTATCTATATTATTCCAGGTGTCTAATTCAATTTTAAACTGATTCAATTCATCGTTGCAAAATATAAATGTAATCTTCCTGCCAAGCTCATCTTCATAGCGAATGGTTGAATCAATATGATCTCCATGATTTTCTGATTCGTCTTTATCGTTATCGCTATTAGATATTGATGAAACAGGGTGGATATTGAATTCATTCTTTGATAAATATGACCTTAATTTATTTGTAGATATACCCCATCCGCAATTCTTATACCCTTTGTCAAACTCTCCGGCTTGCAATGAAAGAGGAATAAGAATCAAAGTCAGTAAATAATATTTCATTTATTCTCCTCTCTGATCTTATTGATAATATACCGCCGCGACTTGTGAATTGTAGAAATGATTGATCCCATGAAACAGATAGTATTTTTAGGTTTCTCCATTCCATTGAAAAATTACCACTTCTTCCCTTAACTGCTCTTTCGTTGCGCTGGCGAATCTTGTTCTGAACAGATCAATCCTTACAACTTCATAACCCAAAGCTTTGCCAATATCAGCAAGAAGTTCCCCGGTTCTGATCATTACTCTTAAATACGATGCTTGATCGCCAACCACATAAGCCAATTTGGCGCCGGGACGCAGCACTTTGTGCAATTCGGAAAGATGCCGTGCCATCCCGCCAAAATACAATTTGGTTACTCTTCCATACAATTTTTCAAAACCGGAATCTTTGTTGAGTTCTATCCTTCTATCTTCAATGGCTTTTGCTATGCGTTGAATTTCTTTATGATCGGAAATCCATTTATCGTCATCATCTCCTTTGTAAACGTTACGTGTGTTAGACCTGATGAGAGTGGATTTTAACGCCCGCAATCCCAATTTATCTTTAATAAATCCTAAGAGCACTGATTCAAGCCGGGTGGTTCTTGTATAATCTTTTTCGTTCGGATAAGGGGGCGAGGTGATAACGGCATCAATTGATTTTTCATCAAGCAGGTTTCCAACATCTCTCGCATCGGCGAGCATTACTTTCGAGGCGGGGTATTCGCTCGCGTTTACAGATTTCAAATCCTTGACCATTTGTTCAACTTCATTGAGCCACACCGTAACCACTGGGGCATCGATTTTAATATCTCTTACTCCCACTTCCGGTCCGAAATGTAAATTGCTTACCCCATACACAAGAGTTTTTCCTAATGCCAGTAATTCATGATTTAAGAACTCTTTTGATCCTTTTTCCTTGATAGCGTCAAGGAGGATTAATGATTTGTGAAGAGGAAGCGGGCTGATTGAATCCTTTAATATAAGTTTTTCGTGTTCAGATGATAATTTCCATAGTGATAATTCATCCGGGACTTTTTTGAGTGGTTCATAGTCATTAAGTCCCTGTTGTCTGAGCGCTTTTTCAGCGTGGCGTGCAATAGTCTGTGCATCATGCAGCAGATTATCAGCGTTTATTCGCCATGTAGTTTTTGTCCGGCTTGCAAACTGGGCAAACGGATTTGCTTCAATGCCGATGGTTTTGATTCCGTGAAGTTTGCCTTCCACAAGAGTGGTTCCTGAACCGCAGAATGGATCTAATAAAACATTTCCTTTTTTAAGGTGGAAATCATCGATATAAGTACGAACAAGATGTGGAGGATATGACAGGACAAATCTATACCAATCATGAAATGGCTTATCTTCAGGATTTAGTTTATTCGCTTTCCCATTGGATTTAGATGTTTTTTTCTGGAGGGGGTGGTGATCTTTCTCCGGAAATTCAAATAATGAAAGCGATTTTTGTTTGGTTTGTGTATGCACCTTGATGAATAAAAATGATCAGAAAGAATATACCAAATTGGGGAATTAAAAACCCGACGTGATTAAGAAAATCCCCTTTTCTTGCATCTCTCGTCCCTTCTTTTGATATTATGTAAAGTTGATGGAAATTCGCCCTATATATAACGAACTATTGAATTATCTCAAGGAACCAGACCTTAAGAAAAACCTGTTTCTTCGATGTTTCATCGGCATAGCGTTCCTGGTTATTTTCAGCTTTCTCTTTCCGTACTCGGAATCGATAGAAGGTTTGTATCACGTCGGCACGATATGGGCGCAAAAAGATCTTGTCGCTCCTTTTTCCTTCCCCATCTACAAGGATTCCCGTACCTATGAACGGGAAAAAGCTGAAGCCGCTGCCGCTGTTTATCCCGTGGTCGAAAATAAACCGAATTTTGAGGCGACCAGGATCGAACGATTAAAAGTTCTGCTGGAAGATTTGCGGTCTACATCCGACGCCCATAGGAAGTGGACGAAATCGAATTCCATCGATGATTCCCTGAAATTTCTGAACCTCGCTAAACAATTGCCATACTCGCCGGGAGTAAGGTGGAGCGTTATCGATCGTTGGCGAGCCGGAGAAGGGAAGAACGAAACGTCTCTTTCTAAAATTGATAAAGAACTTCGGCAATTAATTCCTGAATTATATCGTACGGGAATCATTGATTCTGGAAAACTAATACAATCCCATAAATATTTCGCTATCAGGCAAGGTTTTTCCGAAGAAGTAGTTCCAACGAACAACATTATAACACTAACTGAGGCAAGAAGTCAATTACAATCAAAACTACACCTCACGTTTGGGGAATCGGATTTACTCACTGTTGCTGAAAACCTCGGGTCCGCAATCCTGACGCCGAATCTCAAATTTAACCTGCACGGAACGCAGCAGGAAGTACTCGCCAGCCAGGATAAAGTTCCGAGGACATTGGGATTTGTGCAGGCGGGTGAGCGGATAATCGGGAAGAATGAACGCATCACCGAGGATGTTAAAGTGAAACTTGATTCCTATCGCCGCGCAAAATCTGAGGAAGGAAGCGATATTGACCGGACAGGGCAGCGGTTCGGCATTATTTTCCACGTCCTTTTAATCGTGGGGCTCTATTCCACATATCTGTTTTTATTCCGTAAAAAAATATTTAATGATAATTCAGCGCTGGGACTCATAGCTCTGCTCTTTTGCCTGGAGGGATTTTTCGCGTATGCAACCGGGTTAATTGATCTTGCCTTACCTGTTCAATTACTTATCTTTGTTCCTGCAGCTTCCATGCTTCTCACTATTATCTTTGATTCGCGTGTTGCGTTTTACGGAACTGTAATGATCGCATTCCTTATAGCAGGGATACGCGGCAATGATTATGCAATCGCGCTTGAATCAATTATTGCCGGGTGTCTCGGCGCGTACACCGTCCGTGATATCAAAAGCAGAACACAGATATTTCAATCGATCGGCTTTATATTCCTTGGTTATTTGCTCACAATTCTTGCTCTGGGGTGGGAACGCTTCGAAGATGTGGAAACCATAGGCACCGAGATAGCATTTGCCTTCGGGAACGCGCTTATTTCATCCGTTCTCACATACGCCCTGTTGATCTTTTTTGAACACGTATTTAATATTACGACCGATCTGCGGCTTGTCGAACTTGCAGATTTTAATCAACCGCTGCTTGAACGATTATCCGAAGAAGCGCCGGGGACGTTTCATCACAGCTTGATGCTTGGCAATCTTTCGGAAGCTGCCGCCGATGAGATTGGAGCTAATTCCATTCTTGCGAAAGTCGGCGCGTACTACCATGACGTCGGAAAATTAATCAAGCCCGATTATTTCATCGAAAATCAAGTCGGTCTTCCCAACCGGCACACAAAGCTTAAACCGCGGATGAGCGCCAAAATTATCATCAGCCATGTCATCGAGGGGATGGAACTCGCGCGCGCGTATAATATTCCCGAAGTAATTGTGGATTTCATTCCACAACATCATGGCGTGAAGCGTCTTTCATTTTTTTACGATAAAGCATTAAAGCAAGCCGCTTCACGGAAAAACAATAAAGAAGTTATCCGTGATGAAGATTATCATTATCCCGGACCGAAACCCCAAACAAAAGAAACGGCAATCGTGATGCTGGCGGATACCGTGGAAGCGACCACACGCGCTATGGTTGAGGTCACGCCGCAATCTCTGGAAACAATCATTGATAATTTAATTAAACAACAGTTGATAGAAGGGGAATTGGAAGAGTGTACTCTTACGATGCGTGACATCGCTAAAATCAAAGCGGCGTTCCTCCAAATACTCATCGGTATTCATCACCATCGGATGAAATATCCGGATCAGGAGACGGTAGAGACTCCAGCGCTGGAAAATGAGAAGTCACAAAATCCGCCGACACCGGAAATACCCGCGCCTCCAATCCCAACGTCCCCTGAGGGACAGGCTTCAGTTACTCCCCCGGCTGTCCCTGAGCAGGTAAGTAATGAGACCCCTCAGGGCACAATTCCTGTACCATCCGCGATCGATAATCAGGATACACCCAAAGTATGAAGGAACACCTACGGTCGTACATCCATTTCCTGGAAATTGAAAAAAGTTCTTCCGAAAATACTGTCGCTTCCTACAAATTAGATATCGCCCGCTATCTCGATTTTATTGAGGCGAACAATATCGCAAACCTCGATGCGATCAAATCGGGACATGTGGTGCGATTCCTGAAGATGTTGTATGAGATAGGATTATCACCAAGGAGCGTAGCACGGAATTTAACCGCCATAAAAGGATTCCACAAATTTCTCATCGGGGAAAAGACAACCTCCAATAATCCGGTGGAAACGGTTGAGATGCCTAAATTATCCAGCTCATTGCCGGATGTTCTAAATTTTGAAGAAATCGAAGCGATACTGAAACAACCCGATGTGAATAAACCCCTTGGAATCCGCGACAAAGCTATCATGGAAACGATGTACGCTTCAGGATTGAGAGTTTCCGAAGTGATCACATTAAAACAACATGATATTGATTCTCAGAATGGCATCGTGAGAGTGTTTGGGAAAGGTTCCAAGGAACGGTTGATTCCTATCGGGCGAAGCGCGCTGCAATGGATCGGCAACTATCAGAAGGAAGTGCGAAATTCTCTCGCAGAAAAAAGTCGGGGAACATCTAAAGACGTCGTTTTTCTGAACTCCCGTGGTCATCCGATGAGCCGCATGGCGATCTGGAATATTATTCGCGAGTATACATCGAAAGCCGGAATTAAAAAGGATATCCATCCCCATACATTCCGGCATTCGTTTGCAACCCATTTGTTGGAGGGGGGCGCCGACTTGCGGTCGGTGCAGGAAATGCTCGGTCATGCTGTCATAGCAACCACACAAATTTATACTCATATTGATCGCGAGTATTTGAAAGAAGTTCACCGGACTTTTCATCCGAGGGGGTAGTCGAAGCCTCTCTTTATGGGACTTCCATACGTTAATTTTATCTAAGTCTATGCCGATGTTTGTATCGGGAATTTTACAGGGAACTACATCATCATTTCAATAGTTTAAATTAGAAACTTATTTACGTTTATGGCACTTTGATGTTTTGTTCACCGTCCAAAGATAAGATACTACAATGAATAACAATGGCAAAGCTGAATGCTTTAGGGAACTAAGAGATAATGTAATAGGAATCGATACGATTGTCCCGACGCTCGATGGCTCTATGAAACGCTATGTGTTCCTGGATAATGCAGCAAGCACACCTACATTTGGCAGGATTGTAAAATGTCTGGAAGATTTTTTACCCTGGTACTCCGGGGTCCATCGTGGTACGGGTGTAAAATCCCTCATCGCGACCCGCGTCTTTGATGAGACACATGAAATCATCGGAAAGTTTGTGGGCGCCGATCTTAAAAATAATGTTGTCATCCTGGGTAAAAATACCACCGAAGCGATTAATAAATTATCCGCCCGATTAAATCTTACCAAGTATGATATAGTCATTTCGACTCTTATGGAACACCATTCCGACGACCTGCCCTGGAGGAAACATGCAAAAGTTGTGCACATCGGTATTGCCGACGACGGGCGGCTTTTTCTCAACGATCTTCATGAAGCGATAAAGAAATTTTCCCGTAAACTAAAAATCGTTGCTGTCAGCGGCGCATCCAATGTCACAGGGGTTTGTAATCCAGTACACACGATTGCCCGCTGGGCTCATGAAGCCGGAGCAAAAATATTTGTTGACGCAGCACAGCTTGCTCCGCATGTGCCCATCGATATAAAGTCGGACGACGATCCGGAGCATATCGATTTCATCGCCTTCTCAGCGCATAAGATGTATGCTCCGTTTGGAACTGGCGTCCTTATCGGACCACGCTCAGTCTTTGAACTGGGTGAACCTGATATGGTCGGCGGCGGGGTGGTGGAACTCGTTACGCTCGACCGGGTAAAATGGAACGAACCTCCTCACAAAGAGGAAGCGGGAAGTCCCAACGTTCCGGGCGCGGTTGCCCTGGCGAAAGCGATCTTGATGCTGCAAGAAATCGGGATGAATGCGATTGCAGAACATGAAAGAATACTTCTTGAATATGCTTTTGAGAAGCTCAGGAAAGTGCCTGGCATTAGAATCTACGGTCCCGTTGACGATCTATCCGATAAAGTCGGCGTTATGTCATTCAATGTTCTTGGTATGCATAATTCACTCGCCGCCGCCATCTTCGGAATGGAAGGCGCCATCGGTTTGCGGAACGGCTGTTTTTGCGCTCACCCGTATCTGAAGCAGCTCCTTAATTGTCCGGCTGGACAGGATACCATTCTTCTTGATCAAATCTCTGCCGGCGACCGGTCACAGCTTCCCGGAATGCTTCGTGCTTCACTCGGTTGTTACAATAACGAAGAGGATGTAGATATCTTTATCGAGATGTTGTACAGGATTGTGCGCAAGGAATATCGCGGCACATATGTTCAGGAAAAATCCAGCGGCGCTTTTTACCCCGTAGACTTTCACTTTGATCCTGCAAAGTTCTTTTCCCTCCGTGGAAGCAGCGTTCCCAAAAATGGAGAGTATTCACTATATTGAATAGTTCCATACCGATACTCAACCTGCTGAAGATATCAAAGGTTTTGTAGATGGTACAGAACAACGATGGTGAATTCCTCGCAACACATTATGGAATTTCGCGTAATCTAAACTAATAGTATATTATTACTCACAACATAAACATTACTCTTCTATCCTGAAATGTTCGAACGCCTTTATTTGTTGCCGATATTACTGTTTTCTATCATAGTTCATGAGATTTCTCACGGCTGGATGGCGCTAAGATTGGGCGATCCGACCGCTCGCGATATGGGGCGGTTAACGCTTAATCCGATTCCGCATATCGATCCTATCGGTTCCATTCTTGTCCCGTTGATCGCGATGCTTTCTCCCGGGAATTTCTTTATTGCCTGGGCAAAACCGGTTCCGGTGAACCCGATGTATTTCAGCAATTACCGCCGGGATGATATCCTGGTTTCCATCGTGGGTCCCCTTTCCAATTTTTTTATGGCGTTTGTTTGCTCGATTTTATATGTCGTGATGATGTATCTTCTCCCGTTGTTCAGAGAATCTCAATCGATGGCTACCGAAGCTATTTACTTCCTGATTAATATGTTCGCAGGTGGCATCACCTTAAATATCATGCTTGCCGTATTCAATATGATCCCCATACCGCCGCTTGACGGTTCGCATGTCCTTGCGGCATTTCTGCCGGAAGGATTGAGCGAACAATACAGCCGCATCGGATTTTACGGGATTTTTATCCTCATTCTCGTAATGCAGTTGCCGCAGTTCAGCATGGCATTTCACAGTATCATCGCGATGCTCCAGATGCCTTATGAACTTCTCATAAGGTCTTTGGTCTGAGAGTTCAATCATGATTGTCATGAAATTCGGCGGTACCTCGGTTGAGGACGCCGCCGCAATGCATAGAGTAGCGGCTATTATCCGGCGTGAACTGCCCCGGAAACCATTTGTGGTCCTTTCGGCGTGTTCCGGTGTGACGGATGAATTACTCGCTATTGCTGGAAATATCCTCCAAACGGGCGAAGATCAATCTCTCGCTCTTCTTGATCGCTTGAGTGATCGCCATAAACTAATTGCCAAAAAACTCCTCTCACCCGAATGCCTTGACGGCGTCCTCCATGGTCTCGATGGGATGTTTCAGGAATTACGGAATTATATTCATGGAATATCTCTCCTCGGTGAATTAACGAATCGTTCGCTCGATACATTTACGAGTTACGGCGAACGATGCTCCACCTATATTTTTCATGCTGCGCTACAGGAAAACGGATTACCAACTGCGCTTATACCCGCCGCCGAATTCATGATCACTGATGATGCATTCATGAATGCCCAGCCGCAGATGAACATCATTTCTAAAAAGGTTCAGGAAATAATTCCCAAATATTCAACCTCGCATGATGTGTTATTGACACAGGGCTTTATCGGTTCGACTAAGGAAGGCACAACAACAACGCTTGGACGCGGCGGATCAGATTATTCAGCGGCTATATTGGGCGCAGTTATTGGCGTCGAAGAAATCCAAATCTGGACCGACGTGGACGGGATGATGACAGCCGATCCCCGCATCGTTTCCAATCCGAAAAGGATTGAAACGATGAGCTTTGATGAGGCGGCTGAGCTGGCGTACTTTGGCGCAAAGGTTCTGCACCCGAATACTATTTATCCGGCAGTGCAAAAAGGTATTCCTGTCAGAGTATTAAATTCCCGTAATCCTCAATCCAGTGGCACACTAATATTGGCGGCTAACTCGCCGGATCAAAAATTCACGGATGTTGTGAAATCGATTGCGTTTAAACGAGGGATCACCGTTATCAATATCAGTTCCTCAAGGATGTTAATGGCGCACGGTTTTTTAGCTAAGTTGTTCTCCATATTTGCAGAGCACCGGAAAAGCATCGATGTGGTTGCGACTTCCGAAGTGAGTGTTTCCGTCACTATAGACAATGAAGAAGGATTATCGGAAATCCTGCGGGAGTTGGAACAGATCGGGGAAGTTCGCATCGCACGAGACAAGGCGATAATTTGTATTGTAGGCGAGGGTATGAAGCAAACCCCCGGAGTTGGCGCTAGAATTTTTTCCGCTCTGGGTACTGCTACAATAAATATTGAGATGGTCTCCGAGGGTGCCTCCGAAATCAATCTCACGCTGGTAGTATCGCACGAACAGGTGGTTGAGGCAGTACGGGTTCTCCATGCGGAATTTTTTGATAAACAAGAAGGAGCGTGCAACTGAGTTATGGAAGAATTTTCTTATCGGGAACATAAGCTTTATTGTGAACGTTTGCCTGTGACAAAATTAGGGAAGGATTATGGAACTCCGCTCTATACTTATAGTAAAAATTCCATCATCTCCCATTGCAGGAATATCGAAAAGAGTTTTGGCAGCGTTCCTCACCTGACGAGTTATGCAGTAAAAGCAAATGCAAACAGGGAGATACTGGCAATCATTGCGAACGAGGGAATAGGCGCCGATATCGGTTCTGCGGGCGAATTATCGCTTGCTCTTGCCGCCGGATTTCCGGCATCGCTGATAACGTATAGCGGAGTCGGGAAACGCCGGGATGAAATTGATATGGCAATTCATCATGATATCCTTGCTTTTAATGTCGAATCTGAGGAAGAAATTCGGGTTATAAGCGCGATCGCATCGCAACAAAATCGAACTGTAAATATTTTTCTCAGAGTAAATCTGGATATTGAGACTGACACTCACCCGTACATAACGACGGGAAGAAAATACAATAAGTTTGGCATTGATTCTACACGAATTGGTGAAATAATGAAAACGGCGTGTTCTATTCCCTCTATCAAAATTTTGGGTATCCATATCCATATCGGCTCCCAGATTATCCAGCGCGAAACATTTGTTAAAGCGGCGCATGAAGTATCAAAATTAGTGCATGATCTCAAAGGATCCGGGATGCCTGTTGATCAGCTCAATTTCGGCGGCGGGTTCGGAGTAACCTACCGGGATTATGTGGAACATCCGGCATTAATCTCCGACGGAGAACATTCAGAATCGCACGTGACCGTTTCAAATTTTATTGGAGCCATCGTTCCTATTCTTCAAAAAACGGGTTGTAAAATTCTCATTCAGCCCGGCAGATCGATAATGGCTCATTCGGGAATTTTATTATCGGAAATTTTGTATATAAAGCATAACAGCGGTAAAACATTTATCATCATCGACGCCGGAATGAACGATTTTATGCGACCCACACTGTACCAATCGTTCCACCAGATAGTTCCGACCCAAATTCGCGAGGGAGTGCCGATGGTGGCGGACGTGGTGGGACCACTCTGTGAATCAGGCGATTTTTTTGCATTGGAAAGAAAAGTCCCCCACGTTGAGGTTGGAGATTACCTTGCGGTTATGTGCACCGGAGCGTATGGTTTTGTCCTCGCTTCAAATTATAACGGTCGTCCGCGACCCGCTGAAGTTTTGGTATCGGGCGAATCTTCAAAAATCATCCGTGAACGCGAGACGATTGAAGAATTATGAATGAAAGAAAGATATGAAAACATTTTCAGTAGCAGTTGTCGGGGCGACCGGTCTTGTCGGTCGTAAAATGATCCAGGTGTTGGAGGAGCGGCACTTTCCGGTTAGTGAATTACATGCTCTCGCCTCGCAAAATTCGCTCGGTAAATCTATCCAATTTAATGGTCGTGATGTACCGGTTCAGGAACTCACCAAAGAGAGTTTTCAGGGTGTGGATATTGCCATATTTTCCGCCGGGGCTGCGATCAGCAAAGAATTTGCGATGTATTCTATCAAAGCGGGCACAGTAATGATAGATAACAGCAGCGCATTCAGGATGACGGATGGAGTTCCACTTGTCGTTCCCGAGGTGAATCCGGAAGAAATTATGAAGCACAAGGGAGTTATAGCAAATCCCAACTGTTCCACCATCCAGATGGTGGTGGCATTAAAACCGCTTCATGACAAATGGGTGATTAAACGCATTGTCGTTTCAACTTACCAATCGGTAACGGGCGCGGGGAAGAAAGCTGTTGATCAACTGCTGGGTGAAATTTCTCAGAATCTCGAAGTCAGTAAGAAATTTCCTCATCCGATTGCATACAATGCATTACCGCAGATTGATATTTTCTTCGAGGATGGATACTCCAGAGAGGAACATAAAATGGGGGATGAGACGCGGAAAATTTTTGGCGATCAAACCATCAAGGTGAATGCCACATGCGTCAGGATTCCTTCCATTGGAGGCCATAGTGAATCGGTGAATGTGGAATTTTTTAAACCGTTTACTATAGATCAAATACGGGACACGCTGACAACCGCAAAAGGCGTCTGTGTCCAGGATGATATCAGCAGGTCGATTTATCCTATGCCGATTTGGGCTGAGGAAAAAGATGATGTATTTGTGGGCAGAATCAGGCGCGACGATACCGTGGAAAATGGATTAAATCTCTGGATCGTTTCCGATAATCTCCGGAAAGGTGCGGCAACAAATGCTGTTCAGATCGCCGAAGAGTGGATTAAACATATTTCATAACATAACAGAAGGAGTAAATAGATGAAACACCTAATAGTATTATTGCTGGTAATTTTTGCTTCGTTTAGCTATGGACGGGAATTAAAAGCCATAGAACCGGGCGCAAAAGCTCCCGATTTCAAGTTGAAGAATTATGATGGAAAACCCTATGCTCTCGCATCGATTCTGAAAGATCATAAATATACCGTGGTGATGTTCATCGCAACCCGGTGTCCCGTCTCCAACGCGTACAGCACGAGAATGGTCAAACTCTATGATACATATACGGTGAAAGGAATCGCTTTTATCGGCGTCAACTCGAATAAAAGCGAAGATGTAAAAGAAATCCTCGAGCATTCAAAAAAGAACGGGTACCAATTCGTTGTGTTAAAAGATGATGGAAATAAAATAGCCGATGCTTACGGCGCGAGTGTTACCCCCGAAACATTTGTTCTTGACGCCAAAGGGATCGTAGTTTATCACGGAAGGATCGACGACAGCAAAAACCCCGACAAGGTTAAAAATCACGATCTCGACGAGGCTTTGACAACACTTCTTGCGGGGAAAACCCTTGCCAGCGGTTCGCATCCGGCGATGGGTTGTTCAATTAAACGCATCGGTGAAGATTAACAGGTTGTTGAATAACCCAATGCGAGTCACCCTGAACTTGGTTCAGGGTCTGGATGGAAGTAGGTTCCGATTTCATCGAGAGGGAACGTCTCACTCCGATTCGGTACCTTTTCAAAAGCTGATTCGTATCACAATTCATCTTTACCGGGGATGCTTGGTTCTAATCGCGCTGTTTTTTTTCATGGCGAAGGGATACTCCCGGAATCCATCAAACCCCTTAAAGCTCGATACAATTTCCGCATCACAATTGATGGCAAAGGTTCGGCAGGACACGGGAAAGGTGGTGATGTTGAATGTCTGGGCGACATGGTGCGATGCTTGCCGCGAGGAAATGCCAGGTATTGTAAAATTACGGAAGAATCATCTAAAGGATAATTTTGAACTGATCTTATTCTCGGCAGATGATCTTGATGAAAAGAAAGTTATCCCGACGCTCCGGAAATTAGGCGTTGATTTTCCCTCTTACATCAAAAGTGATTCATCTGATGAGGAGTTTATCGCTTCTCTCCACCCGGGCTGGAGCGGTGCGTTACCCACAACATTCCTGTTCGATAAACACGGCAATTTTAATGAGATAATCGTCGGAGAACGCACATTCGAGCAATATGAGAAGAGGGTGAAAAGACTCCTATCTGAATAAACTTACTGAATTAAATTACGCAAGATCCGCCGCTACTTTCTCAATTTGGGCGAGGAAAAATGAATTGAGCCTTGAGTGACATACTTGCGATTGTGCCACCAAAAGCCGATATTTCACTTCTGATAAACGCAAATGTTGCGATTCCCCTATTAAATTTCAATAAAAGTAAGGTAATTATCTTGATAACCAAAGTTACGCTTGATCTCGAAAATTGCTATGGGATTAGAAAGCTAAAAGAAGATTTAGAGTTCGGCAACAATCCAGTTGTGGCTATTTACGCTCCCAACGGATCAATGAAAAGTTCTCTCGCCCAAGCATTCTCAGACCTGAGTAAAGATGTCGTTTCCAAAGATAGATATTTTGAATCCCGTGTTACGAAACGAAAAATCACTGATCAAGACGGCAATGATTTAACAAAAGAAATGATTCTGTCGCTTAGACCTTATGACGATAAATTCGCACATACCGAGGGAACTTCTGTTCTACTTCTCGATGAAGAGAAGAAGAAGGAATATGATTCGCTTCACAAAGAGGAGAATGATGCAAAAAAAGAGTTCTTGAAGAGCCTTAAGGAACTCTCGAAATCAAAAAAAGACTTGGAGAAGGAAATTTCCTTTACATTTAATAAAGACTATGACCATTTTTTTGATGCACTAATCCGAGTACAAAACGAGGTAGAAAATCAAAGGGGAGAACCATTTTCTGATATTGAGTATGATCGACTTTTTAATGACAAAGTATTAGCGGTCATAGGAAAAGCGGATGTTCGGTCGGCCATTAAAGAATTTGTCGAGAAGTATAACGAATTGCTTGCTTCATCAACTTATTTTAAGCGGGGCGTTTTTAATTATTACGATGGTGGCGAAATTGCTAAGCAATTAGCGAATCATGGGTTTTTCGAGGCTAAACATTATGTTACGCTCAAGGCCGGAGAAAATAAAGTTATTACGACGAAGGAGGAATTAGAACAAGTCATTGAAGATGAGAAACAAAAAATCCTGACAGATTCACAGTTGAAAAAGAAATTTGATGCTTTGCATAAATCGCTTCATGCAAATGAGGACGTAAGAGGCTTTAGCGATTATATAACTAAGACTGAAAAGCTCTGGCCTTATTTGGACAATCTGGACAAACTAAAGGATGATATATGGAAATCCTATTTCAAGAACATGATTAACTCTTATCGGAGCCTCATTGATCTTCACAAAAAGAATAAGAAACGAAGTGACCAAATAGAAGACGAGGCGCGAAGACAAAATACGCTATGGGGAAATGCAATAAATACCTTTAATGAGCGCTTTTACGTCCCATTCAGATTGGAGGCAACGAACCATGTTAACGTCATGTTGGGGAAAGAAAAACTTTTGAATTTGGGGTTTACTTTTATCGACGATGCTGATTCTACTCCAGTCAGCAAAGAACTTTTATTGGAAGGCTTGAGTACGGGAGAAAGGAAAGCATTTTACATTCTCAACATAATTTTTGAGGTTGAACGCAGAAAGAAAGAGAAAAAAGAAACGGTGTTTGTCGTTGATGATATAGCCGACTCTTTCGACTACAAAAACAAGTATGCGATCATCGAATATTTACAAGAAATTTCAGCTATTCCGAGTTTTTATCAGATCATATTGACGCACAATTTCGACTTCCTTCGCACCATCGAAAGTCGCAAGGTTGTAAAATATGACCATTGCTATATGGCTTACAAATCAAAAGATGAGACTACTCTAAAAAAAGCGATAGGTATACGCAATCCATTTATCAATGATTGGAAAGGAGTGTTCTTTACCGATCCAAGAAAAAGAATCGCTTCGATCCCATTTATGCGAAACTTAATCGAGTACACTAAGGGCGAGAGCGATCCAGATTATATCAAGCTTACCTCTCTACTACATTGGAAGCCTGATACGGATAACATCACTAACAGTGATTTAGCTAAGATATTTAATAATTTGTTTGGTGTAAATAAGATACCTGCGGACAAAGACAAGAAAGTCTGTGACAGCATTGATGATGAAATGAAGTATTGTCTAACCGCAAATGAAGGTGTAAATTTTGAAAATAAAATCGTTCTCTCAGTCGGAATTAGACTGAGGGTTGATAAATTCATGATAGATAAGATCAATGATCGAACGGTTACAGATGTTATTGAGGGAAACCAAACGAGAGTACTTGCCAATATATACGAAAAGAAGTTTCCCAATGAAACTCACAATATCGAAATAATTCATAAAGTGTTACTAATGACACCAGAGAATATTCATTTGAATTCTTTCATGTACGAACCGATTTTAGATATGTCGGATGAACATTTGAAAACGCTTTGCAATGAAGTATGCAAATTAAATTAACCCTAAGAATTACGTAAACAAAAATGAGCTTATCTTAAATTAATATTAGGCGTCTCTTTGGGTTTGGTAGTCCCTACCTAAAAATTCTTCCCATATCATTAAATGTTTTGAGATTCCCAATTGCTTCGCAGTTAAATTGAACCCGCACCCATTCATGGGTTAATCGTAACAATTCCCCAAAAATTCCGTATAATATATGCTAATAATAGCATTTTCCTCAATACGGTATTTCCAAAATATTTAATTTAAGTCTCATAACTATCACCATAACTCTTTGGAGTAATTTCCATGAAAAAATCATTCCTGCTTGTTTTTCTGCTACTTGTTGGCATAAGCGCTCTCTATTCGCAGCAAGAGATGCGATTATTGCGGTTCCCAACAATTCATGATAATCAAATTGTCTTCACCTATGCCGGCGATCTCTATACGGTTTCTTCAACAGGAGGCGTAGCCCGCAAACTCACCAATAGCGAAGGATACGAATGCTTCCCCCGGTTTTCTGATGACGGCAAGTGGATAGCTTTTACCGGTCAATATGACGGCAACACCGAAGTATACGTAATTCCTGCCGAGGGCGGCATTCCCAAACGCCTTACATTTACGGCAACATTAGGCAGGGACGATGTTTCTGATCGTATGGGTCCGAACAATCTTGTTATGGGTTGGAAGCATGATAATAAACACATTGTATTCCGTTCTCGCATGAGAGAATTTAACGATTTCAAAGGGCAGCTTTATCTTGCCTCGCTTGATGGTGATCTTGCTGAACAGTTGCCTCTTCCACGCGGCGGATTTTGTTCGTATTCTCCCGATGACAGCAAATTGGTCTATAACCGGATCTTCCGTGAATTCCGCACATGGAAACGATACCGCGGCGGTATGACGGACGACGTCTATATTTATGATTTCAATACGAAGGCAACAGAGGATATCACGAATAATCCTGCCGGCGATATCGAACCGATGTGGAGCGGGAATAGTATCTATTTCCTCTCCGATCGTGATTCATTGAAACGTATGAATCTTTATGGGTACGATCTAACAACAAAACAAACAAAACAATTTACCTCGTTTACCGATTTTGATATCAAGTTTGCATCGCTTGGCAACAATGCCATCGTGTTCGAGAATGGCGGATATATATATCGTTTCGATCTCGCCACTGAAAAAGCGGAAAAAGTTTCAATAATGATTGAGGAAGATTTCCTCGGCGGACGCGGCGGAATTACCAAGGTAGGCGATCAGGTAACTAATTACGATCTTTCGCAGGATGGCAAGCGGGCGTTGTTCGGCGCGCGGGGCGATGTGTTCACGGTGCCGGCAAAGTACGGGGTAGCAAGGAATATTACGAACACTCCGGGAATCCACGAGCGTAATGCCACCTGGTCGTGGGACGGAAAATCTATAGCATACATCTCCGACGCTTCGGGCGAAGATGAAATATATATCGAGCGGCAGGATGGAAGCGCACCGGCAACGCAAATTACGAAGGGTGAAGATACATACAAATTCCAGATCGTCTGGTCGCCGGATAGTAAAATGATCATGTGGGCTGATAAAAAACTTCGATTGCGGTATGTCGATGTCGAATCAAAAACGATCACCGACATCGCCCAGGCGAAAGCGTGGGAGTTTGGCGATTATAATTGGTCGCCCGATAGCAAGTGGATCGCCTACACGAAAAACGAAGCTGAGGTAATGAATAAAATTTATCTCTATTCGATTACCGATAAAAAGACTATCGAGGCAACCGATGGCTGGTACAGTTCATCACAGCCGATGTTCAGCTCCGACGGAAAATATTTATTTTTTGTATCAGGCAGGGATTTCCACCCGCTTTTCAGCGAGACGGAATTCAACGCCGCTTATCAGGATATGTCCCGGATTTATTTCCTCACGTTAAATAAAACGGTTGAATCCCCCTTTAAACCGAAGAGCGATGAAGTTTCGCCTAAGGAAGAAAAACCCAAATCGGATGAAAGTAAGGATAAAAAAGATAAGAAAGAGAAAGAACCGGAAGCTGCTGTTACCGTGAAGGTGGACGAGGATGGGTTGAAAGATCGCATCGTCGGATTACCGATAGACGCCTCCTCTTATTTTAATCTATTTTCGGCAGGGACTGCGCTTTATTACCAGCGGCATGGAAGCAAGGATGAAAAGAACCAATTGTTGATGTATGATTTCGGTGAGTTGAAAGAAACAAACTTGGGTGAAGTCGATGGGTTTGCTTCTTCGGCAGATTTAAAGAAGCTTCTCGTCAGCAAGGATCGTGCGTACTATATCATCGATCTTCCCAAAGCTAAAGTCGATCTAAAAGATCGTCTCGATCTGTCCGGGTTGGAAGTCGATCTCGATCGTCACAAGGAATGGATGCAAATTTTCAACGAATGCTGGCGGCAGATGCGTGAGTTTTATTATGCTCCTAATATGGTCGGGGTCGATTGGGAGGGAGTCAGGAAAAAATATTCCGAATTGGTTCCATTTGTTAATCATCGCGCTGATCTCACCTATATCATCGGCGAGGTGATCGGCGAACTTAGCACAGGACATACCTACGTCGGCGGCGGCGATTATCCTAAAGCGAAGCGGATTCCAACCGGCTTGCTCGGAGCGCAGCTTGAGCGCGATCCCGATTCCAGATTTTATCGCATCACAAAAATTTTGAAAGGTGAAAACTGGGATAAATCCACCCGCAGTCCGCTCACCGAAGTCGGCGTGAATGCTAAAGAAGGCGATTATGTTATTGCCGTGGATGGAAAACTCACAAGCGGTATGTCGAATATTTATGAGGCATTGTTAAATAAAGCTGATAAACAGGTTACACTGAAACTCAACGGCGAACCGAGCGAGAAAGGGAGCCGGGAAGTTAAAGTAATCCCGACTGCGAATGAGCTGGAACTCTATTATTACAATTGGGTGGAAGGAAATATCGATAAAGTGAATAAAGCAACCGACGGCAAGGTCGGCTATATCCATATTCCTGATATGTCGCCGGAGGGATTTACGGAGTTCGCGAAGCATTTTTATCCGCAACTCGCGAAGAAAGCTCTCATTATTGACGTTCGCGGCAATGGCGGAGGAAATGTTTCTCCGTTGATCATCGAGCGTCTGCGGAGGGAAGTCGCCTTCATCGGCGTGCCGAGAAATGTCACCGCACCCCATACCGATCCCGGTGAAATGCAGTGGGGACCGAAGGTCTGCCTGCTGGATGAATTCTCCGCATCCGATGGAGATATATTCCCGTATCGATTCAAGAAAATGGGCTTGGGTAAACTAATCGGCAAGCGATCATGGGGCGGCGTGTTCGGCATACGCGGTTCGCTACCGCTTCTCGATGGCGGATTTTTGATGAAACCTGAATTTTCCATCTATGATTCAGAAGGAAAGGGATGGATAGTTGAAGGGCACGGCGTTGATCCTGATATAGTGGTCGATAACGATCCGGCGAAGGAATATGCGGGAGTTGACGAGCAGTTAAACAGGGCAATCCAGGAAGCGTTAGATGAATTGAAAACGCAGCAAAAAGACGTGCCGCCGATTCCCGATTATCCGATCAAGAAGTGAGCATAATCTTTTAATCAGGGAACTCGAATGTACGAATAATCCAGTTTCCTTTAGAATTTCAAAAAATGCCCGACCGGGATTACATCCCCGCCGGGCATTTGATTTTTCCGCCGCCATTTTCCTTTCTGTAAAATTGATATTTATATATCTACTTCTTATCTTTTCAAAATGAATTAAACAATATGAAGGGATAATGCAATGCGCAACACGTTTCGGTTACGGATGCGGGTTCTGTTTATATCCATGGTAGTTATTTTCGGTTTATGCTCCATCAATGGATTTGCTCAGGAGGGTTTCAAAAATATCAATGGCGTAAAACTTTATTATAAGATCATCGGTACGGGAACACCGATTGTGGTGCTTCACGGCGGTCCCGCGCTGGATCATTCCTACCTGTTGCCGCAAATGGCAAATCTCGCAAACGACTATCAATTAATATTTTTCGATCAACGAGCCAGCGGAAAATCAACCGGCGAATCCGATACTGCATCTCTTACTATCAATAATTTTGTTGAAGATATTGAGGGGATCAGGAAGGCATTTAATATTGATAAAATGAATTTAATGGGTCATTCATGGGGCGGTTTGCTGGCGATGGAATATGCGGTCAAATACCCGGATCATTTACGGTCGTTAATCCTGCTTAATCCATCTCCCGCCAGTGCTTTATACCGGGATCAATTATTCCGAAACATGGCAGCGGTAAGACCTCCGCAAGACACGACTGAATTAGAAACTATCGAAAAATCCGAAGGATTCAAGAACAAATCACCGGAAACGATGACGAAATATTTTCGCTTGCTCCTTAAATCAATGTTTTACAACGCTGCGTATTCGGATAGTTTGACATTAACGTTCGATACATCCTATGCGCGAAAAAGCAATGCCCTCTTTCGGTACCTGAGTAATGATTTGAAGGAGTATGATATTTCCGGCGATTTAGAAAAAATCACCTGTCCAAAACTCTTTATTGAAGGCGATCAGGATCCCATCCCTGCGGAAGCCATTTACCAGATAAGGAGCAATCTCCATAATACAAAATATGTGCTGTTAGAACATTGCGGACATTTTCCGTACATCGAACAACCGGATAAATTTTTAAACGCGATAAAAGAATTTATGAACGGTCTTGATAAATAATCCCTCCGAAATATTACCGGGACTATTATTTCAAATTTTTCCGCAATAAATAGACATCCTGCTTAGCGGCGTCGTATGCGCCGCCGGGAATGTATTCGATAAGCGTAAATCCATCGCACATGAATTCACGAAAATATTGATAGGGATGAAACGCGAGGCAAAAATTAGATCCGGGATGCTTTTCATGCCGAACCACCAGCTTGCCTTCGTCATATAACTTCCGTTCCTCAATCGTCAGCCGATAGAGATGTGTGGTTCCCAGTGTTGTGACATAGAGATAGCCGCCGGGTTTGAGGAGGCGTTTCATTTCACCGATCCAGAAATGCTGCATCGGTTCAACGAGGTGGGTGAATACTGAAATCGAGTATATGAACTCGAATTGGCAATCTTTGTAAATCGTCCTCTCCGCCAACGGATTAACGCTGAACTCCGCAAACGGCAGAAAATCCCGGCACCATTTGATCAATGCAGGATTATAATCGGAACCATATAATTTAGAATTTTTCAGAGTATGCCAGTGCCGCATTACCCTCCCACACCCGCAGCCGAAATCATAAACGGATGAGAATTGCTCAATCCTGAGATTATTTTTTATAAGGATGTTGCGGATGCAATCGGCGCCATTCTTGCCGTTCTCATAAAATGCTGAGTAAGAATAACTGCCGCATACAAGATGTATCAATGCCGGCGGGGGAAGGGGATGACCATCGGGCGAACCGTTTTTAGTGAATTGCCGGTTTTCTTTCCGGACGTTAATATTAAAAAAATATCTCGACCAGTTGTAGAATCCTCTCAGCGGAACCAGAAGCTGAGTCGTGTCAAGGATTTGAAGAATATTTCTTCGTATTGTCTGATACATTAATGATCAAATTAAGATTAAGGTTTTCCGGTTGTACTCGTGGAAAAAAAAGGAAGAATGCAATCTGTTTAGGTAAAAAAGTAGGGATCGTCCAAAAAGATCATATCTCAGTTTACTGAGTCATGCTGTCCCGAAGCGTCGGGATCAGCATCTATTTCCAATAATTCTTGGATCCTGAAACAAGTTCAGGATGACTCATTTTTTCTTTTTAGACGACCCCTACATTGTCAATTATGATTCTGTCTGATCGTTCGAAGCCAACGGCTTACTTCACCAGCACCATCCTGAACGTCTGCACGAATGATTTTGTCGCATCAGTTTTGGATACTGCCATGAGCCGGTACTGGTAGACGCCGCTCGAAAATGCATTCGCGTTCCATGAAACATAATGGACGCCGGCGCCGATGTCTCCGTTGACCAGGGTCGTTATTTCCTCGCCAAGGATATTATAGATCTTCAATGTTACGAAAGCGGTCGATGGCAGTTCATATTGAATATTTGTCACCGGATTAAATGGATTCGGATAATTTTGGTGAAGAGCGAACGTCGCCGGCAATCCTTTGGTATCGGTAACGCCTGTAACGGGGTCAAGCATCGCCGAGGGTTTGCTCTCATTACCGGAAAAATCTACCGCGGTGATATAATACAGATATTGAGCGGATGTTCCCGGATGATCAACAAAGGAAGTTCCGGTGGTAGTACCGATTCGTTGCGGAGGCGAAATCGGAGGCAATCGTAAACCGACATTAGGAGTCCGGTAAATGGCGAAGTACTGGAAATCGCTGTCCACCGGCGGATCCCAATGAAGACTTACGCCGCTCGCAGTGACAGCTATCGATAATCCAGTGGGTGTATGAGGAGCAAGGTTATCCACTGAATATCCTCGCGCCGGAGGTGATGTATAGAAAACATTCGGATTTGAGGTGTGCGCTGTAACTTCGAACCACGACCAGTACATTCCGTTCACAATAGTGGAATCAAAAAGGGTCGGCGCTACAAAACCATAGATGGAGTCATTTCGGGCAGAAACATCCCCCACAAAAGTCCATACTGCATCCTTTCTCCACACACTGTAGTGTGTGATTGGGAGAACCGGATTGCCCTGGTAGCTGGATGCTAACCACTGCAAAAATACTTGCTTGCCCTGGTCGTTGGGAACATCGGTAATTGATAAAATAAACGGAGCGGGGGTGGGGATGGGAGGATAAATGTCGATATTGATTTCCCCTTTGATAATTTTTATTTCATCCAGGTCTCCAAAATAGAGTGAACCATTCGGGAAATATCCCGTACCTATAAGAAATGGATAACCGGTGGATGCAATAGATATTCCATTGTCATCCATTGGTTGAGTTGCCATATTGCCATCTATGGAGAGGAAGAATTTATTAAATGATCTGATGCGTGCAAATATTACAGAATGCCATAGACCATCGGCAAACATTGAATCGCTTATCATTGAGGTAATCACACCAGCGGTTTTTCTGAACGGGAGACTTCCGCTGATAGTTGCCTTAATGTGTCCATTTTCAATGCCGATTGTGTAACCTACCGTACCTTTATTTAAAATTGTACCGGTATGTGTGCTATCTGTAGTACGGAACCAAGCGCTTATCTTGAAGGATTGCAAACTGTCAAAATCTAAACTTGCGTTATTCGGGATGACGATATAGTCGCTCTGTCCATTAAAATGACGTGCGGTTCCTATTACACCAGGGATGAGCGTGGTTCCATGGGCGATACCGTTGTTATGAAACGGAGAGGAATCAATGACTGTAGAATCGTTCGGATCATCAAACTTCCACCATCCAGCAAGGTCAGACTGAGGCGGACCAATTTTGGGACCCATAGCCATAATGGTAAAGCCGTTCAACATTCCGGTGGGAATTATTGCGAACTGCTGGGCTTTCATATCAATGGTGACCGGAAATTCATTAATCACTCTGTACCGGAGAATAACCGGTCCGATATAATATTGATTGAGATCGGGCCAGGTGAAACTAATATTGTACTTATTCATGTCCGGCTGCATTGCGACCTGATACGTATCGGCTTGAGCTGGATTTGTAAATGGTCGTAAATCGGTTGCCAATCCATTCCCAAAACACGGCAATCCGCCAAACCGCGGATCAACAAACCGGACATCGAGCGTCCCGTAAGGGGGCGGCGGGGGCAATACGAATTCGCCGAGCGCGCTATCGACACACATCGTCGCGTTGGGATGTACGCCAAACCACAATTGTTTTGCTATGCCGGAACTGTCGGAATACGTAAGAGGAATTTTAATAAATGTAAAATTCGAGTCCGCTAGTGTGTTGAAATTCCACGCAACACCATATGATGTTCCGTTCGCATTTTTAGCAACTAATCTGTAGTAGTACTGCGTATTGGGAGTCAAACCGTAAAGCCATGACGAAACTATTGCAGAATCATTAAATAAATCGTACTGTCCGGTTGTATTTCCTAGGATTGGAGTTAAACCCCATTCAAAATATGCTACCGTAGGCATCCCGTTGCAAAAGACGTACCCGTTTATTTGAGCGCTCGTGGATGTCATGTAGCGTGCTCCATTGGTGATTGCCACCGGCGGAATCGATGGGATAAATGCCGGACCGGAGGCGATGATTTGCAGATTTTTTATACCTGAATTAGTAACAATCAACGAGTCTTGTATTTTCATATCGACGTTCACAATCGTTCCGGTTATGATATCCGATATTGTAACGGGACCCGAATAATATCTGCTGATATTTGACCATGTAAGCATAACGGGATAGCCCGCTACTCCCGCTTGAATGGAAAGCAGGAAGGTGTCTGTTTGCGCGCTTGAGTAATAACCATGAAGATTTAACTTAACGCCCTGTCCCAAACATGCGCCGCCTCCTTCGCGTGAATCCACAAATCTGAAATCAAGGTTCCCGACGGGCGGTATGGGGGGCCATTCCATCTCTCCCAGGTTGCGGTCGATGCAGTATGTCGCAAGAGGATTGAGACCGAATGTCACCTGATCTCTTTGCGTTCCGTCTATGATCGAAATGGGAATAGTAAATTGCAGCGTGTCTGATTTACCGGAAGTTGTAAACCACGTATCATTTCCCATCATTGAATCACTCCCATCGGTAATGTAAGCGGCGTAATGATAGGTTGTTCCCGGACGTAAACCGGATAAACCGAAGCTTATCGATACGGGATTTGTTGCCCCCGTGACGTTTATTGAATCAGTTATATGACCATACGCCGGTGAATAACCCCAGAAGAATTTTGCATAGACGATCGAACCCGGAGTAGATTTGTATACTGATCCATTCAATGTCGCAGAGGAGTCGTGGATATTGGTGGCGGGTTGAGTTAAGACTGAATTTCCTGTAGAGCCGGTGGTGAACGTTTCAAATGCTCCGATAACTGCGCCGTTTATGTTTTTCCCGACGGCATGAAAATAATAGATTCTGTTTGAACTGAGATAACCGATATTCGCCGATATGGACATGGGATTGGTAGCATTAGTAACCTGGATATCCGGGGTACTTGTGAGATTGTAAATATCAGTTCCGTATTCGAAATATCCCACCGTTCCGCTTATGTTATTTGTTGATATTTGTCCGTTCAATGTCGCGGAATGGTTGCTGATCGCGGTTGCTGAATCAGTGACCACGGTGGGAAATATCGGAGGAGTATAAATCGGTCCGCTCGCAATGATCGCTAACTGTGTTATTCCCTTATTCGTCACAACGGTCGATGAAGTTGCCTTCATATCAACATTTACAATTGTTCCTGTGATGACGTCTTGCAAAATGACGGGACCTGAGTAGGCACTAGCGAGATTATCCCAGGAAAACGTTACCGGGTATCCGGCGGCGCTCGGTTGGATTTGCATGGTAAATGTGTCAATCTGCGCCGGACTGGTATAGGGATGATAATCAAGAATCACTCCCTGCCCAAGACAGTTCAATGAATCGCTGTCGTTATTGACGAACCGGAAATCAAGATTCGGGCGGGGCGGCGGCGGCGGTTCTTCGATTTCCCCTAATGCGCGGTCTATGCATTTCGTAGCCCTGATATCGACGCCATATGTTATCGATCTGGCGCTTCCCAGAGAATCGTTGATGGTGATAAAGTGACTTGTCTGGTTTCCGCCAGCCGTAAAAACCATATCGTTACCAATTTCGAAGTGAATCCCATCGCTGAGATAGGCGGCATAGTGATAAATAGTCCCGGGGGTTAATCCGGAAATGTTCGTACTGATAGTAACAGGATTTGATGCATTGGAAATTGTGATTGAATCGGTCATGTGATCGTACGCAGGGTACAATCCCCACAGAAATTTTACATAAACCGTTGAGAGGGGATTCGTTCGGTACACTAATCCGTTAAGCGTTGCGGCGGAATCGTGGATATTGGATGCAGGGTTAGTGACGATGAAATTTCCAGTCACCGCCGTGCGAAACGTTAGGTTGGCTCCATAGGTGGATCCATTAGTATTTTTAACCACTGCATGAAAATAATATAAATTACTTGCAAGGAGGTTATTAACATTTGCCGATATTGTTACGGGATTGGATGCATTCGTAACCTGGATTTCAGGAGTTTTGGTAAGATTGTAAAAATCCGTGCCATATTCGAAAAATGCCACCGTTCCGCTGACATTATCAGACCAGATGTGTCCATTCAATGTCGCAGAGTGATTTCCTATATTTGTTGCTGAATCGGAAACGGCCGATGGGAAACTGGGAGTCGAATAATTCGGACCAGACGCGATAATCATAACTTTATTGACTTCACTGTTGAAAACGATAGTAGACGAGGTTGCTTTCATATCGACATTCACGATCGATCCGGTTACCAAATCATGCATCGTCACGGGACCGGAATATGACGAATCCAGTTGATCCCACATAAAAAATACCGGATACCCCATCGAACCGGGTTGAAATTGCAGTATAAATGTGTCGACCTGGGCGGGATTGAAGTAACCATGGTAATCAATGTTAACGCCGCTCCCTAAACAACTATAGGGATCGCTGCTATTATTAACAAAACGCGCATCGAACATACCGGGCGATGGCGGCGGAGGCAGTTGAACTTCTCCCAGGATGGAATCGAGACACTTCGTTGCTCGCGCATCGACGCCAAATGTTAACGATTGAAATCCGCCCAATGAATCGGTCACGGTAATGTAATGAGCTCCCACTTGCGCGGGAAGGGGGAACGATTTTTCGTTCGATCCAGCCCGGCTAAGCGTAAGAATGCAAATGAATAGAAAGCTTAATATCGAGAAAAAACGTGTCTTTTTCATGGTGAAATTCTCCATCTCTGAGGTTAAAATAACGCTGGTAAACCGACACTGCAATTTAAAAAAGGGGATGCCCAAAGTCAATAAAGCAACAAATTTAGTGGTATTTTGTATCCGGGGTTTTCCCAAAGAACTTTGCAGATTCCATTCCTAATAGATTCGCTGAAATCCTTTGTTAGAGGACCGATTGGGGGAACTGTCCGAACGGTCCAGAGGGTCGGACATTTCATCAAGGTAATTTTTGGTTCGCACATACGCTATTTTTTATAACCGGAATAGTTCATTTCATTAAAATTGCTTCTCACCCAAAATATTTTTATCTTTATCAGTTTTAAATTTTCACAAACCTCCCATTTTAACTTCGATGCACTTAATGATTAAGATATCATGAAATCCGGTAAAAACCCACGACGTCCCAAAACGCTTTCCACTATTATTGTCAATAAAACTGATTTCCACAGAACGGTCACCCGTCTCGCCTACGAGATTGTTGAAAAAAATAAAGGCGCGAAAAATATCGCTCTTATTGGGATCAGAACACGGGGTGAATTCCTCGCCAAGCGTCTCGCTGAGAAAATAGCCGCCATCGAAAAGCACCCCATTAATACGGGTTTTCTCGATATAACCTTTTACCGGGATGATCTTCAGGGAAAATTAAATCAACCCGTGTTTAAAGGATCGGAAATTCCATTCGACGTTACGGGGAAAAATATCATCCTCGTCGATGATGTGCTCTACACAGGCAGGACAATCCGCGCGGCGCTTGGCGAGCTTGTCGATATGGGCAGACCGGATTCCATCCAACTGGCTGTGCTGATCGATAGGGGACATCGTGAAATGCCGATCACTGCAAATTTTGTCGGAAAAATAGTCGCGACCGGTCTTGACCAGGAAATTAAAGTAAAGATGAACGAAATCGATAAAGAGGATGCAGTGCTCCTCGTCTCAACGAAGAAGGAAAAATAACGCATGCCATTGAAATCACGACATCTGCTCGGTTTGGAGGGAGTGCCTAAAGAAGACATCCGGCTCATTCTCGATACGGCAAAATCATTCAGGGAAGTGCTCGACCGCCCGATCAAAAAAGTGCCGACCCTGCAGGGGAAAACAATCGTCAATCTTTTCTTTGAAAGCTCGACCCGAACCAGAATATCGTTTGAACTTGCCGAACGGCGCCTCTCCGCCGATGTGGTGAATTTTTCCGCCGACGCGAGCAGCGTAAAAAAAGGAGAGACGTTAAAAGATACCGCCCGCAATATCGAGGCGATGAAGATCGATATGGTGGTGATACGCCACGCGGCGGCAGGCGCTCCGAAATTCTTAAGCGAGGTGATCGAATCGAATATTATCAACGCCGGAGATGGCGCACACGAACACCCGACCCAGGCGCTGTTAGATATGTACAGCATCGAAGAACGCCACAATAAACTCGACGGGCTGCGGGTTTGCATCATCGGCGATATTGCACATAGCAGGGTAGCGCTCTCGAATATTTACGGGCTGCAAACGATGGGAGCAACTGTTTCTGTTTGCGGTCCAAAGACGCTCATTCCCTACGATCTCGAAAAGCTTGGCGTCGACGTGTATTATGATATTGACGAGGCGATACGAAACGCGGATATATTAAATGTTTTACGGATTCAGCTTGAGCGGCAGGATAAGCCATTGTTTCCGAGTCTGCGTGAATACCGCCAGTACTTCGGGGTTACGAAAGAGCGGCTGCAAAAAGCCGGCAGGGATATTACCATATTGCATCCGGGACCGATTAACAGGGACGTTGAGCTTTCCGCCGATGTGGCTGATAGCGATGCATCGGTTATCTTGCGTCAGGTGCTGAACGGCGTCGCTGTGCGGATGGCTATTTTGTTCTTACTGGGGACTGGTGGATGATGGATAATCCTCGTTCCCACGCTATGCGTGGTAATGACGTCCGGCGACGCTCCGCGTCGATTTACTGAGGATGCAAAAATTGGGTATCAAATAATCGGCGGGTTTTTGTACAGCAAAGCTCTGCTTTGCTGAAAAGATGCAGTGATGTGAGGAGATCGCAACGTTCCGCTGTTGCGGAACTCGCGATGACGCTTTATTCTCATTACCACGCTCCGCGTGGTAATGATGTTTCGCGACGCTCTGCGTCGGTTTACTGAAGCAACAACAAAGCTGGAGCTTTGTTGTACAAAATCAGAAATTTGCATCGAAATAATAGTCAATCAAAATAATTACACAATTTGTTAAGCACTAACTTCCAATGAACATTCTCTTACAAAACGGCAGGGTAATAGATCCGGCCGCGGGAACCGATAAAGTTTGCGACATTCATATCGTCGACGGCGTCATCCAAAAAATTGGCTCCAAACTGGCGGGTGATAAAGAAACAAAACGTTACGATCTGAAGAAAAAGATCATCGCCCCGGGTTTTATCGATATGCACGTTCACTTCCGCGAGCCGGGATTTGAACATAAGGAAACGATTGCCACCGGTTGTCTATCGGCGGCGGCGGGCGGGTTCACAGCGGTGTGCTGCATGCCGAATACCAACCCCGCAATCGACGAGGCGGCGGTGGTGCGCGATATTGAGCAGCGGGCAAAAAACGCCCAGCGCATCGTTGACGTCTATTCTATTGCCGCCATCTCGAAGAAAAGAGAGGGGAAGGAGCTTGCCCCAATGATGGAAATGGCAGAGGCGGGAGCGCTTGGTTTCACCGATGATGGAGCGCCGGTGGAAAACTCCAGCTTAATGCGCCTCGCGCTCGAATACGCCTCTATGACCAACAAACCCGTCATCCAGCATGCCGAAGAGGTGGCGCTCACTAAAGGCGGCGTGATGAACGAAGGTTTCGTATCGACCACGCTCGGCATGCAGCCGATTCCCCACGTGGCGGAAGAAATGGTCGTCGCGCGCGATCTCACGCTGACGGAATACGTTCAGGCGCAATATCATGTCGCGCATATCAGCACGCGCGGCTCGGTTGAGCTTGTTCGCAAAGCGAAAAAGAGAAAGCTGAAGGTCACGTGCGAGGTTACGCCGCATCATTTCACATTAACCGATGAAGCCGTTCGTTCGTTCGACACCAACACCAAAATGAATCCTCCGCTGCGCACCGCCGATGACGTCGATGCCATGAAAGAAGGTCTCCGCGACGGCACCATCGACGTGATAGCGACGGATCATGCGCCGCATTCCTTCGACGAAAAGCAGGTGGAATATCTTTACGCTCCGTTTGGTATAGTAGGTCTGGAAACCGCCATTGGGCTGGCGTTCACGGAGTTGGTGCACAGGCGGGTTATTTCAGTCTCTCAATTAATAGAAAAATTTTCGGTTAATCCCCGGAATATCCTACACCTGCCGAAAATAAAAATCGCGGCAGGTGAAAAAGCCAACCTCACGATCCTCGACCCGGATTTTGAGTGGGAGGTGGACGTTCAGTCCTTCAAATCCAAATCAAAAAACTCCCCCTTCCACGGCAAAAAACTCAAAGGCAAAGTGTTCGGGATTGTAAATAATGGGGAGTGGACGTTGTAGGAATAGTTACTAGCTGCGTGTGGACATATGCCCACTCATGGAAAAATTTTAAGAGATTGATTGAAATACTCATTAAATGTTATGAAATGAAGTCTAACATAAATTTTCATAATTGTCTAATAAAATCTATTTTAAAAAAATCATATATAGACCTTTTATTTTCTCAAATCTTAATTTAATCAATCACTTTTTCAGGAGTAACAATGAAATATAATTATAGAAAAATTGGCATCATCCTGCTGATCGTTGGAATCCTCCTCATCTTGGTTCGCATTCCATACTATCAGAGTGAGTATAACAGAATCCAATATAGTCCGGTGGGTCCTCCCGCGATACCAGCATTAGAAAATCTACAAATGATAAGTAACTTTATGCTTTATAGTGGTGGAATTTGTATTGTCGTCGGAGCGATAATGTTCCTTGGAAATAAAAAAAGTTAAATTTATAACTGAAAGTTTGTCCATGTTATTATACCATTTGTCACTTTATATAGGGGAGATTGTATTCTTTCTTGAAGTGGATTTATTTCAATGGTCTAACCGTTTACTATGACACCAGATAGAAAACCCGATCTTCATGTTGTCTCACTACATTACACATTGCGAAAAAATGAAAAATTATCTTATGTGAATCCACCTGCATTGAAGTTTGACTCACCAGAAGGAAATTTTGAACTTGCTGATGGTAAGCTAAGGTGTGAAATGAAAAAAAACTTCGCAACTGAAGAGGAGGCACGAAAAGTTGTTGATCCTTTTTTGAAGGCATGGGAAATAGACGCCGATCTTCGATTAGGTCGGGGGACTTTACGATTTGACTTCAAACGTGCTGAAATTGTGGACCGCTCACCGGTTATACCCGATGATAATCATAAGCACATAATTTTATCTGCAGAAACGGGAGCTATCTCAGTCGCTGGCCATTCTGCGATTATATGTAGAACCCAAAACACTTATCCAGAGCCACCGCGCTCTTTTCGCCTAACCCCTGATGCAGATAGCCTCTGGTTTAGGTATCAAGGTTACTTGGATGGGCGTGAACCCTTACTATCAATGGTTTATTTCTGTCTCACTGTACTTGAATCTACTGCGAATGGTCGGAATTCGGCATCTCGAAAGTATAATATAGCACTTACTATTCTTGACAAGATAGGTGATTTGACCAGCAAGCACGGCGATCACCGAATAGCTCGAAAAGCTAGTAAAGGTGGTAATCCGCCTCTTACCGGAGAGGAATGCGTCTGGCTAGAAACTGCTGTAAAACTACTGATTTGGCGAGTCGGGGATAATTTGGAAGCCATATCTTTATCTCCTATCACGATGGCTGATCTTCCAAAAATCTGATTATAGTTTCACTTTAATTTTCGCTTTCTTACCGAGTTTCGGAAAAAGTACAACAAAGGTTTTCCCTGCTCTCTAGATTATTATATATTTCATTGTATTGAGATTAATTTCCCCTTTCATACTTCCTTTTCTTTCGTTTATGCAACGAATTCTTCGTTGGTACTTTTTTTCTATATCGGATTTAAACCACGAGGGATTATTAGATTTTTGGTTATATTATAGTCGAATATACTCTGGAGAATCGATTAAATGATGAGTGATGAAGAATTCGAACAACACCTTATCTCACAATTGGAGATTATCGACCAATTCCTCACCAAGAACGAAATTGATTTAATTGACCGTCCTTTTGTTGCTGCTGACATATTTATAAAAACATGCGTGTTGAGCGTTAACGGTTACCCACCAGATTATTATTTTGTTCAACCGTGGTTCAAGCAGATCATCGTCCCGATCAAAAGATGGTACATGACCAAATATGGAGCAAATTCGATCAAGCGAAAGGACAGCCGAGCTAAGGGGGTAGTACTCCACACTGGTGCTCTCTACGAATTATCGATACCACTCACAGTTATCGTTCCTAAGGGAGAAATAAGAGAGTTCATTTTCCCGAAAGAAATACTTTCCTTTGAAACAGAAACAGATTTTGTTAAAGACTTGCCGAACTTTCAGCCAACTAGTTCAGAAGCAAATTCCTTTTATCAAGATGTTCGAATCGCCGTTAACCTAACCAGGTCTATAAATAACAATCTCAAGAATTGTAATTTTAGACATGAGATTTGCCGCGAGCTATCTGCCGGAATTGAAGTACACGTTCAAAAGGCTGTGGACGATATATTATCAGGTTTGAACGACCGATTTTTAATATCATATTGGGAAATTCAGCTCGCTCTTGAAAAAACTATGAAAGTTCTAATTATTCAGTCCGACGTACAAAATATTGTAACGCACAATCTAATTACGTTGTGGGAGGCTCTAGAGAAATTAAAACCAGGATTGATTCGAAAAGAACATCTCCTGAAGTTCCCCGAGCCTCAGATAGTTATGCAGTATCGATATGGAAAAGGTCCTAAAATCAAGAAGGTAGAAGTATATAACAACTATATTAACGCCTTACGCATTCTTGATGTTTTGACAATGGAATTTGAAAGGGAAGTGTTAGGCCAGAACGTCGTATTCTACTTAGGAAAACTACCTTGGCAAGAATGAAGTTGCCATTGGACTTCCAATCTCTCATTGCTTTCACCTAAAACACATGTCAGCTTCTTGTCTCGCATCTAAATGTACATCAAGTACAACTATTTAAGTTAAACATTTGCCTTTTGATTTGTTAGTGTTTATTATTCCAGCATAAAACGCATTATAAACATCCATCTGGAGTAGTGACTATGAAACAGACGCTACTGATATGTATTCTCGTTTAGTCCCTGCTTATAAGGACGTTCTCCAAACATAAGTCATCATGGAAATATGAGTCAATCAAAAGAAATTATCCCACAGGAATCAGATTTTCTTCTCTACACCACACCCGAAGGTGACATAAGGGTCGATGTGCTGTTTGCGGGTGAAACGGTCTGGCTTACTCAGAAACGCATGGCCGATTTGTTTGGAGTAGAAGTGAACACGATCAATTACCACCTCAAGGAGGTATTCAAGAGCGGCGAATTGAACGATGAGTCAACTATTCGAAAATTTCGAATAGTTCAAACTGAAGGCCAGCGGGAGATTAAACCTAGAGACGCAAAAGTACCTCGGTGAACAAAAGAACGTAAGGAACACCGGCAGGAAAAAGAAGAAAAGAAAATAGGGTAGATATCGTTTTTCAAAATCGATAAAGTTTTATGAGTTATGTTCGGAAGCATTGAGCTAAGCGTAAGACTTTTGAACTTGGCAATTTGCCTTTTAATTAGATAGTGTTTATTTTTCCTGCATAAAACTCATTAAAAATATCCATCTGGAGTAGTGACTATGAAACAGATGTTATTATTATGTACTTTCGTTTTCTTATGCGGTAACAGCCATGCGTATGCACAATGGGTTCAAACAAGTGGACCTTACGGGGGTACCGTTTACTCGCTTACCATGATCGGTTCTAATATTTTTGCTGGAACTGATAGCGGCATATTTATCTCATCAAACAAAGGTGCAATTTGGAATGCCGTAAACATTGGATTAAAAAAAACAGTTGTCCAGGCATTTGCTGCATATCCCAATGTGGCAGGTGACACAAATCTTTACGCCGGAACAGGTAACGGTGTATTGCTCTCCACCGATAACGGAACGACCTGGAACGCGACCGAAATGCCTTATAGTATCAAAACTCTTGTTGTCAGTCCCGATATGAAAGGTGGAGCGAATCTTTTCGCCGGGACTAGTTCCCTTGGCGGGGGAGAAGTTTATCTATCCACCAACAACGGCATGAACTGGAATAGGACTTCATTGGAGGCGAGTATCAAAATACTTGCCGTGAGTCCAACCTGGATAGATGGCATGAATATTTATGCCGGGACTTTTGGAGACGGAGTATTCGTTTCCACAAATAACGGTTCGAATTGGGATGCACTCAATAACGGCTTGACCTACCAGTATGTTTTAACCCTTGTAGTAAGAGGCACAAATCTCTTTGCAGGAACTTATGGCGCCGGGGTCTTTTTTTCCACAAATAGCGGGGCAAGCTGGAGGGCGGTGAATAAAGGTTTAACAAGTGGATCCATATTTACGCTTATGGTAGCGGGCACAAATCTTTTTGCGGGAACGGGCGATGGAGTTTTTCTTTCCACAGATAACGGTACAAACTGGACTTCGGTTAATGCGGGTTTGGAGGGTTCATACGGGATGTCGCTTGCCGTTTTCGGTACGGATCTCTTCGTAGGGACTCTCACTGGTGTTTGGCGTAGACCGCTATCGGAGATGATTACGTCTGTGTATGAAAATTCCGGTGGCGAGTTGCCGAAGAGCTTTGCACTCGAGCAAAATTATCCAAACCCATTCAATCCCTCAACTCAGATACACTTCTCCTTACCCAAAGCTGGATACGTCTCATTGAAAATATATGACCTGCTTGGCAAAGATGTTGCAACACTAATTGCTCAGGATCTTCACGCCGGCAATTACACAACGGATTGGAATGCGACGAGTATTGCAAGCGGAGTGTACATATATCGTCTCCAAGCGGGAAATTACATAGAAACAAAGAAGCTTGTTTTGATGAAATAGAGAATTGTACTATATATCATCCATGCTATGCCACTACTCAACCATGTATTCACAAAGGAATAGGAGTTATTAATGAAACAGGTCATCGCGGTGTTCGTAGGAATGTTCTGTGTGGTTTTACTCTTCGCGGGATGCGCGTCCACCATCCAGGGCACTTCTGATTCTAAAAAAGAGAGTCTTGCCCGCGCCAAATCGATTGAAGATTCTCTGAAAATGGCAAAGCTCTTTGCGATTGAGCAATTTCCCTATATCAAAGGAAGCAAATGGAGCGGCGTAATACCGGTTGCCGATCCCACCGAGATCCCTGATCCGAACCGTGATTACAAATTATTGTTCGAATTTACTGCCAATAATCCTGATTCGCTCGCCAGGGAAATTAACAGCGGCCTGGATGAAGTTGCGCGAGTTCTCAATCTTCATGTTGCGTCGGGTATTCCGGCGAAGAAACTCATTCCGGTTATCGTAGTTCAAGGTCCCGGTCTTGACGCCCTCACGACAAATGAACACTATAAGAAAAAACATTCCACAGATAACCCCAACTTGAAAATTATTCATGACCTTGTAGGCGCCGGAGCAAAGTTTATCGCCTGCGGACAAGCCATGGCTTTTTTTGAATTAACAAAAGAAGATCTTTTACCGGAAATAAAAATATCGCTTACCGCACAGACGGTCTTCTCAAATTACCAACTCCAGGGATTTATTTTGTATTCGATAAAATAGACCGCAAAGAGGATTGTCTCACCATTGAAAGGTTAATATTCTCTTAGTTAGCAAGTGAATTTCACTCCCTCTTCAACAATGATGCCATGCCGGACTGTATCGATATGAAACATATCACTGGCTATGTGCCGTTTTTCACATATTTTTGAAGATATTTCCCCCACCCATCGGGAACCTGATTGGTTTTCATCTCATTTTCATCTACCTCGATTATATTATAATGGGTAATAACGCCCATTAATTTTATCCTTTTGAAAAAAAATTGTATACTATGATATATTTATTTATTTGCAAGCAACGGACGGAGTGTTTGCGTTTATTACGGTGTACGTTCAGCTATAGGGGTGCGAACGTATGAAGGTTCTCCATATTATGCCGTATTCCCCGTATCCGCCAATTCATGGCGGCGCGATCCGCGTCTTGTATCTTTTAAAACACCTGGCTCAGCATCATGATGTAAGCGTGGTCTGTTTTGGCGAAGAAAAAGACGCAGACCGGCTTAAAAGTGTTTTGAATTGCCAGTTGGACGAAGTTTATACCGTTCATTCACCATGGACAAGAATGTACCGACGTCCGGGACAGCTCTATTCTCGATTTACTTCTATGAGCTATCTCCAGACTGCATGCTATTCAACGGATATGCAGAAGAAAATCGATGAGATTCTCGCAGAACAAGATTTCGATCTTGTATTCTCAGAATTTTGCATGATGGGTTGGTATCAACTCAAAACAAATGCGTTGAAAATACTCGATGCTCATAATATTGAGCATGATAATTATTCGCGTATGGTCAAGTTGGAACAATCATTGATTAAAAAAAATCAATACATCTCGGAATCGAAGAAACTCCGATGTGAAGAAATCGCAACTTTCAAGAGACAAAATGCGCTTTTCGCCACATCGCAGAGGGACACGGAAATCATAGAATCCCTCGCGCCGGGAATTCCAAAATTCGTCATTCCAAATGGAGTAGATACTTCATACTTCGTCCCGAATATTACATCGGTGGATCCGCATTCAATGGTGTTCACCGGCATGATGGGCTATACGCCAAATTCCGATGGCATGCTGTATTTTCTCGATGAGATATTCCCCATGATTACTAAAGAGATCCCCGATGCGAAGATCACTATCGTCGGCAATAATCCTCCCGCGGTTCTTCAAAAGAGAGCATCGGATAATGTTATCGTGACCGGATATGTCGATGACGTCCGTCCTTATGTTTGGAATTCGAAAGCGTATGTTGTCCCCCTCCGCATGGGAGGCGGCACGCGGCTCAAGGTTTGCGAGGCGATGTCGATGAAAAAACCAATCATCACAACCAGCATAGGTTGCGAAGGTATCGACGTTGAGTCGGGCAAACATGTTTTCATTGCGGATACGCCGGGAAAGTTCGCACGCATGGTCATCAACGTGCTTCAGGATCGATCTGATCATGCGCGGCTCGTCGAAAACGGGTATAAACTTGTCCGATCAGTGTATGACTGGAGCGTCATTTGCCATGAAATGGAAACGATTCTTCAGAAGCTCCGGGACGACAATGAAAACTGCGATCAATCGGAAGTAGCGGTATCGATCAATTCTTTTAAGGGAGGTTAAATAGTCGATTGATCAAAGTCCTCATGTATCATCGAATGGTCACTGACAGACGTGTGAGCGATCAGCTTTGGACGGCAGTGCACGTTGAGGATTTCCAACGGCAGATGGCGTTGTTGAGGACATGGGGATTTACGCCGATAACATTCCGGGACTATCATCTTTTTCTCGAAGCACGGCGGGACCTTCCCAAAAAGCCGATCCTGATAACGTTCGATGATGGATATCTTGATACCTATGAGGTGGCGTTCCCCGTCCTTCGTGAATTTGACTACAAAGCCGTTATCTTTGTCCTTGGCGATCACGCGATCAAAACGAATTATTGGGACCGCAACCGCAATATGCCTGAAGTTCCTCTCATGACCGAACAGCAGATTGTTGAAATACACGAAGCAGGCCTTGAGATTGGATCGCACTCGTTGACCCATCCCACACTGACCGAATTGCCGGGGGATCAGTTATCGGAACAGGTATGCCGCTCAAGAATTCTCCTTGAGATTCTTTTGGACACGCCGGTACACTCATTCAGCTACCCCTTCGGAATGTTAAACGAGAAGGTGAAAGAGGCAGTAAAGAATGCAGCATACCGGTTCGCTTGCGCGGTCGGCAGCGGGCCCCCCGGTTTCGGCGACGACCTGTATGAGATACGCAGAATAACCATCCCCAGCAGAACTACAACGGCGGGATTTGCGCTTCGCCTGTTGACGCCGTTTCAATACTACGAATGGACGCGTCGTCAAGCCCGCAACGCATACTTGCATACCTTCAAACGGCACATCAACAAATCTGAAAGCGTTACACTCGCGGAATAGTTGTCGTTCCGATTTAGGCAATCATGTATCCTGCTGATTTTGAACTACCATTGTGAAAAGTTAATTTACATCTAACAGTGTGGCAACTTTTATAGAAGCAATTCGTATACAAGCCATAGTCAGACACGGTCAATCGTGGCAATAAGAATCAATATGAAAAATAGAAGGATCTTCAAGTGTTTTATTTCATCATACAGGTAATTGTTGTCTCCATCGTTGTTGATATTCTTATGTACGGGTTCAAATTGATTCCTCGTTACTCTCAATGGAGACATACCATACTCATGCAATCGATCAATACTGGCTTCCTCACGGTCATGTTCACTTTGATGCTGACTTTCAGTTTTTACCCTTCGTGGTTTGTCCTTTTCGGGTTGATATTCTGCACTTTGTTTTTGTCGGTTCGGTTCACAAACTACATTTTTCGATTGCCGGAAGAAGGAAGCGAAAGAAAACAAATGCCATAAGTTTTTATGATGAGTCGCTCCCTTCTTTGAGAAGGAGTTGTGGTACCGCCTTCCATCTAATAATGCAATAGTCTTCTGGGATACCTATCTAATATTTTATCGTTTGCTCCAAAATAGTTCGTTTGAGTAATCCTTTTTCGCATAACACATCCCACACATACCTCCCGCGGAACGCTTCACATAATTGGTTTGTTTGCGATGTAGAATTGTTTAATGAATCAGAAGAATTGATGAAATAAATTATGGCAAAAAATAAAACAGTGGAAACTCAAAATAGTGTTGCCGGCTTTTTGGCGACAATAAAAGATCAAAAAAGGCGTAAAGATTGTTCCACAATTATTGACCTGATAACCGAACATACAGGAATTGAACCAAGAATGTGGGGAACAAGCATTGTCGGTTTTGGGTCTTATCATTACAAATATGAAAGCGGACACGAGGGGGAAGCGCCGCTTGCCGGAATCGCATCAAGGGCAAATGCTATTACTGTATATCTTGGTAAATTCGACAAAGAAGAAGAATTGCTATCGAAATTGGGAAAGCATAAAACAGGCGGCGGCTGTCTTTATATTCAAAACCTTGAAGACATTGACACGCGTATTTTAGCCAAGTTGGTGAAAAAATCCATTGAACATAGGAAAAAGCTATATCCGGGTTAACATAGAGGAAAAAACATCCTAATTTTACCGATATAGCATCAAACCGCAACTTAACTATATCTAATGTTGTACAGCCAGATAAAGCCGCGATTGTAAGAATAGTCGTTCTTTAGCTGCCCATATCCCTGGTAGTACTCCGTCCATAGGTGCAACAGTTTCCCCCATCTCTGCTATCGGACTTTTCCATTCGGCGCAACCTTTTCATCAAACCAGCGTATCACTGTCACAGTATGAATTCCCACTTTACACATTCCATGTATATAGTCATTTACATTGCTAGTCCGAAAGCATTCAATTGCTTGTGAATCGGAATGCTGGTATCGACCCATAATCTCCAAGAAATTTTATGAAAACGTTCGCCTACTCAGTATACGGTTCACCAGATGTTCTTAAATTCACGGAGATCGAAAAACCTACTCCCAAGGATAATGAGGTCTTGATAAGAATTCGTGCGGCATCCGTAAATCCGTATGACTGGCGCATCATGAGAGGTAAGCCGTTATTTATCCGCCTCATGATGGGCGGTTTACTCAAACCAAAACTCACACGACCGGGCGTTGATGTGGCTGGTATTGTTGAATCTGTTGGTAGGAACGTAACCGAGTTCAAACCGGGCGATGAGGTGTTCGGCACGTGCCGAGGCGCGTTTGCTGAGTATGGATGCGCTTCCGAATCGGCATTGGCAATGAAGCCGGCTAACGCGACGTTTGAACAAGCGGCGTCTCTCCCGATGGCAGCGATCACTGCGCTCCAGGGTCTTCGCGATAGGGGACGTATCCAAAGGGGCAACAAGGTTCTCGTTGATGGCGCATCCGGCGGCGTGGGTACATTCGCAATCCAGATTGCTAAATCATTCGGAGCGGAAGTCACTGCCGTCTGCAGCACAAGGAAAATGGACACTGCGCGAGCTATTGGCGCGGACCAAGTTATCGATTACACCCGGGAAGATTTCACTAAAAACGGGCAGCGTTACGATTTGATCATTGCTGCCAATGCATATCATTCAATCTTCGCTTATATGCGTGCGTTGACTCAGAACGGACTTTATGTCATGGTTGGAGGGAGTTGGCCTCAAATTTTCCAAACGATGTTACTCGGACCGTTACTTTCACGCCTCGGGAAAAAGAAGATAGTTTTCTATGTGGCGAATTTCAACAAGCCAGATTTGCTCGTTCTGAAGGATTTTCTGGAAATCGGAAAGATTGTACCGGTAATAGACAGACGCTACCCGTTAAGCGATGTGCCGGAAGCTATGCGTTATCTTGAAGAAGGACATGCGAAGGGAAAAGTAGTAATAACGATGGAACAGAGTATTGAATCCTAACTGATCATTTGTTTCGTAGAATTAATTGAGGAGAAGGAATCAACCTATGTCTCAAGAAATATCATCATTCCGCCTGTATCTGATGAGGGCTACTTATCTTTTTATAGGAGTGGGTCTCGTATTCGAGATATGGCCTCAAATAATTCATCACCCAATAGCGTGGTCCCTTTGGCACGGGGTCGGATGCAGTTTATTGGCGACAACGTCGGTTTTGGCGTTTGTGGGAATTCGATATCCGCTGAAAATGTTGCCTGTGCTTTTCTCGGAACTGATCTGGAAGTCGATATGGCTGATCGCAGTTGCGCTCCCAATGTGGTCCGCCCATCAAATCGACCCGGATACAGCGGAGACAATCCAAAACTGCTTGCTGGGAATTATTTTTCCCTTCGTAATTCCCTGGCATTATGTGTTTGCAAATTACGTGAAGATGCCTGGAGATAGATGGAGATAGATTATTACATCACGCGACATTGATGTCAGAGTTAAAAGGAGTCCATTTGAATAATCATACTATTGACGCTTCAAGACAATTTTACGCACGGCTCGCCGGGTTTATGTTTCTCTTTTACATCGTGACGGGCATCACCTGCATGATTCTGTTCAGCCATGCAACCGGCGGAGACGGAATCACCGCCAAGCTCACGAGCATCATCGAAAACGCGACGACCGTGCGCCTGACTATCGTGTTGGATCTGCTCGCCTTCGTGGACGCCGTGGTGTTGGCTGTGGCTTTATACGCGATCACGCGCGATCAGGACCACGACCTCGCGGTGATGGCACTGTGTTGTCGGGTAAGCGAGGGCGTGATCGTCGCTATTTCTACCGTCACAACTCTGGGACTTCTTTCGATCGCGATGGCAACCACTGGAGCTGATGCTAGGGATACCGATGCAGTACACACGATTGCAGCCTTTCTCTTCAAAGTGGACGGCTGGACCACGATCATCTCGGGTACCTGCTTTGCCGTGGGCAGCACCATCTACTCCTATCTCTTCTTGCGTGCCCGGAGTATCCCCGTCCCGCTAGCCTGGCTAGGCATAATCGCCTCGATTCTCCTCGTGCCGGCGCTTCCCCTGCAACTCGCGGGATTCATCGGAGGCCCGGTGACCACCTACATCTGGATACCCATCCTTGTGTTCGAAATGACTCTCGGGCTGTGGCTGCTTATCAAAGGAGTCGCCGTGCAACCGGCTGCAACTTAATTTGGGTGTAATACTGCTTGTGTTTTCAAACAGATAATATAAAAATCTTAAGGAGTTGATCGTATGGAAATGAAATCGAGTTCACTCAAAAAGACTGCAAGAATTGCCGGCTTGTGGTATTTTCTCTGGACAATAACCGGACTCTATGCCATGTTTTATGTGCCATCACAAATTAATATGCGAGGTGATGCCGTTACCACCGCCCAGAATGTCCTCTCCCATGAATTTCTATTTCGAACGAGCATAATTAATGATCTTATCAGCAGCGCCCTTTGGGTGCTTTTAGTATTGGTTCTGTATCGAATGTTCAAACCGGTAAGCGAGCGGCAAGCCAAACTGTTGGTTCTCTTGGTGATTGTGCAGATTCCGGTCGCTCTTATTATGGATGCGTTCAATATTACTTCGCTCATGATTTACAAAGGCGAAATCTTCAAAACATTTGACCTTCCCCAGAGACAAGATTTGGGAATGCTATTTCTTAAAGTTAGCGATTACGGAACTTTGATATTGGAAACATTCTGGGGACTATGGCTTTTCCCGCTGGGAATCCTCGTGTACAGATCCCGATTCCTTCCCCGCTTTCTTGGCGTCTGGCTGATCATCACCGGCTTCTTCTATTTGGTCTTGAGCTTTACAAGTTTAATGTTACCTCAATACAAGGATATGGTCCTTCAGAGCGCATTTGCCCTGCCAGCCGAGGTCGGAGAGGTGGCGCTGATGCTGTGGCTCTTGATCAAGGGGGCAAAGGAGCAGATTGCCACAGCGGGAGTCTTGGAGGAAATGAAGTGATAACCGGTACTATCGACGAGTCACAACGCAAAGCTGCAAGAGTTGCAGGATTTGCTTTCCTGTTCGCGATGGCGATTGTGGTCCTTGCGAACTATGGCATCACCTTTCGCCTCATCGTTCCGGGGAACGCAGTGGATACCGCCCGGAACATCATGGCGCACGAAACACTTTTTCGTATCAACATCGCGTGCACTCTGATCTATGTTGTGAGCGTCGTGGTACTGCTCTCATCGCTCTATGTGGTCCTCATGCCGGTGAATCGGAACCTCGCCCTGGTTGCGGCTTTCTGCAGGTTTGTATTAGCAATGATGTGGGGTGCTACGGCACTCAATACACTTTCCGCACTGCGACTTTTGGGTGACGCGGCTTACCTCTCGACCTTTAAGATAGATCAGTTGCAGGTGTTGGCAAGGCTGCACATAGCTGCGAGCTTCGATGCGTACTACGTTGGCTTGCCGTTCTGGGGATTGGCGTCCATGGTTTGCAGCTACCTGTGGTTCAAGTCAAGGTATATCCCGAGAACATTGGCTGTATTCGGTGTAATCTCGTCTGCATGGTGCGTGATCTGTGCTTTCGCTTACCTCATTTCCCCCAGCTTCGCGAATATAATTGGCTTGTCGTGGTTTGACGTGCCTATGGTAATATTTGAAATGGCATTAGGACTTTGGCTTCTGTTCAAGGGATTAAAACCCTTCGGGATGGTTAAACTTGAAGCGGTAGGTGTTTGAGTGAATGCCGGTGCCGCCTAAGTAATCGTTCAAGCGGACCCGATTGCGCCGTCTGGCTTATCTTTTTTCTTTAGGTATACAACAATCCTAAAAGGATGCGACTCCACATATTGGTCGTATCGCCCCTCATTTGAAGGTGTATCGCGAATTGCAATCTTTCCAAGTCAATCGCTTGCATTTTGACCTAGTTTTATCTACATTTTTCGAAATGATAGGTATTGCATAATTGGCGAAAGGATATTAAATTTATGAAATTCACAATCATCTCACTCTTTTTGCTGCTACTGGCAGGGTGTAGCAAAGATGTTCCAGCCCCGACTGAAACCACAGTCCCATTTCGGGCTGGCGTATGGAAGGGAACGTTCGTTGATACCATTTATTATACTCCGCCACAAACACTCATTCAAATAGGAACGGCGACTTTCACATTTTCCGAATCGACGTATACGTATTCCGGCTCGGTAACATATTCATCCCAGATAGGCGGAAAAATACCCTCATCAGGTCAATACTCTATCGGCGACAATGGGCTTTACATGGTAAAAGGGAATAAGGTTAATATGTTCGATGAAGCAAATCGCCGAATGGTCGCCTGGTATCCGTGTCTCTATCTATCTGGAGATTATAACTTTTCGGTTACCGGCAAGATTCTCACAATCAGACAAAGCACATCCGGGCGTACGCAATCATTGACCCTCACATACCAGAATTGAATCGCCGGCGGAATTCAGGAAACGAGTGATAAATCCGCTAGCAGGTTGTTGAAAAACGCATAAATATTTTCTTTTGAGTGTCGGAAATAGGTGATGATGTATTATATTTGAAGAACGAATAATATTAACCATCAGACGAGCCAAGAAAATGCGCGGACCAGAAATCAAACAAACACCC
>JBIOHP010000021.1:0-69936 GCA_044449065.1 Bacteroidota bacterium
AACGTCGAAAAAAGTATGGGTGTTCAACGGATCGCTGGCGTCCGGGGATTCCATCCTTCTCAAGGGGAAGAGTCCGAAAGCGCTGAAGCAGAAGATCATGAAGCTGTGGTTGGGTCCGATCACGACCAACCCGCGGCCGGTGCAGCTGCTTGCGACGAAGAATATCCCGTTATTGCCGATGCCGAATGTGGCGAATGTTCGCGACGACGTTTTTGGGAGGATGTTAAAGGCAGCGGGCGGCTTGGTGGTAGGCGAGATGAAGCCGGATTCGAGCCGGTATTATGGCTGGGTACGGATGAAGGCGAGCACGGACATGTACAAGTCATTGACGGATAAGAGCATCACGCCGCTTCATACGGCGATCAATATGGGGTTCCAGTTCTTCAACAGCGGAGCAGTGTTCACGAAGGAGCAGGGGAGCCTGCCGCCGGGCAAGCAGAACGACAAGACGTTTGCGGATTTGCTGGCGTTGAAGTTCAACATCGCGATGAGCATGTTAGGCACGACGCCTCGCGGGTTTGGCGAGTTGCGGTATGTGGAGACGGGGAGTCCGTTTGCCACGATGCTGGTGAGGGACATAGCGGCGTACGGCGATTCGATGATGACGTACGCGAAGCGGTTCGATCCGACGCTGTTCGGGAAATTAGACACGACGCTGATGCACATCAACGGGGCGTTCTCGGTTCCGTTTGACACAGCGAGCTGGAGCGATACGCTGAAGGTAAAGGCGACGGTTCGTGTGATCGACACGGGGATATTGACGCCGACGGGCATAGCGCCTGTGGTAATCACGCCGACGATGGCGGATGGAGAGAATGTGGACGTTCCGCAGAAGATGGCGTTGTATCAGAACTATCCGAATCCGTTCAATCCTACAACGACGATCCGGTTTGACCTGACGCAGCCGATGCTGGTGACGCTGAAGGTGTACAACATTCTGGGTCAGGAAGTGGCGACGCTGCTGGATAACCAGCAGTTAATGGATGGTCAGCAGGAGGCGCAGTTCGACGGTATGAAGTATGCGTCGGGAGTATACTTCTATCAGTTGATGGCGACGCCGGTTGCCGATGAGGAGGGCAATGTAACCATCGGCAACTTTATCAGCCTGAAAAAGATGCTGCTAATCAAGTAAGTCCCTATAACAGCATAAAGAACATCGGAAGCCGATCTCCCATAACGGGGGATCGGCTTCTGTGTTTAAGAATATGCAGTAACAGAATGCTCGATCAGGGGCCAGAGATAGAATGGAGGAAACTATAAGTTAACAAATCGGTCTGGAAATTAAACAAAATCATATCAGATAAAATAGTCGCTTGACAATTTTCTAAACTTCATTTAAATTGGACAAATAACACGGGAGATTTCCAATTTGTAAAATGTAGGATAAGGATTGTATAATTAAAAAATGGATAGATTCATTAAATTAATCCAGTAGTGCAAGGGTTCATTTATGAAAAAATTGTTAAGTGTTTTATTAATCTTTTGTTTGTTCCTTTTAACCGTAAGGAATATATACGGTCAGGCATTTCACATCAACCTTATTGCTACAGACGGATTGAGTACAGATACGCTGATTTTGGGGAATGCGGTCGGTGCGACTGAGGGTATTGATACCGTATTAGGTGAAAAGGAACAACCGCCTCCGCCGTTCCTTGGATCCTTTGATGTGCGATCAATAGATTGGGGGACACATAAAGAACGTGGTGCCGGACTGTTAGTTGATTATCGTCCTTATCGAAGTCCCTGGCAAAGCGATTCATTTCAGATCAGTTACCAGCTTGATTCTGCAGATACTCTCGGTGGCAAATTGCATGTTACGTGGCCCGGTAATCTGGCAGGTCGGGGCTGCGGATACTGGCACCTGCTCGATGCAAGCGGAGGTCGTCGGTTCGATATCGATATGACAATAAGGACAACATATGAAATCGCCGGGCCTCCAAACCTTTTCTGGATTATCTATGGAGATTCAACGAGATATCAAACAGTTTCCTATTTTAGAGTAGCGTTTGATCATGATGCTAAGATGTCGTTGGGAAAAGCTACTAAACCCGATGCAAAGAAAAATCCAACTGTTCGTCCGAATATTCATTTTATAGCGGCTCAACTTGATAAGGCAACGCCCCTAGCCGAACTTGGCAATTTGAGAACGACCGGAGGAGCCGGACCCTATAGAGCCGGAAACGACACAATCCGTTCGGTAATTCTTAAAAAATATAGCGATATTCTCAAATCATTATTCTACGCAAAAACACAAACCATGCATTCCTGGTTAAGGAGCTGCCTGGATTCTACCGATGCGAAAATTAGAGGCAAGAAAGCAGGTTCGGATAGCACACGAAAATATATCGGGAAAAAAGCGTTAACATCGAATCCGCCAGTGAAAGGGTTCCAGAATAACACATTGTTCGCAGAAGTGATCGTCGCCAAACTCAATGTAGCTCTGAACGACGCGATTTGCGGTTCAGGTCCCCTCATATGGGGGCACAGCGCCGGTCCAAATTTTGGAGCATTAACCGTGAGCGCGTTCGATTCTACAAATCCACTCCACCCATGGGATAACAAAACTGTAATGGATGTCATCAATGATGCAGATAATATTCTCTCATGCAAAAACCCGGCATTTCCCGCTGAACCGAGTTTGCTCACTTTACAGGAATATCATGATGCTGTGCAAATGATCAACCGTTCATTTATCAAGACATTTCCCGACACAGGTTCATTCAGCACATCCTTTGCGGCGTTTGATACTGCCGCTGGTTCCTATTGGAACGGTAAATGGCCCGCCAGTTCGGATAAGATTATCCGGATCAAAGGATTACCGAATACTTGCGGTTATTTAATTCGCCGTTTAGCAACCTCGGTGGCAGCGGGTGAGACAGTACCGTATACAGTTGCGACCGCGAAACCGAAAGAGTATTCACTCGATCAAAATTATCCTAATCCGTTCAACCCATCAACGAAGATATCATTCACTCTCGTGGATAACGGATTTGTGACGATAAAGGTGTTCGACATGCTTGGTCAAGAAGTTGCAAGTCTCGCAGATCATGAAGAGATGGGGATAGGGTCAAATGAGGTAGAATTCAACGCTAATAATTATGCGTCGGGGGTCTATTTCTATCGCATTGAGGTGAAAGATGAAACCGGAGTCTTGAAGTTCCAATCCGTTAAAAAGATGATGTTAGTGAAATAGTTTCACTTAATTGTCTATTAAAGAAGTATCAGGCGCGGTTCAAGGTTAGTAAATTACCGAGCGAATAATAATTCTATGATACAACACATCCTTGACTGCGTAGAGGTATTTCCGGAAACCTTACATACCTTGAATGATGTTCAAAATAATGACCGGAGAGGAGATTAACTCTCTATTTTCATTGATTATTCAAGGATGAAATGAATATACAGCCTGCAATTCTTTCAATCGGTGTTGCGAATCCTGTTCAACGATACTCACAGGAAGAGATTTACAATACCGGCATTCTATACTCATCATTCTACCGATCCGAGCGTGTAAAACAAATATTTATGCAATCGGATATTGAATATAGACATTTCTATTTTGATCTCACTGATTCAAAATTTGATGATTCTCTCGATAAATTGCACGAACGGTTTAAACGAGGATCGATTGATATCGGTATCAACGCGATCAATGAATGCCTCAGGAATGGCGATATCGGCATCCATGACATTGATTATATTATAGTCGTCTCATGCACAGGGTATCTTTGCCCGGGATTAACGAGCTACTACATCAAAGAACTCAGTTTACGGCAAAATATTCAACGCGCTGATATCCTGGGGATGGGATGCGCCGGCGCAATGCCCGGATTGCAGCGGGCGTATGATTTTGTGAAAGCGTATCCGGATAAAAAAGCTCTCCTCATAGCCGTAGAAATATGCTCGGCGTGTTATTACATCGATGACTCTCTCGAAACTGTCGTGGGAAATGCCATCTGTTCCGACGGAGCCGCTGCAATAGTTGTTGGAATGAGCGAAAATCCATCTGTACCAAAGATCATGGGATTTGAAACGCACCTTGAACCGCAATACATGCATACCGTAGGATTCGAACAACGCGAGGGAAGACTGCGCATCATCCTATCAAAAGACATTCGGAAAATTGCCGGCGGACTCGCAAAAACCGTATTCAATAACCTGCTGAAGAACAATAATTTGGATCAACATGCAATCGATCATTGGATACTTCATTCAGGTGGACGCAAAGTGATCGATAGTTTGCAGGAGGCGATGGGTTTTACGGACGAGCAGGTGCGGCATAGCAGATGCGTTTTGAAAAATTTCGGAAACATGTCATCGCCTACCGTTCTATTTGTTTTAAAAGAAACCATGGAGAAATCAAACCCGAAATCTGGTGATTATGGGGTCATGCTTGCGATGGGACCGGGGTTAGCGCTGGAGGCGGCGTTATTACGGTGGTAAGTTAATTACCTCATTTAAATAGAAAATTGAACACTAAACACCTATCACTATCAAATAAATGCCGCCGACTATTCGTGATCTTCTTTCAGCTAAACTTAACCTACTTCCACAGGGAATTTATGACGTGTTTCCGGGCGTGCTTGCAGGCAGAATGCTCGTTATCGCGAATCGCGTTGGGGTTTTCGAGCAATTAAAAGATCATCCCAAATCAGCCCACGAAATTGCATCCTCAATATCCTTCGACCCAAACGCGGTTGAAATAGCTCTCAATCTTCTTGTATCGGCCGGGTATTTGAAAATACGCCAAAAGAATTATTCCCTCACACCGCAATCGAGGAAGTGGCTGCTCAAGGATTCGCCGAATAATATCGGCAATTTCCTTTCCTACATAGAAATGCTCCATCAACACTGGATGAATTTAGAGGAAACGCTGAAAAACGGTTTTCCGGAAAAAACATATGTAGAATTATTCAGTAAGAAAGAATGGAAAATCTATATGGAGGGAATGAGCGATCTCGCAAAACTTATCCTGCCGTACGTCTTGCCAAAACTCGTTATTCCTGATACAGCAGAACAATTACTCGATCTGGGCGGATCGCATGGATTATATTCGACAGAAATATGCCGCCGTCATCCCTCCCTCCATGCAACAATTATTGATTTTCCAGAAGTCATTGAACATGTTAATCCATCGGCGCATTGTCTTGAACTTGCAGATCGAATAACATGGCGTGCTGGGGATCTGAAAAACATCGATCTGGAAAGAGTTCAACATGATGTTGTGCTTGCATTTAATATCATTCATGGATTCGATGAATCGGAGAATGAGCGATTATTTCAATCGATATCGCGCACGCTCAAAAGCTGCGGCAAATTATTTGTTCTTGATCAGTTGAAATCCGATAAGCATATTGGAAGGGGCGCATCGGCTTTGATACCGGCTGCGGTGGGGTTAAACCTGATGAATGAAATCGGGGGAAATGTCTATAGTTTCGAGGCGGTGAAAAGATGGTGCCAAAAAGCGGGAATGGCGCATATCAAACAGTCCACTTTAAGTTTACCCGGAGTTGCGTTAATTAGCGCTCGGAAACAGTAGAGAAATGTTGTAAAATAGATTAGTGGTTGAGTATCGAGATTACAACCTAAAGGTTCCCATGGAAAATTAAGAATCAATCCGTTGTTTGATTAAACACATCTGTCTCTCCCTTGCTGATCACCTCTGTTAATAGTATATTTATCAGAATGTAATTCATTACTTAATATTAAAACCACCCAATATGTATAGGATATGCTAAAATCGATAATAGTTATTCTCGCAGTACTTTTTACCGCCCCGGTGGTGAATGCGCAATTATCCATTAAAAAGAAATTATCACGGGACTATGTGAGAATTGAATCCGGGAAAATGGTTTTTGAAAAGAACGGCATCCTGCATGATCCAAAAGATACCAATATTACCAAACCGACAAGGATAAGATTCCGATGTGAAGCTCCGGCGAAGGGGTTACTGAGCCGGGATTTCTTTATGATTTCATCTGCCCTTGCGGTAATTCAATTTTTTCCCAAAGGTCAAATATTTGATGAACAACCCGCCATGACCGATTCATCCGATATCGAATTTAAAATTATCATGGAAACAGCGGGCATCCGGGTTATGAAACGCTATCGTAATGCAAAAAAGTATAATGAATCGATAACTCCCTGGGAAATGGTTCTGGATAATTTTTAACCATCTACGTTTAACCGAGAATACCCACTTCGGAGGCAAAGGGTGAAAGGTTCGCATTGGGAGTAAGAGACGATAGACAGAGTCGGCGGAGATAAATCAATACAGATTACCTATGATCCAAAACCGGCGGGGTATCGATAATTTAATAGACTTCCGCGCTGATGCTTTCTTTCAAAACCATCTCTCTAACCCTCATGAGATCAATTCTGCTGACCGGCGAAATGTGCCTGGAGGGATATCCCCGATCCAGGGTGTAGATTTGAACATGAGTAGGGGAGAGGTATTTAATTCTTTCAAGCCAGGGTTGAATGTTGTCCGGCCGGAAATTTCCCTCGTCGCCCTCAGTCCACATTGTCTGGATGATGATATTTTTCATTGACTTCAATCCTTCAATGATATCATCAAACCGGACGCCGGTGGTGGGACGATTGAACCGGTTGAAATTCTCATGAGTTCCGGCGTCAATTTTCATAATTTGATAATCCAGCTTTTGGATGGCATCGCGGACTCCTTCATCATTGATCTGGGTACTGTTTGTTAGTATTGCGGTTTTAGTTCCGGGGATAATTCTCTTTTTCAGATCAATTATACCATCGACGATTACAGGAAAATCAGGATGCATCGTTGCCTCGCCGTTGCCCGAAAACGTGAGAAAATCCGGCGCCGGGGCGCATTTCATGATGCCCGTTCTCACTGCTTCAAAGATTTGTTCGATGGTAAACCATGGAGGACTTTGTAAGTCATCCTGCGCGTCGAATTGCGTCCAGCCGTACTGGCAGTAAACACAATTTAAAGTGCAAATTTTTTTCTTGAAGGGGAGAATATTAATGCCCAGCGAACGTCCCAACCGGCGGGATTTGATGGGCCCATAAATTATGTGTTTTTGTAATTCAAGGAGCATAAAAGTTGATAGATATGGAGTATGTTTAGTGTGACCATTCCTGCTATGAAAAATGATAAATATATCAGAATGATAAGGTTCTTTTAAATTATACGAGAAAGTTTTTTATAAATCAATAAATAATGCATCAAAATGGAAAATCCTGGCTGCTCTCGAATCCTTTTTCAATTTTCTTCTCAATTGGCTTTTGTGCGAGAGCGTGAACGCAATTCGCAACAACATAAATAGCTTTTCTGGGTACGGTCGGGCAGGCGTGCTCGCAGGCGCCGCATCCGATGCAAACATCATTGTTTAACTCTGGAATGGAAAGTTTTCCTTCAAATTTCACCATGTGGACAGCTTTCGTGGGACAGTGTTCGGAACAAGCCCCGCAATCCTGTTTCTTTGTTACAACAATACAATCTTCCCGATTGAAATATGATCTTCCGATCTGGACGAGTTTTTTCGCTTCACGCGTCAATGGTTTTATTGCGCCGGTCGGACAAATCTGAGTGCAAACGGTGCACTCATATGAACAATATCCTGTGGTGTAGCTCATTTTTGGTTGAAAGATGCCGGCAATTCCATAATCGAGAAATGAAGGATATAAAACGTGCGAAGGGCATGCGCCTACACATAAATGACACGCTGTGCAGAGATTCGAGAATGATTGAACTCCTCTTGATCCCGGCGGGGAAATGGGACGCTTTCTGCTTTCATTAAAGACAGTTTTTCCGATAAATGAAGTATCGAGCGATGTTACCGCAGGAAGCCCAATAAAACCCAAAGCAGGAATTGTTTCTTTCACAATCCGTCTGCGCTCGGAACCGATCTTTGTTGGAGTCCCTGATGATGAATGCGAACTTATCGATTGAAAAACGACCCCATTCGTTGGGCAGGAGGTTATACAATTGTAGCAATTCACACATGCTGCATAATCAATCCGTTTTTCGTCCGCCTTAATGCAGCTTGCTTTGCAAACTCTTTCGCAAGCTCCGCATTCATTGCAGGAGTGCTCATCGATAACAATTTTCATTATCGAAAACCGTGAAATCAGACCAAGAAGTGCGCCGGCGGGACAAAGTGAATTGCAAAACATCCGCCCATGGTTGATGGACATATACCCCACGAGTCCAAGAAATATAAGGGCGAAGATAGTTGCCGCAACTGAAATCTCCGGCAAGGGAATGTTAAAAAGTGTAAAATTTCCATATCTTCCAAGGATTCCACCCACGAGATTATTCACTACGATTGTTGGCGGGAGCACCAGATTTGTAAATATCTTTCCAAAATTGCTGAAAGGTTCGAATAAATTCAGTATCATCATCGAGCCGGCAACTGTGAGAACGATGGTGAGCAACAATAATAAATAATGAAAGACGAATGGAGGTTTTTCGTATTTGAACCGTTTTTTACGGTGAATCTTTTTCTCAAGGTGGATGATGATATCCTGGAATGTTCCGAGCGGGCAAAATGTGGAGCAGTAAACCCTGCCGAATAGGATGGTTAAACCAAGAATACAAAACAATCCAATCGTTGATATGCCGAATGCGGTAAGAACTTTCAGCAATGACGGAACCACCTGGAGGGAGGTGAAGACAACACGTACCCCTGGAGGTATTATGTGCCGGGGATCGATAAAAAGGATGATGAAAGATAAAAAGAAGCCTATGGAAATGTAAACTCGGGCTTTTCTCAGCGTGTTATTTTGGGGAGATTTCACACAGTGATTCTCTTGATATTGAGCTTCTCTATATCTTTCCGTCCGATCTTCATCTCAGCTCCTAAAGCGATATGCCGAACATCATCGGGGTTTACGCCGAAAAGTTTTGCTGCCGCCGAATCGACCGCAATGATATCGGTGGAAATCAGTTGAGCTTTCATTGTGACGACATCTTTAACGGATACCCCGCGCGGACCGTTGGCTTTCATAACATTATAAGCGTCGACAATATTTAAATCGGGTTTACGGAAGGTGGCAAAATCGGCTATACATTGATGGAGATCAGTCCGATGCCAGAATCTTCTATCCCACACATTTCCCATGAGATTTTTCATTGCAATGGTTAAAGACGCTCCTTCATGGTTTTTTAAAATGGGAACATTGATAAAAACATCTGCGCCGAGAATGAGCTCATGTTCTTTTGCGGACTTTAATGCCCTTCCCGAGGGGATTGAAACATCGTGGTAATACCCTTCGGCGTCGCCCGGAGCGATTTTACCCTTGGCGTCTTTTACCGCTCTTTCTATTCCACTATGAGTGTAGCTATCCTGCCAATCGTCGCATGTATGATCGACGACATACACTTCTTTTGCACCTGCTTCATAGCAATGTTGAATAATTCTGGATACAAGTTTCGGATTGGTGTTCCCTGCCCGCTCCGGTGTGACATCCCAGCCGATATTCGGTTTGACGACAACCTTTTGTCCTTTTTTGACAAATGCTTTCATTCCTCCTAAAGCTGCGATACCTTTATCAAACATCACATCTGGCTCGCCGCCTTTGACCGCAACGAGATCGAACGGAGTAGGGGCGTACGCAAGAAGTTTGCCGTATTTTCCGGTCGCAAGAATTCCACCAACTGCGAGGGAAGCGCCGAAACCTTTTTTAAAAAACGAACGTCTATCCATAGCTGTAAACCTTAGCGGTAATTGAATTTAAAACTGAATGATGATCTACAAATAGCATACCAACCTAAAATTTATGGATTTTAAGCAGAAATTGCCTATTCGTTGAATTTAATCAGGTGTGCTGTATCAAATTTGAGATGAATTCATCCGAAAGGATGGATTTCCTTGGAGTGCGTCGAGGGTAGATGAGTAATTCCTCTTTGAGATAGGTATAGAAGCCGATTGCGTTCACGAGTAAAAATACCAGATAGGATTTACCTGGCTGGCGACCCCATACCTGGGTATCCCAGCCAGATTTAATCTGTCGAACTTTATCCCGGATTTTACTTGCTGAACAATTTCTCCGGAAATTCTATTTCCAATAAATATTTGTAATAAAACCGGTATGTCTCGTTGCGGAGATGCGTAGCTTTCGGTCCGCCCCAGCCGTGGCGTTCGCCCGGATAGATCATCAGCTCGAAGTGTTTGCCGAGGTCTTCGAACTTATTGATAAGCTGAATGGAGTTCTGCATATGCACGTTATCATCCATCGTGCCGTGCACTATGAGCATCATCCCTTTATATTTATCGGCGTATGTGATCGGCGAGCTCTCTTTGTATCCATCGGGGTTCTTATCCGGTGTGTTCATGTAACGTTCTGTATAATGGGAATCATACAACGACCAATCGGTGACAGAGAAATCTGCAACGCCATGGGTAAAGTATCCTGCGCCATAGGTCATCGCCATGCAAGTTGTATACCCGCCATAGCTTCCCCCTGTGATGCAGATTTTTGTTGAATCGATAAACGCCTTTGTCCGCAGCCATTTCACAACCTCGATGTAATCGTTCATTTCCCATTTGCCGAGGTGGCGATACATTTCCGCGACGCCCTCTTTCCCAAAATGTCCTGAACCACGATGGTCAATTGCTATTTGGATCATTCCTTCCTTTGCGAACCACTGCGATCGTATTCCGCCCCATGTATCATACACCGTTCCGGCGTTGGGACCTCCATAGATAGAGATGAGAACCGGATATTTTTTTTTAGGGTTGAAATTATCCGGTAATATCCAGGAGACCGGAAGCTCATAACCATCGGGCGTTTTTACAGTGAATAATTCTGTTTTGGCAATCTCATAATCGTCAAAATCCTTAGTTTTGCTCTTGCCCAATTCCTTGATTTGTTTACCGGTGTTATCACATAATGCCATTTGCGAGGGTGTGGTGATATTCGAATAGGAAGTGATAAAATAACTTCCCTTTGGAGAAATTTTGATTGAGTGTGAAAACTCCCCGAATGAGAGACGATGAATATCCCCGCCATTAAGCGAAGCGCTGTAGAAATCAGTTCTTGTTGAAACTTCTTTTCGCGCCGTGAAATAAATTTTGTCATTGGGCTCATCTACCAGCGTCACGCCTGTTACTGCCCATTTGCCCTTTGTAATTTGCCGGTCTTCGTTTCCATCAAGCGAATGATAATAGATTTGATTCCATCCGCTGCGATCACTTAAATAGATGAATCCTTTTCCATCCTTGAGAAATTCCAACGATTCAAACCACTCCACCCATGATGTCTGGTGTTCGATATAAACATCCTTTTTGGATCCAGTTGCGGGATCGACGCCATAAAGTTTAAGCGTATCCTGATCGCGATTCATCCATTGCACCAATAGCCGGCTGCCATCGGGAGTCCAGAACGGTGTGCCAAAATATTGATCATTTTTTGCATTAAAATCCGCCCAGGTAATATTTCCATTGCTGATGGTGACGACACCGATTTTCACTTCGGGATTGGGATCTCCAACTTCGGGGTAATGTGTTTTTTCAAGGAAGCCGTGTTGTCCTTCGGAATTATAGATGGGAAACATTGGCACTTTCGTTTCATCGAAATGATAGAACGCCAGATTTTTACTATCGGGCGACCACCAAAAAGCTCGATAGTGAGACGGTCTGCCAAATATTTCCTCATAATATACCCATGCCGCCCATCCATTATAGATTACATCGGCGCCGTCGTTTGTATAGCGGTTCTCTTTACCAGTCGCTATTTCAATTGAATAGAGATCGTTATCCCGTGTGAATGCCACGTACCTGCTATCGGGGGAGAGGGTGGGATTTTTTTCTTCCGATGGTGTTTGTGTGAGCCGCTTAAACTCCTTAGTCTCGGTATCGAAATAATAGAGGTCTTTATCTTTAACATAAATCAATTTCGTGTATGATTCATTTGATGACGCAGGTGAATTAATATCAATGCTGGTATCCACCAAAGATTTATACTGATCCATATCGCGGAAGAGCTTTTCCTCGCCGGTGTTTACATCAATCGAATAAACTTTTGAGGCCTTCTCACCCTCTTTTTTCTTCTGTTCGAGATAGTGGGAGTCATCCGACCATCCCTGAATGTTTGGTAAGGGCTTGGTGAGTTTCGGCTCTCCATTTTTAAATATCTGTTCCCACGTTAAATGTTTCTTTTCCTGCGATGGAGAAAAAGAAACAGCAATAATGGTAAAAATGAAGAGGCAAAACGAAAACTGTAAGTATTGTTTGATCCGGTTCATGTTATTTACTCCATACTAATAGTTCGGATGATCAGCGCAAATGAATAGTATAAATCTATGTGAGTTATATGTCTTGGACTATTTTATAAATGATCTTATTTTACATCCTGGTTACGCACCATTTTGGTCATATCGTAGGGTGCGGGATCACCGCCAAGATATTTATGGAACCAATCAAGATGCGCATTATAGTACAGCGGCATCGATTTAACTCCGTTGGGCCAATGTCCGTCATTCGGAAATACGATTATTCGCGATGGCACATTCATTTCCTGCAGATCGGTGAAGAATTCTAAACTCTGAGTATAGGGGACCCGGAAATCCTTTTCGCCGGTGATGACCATGCAGGGAGTTTTAAAATTTTTCACCGAGTTATTGGGTGAAAACTTTTGGTAGAGGTCTGAAGTCCATGGCGTTCCTCCCAGATCCCATTCCGGGAACCATAATTCTTCGGTTGCCCCGTGCATTGCCGTTAAATCATAAACGCCCATCATGGAAGCAATTGCTTTGAAGCGGGTGGTGTGTCCTTCCAACCACATCATAAAATATCCGCCGTACGACCATCCCATCGCGCCGATGCGGTCTTTATCAACGTAGGGAAGTTGCTCCAATGAATCAGTCACCGCCATGACGTCTTGATACACAGCTCCGTTCCAGTCCTTTGAGATTTCTGCGCAGAATTCCTGACCATAACCGTTCGATCCATGCGGGTTGGGAAATACTACGATATAACCGGAACCGGGATACATTTGCCAGTCGCCGCGGAATGCGTCAAGCCATTGTTGCTGCGGTCCCCCGTGAACGTTCACGATGACGGGATATTTTTTGGATGGGTCGAAATTATGCGGTTTGACAATAAAAGTATGAATTTTAGATCCGCTCGGCGATGGAATCCACATTTCTTCGGCGGGACGAACATCAACCTGATCGAGAAGCTCTTTATTCAAGAATGTGATTTGTTTGGCGTCTTTTCCGTCAATGGTTGCGCTCCATAATTCCGACGGCTCGCCAACCGACCGGTGGATGTAGACAATCGTTTCGTTATCAGGTGAGAGAGCAAAGGCGTCGATAGCTTGATGCTCGAGAATTTTTGTGATTTTTTTTGTTTTGACGTCTATTTTATAAAAAGGGGTATGTCCCTGGTACTGAGCGGTGAAATAAATAGTTTTAGAATCGTTTGACCACTTGATATCGTTCTCCCAGTTGTCGAATTTATCTGTTAGTATTGTGCTCTCGCCGGTACTGCGGTTGTATAATGCTATCTTGAACAGGTCCGATTCATATCCGTTTATTCTCTGCAGTTTGTATGCGATATATTTTCCATCGGGCGAATATTGCGGGTTGCCGTCATACGACTTATTTGCGGTAGTGATGCATTTTGCTTCTCCACCCGCTGAATTGACGATCCACAGATCTTTATTGTTGGTGCGTTCTTCCATTCCGCTATGATCCGATACATAGCATATTTCATTTCCGTCGGGCGAGCAAGTAAATCCAAGTCCACCCAATTCAAAAGATGGAGCGTCGAATTCGCCGGGTGTGAGATCGGTATAGCGTTTTGATTCGATATCGTAAATAAACGTATGCGTAACCTTGCCATCTTTCCATGCCGTCCAATGCCTGTAAAGGAGATGATCAGTCACATGCGCCTGGATAGGTCCTTTGCTCATGGTGCTATCGTTAAGTTTGTTGCAGTCGTTATCGGCGCCGCAATCTCCAAATACTTCAGCTGAGAAAATAAGGTGTTTACCGTCGGGAGTCCATTCCGCGTCTCCAACGCCCATAGCGAAATCCGTGATATGCTCTGGAATGCCGCCTTCGGCAGGCATACGCCATGCTTGTGATCCATTTTCACGGCTTGAAATAAAGAGGAGCCATTTACCATCGGGCGACCACCGGGGATGATTATCAGGCCCGGGCGTATCGGTAAGGTTGCGAATGTCGCTGCCATCGGCATTCATAACGTAAACATCCTGGTTGGATTTTCCTTTCTCAAGGTTGCTCTCTGTCACGACGAATGCAATTTTTTTGCCGTCAGGGGAAAAGTTCGGATCGGCGACAGATTTTAATTTATAGAGATCGGAAAGTACGAAAGCTCGTTTCTGACTGAATGCAGTAACGGAGAGTAACAGAACGAAGAAACATATGAAAATATTTTTCATGGCGGATTCCTGAAAAAGGGTGGAACAATGAATAAATGGCCTAAATGTGGTATTCAGGCATATAAATAGTGTAAAAATATAAGGAATTTGGAGGAGTGATTCAATCCACGACTGATTAGCGATGGATTGTGAATTACTGAATGGAAAGGTCATTCAGCAGCGCGGCATTACCTATTTTTATTCACTTAACAAGTGGCGAATCGCGGCTCAAAGCGGGATTTGGTTGTAAAGGACCCAATAAAGACCGAGTTCAGAAACCGCCTTAAAAAATTTTTCAAATTCCACGGGTTTGGTGATATAACTGTTTACGCCAAGTTTATAACTTTCCACGATATCGCGATCCTCCTGAGAAGAGGAGAGCACGACCACTGGCGTGGATTGAGTTCGAGGATCGGATTTAATTCTCTTCAGCACTTCCAATCCATTGATTTTCGGTAGTTTTAAATCAAGAAGGATCAGCTTAGGTGTACGCTCAACAGATCGATTGCTGTATGCTCCTTCAGCAAAGAGGAAATCCAGAGCTTGTGCGCCGTCTGAAAGAACGATAACATTGTTTGACAAGTTATTTTTTTTTAAAGCCCGCAGTGTCAATTCGCTGTCGTAGGGATTGTCTTCAATGACGAGGATTTCGACTTCCTGGTCGTTATGCATTCGGTGAACCTTTTTCCGGTAATGTAAAATAAAACGTAGCGCCACTGTCTAATTTTCCTGTTCCCCAGACTCTTCCGCCGTGCCGGTGAATAATCCGGTGCACAATCGCAAGTCCAACTCCCGTGCCGTCAAAATCCTTATTGCTATGAAGGCGCTGAAAAACGCCGAACAATTTATCTGCATAGTGTTCGTCAAATCCTGCGCCGTTATCTTTTACAAAATATATATTTTCCGTTTCGTTGGACATTGAACCAATTTCTAACATGGCATTTGGTTGTTTTCCCGTAAATTTAATTGCATTGGAGATCAGATTCACCAGCACCTGCCGGATCAATTTCTGGTCGCCAAAAGCGGGGAGGATTTCTTTTAATGCTAATTGAATATTGCGATCGGGGACGCGTGAGCTTAATTCCCCGTAAACTTCATGAACAAGATTCAGCATATTGATGTGGGATATTTTCAATTCCTGCCGTCCCAAGCGGGAAAATTCCAATAGATCATCAATTAAGTCTCCCATGCTTTGGACATTGTGACGGATAACATCTAACCGTCGTCTACCCTCTTCATCGAAGTGCTGGCCGTAATCTTCCAGCAGCATCCGGGAAAATCCGTCAACGGCTCTTAGCGGAGCCCGAAGATCATGCGATACGGAATAGGAAAACGCTTCGAGTTCCTTATTGGCTGCCTCAACCTGGATGGTTCGTTCCTTTAATTCTTCTTCTGCTCTCTTGCGTTCCGAACGATCTCTGGTCACTTTCGTGAAACCGATCGCATTCCCTTTTTCATCGCGAAGTGTGGTAGCAATAACATTTGCCCAAAATTGTGAACCGTCTTTTTTCACCCTCCAGCCCTCTTCCTCATATCTTCCATATTCCAGCGCTCGCTGCAACAGAATTGTCGGCTTGCCTAATTCAAGATCCTCAGATGTATAGAATAAGGAAAAATGTTTTCCAATGATTTCTTCGGGAGGGTATCCTTTAATTTTTTGTGCGCCGGCATTCCATGTCATAATATTTCCAATAAGATCGACCATGTATATGGCGTAATCTTCCACATCGGTGATAAGCCGGCGGAAATGTTCTTCGCTCTGGCGCAGGTTAGTTTCCGTACGCTTGCGTTCGGTAATATCGCGTATTGCGCTGATTATAAATGAATCTTCATCGATAGTGAGCGGACTGAGACTGATTTCTACGGGAAATTCTGAACCATCATTTTTAAGTCCATATAATTCCAATCCAGTCCCCATAGGTCTGGCATGGGGATTGACAATATAGTTGAGTCGATGAATGATATGTCCGTGACGGAATCGTTCCGGTAGAAGACCTTCTATGGTGTTACCTTTCAAATCAGCCGGTTGATAGCCGAACATTTTTTCTACTTGGCTGTTTGCAAGAATGATATGGCCGGTCGAATTTACCATTATTAAGCCCTCAGGCATCGATTCGAAAATCATGCCTAGTTTAGCTTCCATGAGTTTGATATCATTGATAACTTTTACTCGGGTAACATCTTTCCGGCTGGAAAGTATCACCGCCGGGGAGCCGTCTGATGGTTCGATGAGTTTATTGGAAATATCGATGTATACAAGCGAGCCGTCTTTTTTTCGATGAATTGAGCCGTAGTTGCATATTCCTGATCTGATCGTTTCGCCGATTTTTAGCTCTTCTTCGGTATTTCGTTCCGATAATAGTATAAGATTACTGAGCGGATGTCCGATTGCCTCCTGTTTCGAATACCCGAAAATATTTTCAGCTCCTTTATTCCAATAAACGACATTTCCATCCGGCGTCAGCGTCAGGATAGCATCAGGATTTTCATCAAGTAATTTTTTGTTTGTTTCTTTTATCATCTATTTTCGTTCATAGTCACATCATGTGAGGATTAATTTCAGGCCTGTTGAAATATTAATTTTGTTTCGACTTCCTTCTGGGGTTATGTTTTAGGTATATCAATAAAATACGATTTTGTGAATAATGTGGCGGACCGCTGCAGTAATTTTGAGTGGCGTAAATGATAACGGCTGTTGTGATTGATATAGCAAATTCATCGACCGGATACCGAAACATTAAAAGCAAATAGATAACATAAAATCACGAACGAAAAACTATCCTCGTGAGCCCATTTTTCAAATTTCATCTCAGGTTCAATGAAAAAAATTTTCTATATATAATATATCTCCCCTCAACAATAAAGGCAAACGATCCGGAATGGCTTTTTCACCTTTTACAGTAATTAAGACCCAGAAAAGTAATTAATTTATTCTAATGGTTTATGATTGTAGGTTGGAGAGATTACCGATGGAGTTATCGGATCGGGGAATGAATTGTTACGGCTACGATTTTTCAATCACCTCCACGAAACCTTACGAACCGGACTCTTCCGTTCTTAAGTTGACGCCAATCTTTTTAAGAAACTCGGCAGGCATTTCGCCGCCCGCAAAAACGAACACAAAATCATTGGGAATATCGATGGAATTACCATCCACACCTTTTATTTTGACCAAATCTTTTTTTATTTCTTCAACCTGAGAATTAAAGATGACCGTGATATGTCCTTTTTTAATCAATTCATTAATGCGTTGTTCATTTTTTTCTTTCAATCGCACAAATGAATCCCGCCGGTAACTCATCGTTACTTTGTTTCCCTTCTGGCGCGCCAATCCGACTGCCGCTTCAATGGCGCTATCTCCACCGCCGACAATGAGGAGATTTTTGGATTGATAGTGTTCGGCTTCGATAAGGCGATAATAAACTTTTGGCAAATCTTCACCGGGTACACCCAATTTACGTGGGGTGCCTCTTCTGCCCAGGGCTAAAACGACATTTTGCGCAGTGTACGTGTCGGTTCCCGTCCGAATTTTAAAATAATCACCGGTCACGGTAATCTCTTCAACCTTCTGATTTGTTTTGATATTGAGTTTAAATTGGTCGACGAATTCTTTAAACAGAGCTAAGAGTTGTTCCTTTGCAATCTCGGTATATTTCAATTTTCCATAAAGTGGAAGTTCCACCGGAGAGGTGAGGACAATCTTTTGTCGCGGATAATGCAGCACCGCGCCTCCCAGGTCATATTGCTCAAGTACCATATAGTTTAAATTATGCAACTTCGCGGCAAGAGCGCCGCCTATTCCGGCCGGTCCCCCCCCAACCATAACAACATCATACTCTGCTGTTGTCTTTTTGCGATATGCTGCAATATGGGCAATAGCGTTTTTACTTTGTTCAAAGGCATTACGAATTAATCCTACACCGCCAAGTTCACCGACAATATATAACCCCTGAACATTCGTCATATAATGTTGATCGTAGACGGGAATTTCCATCCCTTCCTTTGGTTTCCCGAAGCCCATGGTAATAGCGCCCACGGGACACACTTCGGTGCAGACAGCATGACCAACACAGTGTAAGCCGTTAATGACGGCGGCATGCCCGTCCACAATACCGAGTACATCTTCCGGGCAAACTCGAACGCAACTGGCGCATCCGATGCATTGAAGTATATCGATCCGGGGGTGAAGAGTCGCCGGTTCATGCAATCCCGCTTTTTCGCTTTTCGATCTTGCTTCTTCGGCGATTTTCCGATGACGGACAGCTTTGATCCAATAGGGGACGCCAAAGATGCCGATGAGGATTAAGAATATGATGAGAGTGTAAAACGACTCCATTAGAAACTCCAGCTTAACTCGCTGAAGATATTAAATGAGTTGTTGCCGCCACCTATCAATCGTTCGATACTGGTCCAGGCGTTCAGGCGGCCTGAGATGGTGCTCATAAGATCCATCGCATAGGAATCTGTGGCGAGTTCATCACCGAATTGTTTTGTAAAATGCTTGTATCTCTGGTAACGGATGTTCATGTCGAGGATGCTGCCGAAAGATTTTTGGATGTTGGCTCCCACACCGTGTGTGGTTGTAAGGATCGTGGAATTGAGATTCAACATCGTCCGGACAATGAATCCGGTATTTAAGACGTTATTAAAACTGAGCGTTGAATTATCAAGGTATTCCGTCCCAAACGATGCATCCGAGGAACGGGGTGAGTATCCATGATAAATAGAGATATTACCGGGAAGGTAAATCTGTGCGGTCAGATTCAGCGTGTTTCTGATCGTATTATCTATGAACGAATCGGGCAAGCTCTGAATTGATGAAAATGAATACGTCGATCTATATCCGCTATACCCTAAGCCGACCGAGATGGAATTCGACATCCTGTAATTTAAATTTGAATAAAAGTTTGTCAACCGCGGCGCCAGGATGAAGTTCGTATTCGCTTTTGACCGCAGGTCGAGATCGCCTTGCGCTGAAAAATATAACTGGGGATCCAGCATCGCAGAAACCGAAGAGCTGACTACTTCCCGATCAATTTGAGAGTAGTAGAATGTCCGTGCATATGCAAGCGCTAAATACTTCATCATGCCGTCGTTCGATTGGAACATTCCGAATACTGCGAATTTTTTCATCGTAGTGGAAACCATACGCTGGGTAAAACTTGGTTCATACCCTGCGGCTACCCCGAGACCAAGGTTTCCGGATTTCTTCATGAACATTCCGCCGTCGATATACCCTATCGTAGGTGCATAGACCGGAATGATTCTACCTAAGGCGCCTAAATAAGCGTTGTCGTCGTATTGCACGCTCATCCGGTAAATGCGCGTCTGGGGTGTATTATTCGGAGAGAACGGATCATGAGTTCCTGAAATAAGGGAGCGAATATTGCCGTAAGTTTCAAACCGTATCGGCGAGTTTGCGATTGTTCCACGTACATTGAAAACAATCCCCGGTTGGGTGTAGACCGGTTGGAAACCAGAAACGACATTCGTATAGTACTGTAACCCCACGCGACCTTGAAGTTTTAACCCCGATTCTCCCGGACGAGTGGATTTCTTATTTGAACTGGCGCCAAGATTCCCTGTTACTGAAGGCGCTGAAAGGGTATCCTTCTTAAGGGCTGTTTCAGTAGTCTTTGTTTCCGGCTGTGGAATCTGAACCGACGCCGTTACCTGCATATCAATCTTCAATGAACGCTTCGTTTGAAGAATTCGTGCCACGGATGATTGAGAACTTGTAGCATACACTTTGAGAAGACCAACGGTGTCTTTTAAAACGAGAACATACAGAATGGTGGAATCGCCCACCCCGGTTTTATTTCCAAGCGATGTGTAAATAGCATCACCTGCAATATAGGTAATTTTTCCCTGAACAACAGTGCTATCTGCGGCACATGCGTTTGCAGCCGGAAAAAGAAATAGAGCAAATATTCCATAACGGAAAACTATAGCATACCATCTTTTCATCATTATAAATATTATCAACACGCTCTCCTAAGTATTTCTATGACAGGAATAGCAGGAGGTCGGTGTATACGTGAAGCCGTTAACTCCGGAATGGTTGCTGGTCACGTTTGCCTGACTATTGTGAGCATGGCATTGAATACAGGTAAATTGAGAGTAATCAGAAACAACAGTATGGCAATCGGCGCAAAGTGTCCATCTTCCCAGATGAGTTCCGGAATTTATTTTAAAGTATTGCGTGTCGTGGTTATAGCTTAACGTAGTCCAGACTGTTGTTGTATGACAAGTGGCGCAATTGTGCGGGAAACTACCCGATGCGTGTGGGGGGCTTGCCGCGCCGGCATAATCGGTGGAGTGACATTGGTAGCAATCGGTATATACCAACTGGTAATTTCCGTTGATGTGGCACGATTGGCACGTGCCGGTCGAGTGTGCACCGGTGAGCTGGAAATGTGTTGTCGAATGATCGAACGTTGCCGGACTCCAGGCGGTCGTGTTATGGCATGTCGTACAAGTTTGCGAGAAATTCCCGGCGACATGATTCGGATTGAGCGCGCCGGTGAAATCTGCACTGTGGCATTGATAGCAACTAGTATACACTAATTGGTAATTTCCGTTTGTATGACAGGAAATACAAGCCACCGCCGGGTGCGCTCCGGTAAGCGGAAAATGAGTTGTCGAATGATCGAATGTCGCCGGACTCCACGCAGTTGTTGTGTGACAGGTAGTACAATCTTGTGAAAAATTCCCAGTCACATGGTTGGGATTGAGTGCACCTGTGAAATCCGCGCTATGGCATTGGTAGCAATTTGTGTATACCAACTGATAATTTCCATTTGTGTGACAGGTTTGGCATGCCATTGTTAAGTGGTAACCGGTCAACGGGAAGTGTGTTGTGTTATGATCAAACGTTGCGGGGTTCCACGCGGTTGTGTTGTGACACATTGTACAGGTTTGCGAGAAATTACCCGCGACATGGTTCGGGTTGAGCGCGCCGGTGAAATTTGCGCTGTGGCATTGGTAGCAATTTGCGTATACCAACTGATAGTTTCCATTTGTGTGACAGGTTTGACATGCCATGGTTAAATGAAAACCGGTTAACGGGAAATGCGTTGTATTGTGATCAAATGTGGCCGGAGTCCATGCAGTTGTTGTATGACACTGTGAGCAATCCTGTGGGAAATTACCCGCGACGTGATCTGGATTGGTTGCGCTTGTGAAGTTTCCGCTGTGGCATTGATAACAATTGGCATATACCAATTGATAATTACTATTAACATGGCATGATAAACACGCGGTTGATGTATGTACTCCCGTTAATGGGAAGTGAGTAGTGTTATGGTCAAACGTTGCCTGCGTCCAATCTGTCGTATTATGACATGTGGAGCAATCATGAGAATAATTTCCAGTAACATGGTTCGGATTGAGAGCACCCGTAAAATTAGCGCTGTGGCATTGGTAGCAATTTGTGTACACCAATTGAAAATTTCCGTTGGTATGGCAGGTTTGGCACGGAACGGATACATGAGCTCCGGTTAATGGAAAATGCGTCGTGTTGTGATCGAAAGATGCGGGACTCCATGCGGTTGTATTATGACAAATTGTGCAATCTTGCGAATAATTCCCCGCTACATGATTCGGGTTTATTGCTCCGGTGAAATCCGTGTTATGACACTGATAACACGCTGAGTATACCAATTGAAAATTCCCATTTGTGTGACAGGTTTGGCACGCCATGGTTAAATGAAAACCGGTTAATGGGAAATGCGTTGTATTGTGATCGAAGGTCGCCGGGGACCATGCAGTGGTATTATGACAGGTAGTACAATCCTGCGAGAAATTCCCCGCAACATGATTTGGATTAAGAGCGCCCGTAAAATTCGCGCTATGGCATTGGTAGCAATTTGTGTACACCAATTGATAATTTCCATTTGTGTGACAAGTTTGACACGTCATCGTTAGATGATACCCTGTCAATGGAAAATGTGTTGTATTGTGGTCGAATGTTGCCGGAGACCATGCCGTTGTAGTATGACATGTGGTGCAATCTTGTGAGAAATTCCCGGTAACATGATTTGGATTGAGCGCGCCGGTAAAATTTGTGCTGTGGCATTGATAACAATTAGTATACATCAATTGGTAATTGTTGTTCGTATGGCAAGATAGACAAACCACTGACGAATGTGCTCCGGTCAATTGAAAATGAGTTGTGTTGTGATCAAATGTTGCTGGAGTCCATCCAGTGAGCGTATGACAGGTTGTGCAATCATGAGAGTAGGCGCCTGCCACATGATCAGGATTTTTTGTCCCGGTAAAATTAACATTATGACATTGATAACAATCCGTTGTCGACAGGGTATAATTGTTGTTTACATGGCACGCCACGCATGCGGTCGTCTGATGTATGCCCAGTAGCGGGAAACCCGTCGTTGTATGGTTAAAGGTGCCATTGCTCCAATCGTTCGTAGTATGGCAAAGGAGGCAGTTATGGGAGAAATTTCCGGCAACATGATTCGGGTCGGTAACACGCTGGTACTCGGCGCTGTGACATTGATAACAATCGGTATACGTCAATTGGTAATTTCCATTAAGATGGCATGCCTGGCATGTGATCGTAAGATGTTTTCCTGTTAATTGAAAATGGGTGGTATTATGATCGAATGTCGCCGGCGTCCATGCTGTTGTGTTATGGCATGTTGTGCAATCGTGGGAGAATAATCCTCCTGTATGATCCGGACTTGTTGCTCCCGCAAAATTTGTGCTGTGGCACTGGTAACAATCGGTAAAGACCAACTGATAATTTCCACCGATGTGGCACGTTAGGCACGCTACTGCCGGATGTGCACCGGTCAGAGGGAAATGTGTTGTACTATGATCAAATGTTGCCGGTGTCCATGCTGTTGTCGTATGACATGTTGTGCAATTATGAGAATAATTTCCAGTAACATGATTGGGATTTAATATGCCGGTGAAATTGGCGCTATGGCATTGGTAACAATCGGTATACACCAACTTAAAGTTTCCGCTGGTGTGGCACAATAAACATGCAACCGAGGTATGTGCCCCGGTCAACGGAAAATGCGTCGTGTTATGATCGAATGAAGCCGGAGTCCAAGCACTCGTTGAATGACAAATTGTGCAATCCTGAGATAAATTTAACGCAACGTGGTCGGGATTCGTTGTCCCTGTGAAATTTGAACTGTGGCATTGGTAGCAATCAGTATATACTATATTATAATTTCCTCCTACGTGGCAGCTGAGGCACGCCACAGCCGGATGTGCGCCGGTTAGTGGAAAATGTGTCGTGTTATGATCGAAACTTGCCGGCGACCACGCTGTTGATGTGTGGCAGCTGGAGCAATTTAATGAAAAATTCCTTGCCACATGGTTTGGATTTGTCGCAGTGGTATAACTTGCGTTATGGCACTGGTTACAATCGGCAGATAACAAAGAATAATTATTATTTACGTGACATGATTGACAGGTTATCAGCGCATGCTGACCGACTAGGGCAAATCCCGTGGTCGTGTGATTAAATGTTCCATCCGACCATGAATTGGTGTTATGGCAGGGGGAACAATCATGTGAAAAATTTCCTGCAACATGATTCGGATCGGTAGCGTTTTGATATTGGCTGCTGTGGCATTGGTAACAATCGGTATAGGTTAACTGGTAGTTACCGTTCGCGTGGCATTGCTGGCACGTTAACGTTGTATGTTTTCCGGTGAGCGGGAAATGCGTCGTATTATGATCAAACGTCGCCGGCGTCCACGCAAGGGTACTATGACAGGTTGTGCAATCGTGCGAGAAATTCCCAGCAACGTGATTCGGATTTGTCGTTCCGGTGAAATTTGCACTATGGCATTGATAGCAGTTGCTGTAAACAAGCTGGAAGTTGCCGTTTGTATGACATGCTACGCATGCCACAGAAACATGCGCTCCGGTTAGTGAAAAATGAGTCGTGTTATGATCGAAATTTGCCGGCGACCATGCCGTGGTGGTGTGGCAGGTAGTACAATCGTGTGAAAAATTCCCCGCCACGTGGTTCGGGTTGGATGAGGTATTGAAATTTGTATTGTGGCATTGATAACAACTCGTATATGTGATCTGATAATTTCCGTTCACATGGCACGATTGACACGCTACCGTTATATGAGCCCCGGTGAGTAAAAAATGTGTCGTGCTATGATCAAACTGTGCCGGCTGCCAGGCAGTTGTTGTGTGACAATTTTGACACGAATGATCGAAACCCAGCGAAACGTGATTGGGGGATTGTGCCGATGTAAAGTTCTGTATATGGCATGAATAACAATCCGTTTTAAGATGCGTGAAGACGTTATTCGTATGACACTGAGAACAGAGGACAGTCCGATGTGCCCCGCTGAGGGGAAATCTCGTTTGGTTGTGATCGAATCCATTTGACCAGGTTGTAGCAGTTGAGCTGTGACATCGTGCGCAATCAACGTCGAACCCGGCAAGAATATGATTTGGATTGGCCGCAGTTTGAAATTCATTCTGGTGGCACGATATGCAAGCGATTGGCGTTCCCGCATAATGATGGGTGGATTGTTGAGCGTGGCATGCCTCGCAATCAACCGTCGTATGGGCTCCGATTAATGGGAACCTGGTTTGTTGATGTTTCTGCCTCATGTTCGGAACAAGCCAGGTCGTTGTTGAATGGCACCGCTGACAATCATTGCCAAGTTCCGATTTATGGGCATCGAGGTGGCATGAGAGACAGGATGAATTCATTTTTGCGAAGACCAGTTTCTGATGGCAGGAAATACATGCCACGGTCTTATGATTTCCCGTTAGCCCGAATCCGGTGGAATTATGATCAAACGAAGAATCCTTTCGCATTTTCCATGAATCTGCAGTATGGCATTGTTCGCATCCAATTTTAATTTCTCCATGCGGTGATTGCTGCGCAGCACAATATGAAGCGAACAAAAACAATATGACGAGAATCCTTTTCACGATCAGTTTATCGCGCTTTGATGACAGGATTCGCATTTTGCGGCTAACGGTTTGAACCGGATAAATTCTGCTCCACCACTGATCTCCCGGCGATGGCATGCCGAGCATACGAGTTTCGCATGACCGCCTGCCAGCGAGAAATTACTTTGGGTTTCATGATCGAAATTAAGTTTATGCCAGTCTTCTTCCCCGTGACAATTTTTACATTCGGTTTTTTCCGCTTTTGTAAACTGACCATGATGAATATCCTGGTGGCATGATTCGCATCGTTTATCTGCAGAGGCGGTTTCGAGTTTTACATCCTGCGTCGTAAATTGTTTATGACAATCTACGCAAGCGATCCGTGAGTGTTTACCGTTGAGCGGAAATTTAGTGACGGCGTGATCGTATGATATAGTTTTCCACTGATCGTTTGAATGACATGTCAGGCATCCTGTATTCCCCATAGTCTTTTTAAATATTCCTTTGTGCGGATCGTTGTGGCATGTCGTGCATTGCAAATTATCAAAATAAAATACGAGTTTGTCGGTTCGGGTGTTTTTGTGACATGCCAAACACAAGGTAGCCGCATGAGCGCCTTTGAGGGGAAAATGGCTTTCATCGTGACGGGTAGGTTTAAAAGTCGACGGAGTAAACCCCTGTTCCGTATGGCAGAGGGTGCAATCGTTCGCGAATTTTGCCGCAAAAACTCCCTCGTGCTTATCGACATGACAATTGATACACTTCTGAAATGCCATATGCAATTTTTCAACCGGTTTATCGTTCACTATTTTCGTATGGCATTGAGCGCATTTCACCGTCGCATGTTTTCCGATTAATTTGAACTCGGTGAGATTGTGATCGAAACCTTTTTTTACCGGTTCTTTCCAACCGTTAGGCGTATGGCACGATTGACACGTCTGGTTGGCAAATTTGGCACCATGAGGCGTTGCGTGGCAGGGGGTACAATCGGTAAAACTTTTTGTAGTAAAGTCGAATTTTTCCTGTTTCACTATCGTTGAGAAAGCAGTATGACATTTTTCGCATTTCGTTTCAAGATGTTTACCGATAAGGGGAAATTTCGTCTTTATATGATCAAATTTTGTCACATCCTTCCATGTGGAGGTAGTGTGGCAGAAGCTGCACGATTGGGTAAATCGGCCATTATGGACGTCTTGATGACACGATTTACACTCTTCGTTAAGACCTAAAAAAGTTTTGTGAGGATGCGCTTTAAGCATTACTACTACAGTGGAATCTTTAATACTCGCGGATGTATGACATCTTTCACATGTAACCTGCTTGTGCCCGCCTGTCAATACGAAGCCGGTTTGATTGTGATCGAATGTATTTTCCTGAAAGAGCGTGGTTTTGGCATCCCTGCCTAAATGTTCCTTATGGCACTTAACACAGGCCTCGCTTATCAATGTAGAATGGTAGCCGTGCTTGTTTTCTATCTGGCGGCTTATCTCTGTATGACAGCCGAGGCATTTGGTTCCGATAATTTCTTTGCCGATATCATGACATTTAGTACAGTTTTGTGTGCCTTCCAGGTTTTGATGGGCACGTGATAATTCTCCCGGAGAAAATTGGGCTACGGCTGCATTATAAGGCAACATTATACATCCTAGAATGATAATCGGACCAATCTTCCTGAACATTATGTCGGGTTTAATAAATCCAATGATACCCCAGCAGCCACACTACTGCAACATGAAGTGCCAGGGTAATAAACATGATAATCGTGAATGGAAGATGAATCGCGTGCCAGTAATAGAACAAGCGTTCGACGCGGCTCAGAACAATACTTTTTTGCAGCAGCGATGCGCGGGCATTCGCATTATGCGTCATTCGTGCTACGACATGCGGATGAACATTTTTTTGTTTGAAAAACTTATGTATCTCACTCCGAATGTGCGTCTTGGCGCGCTGCAAATGTGCAAGAACAGAAAATGTCTGCAGGAAACCCTTTGGCGGTTTAATTTGAGCAAAAGCATTGTCAATCAACTGTAAAAGGGCATTGCCAAATTCATCAGATTTTAATGAAACGCTTAATCGCTGTAACTCCAGGTCGATTTCATCAATTGTTAACGAGTTGCCGTTGATGTTTCTCGGAATCAGGACATAGAGGAATCGACCGATGACTCCGCTGGCAACTACTGTGGTCATCGTCCATAAACTGATAGCTGCTATGCCGCCCGCCTTGAAAGTACTGTGATAAATGATGAGGATGGGACCAAGGAGACAAAGAAAGATGTGAATTTCCAGCCATAGCCCTAACCGACCCAGTGTCCAGAGCGCGCGGATACGTTTGCGTGAAGAATAAATTGTGACCCCGATGATAACCATCGCTGCCCCGATGATCCCCAATCCGTGACTATAGGAACCGGAAGGTCTCATCGCGGAATAATCGGATCGAAATGGACGGAGAGCGACAGGGGTGAAGTAATAGTCGAGTCCTTTTAAGTTCATGGCTAATACTGCTGTGCCACCCACTAAAAGCAGGAACACAACAAAAACTTTATGTGAGAGATGATCACTTTTGATAGTCATCTCCTTACGAATTGGAATTGCGAGAGATTTCTTCGTCAATATCGGTAATCGTAGTGGATGTATTTCGTCCATAATATACTAATTTTTATGATTAATAAGTTTCCTGATAATAATCACCCTGCTTATCCTATATTCTCAAATATAAGATATGCTCTTTTATTCTATGGATATTTTTAAACATTCGCCACTATCTCTGTGATTTTTATCACTTTATCGATTTAGAGATGAAGCATTATCTGGATATTTATCGGTAAGATTTATTCGATATGTATTATTTCATTTATGAGACGAAATTATCTTGTACTGTTACAACATAAGTATCGTTAAAAAAAGTTCATTTTAGGAAGGTTCTGATTTGGATAAACTGAGCCAGAAAATTAAGTTGGTGTTTGGTAAGTTGTATTGGGAGCAATTTCCTCATCTTGGGATATATGCTCACGATTAGGGAATAGAACTCTGGAGTAGTGTTTAGTTCAATTTTGAACGATTTCTGTGCCCAGTGATAATGATTTTAGGGAAATCTATTTTCTTAACAAAGTGTCTTGTTTAAAAGCAGGAGTACGTTAGAATGTAATCAAACTTACTCCAGTTCTAAGCTTGTCACGATTTCTTATCCCTGCGTTTCTATTTCATAGTTTTTATCATCACCACACCATGAGACGGCAAATGTAAATCTACTGTATTGCCGTTAACCGGAATTTCTTTCTGCCGCCAAAGATCGCGGAGATGGGTGTTTTCGTGTATGCCGATCTTAGAAAAATCGATCGAATATTGTTCAGATTTAGTGCCCGTGTTGAAAACCCCGAATGCTTTAGATCCATCCGCCAATTCTTTGACCCAGACCTGAATATATCCATCGTTAAGAGCTGGAGTTGCCTGCTTACCGAGGGGGTCCTGATCGATAGCGAGTATTTCATCGTTTGTGAGCAAATTAAGAGTGAAGTCATCCAGGCGTGTTAGATCGCAGCCGATCAACAACGGAGCAGATAGCATGCACCATAAACTGATATGTGTATATTGCTCATCGGGTGTCAATTGGGTGGGGTGTAGACTCGGTCCCCATCCGACCCAACCAACAACGAGCATATCAGGGTCGTTCCAATGTCCGGGTTGTGCATATTTTGCATTCTCAATCTGGTTAAATCCTATATCACTCATGCTTTCCCATGTATCGGTGATATCGCCGGTTGTACGCCACAGATTGCCGCCAACATCAGCGCCCCATTCCCATACTTTACCCATACCGTATTGGCAGAGACTGAAGACGATATCGCGATCTACCTTATCCAATGCATTTCTCATGACGATGTAGGGCGCTTTATATTCCGGCAGCGTGGTATCCTTTGCGATCTTATCGTAAGAGCACCAATCATATTTCAAATAATCGATTCCCCATGACGCATAAGATGTGGCATCGTTCAGCTCATGCTGGTAGCTTGCTGTGTAACCACCGCAGGTAAGAGGACCTGGTGAGCTATAAATTCCAAACTTGAGTCCGAGGGAGTGAATGCTGTCACCGAGCGCTTTCATATCCGGGAATTTTTCATTCGTAATAATGTTTCCGAGCGAATCACGTTGAGGGTGCGGTGAGTTCCCAACAATCTCCCAGCCGTCGTCAATATTTATATATGTCCACCCGTGATTCATTAATCCTTTTTCTTTAAATACCCGTGCGCTGGCAATTACTTTTTCCTGATCGACGCTTAAACCCCATGCATTCCAGCTATTCCATCCCATAGGTGGTGTAAGCGCCACCTGATCGCCGATGATGAATCTAACATTTGTATGATCTTCACCGTCCGAATTCTTTGCAGTAAGTTGAATGTTGAACTTACCCTTATCTTTAACTCTTCCGGTGATAATACCCGTCATTTGGTTTAACATCAATCCCTCAGGAAGATCCTTCGATTCAAATGTCATGGGTCGCTTCCCGGTCGCGGCTATAGTATAACGGAATGGTTTGTTTACTCGTTCTCCATACACGTTTGCCCCATGGATTTTTGGAGCTTCGCCGGGCTTGGGAGTTAACACGTAGGGTGTTTCTTCCCGGAACGTCATTGTATCCTGAACATCTGAGAATGTGAATATATAGGTAACTATGCTTGCCTGATCCTGACCTTTCATGGAAAAAGTAATTTCTTTTGAAACTTGTGGTTTGAGTTCATTATCGTTTTGATAACGGGCAGCTTCTTCATTCGTTAATTTATTGACGGCAATTATGCTTAACTTTCCCCGAATATCATGATTGGATGATGTATTTTTCATTGTAAATGTTTTACTCGTTGATCCGTCGCTAAACTCAAAAGGACGAAAACTGTTATCAAACGACAGATAATCGGTGAAATTCACCATGCGGATGTTGGGGTTTCCATTCCATATGCCGCCCTGACCACCGGCGTCAAAAACACGGACCGCGATGACGTTATCCTTATCCCAGAGAATTCGCGCATCATCCGCCGCAAGGATGTACGGTCGTTCAGTATTCCACAGTCCCACATCGGCTTTTGTATAAGAGGAATCGATTGGTGTATCTTCGGGTACGACTTTCGCATTGACGCCGAAGATTTTCCCATTGAGAAATGATTGATCAAAGTTGTTTATTTTTCCCAGGAAGATTCGCAATCCGTCTTTGATGTATGCATTATTTTTCAAGCTTGACGGAAGATAAAACTTGATTCTATACCATGCATATCCATCCAGATTTGGATAACCTTGAATTTCCCAAATCGTGTCGACACGAATCGGCACCCACCTTGAGTCGTCGAACCCTGGATTTGCATACACGAGACTATCGCCCGGCGTAAATTTCCAGCCCTTATCAAGACGAATGATATCGGATTGTCCACTGATTAGAACGGATACAGTTGAAAATGTGAAGATAGAAAGTAGAATAGAGTTCTTAAGAAGCATTGGTTTTATATCCTTTTCAAATATGAAATAGTATTACAGCTAACAATCCCTATTATAAATTATGGATTAAGATAAGCATAATAATCTGGAAAATAAATTGCGCTCAGAGCTATCTATATTGTGAAATGTGAGTGTTTGCTTGAACCTTCAAAATGGGTGAAAATGGGATATTTAGAATCATTTATGTGAATTTGAAATTTCATAGTCATAGATTAAATTATTTTTATCATATTATTTTTTTCGCAACCCATCTTGCATATTCACGTAACAATGCATATATTTTATTCCGAATAAAAAGGCTAAAATAGCTTATTTATTAAGATTTGTGGAACTTTGACGCGATTTCAATCGTTCAGTATCACAAATGGTCACTTATTAAAATTTTAATTACCAGTCTATATAAGATAGCTTTAAACTCGATTTGATGTAAAATTCTCAATGAACCGGTTTGTAACCAATAGATCGTTACTATATTTAGTCTTTGCATGGGTATTCATCTTTAGCCATATTATGGATGCGGTGAATATCACGGATCTCTTTTCCGGGATAACGACGATTCATTTTGAAGAGGGCGATGGCATACAATGCGCCGATCAGATGTATGCTGAGAATTATATCCAGATTAACTCGGCGGGTGATAGTGAATCACAAAAAAATTACACATCCCCGCAAAAACAGGGTGTGATAAAGTTTATCATCCTCGATCAGGATAGTCCGTCTCTCGCTGCAACTTCCTTTACTTCCTCCAATTCATCTGTACTTACTCCGCGCCAGGATCAACTTTTTGTTCCGCGGATATTTTCCACAGAATCGCTTTACCTTCATAATCGTACGCTCCTTCTTTAAGCTGCGTCCTTTTTTCCTTCTCATAAATACGATGCATCGGTTACGTTCTTGGTAATCGGTGTTACGTCGTTATTTTATAACTAACTTTATCAACGCCTTCAAGTATTGAAGGCATGATATTGTTTTAATTCTATTTCAGTGGACGATAGAAAGGTAGAATATGATTTACCGTTCAATCATCATATTGTCAATAGTATGGTGTATTGTTATTCAATCATGTCCTGCGAATGAACTGCATAGCTCGGAAGATCTGACCTTACCTGCAGTTATCGGTAGCAGAGACACGTCTGCGTCAATTATTCGTAGTGATAGTCTTACGGGTTTTAATACGGTAATGGTGACGACGCAGCTTGCTAAACCGGATATGCCGGATACGCCCGGCAGTTCGCAGAGCTTTGCGTACACTAAAGGCATGTTCCAAAATCAACCTGCGCCTACCTCATTCATCGCCCGGATTGCTTCCATTGAGCGATCGGCCTCATGCGTAATTCGCTTGCAGGCCATCGTAACCATTCAATTTAATAGTATTTATTTTGAGGAAATCGTATGAAAAACACACAATTAATATTGATGACTATTCTCATAGTCAGTTTCACGTTTCAGGCGTGTAATCGCTCGGACGGAACAACTGCTGAACAAAACTTTATTTCACCGCAGGTACTCAACGGCGGAACAGAGATTAAATTTGCTCCTAACTCGCCGCAATTACAGCAGATTACCATCGATACAATCCGAAAAACTTCCAGGTATCTCTCTATCTCCGTACCGGCACATAACCTGGTCAGTGTCGTGAAGTCGGACCTTGGGGAACAGAAATTATACCTTTTTGAGACACAGGATATAACGGATATTTATTCGAATTATGTCACAAATTTGGCGAACCTCGAACACTCCTCGCTCGCATTGAAGCGCACGCAGGACCTCTACGCGCACGATATTGCCGCTGCCAAAGACTTTCAGGACGTCAAGCAGGAATATGCAACGGTGCAATCAAATCTTGCCGATAATGTGAGCAGATTGCGTGCTGCGGGAATCGATCCCAACGAATTACGCACGACGCCTGCCGGAACGATTTGGACGGTTGCCGAGGTGCCGGAATCCCAGATCAGTTCCATCAAGATCAACGGAGAGGTGAAAGTTGAGTTCAACTCGTATGCGGGCAGAGAATTTACGGCACGAGTCAGCGCAATTGGTGCAGTAATCGATCCTGTCGTTCGGACGGTCAAAGTTCGTCTCATTTTACCAAACTCTGCTGGAGAACTCCGTCCCGCCATGTTCGGCACAGCCCGTTTCCTTCAGAGCAAGCAATTCGTTCCGACTATACCCGCAACAGGAGTGGTTCGTGAGGGTGACGGTACAATGACCGTCTGGCTGACTTCAAACGGTTTTGATTTTCTACAACGGACCGTCAAGCTTGGTTTGGAAAAGGATGAGAAGTATGAAATTATCGATGGACTCCGGCCCGGGGATTTGGTTGTTGTGAAGGGTGGAGTCTTTCTTAGCAACATGCTTCAAGCATCGGCTACGGACTGAGGACTTAGACAATTATGCTCAAATCTATTGTTGCATTTTGCCTGAGTCGCCGGGCGATAATCGTTCTTGGTTTGCTCTTGTTTGTCGGCGCCGGTTTCATTGCATTTGAAAAGCTCAACATTGAGGCATATCCGAACCCGACGCCTGTTATCCTGGAAATCACCGCCCAGGCGCCGGGTCTCTCGGCAGAAGAGATGGAGCGTTATTACACGCGACCGATAGAGATCGGACTTTACACAACTCCGGGCATTGACATTATCCGATCTACTTCGTTCTATGGATTGTCTTTTGTGCGCGTCGTTTTCAAATATGGCATAGACTACCATTTTGCCTACGGCCAGGCGGCAATCGCTTTGCAACAAAACGTTACCCTTCCCGGTGGGCAGACGCCAACGATCCAGCAGAACAGTACAACAGGTGAAATTTTTCGCTACCAGGTGGTCGGTCCGAAACATTTCGGATTAATCAATCTTCGCACAGTTCAGCAATGGGTCGTGGCACGGCGGCTTTTGACGATTCCGGGCATCGTTCAAATCAACAGCTGGGGTGGCCCAACCAAGCAATTCCAGGTCGAAGTCGATCCCCAAAAACTCTCAGCGTACAACATCACCGTGCCGGGAGTCCTAACCGCCCTGGGAAATTCAAACCTCAATGTTGGCGGACGCGAAATCCAGATCGGTCAGCAGTCCGTTAACATCCGGGGCATCGGACTTATCGATGACGGTGGAAGCGACGATTTGACACAGGGTTATAAGACAGATGATATCGAAAACGTTGTCCTCAGCCAGGTGAATGGAACGCCAGTATTGGTGAAGGACGTCGGGAAGGTCTCTGTGGGCTTTGTACCGAGGCTGGGGATATGGGGTCGTGATTCTGAGGACGATGCGGTGGCAGGAATAGTCGTGATGAGCCGCGTACAACGCGCTAACGATATGCTGGTAAAAGTTCATGACGAAATCGATAAAATGAATCATGATGGAAGCTTGCCTCCCGGCGTAAGGGTTGTTCCATTTTATGATCGCGGAACGCTGATCGATATCACCACACATACCGTATTGCACAACCTCATTTTCGGCTGCCTCCTGGTTTTCTTGATTCAGTGGATATTTCTTGGCAATCTCCGGAGCGCTCTTATCGTCGGTTTGAATATTCCGGTTGCGCTCTTCTTCTCGATCATTATCCTTGTCCTCCAGGGTGAAAGCGCAAACCTTCTCTCTATCGGTGCGGTTGATTTCGGAATTATTGTGGATTCAGCAGTCATTCTCGTTGAAAATATTTTCCGGAATTTCCAGAGAACCCCGGAAGAGCGACAGAGTCTTCTTCAGCGTCTTGCGGCTGGTTTTTGGGGTCCCGATCCTACGAAAATTGCAGAACATGCGAAGCCGAGTCACGGATGGACAGACCGCCTCCGCCTGCTTTTGATCAGCGCAATGCAAGTCGATAAGGCGGTGTTCTTCTCGGGATTGATCACCGTGGCAGCATTCGTACCTCTTTTTACTATGCAGGGAGTAGAGGGAGCGATTTTTGGACCGATGGCACGGACATATGCCTACGCGCTGGCAGGAGCATTACTGGCGACTTTTACGATCACTCCCGTCCTCGCGAGCCTGCTCCTTCCCAAGCAGGTCACTGAATCCGAAACAATTGTAGTCCGAGGTCTACACCGTCTTTACAATCCTACGCTACGGTTCGCGCTTGGTCACCGTACGATCATGGTGTTGATCGGCATCGGTTTTATTGCGATTGCAGGATTCCTGACAACACGACTGGGAAGCGAATTCCTGCCCGCGCTTGAAGAAGGCAATTTTTGGATTCGCGCTTCGATGCCCATCACGCTCTCGTTAAAAGAAGGAGAGGAAGCCGCAAGAAAAATGCGTCTGATTCTCCTGATGTATCCGGAGGTCATAACCGTGTCGTCACAGCATGGCAGACCTGATGATGGCAGCGATGCTTCGCCCTTTTCCAACGTCGAATTGTTCGCCCCGCTCAAGCCGCCCGATGAATGGCCGAAGGGTGTCACCAAGGAAAAATTAACAGAGCAGATTAGCGCTGAGTTGGAAAGGGAATTACCAGGAGTGAATTTTAATTTCTCGCAATATATCCAGGACAATATTCAGGAGGCAATATCGGGCGTTAAAGGCGTCAATTCGGTCAAGATTGTTGGACCAAATCTCGATACCCTAACAACGCTCGCAGAGCGGGTCAAGTCCGAGATGAGCAAGGTTCAGGGAATCGCCGACCTTGGCATCTTTCCTGTACTTGGTCAGCCAAATCTCAATGTTCGAATTGATCGAACCAAAACAGCACGTTACGGTCTAAATACGGGCGACATCAATTCTATAATACAGACATCTTTAGGAGGTGTAACGGCGACAACGATTTTGGAAGGGGATCGCCATTTTGACCTCGCTGTACGCTATCCTTCGGAATATCGCGACAATATAGAAAAAATACATGATATTAAGGTAGCATATCCCACCAGTTCCGGAGCGAATGCTTATATTCCGTTAAGCGAATTAGCTACAATAACTATGGAAACTGGAGCAGCCTGGATCTATCATGAAAGCAACCAGAGATTCATTCCGGTTAAATTCAGTGTTCGGGAACGCGATTTGGGCAGTACTGTGGCGGAGGCTCAGGATCGCATCAGTAAGAAGATCATTCTTCCAAGCGGTTATCGTCTTGTTTGGGCGGGTGAATTTGGAGAACTCCAAGCCGCTAAGGAGCGGCTCGCCATCATTGTGCCTCTCAGTCTCCTCCTCATTCTTGGATTGCTCTATGCGTCGTTCAGCTCCTTACGAGACAGCCTTTTAGCTCTAGCAGGTATTCCATTCGCTATCTCCGGAGGCATTCTCGCCCTCTACGTTTCCGGTCTTGCCTTTAGCATTTCTGCTGCCGTTGGATTCGTTTCGCTCTTTGGCGTATCGGTCATGAATGGCATTCTGCTCATGACCTACTACAATCAAGCTCGGCTTCACGGAGGGACGTCAACAGAGTCCATGTTTCATGCTGCCTCCACACGCATGCGGCCCTTGCTGATGACGGCGCTTTCGGCGTGTATAGGTCTCTTGCCCGCAGCGATTTCCACTGGCATCGGAAGTGAGGTGCAACGCCCACTGGCCACTGTGATCGTAGGTGGTATGCTTGTGGGACCCCTTATGCTTCTCATCGTGGTGCCTGCAATGAAACTGATCTTCCTGGCGCATGACGACGATTCTGCCACGAACGATGAAGCGAAGCCGGAACCAGAACCAATTCCATCGCAAGGAGAATAAAGGATGAAACGACTTACGAATTTGGCTCATTGTATTATAGGCGTTCTCTTATCTGGAGTGATGTCGTCTCACATCCTTTTCGCGCAACAAGGGAAAAGCGATATTACCCTTAACCCTAAAGCAACCGGGGATTCGCTCGCGCGCACACGCGCTCTTGATTCCTTATTGCAATTGCCCTCACCTGGAACTATGTTAAAGTCTCATCCTGTCGGTTACCGGGAATTTCTCGCGACCGTAGCGGAGAGCAATCTCGATTTTGCCGTGCAAAAATATAACATATCCATCGCCCAGGCGCAGATAACAGTTGCGAAACTCTATCCCGACCCATCGCTTTCCGCCGGCGTAACAAAGGATATAACGAACGTTCCGTCCGACCAGAGATTGGGAAACGTGTGGAATTTAGGCGCGTCGGAAACCATTCTGCTCGGCGGGAAGATCGGCGCTCGCAGCAATGTTGCTGAGGAAAACGCCAGTGCTGCGCAGGCGCAGGCAGAGGATTTCTTCCGCAATCTGCGTGGTACAGCTACACAAGGGTATATTAACGCGCTCATCGCCGATTCGACCTACAAAGCGAATGAACGCACATACCTCAATCTTGCAGAACTCACACAAGTCAATGAACACCGGGTCGACGCGGGTGATTTAGGAAAGGTCGATCTTTTGCAATCGCGTGTCGATGCAATACAAGCACGCGGTGTCTTGCTTCAGGCGGATGCAGCGCGCCGGCAAGCGTTCATCCAGCTCGGACAATTGATGGGACGGCACAATTCGGATACACTGTATCGTCCTATGGGAAACCTCACATTTCCCGCGCGTTCGTTCATTCTCGATACACTGATAAGCAGGGCGAAAGAGTCGCGTTCGGATGTCATCGCTGCCCGTCGTGCACTCGCATCGGCACGGTTCAGTGTTGATCTTGCACATGCAGAACGTTGGCCCGATTTAACGGTCGGCGCAGGATATACATATACAGGAGAGTCTGTCAACAACGTGGCGCCCTTTCCGGGACAAAAAGTGCTGGGATTTAATATCTCCATTCCGCTACCACTTTCAAATGTACTGAATCAAGGTTCCATTCAGGTAGCGGAGTTCACATATGAACAAGCGCAAAAGTCTCTGGAAGTTGCGGAACTAAAAGCTGAAACAGATGTGAGGCAAGGATATTCGCAGTTTCAATTAGCAGAGCAGCAATATGCGCAATACTCCACCGACTTGCTTGCCGATGCGGAGAAAGTGCGGGCAGCTCGTCTCTATAGTTTTAAGGCGGGAAGCGCTTCCTTATTAGATGTCCTCACGGCAGAGAACACGCTGGCAAACGTTTACCTTGCCTATTACAACGCTCTCTCCGGCTATGCGAATGCGTTCGTTGGTTTGGAACAAGCGGCAGGTATCTGGGATATAGAATTCTGAAGAATATAAAAAACGTCTCGGTATTAACTAAAGAGGAACCCGATTTCCTCAAGATTTAACACAACGAAGAAACGAAATAATGATTAAAAATAGAAACGCGCGAAAATCAATGCATTGGTGGAGAAAACGTTTTGCTTAAAGTCTCGCGGGTAAACGGTAGACGGAGGAATCTGATTTGGGACGCCGAATCCCGTGCTGGTGAACTGAAGTTCTCCGCCCAAAGTAACGTGTTGCGTTATGGCTCCTTCGGCGCCAAAACAACCGCTTATAAAGAACGCTGCCCAGATTGTCTTTTGATCGGTATAACCCTTCGCGGGTCGCGAATAGCTCAAGTATTCGCTCGAGGACAGCACTCCCGTTCGTGGACCCGCATAGAGTGTAAAAGTTGAATCCGGGTGCCAAGTGTAGAACGCGCCGAAGCCGAATCGCACAATTGCTGCCGATATGTGACCGATAAACTCTCCGAGCGAATCGCTGTATGTTTGATCCTGGGATCGAATGAGGAGACCAAACTGGAATTCCGCACGGAAATACTCGCCGGTCTTCACAAACAAATAGAAATCCGCTGCACCGGGGGATTGGAAGAGGAACTTGTTGTCCCCTGCAACATTAGAGGGGTTGAAACTTACTCCGAGTCCAAGGGTCACCTTCTCCTGTGCGGGAGTCTTTAGCGGAACAAATGTTGCAAGGACGATAACAATGATCATGCGGGTCATTGTCCAAACAATTTGTGTACGATATAACTTCAAACAGAGCATGATAGATCAAAAGTTGATATTGAATGGGTAAAAAAGATAAAAACGTGTCTCCTTGTTTATCTGAAACTCGAGAGCTGGGCCCGGGATCTTCAAGAATACGAGCGTTTGACGCCACCAATTCCAAACTGGTCCACCTTCAGGGAGAATTTTTGCGAGATTGACATCGGGAGCGAGAACGAGAACTCTATATTGATCTGGATACCCCAGATTGCGCGCAGAATAGCCCGTCGCTATATTAAGCCATTCCGGCCAGTACGGTTTCGCAGCGTCAGGTAAAAGGTTGTGAACATTCGTCGACAGCCAAAACGTCCAAGCACTGTAGTCGTCGATAGGAGTCTTTGAAAGGTACTTTGGTCTATCTCCGAACCAGGATGCAGGATAGTAGTCTGCCTTCGGAGTAAAATTTTGGAGAAACGGTGAATAATATGAACCTAAATAGAAAATAGCTCCGGCGGATTGGAAATATGCATCGTAGGGTGAAAATCCAAAGTCGCTGCCGTAGCCGTCAAGCACTTCGACGTAGTACTGATACGTGAACCCCATCATGCTACCGCAAATGGTTGCCATTTTAGGATCAAAACCGGATGTGATCAACATGTCGGTAGATAAATATGATAGGAAATATCCTCCGGTGAAATGTCCACCGTAATTGGCGCTCAGGGATTCATCGAAGTCGTCCACGATACGAAATGAGGATCCGGCTGCCCAAATTGTTCTCTTCTGATAGAAATGGAGCCACGTGAGACTGCCAAAGAAGAGACCGCCGGCAACTGCGGTGGGGAGAGGACGTATCTGTGTTGAAAGGTTGGGTTGGGACCCGTCCATTGTATAGCGTCGCTGCCCCGCCCATGTGAACTCGCTCCAGGGGATCATGCTTGATGATGTGGCGGGAGTATTGCTTGCTGTAGAAGTTTGGAGAATAGAATCTTCCTGCGTGATGCAGGAAAACGATGAAAGAGTTGTTACTGTGGAATCCCCATGGGCCATAACCATTCCGGGAAAAGCAGTCAACGCCCCCGACAAGGAAAGGACAATGGACGCGGTAATAATTCTGACGCAATGCATGACCGAGGAGAAAAAGATTATTAAAATGAATACTTTGATTGAAATTGGACAATTTGAATATACCAGTGTGGCGGTAGAAAGTCAAGAAAAAACGGGACCTTTAACTTTACTCGTGCTTTTGTCACTCTATCGTATCGCCGATAAATATGATGATAAACTAAACAATAAAAAGGATCGAACGTCCTTGATGTTGAATAGTTCCGAGGTTTTTTATATCTTCATAACTGGTACACTATTATTTTGAATGAAAATATTTTCTCCCAATATTCGACAAAAAATATGAAATATATCAGCATGGTTGTTTGGTTTATTCTCTGCGGAGCTACACTGAGAGGAGGGGAAAAAGGTAATTTTCATTTTGTTGGAAATTCATCTGTCGATTTATTCGGACAAAACACACTGCCGGACAAAAAATTTATGTTTCCCGATACTTCCTATCATATGCAGGATATGGCATCCGAAGAGTCTGGAAGAAAAAGCCCCTGGATTGCAGGACTTCTTTCGCTGGCGGTGCCTGGTGCCGGAGAATTTTACAGCCATAGCTACACGAAAGCAGGAATATTCGCAGCAATTGAAGCCGCGGCATGGATAGTTCATTTCAGATACAATAAGATGGGACAGGACGGGGACACCTTTCTCAAGGCATACGTCAATCAACACTACAACGTCTCACAATACCTTCGTTGGACTTATCGTAATACGGGCGTTTTGACTAACAACACAGTTGATCCTTCCAAATATTATCCTGGCGGAGGTACAACCTATGATTCACCACCCTACTCAAATCTCGATTGGAATGAATTGAACGATCTTGAAAGAGCAGTGGGGGGAGCGGCTTACAACGGCTATACCGAAGCGCTGCCTTTTTACGGAGTGGAGCAGTATTACAAGGTACTTGCAAAATATGATCAGTTCAGCACAGGATGGGATGATGCTGATACAAGCGCAATCACTCCCGGAAATCTGCCTCTTACCAGCCGCTCGCGAGGAGAACAATCCTATTATGACACACAACGCGCGATAAAAAACCATTACTATGATATTGCGACGGGATATTTGAGCGTTGTTCTTGTGAATCACATCATAAGCGCGTTCGACGCAGCATGGTCGGCGACGAGGTATAATAAATCGCTGCATGCCAATCTAAATATGAACATGGTGCCTACCGTAACAGGTATGGAACCGCTCATGACAATCCACCTAACATACGATTTCTGATCGCGGTCGTTATCGTTTGCGGAATGTTCCTGACGGCAATCATTAACTTCATTTTATTGCCGGTGATGTATAAGATATTGAGGCTAAAGATATAGATCGTAACACCGAACACGGGATAGCTCTTCATCGTTTTGAAGTGGGGGGGGTGAACGCCCATTTTTGACAGCGCTGTCTGATAGTTGTACCTTTCCTTTCAGGAAGTTACATTACAACAATTCCTTTATTGAATAATTCCATTTAAATGTCTCAGACTCAAGAGAAGAAGCCCGTATTTTTCGCTGTTAGCGACAAGCGGTGGCGAAGATTCCTTGGGGCAGTGCGTATTCTCGGTGTACTGGTTATTTTCCTGATGGTTCTGTTAGGATTAACATTGTTCAACCCATCACAACCGATTATGCCTGCGCTTGAGGAGCACGGTGAAATTTATAAAAAAATCCTTAACCCGGAACGCATCAGTACCTTTCAGACAAAAGAAAACCTCGCCTATCAAAAATTCCGGAAAAAATTAACGGGGACCGCCGATATTAACTATAGCAGGTACTCAAAGATGCATGCCCGTTCCATTCCTGTAAAAACAACCAGAACGATTGAACAAATCCGTGCTGCCTTTTATGTGAATTGGGATGCTCAATCATTTTCCTCTCTTCACGAGAACGTCGATCGGTTAAATATGGTGTTCCCGGAATGGATGGCGCTGCCGGATTCTGGTGATTCAGCGGTATTTACTATTGATAACCGTGCGCTCGCCTTGTTGCGCGATCATAATATAGCCATTATGCCAATGGTCACGAATTTTTATCACGACAAATGGAACGGTCAAAATGTCAGGAGAATTCTCGCCCATGAATCCTCGCGGAAAGCATGCATCCAGAGCATCCTCAAAGTGCTTGAGGAAAATAAGTTTGCAGGAGTTAATATTGACTTCGAAGAACTGCCGGAGAGATTTGATGACGAACTGTTAAAATTTCAGGAAGAGCTGTACCGTACTCTCCATGGAAAAGGTTTTCTTGTTTCGCAGGATGTTGCGCCGTTCAACGCAGATTATGATATCAGTAAACTCCAAGCGTTCAACGATTATATTGTGATAATGGCATATGACGAGCATTATACGACAAGCGGAGCGGGACCGATAGCATCGTTTGGGTGGGTAGAATCAATATTAATCGATTTCTCGAAGAAAATGGATATGCGGAAATGCATCCTCGGCATCCCCGCCTACGGATATGATTGGCCTCGCGGTGATGAAGGCAACGATGTGAGTTATGAAGAAGCAGTCAACACCGCGAAGGAGGAGGATACAACAATTATCTTCAATAAAAATTCTGCAAATCTCTCGTTCACATACTACGACGATAACCAGCATCTTCACGATTGTTGGTTTACAGACGCAGGGACTACGTTCAATCTTATGCGGCTCGCCTCGGTGTATGAAACCCGCGGTGTTGCGATGTGGCGGCTCGGGAGTGAGGATCGGCGGTTATGGAAATTTTATCAAGATAATGTAAGCGATGATAGTCTGGAAATCCATCCGTTGGAATATCAATCACTCGAATCATCAATACCAACGGGTGCAATCGATTTTGACGGTGAGGGAGAGGTGCTTGATCTGGTTGCAACTCCAGATACGGGGTTCATTGCCGTAGCGTATGATACTTCGAAATTTTTAATCGGGAATGAAGATTATCAGCGGCTGCCATCAGCCTATATCATTAAAAAATTCGGCTTGATCGATCCAAATGTCAAAGTCCTCAGCTTCGATGATGGTCCAGATGCCAGATACACGCCCGCAATACTGGATATTCTTAGGGAGGAAAATGTTCCAGCGTCATTTTTTATCGTCGGCATCAATGCTGAAAGCCATTTACCGATTGTAAAGCGAATGTATGAACAGGGATATGAAATTGGGAACCACACCTTCCTCCATCCCAATATCGCCGAAGTATCCCCGGAACGGACAAGCATTGAATTAAACGCTACCCGTCGATTGATCGAAAGTGTTACCGGTCATTCAACGATCCTATTTCGTCCGCCGTACGCCGCCGATTCGGAACCGGAGACCCCGGAGGAAATTTTACCAATCGTCGAAGCGAAAAAGGAGGGTTATTATACGGTAGGCGAATCCATCGACCCGCAGGATTGGGAAGAGGGGGTTACCGCAGATTCCATCATTGCACGGATAATACAACAACAAGACAACGGAAATATAATCCTTTTGCATGATGCAGGCGGCGACCGATCTCAAACAGTAAAAGCGCTGCCGATCATTATCCAATATTTCAAATCGAAAGGGTGCCGGTTTGTTTCACTCATGGAATACCTCGGTAAAACGCGCGACGAGATCATGCCTCCACTCGCAAGCCGGCAGGATTTTGAGATCTCCCGCCTTAATTGGACAATTGCTGAAGTGATTTATTATTTCAAAAATGCATTTATCGCATTTTTCTTTTTGGGGTTGATTCTATCGATTGGCCGGACGGTTTTTATCGCCGTTATTGCCTGGAAGGGGAAAAAGAAACTCACAACAACTGGAATCCCCGATGGAAAACAGAACTTTCCATTCGTAGATGTGATTGTGCCTGCATATAACGAGGAAATTACCGCCGTGAAGACGGTCAATAATCTACTCAAAAGTGATTATCCGGAATTTGAAATCGTTTTTGTTGATGATGGATCGAAGGATTCAACTATAGAAACGATGAAGAAATCATTTGATTCGAATCCGCGGGTGAGGATTCTTTCCAAACCTAATGGCGGAAAAGCTTCAGCATTGAATTACGGCATCGAGAGGGCAAAGGGAGATATTCTCGTATGCATCGACGCCGATACCCTTCTCCAGACGGATGCAATCACTAAATTGGTATCCTATTTTACGGACGAATCAGTAGGAGCAGTCGCGGGCAATGTGAAAGTCGGCAATGAACGGTCATTACTCACCCGGTGGCAGGCGATAGAGTATATCACCAGCCAGAATTTTGACCGGCGGGCGTTCGATTATCTCAATTGCATCACCGTTGTGCCCGGAGCTATCGGCGCGTTCCGCAAACAAGTATTTGAGAAAATAGGTGGCTTTAGCACCGACACTCTTGCCGAAGATTGCGATCTCACCATCAGGTTATTACGGGAAGGATATACTGTCCGCTACAATCCCGACGCTATCGCATGGACTGAAGTGCCCGAAACATTGCGGATGTTTCTGAAGCAACGATTCCGCTGGACGTTCGGTATCATGCAAAGCGTTTGGAAACACCGCGACGCGTTTTTAAAGAGAGAAAACAAATCGCTTGGAATGATAGCGCTGCCCAACGCATTCTTGTTTCAATTTATCATTCCACTATTATCGCCTCTTGCCGATATCATGATGATCATCTCGATAGCGGGAGGTTTCTGGCATTCCACGCTAATGTATTACCTGATCTTCATGGTTGTAGATTTTGCCGGAGCTTGGATTGCTTTCAGTTTTGAGGGAGAAAAACGTTCGCGCCTGAAACATCTTTTCTTTCAACGGTTCGTGTACAGACAGTTGATGTACTGGGTGTTATTTAAATCATTCCTCACCGCAATGAAAGGGAGTCTCGTTGGTTGGGGAATTTTAAAAAGAACCGGCACGGTAAAAGCGGCTGGATAAACATAGACTGCCGGAAGATTTTTTAACAATTTTATTGATTGGGTAGGGATACTACTTGTGAGTATCCAACATTAGTCATGACCCTGGTGGAATAGTTGGACGAAAATCATTATTGAAAAACGCGTAATTTTCTGACCGGTGTAGGTAATTTACTTGTTGCGATTCGTGCTCTCATATATTGAAAATCACTCCATTCCTTTGTACATTATAAAACAAATTTTAAAGAATAAAATACTTCATTTTCCCGGACTTCTCCCATGTATAAAATTCGATCAAGTATCTTTTTACCCATTATTCTAAGTTTATCAATATTTCATCTGGAAGGAATAGGTCAATCAAAGAAATTGGTAGTGAAATCGATAAAAGACGACCTTAGACCTATCGATTACGTGCGGCCATTCGTCGGAACACAGGGAGAGGGTAATACTTATCCCGGGCCATCGGCGCCGTTTGGGATGATCCAGTTAGGTCCTGATACCGATGACGAATTATGGGAAACAGCATCCGGCTACGAATACTCTGATAGCTCCATAATCGGTTTCAGCCTGACGCATCTAAACGGAACGGGTATTCCTGATCTGGGTGATTTTGCATTTATGCCATCTGTCGGATTGCCAAAATTTATAGAGGGATCGAAAGCGCATCCTGATTCGGGATATCGATCTCCATTTTCTCATGAAGAAGAAGAGGCCTCAGTTGGATTTTATAGTGTTAAACTAAAAAATTCCGGTGTTGGCGTCCAGTTAACTGCGTCAGAACGCGCAGGGCTCATCCGGTTGGTTTATCCGAAAACCGATAGCGCTATTTTGCTTATCGATCTAAAACATGTTCTGCGCTGGAATGTCATCTGGTCAAATATACGTGTTTTAGATAAATCCACACTAACAGGATATCATCTTGTAAATGGCTGGGCGAAAGAAAGGCGCCTTTATTTTGCTGCCCGATTTTCAAGACCTTTCAATAATTATGGAATCATCAAGGACGGTAAGCCAGTTATCTATGATACTTATCGGTTCAGAAGCCGGTCTGAAGCGACTGGCAAGAACCTGCAATTCTATGCTCAATGGAAAACCGGAGATGATGTTGTTATTATGGTGAAGGTCGGCGTTTCCGGTGTGAGCGCAGCTAATGCATTAAAAAATCTTGATACAGATATGCTCGGGTGGAATTTCGCAGGCGCCCTTAGTGTGGCGACGGACAAATGGAACCGTGAATTGAGTAAAATTCAAATCGAGGGTTCTCAGGAAGTTAAAAAAACATTTTACACTTCCCTTTATCATGCATTTCTCGCCCCCAATGTCTATCAGGATGTTACCGGCGAATATCGCGGTCTCGATCAGAATATCCACCAGGCAAAAGGATTTACGAATTATGCGGTTTTTTCCCTGTGGGATACGTACCGCGCTGAGCACCCGCTCTTCGCTTTGATTCAATCGCAGCGGGATGCGGACATGATTAATTCGATGTTGGCGCATTACGATCAAAGTATCGAACATTTGCTTCCGGTTTGGTCGCTACAGGGGAATGAAACCTGGTGCATGATCGGATACCATGCAGTACCGGTTATTGTTGATGCATTTATGAAAGGCGTGAAAGGATTCGATTACACTCGCGCATATGATGCAGTCAAAACGACGGCGATGAATCCTAACTACGATAATGTAGCGACGTATGCGAAATTAGGATGGGTTCCGTTTGATAAGGAAAATGAATCCGTTTCCAAGACACTGGAATACGCTTATGACGATTTTTGCGTTGCGCAAATGGCAAAATCTTTAGGGAAAACAGACGACTATTATTATTTTATGAAACGAGCTGGCAATTACAAAAACCTTTTCGATACCACTTATAATTTGATGAGAGGGAAAGATTCCAAGGGGGAATGGCACATTCCTTTCGATCCTCACCTCTATCAGCAGGGCGGTGATTTCACCGAAGGGACAAGCTGGCAATATACCTGGTATGTGCCGCAGGATGTCCCTGGATTAATATCGCTCATGGGAGGGAAGGAAAAATTTACAGCAAAATTGGATTCACTCTTCGTGATGAAAACAAGCGATAGCACGAAAGATGTTTCCGATATTCAGGGGAGAATCGGTGAATACTGGCATGGCAATGAGCCCAGCCATCATATTATCTACCTTTATTGTTATGCAGGGCAGCCCTGGAAAGCCCAAAAACGGATTCACGAAGTGATGAAAACTCAATACGGCTTTGCCCCTAACTCGCTCTCCGGTAATGATGATTGCGGTCAAATGTCCGCCTGGTACGTTTTCAGCGCTATGGGGTTCTATCCCGTTTGTCCGGGCAGCAATTATTATGTGATTGGTAGCCCGTGTCTGAAAAAAGCTACGATGCATCTTTCCAGTGGTAAAACCTTTACCATGATAGCAGATAATCTATCGGATGAGAATATTTACATCCAGTCTGCAAAATTAAATGGTAAATCGTGGGATAAAGCGTATCTTCTCTTTGACGCAATCAAGAATGGGGGAACACTTGAGTTCACCATGGGACCGAATCCAAATATGCAGTGGGGAAGCAGCGGCGAAATGCCGAAGTAAGGAATTCGATGATCTTTAAAAGGGCATCATGAAGGATCAGATATGTTAAAATACGTTTAAAAATATCTCAAATCCTTTGAATTAATTTATCGATTTTGTACATTTCATCGTCATAGTAGGGACTTCACGAATCTGAACACAGACGCGATAATCTATAACGCCCCCATCCTCACGATCTTTTGGGGCGTTTTTAGTTTTCTTGATGTGAAAGGGTTGAGTTTGGAAGCATGCCCCCGTAGCTCAGTATGGATAGAGCGACGGTTTCCTAATCCCGTTCCGGTAGGGCGGAACGGGACGCCAGTTCGAGCGAGAGTATAATGCCCCTGTAGCTCAGTATGGATAGAGTGAGGGTTTGCTAATCCCGTTCCGGTAGGAAGGAACGGGACGCCAGTTCGAGCGAGAGTATAATGCCCCCGTAGCTCAGTATGGATAGAGCGACGGTTTCCTAAACCGCAGGTCGCCAGTTCGACTCTGGCCGGGGGTACTAATGATTCTTAAAAATTATTTATTACTCAAATAACCAAATAATAATACTTCATGCGTTTAAGTAAATATTTTATACCAACATTGAAAGAAATTCCCGCCGATGCGGTGATTCAAAGCCATCAACTAATGCTCCGCGCCGGAATGATAAGGCCCTTGAGCGCCGGAATTTATTCATTTTTGCCATTGGGGTATCGGGCATTAAAGAAAGCAATGGAGATCGTGCGCGAAGAGATGGATGCCATTGGCGGACAGGAATTTCACCTTCCTGCGCTTAACCCGATTGAACTCTGGGAACAGACGGGAAGAGTGAAAGCTTTCGGGGATACAATGTTTCATATAAAAAACCGTGCGCTGATATTGGCGCCAACTCATGAAGAAGTGATAACATCGATTGCGAAGAATCATATCAGGTCATATCGTGATCTACCACAAATCTGGTACCAGATTCAAACAAAATTCCGGAATGAACCACGCCCCAGATCGGGGGTTATCAGAAGCCGTCAATTTTTCATGAAAGATTCATATAGTCTGGATGCGACCTGGGAGGGGCTTGATACGAGTTATGATGCCCATGCAGAGGCATATAAAAAAATGTTCACACGGGCTGAATTAAACTTTTTTATTGTTGGTGCATCCAGCGGAGCAATGGGCGGCAGCGCATCCCAAGAATTCATGATCGAATCCGATGCTGGCGAGGATACCTGCGCAGTATGTTCCTCTTGCGGATATGCGGCAAACCTTGAAGTTGCCTCTTCATCTATAAAACCAGTTCCTCATAATGGAAAAAACGACGAGCTTACAGAAATCCACACGCCAAATGTTAAAACAATCGATGAGTTGATGGTTTTTCTGAAAATTCCTGAATCACGTTTGGCAAAATCTCTTGTTTACATCCAGGATAAAACCCCCGTTTTAATATTGATGATGGGCAACGATCAGTTGAATGAAGCAAAGTTATTATCCGTATTGAAAACCGAAGCACGTCCATCACATCCTGAAGAATTAATCGCACTTACCGGAGCCGACGGAGGTTCCATTGGACCAATTGGATTGAAGAACTTTAAAATCATCGCCGATAAGCGACTCGAGGGAGCCAACAATCTTATTAGCGGGGCGAATAAGAATGATTATCATATCGGAAACATTGATATGAGACGAGATGTAAAAGTGGATGGATATTTTGATCTTCGTACCGTGGCGGAAGGCGAGCCCTGTGTGAAATGCGGTCAAAAACTTCGTATCGTCAAAGCTATTGAATTAGGGCATGTGTTCAAATTAGGCACGAAATATACCGATGCTCTTCATGCTGTGTATCTTGACGAGAAGGGTCAGGAACAACCAATTATTATGGGGAGCTATGGCATTGGCGTGGAACGAATCGTCGCCTGCCATATTGAACAACATCATGATGAAAATGGCATTGTCTGGGGACGGAGCATCGCGCCATTTCATATTCATCTTATATTGTTAAATTCCAATAATCAGAAATTGGTTGAATTAGGAGAAGATTTATATTTTAAACTCAATGCCGCAGATCATGAAGTGTTGTACGATGATCGTCCTGATTTGAGACCCGGATTTAAATTCAAAGACGCAGATCTTCTGGGGCTGCCGTTACAGGTAATTCTTGGCGAGAAAAATGTTGATAACGGTAAGATAGAAGTGAAAGATCGTAAAACCGGGAAACGAGATGTGATTCCGATAGAAGAAATTATTCCATTCATAAATAAATATTTTTCTTGAGGATATATTTTTATCGGATTTGTGTTTACATTATTAAATTTTTGCTTTAAATTTTAAAGTTTAATGCCTGATTTCATACATCTTCATAATCATTCGCATTTCAGCTTACTCGATGGCGCTGCAACTATAGATGGGTTGGTCGGCGCTGCCGTTGAAAATAAAATGCCGGCGGTTGCGCTCACCGATCATGGCGTGATGTTTGGTGCTGTTGAATTTTTGAAGACCGCAAAACAGGCAGGCGTTAAACCGATCCTTGGCTGCGAGTGTTACATTGTAACTAATGGAAATCGTTTTGACAAATCGATTGATCAAAAGAGTATTCAGCAAGGGCACGGCAGGGGAATATATCATCATCTGGTCCTTTTGGCGAAAAATCTCACCGGATATCGCAATCTCATGAAATTGTGCACTTTAGCCCATACCGAGGGATTTTATTATAAACCTCGAATTGATTTGGAAATACTCAGAAAATACTCTGAGGGCCTTATTGCACTCTCGGCGTGTCCGGCAGGCGTAGTTTCGGCTCATATAATAAAAGGGGATTTAAAAACTGCTCAAACCGTGGCACTCACATTTAAAGAAATCTTTGGCGACGAATTTTATCTTGAAATACAGGATCATGGACTCGAACGTGAGAAGCCAATCCTTGCAGAGATGCCAAAAATAGCAAAAGAACTAGGAATAAAACTGATTGCCACTAATGATGTCCATTATATAAAATCAAGTCATGCGTTAGCTCATAATGTTATGCTGATGATCCCGGATGCAAGTATCTCGAATATCACCGATTATCATAATCTGCGGTACCAAACTGATCAGTTGTATTTTAAATCATCTACCGAGATGTGCAAATTATTTAAGGATTATCCCGATGCAATAGAGAATACTTTGGAAGTAGCGGAGAAGATTGAAAAATATCCGATCGGACCGGATAAACCATTCATGCCAAAATTTCCTATCCCGCCCGATGCGGGAGTAAATACATTGGATGAATATATGGCAAAATTGTCGAGTGAAGGTCTTAAGAAACGTTATCCTACCATTACCTCGGAAATTCAGGCGCGGTTTGATCATGAGCTCTCCGTAATCACCAAGATGGGATACTCGGGTTACTTTTTAATCACTCAGGATTTTATTAATGCTTCAAAGCAAAAAGGGATCAGCGTAGGACCGGGGCGGGGAAGCGCAGCAGGAAGTATTGTATCTTATGCGTTGGGAATTACTGATGTCGATCCATTGAAATATGATTTGCTTTTCGAACGTTTCCTGAATCCTGATCGTGTCAGCATGCCCGATATAGACGTTGATTTCGCCGATAACCGTCGTGATGAGGTGATCAATTACGTTAAGCAGTTATACGGGAATGAATCAGTTTCTCAGATAATTACGTTTGGAACTCTTTCGTCGAGAGCAGTGATCAAAGATGTTGGACGGGTATTAGGCGTCCCTTTACAGATTTGTGAATCAATAACAAAACAAATACCAGTCACTCAGGGCAGGGTTACCCCCATAGCTGAGGCGATAGAAACAATTCCGGAACTAAAATGGGTAAAAGATAGTACCGATGATAAAATCCATGATCTTATAGAGATCTCAAAAGTGCTTGAGGGGATGAACCGCAATTCATCGACCCATGCAGCCGGAGTAGTCATCGCACCCGGTCCTATTTCAGATTATGTCCCAATTTATAAAACACCGCAGACAGAACCGATGACTCAGTACAATATGTCCGATCTGGAAAAAGCGGGGTTGTTAAAGATGGATTTTCTGGGATTGCGGACATTAACGATCATCGAAAATGCTCTTAATCTTATTAAAGAAAATCTGAAGATAACCATCGATCTCAATAAAATTCCCGAGGATGATAGTTTAACTTTTGAACTTTTCGGGAAAAGTCAGACGATTGGAGTTTTTCAATTTGAATCATCCGGGATGCGGGATTGGTTGAGGAAACTGAAACCAACCTCGATAAGCGACCTTGTTGCAATGAACGCCCTTTACCGACCGGGTCCAATGGAGATGATCGGCGATTTTATCAAGCGGAAGCAGGGAACAGAGAAGATTCATTACCTCCACGCTAAACTTGAACCGATCTTGAAAGAGACATATGGAATCATAGTCTATCAGGAACAGGTAATTAAAATTGCCAGTGAAATTGCCGGGTTTTCCCTTGCCAAAGCCGACCTCATGCGTCGTGCAATGGGCAAAAAGGATAAAGAGTTAATGGCGAAACAGAAAGTCGAATTTATCGATGGAGCTGTAAGCAACGGTTTTTCAAAAACCATTGCTGCCGAAATATTTGATATGATCGATAAATTCGCTTCGTATGGCTTCAATAAATCTCATTCTGTGGCATATTCTATTATAGCGTATCGAACGGCATATCTTAAAGCGCATTTCACTGCCGAATATATGGCGGCATGTCTTTCTGCTGAAATAGGCGATACGGATTATGTTGTACAGCTTATTGAAGAATGCCGCAAAATGGATATTGCCGTATTACCTCCGGATATTAACGAGAGTAATGTACAATTTGTTGCTACTTTGAGCGGAATCCGTTTTGGTCTATCCGCAATTAAGAATGTTGGTGTATCAGCAGTAGAAAATATAATTAAAACACGAGATAAGGAAGGCATTTTTAAGAACATATTTGATTTTTGTCAACGTGTCGATTTAAGAATTGTCAATAAGAAAACCCTTGAAGGATTAATTCAAGCCGGCGCATTCGATTCGTTGAGCGGTCACCGCGCTCAATTATTTGAGACCGTTGAAAAAGCGATTCATTTTGGTCAAGTCGCTCAGGGGTATGCTTCGTTAGGTCAAACAAATATTTTTGAGATTGAATCAACCGAACGGAGGTCAAATTTTCCACCGTTGCCTGAAGTTGATGCTTGGACGGAGACTGAAAAGCTTTCTCGCGAGAGGAATGCGCTGGGATTTTTTGTTTCAGGCCATCCATTATTAAAATATGAAATGGAAGTTAACGCATTTTCCACGGCTGCGCTTGCTGAGCCGGATCGGATAAAAGTTGGAAGTATTGTGAGAATTTGTGGAATAATCACACAGGTAAAGAAGAAAGTTGATAAAAAAGGAAATACGATGGCATTTTTCACTTTACAAGATTTTACCGGCAAGGGTGAATGCATAGCATTTTCTGATGCATACCGAAAATATCAACAGCTTATGACGGATGAATCGATGGTAATGGTTATCGGAAAATGCGAACCGAATGGAGATTCGCTTCGCGTATTCGCGAATGAAATTTATCCTATGGAACAGGTCAGGAAAAAATTCACAAGAAGCATAATCGTTTCTGTTAAGCTGTATGAAGTGACCGAACAAGCAGTTTCGGAGCTGCGGCGGATTGCCCAGAGGAATCGGGGAACCTGTAATTGTTATATAAATGTAATAACAGGTGATTCCGAGAAGCCCTCTCAACTTTATTCAACCACATTAGGAGTTGACCCAAATGATCAATTTATTGGAGAAATAGAGAAAGTTTTTGGACAACATGCAATTAAAATTTCATAAAATATTGTATATTAAATGAAGAGAAAGAATAAAAACATATGATTCAAGAAGGACAGATAATGAAACCTGTTGTTGTAACAGATAACAATTTTGAGAGTGAAGTAGTAAATTCACCGACGCCCGTTCTGGTTGATTTTTGGGCTATTTGGTGCGGTCCGTGTAAAATGATTGCTCCCATTGTCGAGGAATTAGCAGAGGAAATGGACGGTAAATTGAAAGTCGCTAAAGTTGATGTTGACGCGAATCCTAAAATATCCATGCAATACGGCATCAGAAGTATACCCACTCTCCTTATTTTTAACGGTGGTAAAGTCGTTGAACAGATTGTCGGAGCCGTACCAAAACGATTTCTCGTTGAAAAATTATCTGCACATATCTCAAAATAAGAAAACAACATTAAATAACAAGGTTATTTGGTAAATCAATCTGGGTAACAGATTTTACCAGATGTAATAATTTAAACGGATCGGTAAAAAATACCGCCGGATGAATAATTAAGGTAATAGATAGAATAACTTTTTTTGGAATATCTGATAATACTGACCAAATTGAGGAATTACGTGCTTTAAATCACAAACATAACCCGCATATGTGTTAATGGTATGCATCTTGCAAGGTATTCTGATGAATGAATTATTAACATTACTCATTAACAAAACTTTTTAAAAGATTAAATTATGCCACAGCAACAATTATTACTGATCATCCTTGCAGCGATAATAATTGGCGTAGCGATTTACGTGGGAATCATAATGTTCGCAAATTATAATGTCGCGTCAAACAAGGATGCCATTACATCGGATCTACAAGATTTAGGTGCCGACGCCTATGCTTTCATATATCGCCCCACGATGATGGGAGGAGGCGGAGGAAGTTACGTTTCCTATGCCATAGCGCCAACCGGGGCGTGGGGGACGAACAATGCAAATGCAACATATAGCGTAGCGAGCCGGACAGCGACTCAAATTGTGTTTACCGCAACCTCTAAGGTAGTAACGAGCGCCACAATCACCATGACGTTCGATAATTTCGGAAAGGTTGTTAGCGGTCCCACCGCAACAGGTTTCTGAAATACAAAATTCTCATGAAGATTTACCTAGAAAAAATAGGTAAATAAACATCAAACTGCCCTGAGAGCAGCTTGAACCATTAAAGTTTCATTACTAATTTCCTTTGTATTTTCCCTCTTTTTCAGTGTCATCCAATAATCTCCACTGTAAATTAATATATTTTTGACTTTTATGTGTTTTCCTTGTTATATTAATCCTGAATAAAATATGCAAGTTGGCGCCAAAATACTGATTAGTGGACTTGTTCAGGGAGTCGGATTCAGATACTTTGTCTATCATCGAGCTGTAAGTCTTGGCTTGCAGGGTTACGTAAGGAATCTGCACAGCGGCGATGTCGAGATATACTCAGAGGGAAATCGGTCACTCATAGAGGAATTACTCTCTCAGATAAAAATTGGACCCCGGGCTGCTAAAGTGAATGATGTGAAAATACAATGGGAAGATCCAACACAAAATTATCAAAATTTTGAAATTCTTTAATCGAGCATGATAAACATACGGTTCGGAATCGGTTACGATGTCCACCGACTAATAGTTAACCGAAAGCTAATATTGGGGGGAGTGGAAATTCCGTTTATAAAAGGTTTAGTGGGACACTCGGACGCCGATGTTCTCATTCACGCTATAGCCGATGCGCTGTTAGGCGCAGCTGCGTTGGGAGATATTGGCAAACATTTTCCCGATACAGATTCTCGTTTTAAAGACATTTCGAGTCTTATCCTCCTAAAGCATGTAGCTGTTCTCGTTCGATCCGCAAATTATGAGATAATAAATATTGATTCCACTGTAGTTCTTCAACAACCTAAAATCAGTCCATATATTAAACGGATGAGAGAAAATATAGGTCAAACACTTGGGATACATGAAGATCAGGTCTCAGTTAAAGCAACTACGAGTGAAGAACTGGGTTACATCGGTATGGGGGAAGGCGCTGCTGTTTATGCGATCGCATCCATAAGCAGTAATCAAACTTCGCTCTCATTATAAATCACACATTCGTGAACGATTTCTTTCAGCATCTTACTCAATTACATCCAATCTGGGTGTACATCATTATTTTTAGCGTTGCTTATATTGAGAACATCTTTCCGCCTTCTCCAAGCGATGTTATAATAGTATTCTCCGGTGCATTAGCCTCGATGAATAGGGGCAATGTCTATATCGCACTTGTTGCATGTACGGTAGGGAGCACCCTGGGATTTATCACGATGTATTATATCGGCGCTTGGTTTGGAACTCATATAATCGAACATAAATCATGGAAATACTTGCCCAGGGAGAGTATCCATAAAGTCGAACAATGGTTTGGAAAATACGGCTACCTTATTATCATCATCAACAGATTCCTTTCGGGAACTCGCGCGGTTGTATCATTTTTTGCGGGAATATCCAACCTCGAGATTTTCACAACAACTTGGCTTTCGTTTGTGAGCTCATTCGCCTGGTATGCAATTTTAATTTACAGTGGTTATGCTCTTGGTAATCATTGGCAGGTAATTGAGAAAATTCTTGAAACCTATTCTACGGTAATCTCCGGAATCATAATCGGAGCTCTCTTAATTGGATTGATTTGGTATATATTGAAAAAAGTTAAAACTGTCAAGGTATGACAGCTTTTCTGTACTCAATAGATAGAACGTTGCTGCTATTCTGTAATCGGACGCTTTCAAATCCCATATTCGATATTATTATGCCGATTCTAACGGATTTAAATAAATTTTGGTATGGGAGATTGGTGTATGCAGGACTCTGGTTAATCTTACTGATATTTTGTGGTAAAAAGGGGAGAATAATAGCTCTCTTATTAATTCCCCTTCTCACCCTTAGCGATCAAGTCAGCAGTTCGATAATTAAAAATCTTATCCAAAGATCCCGCCCATGTTGGGATGAGAATGGGATTCCAATAGTTCCCGGATTAAGGCTGCTGGTCGATTGTGGAGGAGGTTATTCGTTTCCATCATCCCATGCTGTAAATAATTTTGGTGTCGCAACCTTTCTTTCCTATTACTATCGCAAAAGCTTGTTCGCTTTTATTTCTATTGCCGGTTTGATTGCTTTTACAAGATTATATGTGGGGGTTCATTATCCATCAGATGCCATAGGTGGAGCTGGTATCGGGGTTACGATCGCTTTTGGGTTTATCGCATTCTGGAATTTAGTAGAAAAGAAATATCCTCAGGTAGCGATTCGACCTAAGGAGACAGAATAATGTCGAGCATTACCCCACCCGGGACGAAATCTATAAGATGGATGATTCTCGGGGGTGTTCTGCTTGGTTTGTCATATCCACCTCTACCGTTAGGTCCAATAGCGGTCATTGCTTTTGTTCCATTTTTCCTCTTGATGGAGCCAATCGATACTTACTGGAAAGCCATTCGTTATGCATATGGCTTCATATTTATTTTCAATCTTATAACACTCTATTGGCCCGGTGGATTTATCCACGGAAAAGATGGTTATTTGATGATAGCCGGTCTTGCAGTTATTTTCCTCCATCCTCTTTTTTTTCTCATTACTATTCCCCCGTTCATATTCATAAAAAAACATTTTAATTCTCACATTGCAATATTGACATTTCCCCTGTTATGGGTTGGTTTTGAATATCTTCATTCATTGACGGAATATTCATTCCCATGGGTTCTCCTTGGGTATACCCAGACCTATAATCTTCTCGCGATACAATTTGCATCCTTCACCGGTGTATATGGAATTTCCCTCTGGCTCATGTACATTAATGTAGGATTTTATTTTCTGTACATTGTTTTGCTCCGCAAACATGCAACCTTCAAATCACCGGGTGCGCTATGGATCTTTGGTTGTATTATTTTGCTCTATATCGTCCCTCAATTATATGGGATGATTATTATTAACCATAATGAACAAAAGCAAACGAATCCCTCAAAGCTCATCAAGATTGGAGTCATTCAACCGAATATCGACCCGTTTGATAAATGGACTGTTCCACCGAAGGAACAGATTGCGATCCTGGAATCAATGACTGTGCAAGCCGTCATGGAGCCGGTTAAATTAATCGTTTGGCCCGAAACAGCGATACCCTCGTATATTCTCCCTCCCGGCGAATCACTGGAATATGTGAAACTCGAAAAAATTGTCGATACGTTAAATATATTATTGTTAACAGGGGTGCCGGATATTCATTATTATACCGCAGGGAGCCATATTCCTAAGAGCGCAATGACAAGTGTCAGTGGCGCTCGATACGATTCTTATAACAGTACCGTGTTATTGACTCCCCGTTCAGAAGAAATCCAGAAATATCATAAGATTCACCTCGTACCATATGCGGAACGTGTGCCCTACTCGGAATTTTTGAGTATTTTAAACGCAATGAAGTGGAATTTCGGATTGGGTGGATGGGGAATAGGTAGTGATACAACGATTTTTCATTTTGTGGATAGGGGTGGGAGGGAGTACAGATTTGCGAACGCAATTTGTTATGAGTCAATTTATCCGGGGTTTATTGCTGAGTTCGTTAAAAAAGGTGCGGAATTTATTACAGTAATTACAAACGATAGTTGGTGGGGCAATACGTCGGGCGTCTATCAACATGAACAAATCGGCAGGTTACGAGCTGTCGAGAACCGCAGGTGGGTTGTACAATGTTCTAATGGAGGAATTTCCTGTTTCATTGATCCCTATGGCAGAATATTAAATAAAAGTAATTTTGATTCGCGATGTATCATCAATCAAGATATTGAACCCCTAAGAGAATTGACTTTCTATACAATCCACGGTGATTGGTTGGCGGATTCTTGTCTCATCTTGAGTGCATTTATTTTAACTGCGGGCATGGGGAAAAAATGTTATCAATCAATAAAAAGGCAAGGATTCGAATGAACTATATAGATTTACGAAGCGATACAGTAACTCGGCCATCAAAGGAAATGTTGGAAGCGATGATGCATGCCGAGGTGGGTGATGATGTATTCGGAGAAGACCCTACCGTAAATGAATTACAAAGGAGAATGGCTGAATTATTCGGCAAGGCAGGTGGGTTGTTTGTGCCAAGCGGGTGCATGGGTAATGAGATTTGCGTGAAATCTCATACCGAACCCGGTGATGAGATAATTGTAGAGCAGGAGGCGCATATCCTGATCTATGAAACAGCGGCGCCGGCATTTCTTTCCGGCGTCCAGATTAAAACAATAGCTGGCAATAGGGGGAATATTACTGTGGAGCAAATCAAAAAAACGATCAATCCCGACGCATACTACATGCCCCGTACTTCTCTCATTTGTCTTGAAAACACTCATGGCCGGTCGGCGGGCTCGATACTTGATTTTAATGAAATGAAACGGATAAAAACTTTTGCAGATGAATGGAAAATAAAAGTTCACCTTGATGGAGCCAGGATATGGAACGCTGCCGTGGCTTCCGGCATTAGTTTAAAAAATTATGCCTCTTGCGCTCATTCTTTATCGGTATGTTTTTCGAAAGGTTTGGGAGCGCCTATCGGTTCGATGATTTTAGGAGACGATCAGTTTATCGAACAAGCAAGAAAATATCGAAAAATGTGGGGTGGAGGTATGCGGCAGGTTGGTTTTTTAGCCGCCGCCGCACTGTATGCCCTGGATCATAATATTGAACGCTTAAAAGAAGATCATGAGAAAGCGCATTATTTCGCAACTGAGCTTTCCAATATTAAGAATCTAACAATCGATATGAATGAGGTTCAGACCAACATGGTTTTTATCGATATTGCGAAAACGGGCAAATCGCAGAGTGAAATAATAAATCTTCTGAAAAACCAGGGAGTGTTAGTGACGCCTGAACGACACATATCAATCAGAGCCGTTATGCATCTTGATGTTTCGTTCGAGCAGGTGAAGAAAGCAGTGATCGTTTTTCAATTACTTCAACTATCGTAATAAAATTGTAAAAGCGTCATCATTTAAAATATTCTAATTTCTCTTCAATCTCCCATAAATTTGTGTGCAGTAATTGAAATTTAGCGAATCTTGCTATTCAAAGGCACATTACTTATATTGTATACCTCACAATTAAATGTCCCGCCTCACGGGACTTTTTTTTTAGTGAAAGTATAGATTTCTTGGAAAACACCTAAAAAGTGCCTTTAAATAAGCAAAATTTAGAAAAGCTCTTTCAATCAAAAATCGAGAGTTTGGGGGCATTCTTGATTGAGGTATCACTCCGGAATAGTAGGGACGAAAAGATTGTTGAAATCTTCATTGATACTGATAAAGGAGCCACAGCCGGGATATGTGCCGATATAAGTCGCGGTATTTCACCACTCCTGAATGGTTTGGAGGAGTTTGCGGGAAACTATCAACTTATTGTTTCATCGCCTGGTATTGATAAACCTCTTAAATTCCCGAGGCAGTATGCTCGTAATGTCGGTAGAAATGTCTCTATCAAACTCAATACCGGAAATGGCTCCGATAGTATTAAGGGTGAACTTTTGAAAGTAAATTCGGACTTCCTTGTTGTTCAACAGGAAGACGAAGGGACTAAAGAGATATTGTTTTCAGAAATTTCAGAAATTTATGTTATACCGCGATGGTAACTATTACAACGATTATAAGGTTTGGAGAATAGAATGAATTACGAAATAGTCGAGTCATTTTCTCAAATGGCTCGCGAAAAAAGAATCGATAAAGATATGTTGGTTGGCATCGTGGAAGATGTGTTTTCCATGATGGTCAAGAAGAAATATGGCTTGGATGCCCGTTTTGATGTTGTAGTCAACATGGATAAGGGAGATATTGAAATTTATCTCGAAAAAGAGATAGTGGAAACGGTTGAAAATCCGGCTACACAGATCGATCTGGCTTCCGTCCGCAAGAAAACTGATGAGCCGCTTGAGGTTGGAGATGATTTTGTCGAAATCATTGATCTCACTTCGTTCGGCCGCCGCCTGGTAGTGAGCGCAAAGCAAAACCTGAATCAACGGATTAAAGAAATTGAACGAGAAGTCATTTATAATGAATACGCGAATTCAATCAATGAAATTATTGTGGGTGAAATCTATCAACTCCGCAAAAGTGAGATTCTCGTTAATCACAATCGGAATGAGTTAATTCTACCTAAAAGTGAGCAGATTTTTAAGGAACGATACCGTAAAGGCGATACTATCAGGGCTATTGTGAAGGAAGTCCGTAAAGGCGCAACAAATCCTATCGTTATAATTTCACGAACCGATCCTAAATTCCTCGCTAAATTATTCGAGCTTGAAATTCCTGAAATATATGACGGGATAATTGAAATTAAAGGAATTTCACGCGAAGGCGGTGAACGGGCAAAAGTGGCGGTTGAATCGCATGACGATCGAATCGACGCCGTTGGAGCCTGTGTCGGAATGAAGGGGGTCAGAATTCATTCCATTGTGCGCGAATTAAATAATGAAAATATTGATGTGATCAATTATACTGATGATCCCGTTCAATACATCACTCGCGCTATGGCCCCCGCCAAACTTAGAACGATCTCCATTGATACGATCAATAAAACAGCGACTATCACCGTCGATAAAGATCAGGTCTCGCTGGCAATCGGTAGAAATGGACAAAATATTCGACTTGCCTCCAAGCTCACGGGATATGAAATCAATCTCCTGAAAGAAGAAGTGGAAGAAGAATACGATATGGATATCAGCGAGTTTAGAGAAGAACTCGGCATCGCATTGTATGAACGACTTCTTGAAGAAGGTTATGAAACGGCGCGCGATATAATCGAAGCGCATCCGGATGACTTGCTGGAGATTGACGGGCTTGATCGTCCAAAGATCGTTTCTATTAAGGAAATGATGCGGCGAGAACTGGATGAAGCTGAACTGGAGGACGAAGAAGAGGAGGCAGAGACTGAGATAGAAACTAAGTCAGAACCAAATTCTGATGATTCCCAGCAAGAAAAGGTAGACGATGCTGAAGCAACTCCACCTCTAAATAGCGAAACAGATGCATCGGTTGAAAATACAAAAGACGAAGAATCTAAGTAGCTTAAATTTAAATGACAGAAAAAAGCGACAAAAAAAAGAAAATCTATCAGGTTGCCAAGGAGATTAATATCTCCCATGAAACACTGATGACATATTTGACCAAACGGGGTCATGAGGTGAGCAGTCATATGTCAGCAGTGACTGATGCTATGATGACTGATATACTCGAGCATTTCAAGAAAGATCGCGAGGTCGCTGAGAAACATCAGAAGAAGATTCAGACAATTCGCGAAACTCGTAAGAAAACGGAAACCAAAGCAAAATCGGTTGAAGAAGAAGCGGCTAAACCGAAAACCAGAAAGAAAGCAGCGACTGCTGAAGAAAAAATTGCAGAAACTGTAGAAGTAGCGCCTCATCACGTAGACACTCAGATTCCTCAACACCACCTGGAAACAGAAGTTGTCATTGAGCCAAAAATAACCGTACTGCCTCCCGAAGAAATCGTTACTTCGTCTCCAGTGGGGGCACCATCATCCAAAACTGAAGAAATAATTGAGACTGTTCAACCGGTGGAACAAATAGAGGCGAAATCTCCTGTTGAATCGCCAACAATCGATTCACACACTCCTGCAAAAGCTAAAGAACAAGTCATGCCGCGTCGAGTGCCTAAAATGGGTCTCACGATCAAAGGCAAAATCGATTTGGAAGGCGTGAATAAAGCTAACGATGCGCTTGAAAATCCACAGCCATCTAAAGAGGGAACTACAGAAGAGCCGGAAAAGAAGAAAAAGAAGAAGAAAAAGCGGGTTGTAAAAGAGAAAGCGCCGACGACTCAGGAGGAGGCAGATGAACTACTTCGAAAAGCCAAAAAGAGGAAGAAGCTTAAACATCACGAAGTCGATCAGGAAGAAGTAAAAGAAGCCATTAAACGGACCCTTGCCGAAATGGATGAAACCGCGGCGATTGCAGCCAGGGCTGCTTTAAAAAAGAAACGAAAAGAAAAACGGATCGCCGAGGAGCAGGCGCATCTGGATGCTATTGAGAAAGAAAAATCAATTATTCGGGTTACGGAGTTTGTCAGCGTTAACGAACTCGCTACGCTGATGAATGTTCCTGTCGCGGATGTGATAAAAAAATGCATAGGTTTAGGGCTCATGGTTTCGATCAATCAGAGATTGGATAAAGATACCATAACGCTTGTCGCCGATGAATTCCATTTTCAGATCATGTTTGTGACAGAAACAACCGAAGAATTCATCGAGGTTGAACCAGATCAAGAAGAGCAATTAACTTCCCGGCCGCCAGTGGTAACAATTATGGGGCATGTTGATCACGGCAAAACCTCGCTATTGGATTATATTCGGGAAAGTAATGTGGTAGCGGGCGAAGCAGGCGGTATCACCCAGCATATCGGAGCGTATTCGGTAATTGTCAATGGTAATAAGCGCATAACATTTCTGGATACACCGGGCCATGAAGCTTTTACAGCGATGAGAGCAAGGGGAGCGCAGGTCACCGACATCGTCGTTCTTGTCGTTGCAGCTGATGACAGTGTAATGCCGCAAACGGTAGAAGCTATCAGCCATGCTCAGGCGGCAGGCGTTCCAATTGTTATTGCAATGAATAAAACGGACAAACCTGAAGCGAATCCTGATCGGATCAGGCAACAACTTGCAGATCGAAACGTTCTCGTGGAAGAATGGGGAGGAAAATATCAATGTGTGGAAATATCGGCGCGTACGGGAAAAAATATCGGTCTCCTTTTGGAAAAAATTCTCCTCGAAGCCGAGGTGTTGGATTTGAAGGCAAACCCTAAGCGTCGTGCCAGTGGAATTGTCATTGAAGCCCAGGTTGATAAAGGAAAGGGAACGGTCGCGACAGTATTAATTCAGCGGGGGACGCTCCGGATCGGTGATTCGTTTGTCGCAGGAATCCAAAGCGGAAGAGTGAGAGCGATGTTTGACGAACGGGGTAATAGAATTGAAGCCATGGGACCCTCCATGCCGGCGCAAATACTCGGCTTTGACGGGGTGCCGCAGGCAGGCGACGTATTCGTGGGAGTTGAAGATGAGAGAGAAGCCCGCGAGATAAGTTTAAAACGACAACAATTGAAACGTGAGCAGGATTTCCGTCTCATACGGAGCATGTCTCTCGATGATATCTCAAAACAGATTGCTGATGGTCAGATTAAAGAATTGAAAGTTATTGTGAAGGGGGATGTGGATGGATCGGTGGGAGCGCTGGCGGATTCATTGATGAAAATTCAACATGCTGAAGTTCGGGTCAACGCAATTCACCGGGCAGTTGGCGCGATTTCTGAATCCGACGTTCTTCTTGCCGCAGCTTCAGGCGCTGTGATTATTGGTTTCCATGTCAGACCTAATCTTAATGCACGGCGGCTCGCGGAACAAGAAAACGTCGATATTCGTTTGTATAATATTATTTACGACGCAATTAATGATGTCAAAAAAGCGCTGGAGGGCTTATTGGCGCCGGAAAAGAAGGAAGAAATTACCGCCACCATCGAAGTACGCGACGTTTTCAAAGTGCCGAAGATCGGTTCCGTGGCCGGTTGTTATGTGCAAGATGGTAAGATCGCACGGGGAAATATGGTCCGGATTATCCGCGATGGTATCCAGATCTTTGAAGGAGGAATCGCTTCTTTAAGACGATTTAAGGATGATGTCCGTGAAGTCGAATCCGGTTTCGAATGCGGGATTGGCTTCGAAAACTTTAACGACGTGAAATCTGGCGATATCGTTGAAGCGTTCAAAATTGTTGAAACGCAACGTAAACTTGGATAATATAATTAGATGACACTGCGGACGAATAGAGTTGCCTCGCTCATTAGAGAGGAAATTGGTATGTTTTTTACTCGGGAATATCGCGATAACTCTTATGGGCTCATTACCGTGACGGATGTTCAGATGACCCCGGATCTTCGTATCGCAAAAATATTTGTCAGTATTTTGGGCGAGGAGAAGAAAAAAAACGAAACATTGGTGATGCTCAATGAGCAAAAATCCCATATCCGCGGGTTTATAGGTTCTAACGTTCGTTTAAAATTTACTCCATCAATTCAATTTTATCTCGATGATACCCTTGACCGGGTTGAGAAGATCAATCAACTAATTAAAAAAACTCATGCAGAAAATAATCCTGAGGATTGAGGAAATTTTATTAAATATCTTTCAGTGTTAACCAGATGGGATGTCTAATTATTCGAGCTTCTACTACAAATTACCGTTATGCAGATTTCTCATGATGTTAATGAGATACTTTTTAACCGGGAATCGATTGTCACCGTGGGGACATTCGATGGAGTGCATCTCGGACATCAGGCGATTCTTAACGAAGTTGTCCGCAGATCGAAATTGTATGGAGCCCGTTCTGTCCTTGTTACCTTTGACCCTCATCCGAGAGAAGTTGTGGGGCGGGGTCCCGTTGAATATCTCACGACAGTTCCCGAGCGTCTCCATAAAATTGAACACTTTGGATTAGATGAAGCGCTGGTTATCAATTTCACGTTTGAATTCTCCAGACTGGGTCCCAGGGAATTTTATCAACTTCTTTCGACACACATCGGGTTGCGCGAGGTTATTGTCGGTTATGATCATATGTTCGGCAAAGATCGCACCGGCGGAATAGAGGAGCTGGAAAAAATCGGATCCATGATTGGATTTACCGCGACACGAGTTGAACCGGTATTGCTTCGCGATAAAGTCATCAGCAGTTCCGTTATCCGTAGAATGCTCAATGCGGGCGATGTGACAACGTCAATTCAATTGCTGGGCGAGCCGTATTCTCTCACCGGGCTTGTGATCAAGGGCGACAGCAGGGGGAAGGGTTTAGGTTTTCCCACTGCGAATCTCAACGTCATAGAACCAAAAAAATTAGTACCACCGATTGGAGTCTACGCGGTGATCGTGCGTTATCAAGAAAAGAAATATTTTGGGATGATGAACATCGGAGTCAGGCCCACGTTCACGCAAAACCAGGATAGGGTTCTTGAAGTTCACATGTTCGATTTTAATGAAAATATTTATCATAAGGAATTACAAATTCAATTTTTAAAATACATTCGCCCCGAAAAGAAATATTCTTCCCGGGATGAGCTCGTTATTCAACTCCAGGCTGATCGCAAGGAATGCCTGAAGTACATTAGCGAAAATTATCACCGTTCGTAAACTCAAAGGAGATTCTATGCCTCTTACAAAGGAACAAAAACAAGAAGTCATCAGTAAATATGGAAAAACCGCGACCGATTCCGGTTCGCCCGAAGTGCAGATTGCGATTCTTACCGCTCGCATTTCCGAACTTTCGGGTCATCTCGGAACTAATGTGAAAGACAACCACTCGCGCCTTGGATTGCTGCGGATGGTTGGCAAACGGAAACGATTACTCGAATATTTACATCAAAACAATATTGACCGTTATAGAAAAATTATCCAGGAACTGGATATCCGCAAGTAGGCGGTAGAAGACGGCTTAACAAAAACGTTATTTTTATAACGGGAGAAATACATAATGAAAGTTACAAAAGAAATAGAAATCGGTGGACGGATGTTGTCCATTGAAACCGGTCGATTCGCCAAACAGGCCGACGGCGCGGTAATGGTGCGCTATGGCGAAACCATGGTGCTTGCCACCGTTGTTGCAAACAAAGAAGCGAAAGAGGGTCAGGATTTCTTTCCGCTCCAGGTAGAATACCGTGAGAAAACTTCCGCAGTGGGAAAAATCCCCGGCGGGTTTTTTAAACGCGAAGGACGACCTTCCGAAAAGGAAATTCTTTCTTCCCGGATCATCGATCGCCCGATAAGACCGATGTTCCCCGAAGATTTCAAATGTGAAACACAGGTTATGCTGTCCGTGTTTTCATCTGATCAGGAAAACGATGGAGATATTCTCGGCGCAATAGGCGCCTCGGCTGCGTTAATAATATCCGACATCCCTTTCTATGAACCGACTGCGGAAGTCCGTGTCGGCAGAATTGGTGGAACGTATATCATTAACCCGACATTTCCCCAGCTCGCAACAAGCGATATGGATGTTACCATTGCAGGTACGATCACCTCGATCTTAATGGTCGAAGGTGATTCGAAAGAAATATCCGAAGAAGACATGCTCGGCGCGTTAAAATTCGGTCATGAGTACATTAAAAAAATCTGTGTGATGCAAAATGACTTGAAAGCGTCATATGGCAAAGAAAAACGCCCGGTGGAAGCAAATCCACTGAAAGCTCCTCTGCTCGAATTGATCGCCAGCATCATCCGCTCGGATGTTCACGCACTCGTGCACAAACCGGTTACAAAAGAAGAACGAAGCAAAGGCAATGAGCAAATCCACGAAAAAGCCATCGAAGGATTAAAAAAATCGCTGCCCACCGCAAAACTTCCTCTCAGCGACGTCGATAAAGCCCTGCTTGAAGAAAGTCCTGTTCTCTTCATCGATGCGGAAAAACTTTTGATCGCCGATATCGTGCATGAGATCGAATATCAAGAGATGCGCAAAATGATCCTCGATGAAGGCAAACGATTGGATGGACGCAATGTAACAACCATACGGCCTATCACAATCGAAATCGGGCTCCTTCCGAGGACACACGGTTCGGCATTGTTCACGCGGGGAGAAACACAGAGTTTATCAACCGCTACGCTCGGCACCAAATTGGATGAACAGATGATCGATGGACTTCTACCGGAATCCACGAAACGATTCATGCTGCATTACAACTTCCCGCCGTTTTCGGTTGGCGAAGTAGGACGGCTCGGAAGCACCGGCAGACGCGAAATCGGTCATGGAAATTTAGCGGAACGGTCGTTGAAGCATTTGCTTCCACCAGAACCTGATTTTCCCTATACCCTGAGAATCGTTTCCGATATTCTTGAATCGAACGGTTCCTCATCGATGGCAACTGTCTGCGCAGGTTCGCTCGCATTGATGGACGCCGGCGTGCCGATTAAGAAAGCGGTTGCCGGTATCGCAATGGGACTCATTAAAGAAAAAGACAACATTGCCATTCTCAGTGATATCCTCGGAAATGAAGATCATCTCGGCGATATGGATTTCAAAGTCGCCGGTACAAGAGACGGCATCACCGGATTCCAAATGGACATTAAAATCCAGGGAATATCTTTCGATATCTTTGAAAAAGCCCTCCGCCAGGCGAAAGACGGCAGAATGCATATTCTCGATATCATGGATGAAGCAATTAAAGCGCCTCGAGAATCGCTCTCCAAGTATGCTCCGCGATTGACGACGATAAAGATTCCCGTCGATATGATCGGAAGCGTTATCGGACCCGGCGGCAAGGTTATCCGGCAAATCGTGAAAGATACCGGCGCTGAGATCAATATCGAAGACGACGGCACTATTGTAATCGCCTCTGTGAGTTCCGAAGGCAGCGACAAAGCCCTCGCCATCATCAACAAGATCGTTGAGATTCCCGAAGTCGGAAAAACATACAAGGGAAAAGTCACAAGGGTCATGGATTTTGGTGCATTTGTGGAGTTCCTTCCCGGTAAAGAGGGTCTCATTCATATTTCACACCTCGATATGAGTCGCGTCAATAAAGTTACCGACGTTGTCAATGTCGGCGATGAGTTCGACGTGAAGCTTATCAAGAAAGATGAAGAGGGACGTTATAACCTCAGCCGCAAAGCGTTGATGGCCGGTTACGATCCAGTCAAGGAAGCCGAACGCGACGCAGAACGCGCAAGAGAACGCGGTCCACGGCGTGATAGCGGTGGAGACCGTAGAGGCGGCGGCGGTCACCGTTCGCATCAACGGAACTAAACCATCTCACGTGCAATCTATCGCCCGTTTGAATCGTCATTTCGAATGATTCAACGGGCATTTTTTTTATTTTGTCGTTCTCCTTTTAAATTGTTTGTGCAGAATTAATAATATTTACGATGGATCTCAAACATAAAGTCATTCTTATAATTCTCGATGGTTTCGGAGTCGGGCATAACGATGCTATCAGTGCCATTGCCCGTGCGAAGAAACCCTTCATCGATTCTCTTCTGAAAACCTACCCGTGGACAACCATCGATGCTTCGGGCGAAGACGTCGGTTTGCCCGATGGACAAATGGGGAATTCCGAAGTCGGCCACATGAACATCGGCGCCGGCAGAGTTGTTTACCAGGAGATCACACGCATTAACCGCTCTATCCGGATGGGTGATTTTTTTGAAAAACCGGCATTCCTCGGTGCAATCGATACAGTAAAGAAAAACAACTCTGCGCTGCATTTCATTGGTCTTGTTTCCGATGGCGGCGTGCACAGTCTCAACACCCATCTATACGCTCTGCTTGAGCTTGCAAAACGCCACAACCTTTCAAAAGTGTTTGTCCATGCCTTGCTCGATGGCAGGGATACGCCGCCGGAGAGCGGGGCGCTCTACCTGCAGCAGCTCCAGGCAAAGATGAACGAGCTCGGCGTCGGTAAAATCGCTACTGTTGCCGGACGCTATTACGGCATGGATCGAGATAACCGGTGGGATAGGATCGAAAAATCCTACCGCGCGCTCACCGGGGGAATTGGCGAGCGGGTTTCCGATCCCATTGCAGCCGTCAAAGCAAGCTATGCGCGGGGCACCGGCGATGAATTTGTTCTCCCCATCGTTGGAGAGGAGAAGGGCGTTCCTATCGCGACCGTTAACGACGGCGATGCCATGATTTTCTTCAACTTCAGAACCGACCGCACACGACAGCTTACCCGTGCGTTCATCGATGATCCGTTTGATAAATTTCAACGAAAAAAATTGAATATATATTTCGCAACAATGACGCAGTATCATGAAGATTTTAAATGTCCTGTCGCGTTTCCGCCGTCATTCCTGACGAAGACGATCGGCGAGCTTATTTCGAATCTCGGATTAAAACAAATGCATATCGCCGAGACCGAAAAATACGCGCACGTGACGTTCTTTTTCAACGGCGGCAGGGAAGAGCCCTTCCCCGGCGAAGACCGCGCGCTTGTTCCCTCGCCGCGGGGCGTTGCCACCTACGATCTGAAGCCCGAAATGAGCGCCTACGGGGTGACCGATAAAGCGCTGGAAGCGTTAAATTCCGGCAAATACTCGTTCATCGTTATGAATTACGCCAACACCGACATGGTCGGGCATTCCGGCAAAATGGACGCCGCCATTAAAGCGGTTGAGGTTGTAAACGATTGCTTGAGTAAGGTTGTGCCGACTGCCCAAAAGAACGGGTTCGTCGCGATCGTTACATCCGATCACGGAAACGCCGAACAAATGGTGGATGACGACGGCGGTCCGCATACATCCCATACGACCAACTGGGTTCCGTTTATTGTTGCCGAAGACGGCTACCACGGCAAACTGCGGGAACAGGGCAAACTTGCCGATATCGCGCCAACAATTTTAACGATCATGGGCATCGCGATTCCATCTGAGATGGATGGGATCCCGCTTGTTACAGACGGAGCCGCATAACTTCATACTCCAAGTTTTATACTGCTTCCCATCGTCTCGGTGTGTGTGAAAACGTCATCGCGAGTCCGCCTCCCGATCGCTTTTGGTGGGAGGCGGACATGGCGATCTCCTCATATCGATTCAAATTGCGAAACTTTGAATCTAGTTTAGACGACGATCTGGACTTTTCACACACTCTGTCTCGGTGGGAAGCACGAATTACTTTTTCTGGTACAAAACTGGTACAGATTATTAAATTATTTTTCAATTCGCATAAACAAAGACATTTTCAATAATTACCCCTTTAACGTGTACCACTTTTGTACCAGAAATGTACCAGTTTTGTACCAGTTTTGTAACACAAGTGTACCGGTTAATTTATTCTTCTTACGTCCCCCGATAGTCATCGCGAGGGTCGCGGCAGCTGAACGGCCTGCCCGACTGCGTTGTTCGGGCGGGCGATCTCCTTACATCCATGCAAATCGCTAAACATTGAATATCGCTCAAACCACAAATTGCGGCTATAATTAACTCTCTATCCCACCGTCCACGGTGGGATATCGGAAGCGCCGCCGCGCCCCATGTAACACCGGAGCGCATGTTAGCTTCCCACCGGCGTGGGGGAAAGCAGGAATTTGCCCCTTTTCGTTTATAATGATAACACGGTATATATGCTATATATAATATAAGGACTTTTAGTTAAAATAGCAA
>JBIOHP010000022.1:0-67957 GCA_044449065.1 Bacteroidota bacterium
AGTGAAGAAAACAATATCTATTATCCGTAAACTCAGATACATCTACGACCGTAGAGGGAAGTTCGACCAAATGAGCAGTATCAGACCCCGATTTGTGAAAGGGATTTTTATGTACTTGCTATTCTTTTCTATAGACACCCTTTTTTTGCTCAGTAATAACCTACGCAGCCGTTTCGCCCTCTCCCAAGCCTGTCCTGAGCGAAGTCGAAGGACGGGAGAGAGAAGAAATGCGGCATGTCAATCGCAAAATCCTTGATCAGGTGAGGGTCGAGAAGGAAGTTGGAAACACTGGATCATGGGACTCGGGGAAATTCTTGCCGATCCATTGTTAGATGTTTTTCAAATACTTCAGTACGCTCTTCATATCTTCCGGCAGCTCGGAATCGAAGGAGACGCGTTTGCCGGTGGCGGGATGGATGAAACCGATGGTTTTTGCGTGAAGCGCCTGGCGGGGCATAAGCTTTAATAATTCATGAACTTCCTTTTTTTGTTTTACACCCATATCACCCCACGATATTTTACGTCCGCCGTACGTTGCGTCGCCGAAGACCGGATGTCCGGTATGCGCCATATGGACGCGGATCTGATGGGTTCTGCCTGTGCGGAGCTTGCATTGAACGAGAGAGAGGTAATCAAATTCTTCCAGAACTTTATAATCGGTAACGGCGGCTTTGCCGCCGGTAACGACGGCGATTTTCTTTCGGTCGGATGTGCTTCTCCCTAACGGAGCATCGATTGTGCCTGAGAGCGCCTGATTCTTTTTACGTGATGATCCGGAAAATACTCCCCAAACAATCGCCCAGTATTCACGCCCGATATCCCTAGTCGTAAATTGTTTGGCAAGCTGCGCGTGCGTGTAATCGTCCTTTGCGACAACCATGAGTCCGGAGGTATCTTTATCTAACCGGTGCACAATGCCGGGCCTGGGAAATGAACCCGGATCGGGTTCATTATTTATCTGGGAGAGATTTTCCTGGCAGTAGTACATTAAAGCGTTGACGAGCGTTCCCTGGTAATTGGCGTACGCCGGATGAGTGACCATCCCAGCCGCCTTATTGAGGACAATCAGGTATTCGTCTTCATAAATAATATCGAGGGGAAGTTTTTCCGCGAGGACGTCGGGTGGGGCGGTTTTGGGGAGATGGATGGCGACAATTTCACCGGGGGATACTTTGTGGCTTGGTTTGATCACCTCGCCATTAACGGTTACAAATCCCTGTATAATCGCTTCATGAATTTTTGAACGTGTGACATTTTCAATGTGGTGGGTGAGAAAGAGATCGATGCGTTCCTTCGTTTTTCCGCGGGGAACGGTGATGATTTGGTCTGAGGAGATCATCGCCTCAGTTCTGACCGAACTTTGACCCTCCATCTGTGGGGTTTTGATTCGGTTCTATGGTTTGTCCGGGGGGGAGATTGGACTGATCGGAGGTAAAAATTCCACCTGCTGCAGGAACCGGCGATAACGTTTCCTCATGCGTCACATGGCGATGAACGAGGAGGAGGAGGATAACGCCGCACGTAACGGAGGCGTCGGCGATGTTGAAGACGGGCCACCGCGATAAATGGTAGCCGAATAAATTAACATTGAAAAAATCAGCGTCGATGAAATCGACAACCCTGCCATGAAATAATGTGCCTTCGTTAAATATTATTCCGTAGAACGTCCGATCTATCAGGTTGCCGATAGCGCCGCCGAGTATCATAGAGAGTGAGATGCGGTACGCCAGCGATTCATTGCGGACTTTATAGAGGTACATGATGATGGCAATGCTTGCAATGATGGAAATGAACGAGAAAAATAATTTGCCGCCTAAATCAATCCCGAATGCCATGCCGGGGTTTTCGATATAGGTCAGCCGGAGAAAATCGCCGATAATCGGTCTGCTGCTGCCGAGCTGGAGACCCTGGATATCGATATGAAGAAAGGGTATTGTTATGCCCTTTACCATCAATTTCGATATCTGATCGGAGATAATGATGAATACGGTTACATATAATGCGCGCACGAGAGAGGAACCCCTTATCTTCCTTTCCGTAATTTGCATTGGAGACATTGCTGGGCATGCGGTACCGCCTCGAGCCGTTCTTTTTCAATAATTTTGCCGCATTCGGAGCAATGTCCGTAGTCGCCTTTTTCAATCCGCTTGAGGGCGTCTTCAAGGTGGTTGAGGAATTTTCCTTCACGGGAAGCGAACAGGAACATTTTTTCGCGTTCCATTGCGTCGGTTCCTTGTTCCATATGTGTTGAATAGGTTGAGTTTTCGCTGACATACTCGCCGGTCTGGCTGTCCATCATGGTGTCGCGCATCGTTTCAAGCTCTTCCAGGATTTCTTTTTTCTTAGCCATGATGATCGTTTTAAAATGCTCAAGCTCTTCCTTCGAATAATTTACTTTGTTATTCGTCGGCTTAACATCTTCCTTTATTTTTTTCGGAGATGCAATCACGGGAACAGGAAGGGGCTTTTTAAATTTCAGCGGCGGTTTCGATTTCACTGCTGCTGCCTTTTTTCCTGCGGTTTTTGTTGTCTTTTTCGTCTTAGCCATAGTTAATTCGTTCCTTAATAAATACAATGTATCAAAAAAAAATCAATGATAAAAATTATTCAATTGCCGGAAACCGGCAGCCGTTCAATGCCAATGCGGCAATGTTCGTTGTTGATATCCCATTCGGCGCTGTACTCGCCGTTATGATCTTTGTTGATAACATCGACGGCGAGAGTTTCGTTAGCGATATATTTTTTAAAATCTTCTATTGCTTTGCTCATGGAATTCGTGCCATGATAATAAATTTTGATGCGATCCATAACTTCGAAGCCGGCGTCTTTCCGCATGTTCTGAACCCTGTTGACAAATTCGCGGGCAAACCCTTCGGCGATAAGCGCGGGGGTTAAGTTCGTATCGAGCGCGACCGTTATTTTTCCATCCGTTTCAACAAACCAACCGGTGATATCTTCGGCGTGGATAATAACGTCCTCAAGGAGAATGGTTTTAATTTCCCCCTCGACGAGTACTTCAATTTTTCCTTCGGCATTAAGCGCTGCAATCTGACCCGGATTGAATGTATTAATGACCGAAGCAACCTTCTGCGTCATTTTTCCGTACTTTTGTCCCAGAACTTTGAAGTTGGCTTTGATGGAATATTTAATGATGCTGGTATCAACCTCGGGATCGAGTTCTTTGACGTTGAGTTCTTCGATAATAATTGATTCGACTGATTTGTAATTCTCTGCGTCCGTCTGATCTTTCACGGGAATTAAAATTTTATTCAAGGGCTGCCTGATTTTTAAATTTGCTTTGGTTCGTATCGCGCGTCCGAGCGACACAACGCGCTGGGCTTTATCCATCCGCAATTCAAGATTTAGATCGATGAGTTTATCCGCGGGCAGCGGCATCATCGAGAGATGGACGGAATCGGTTGATCCGTTGCTGGAAAACTTATGCAGGTTCCGGAACAATTCTTCCGCCAGGAACGGCGCAAAAGGCGCCATTAGTTTTGAAATTGCCAGCAGGCACTCATGCAACGTCTGGTACGCGGAGAGTTTATCGCTGTTGATGCCGCTTGTTGAGGCAACCGATCCTTTTGACCAGAACCGCCGGCGGTTTCTTCTCACATACCAATTGGAAAGCTGATCGATGGTGAAATTGCTCACGCTCCGGGCAGCTTTGGTTACGTCGTAATTATCCATGTCCACGAGAAATTGCTTCACAAGAGAATTAACCGCAGAAATGATCCACCGGTCAATCTCCGGACGCTCTTCCAGCGGAAGCGGTTTCATGTCGTACGTGAAGCCGTCGATATTGGCGTACATGCTGAAGAACGCGTATGTATTGAGGAGCGTGCCGAAAAACTTTCGCTGAACGTCCTTCAATCCCTCCTCATCGAACAATGTTGGGCGCCACGGCGGACTTGTTGTGACGAGATACCACCGGGTGGTATCGGCGCCGTACATTTCCATGACGTCGAAGGGGTTGACAGTGTTGCCTTTCGATTTGGACATCTTGAGCCCCTGCTTATCGAGGATCAACTCATTGACGATCAGGTTCTTGTATGCGGGCTTGTCGAACAAAAATGTGCTGATGGAATGAAGCGAGTAAAACCATCCGCGTGTTTGGTCGATGCCCTCGCAAATGAAATCCGCCGGGTGCTGCTCTTTAAACGTTTGCTGGTTTTCAAAGGGATAGTGCCACTGGGCAAACGGCATCGAGCCGGAATCGTACCATACGTCGATCAACTCGGGGGTCCGGCGCATCTCACCTCCGCATGTACAGGTGAACGTAACGCCATCGACATACGGTTTGTGGAGATCGATGGGTTCGGGGACATTCTTTCCTTCCTTTAACTCCGCAACGCTGCCAACGCATTTCTGTTTGCCGCATGACTGGCAGAGCCATATCGGCAACGGCGTTCCCCAAAAGCGATCGCGGGAGAGCGACCAATCTTTATTTTCTTCAAGCCAGTTGCCGAATCTGCCGCTGCCGACTTCCGGGGGGTACCAGTTGATCGTCTTGTTGATCTCTACCATCCGCCGGGCGTATTTTGTCGTCGCGATGTACCACGATTCGCGCGCGTAATAGAGCAGCGGCGTTTTGCATCTCCAGCAATGCGGGTACGAGTGTGTGATCGTTTCTTTTTTGTACAGGATACCGCGTGTTTTTAAATTCTGGATGATAACGGGATCGGCGTCTTTCACAAACATTCCCGCAAAATCCGTCACCTCGGGTCCGAATTCTCCACTCTTATTGACAGGGTGGATGGTCGGCAATCCGAATTTCCTCGATACCTGATAATCATCCTCGCCGTACGCCGGCGCCATGTGGACGATACCGGAACCGTCTTCTGTTGTTACGAAATCAGCGCCGACTACATAAAATGCGCGTTCTTTTACGGGATGGAAATTGAAGATACGTTCGTATTCTTTCCCGAGAAGATCAGTACCCTTGAATCCGCTCTGTACGGTGTATTCACCCTCCAGAACATTTAATCTCGCTTCGGCAAGAATGAGGTTCTGTCCTTTATGCTCCACTTTGACGTATTGGATATCGGGATGGACTGCGAGCGCAACGTTGGAGATCAACGTCCATGGCGTGGTCGTCCATACGAGGATGTATGTGTTCTCCTCGCCTTTCACTTTCATTTTCACATAAACGCTTAGGTCTTTCACGTCCTCGTATCCGAGCGAGACTTCGTGTGAGGAGAGGGGTGTTTCGCACCGGGGACAGTACGGCTGCACTTTGTATCCCTTGTAGATCAGCCCTTTCTCAAAATATTGCTGGAGCGACCACCAGACGGATTCGATGTAATTATTTTCAAACGTGACGTAGGGATTTTTGAGATCGACCCAGTAGCCCATCAGGCGGGTCATACGTTCCCAATCGGTTTTGTATTTCCACACCGACTCTTTGCACTTGGCGTTAAAATTTTCGACGCCGTATTTTACGATATCTTCTTTATGTTTGAAGCCGAGCATTTTTTCGACTTCAATTTCTACCGGCAGTCCATGCGTGTCCCATCCCGCCTTGCGGTGCACCTGAAATCCCCGCATCGTTTTGTACCGGCAAACGAGGTCTTTCAACGTCCGGCTCATCACATGGTGAATGCCGGGTTTACCGTTGGCAGTGGGGGGACCCTCGTAGAAAGTATATCCCGGATTTCCCTGACGGGTGGATACGCTTTTTTCGAAGATGCCGTTCTCATCCCAGAATTTCAGTATCTCGCCTTCAAGCTGCGAGTAATTTATTTTATCCGATAGTTCTTTGAACATTGATTTGTTATGCAATTCACTTTTTACTAAAAAACGATATCAGCCACATCGCGACCGTGAATAAAATACTGAGGACGATGCATGTCATCAACGGAAAATAGAATTGAAAATTATCTTTCCTGATTGTAATATCACCCGGCAATTTTCCGAGGAACGGGATTTTATTTGAAAACTTCAGCAGGATTCCTATCGCCGCTACCATTAATCCCATTCCTACCAGCATTTTTCCCAACTGTGCAGACATCAAATGATACCTTGTTATGTTGTTGTTGCTGTCTTTGCCGCTAATTTTTATTGATGAATGAAGCGCCTATTTGATTTTTATAACAAGCTCTTTCATAATTTTTGTCAACTTCGGTTCGGTTTTGCCGGCAATGGCGATGATCTCTTTAACATTGACAGGTTTTAGGGAATCCGGAAAACCCTCGTCGGTGATAATAGACACTGCAAAAACTTTCATCCCCATATGCACGGCAACAATATTTTCGGGAACTGTGGACATCCCCACCGCGTCAGCGCCGATACCCCTGAGGAAGCGATACTCCGCCCTGGTTTCAAGCGTCGGACCCTGCACTGCGACAAACACTCCGCGCTGGATTTTTATTTTTTGATCCAGAGCGATCTGTTCCGCCAGAGCAATCAAATTTTTGCTATACGGCTCCGACATATCCGGAAAGCGCGGTCCCAGCACTTCGTCGTTGTGACCCGCCAGGGGGTTATCGCCGAGCAAGTTGATGTGATCTGTGATGACCATGATATCGCCGCGACGAAATTGGGGATTCATACCGCCGGCTGCATTCGAGATCAACAAGGTTTTCACGCCCAGACCTCGTTTATGAGACATCACCCGCACGGGAAACGTCACCTGGCGCATCGTATACCCCTCGTAATAATGAAATCTTCCCTGCATCACAACGACATCAATGCCGTTGAGTTTCCCAAAGATCAATTTCCCCGAATGCGATTCCACGGTAGAAACGGGGAAGTGAGGAATATCTTCGTAGTGAAGAACAGTTTTTACCCGAACTTCATTTACCAGGCCGCCCAACCCTGTGCCGAGAATGATCCCTACGGACGGACGCATAGAGGTGAATTTCCGGATGTACGTTACAGCTTCATCGATTTGTGTTAAAAGTTCGGACATGATAGATTAGAAATTAATGCCTATAAATTTTTTATAATATCATCGATTTCGGAGGAATCGCTGTGTTTCGGAACATCCACGTTTTTAAATTCAGCGTCGGTTTCGAGTGTTTTAATCAGGTCAAGCTCGGAATTTAACAACATTTTTAATCGCGCGAGAATTGAATCTTTTTTGGCGTTATGGATTGTGATTTGTTCTTTGAGCGATGATAACTGTTTCCGGGCGTTATCCAGCATCTCGGTCACTTTCATTTCCGTCTTCTGGCTGAGAAGTTCGGCTTCCTTGCGGGCATTTTCCACAGCTTTCGCGCTCGATTCCTGTGCATGCATCAGCGTTTGTTGGATCATCTTCTCCATCGACTTGTAATCTTTCAACTGGATTTCCAATTCTGCTGCCTTCTCGGCAAGCTCTTTGCTGCGCTTGAAATCTTCTTCGAGATCGGTAGAGAGATCAATGAGGAATCGATTCACGGCTGCGACATCGTACCCGCGGAAAGATTTATTGAATTGCTTGTTTCGAATTTCATCCGGCGACGTTTTCATAAGCATCACAGTTGTGAAAGTTCTTGTTTTTGTTTCGGTGCGCGTTTACCGAAGAGCGCCGTTCCGATGCGGATAATTGTGGCGCCCTCCTCGATTGCAATTTCAAAATCGTTGGTCATTCCCATCGAAAGGTGGGGGAGAGAAATTCCGTTTGCCTGTGCAGTATCCCTGAGTTGACGAAGCATCCGGAATGCCGGTCGTGACGATTCAGGATCGGGCAGGAACGGACCGATTGTCATTAATCCCATCAGGTTGACTTTTTGAATCTTCTGGATCGCTTCAACCATTTTACCAGCTTCGTCCGGTTCCACGCCAAATTTTGATTTTTCGCCTGAGGTATTCACTTCAAGCAGGATATCCACATTTTTTTCCAAGTTTACAGCGTGTTTCGATATTTCACGGGCTAATTCTATAGAATCAACAGAATGAATGAGGAAAGTTTTCCCGATGATATTTTTCACTTTATTGCGCTGGAGATGTCCGATAAAGTGCCAGCGAAGATCTTCACCGATAAACCGGTCGCTTTTCTCATGAAACTCACCGACATAATTTTCGCCAAAATCCTTCAATCCAGCTTCGATTGCGGAACTGATAACATCAAAGCCGAAGGTTTTGGTGACGGCGACGAGCGTAATATTTTCAGGATTTCTGCCGCAGCGTTCGCACGTTGCCGATATGCGTTTACGAATGATATTTGCGTTCTCGAGGATCATCAGTTTTATACAAGTAATCAATATACGTGAATTTTGCTCAAAAATCAATGAAAATGCTTCATCCTATGGGGTATATTTAATAAACTGCTTGACAAACGGCTCATTTTTTATTTATATTTCAATGTGGTGATAAAGACAACACCATGCATAAAATTCAGGTGATCATATGGAATTATTTGATGACGATAACTGGGATGATGATTTTGAACCTCAACATCCTAAAAAAAGCGGAAATTTTGACGACGAACTCAACGAGCTAAAAGAACGCCTTCAAAACAGCGGGGGCAGCATTAACCCGGAAGTGCTTGAGGAGATGGTTAACTTCTATGTAGAAAATGAAAAATACCCGGAAGCGCTCCATTTTGTCGAACTCCTTGTTGAACAGGTTCCGTATAATGCCGATGCCTGGCAGCGGAAAGGAGTTATCCTCAATAATCTTCAACGGTATACCGAAGCGCTCGAATGTTTCGACCGTGCTCTCAATCTTAATCCATCCGATCCGGAGATAATTATCAACCGCGGGGTAACGCTCGATAACCTCGGCAGGCACGGTGAAGCCCTGGCGTGCTTCGATTCCATCTTGCAATTGGAACCCGAAAATGAAGACGCGATTTTCAATAAAATCATCACCTACCAGAAAACAGATCTCTGGGAGGAGGCGATTTCCCTTCTGCAGAAAATTCTCACTACCGATCCCATGCATAAAGAGGCATGGTACGAGATGGCATATTGCTACGATATGACCGATCGCCATGCCGACGCGCTGAAGTGCTACGAGACGCATCTCAATCTTGATCCGTACAATTATACGGCGTGGTATAACCGCGGAGTCGTGTTCAACAAAATGGGGCAGTATGCGAAAGCTATCGAGAGTTATGATACGGCTTTGGCGATTAAAGAAGATTTCAGCTCCGGTTGGTACAATAAAGGGAACGCCTACGCCAACATGGGACGGCTATACGACGCAATCGAATGCTACCGCGAGGCGATACGGATAGAGCCGCGGGAGATATCATCGTGGCACAATATGGGCAATGCCTACGAAGAGTTAGGATTATATAAGGAAGGCATTAAATGTTTTACGCAGGCGCTCAAGTACAATCCCAAGCATTATGAGTCGCTCTTCGGACGGGGGAGCTGCTACGATTCGCTGGAGCAATACCGAAAAGCATACAACGACTATAACAAAGCGCTCGCCCTATGCAAAAACTACCCAGAGCTCTGGTATGCCAAAGCCGATGTATCGTACAATCTCGGCAAATGGCGCGAAGCGCTGGTGGGGTATAAGATGGTCGTTCGATTCGATCCCGCCAACTCCGAGGCATGGTACGATCTCGGCGATACGCTCCTGGAATATGGGTATTTTAAAGAATCGCTCAAGGCATTTCATAAATGCATCGAGCTGGAGCCAAAGTGGGCGGATCCCTTTTATAGCAGGGCGAAGGTGCTTTTTCTGATGCATAAAACATTTGATGCGCTCGAATCGCTACGGCGATCTTTTGAATTAGACCCATCGAAAAAGAAACAGTTCGAAACCGAATTCCCTGGCGTGAAATCGATCAAAGGAATGACGGGATTGCTGGAGAAGTAATATATTGAAAGGAAATTGATGTCATCAAATAAAGTTAGCGTCGTGATTGAAAAAGACGAATTCGGCTATTATGCTTTCGCGCGGGAGCTGGATGGGTGCCATACCCAGGGAGATACCCTTGAAGAGGTGATGACGAATATGAAGGAAGCGATAGATCTTTATGTTGAAACGCTTTCAGTAAACGAAATATAAAAAATATTCAGTTTAGCTATACCATTCCATACAAGAATATTTATTTCATAGTAAGATCCCCGACCTCACCCCGGCGACGTTCATCATTTAATTAATATGCTTCGAAGGGTCTAATTCCCCGCCCCTTGGGGCGAAAGGCTAAAATCATAGTACGTGATACCCCGCCGCTTGCGGCGCGGGTAGTTCATTAAGTATCCACAATTTGGGGTCGTCCAAAAAGAAAGAATGAGTCATCCCGAACTTGTTTCGGGATCTAAAAATTAGTTAAAACAGATGCTGAAACGAGTTCAGCATGACTCAGTAAAATGAGTTATGATCTTTTGGGACGACCCCTGAAACGGCTTTTATTCGTACATCTAAGACAGACAGGGTGAGGTCTTAATAAAATTTTTCGAAGCGCTACGTTAATTCTCATTATCTTAACACAACATGAAATCAGAATTCCAGAGTAATTTGTATTCTTTGGAATATCTCCTTAATTTGTATTATGACTGAATCAGTAAAAACCAAGTACGAATCCCTAAAATCTATTCTTCGTAAGATGAAATCGGTTGTCATCGGCTACTCCGGCGGGGTAGATAGCACGCTGCTGGTGAAAGTCGCCGTTGACGTACTCGGCCAAAACGCCATCGCCGTTATCGGCAAATCGGAAACGTATCCCACCAGAGAATACGAAGAAGCGATCACGATGGTGGAGGGTTTTGGCGCGCGGTATGAAGTCGTGCGCACAGAGGAAACCGACGATTTGAAATTCTCCGAGAACCCGCCCGACCGGTGCTACTACTGCAAAACGGAATTATTCTCAAAATTAAGCGTCATCGCAGAGCGGGAGCAGATCAAATGGATTGCCGACGGAACCATAACAGATGATGTGGGCGATTTCCGCCCCGGCATGAAAGCAAAAAGCGAAAAGGAAGTCCGCTCGCCATTATTGGAAGCGAATCTTTCCAAAGCCGAGGTGCGTGAAATTTCCCGGGAGCTTGGTTTGCCGACCTGGGATAAAGGATCGTTTGCCTGTCTCTCATCCCGTTTCCCGTACGGGCAGGGTATCACAAAAGAAGCGCTGATGAAAGTCGATGGGGCGGAGACGCTCTTCCGCGATTTAGGATTCAAAAATTTCCGCGTCCGCCACCACGACGAAAAAACCGCCCGCATTGAAGTCGGAAGGCAGGAGATTAGCCGTCTCTTCAACGACGAGCTCCGCGCGAAAATCGTCAACCACCTCAAGGGTCTCGGGTTTATTTACGTAACGCTTGATTTGCAAGGGTACAGGACTGGTTCGATGAACGAGGTGCTGACGGCGGAGGAGAAGGAGAGATATATTTAACCCATCCCCAGCCCCTTCCCTTGACAAGGGAAGGGCGCGGGGTTGGGTTAAGAATATTCGATAATGATAGATGGACTGAATCTCATCTCCATCCTTTTTGAAAGGAAGGGGTGCAGGGTTTGGTCATCTGATTTCGTTTGAAATCTTTTTCAACACACCAGCGACATCGTTCAATATTTCCTCGTTCTTGAACCGCAGCACTCTGATACCTAAACTGTTCATTATACAATTCCGCAGTTCATCCTGTTCAATTTGGTTTTCATGAATTGGTCCATCGATTTCGATGACTAATGATTGTTCATGACAATAAAAATCGGCGATGTAAAATCTTTCTCTCCCTTAATAATCAAAAAAGATCGGGTGCTGGCGTACGAACCGCAAGCCCAGGAATATCCTTTTTCTGACGCGATCCCAAAAGTGTAATTCAGCTTCGGTTTGAGATTTTCGAAGCTGGCGCGAGAGTTCTCTTGCAGATTCAATATTTATTCGGTTTTTGCTGAGACTTGGTGCCATGGTTGATTACTGTAACCTAACCCCCGACCCCTTCCCTTTTGAGGGAAGGGGCGCGGGGTTGGGTTAAGACTCACTTCATATACGTCTTCTCTTCCACAAACTCCGTTCTCTTGATAAAATATGTCTGCTCGGCGGAGCATTGCAGCGGGTAGGCGAGTGAATCGAAGCTTGCGCTGATAGTTTCATGCATCTTTCCTGATCCTACTACTTTAAATTTTAACGGAACGACTATGTTGGTTTCGGGGAACGAGCCGAACATCATGAGCTCCTTACCCATCGATTCATAATGATACCACGAAGAGATAATTGTTGGGGATTCTTTACCGCCGGTATCATAGGTAAGCGTAATCGTGTAGGGTCTGAATTTCGAATGAAGTGTCAGGGTAATGTCGTAATTTGCAGTATCGCCGGATTGCGATTTTGTTTCTTTCCTGTCCACATGAAACCATGTTGTATCCATCCTCGCTTTTCTGGTGAGGTATACTACCGATGTTTTGGATGTGATGGTCGTATCTAATCCGCTGTTTAAGATATGCACGCCTTTCAGATAGTCGCCGCTTTTTATATTTACTTCCTGTGAATGTGCGTCCATATCGAATTTTTCGCTTATGCGAACGCTTTTGTACCATAAGTTGCTATATCCCGGTGTGTAAATCAGCACAACAGTCATGGCGATAAATGCGAGGATAGAAATCAGCACTAATCCCTTTGACCGCAGACCGCTTCCAATTCCCCTGAAAGCCGGCGTATCCCGTACCACTGCAACAAATGCGTATACGAATGGCAGCAGGCACACAGCAAAGAAAAGCACGAAACCGCCGTTCACCATCATCATATATTTTAGCTCGCCGGGTACGCCTGTTCCTAATACGCGCATGATCATGGGGCTCCATTCTGAAAAAATCATGCGCAGCATCGGTAAGGGAGATAACAGGAGAAAAACGATCTTAAACGATGGTCTCCCTATGAGTATCGCCAAACTTAAGAAGAGCAGGGACAACGCCGGGTAAATTGTCGGTTTCACTCCGAGGAATAGCAGAAGCAGGAAGATAATACATAGAAAGATCGCCGAGGTAATAAAAAGACCAACAGGACTTTTTGTTAGGGGAAATTTTTTTGTCAGGCGCGCTGTAAATAAGACTCCTATAAAAAATGTAATCGCTGCATAGATAAAATATAATCGCTCGTGCGTTATCCATGTATGCCGGACGCCCTGGAATAAACTAATCACATCAGGCGAGTACCAGGCAAAACAGATAAGGATAACAGAAAAGAGAAATATTTTCAGCCGCGACCATTTTATTTTCGGTTCAAAGATGATCACCGAATATTTTCCGTATAACTTCAGAATCGCACAGATGCAGAGGAATATTGAGATTCCATCAAATGTCCACAAGGCCCATAACGGGAGAAAGATAGGTGTTGCGCCAATTAGATAGAGCCAATAATGATCGATTTTACCGACAGGGACGCCGTTATCAAAGCGTTCAAATAATTTCACCATCAGGTCGCCGCTTCGCTGCAAGCCGCCCGGTTCAAAATTATCAAAATTATCCCTTGGAGTATGGATCGGCTTGGTGACATCTGTGGAAAAATCGATTGCGGGAATTCCCTTCCGCAGAAATGATTCATGGTCGGAGCCCGAACCCTGGGGCATTCCGTAATTGAGCGCAAACGTGTGGGTCGGATAGCGGAGATTTTTATATCCGAGCGCAGTAAATTCTTCTACTGCCGCTCGTACCAGCCATTTTGGGGCGCTCCCGATATGGCAATCAGGATCGAGATCGATTATTCCCAGCCCGTTTGCCATATCGATCTGGAGCATCAATGCTATGCTGTCGATTTGAGCAAAATGATCGGCGAAATATTTGGAACCTTCCAAACCCTGCTCTTCTCCGCTGAAACAACAGAAGACGATGGTCGATTGATTATTTCTTTTTGCAAGAACATGAGCAAGCTCCATCACACTCGCTGAGCCGGATCCATCGTCATCCGCGCCGGGAATCTCCGGACCTGCCGAATCGATATGCCCGCCGATGCAGATGATGCGTTTTGTCGTTCCATATTTAATTCCGACGGCAATGCCGCTGGTTGTATTTGCCCTTGTTGTCGTCAACATCGGCATGACGTAAGCTGTGTCGCAGCCGTACTCCTTGAACTTACCAACTGCGTATTGCAGCGCTTGTTGATCGCCTGCCGAGCCCATCACGCGCGGACCTATATCCACGCTCAGGTGATGAAGAATATGAAGCGCATTCTCTCCGGAAAATTCGGTCTTTTGTTGAGCGTGAGAATTTGGAACTAATATCAACAGCAAGAGAGATAATAACAGAACCGAGCTGCAAAGAGGATTATAATATTTTCTGATTTGAATCCCGCTTAATTCCGCTGAATCTGGTAGATTATAATGTTTGTAGACAAGAGGTATCAAGACAGGTTCCTTTCAAAAAAATCGATCAGTTTATTTTCGTACGCAATACCGGCAATTTTCCAAGTATCATTATGCCGGGCATTTTCAATGGGGAAAACATCTTTAGGTTGATTCGCGTAATCGTATAACCTGAGTGAATATTGGTAATTGATGAGGTGATCGTCTTTGCCGTAGATAATTAAAATTGGGACATGAACATTCGTCACAGCCCGGAGCGGGGAAACATCGCGGGCTTTAAAATTGGCTTTCATTTCGGAGCGTTTAATGACGATGTTTCGGAGGTAATGGAACGGGAGCTTGATCATCCGTTTCTGATAGTCGTCGAAAATCGTACGAAGGGTAGCGAAAGAGTTTTCAGCAGTGACTGCGGCAATGCGTTTATCAACGGCTGCCGCCTGGATAGCAACAGCCGCGCCCATGGAAGTTCCAAAGAGTCCGATTTTGCCGGGAGTGATGTCCCTTCGCGACATAAGATAATCGATGATAGTGCGGACGTCGTCTTTTTCGAAATATCCATAAGTACAAAACGCTCCATCGCTCAAACCATGCCTCCGTGCATCATACAGGAACACATTGTAATCTTGGTTATGCATAAGATTTGCAAAGCGCAACCCGTCGATTTTGCAATCGCCGACACCATGGAGATAAATGATCGTTCCTTTCGGTTTCTCCGCTTTGATGAGCCAGGTATTAAGTTTGAGATTGCCATCGACAATGATGTTGATTTCCTCATAGGGGAGATGGAGCTCGGCGGGTGTCACCGCCAACCCGAGGTTGCGGTAATAGTCGGCGCGACGGCGACGGGGATGCAGCAGCAGCGTTGGTCCGACGAGCAGTAAAATTATGGTGACGCTGACCAGAAATGCAAACAGCGCCAATCCAAGTGCATAGAGGAAGAGCATAGAGATAAAAGTTAAATAATTATACGGAAAAATTAGCTCGAAACAAAGGTATGCGAGAAGGGGTTGTTACGAATTACATCCATTGATTTTCATAGAATTTCAACAAATGATAATATTTTATTGTATATTTTCCACGGTATGAAAGATAATCCTAAAATTGCGATTGTACACGATTGGTTAACGGGCATGCGCGGCGGCGAGAAAGCGCTGGAAGTGCTTTGTGAGCTTTATCCCGACGCCACTCTTTTTACGCTCGTTCATAAAAAGGGAAGCGTAAGTGAAACAATCGAACGGATGCGCATTGAAACATCCATGATCCAAAAAATGCCCGGGGGGATTGAACACTATCAACATTATTTGCCCCTCTATCCGGCGGCTGTGAAAAATTTTAATTTGCGGGAATACGATCTTGTTATTTCCAGCAGCCATGCCGCTGCCAAGGCAGTTACGGTCCGGCGCGGGGCGGTTCATATTTGTTATTGCTATACGCCCATGCGGTATATCTGGGACCAATATGATCAATATTTTGGAAAAGATAAGGCGCCTCTATACATCCGTATGACTATGAAAATGATCGTCGGATATTTACGCGAGTGGGATAAACGCACCGCACAGCATGTCGGTCATTTCATTGCAATATCAACTAATGTGCAGGAGCGGATCCAGCGTATTTACAATCGTGAAGCTTTTGTCATTTATCCGCCGGTGGATATTAACCGTTTTAAAGTCGAAAAAACCAATAAAGGGTTTTACCTCATTGTTGCGGCGCTTGTCCCGTACAAGCGCGTCGATATTGCCGTCAGAGCATTTACCAAATTAAATCAGGAATTGGTGGTAATCGGTAAAGGATCTGAATTGAAAGACCTTCAGTCAATTGCCGGCAAAACAATTAAAATATTAGGATGGGTAGATGACAATGAACTCGCCCGGTATTACGCCGAATGCAAGGCATTCGTATTCCCTGGCGAAGAGGATTTTGGGATTGTTCCGGTTGAGGCGATGGCGTCGGGTAAGCCAGTCATTGCTTACGGCAAGGGCGGCTTGCTTGAAACGGTGGTAGAAGGCAGAACGGGGATATTTTTTCATGAGCAAACACCCGAAAGTTTGATTGCGGCTGTGCAAAAATTTCAGACCATGAATTTAGATCCCGAGGTTATCCGGAGTCATGCCGTTCAGTTCGACCGCGCCATATTCAAAAAGAGAATGGAAAGTTTTATCAGGGAGAGGTGGGAAGAACGGAAATCGATCCCAAAATGAAAAATGCGGGAACACACAAATGCTTTTCCATGATACCCGCGATTGATCTTCGGTGCATATAGGTTAACGGTGATCTTATAACTAGTACTATATCTTGATTTTCCTTCAAAATTTCTCTAATTTTGATTACTACCATTACGTAAACCCTTTTAACGATTGATGAAGAAGTACGTTCTCATATCTCTATTGACAGCTCTGTTGCCCATCATTCTCTGCGCACAACAAAATATATTGATTCATCCACCTGCAAAGGGGGGGACATATAAAGGATTTCATTTTCAATCGAGCAGACCTACCACGAGGCCGAAAATCGGGTTGGTTTTGAGCGGCGGAGGGGCGCGCGGTCTGGCGCAGATTGGCGTCCTTCGTGTTCTCGAAGAACATCACATACCCATCGATCTTATCGTGGGAAATAGTTTGGGAAGTGTGGTCGGCGGGTTGTACGCTTCCGGATATACTATTGCCGAATTGGAGAGTATCGCCATTCACAGCGACTGGAATAAACTGCTATCGTTCAGCGAGGAAACCAACCGCAATGATCTTTTCGTTGAGCAGAAACAAGCGAGCTCCATCGGGTACCTCACTGTACGGTTCGATGGAATGCAGCCGGTCATTCCCTCGTCCATATCGGGCGGCCAGTTACTCACTAATTTTTTCATGAATCTTTCTCTCCAGGCGCTCTACCACCCCGATACAAGTTTTGACGATCTGAAGATTCCCTACCGTGCAGTTGCCACCGATCTGTATCATGGTAAACGGGAAATCCTGGATCATGGTTCGCTCGCGGAAGCGATGCGCGCAAGTGTCACGGTGCCATTTCTCTATACCCCGCTGGAGCGGGATTCCATGGCGCTGGTGGATGGCGGCCTGTTATCGAATATTCCCGTAGATGTTGCAAAATCTCTGGGGTGCGATATCATCATCGTCGTGAATTCAACGAGCAGTCTTCGTCATGAATCGCATTTCGGCGCGCCATGGGAGATCGCGGATCAAATAATGACGATCATGATGCAATCGGCAAACCAGTTGCAAATGGATCAAGCGAATATCATCATTACCCCGGACGTCGGTGATCACTCCGTATCACAATTCGATAGCATTTACACGCTTATCCAAGCCGGCGATAGAGAAGCGGAGAAGTATGTCGGGGCTATCCAGGAACTGATCAGAGAAAAAAGTTCTCCCGTTGCGTCGCAATATGGCAATAAAATATATAAGAATGCCAGCGTTATGTTTACCGGCGATAGTTTGCCCCCCTCAATTTACCATCGTATTGAAGTTCACAAGATGGCAAACGAGTTTGATATCCGGTCTCTCGAAGAAGATGTGTCCTTAATTTATGATACAGGCGATTATCGCGACGTATCATGCGAGATCATCGAACATGCAAGCCCCCCCGATATTATCTATCATTCGGTGTTCAATCCGCGGATTAAGAAAGTTACCTTCTCCGGAAATTCCGTTCTACCGAACGATACAATTGAGAAGAAAATTTCCCGGCTTAACGGAACAATATTGAACAATGCCAATATCGATCGCGCTCTCGAGGGAGTGCTCGAATATTACCGGCAGAATAAATATTCACTCGCACGCGTTGAATCGGTTAACGTCGATTCTTCATCCGGGATGGTGAAAATACAATTCAACGAGGGGAGACTGGAAGATATTAAGTTTGAAGGGAATGACAAAACGAAAGATTACGTCATCCGGCGCGAGTTTCCATTGGATCCCAATGATGTTTTTAATCTCGATAAAGTACGCGAGGGGCTTATTAATATTGCCAGCACGGGTTTGTTCCAATATGTCCTTGTCGATGTCCGATATCATGACCGGAAACCGACCATTATCCTCAAGGTGAAGGAACAACCGAGCGAGCTGCTACTTCTTGGGCTTCACGGGGACAACGAGCACGGGTTGGTCAGCATCATCAATGTGCACGACGCCAACTTCCTCGGTGCCGGAATGGATTTAGGCATGCTCCTCCGGTACGGATTACGGGATAGGGGCGTCACGCTGGGATACAAAGCTACAAGAATATTTGATACGTACTTTACATTCGATCTAAAATCGTATTTTAATTCGAGAGATATTTTTACTTATATGGACGATCCGAATAGTTCCCCGCTGCATTGGGAGCGGATTGAAAACGGCAGGTACCGGGAGAATAAATATGGAGGTTCATTCACCTTTGGAAGCCAGGTGGAACGGCTGGGGAGCGTGACGGGACAATTCCATGCGGAAGAACAACAGATCGAAGCTATCTCCGGATTCGGATATACTCCCGATACCTACCGGTTGGTAGATATAAAGCTGCAAACTACTCTTGATACGGAGGATAAGTTTGTTTTTCCCACCAACGGAACGTTCTTCAATTTTTACTACGATTGGGCGTCAAAAAATATCGGCAGCGAAATCGCTTTTAGCAAGATCGGCATTAATTACGAGTCGTACCTGACGCTCTTGAACCGGCACACCTTTCGTCCTAAAGTTACGTTCGGTTTTGCCGATCAGACGCTGCCCTTAACAGAACAATTCAGTCTTGGCGGTTACAATTCGTTCCTCGGATTGTTGGAAGACGACAGCCGTGGGAGACAGCTCTTCCTCATTAACATGTTATACTCGTATTTCGCTCCCTTTAAACTAATTTTTGACACGCATCTCATGCTGCGGTATGATCTCGGCACAATTTCAACTATCCCTGAGCAATTAAAGTTAAATACATTCCGGCATGGAATTGGCGCGATTATAGGCCTCGATACGCCGCTCGGCGCCGCAGAGTTCGGCGCAGGCATAAGTTTTATCTTCAAACGCACTCTGCCGAATCAACCGTTAAGCAACGGACCTCTGCTGTTTTATTTTTCGGTTGGACCCTCGATCTATTAAGGAGTGTTAGCGGAAACATCATCATGGATGCATTCCTTCCGCCGCTAATCGCTGAATATTATCCGCCCTTCTGAAGATTAGCTTATTTAGTAACCGCTTTTTTTTCCTTTAGCCGGAGTATCTCCGCGGCTTTTTCCTTCTCGTGGTTCCTGCTCAACAAGCCAGCGAGGGAATCGTACGCTTCACCGCGCGTGGAATCCAGAGCAATAACCTGCCGGTAATTCTGAACTGCATTCTGGTAATCGCCTTTCCGTGAATAGAGAACTCCTAAATTCATAAAACCGCCGAAATATTTCGGCTCAAGAGATACAGTTTTGGCGAAGCAGGAGATTGCTTCATCGATCTGGTTGTTCAGGGCGTAGAATTTTCCCAGGTAATTAAATGCTTTTACCGAGGTGGTGTCGGCTATCACTGCTTTCAGATAGTACCCTCCGGCGCCGCGAGGATTGTTTGCCGCAGTCTGACGATCTGCCGCCGTGATGCAAAAGCCGATGTATTTCTCCCGCACGGAAGCATTCGACGGGTCGGCTTCCATCCATTTATGAAAGGATTCGTCGGCAAGCGAATCATATTTCCCGTGTGTTGCCATGCAGGCGACAATCAGATTCTCATACCCAGTCGGGAAATCCGGATAAATGGCATTGAATTTTTTCCATAGTATCACCGTCGTTTCCAGATCGCCGTTGAGATAATAGTATTTGCTGAGATGAAGAGTCCCGTTAAAAGACGCGTTTCGTGAATCGATCCGGTCGTCAAAAAGCGATTCGGCGCGGGCAATGGGGGGATCAACGGACGCATTCAAGATAAACCAGTGAGCGCTATGGAGCAGTAACATGGGAAGAATAAGTGTGAAAATTTTCACGGCACCTTTACCACTATACTGCAATAGAAGATACGCCAGGTAGAGCTGTACCATCAATAACCAGGGAGCGGTAACATCCCAATCCTTGGCGGTGCCGAGGTCAAATTTTGCGACGAAGAGGAAGCCGAGGAAGAAAATTGTTGCGAGTGTAAAAAAAATGTTCATTGGATTTGCTATAAATAATCGGCGCTCGCGGATAATAAAAATTCCCGCAAAGAATAATCCGAATGGAGCCGATAATAAGAGCAAATTGCCTAACTCAAGAAAATGGTACGGAGAGAAAAGCGTGAATGCCTGCGATCCGTCATTGACAGGGAAGAACCATAAATAATGGGCGTAGGGTTCATCCGGAAACACGCGGTCAGTGTGACCATCGAGCATCAGATAGACCGCTCCAATGAATAACACGCCGGATGTAATGGCTAAAAGAATTTTTCCGACGCCGTTCTGTTTCCATTCCAGGTATCCGAGGTATAACAGAGCCGGTGAAATGACGATGGCGATGATATGAGTCGCCAGGAGGAGATAATACGACAGGCAGACAAAAATGAATGAAGCTTTCTTTTTGTGGTACAGCACCGCTGCCAGGAGGAATGGCATCAATGAGAAAACAACCACCGAATAAATTTCGACATATCCGAAAAATAACTGCATCGATGGCAGCAGGAGGAGAAACAGGAAGAATAAAAATCGTTTTTCAGCGGCATCAAACAATTCGCGGGCAAGATAATAACCCATCACGATGACGGCTGCTCCCAGCAATAGTTCTCCCGCAAGGAAAGCGTTTTTTACCGCCGGATAAACGGTGGTACCCAGGGCGTTCATCATCCAGTAGAAGTATAATAGAGCGAGAGGTTCGCGGGTAATATTTAAATCATGAGAGCCATCGAATGTATGCACGTAATTGTTAACCAACAGGAAGCTATCGCCGAGGAGTGGAACTTCTATCCTCAGAAGATATGCTATTGCGATGAATATTGCGATAGTAACTCCGAGAAAGAAAAAAGGTTTCTTTTCCATCGTGAGAGAACCGCTTTTGATCAGGTTGTCTAATTTCCCGGTTCTGGAGAGATAAATTCCACCAATTGAAAGCAATACGAAAAGAATAAGATACGGTATCGGGAGAAAATGAAAGAGATTTATTCCCCATGCGATAGGAGAATACCATAATCCTCCCACCACTTCGATTACGACGAGGCAGATAGAGAAAATCAGAGTATAATGATAGAGAGATGGATTCTCTTCGGTAGTTTTCACTGATTGTTTGGTAACGAGATGATTTTCTTGTTAAGATAACGAAAGCTGTCTAAATTTCAAAAACTCATTATTATTTCTCCCTGGTTCTCATATAATCTAAGAGTTTACCCGAGGGGGGGTAGGCGGACGGAACGAAGGGAATGCGTAAACCAAATTTTTGTATATTCTCATTACGAAAAGGAACAATTCTATCTTTAAAAACGAACATCAATCATTTGCGCCATGGATTAAAGAATCCCCACCCGGAAGGATTCTTATTGTCCGGCTCCATGCCATCGGGGACGTCGCGATTACACTTCCGGCAGTGCATGGCTTGCGTAAATTATTGCCCGGCGCAACGATTGACTACCTGACCGGAGCTGATACAGAAAGTCTGGTGGGAAGTTTGAACGCTATCGATCATACATATGGATTTCCGCAATCCTCAACACGATGGCAGCGGTTCAAAAATGCCGGAGTTATAATAAATAGATTAAAGAAAAATCGATACGATTTAGTCGTTGATCTTCAACGCAACTGGGTAACGAGGTACATTCGCCGCCGGTTATCGCCGGATGCCTGGGGGGAGTTTGATAGGTTTACTCTGAAACCCGCAAGTGAGCGTGTATCAGAAACATTCCATAAGTCCGGTTTTCCGAAGTTAGAACCGCAGAATAAAATAAATGTGAAACCCGATGTAATCCTTCGCGCTCGTAACATTCTTGAAAAGAATGGATGGAGGAACGGCGAGATGTTGGTAGTTCTCAATCCGGCAGGTGCCTGGGAATCCCGCCAATGGCAAACGGAAAATTATATAAGGTTTGGGAAACAATTATCCGCCCATGTACCCGTTAAGTTTCTGCTTTTGGGAATTGATCGGATGCAGGAACGCGCCGCTATAATAGAGAGCGGACTACAACGTAAAATTATCAATTTAGTGAATCGCACTTCCCTCGATGAGGCGTTCGGCATCCAGCAATTTGTATCCTTGATCGTAAGTGAAGATTCCGGGTTGATGCATCTGGGATGGGTTTCCGGCGTTGCAACGATTGCATTGTTCGGCTCGACGCAGCACCGATGGTCTGCGCCGATGGGGGATCATACCGTTTGCCTGCATTCCGGCGATCTCGATTGCGGCGCCTGCATGGAGCCGGTTTGCCGTTATGGCGATACTCATTGCTTGACGCGATTTACCCCTGAGAGAATAACACAAATCGCTATTGAGCTGCTTTCAAAATTTCCACGGATCATTCGTTAACACACCCCGTCTCCCGACTGCCGTTGGGAGCCACCCCTTTGAAGAGGGGATTGTTAACCGAAAGTGCATGTATTGCGATGATGACACTTTACGTAATGTTTAGAAAAAAAACTTTATCGCCGAAGGCGAATCCCCTCTATGAGAGGGGAATTAAAGGGGTGTGTCAGGTGCGTGAGTATTTATCCATTCTTCTATCGCAGTTACTACTCCAGCGAGGTTATGCTTCACATCTCTATCCGTAAATCTGAGAAGATGTACTCCTAACGATTCTAACCGCTGTTGCCGTGCAACATCTTCGTCATATTTTTCATCATGGCTGCGTCCGTCTATTTCAATGGCGAGTGACAACTCACTGCAATAAAAATCAATAATGTACTTATCGATAGGTTTTTGCCGGTGGAAATCATATCCGCATAACTGTTTGCCTTTGAGCTGCTGCCATAACAATACCTCTGATAACGTGCTGTGGTTTCGCAAATTGCGTGCGAGGATTTTGAGGTTTTTATTGTATGGGATAATTTTGCGTTTCAAAATTTAACTGACACACCCCTTAATCCCCTCTCGAGAGGGGAATTGTAACCAATCTCTATCTTACGTGTAATAAGTAGTGCTGTAACCAAGTTACTAATTGCCATTGAAGTAATGGAAATAGATGGCTTCATAATATAAATTTCAATTCTTTTTTGTTCTTAATTCAAAGAATTTCTCGCTTATTCTTTCGAGAAAAAATGTTCTCTCAAAAAAGGAACAATATTGGTGTGATTTAGTTTGTTCGGACGGAGAAAAAGCTGCGGAGGGTCCGAATCCATCAGCTACAATTAATAACCAATGTCCGTTACATTTAGGTAGATATTTTTTCCTTTTCTTATTTTTATCATCGATCTCCTTTTGGAGTTCGTCAATAAAATCAGACTGTCCCATTCCCGAGCCGCTTGTACCCCAGAAGTCGTCATACCCCTTGGCGATCCTAATATATGCTATTTTCTCGGAAAAGATTCGTTCAGAATTGTTTCTATAATCGATCGTTATTATAGGATTAGCAAATAATGCCGATTCTGAAACTATCCTTGCTAATTCGTTTGCAATAGATCGTCTGTTCCGTTTGACCAAGATAGCTTGGAATAGGAATGCGACGTTTACATTGAGTGGAGGAAGGTTTTTCTTTTTGTAAATCGTGTGAGCTAATTGAACGATTAGTTCGCTTTCAGACTCAAGGGCTTGGGGCGGAGGAAAGTTGTTAGATCTTTTTTGAAAGAGTCTGGTAATTTCTATACCGGTGACACTGTTCGAACCATGCACTTGAAAATCTGGACCTTCGCCGTGGATGATTTCACCTTCTGGAAAATCTCGATATAGTTTTTTGAAGACATCTAAAAAATATCGTTCCAATTCCTTCTTCGCTGATTTCGATAGATCCGGACTCTTCCTATTCATCTACTCCCCACTTCTCTTTATCGGGTGGGCTTCGGTATTAAAGATCACTTTATCAAAATCAATCGCTTTATCTTCGGACATGAGGAGGTAAAGGTATTTCATGGTTTCGGCGAGGAAGAAACTTTCCATTTGATCGCGTTTTTCGTGTGTGGCGACGTCTTTCAAAGCGGCGTATCCGTCGTCGGTGCGGCAATATTTTACCAGGTCATTGTAAAACGTTTCGCCCATCTTGAGGTATTTGGGATCGTGCGTATAGTGGTATAAATAATACGCAGATTCAATTACTTCGGGACGCAGGACATACGTTGGGTACGTGACTTTCATCGTTGTGTAATCAATTTCCTCGGGCTCGATACCGTAGAGATTCCACATCTTGAACGCATTATCTTCGAGTTTAACTGCGCGATCAAGATCGCCGGATAGGGCGAGTTCGGCGGGGAAGAACGCGTCCAGCGCGCCGAATCGCGTGCCGGTTTCTTTGCCCGTTTCCATATCCACCTGTCTGTACCATAATCCTCCATGGCTCGTATCGGCAAGATAGGTATTGATTGCCGTTATGCTGCTATCCCACATCGCTTTACAATCTTTATCATTGAAGAGGATGGAGCATTTTAATAAATACTCATAGTATGAATCGATGGCGCCGCTGATATGACTGCTTTTATCCGTCCATTCTCCCGTTTCAACATTGATCCATGTTCCGACGAGGCCGATTTTCGACCGGTGATTAAAACATGCTGTCTGCGCTTGCTTTGCTTTCTCGAAATACACCGGATTGCCGGTTATCTTGCTGAGCGTTCCGAACTCAATTAACGCGGTCCCGATTTCCGCAGGATTATTGATCGAATCGCGGATGGCTCCAGTCCGTAAATTCACATAGCGGTAGGGCATTCCCGTTTTTGAATTAAACACCGGGAGGAGCCGCTTGCCGAGGTCTTCGGCTAAATCTAAAAACCGCTTATCTCCATCGAGTTGATATGCGGATAACAGTCCGCCTAAAAGCCGGATAGTGATTTCAAAACTTTGTATCTCAAAATCACGGTCAAACGAGAGTTCTTTAAAAATCAATTCTTTCGCCTCGCCGGCTTCTTTGGTTAAGCCCATGAGCTCCATGGTGTCGAACGCGTCAACGGGAGTCATCAGGAGGGATGCTTTGTGCCAATCGCGATACGATTTGCTGAGGGGTTTCAGCGCGTCATGTCCCCACGCATATTGTTTATAGCCGTTCCAGCCGTGGAGGAATTCTGTTTTAACCATATCGGCGGTTACGATCCGATCCTGGGCATGGATAGTGATGCTCATTGACAGGGTGATAAGGAGTGTGAGCGAAAAAGATAATATAGAGCGTTTCATGAGGCGCCTTAATTTGTTGGGTTAGCGTTTAACAGATTTTTTTATGATTACGAACCGATATGTACCCGGTTCAAGGAGGCAAAATTATATCACGGATGAACTTCACTACTGCAGGCGCCGGGGGAATTGCCGGATAAGATGAGAGTGTTTTACCCGTATCTGAGAAGTATTCAAATATTTTGCGGGAATTCTTCAGCGGATGCAATGAAGAATCTTGAGCAAATATCGCCGGCGAACTTTCCGGTTTTTCTGCATTCGGAAAAATGTTTTTTAAGCTCCTCGAAATCCTGTGATTGAGGAGTAAAACAAAAATTTTCAAGCTTATCAGAACAAGCCAAACAAAACGTGACGTTGTTCTTTACTGAATTCTCGTCTATCCAATTATAATTTTCAGGTGGTAGATATCGTTGACGCATTTCTGTTGTGCGCTATCCCTGAAAATTCTTAGGAGGTACTACGGTTGGCTAATGCGCTCTTCATAGAACGATATCCATTGAAGACGGTATCAAGTTTCGTCAAACTCATCACGCGTTTGACGTCCTTTTTGATGCCGACAAGCTGGATATCTCCGCCGATTTTCCGCACAGTCGAAAGCACACAGACTAATGCTCCAAGTCCGCAACTGTTGATATACTTAACTCCGGAGAAGTCGATGATGATCTGTTTCTTATTTTCTTCAAGAAGGAGTCCTACCTTGTCGCGCAGCGCCATTTGTTCCACCTCGCTGATAAAGTCGCCCTCCAAAGTCAGGATGCTGAATCCTGCATCGTGTTTGAGGTTAATGTTCATAGGTTCGCCCTTCCAATACTGATGCAACTATGTTACTCGATTTAGAAAAACTATCCGATTGAATGGTACACGAATGTACTAAATTAAACGAAATAAAAAAAGCTCTCACGAGGAGAGCTTTTTGAATTGAATTTCCGTTCATCACGGAATGCCATAATTCACAAAATTACGTTGAATTCAAGGTATTTTACGCTCATGGTACAGGTAATAACCGGTTATTGTTTCCCAAGTATCAGTATCGTAAAACTATCTTTTACCATCTTCGTGCGGACGCAGAGGACGACCGTTCGTTAAACTTTGTACAGCAATCCTGACAAAACGGCATCGTTGTGCAGCAATGCTGGCGCTTTGCTGCACAAAAACGACCTATTTTATTTTCCGAGTATGATGATGGTAAAACTGTCCTTTACCATCTGCGGGCGCGGACGCGGATTTTCTTTCGTTGCATCCGGCGCCTTGCCGAACTCAGCCCCTGAGAGATATATGCGGTGAGATTTCGGATCGAGCGACATGGTGCGTGAACGCGTCTGTGTTTTTACGTTATCGATAACCGTAAACTTATCGGGAGCATCCTCGCGCACAACGGTCATCGTACCTTCGCCGTTCGAGCTGAATGCAAGATGCGTTTCGGGATCGTAGCCGGCTGCATCGGGACCATCGCCGATTGCGGGGTTGCCGACAACCTTTCCGGAATCGTAGTTTGAGACGATCATATACTTGTTGCTGCAGACGGAGAAGAGGAGATGGTGTTCGCGATCGATTGCCAGCCCCGAAGCTTCTTCACCGGGCGCTATGGGCCACGACGTCAATACTTTTAACTCTTTGGAATCGAATGCCGTGATGGTGCTTTTGTCTTCGATGTTCACAAAAATTTTCCCGCTTCCATCTGCCTGCGCAAACTCCGGTTTGCCCCCGAGGGGGATTGTTCCTACCACTGAATCGGCTGCCGCGTCGATTGCGGTGGCGTCGTTGCTTCTTCCGTTAAAGGTGAAAACCCGTTTCGAGGCATCGTCATAAATAATAGCGTCGGGATTCAGACCTTTGATTTTGATAACCTTCAAGGTTTGCAGGGTCTTCAGGTCGAACACCGTCACCGCAGTGTCCCTGCCGTCGCTGATGTACCCTTTGTTGAATTCGTGCGCCAATGCGATTCCGTGGACGCCATTGGTGTTGGGAATATCGCCTGCAAGCGTTTTCTTCTCCATGTCCATCACCTGAACATGAGTGCCGCGGGAAATAAAGAGCATTCCGGTCGCGGGATCGGCGTTGAGATAATCCCAGCCGCCCTCGCCGCCTAATTTAACTTTATCGAGAATTTTATACCCTGAATCCTGCGAGGATGCAAGACAGATAAGGAGCAAAACTGATGATAGTATGATGAAATATTTTCGCATGGTGAACCTTTCTATGATAGTTGTGCGGATTGAGTATGACGTATTCAATATACGAAGTTCCTTGAAGAGTTGAAAGATAGGATTTTTAGATGAAAATCAGATGAAGAAAGGATTAAAATCGCTGTGAAAATAACGCCCATCCGATTGTTATTTTCAGAAGGTTCGGGCATCCAAGATTATACTTGCTACCAACGGCTTCTATCGACCTCATTCATTTTTTGCGAACTCTACGCGAATGCTGTGAGGCGCTGTAACATTTTCGAAGGTGTAGAATTCGACCGCCTCCATTTTCACGCCGTCGATAATAACTTTACTGATGGAATATCCGGGCGCCGGTATCATTGTGAATGATTGCTCTCCCCCATAAGGGAGCGTAATAGTTCCGCTGGGTGTGATTGTTCCGTATGCTCCCGCTGCCGCAGTAATAGTAATGCTGTCGCGCGTATCCTGAGCCGGGGAGACGAAGCCGGATTGCGCAGTGTCCGATGAAGGCGCGGCGTCGGTATCTTTCGCGAACGCGGCGGCAATTGTATGATTGTGAGAAACGTTACTGAACGTATAGGAGGTATCATGTTCGATCGCATCTCCGTCGATGAGCAAGTTAACTATGTTATATCCTGCATCCGGTTTGATCGAGAACGCCTGAATGCCGCCCCCGGTCACGGGTATAATCCCCGAAGGAGAAATTGAACCATGCTTTCCGGATGAAGCGGTAATTGTATATGTATTGCCCTGACCGGATGTTTGGCAGATTACAGAAATGGGCAGAACATACATCATGATTGCGATGTATATCTTGAATATGTTTCTCATAGTGATTTCCGTTTGTGGTGAAGTTTTATATACATGCTTTGGATTATGGTGCGCTACTCTATAACAATCATGCCAGAGATAAAATAAAACCGGCTGAGAAAAACAGGTCAAAACTGCTCATAAATGGCTTTATTAACAAATGTCGCGTTTGGGAAGAAAACGGATTGTCTATTAATATGGACATAATGACTCGAAGCGTGGACGGTAAACGAAATAAAATAAGGGACAATAGAACGGTATTTAGAAAATCAAGATGAGTCATTCCGATCCCGATTTCATCGGGACGGAATGACTCATCTTCTGAGATCGAATTGATTCATTACAGTTCAATATCTTTTCGACACGCTGCAAAATCTCCGATAAAGTGATTTCATTCTTCAATCCATTTCCGGCGGGAGGGATACGGGCGTGGGGTCTTCGTAGCTATCGGGGATGTTTGGGATAAGACCGATCTTCCGGTAAATCGGACGAATCTCTTTGCGGATTTCCGGCAGTTTTGTTGCAAAGAAAATCGCTCCCACGATGCAGGCAACGCCGCTGATCAGCAACGTATGCGGAGCGCCGATTTTGGACGCCAAACTTCCGGCAAATAAACTACCGAACGGCATTGTGCCGGCGAACGCCATCGTATAAAAGCTCATCACGCGCCCGCGTTTGTCGTCGTCCACGATGGTTTGCAGCATGGTGTTGCTCGCCGCCATTTGCACCATCATACCGAACCCGACAAAGGGCAACACCATCAGCGAGAGCCATTGAAAATGGGAAAAGGAGAACACGCCGAGACCTGTCCCAAAAATTGTGGCTGCTATGGGAATCCATTTACCGAGACCGACGGCTGATTTTCTGGAGGCAAGGAAGACTGCGCCGCTCAGCGCCCCGACTCCTATCGCTCCCATCAGGAAACCAAGAGTGTTCGGTCCGCCGTGCAGGATATCCTTTGCAAAGATCGGCATGAGCACCACGTATGGCATTCCCATAAAACTCACGAGCGCAAGATTCATCAATATATATTTTATCGGCGTGAAGGTTGCCACGTACCGCAATCCTTCCTTGAATCCTTTCAGCACGCCGTGGCGGGGTTTCGGTTTCTCGCGTATCGGTAATTTCATGGCAAGGAGGGCTGCGATAACGGCGATGAAGCTGAGCGCGTTGAGCAGGAAGCATAACCCTTCGCCGATTGCCGCTATCACCAATCCGGCGATAGATGGTCCTAACAGGCGCGCCCCGTTAAACATAGATGAATTGAGCGCGATGGCGTTGCCGAGGTCTTCCTTGTTTTCGACCATTTCCAGCAAAAACGACTGGCGCGTTGGTATATCGAACGCATTGATGCAGCCGAGGAAAATCATGAGGGCGACGATTTCCCATATTGTTATTACTCCCGTGAGTGTCAAGACAGCCAGAATGGTTGCTTGTATCATGGCAAGGACCTGCGTCATGATTACCATGCGGTGGCGGTTGAACCGATCGGCAAGAACGCCCGCGAACGTTGTGAGGAGAAAACTCGGAAGCTGGCTGATAAAACCGACAGCGCCGAGGAGGAACGCCGAATTAGTGAGCCGGTACACCAACCATGTAACGGCAAGCTGCTGCATCCATGTCCCCACCAGCGAGATAAGCTGTCCGCCAAAAAACAAACGGAAGTTGCGGTAGCGGAGCGTGCGAAATATGTGCGTGATTCCGGCATCCCCGTTGCCGCGGGATGGCTCAGAGGTTGATTTCATTGCTAAGGAGACAAGATGTTGGAGGCATCGTTCAATAATATACGAACGGAGGGGGGAATTTACAATTGTGTTCAACTTATTCTTTCTTTTTTAAAGAAATTGTGTGAGGAAAGCAATCGAGCATACTGAATGAGTCATCGCGATCCCGACAGAAGTCGGGAGTAGCGATCTCCTCATATCAATGCGATTAGCAAAGCTTTGAATCTCACTCAAAATATTAATTTGAATTTTTATCCAGTCTCCACCCTATGGGAAAAGAACCAAAGAATCCGCCGCGTTCGGACAAGGCATCCGAAACTATTTCAACCCCTCTCGCCTTCGGCGCGTCCCCTCCGTCCTATAAAAAAAGTGTTTCGTTCTTTCTTTTGCCTTGAGGCAAACAGAAAGAACCAAAGAAAAACTCAAGGCTCCAGAACCAAAACCTGAATAATTGCGTCTCTTTTGCGAACAAACGAACTCGCCCCGACTTCGTCGGGTCTCAAACAGCGTTTGTTCTTAATCTATGCGACGCAATTATTCTGGGCGGTATTGATTCTGATGCCAGAAACAGCAGTCACTATTTTTAAATTTTTTTATCGAGAGAGTGGTTTTATTGCTATATTCCACGCTTTTTGGTATTATATGGCACTTAATTAAATAGGGGTGAAAGTTTATAACTTACACAAACTATATTTAAATATGCATGCTCCAACAATTATCAGCACACTCGTTGAACGATTCAGAGATAACATTGAATCATATCGATCAGGTAAGTACAACGAGACACAACTACGCCGTGAATTTCTGGATCCATTATTTACCGCATTAGGATGGGATGTTGATAATAAACAGGGTCACGCCGAGGCATACAAAGATGTAATCCATGAGGATGCGATAAAAGTTGGCGGTGCAACCAAAGCGCCGGATTATTGTTTCCGAATCGGGGGCGTCAGAAAATTTTTTGTTGAGGCCAAAAAACCATCTGTAAACGTAAAAGATGAACTCACCCCCGCTTATCAACTTCGTCGTTATGCCTGGTCTGCGAACCTGCCTCTAAGTATCTTAACTGATTTTGAAGAATTAGCTATTTATGATTGCAGGACACGACCCGTTCTAACCGATAAACCGTCGACAGGACGGATTTTATACCTGACGTATACTGATTATGTTAATAAATGGGGGGAGATTCAAAATGTATTTTCGAAAGAAGCTGTGCTAAAAGGTTCGTTCGATAAATACGCTGAATCGACAAAAGGAAAAAAAGGAACTGCGGCTGTCGATGACGCTTTTCTATCGGAAATAGAATCATGGCGATCAGAACTTGCACGTATTATTGCCATTAGAAATCCAATTTTATCCCAACGTGAATTAAACTTTTCTGTCCAACGAACGATTGACCGATTGATCTTTTTGAGAATTTGTGAGGATAGGGGAATAGAAGAATACGGCAGGCTTCAGACGTTACTCAATGGTGAACGAACCTATAAACGATTGACCGAATTGTTTCATCGTGCAGATGAACGCTATAATTCCGGCCTATTCCATTTCAGCAGCGAAAAAGATCGTAATGAAGCTCCGGATGAGTTGACGCTCAATTTGGCGATTGATGATAAACCGCTGAAGGACATTGTGCGAAGATTTTATTATCCTGAAAGCCCTTATGAATTTTCAGTGTTACCCGCGGATATACTCGGACAAGTTTATGAACAATTCTTAGGGAAAATAATCCGCCTTACTCCCGGACATCAAGCAAAAATTGAGGATAAACCGGAAATTAAAAAAGCCGGCGGAGTGTTTTATACACCTACGTATATTGTTGAATACATTGTCAAAAATACAGTTGCTGGATGGCTTAAAGGTAAAACTCCGAAACAAGCATCAAAGCTGAGAATACTTGATCCTGCATGCGGTTCCGGTTCTTTTCTAATTTATGCTTACCAGTATTTATTAGATTGGCATAGAGACTGGTACGTAGAACATGAACAAGAAAAAGCTGGGACACGAAACTCGCCGATTCGAAAAGGCATTTCTGGCGAGTGGCGCTTAACCACGAATGAACGCAAACGTATTTTGCTGAATAGTATATTTGGAGTTGATATTGATTCCCAAGCTGTCGAAGTTACTAAACTTTCTTTGCTATTAAAGGTTTTGGAAGGTGAAACGGATCAAACTCTTACCAATCAACTTCGGCTATTTCATGAGCGCGCGTTACCGGACCTTGGGAATAATATTAAATGCGGAAATTCATTGATAGGCCCAGATTTTTATGCAGGGACACAGTTATCGCTCCTTGATGACGAAGAACGATTGAAGATCAATGTTTTCAATTGGTTTGTGGAATTCGCTGAAATTATGGACGGTGGCGGCTTTGATATCGTGATCGGGAATCCACCCTGGGGTGCTGATTTTAAGGTCGAGGAGAAAGAATATTTAAAGGCAAAGTATAAAGATGTTCATATCAGAACCCCGGAATCGTTTAACTATTTCATCAAAAAAATGTGGGATTGTGCAAATCGTGACGGCATGATAGGATTGATTATCCCTAGTAGTTTTTTAAATCAACATGAATTTTGGAAAACGCGCAAAATGCTTGTTGAGTCCGAATTAATAAATAGAATATGCAATTTGGGTGATGCCGTGTTTCACAAGGTATCAGCACCATCATCCATTTTGGTCTTTTCTAAGATTGCCAAAGATATTAAGAAAATATATCTTGATCTAAGGAAATTTGATAGAAAAGATTTAATATTACTTTTAAAAGAAGAACGGTGTTCAAAGGATGCTTCGAAAATCGGCAAAGATTCTGAATCGTTCCAGTTACAGATTAATTTAAATAATGCAATAATAAAAAAATGTTACTATTGGCCTAAACTTCGTGAAGTCTCTGAAGATGTGGCGACTGGAATAAGTTCCGGATTAGATAAAGCATATGTATATAATAGCAAGCAGGTATCAGATTTTAAGTTAGAGAAAGAATTATTAAAGAAATTAATGATAGGAGGTGAGATCAATCGATATTCATTTAACCCAAAATCGAAAAAACAAATTATATATATCACACCCGAAATAAACCTGGACAACTATCCGAATTGCCGAAATATATTACAGCCCTTTCGAGAAGTGCTAATGAAACGACGGGAAGCAGCAAACGGTAAAATTCCATGGTTCTCATTGAATTGGCCACGAAGACGCAAATTATTCGATAATCCCAAGATATTAATTCGCCAAACATCAGATCGTATTTTAGCTACTTACGATACCGAAGGTTGGTATTGTTTAAAAAGTATTATTATTGTTCAATTAAAAGAACAAATAAAAATAAGTTATGAATATTTATTGGCAATATTAAATTCACGTTTAATTGATTATCTATATAATGATCTTGTGGGTGAAAAAGCAAGGGTTTTCCCTGAAGTAAAACCTGTCCAATTGTTTAAACTCCCAGTTCGTCCAATCAACTTTAATGATCAGATTGATAAGTCAAAACATGATTTTATCGTTAACAATGTGGTAAGCATTTTGGATCTGAATAAGAAATTAGTTAATGCTAAAATTGAACAAGAACAAATCACGCTAAAACGCCAGATAGATGCTTTGGATGAACAGATCGATAAAAAAGTATATGAATTGTACGGATTAACGGAGGAAGAGATAAAGATTGTGGAAGGCGTGGCGGGTTGAAAGAAAAGTGGTATTATAAGCGGGGTTGTGAGCTATGCAATGAATGGAAAATAATTTCTGAAAGTGAAGAGACAAAGTAACTATTAACCTTGAGAAACCAAAATGTCTACACATTATGTAAAGTTTTCGATCCCAAAACCAAATCGTGATGTTGGTAATGCAGACTTTAAATTTGAGGTCTACGCCGAGAAGGTCGAGCTGGGATCCAGAAATAGGAAACCGTCAAAATTGGGTACGCTAAAAATATCCAAGGGAAAAATGGAATGGGCATCCTCTGTAACAAAGAGAAGGCATCATGTAACATGGGAAGGATTCGCTGAATATGCGGAAAAGGGAAGAAGCAGAAGAGCAAATAAATCATAAAACCAGAAACTATTTCTCCATTTCACCGTCGCGATGGTATGGTAAAGTTTAACACTTCTGCGTTGAAAACTATCACAAGGATATCTCGATTTAGGGGGAGCAACTTAGGAAAATCCTGAGCAAAGCTGGAGCTTTGCTCTACATCGAAAACATCCCACCAAGATATCTCCGGCAGGCACACATCTCGGCTATAGACATTGAATTCCTACGCATTAGACCACCCCTTTATCCCCTCCCCGTCAGAACGGCATTGCTGGGCTGGCTCCGAGAGGATGGGAAACGACTTCGTCGTTATTGTTCTTTAGGGAATCAAAACGAATGCCGAAAAAAACATTAGGGCAGGCATAATGTACCTGCCCCTACGGAGTGTTCTGAATTTATTTTTATTTTCCCATCAACTCCTTCTCAAGCGCGATTGCTTTGGGGAACAAAATGTTGTTTTCGAGGTGAACATGGCGATGAAGATCTTCTTCAAACTGCTGCAATTCTTTATAGCTCACGCGATAGGTTGTGCAGGCGTCTTCAGGGGGAACGTAGCTCTTGCTCAGCGAGCGTACTTCGTATAACTCGTCTCCAGCGGCTTTATGCTCGGCTTCCATCATTGCAATCGGGTTTTGAACTGTACCGAATGGAGAAGAGGGGATCATCCCGCCATTCCGATTCGAGTTCACAAGCGTCTTGATGTAGGGAAAAAGCATGTGTTCTTCCTTCATCATGTGGTTTTGCATATCCGCCGCAACGATTGCAAAATGACGGTCAATTTCAATGACTTCCGGATGATTGGCTCCATGCACAGTGGCAACCTTCTGGGTGTGCGCATAAATAATTGGGGTCGATTCACGGACATACTTGTGATGAACGTTCACGATATAATCGATCAACTCATCTATAGGCCATTCGGCAAAATTCGGCGTGTCCGATTGCCCGGCATTGGATAACCGTTCAAGTTCTGCAAAGACCGTTGCTGCGTTGATGTTTTTATCGGAACATGCCTGTTCTATAGTGACCCCGCCTTTGCAGCAGAAATCGAGAGAGTATTTCTCGAAGATAGCGGCTGCGCGGTAGTCGCTCGTGACTATTGATTTGATGGTAGCGTTTTGTAATTGTTCCATAACTTAGAGTTCCTTATGATTTTTGTTAGATTATTTCCAGAGAATCTTTCCTTCATCGTCGAGAGTGAGAAGATGTTTCTGCTCCATCGATTTAATGGAGCGGATCACGGTTTCCACCCGGAGACCCGTCATATCGGCAAGTTGCTGCCTGGTAAACGGGACAAGGTACGGTGCGCCCCTCGCCATGGTCTTATCGCTGTGCCGGAAATATTCGATGAGCGTGCTCAACCGATGATCTGCTTCCTCGACGGCAATTTCCATCAGCATCATCGATTTGTAAATCAGCCGCCCGCTCAACACCTGGGTGACCTTCAGATGCACATCGAAGTTTTCCCGCAACAGTTTGATGAACTGATCGTACGGGCATTTCCAGACCTCGCTGTCAGTTACCGCAACAGCGGACGCCGGATAGGGCATATGATTAAAGAAGGGCGGCTCGCCGAAGCTGTTCCCGTCTTCAAAATATCCTTGCACGAATTCGCGCCCATCTTCATTATAGTTACGCATCTTAATTTTGCCCGTCCGCACGATAAAGAAATGGGTGGCGTTTTCCCCCTGTTCAAAGAGCGCCTCGCTCTTTTTACAAGAGATAATTTTTGCGCCGTATTTCTTTAGAATTGCTTCCGGTATCATTCCCGTTTCGACGTTTTTCGAAGAATGTTGTTTACTGTTTTTCTTAGTTAAAGCTACCATAATTCACCCTGAGTAGTTTATGACCTAACGCATAAGATAATATCGATATAATGGTCATTTTTTGCACAATTGGTAGATAATGGATCATTATAATCTAATATCCTTTCGATTCTGACATTTACTTTTTTTCATTGATTATTCCCTACAAGTTAAAGAATTAACTATATCTCAATTTTCCTAAAGTTTTCCCTAAAATAATTTTTTAAATCGTTGATTTTCCCTTATCTTATTCATATAAATACATCTTGTTTAACCATGTGATTGATTACTCTCATGAACCACAGAATTACAAATTTCGTGTTAAAAGGATTTGGGGGAATCCTTATTTTAGCTTCGTTTTGCCTCTCGTTTCTTTACTTCCAGAATTCCAATTTACAGAAGGTCGTCGACCAGCGCAAACTTGCGTTTGAACGGAGCGATCAAGATCGTGAGGACGTAAAATCCGATAAAGATTGGTTTATGATGCAAAGGATGTATCCGCATAATTCCTTGCCGAAACAGGTCACTCAGAAGATGAAACGGTCTGTGGATGCTTTTGTTGCTAAAAGCCAGGCACACGCTTCAACAATGTCGATGAGTTCCTGGAAGTTAGTCGGTCCGACAAATATTGGCGGCAGGATCACGGCGATTATTATTCATCCCACCGATCCGAATACAATGTACGCCGGCGCGGCATCGGGAGGAGTTTGGAAAACGACGGATTTTGGCGGGACATGGAGTAACGTATTTAACGAAAGTTTTTCAATTGGATCTCTTGCCTTCGATCCGCAGAACCCCAATATCATTTATGTCGGCACCGGCGAGGCAAATCCCTCCAGCACCGATACATATCCCGGAAATGGAATCTGGCGTTCAATCGATGCAGGGGCAACATGGACGAATCTCGGACTTGCCGAGACGGGACATATCGGCAAGATTGTTATTAATCCGCAAAATTCAAATACGATATTTATCGCTGCATTGGGATTATACCGTTCGAAAGCAATAGACCGGGGAGTTTACAAATCGACGGATAGGGGAGCGACCTGGAACAAAGTACTATTTGTGGATGACACGACCGGTTGCACCGATTTACAGATGGATCCGAGCGATACAACACGGCTTCTCGCTGCGACGTTCACCTACTACCGGACACTTCCGTACGTTTACCGTTGTGGACCGGGCAGCGGATTATATCTCACCACTACAGCCGGAAGTTCATGGTCGCAGGTAACGAGCGGGTTCCCGTATAACAATCCAGATATCGGGAGAATCTCCATCGATTTTGCGCCTGCAGACCCCGCAATCGTCTATGCGCTTGTTGCGAATGGAGGCGGATACAACTGGTATGGTGTTTATAAAAGCACAGATCATGGGTCAACATGGTTGCTGTGGTTCATCAATGCCGGAACATATTCTGAGAGCCAGGTTTGGTATAATTGTATAATTAAAGTCGATCCTGTCTCTGCCGGTCACGTATGGGCTGGTATGACTTATCTATATAGTTCTGTTAATGGAGCTAATTCATTTGGGTATTCTCCATATTCTGGAGACTACCATGTCGATTTTCATGCAATGGCTTATGCTCCATCAGATCCTACGAAGGTAGTGATTGGCAATGACGGCGGAGTATTTACATCCACCGACGGCGGCTCCAATTGGACGAAGTCCATGAATCTTCCGATCACGCAATTTTACGCGGGAAATTTTGCCACGAGCAATCCCAATTACCTGATGGGGGGATCGCAGGATAATAGCACCATGAGAACGTATACAGGAGTTCAGAATTCGTGGAATATATTCTATGGCGGCGACGGATTCGTGTGTATGGTCGATCCCACAGATTCGGAAGACGTCTATGCCGAATCTCAGAATGGCGGATTGGGATATTCCACCGATGGAGGGGCAACATTTAACGGCGGAACTACCGGAATCAATCCCTCTGAACCGGTGAACTGGATGGTGCCGATTGCAATGGATTTAGAAAATCCTCAAACTCTCTATACCGGCACAAACTATCTTTATCAAACTACAAACGGGATGCAATCCTGGACAAAAATATCTCCCATGCTCACGTATAATCAACCCGGTTTCTACAGCACGTTATCGACCATTGACGTCTCGCAAACAGATCCGGGAGTAGTTTATGCCGGCACCGGCGATGGCCGTTTGTGGGTAACAACCAGCGGAGGATCGAGCTGGCAAGACATCACGGCGGGGCTTCCGTTGCGATGGATATCGCGTGTAACCGTCGATCCGCATCAAAGTAATATTGCGTATGTAACACTCTCCGGTTTCCGGGAATATGATTTTCAAGGTCACATCTATCGTACATCCAATTGGGGTGCCTCATGGACGGATATCGGCGCCACCCTTCCCGATGTACCGCTGAATGATGTGGTTGTTGATCCTGTGTACGCAAATGTTCTCTATATCGCATCGGATTTAAATGTCATGGCAACAACCGATCTTGGAGCACACTGGAGCGTACTGGGGAATAATCTTCCCGCTATCACTGTGCATGATCTTGCGTATCATAGTCAAACGAGAACGCTTGCAGCGTTCACTCACGGCAGGTCAGTGTATACCTATAATCTGCCTAATTGGTCTCTGGCAGGTTACACTGTAGTTTCATTGCGCGGAGGATGGAACCTCGTATCAAATCCTGTTCAAGCTCCCGATAGCAGCGTCCACACCTTGTTTCCACGGGCGCTCACGCAGGCGTTCGATTACTCTACTGGTGTGGGTTATACACCGCACGATTCGCTCCGACGCGGCGAGGGTTTCTGGGTGAAGTTTCCGGATACAACCGGATTAATGTCAGTTCTCTCGAATCCCAAAATAACCGGTATGTCCATTCCGGTGCAGGCGGGTTGGAATCTCATCGGCTCGGTGTCTGATGATGTTCCCGTAAATACGGTTGGCGCCAGCACGCCGGGGATGGTCACCTCAAAGTTTTTCGGATATAATGGCGGTTACAATACCGTGGATACTATCCATCCGGGGGCAGGATGCTGGGTAAAAGTGAATACCACAGGCGCGTTGATTCTCAATTCGCCGGGGGCATCGTCGGCAGCGTACAAGATACGCATCGTTCCAACCGATGAACTACCGCCGCCGCCGCCGCCATCGGGGTTGGGAACTCAAACGAGCGAGATTCCGACAGCATATTCATTGCAGCAAAACTATCCCAACCCGTTTAACCCGACCACAAAGATAGAATACGCATTGCCTGCCCAATCCCATGTGAGCTTGAAGATATATAATATGCTTGGGCAATTGGTGCAGACCCTGGTGGATCAGGATCAAAGTACAGGATTTAAATCGATTGCGTGGAATGCGGAAAAATTTCCCAGTGGAGTATATTTTTACCGTCTTGAAGCGGTGGATGAAATGAATGCAACCCATTCGATCCATCAGGATAAAAAAATGGTGCTGATTAAATAGTAATTTTGTATAAACCAGTATTTTTAAAGCCCTGCATCGAAACATGCGGGGCTTTTTTGTTAAGCTAAGTTGTGAATATTCAAAACTTTACATCTTTGGGCAGTATGAAATCTTATATTTATGAATGATAGATTTATGGTTTAGAAATACTATCCAGAGAAAAAATATATATAAATTCTGATAAAATTCCTTGACATTAAATCTATATTTATTTAAATTTTGGAGTAATTTGAGGCTGTAGCATCATTCAATAAAATTTGTTTTAAGAAATAATAATGCGATCAGAAAAATCACATTCACACACCATAAACTCATAGGAGGACTTATGAGACTCAAAATCTATGTTCCAATCATAATCTGTTCAATTCTTTTACTGTTTTCATGTTTTGCCAGCAGTCAGACTGTATGGCAAAAATATTCTGGGAATCCGGTGCTGCCGAATTCAGTAAATAATCCAAATGCACCATTCACGTATCCCTGGACGTATTCACCGGGAGTGATGTACGACAATAATCGCGGGCTGTATCGCATGTGGTTCTGTGACGATTATAACCATAGCTATGCAATATCAACCGCTATTTCACGTAATGGAATAGATTGGTTTATCGACATGAATAATCCTGTCTTAACACATGGCCAGGCAGGTTCTTTTGATGCCCTGCTAACCGCTGATCCATCCGTTATCTATGACGGCACGAACTATAAAATGTATTACACCGCTTACAACGGCAACTATTCGATCGGTGTAGCAACATCGCCCGATGGTATTCATTGGGAAAAATATTCCGGGAATCCTGTGATCACCGCTGAAGGTTCGGGGTGGGAATCCAACACGGCTTCGAAATCAGCAGTGGTTTTTTCTGATGGTCACTATTTGATGATGTACGTTGGAAGTGGAAATCTCGGATATGCAATCGGTCTTGCTACATCAACAGATGGTTACCACTGGGTGAAAGAACCATCAAATCCTGTACTGGTTCATGGCGATGCGGGAACTTGGGATAACGTCGGAGTTCATATCGTGGGATTTGCAAAAAGCGATAGTACCTATTATTTGATGTTTGATGGTTTTGAAAACATCTCCTACGGCCTCGCGACATCGAGCGATGCCGTTCATTGGACAAAATATGCTCAAAACCCTGTGATGGTAAATTCCAACCCGGATCTTTGGGTTTTTGGAAACATGATTGCAAAGGACAACGAATTAAAATTGTGGTATACGTGCAATCTGCAAATCTGCTATGCGACTTCCAGTCTCACGCTATCGAACAATCAACAGGTAAAAATGCTTCCTATCAAAAAAGTCAACAACAATAAAAAAGGAGGTGCAAAATGAAAACGACCATAAAAATAATATTCCTCGCAATTCTATTTGGATTGACGTTTTCACTAACATTTTCTCAATCGAATTGGACGCGGTATGCGGGTAACCCGGTTCTCATTGCAGCCGGAAGCGATCCGAACCAAATGATCTATGCGTACGAACCCTCTGTGTTATTTGACAGCGTTCAGCATATTTATAAAATGTGGTTCATCTCGAATACCGGAAACCAGAATTGTATTTCCTACGCTATTTCACAGGATGGATTAAACTGGTCTTTATATGCCGGTAATCCTGTCTTGTTAAAGGGACTGCCGGGAGATTTTGATGGATATTCTATATCAAGCCCGAGCGTCATTTTTAACGGCGCCGCATATACCATGTATTATACCGGAAATAGTTCTTCACTCATTTCTTCGATAGGAATGGCCACCTCCACAGACGGAATAAATTGGACAAAACACAATCAACCTGTTTTGACAGGCACTCTGGCGTCGTGGAATTCAGCATTTGTCTCCTATCCAAATGTTTATTTCGACGGAAATAAATATTATATGTGGTATACCGGAAGTAACGGAAGCATCTCCAGAATCGGGTTGGCAACTTCTCCTGATGGCATCGCATGGACAAATGACGCCAACAATCCGGTGCTCACAGCATCTCTTTCGGGATGGGATTCACAGGATCTCACCGGTTCGACGGTGACGAAAATCGGCAACACATTCTATATGTTCTATCTCGGCGATAGTACCGGTGTTTGTTGTAGCCAAAATATGGGATATGCTTTTTCAAACGACGGTGTACATTGGTTGAAATCAGTGAATAATCCTATTTTCAAGCCCCAACCCAATTCGTGGGATGATTTGTCGCTGGGAAGCGTGTCTGTTCTCGACATAAATGATACGCTTCGATTATGGTATTCTGCGGAGCACGGAGCTTCGTGGCAGACAGGTTATGCAACCTCAATCCTATCAGAATCCGGCATCCCGGGTAATACTATCCGCCTTAAAGTTGGGCGCACCCACGCATTCAAACATGATACGGTTACGGTTGCCCTGCATGCCGATTTCCCGAATGGGAAGTCGTACAGTTCGTGCCAATTCATTCTTTCCGGTTTTGAACAACATGGATTGGCGTTCCTTAATCTCGATACGGTAAAAACGATCATCGGATCAAATGGCTGGAATTACCAGTTCAATAATAATGATTCAACGCTATTGATCGCATCGGCGGGCGCCCAGGATATTTTCGGAGGCGGCAACCTGTTTAATTTCAAGTTTCTGGTGGATGGCGATCCGATAAAAACAGTCCCGATCAATATTGTTTCGGCGATATTTAATACGGGCGCCGATTCGGTTGCCTGGACGAATGGAGGTATCGATATCCTTCGACCCATGCCGGGCGACGTCGATCTTAGTGGGGTAGTTCAAGCGTATGACGCCTCGTTGATCCTGAAGTATCTTGTCGGATTGGATACCCTGGATCATTGTCAGCTTACCAACGCAGATGTGACGGGTGACTCAAGCGTTTCAGCGGCAGATGCTCGTTCAATTTTACGATATGTTGTCGGGTTGATCACCTCATTCCCGGATACTCTTACGCATGGTCTCGTCGCATCGGGAACGGTTCAACTTTCTCCGATCCATGCTCAAACCGGCGATATCATATCGTTCATGGTTAATCTTGATGAAGCTCAAAATCTTATTTCATCCGAGGGATTATTGAAATATGATAAGACTATTTTACAGTACGTTGGCACAGGAAGTTCCGATCTGCTCGATAGCTTTATCACGAACAATACGCCGGGCGAGATCCGGTTTGCAGGATATAAAAACGATGTAGCAAATCAATCCGGGAAATTGATGGTTATTAAATTTAAAGTGCTGGGATTATCCGGCAGAACCACGATTTCATTGAACAAGCTCCGCTTGAACGAAGGGCGCGTCGTGGAAAACGCAGGATCATCAGACGTGATTCTTGGCGTTGCCGATACTCCCGATGCGCTGCCTGTTCAATACGCGCTCGAGCAGAACTATCCGAACCCGTTCAATCCGTCTACAAATATCCGCTATCAGCTTCCGCAGCAGAGCCATGTATTAATAAAGATCTATAATCTTCTGGGTCAGGAAGTGGCAACGCTGGTGGATGAAGTCCAAAGCGCGGGATTCAAATCAGTATCGTTCAACGCAAATAATTTCCCCAGCGGCGTTTACATTTGCCAGTTACATGCGGGCATCTACACCGATGTGAAAAAGATTGTTTTAATGAAATAACACCCGCAGAATTCTTCCTTACGATGTAAAAAGCCGCCCCGACATTCGAGGCGGCTTTTTTATCAATAATTGTTCATTAAAGAACTGGCAAGCGTTTGGTTCTCCATGCCTCATTAATTCTTATCTAATCAGCAGCATTTTTTTCGTGCCAAAAAACGTTCCCGCAGTCAAGCTATAGATGTAAACGCCGCTGGAAAGATTTGAAATCTCAAACTTCACGGATTTATACCCTGCAGCTTCTCTGGCATTAACAAGTGTGGCTATTTCCTGACCCAGAATGTTATACACTTTTAAGGTCACAAATTCCGGCTGCGGCAGTTGGTACTCGATCACTGTCGAAGGATTGAACGGATTCGGATAATTCTGTTTGAGCGCATACTCTGTTGGCAGCGTATTTCGGCTGAGAAAGGATGGAGGCGGCGGGGGCTGTTCGCCATCCGTGATAATTTTTACCCTTGCGGAAATTGTAACAATTGAACCGGTTGCGAGGACAATTTTTCCTGATTGACTCGCCTTCACCCAGTACCCAAAGCCGGGTTTTATTGTGTCCGCTTGAACGTATCCGAGACGTGTGTAATGAAAAAACGGGCTGGTAATCAATCCGGGCGTGAGACTTGAAATGCTCGCCGCCGCAACCGGCTTGGAGAGCGATCCCACCATGTTCCATTTTGCAGAGAGATTGATCGTGTCGATTTCGAGCGGAGAACCATTCGCATGGATGGTGTCAATCGAAGGGCTTTTTATCCAGTAGCCCGCGCCGTTGGTCATGAGAGTATCGGTTACATAACCGGCGGAGTAGCGGAACACCGTCGATGTGTTGGTAATAAATGACGAAGAAAAAATAGCGCCCGGATGATGATCATCCACGATGACCGGAAGAGAGACCATATTCCAACCCGACGCTATCGGTATATCGACGATGTAGCCATTGTGCATGATTGTTGTCCAGACGCTCAATGTCCTGTTATCCAATCGCATCCAGATGGGATAGATTTTTCCGGCCGAAGCGGCAATGTTCGTGTAATCGCCAAAGAATACATCCGCTCTTGGCGTGAAAGGAGAATTGCTGACCTTTGTGTTGGCAAATGTTTCTCCGCCGTCATGCGACGTTGCAACGTACACCTCAGTTGCTGAATCTGTTGTGTTTCGCCGGTCATAGAACACCACGCAAATATTTCCGGTGGTCTGGTCGACCGTCATCCATGAAAAGAATTGATGATGCTTTGAAGTATCGTTATTCACTTGGATCACCGGACCCCATGTCGCTCCTTGATCGGTGCTCTTAATAAAAAAGATATCCGTATTATCGATTCCGTTTCTCTGATCCGACCATTGGATGTAAATATTTCCCCGGTAGGGCGAGGGGCTTACATCGCAGGCGGTGACGGGCATACCGTTTGCGCGGTAAATTCCTGGAATGCCAAAATCCCAGCCGCCGGGCTGTGAGGTGACAAATACATCGGTTCCAAAAGTTACTCCCCCGTCGGTTGATTTATCGAACATGATGCCGAGCGGTCCGCCCCAGCTTAAGTACACCTCGCCGTTTGGTCCGATTGCGGGCACAGCGCCCTCGACTGTGCTATCGCCATCGAGGCAATTGCCGCCGGTATCGCTCACGCGAATCGGCGTCGACCACGATCCTCCCACATCGGTGCTGCGAGAAAAGAGGATGCGGCTGCTATCGGTGGGATTAGCGCTGCCGTAAGCATCGAACTCAGTCCATGCGACATATACGTTGTTCCGGTACGGCGACGTTGTGCAATCGGCGGCGAGCCATTCCTTATCTTGATTTTTCCGTGGAGGAGAGTACCCGAGTCCGATTCCGTCGTCCCATGTTTGACCGTCATCGGTTGATTGTTGCACCACGATCCGGTCGATCCAGTATCCCGCGGGGTGAGGGGGATTGGAAAGGTGCCCAAAATATAAATTGCCCAGCGCGTCAAAGGTGACGGAAGGGTCGCCCCAGACGCCGTAGGAGGAAGATAAATATTGTTCATTCCACGTTAATCCGCCATCGGTGGAATAGTACGAGTAACTGATATTTGCGCCGGCGGCAAGGTTTAACGGGTTGGTGGGATTGATCGCAATCGTCACTTCTTCGGGGGTGGTATGCAATGGATTATTTACCTGTATATTGGTGTATTGCGCAATTGCCCGGTGCGCCGCTGCAAGGAAAAGAATTGAAAGTATGAATATCGTTGCTATATTTTTCATTGTCTCTGTCTAAATAACTGTCTAGCAGGGGGTTGAAATAGCGTCGAATTAGAATGAGTCATTCCGAACTTGTTTCCGAATCTATTTACATACAGACCCTGATCCCGACGAATCGGGACAGGGTGACTCGAATTGGTTTTTTCAACACCCTGTAAATAATTTCTTTTATTTTTGCATTAAAGTCAACGTGCCAAAATACATCATTGATGATTGTTTCGCGTTTCCCGGACCCGGATAAAATAACTGGTACAAAACCGGTACAAATTTTCTCTCGAGAGTTCAAAACCTTCAGCACCGCGTTTATTCCCAAATTTTGGTAATTTTCGGTGCCGCTTTTGTACCACAACTGTACCAGTTCTGTACCACTTTTGTATCAGCAATGTACCAGTTAGGCATCACCTCGTTGTACAATGGGGCCGTCCAAAAAGTTCGGGAGTGTAGCGTCCGATCCCCAGATCGGACAAAATATACTATAGAAGGGGTTGGAGTAGAAAAATGGTTTTACTGCCGACATTAATGATATTACCGTATACACGTTATATATAATATAAGGACTTTTAGTTAAAAAGGCAAGGGAAATATTTACAATGTTGTTCTTACAGTTCGGCGACCCTGATTTCGGAATAATATCAATCATTTTGTCCGGTCCTTTCTTTTTATAAAGAAAGGACGAAAGAAAACTTTCGCTGGAGAATTAATGACTGAATATTTTCATCTCTTTAGGCAGGAAACAAACTCATCCCGTCCCGTCATTGCACGTTTTGACGGGACGGGATTCAGACAATGTTTCCCGGTCAATTGTATGCGATGAAAATATTCCGGGCGTCATTAATTCTCAGGCGTTCAGAAATTGCTTATCAGAATGCAATATTTTCTTTGACTCATGCGGGGTTCACTTTATTGCGGATTGCTTTAATTAGGGGGGTGGGATGTTTTCGATGTAGAGCAAAGCTCCAGCTTTGCTCCGTATTTTTCTGAGTTAAATCCCCGGTAGGTCGAGGTATCGTTGTGAGAGTTTTAGACGCGGGAGCGTCAAACAACAATCGACATTAATGACGAAGTCGTTTCCCATCCTCTCGGAGCCAGTCCGGTCCGCCTTTGGCGGATTCTGACGGGGAGGGGATTGAGGGGTGGTCTTAAGCGTAGGGACGCAATGTCGATAGCAGGGATGTGCGTTTGATTACCACAGAGCCCCATGGGGATGGAATGGGGGAACTTTATTTCCAGTTTAAGTTACTCGAAGAAGTATTGTACGATGGGTTTTAGAGCTCTCTCTTTGTTCCTATAGAAATCTCGAGAGCATATTCTTTCAACTCGCCAGCCAGCACGTTCGAGTATACTTTGCCTTTCTATGTCACTTTCAAATAATTGCCCCCATTCATCGTAGTGAAATTCCCAACCATCGCATTCAATAGCTAACACTTTTCCATTTTGATCTGTAGCGACTAGATCAATTTTAAAACCGCAAGATTTATATTGTGGAAAAACTGTAAGCCCATAATTTTCGAGTAGTGAATGGACTTCTTTTTCAAATTCACTATCCCATGGTTCTGTCTCGGGTTTAAGGGTAGATGGATCTTGAACATATCTGAGGAAATTCTTAATTTGAATCTGAGGAAACTCATTGGGAGGGACAGAAACAAAACAATATACTTGATTTCGAGCCCTCGTAAGGGCAACGTTTAGTCGTTTTTCACCGTCCTTTGTACTCATAAATGTAAAAAGACGTGGGGAGGAATTTGATGCATACCTGAAGCTATACAGAATTACATCGCGTTCATCACCTTGGAAGCCATCGGCTGTCTCAACTATAAGTCGGATTTTCTCGCGTGTGGCGGCATCAATGCGATCAAATGCGACTTCTTTTAAGTATTCAACTTGCTCACGAAAAATTGAAAGTATGCCGAATGATTTCTCTCGATACTCAGGTTTCTTGAGTAACTCGATAAGCTTGGCAATTAAAGCATCTGCTTCCTGATGGTTAACTTGTGAGTCTGGAGAATCTACTGCATCTGGAACCTGGACCAAGTTAAGTATGGGACCTAATTGATTTCCGAAGCTACTTCGAGCCATCAATAACTTACGATTATAAAATTGTTCATTCGAGAAGCGAATGATCTCTGGATATGACCTAAAGTGTTCATTCAGGAAAACTGAAGACGGAGCAAGTACATTACAAAGATCAAATAGTGAATTGTCCTTGCAGTCAAAAGAGCGTCCGAATCTAATTTGAGGTATTTTGTATTCTCTTAATAACGATTCGTTACGGTTCCCGTCGATAAATCGTACGTCAGCGTTGGGAAGCTGTTTATCATCGCCAACAATAATTGCCTTTTTGGCACGATAGAGTAGCGGAATGGCAGAAGGTATAGCACACTGCGATGATTCATCAATTATGACATAGTCGAATAAGCCTGGCTTTAAAGGAAATATACGAGCAACATCTTCAACGCTCATTATCCAGCACGGAAGAGCTGTGATGATTGAATCATAGTCGATGCTGGATTTCAATTCTTCAAAAGATGCAAAGTTCTTCTTACCTTTCTGCAACACCTTAGCGAAGTATTTAAGATTCTGAGAGTGTTTACGTGTGGCAAGTTTTTGAGAAAGATTAGCTTTAATCCCTATTTTTATAGTACGCTTGACGTCTTCAAACCTCTGGAGTTCAAGGGCTTGGATTTCTTTTGAAATAACATGAGATGGTCGAGGAAAGGAATTTTCCATCAGATCTATCTCTGTGCATAAATATCGTGCTTCCAAAATAGTAGACAAATTTGAATAATATTCTTGGAATCGTGACTTATTTTGAAAATACAATTCTCTTAGTATGGACAAAATAGCTCGCGAATTCCTGCTGAAGGATATATCTATCGACTGAAGTGTTAAAAATGTAGGTAGCTTAGTAAATAGTTCATTTATATGTTCGACGTAATCTTTACAATCATTTAATTCTGTTTTATTGAAAAAGTCGCTAACTTTTTTAATCAAGGAACCCGAAAAACGATCCGAAAGAGAAGATATTATCGCAACCGCTTCCTTTTTGTGGATATGTGAGTTGAGTGCGATACAAGCTTTCTTGATCCTCTCGCCTAAATCGTTCTTTGAAAAATTCTCGAGATTTTCAAATGTAACATAATTATTGAATACCTTAACGAGGGTTGTTTCGATATTGAGACGGTCAACATAGTGTTCAAGTAATTGAATACGTTTTTGAATCTCTGAAGTGAAAAGAAATCGTGATTCTATCTGAGAGTCGCATGCAATTTGAGGTAACCCGAGATATTCGAGATTACTCTTAAGCTTTGATTGTATTGTAGCATAAATTTCCATCGATTCAAGAAAAGCTTCAATGATGTTTAAAGCCTTCTTATCTATCGATGAGATAGATGTTTGGAGAGCTATACACAGAACTTTTCTTGATTTGTAAAAATCAGGAGATAGCCAACGAAACCAAGAAGTATGTCGGGATTCATAACTAAGTAATGCTGACTTGATTTGATCGACGGTCAATTCACCTAGCCTAACCTGAAGTGCCTTTTCAGCAAGTGAAAACAATTCCTTCGCTTTTTGTTTGATCTCCCGAAGATGATTGCAGTCGGTCAAGATTGTATCTGAATTTGCATTTGCTTCTTTGAGCTTATTGAAAAGGGTCAATTGGACTTGGTTTGTACAATTGTCAATATGTGATTGAACATAACTTTCGATCTTGGGATGTATCTCTTCGATTTTTTGTAATCGTAGTTGTGCTTCTTGAGTTGAAAGGATGGATGAACACCCGAGTTGAGCTAATAATGATTGCCGATCCTGCCTTGATAACTGGGATAATTCGTTTTCAAAATGTGATAAAAATAAATGTATTTCATCTTGAAATAAATAAATATCTTCGACGGACTGAGGTAGTTTATTATTATGATCCAAATCAACGAACTGCTTGAAATATTGATCTATCGAAGAGAGTAAGTTGAAATATATCCCGGTTTGTTCAATTAAGGATACTTGCTCATTTGGTTCAATAGTTTGGGTTTTGTCTAACAAGTTCCAACATTGGATTGATACGAACCGTTTTGATAATTCACCTATTGTTGTTTGGAATTTATCGATTTTGATTTTTTCGAAAGCGCAAGAGGAATTGAATTCACACTTAAGTTTAGCTATTTGATCGTCAATCTTTGAAAGAATATCATTTGAATGTTCCCATTGTCGGAAGAATTGTTCAGCATCTCCAGAATGAATATCTGCAGTAATGCTATCAACCGCATCTTTAAGGTGTTTCTTAGAAGTTTTATCGTCTTTTAGTAACGTGGTGTGGAGATAAGGGATGTTGAGTGTATCAAGTTTTTCTGAGACAACTTCAAGAGCTTTATTCTTTTGACTGGAAACTAATACGGAGTGTCCATTAGCTACAAGGTCACATATAACATTGGTTATCGTTTGAGATTTACCAGTGCCTGGTGGTCCTTGGACCACAACAAGATCTGTCAGATTTGCTTTGTGTACCACCTGACATTGTCGGGTGTTGTTAGCAAACGGGAAAAGAAGCTGTTTGCGTATTGGTGATTTAACTTCTCCTTCTTCAGACAATTCAGTTGTCTCGAGCAATGTCTTCAATGCTGTCTCGGAGAAATGATCAAGCGACAATTGTGCAAGTTGTTTTAGGTTTTCGATGATGTAGACGTTGTCTTTCTTGGGCAATGCGATGCCGGCGGAATTATAGATTTGAAACTTACATCTTTCCAGCTTAGAGGGAGTCGTGTTATCGAAGCTTATGCCGCTTAAACGGCATGGAACAATTGCGGGATGAATATTTGTTATTTTTTCCAGAATCTCATTGATTCGGTTAATTGAAAACGGAAGTCCAGAGTCCTCGAGTGAAACAAATTCATCAAATCTTTGATTTGCCGTTTCAGGATAAAGTTGAGTCAATGCAAATGAATTCAGACGAACATTATCCTCGGCTAGTGTGATTTTCAATCCTTGATTGGAATATTCTATTTTAGCTGGAATTGTGATGATGGGGGCAAAGACCTCTTTGCCTTCTTCTGTGTTGCCGACAACGAAAAGATAATTATATAATATTTCAAATTCGTATGGATTATTTAGGTAGTTGTCATAGAGCCTGAGAAGCTTAATGAAAACAGAGGATTCAGCTCGAACCACCTTTTCCGGTTGGGGTTCATTCGTTCCAAAAAAAGAATCATTGTCTTGGGTACTCTCATGATTAGTAATATCAATCTTTTCCTGTGGTTTTTTGACAATTAACGAATCTAACTGTCCTGATATTAACGATTCATCATGGAATTCTCCCGATAAGTCTATAAAGTGTTTGGCAGTATCCCTGATATTCAAGAATAATTGTTGGCCTCTCCTTGCATGCTTCAAGATCTCGTAAAAGTATTGAAAGATGTTGAGGTTCATATTATTAACTTCTCAAACGGGAAGTGCAAACCGCTTCTAAAAAATGTTCAGAAATATTGTTGAGTTGTAATTTCTATTGAAAAATGAAAATAAAATAGAAACATTGGCGGACATCCCACACCGCCACATGAAAATGACGATTGATTAATATATGATATTGCGTGGAAACTGTCAACATCAATTTGTGGAAATCAACTAAAATATTTTGTGGAGTATATTATATGAATAATCGCAGTATAAAAAAATGATAAATAAGGATTATCGAACATCACCATCAAATGTGTTATTGGCATCAGAATCAATGCCGCTCGGAATAATTGCGTCTCATAGGTTAAGAACAAACGTTGTCTGATCCCGTCCCGTCACATGAGTATTGACGGGACGGGTGAGTTCGTTTGTTCGCAAAAAAGACGCAATTATTCAGGCATTGATTCTGCAGCCTTGAGTTTTTCTTTGTTTCTTTCTATTTGCCTCAAGGCAAAAGAAAGAAAAACAGAATTTTGATGAAAAGTGATCGTCTGCCTGAGCAATGAAATTGGGTATGAAACATGATTGGCATTCAATAATCATTTACGCCGATCAGTGATCGGCTACTACACTGCAATCTTATCGTTTTTGGGTAACTCTTTTTTAAATCGTATCGACAGCAACACCGGTAATATATAGAGCAGCAGAATACTTGAAAGCGAGAACCCCCCGATAATTGCAATGGCAAGCGGCTGCTGCATTTGCGCGCCGGCGCCTAAACCAATTGCTAAGGGCAGGAGGGCAAAAATTGCCGCGAATGCCGTCATGATGATCGGGCGGAAACGGATAGCGCCGGCTTCGACCAGCGCGTCGGTATATGACATTCCCGTTTTTTGGAATTTACGGAAGAAATGCACCAGGAATATTCCATTCTCCGCGACGATACCGACAATCAATATGCATCCCATGAAACTCGAAATATTCAAGTTCACATCGGTCACCCAGAGCGCGAATAATACGCCAAACAACGATAGAATTGTGATGAAATATACCCATATCGGGATGCTGAGCGATTCGAATTCGAGGATCAATACAAGGAATACCAAGAGTGAAGCGGCGGCAAGAATTTTTGTGAGCGATAAAAATGATTCCTGTTCGGTTTCATACGTTCCGCCATAGGTTAGTGTTACGCCGGGAGGAAGGATCACGTTGTCGCGGATTTGCTCCTGGATATCCTGAATCGTGCTGCCGAGATCGCGACCGGATAAGCGCGCGGTCACCGCCACCATCTGTTTCAAGTTTTCCCGCGCAATTTCCGATTGTCCCGGATCGATTACAATAGACGCCAGCGTGCCAAGGAGGTACGTACTCCCATTCGGGGAGAGAATACGGAGATTTGCAAGATTTTCCGCTCTTGTTCTGTAACTATCAGGAAGCCGGACGCGGACGCCAATCAACTTTTCGCCTTTCTGGATATTGGTAGCAATGCTTCCCTGGATATCGTTCTGGAGAATCTCCTGAAGATCACCCACGGTTAACCCGGCTCTGCCGATTGCCTTCTCGTCGAAGTTGAGCACGTACGCCGGTCCGCTGATGGTGATGCCGTTGAAAGCGTCCACAACGCCCCGCACCGTATCGATTGTCCTCGTAATTGATTTTGCGGTCGATTCGATTAAGGTTCTGTTCTCGCCGAATACTTTTATTTCAATCGGCGATGGAACGTTGGTCAGATCTCCCACCAGGTCTTGAATCGCCTGCCCGAATTCAATTCTCAGCGCGGGCTGCGATGTTTGAATTCTATCCCGCAGTTCATCAATAATTTCGTCGGCGGATCTCTTCCGTTGTTTCTTGAGTTTTATCAGCATATCGCCGCTATTCGGTTCGGTCAGGAAAAATCCCAATTCGGTTCCCGTGCGGCGGGAATAGGTCTCCACTTCGGGAATAGAGGTAATAATATTTTCGACGGCGTTGAGCATCCGGTGCGTTTCGTTGAGCGATGTTCCGGGAGGTGATACGTAATCCAGGATAAAAGCCCCCTCGTCCATCGAAGGCATAAATTCGCTGCCGATCTGCGTGTACAGGACATAACTTCCCGCGAGGAGAAATATAATGACGGGGATTACAAGTTTCCGGTGCGCCAACAAGAACCGGAGACTTTGTTTATACCAAAAATAGATTTTTCCTTCCGCTAAGGTTTCGTGGGAGGTATCGGTTTTCATCCGTATAAGCAAACGCATCAAGAGCGGAACGAAAATAATCGAGAGGAAAAATGAAATAATCAGCGTCAGCGCCATGGTGAGCGAAAGCGACCGGAAAAAAGCGCCCGTCACGCCCGATAAGAACGCGAAGGGAATATGGATAACGATGGTTGCGGCGCTTGACCCTATGACAGCGGGAAGCAATTCCGGAACCGACTCCCGGATACCTTCCATGATGCCGACTTTTTCGCGCTCGGCATGACGGAATGCGTTCTCCGCTATCACAATAACGTCATCGATGATGAGTCCTATCGATCCGGCAATGCCGCCTAACGTCATGATATTCAGCGTCTGGTTGAAAACATACAGCATGAGGAGGGTTATTGCAACGGTAACCGGAATAACCAATCCGGCGATCAGTGTAAGCGGAGTGCTCCGTAAAAATATAATGAGAATGATTATCGCTAATCCCACGCCGATGAGGATGCTATCGCGAAGAGCGTCAAGCGAGTCGTTGATGATGAGCGATTCATCATAAAAATTTGAAATATGGACCTGTGGCGGGATTTGATAACGGAGATCGGTTAACGCTTTTTTCACATCGACTGCGATTTGAACCGAGTTTCCTTCCGGCTGCCGGAGGATATTGATGAGAACCGCTTCCTTGTTATCAGCCGTGACGCGGATGTACTCGTCTTTTTCGTTTGGGGTTACCGCAGCTATATCGCTGAGGATAACAGGAGTGTTTCCCCGCGTGGTTACAACGGAATTTTGCAAGGCATACAAAGATGCATACATATTATCCACCAGGGTAAGGTTGAGATGGAAATTTGCATCCATGAAACCGACAGCGGCGACAAGATTTGTTTTTTGAAGCGCATCGGATACCTGGCGAATATCCAAATGATACGCGGCAAGCTTGAGGGGGTCGATGGTCACGAGGAACTCGCGGGTCCTTCCCCCGACAATACGGACTTGCGCGACCCCGCGAATGCGGCTTAATGCCGGACGCACCGTATAGAGCGCGAGATCGCGGAGTTCGACCAAACTCAAAGTATCGGACGTCAGCGAAAAGCCCATGATGGGGAAAAAAGTTGCATTCATCCGCTCAACGGTCACGTTCGCAGTGGGAGGAAGCTGGTTGCGGATGGAGGAGATTTTTGCCTGAAGCAATTGCTGACACAGAATAATATCGGTTCCCCAATCGAAATTAATTGAAATTTCAACAGCGCCGCGCGCCGTCTTGGAACGAACATTCCGTACGCCGGGGACAGAATTGATCGCTTCTTCCAGCGGTTTGGTTAGAGTTACCATTACACGCTCCGCAGGATCCTCGCCGTTATCCGCAAGCACGACAATGCGCGGAAAATTGATATCAGGGAAGATCGAAACCGGAAGATTCAGAGCGGCTGTTATCCCCGCGATCGATAGGATGACGATTGTAAAGAGTATCGCACGGGGATGCCGTTCAAGTTTTTCGGTAAAGCTCATTGGATAATCCTCACCCGTGTTGAATCCGGCAAGCCGTAATGTCCCTGAACGATCACCCGGTCGCCTTCGGATAATTCCTTTGCGATAACCTGAACGACCGAATCCTGCCTGATGCCGACCCGGATATCGATCTTATGGGATATTGAATCTTTCCCCACCACCATGACGCTTGTCGTATTGTTTTCATCATTTCGTAATAAGGCGGCAACCGGCGCGAGTAAAATTCCGGATTTTCTGCCGATGATGAACGTCGCGTCGCCGAAGAGGGATCGCTGGAGATTGACGTTCGGCTCGCTGAACGTGATCTGCACATGCGCAGTTTGCTCAGTGGGATTCAGCAGCGGTTCGATGCGGTTCACGGTGCCTTGAAAAACTTTTCCCGGATGCATGGGGAAACGGATGACCGCATGTTGATCTTTTTTTATCGAAGCCAGGGATTGCGACGGCACATCGGCGATGAAGACGAGCGAACGCGGATCGATGAGCGAGGCGATCGGTTCGTCTTCCGCCGCAAGCTCCATTTCGTTTTTTAATTTATTATTGAGGATGCCCGTAAACGGGGCAGTGACGAGCGCGGTATTGGCGCTTTCCCGCGTTAGGGCAAGAGCTTTTTCAGCTTCATCGCGTTGGGAAGGAGTAGCTGCGCTCCTGAGGAGTTTTTCCGCTCCTTGAATTGACGCCTGCGATTCCCTTGTTTGAATAGTTGCGACCGTTTCTCCTTTTCTGACAGTATCACCGTTAAAAAATTGAAACTTTGTGATCACGCCGTTGATCGGAGAGCGCAATTGCGATTCGCGCTGGTTGGTGGTGCTTCCGGAAGCCATAACCGTTTCATCGAGCGAGCCGGAGGTAATCGCAGCAACTTTCACGTCGACGGTGATTGAGGGCGATTTTTCGTCCTGTTCAGCCGGTTTTTTACAACCCATTATTACCAGCGCAAGCATAAGAACGAGGATCGAGCGGACATAATGAGAATTAGTATTATCCCGCACGAGACCCCCTGCGATGCCTAAAACGCATCGCGTCCCCCTTTGCCGAAGGCACCACCTTGTGGCGTAAGGGGGACAAACGTAAGTTTGTAGATCGGAGATAACTTACATCGGGATATTTCATCATGCGAGAACGATCATTCTTATTGTCCGCTTAATTTGAGCGCTGTGGTAAACGAGGAATTTAATTCCATCAAAGTTTTATTATAATCGAGTTTGATTTCAACCAGGAGACGCTGCGCATCAAGCACCTCGAGGTTGGAACCGGAGCCGCCGGCAAATCGGGATTTCGCCAGCAAATAATTTTTCTCAGCTTCAACGATATTACGGGCGTACCCGCCGAGCGCGTTCCGCGCATACTGAATATCGGTGATGGTGGTGTTCCATTGCAGCTCAAGATCGCGGCGCTGGAGCTCAATTTGTTTATCGATAATCTGATTGGATAGCTCCTTCTGCTGAATACGCGTATCGATTCCGCCCCACGACCATATCGGGAAATCGAGATTGAGAAAGATCGAATAGCCGAAATTCTGGCGATATTCCGACGGGGTGACACCCAGCCACCCAACGTCGCCAGAGACAGAAACGGTGGGGAGGCGTTCTGCTTTTGCAAGAGTGATATCGTCCTCTGCCGAGATTTTTTCCCGCTTGAGGAGGAGCACATCGGGCGTATTTTCCACCGAGAATTGAGGAAGCGAGGTCGTATCCCCCACGCTCGCAAAGGCAATTTCAATATCCAGTTTGATCGGTTTGCCGATGAGTTTGTTCAATGCCATCTTATCTTTCGCTAATGTATTGGTTGCGTTGTCGACCTCAATGATAGCATTGTTTAATTCGACACGGGATTTTAATACATCATTGGTATTCACACTCCCGCCCTGGTGGAGTTGTTCGAGAAACGCGCTGTAATCATCCAGCCGCTGCTTAGTTTCGCGGCGAATCTGCAACTCGTTCCGTGCACGTACTATTTCATAATAGGCAGACCGGACTTCAAACGAGAGATCAATTTTCGATTTTTGGACAACTATGGATGACCGCTCGATTGCATTGGAGACCTGGTGCGTCAGTGTGCTGCGGATACCTGCGTCGTATAATGGAATCCCCGTGGTCAATTGAAAACCGTACTCCCCGCCGTTCGTAACAACGTCGCTATAACCATTATCGGGCGCATAGAGATAATGCGACCGGATAAAAAACGGGGGATACCGTAATGCCTGGACTTCTTTCAGATGGATCTCGTTTTGCTGTTTCTCAATCTCACTGATAGATACAACCTGATTGTTCTGCCATGCCAAAGATATCGCCTGTTGCAGCGTTACGCTGTCAGTTTGCGCGATGGATGCGGTGACGAATACGAACAACAGTATTCCACAACAGAATACGAAAATGAGTGTCAATTTCTTCTGGTCAGTTACTCTGGGCGTCAATGTTTATTCCGAGAATGCCTCACAATATACGATTTTTATTGAATACTTTTCAATGATCCGATTTTGAAATGTTTCCTTAGTCGTCTTCCTCGTCTTCTTTATCTTCTCCCTTTTCTTTTCCTTCTTTCTTTTCAGCATTAGTGTTTTTGACTATTTTGCCTGACGCATCAAAAACGACTTCCTTGGTTTTTTTACCGATACTAACCTGCATTTCATAATGCACGACGGTATCCCGTGTTACCCGCTCCGCTTTCACAATTTTAGCTCCGGCGTAATCTTTATTCAATGTCGTGTTGATTTCTGGAGGGAGAGAAGCGGCGTCAATAGTTTCTTCTATTTCAAACGCTTTGCCATCTGCGGTGTAGAGGATATCCCTGTTTGTTTTGCCATCGACACTTTCGATCTCAAAGTAGGTAGTTTTATTTTCCACTTCTTTACCGAGGCCCTTAATAACCGCCTTGGGATACGCATTCTGGAATGACGAAAGGACGGATGCGGGGAGATTTTTCTTTGTTATTTTCTTATCCTTCGCCGTCGAGGTTACCGAAATCGTTAATAAGCCCATCATGACTATTAGAACGACGCTTTTGGAAATCATTAGTTTGTTCATACTTTTTTCCTTAAATATTTGGGGTTTTATTGATATATCATTTGTTTGTGTCAAATTAAAGATAGCAAGTAAAGATGAAATAAGGATGAAAATCTTAAATCTCTTTATTCCTCAACATGGTTCGCTGCGGACAACTTCCCATTCTGATTTTTTTAGGGATTATCTATACCTTAATGGGCAAAAAGATCGAAAAGGCGCTCCCTTCCCCGACCTTACTCTGGACGGAAATTTTTCCCTCATGGAGCGCGACCAGCCGATCGACAATCGCAAGACCGAGACCGCTGCCGGGGTTTTCTGTTCGCGAAGAATCTACGCGGTAGAACCTTTTGAAAATATTCGGTATGGCATTTTCAGGTATGCCGACGCCCTCGTCCGCGATACTGAGGGTCGCTGATTTATTCTCAATGTTAATGGGAGATAGCGAGGCAGTCACTACCGTATCAGGGCAAGAATACTTTATGGCATTATCGAGCAGATTAAAGATAATGCTTTTTATTTTTTCGCGATCGGCAAATATTTCTACCGGTTCTTCCAGATTGATTCTGATGCGGATTTTCTTTTTCTCCGCCATTGGGCTGACAAACTGGATGCATTCGATGAGAAGCTCATCGAGTCTGAAGATCTGTTTGGTGAGTGTAAGCTGAGAAGAATCGAGTTTTGCCAGCATCAAAAGTCCATCGGCGAGTTTTGTCAATCGGTCGATTTCTGCAAGGGACGTCTGGAGACATTCTTTCACCGAAGCTTCTGAAGTGTGCTGTGCGGCATATTCGAGCTCGCTGCACATGACCGTAAGGGGAGTCCGGATTTCATGGGATGCGTCGGCGATGAATTGCTTCTGGCTGTCGAATGAGGCGCGGATTCGTTCTATCATATCATTCAGTGTTTCGCCTAACGTTCTCACCTCGTCATGCGCGCGGGGGAGGGTCAACCGCCGGTGGAGATTTGAGCCGGTGATTGTTTTTGCCGTTTCCACCATGCCGAGCATTGGCCGGAAGGCATAGCCGGTGATAAAATGAGCAGCGATTGCCATCGACAGTAAGCCGCAAGGAATAATGATGAAAAATATTATTCTGAGCTGAAATAAATTATTTTCGTACTCCGATAGCGGAGAGGCGATTTGCAGCGTCGAGACGTCGCGATCATTGACGTCGACGGGAACCCATATAGAACGGTACGCGCCCTCCCCGGCGATAATATCTTCAAAATGCCGGTTCTCGATAAACGATCTTTCCCGCGCGAGGGCGGTTTTTCCGGAGATACTACCGTCGCCTGCGAGGATATTTCCGCTCCGATCAGAGAGCTGGATTCTGATTCCCGGAAAATTTTTTGAATAATTTCCGATTAAAATCTTCGGATCGGGACTTCCGGGTTCGTCTCCGCTCTCCTCCAGAATTGTTGATAGGCGCGCCGCATAACTTTCCAGTCGCGCATCGATTGTCGCCAGCTCCGCCTCCTTATAATTTTCATAGATATAGAATGCAAACAATCCAAGAATGACACCGGTTGCCAGCGTGTAGAGGAGGATGATTTTCGTCTTAATAGTGAGCATCGATCCGATCATGTTTACGGCTCCTGATCCGAGAACATATATCCCGTGCCGCGAAGGGTGTGGATGAGAGGTTTCGTGAATCCCTTATCGATTTTCTGGCGGAGGAATTTAATGAATGATTCGATGACGTTGCTGCGGGGTTCAAAATTCATGTCCCAGATGTGTTCGGAGATCATTTCCCGCGACAGAATTTTATCGCGGTGCATCATAAAGAGCTCGAGCAGAGCGAATTCTTTTGCCGTCAGGGAAATCTCTTTTCCTTCGCGGACAACCTTATGCGTGCTCGCATCAAGCGTAACGCCGAAACATTCGATCACCGCTTCGCGCACATCGGATTTTCTCCGCGTCAGCGACCGGATGCGCGCGAGGAGCTCGCCGATGTGAAACGGTTTCGGCAGATAATCATCGGCGCCCGAATCAAGCCCCCTGATTCTGTCGTTGACGTCGTCTAATGCCGTGAGCATGAGGATGGGAGTGAGAATTTTTTGCTTTCTCAGATTCCTGCACGTGGTCCAACCGTCCTGTTTCGGCAGGAGAAGGTCGAGGATGATGATATCGTTATCATTTGTTTTGGCAAGTTCTTCGCCGTGAAGGCCATCGGACGCGGTATCGACTGCATACCCCTCAGCTTTGAGGGATTTGGAGATTGCCGCCGATATATTTAAATCGTCTTCTATTAAGAGAATGCGCATCGAACTACCTGGTTTTCAATAAGATAACGAATATTTATGAAAATTTGATGAAAGGGGGATGGTTCGCCGGGTCCTTTTATATATAGAGCAAATTGATAATTCTCCAAACATTTTATATACTTATCGAGGGATGCGAGGGTGGTTTTTTAAATCCCTGCATATATGAAATTCATTATCATCGTATTTAAGAGGAAATATCTATGGAACAAAAACTGAAACCGCCGTACCTGAAGAAAATAGGCGAGCGCGGCGATATTGCCATCTGGGTGGTTGACGGCACGTACGTGCGGACCCATCTGGACGAGGAGTTCACCAACTACGGCCAGCACCTGGTGTTCGATTGCATTCCGGAGCATGAGTTCTGGCTCGATAAGGAAGCGAAGGAAGATGAAAGTAAGTTTTTCATCGATCATCTCTTGCTTGAACACCGGCTCATGAAAAAAGGCGTTCCGTACGACGACGCGCTGGAAGCAGCAGACCGGTTGGAGATGAAGGAACGGAAAAAAGCCGGCGACGTGCGAAAATTAACGAAGGGAAAGAATCTTCCCGACGGAAAAAATGTGCACGAGCGGCTCTGGAAAAAGCTTGAATCGGGCGTGAGCGTCTGGATCGTGAACGGGCGTCTGGTGCGGAGCGTGTTCGACGACGACTTTACCGAAGGCGGACATGACTACGTGTACGAGTTCGTTCCTCAAAATGAAGTATGGATCGACGACGACCTCGAAGAGGTTGAGCGTCCTTATGTTCTCCTCCATGAACTGCACGAGCGCAACCTGATGGCAAAGGGCTTTCCCTACAGCAAAGCGCACGAGGATTCGAGCAAGATTGAATATCGCTACCGGCATCATCCCAACGAGCTTCATTTAGCCCTGGCGAACGAAGGATGGGAATAACAAAATTATTTTACCGGCGATTTCTAAACGAATGATGAGGTTATGGCAGATGTAAGCTTTTGTTAATTAAGACTTTGAACAAGCCGGTTTCGTAATTCCCATATGAACCCGATTTTTTCTTTCTCCGGGACCCGGATTTTACTTGACAACAACCCAATAAAGAATTAATTTGTAGAATAGCGTGTAGAATTGTTGAAAGATTATCTCCAGTAATTCAACGGCGTAAAATTTGTTTAAATTTTGAAAAGTTGTCATGGAGAATACATCAAAGCCGGCTCTTATCTCAATCATACTTCAATCGGGTGTTTTACTGGTTTTCCTGCTAATTGGATTGGTATCCGTCTCGCAATCTCAAATTAGTAATAAGATGTGGATTGTGAGAATAGATTTCTCCAATCCCGGTTACCCGACCTGGAGCGATAGTTTTGGGGTTGGGCCTGGGTATACGGAATGTATCGATACATTATCTTCGTTGCCAATCAGAGAGTATGGACTTCCTCCTCCTCCACCTCCAATAGGAAATACCGACGCACGGTTTTATAACGATCGTAATCCAAACCTGGATTGCCTGGGACAGGGAGTAAGGCTCGATTTCAGAGGTTATCAAGCAGGCGTTATCGATACGTTTGAGTACCAAATTCAGATTGCCGATAGTAGAGTTCCCTGGTATATCACATGGGACACATCATGTATTACACATAAAGTAAATTCGTTAGTTCTCGAGGACGTCGCTACCGGAGGGGTGGTTATCAATATCGATATGACGGCAAGGGACACTATAAAATTTGCTTCAAACCTTCCGGGAAAAGCCCTGAGGCAATTTTATATCTTCGCTCAATGGAAATCTATTCTTGGCGTAACCGAACCGAAAAGTGTTTCCGCACTCCCGAACCGATATTCTCTGAATCAGAATTATCCCAATCCATTTAATCCCGCGACGAAGATTGAATATTCGCTGCCGCACGCATCGTATGTAACGCTCAAAGTATTCAATCTTCACGGCGAGGAGGTTGCCACATTAGTAAACGGCGAAGTGCCGGCTGGGCAGCATGTGGAGAATTGGAACGCCGCTAATGTTGCGAGCGGAATGTATTTCTACCGGCTGCGGGCTGGGACGTATTCAGAGACCAGGAAGTTAGTTGTTTTGAAGTGACCTAGAATGCGCATTGAATACGAGAATCGCCGATGTGCAGCGATGACTGAGGGGGTGAGATAGACCATCAAGGATAATAGAATTATTCACGTTTGGAGGGAAATGAAGATGTTGAATCCGAGGATTGTTGTTTTATCGTGTTTTTTTTTCTTATGCGCATCTGCCGTATTCGCGCAATCGGGGTGGACTACGATCCCGAGCGGAACAAGCGGCAGTTTTTATGAGGCGGGAACGATCAGTTTTTCCCAGCAATCGCCGGTTACGATAAATTATGCCGCAGGCGATTCCGGGATTGTTCTTCGCTCAGTAGATGGAGGAAAATCCTGGATGAAATCAATCGCCGGCAATGGAGGGAGAATATACTCCATGCAATATTTTTATGCCGACACAGCATTTGCAGTCGGGGATAGCGGGATGATCTATCGAAGCAGCGATTCAGGGGCAACCTGGCAGCCGGTGACCGGCGTTCCCGATTCTCTCGCGCTCTACTCGCTTGTTTTTCCCACGGCCGAAAGGTTCGCCGGCACGCGCTCGGCGTGGGCTGTCGGAGACGGTGGGAAGATTCTTCGTACTATTACCCGCGGAGCAAGCTGGTACGAGTTGCCCAGCAATACAACCGCATCGCTCAGATCAATATGTCTAACGAGTTTGACCCGATTGTATGTGTGCGGCGATTCGGGGATTATTTTAAGAACCACAACCGGCGGCTATTCATGGAATCGCGTCCTGCCTCTTCCTCCGGAGAACCTGTACGACATTCAAGCGACTATATCCAATACCGGCGATCTTGACCTTCTATGGGCGGTGGGAGAGAAAGGAAGAATTCTTTATTCGAGCAATAGCGGTTATTCCTGGCTTTCCGAGCAGAGCAATGTTTCGCAGAGCCTGCGGAAGATATGCATTGTTGGAAATGCGGGCACAGTATATGTCGCCGGGGATAGCGGCATTGTGCTCCGCACCGACGATTTCGGAGCGACATGGCGCAGAATTTCCACGGGCATTACCTCTACTCTCTATGGCGTTTCCTTCGCCGATCAGTATAACGGCTTTGTGACGGGGGAGAATGGAACGATCCTTCAAACGACATTCGGGGGAGTGTACGCGCCGCGCTTCTGGACGAGCTGCCCGAGTATTGATTTAGGTTCATGTTTGATCGGTGAAAGCAGGCAGACAAGCTTTGTTGTTAGCAATATCGGCACTGCGCCGATGCACATATCCTCCGTTTCGCTCATCGGTTCGGAATGGTCGGGATCGTTCAGGGCTGAAACTTTGGGCGTGTCCCAAAGTGTGCAATACACGCTGACCTATTCACCTGTAAGTTACGGCGAAAATTATGGCGGGCTCCAGTTTTATCATGACGGAAGCGACAGTGCCACGACCATCTCTCTTCACGGTTTCGGCGCGAACAAAAACGAGGAGACAAATTGGAATTGGGTCAAACCCTTTCCGGTGCCTGCGGCGTTATGTAATGTCCGATTTACAAGTCCCTCAACCGCTTACGCGGTTGGTGATAACGGCAATATCATCAAATCCACGGATGGCGGAACGCATTGGAGCGCCTCGCTCAATGCCGGGGGAAACCTGAATATATTACGCGATATATATTTTCCATCCGCCAATACCGGCGTCGCAGTAGGCGCTAATGGCACGATTCTCCATACCTCAGACGCGGGAGTGAGCTGGGTTTCGCAGCAGAGCGGATCGGCAGCGTGGCTTACTTCGGTGTGCTTCACGGATGAGTTGAACGGAACAGTTGTTGGACAATCCGGATGTTCTTCGAACGGACCGACGATCCTTAACACGAGCGACGGCGGTGTTACCTGGGCAGCGAAAACCGTTCCTTCTGTTAGCGATCTTAATGTTGTCCGGTTTTTCACTCCCGCAGTCGGCGTCGCGGCAGGTCCCGCCGGAACCATAATTAGAACCACTGATGGGGGCGATACGTGGTACAACCTCCCGTCCGTCACCGGCGATGATCTCCTTTCTTTGCATCTTACAGACCAAAACAATGGAGTGATATTCGGATTGGATTATTTGTATAGAGAAGTAAATTCGGCTCACCTAACCCTCTTGAAAACAACAGATGCGGGTGCAACATGGATGAAGGAAGTTATTCAATTTTCAAGCACGGATGATGTGCCGGTGCAATTGTCCTTTACGGATGAACTGAATGGCATTGGAATAAATGGTTCCGGAACTATTTTTAAAACGAGCGACGGTGGAACTTTATGGACAAGGGGAGTCCAAATTCCTAATATATACCCGTTCATTGAATACACCATTGCCACCAGTTCGAGCGGGAAAATAATTGTCGCTGGCGGCAGCATCGGCGGGGATCTCATTGCGGATATCTACGATACATACGAACATGATATTAGCGCGCCGGTGCTTTATCAATCCGTCGATGGCGGCAGCACTTTTAATAATCTGAGCGGAGCTAACAGTTTTTGTACCTTACACGCGCTATCGTATGCCGATATTAATAACGGGATTCTCGTAGGAGATAGCGCCTCGATATACAGGACGACCGATGGCGGCGGAACCTGGGTGAACCAATTAAGTGGCACAATCATGGCTGCACAGGGATATGCGTTCGGTGGAGCGACTCTTATTGACGCCAAGAATGCATACGTCACCGGAAGCCACAGCACCATCGTTCACACGACGGACGGTGGAATATCGTGGAATTTAGAGATGACTAGTGGCGATGATTGGTTGTTCAAATGCGTGTTCGCGGATGCGAATCACGGGTACGTCATGGGCAATCATTCTGTCTTATACACTTCGGATGGGGGAGCTCACTGGACAAATCAATTCAGTTCCGCATTGGGTACATTTCGCAGTATCGCGTCACCATCTCCCGGCAACTGGTTTGCAATTAGATATAATCGTTCAATCTTGAGAACTACTGATAATGGCGCTCATTGGGATAGCGTCGATACAGGCACACAAAGGGAATTATATGATGTTGCATTCTCATCCGCGTTGAACGGCATTATCGTTGGTCATGGCATAATCCTGCATACCTCGGATGGCGGGAATTCATGGACAACACAGTTGCTCGATTTGAAAAAGTATGAATTTATGGATTATGGTCTTAATTTTACAAACGTCTCGATGTGCAAAGACGGGAGCGGATTTGCGGCGGGATTTTATGGTCTTATCGTGCACACCACCGATGGGGGACTCACATGGAATTTCCAGGCAAGCGGCACTGGATCGGCTTGCAACGGTTTGGAGGCGTTCGATTCGAATCATGCGGTCATGTTGATGCAGTATAGTTCACTACTACAACTGGGGGCAAACGGCGCGCTCGGTATCTCCCGCATTCCTTCACCCAATGTGCCAACGGTTTTTGCCCTGGCGCAGAATTATCCGAATCCGTTTAACCCGGCAACCACTATTCGGTTCGATATCCCGGTCACGGCGAATGTTTCCTTGACGATATTTGATCTTCTTGGCAGAGAAGTCGCCACCCTCCTCGACGAACGAAAAGAACCCGGGTACTACGAAGTAAAATGGAACGCGTCCAATTTCGCGAGCGGCGTGTTCTTCTACCGTTTGCAGGTGGATAAATTTGTACAGACAAGGAAGTTAGTTTTTTTGAAATAGTATCACATTCTATACAAGATCACTCTCCCGCAAAAAATCGTTGCGGGACAAATCTACTACTCCTTGAAGAGCCGGTATGAAAAATCAATTGGTGTAGTAGCCGATCACCGATCGGCGTGTTATATATAATTATTTCGTCCGTCCGCGACGGGCTACTACATTAACAAACTATTTATCACACAGTCTCTGAAAATGGAGGGTATTTTAACCAACGAGCGGTATCTTCTGCGAGCATTGCATCTTATTCATTTTTATTACTATGTCAACACACTCCTAAAATTTGCTTTTGATATAATATATATGTATATATGTACATATATCAATATATATTATAATGACAGAGTATACCAATATCTTCAAAGCGCTTTCCGATCCAACGAGGCGGAAAATACTCCAGCTTCTGAAAAAGAAGAATCTGACCCCATCGGAGATTTTGGAGCAGATGGACGTCACCCAACCGACTCTTTCGCATCACCTTGATATATTAAAACGGGCAAATATTATCGATGGGGAGCGCGAGGGACAGTTTATCCGGTATTCGTTAAATATGAGCGTGTTCGATATGGCATTGGAATATATGATTCAATTCACCAAAAGGAGCTAACACCATGAAATGGAATATTAAAAGAGATCTTCTGCCGATCGGCGTAATCATCGTCTTCATCATTATTTCCCTGTACTTTTATTCTGTATTGCCGGAGACGGTTCCATCGCATTTCAATAGAGCAGGAGAGCCGGATGGATATTCATCAAAAACGTTTCTTGTTCTGTTCGGCATAGGAGAATCATTGTTTCTCTATCTTCTGTTAACGTTTATCCCGTTCATCGATCCCTTTTGGAAAAAAATTGAAGGGAAATACAACCTCTTTCTCCTCTTCCGCGATATCGCGCTGATGTTTTCGCTCTTCATCTATGTATTGATTTTGATTTCAGCGGAGAAGGGAACGTTTGAGAAAGGCGCGTTTGGGATAGGGTTCGGGATGCTGTTTATTCTCATGGGAAATTATTTACCAAAACTTCCCCGGAATTTCTTTTTCGGTATCCGCGTGCCGTGGACGCTGGCATCCGAAGTAGTGTGGAAGAAAACGCACCTGGTGTCGGGATGGCTCTTCGTCATCGCGGGAGCTGTAATCATTCTGTTGTGTCTTTTTAATGTTCCGCTCGATATTACGCTGTTAGCCACGCTTGGTCCTGTGGTCTTATTTTCAGCGCTCATCTATCCCTTGTATCTTTATAAGAAAATTAATAAGGGTGAGGGATTGAAGAGTCCGGAATTGTGACAGGAAGCAGAGCGGATTTAAAACGCCACTCGGTCTCAGTTTTAGACCACCCTCCCGCAAAAAAAATGGGGGGACAGGCCCACCCCTTCCCGTCAGAATCCGCCATAGGCGGACCGGGCTGGCTCCGAGAGGATGGGGACATTTTGAGGTACAACAGAGCGCCGCTCGGTTGAATATTTGATGTTCGACCCCATAGGGGTCGCGCAGGATGATTTGAGATCCTTTCTATAAATGTTAGATGCCTTCGGCATCTGTTATTCACGTGCTTATCCCGAAGGGATAAAACATTTATAGATTTATGGAATAGAAATTTCTTCGATGCCGAAGGCATCGTACATCATTTATCATGGGTGGGCAGTCGACCTTCAACCGAGCGCCAGCCCGGTTGAATTTATTTGCTCAAATGACATTCTGCGTCTATTCAAGTGATACCACACAACAATTCCCACATTCGTCCTTTCTTTTCGGAAAGAAAGGATCCGCCAAGGCGGACTAGAGAATTAATGACTGAATACCACCCTTCGCCTTTGGCGTGTCCCCTCCTTTTTTGAAGCCAGCCCGACTATGCTGTTCTGGCGGGGAGGGGATTAAGGGGTGGTCCAAACTCGTCCCGTCAAAAAGAGGATTGACGAGACGGGATTCAAACAATGTTTCACGTTCAATTGTATGCGATGAAAATATTCCGGGCGTCATTAATTCTCAGGCGACGAAAAGCTGCATACCGCATTGCATTAATTCTTTCGATTCACGCAGTCTACCGAGATGAGGCGAGCCATTCTTGTTCCTTCCATCCTAAATCCCTATCTTCATGTATGAATTCCTCGTTTACCATAATCGATCACCCATCTGATATGGGGATTGAAGCCCGCGGCGCCTCGCTAAAAGAAGCATTTGAACAGGCGGCGTACGGGCTGCTCTCGATTATCCTAGATTATTCCAAGGTTGAAATTAACAGGACGGAATTTATTCGGGTCAATGCCGCCGACCGCGAACAATTGCTCGTCCGCTGGCTGAACGAAATTCTCTTTTGTTTCGACGGGCAGCATTTTGTGCCGAAGGTATTCTCCATAACTGAACTTTCGGATAAATCGCTCACCGCTGAAGTGCGCGGGGAGTACTATCGTCCGGCGGGCCATCGAACGAAATTAGATGTTAAGGCGGTGACGTATCACCAGCTTGCTGTCACTACAGATAAGGATGGAGCGTTGGTGCGGGTGTTTGTGGATATTTAGACTATTGGCTCATACCCCCACCCCGATACGGTAGAGTTCGCGGGGACGCGGGGGTGATGCTCCGTGGATAACAGAATGCATGTGTAGAGCGCTGCCAGAGACCACCCCCAGCCCCCTCCTTGAAGAGTCTGTGTGAAAATTCTCGAAGCAAGAGAGTCATGTTGTGGAGATGGTATTTTACTTGGAAAAAAAGAATATCAAAGAATGTTCATACGACAGCCCATCGTTTGGAAGTAATCTCCGCATAGATAAATCCGAACGGC
>JBIOHP010000023.1:0-65552 GCA_044449065.1 Bacteroidota bacterium
GGTAATTGTTTCTTCTTATCAATGAGTTGCTAACCTGAAGCTTCGTTGAACTGTTAGACATATTTATGGCACTGCTGCCCCCATATTCCACCACGCAATAACTCATCTGGCTCGACGGATCAAAAAATGTCGTGTTGTTGATAGTTATATTACCCCATGTACCTACAGAGCTATTGCGTGTAAAGTATATGGAATCTGTATTATTTCCGTTTGCGGAAATAACTCCATTGATTGTCATATTAATACCTGAATTAAATTGCACTCTAACCCCTGGCTGGATCGATAAAACAGCCCCTGCAGCAACAGCAATATTATTAATTACGTTATATGGACTGCTAGATTTATACCATGTTGTGCTTGTAGTAATATCCGTACTCACAGTAGTTTGGGAGTAAACAAAGGTTGTCAAAATTAAAATTAAAAGTAGCGCGTATGCAAATTTTATCATTGTAATGCCTTTCGAATGCTAATTTTATCCAGAATAGAAAGCAATATTAGTATAATGAAATAATTTTGTCGACTTCGATGACCAGTTGATAAGAATCCGATTCATAATCGAACTAAAAATATCTAATCCCACAAAAATAGTGGGATTTTTCAAAAATTATAAACTGTAGAGTTGGAAATGCTCACTCTGTTTCGCGTGATGGTTATCCCTCTGATAAACGTCCCGCGGACAATTATATATAACCAGCCCCGTTTTATGTGCTAATTTGAAACAGATGAAGTTGTTAAATTGGATGTTACCTAATATATTCGAGTTAATTGGGAATCAGCCAAAAAATTAGGGCACTCCATCACCACTAAATTTAATCTATTTCAGAAATTAGTCAAGCAACCATTTTGTCTGATTGACTTTGACAAGCAACTGCATAATTCTGTTATTATTGGACTTATCAAGATGTTTTACCTTCTTTTAGGAAAATAACCTTATAACCCAATTCTTCCATCCTACATGAATATTGGAGAATTAGAAAAATGTTATCCTCCCACTATCTTCTTAAACGCATCGGTTTCAAGAACTTCCTTGGCGGCGTAGTGGCCAAGAAAAATCATCTGGGCAATATCGGCTAAGGAGAAAGTTTCTATTCTAAAAACAGCGAGATTATTTTATCAAAACCATTTTCCGGTTTTTTACAAATTGCACCTCGTTTCCCTCCCCATTCTGGCTCTGCGCGTTTATCCGGTAGAAATAAACGCCCGACGCTAAATTTGATCCGTTGAAATCTATCGTTTGAGTCCCGCCATCCATTTGTTCATGATCCAGTAACGAAATCACTTCTTGTCCAAGAATATTATAAATTTTTAGCGTAACAAACGAAGCGTAGGGTAAATTGAATTCAATCCTCGTCGTCGGATTAAAGGGATTGGGATAATTCTGATATAACTGATATTCATTCGGCAATGGATTAAAATATTTGCCGGCATTTGCCAAACTCAACGGCACTGCCCCGACCGTGAGCCGCAGATAATTGCAACCGACGAGAGATTTGGCTCCCGTCAAAACTGTTTGAACGCCAAAAGATACGGTGTCGATCGGAAATGATTCAAATGCGCTATTGATCTTTTTTAAAACAACATTGATTTGTTCGTTCGTCGCATTTACACTGCCCAATGTGCCGCAGGATAGCGCGGTATCAGCTATCAAACTGATTTTGCCGACTGATTTACCATTCAACGGGTCGGCTGGATTACCGGGGTCGCTATACGTCAATTCTCCCAACCCATACGGCATCTTTCCTGCTATGCTGGCGGCGATATTCAGCTTTAGGATAAGCGCATTTGCAAAGAAGTTATTTTGTGTTTTAGCTGGAGGATAATTTCTGGCGCGTCGTCTAAACGACAAGCAGCTAGAGCCGGTCGAGTGATAGGTGCTTCTGCCCGCCATTAGAGATCTTTTTACATCAGCATAGGTGGGCATTAAAACCGAATTCTTGCTATCGGGCAATCCGATCAGCAACCCTCGCGTAAATACCGGGGGAACTCCGCCCATTGCTCCTGCAGGGAAGAGTTCTTCACCAACATTATGAAGATTAGGCAATGGTAATCTGGGTATTAGATAGTTCCAGAGAAGCACCCGACTCCCCCATACGGGCACAATGGGTTGATTGGTAATATCCCATGCATAATGACTTAAGAGACCCTTCCCAATGAAACTCCGCCCAACAATATCAATCATATCCACACCAGGACTTAGAGGCGGATTAAATGTAAATGTTTTTATCCTCACATTCTGAAATGAATCGATGACAATATCGGTTCCGCTGTAATAAACATAACCACTCGATGGTCCGCTAAAGGCAATAATTACATTCGTTCCGTTGCTTTGATAGGGAACACTGAGAGTTAAGCTAAAATCCGTTTTATCATTTATTCGTTTAATGGCATTGAATCCGAATTGTTTATCAATGGCAGTCGACCATGATTCGTAGGTTGCGGTGCGGAGTGTCGTTAAATAAAGCGGTTGCACTTTAAAGATTGCAGTGATGAACCTGTTTTTCGTAACGGTAAAGGATAGTATTGAATCTGTGGAAGTGGTGTCTCCTCCCCACCGGTCAAATTGCCATCCCGTATCCGGATATGCTGTTAAGGTCGCTACTGTTCCGTAGTTATAAACTACCTGGTTCGGATTTTTACGGATCACCCCTGAACCTGACACAGAGTCAGCGCTGATTGTAAATGTGTTGATAGTAAATGTCGCACGTATTGTGTGGTTGCCTGCTACCCCCGTAAATGTATATTGTGTATCTGATGTGATCAGTACTCTATCGATAAACAAACTATCGACGTGATAATGGGCATCCGGCATAATGCTGAAGTGTTGGCTTCCTCCATAGTTTACCATCACCGACGGCGCCGGAGATATAGTCCCGTTCGCTCCCGCGGAGGACGTGAGCGTATATAAATTGATCGCAAACGTCACACGGATTGCATGACCGGAGATTACATTTGTAAAGGTATACTGTGTATCTGAAACAATTTGTGCTCCATCGATAAACAAACTATCTGCATGATATCCGGTATTCGGTTTAATGCTAAAATGTTGACTGCCGCCATAGTTTACGGTAGCTGAGGGCGTCGGGCTGATCGCACCGTTCGCTCCTGCGCTGGATGTAATGGAATAGGTGTTGATAGCAAACGTCGTTCGGATAGAATGATTATTTGCAATTCCGATGAAGGTATATTGTGTATCTGTGGCGATACGCGCTCCGTCTATTATTAAACTATCAACATGATAACCTGTATTCGGTGTGATACTGAAATGCTTGCTGTCGCCCGGATTTGCATATACTCTCGGAGTCGGCATTATAACTCCATGCGCTCCTGCCGTTGAATTTATCGCATATGTGCCAAATGCAAAGGTCGCACGGATAGTGTGGTTGCCCGCTACTCCCGTGAACGTATATTGCGTATCGGGATTTATCCATTCTCCATCGATGATCATACTGTCAATAAGGTATCCGGCGTCAGGAACCATACTGTAGCGCTGGCTCCCGCCGTAGAGTACGCTGACGGTAGGAATTGGTGATATAGTCCCATGCGCTCCTGCCGAGGATGTGATCGTATAGATATTTATCGCGAATGTCGCACGGATTGCGTGAGGGCTTACCACTCCGCTGAATGTATATTGCGTATCAGAGGCAATTTGTGCATCATCGACAATTAAACTATCGACGTGATAACCTGTATTCGGTATGACACGGAAACGTTGACTCGCGCCGTAATTTACTATGGCTTCAGGCGTCGGGGAGATCGTCCCATTCGCTCCAGCCGTTGAGGTAATCAAAAATTTATCAATAGCAAACGTCGCCCGGATTGTATGATTGTGCACCACTCCACTGAACGTATATTGCGTATCGGGAGTAACGGGTGTTCCGTCAATAAGTAAACTATCCACATGATAGCCGGTGCTTGGCGCTATACTGAAATGCTGATTCCCTCCGGAGTTGACCACCGCCGCGGGCGCTGGTGAAATCGTGCCATTCGCTCCAGCGCTTGATGTAATCGAGTAGGTATTTATCGCAAAGGTCGCGCGAATCGTATGATCGGCAATTACATTGGTAAACGTATATTGAGTATCCGAGACGATTTTCACCCCATCGATGATTAAACTATCCACGTGATATTCGCTAATTGGGGCAATGCTGAAATGTGCGTTCCCACCGTGAGTTACTGTTGCTGATGGAGTCGGAGATATCGTTCCGTTCGCTCCAGCGCTCGAGGTAATCGTATAAATATTTATGGTGAACGTAGCGCGAATCGTGTGGTCAGAACTTACATTGGTGAATGTATATTGCGTATCTGAGGCGATTGTCACACCGTCGATGATCAAACTATCGACATGATAACCGGTATTTGGCTTGATGCTGAAGTGCAGACTTCCATCGTAATTTACAGAAGCGGACGGCGTCGGGCTGATCGTACCGTGTGCCCCTGCGCTCGATGTGATTGAATAAGTATTAATCGCAAAGCTCGCACGGATCGAATGACTTAAAGTTACATTATCAAACGTGTACTGAGTATCAGAAGCGATTTTTACGCCATCGATTATTAAACTATCTACATGATAGCCGGTATTTGGCGTTATATTGAAATGCTGGCTTCCCCTATAATTAACTGTTGCCGACGGCGTCGGAGCGATTGCCCCATGTGGTCCCGCGCTTGACGTAATTGAATAGGTATTAATTGCAAAGCTTGCGCGGATCGAATGATTGGTGTTTACATTGATAAACGTATATTGTGTATCCGAGGTGATTTTCACCCCATCGATGATCAAACTATCGACATGATATCCGGTATTTGGTATGATGTTGAAATGCTGGTTATTACCCCGGCTGAGATATACCAACGGGGTTGGAAAGATAGTCCCATTCGCTCCTGCCGATGAGGTGATCGTGTAGTCATTGTATGAAAACGTCGCCCGAATAGTGTGGTTATTCACTACTCCGTTAAATGTATATTCCGTATCTGAAGAGGCACTTAATCCGTCGATGATCAAACTATCCACGTGATAATTTGTGTTTGGTAGTATGCTGAAATGTTGACTACCGCCATAGGTCACCATCGCTGTCGGTGTTGGCGATATCGTCCCATTCGCGCCCGCGCTTGATGAAATCGCATAAATATTTATTGCGAACGTCGCTCGAATAGTATGAGCCGAACTTATATTATTGAATGTATATTGCGTATCCGGCGTAATCCTCACCCTGTCGATGATGAGACTATCGACATGATACCCTGTATCCGGCGTAATGCTGAAATGTTGAGTATCTCCGTAGTATACAGTCGCTGTTGGTGCCGGCGAAATCGTTCCATGCGCGCCGGATACGGATGAAATCGTATATGATTTTAGTGAAAACGAAGCTGAAATTGAATGATTAGAAGTAACGTGAGTAAATGTATAACTACTCAAGGGTCCCTGGGAAACATTATCAACGAGTACATCATTAATATCATGACCCTGATCTGCTGTGATGCTAAAGATTTTTCTGCCTCCTGAAGCCACCGTGACAGATCCCGATGGATTTATAGTTCCCCCTGATCCCGGGACGCTTGCTGTTATAGAATAGACATCAAGGGTAAAGGTTGCCCGGATCGTATGATCTGCCGTTACGTTATCAAATGAATATTGGGTATCAGGCGCTATTACTACACCGTCGATGACCAAACTATCTACGCGGTATCCGGTATTTGACGTGATAGAGAAATGTTGACTTCCTCCATACGTTACCGTCGCTATCGGCGTCGGTGATATTGTCCCATGTGCTCCGGCACTCGACCTGATCGAATAAATATTTATCGCAAAGCTCGCACGTATTGTATGGTCGGAATTTACGTTTGTGAACGTATATTGCGTATCAGAAGCGATTTTTACTCCATCAATGACCAAACTATCCACATGGTATCCTGAATCAGGTGTGATGCTGAAATACTGACTGGCACCCATACTCACAAAGACACTCGGAGCTGGCGATATAGCCCCATGTAATCCTGCCGATGAAGTAATAGTGAAATCGTTGTGTGAAAATATTGCGCGGATCGTATGGTTGCTCTTTACACTGCTGAACGTATATTGCGTGTCTGAAGCGATCTTCACTCCGTCGATAATCAAACTATCGATATGATACCCTATCTCCGTTGCAATACTGAAATGTTGACTCCCTCCGTAATTAACCGTCACCATCGGCGTCGGTGATATCGTCCCATGTGCTCCTGCGCTCGATGCAATCGTATAGATATTTATTGCAAACGTTGCACGAATGGTATGATTAGAATTTACATTGGTGAACGTATATTGTGTGTCCGGATCGATCCCGACTCCATCGATGAGCAAACTATCCACGTGATATCCCGTATTTGGTGTGATGCTGAAATGCTGGCTATCACCCATCCTTAGCAAAACGGTCGGAGTTGGCGAAATAGTACCATTCACTCCCGATGAAGATGTAATCGTATATGTCGTAAAGGAAAAAGAAGCTGTAATTGTATGATTTGCATTAACGTGAATAAATGTATACCCATCGATGGGTCCATGGGAAACACCATCAACAAGCACATCATGAACAGACTGTCCGGGATCCGGGGTAATGGTATAGATTACCACGCTATCCCAGGGCACTGAAATCGATCCCGGTGGACTGATCCTTCCACCTGATCCCGATACGCTCGCCACAATCGTATAGGTATCAATCGCAAAAGTCGCGCGAATCGAATGACTTGCTCGAACGTTTACAAATGAATATTGTGTATCGGATGCTATCCACACCCCGTCGACGATTAAACTATCGACGTGATAGTGAACATTCGGGACGATGCTGAAATGCTGGCGCGCTCCGTAGTTTACGATAGCAACAGGAGACGGTGTTATAGTCCCATTTGGTCCGGCAGTCGACGTGATCGGATACGTCATTATTGCAAACGTCGAACGTAAGGTATGGTTAGAAGTAATATTGGTGAATGTATACTGCGTATCAGATGCGATTCTCACTCCGTCGATGATCAAACTATCGACATAATATCCTAAATCCGGTGTGATGCTGAAATGCTGGCTTCCTCCATAGCTGATCGTTGGCGAGGATGGCGGTGATATCGTCCCGTGCGCTCCCACCGTAGCGGTAATCGAGTATGTGGTTACCGAAAACGAAACCGAGATTGTATGATTAGAGGTAACGTTACTAAATATGTAATTATTTATGGGTCCCAGCGAAACACTATCAACGACCACATCACGAATAATCGAGCCGGGATCCGGGGTGATGGTAAAGAATATTCTGCTGCCCGGGGACACCGAAATCACTCCCGATGGATAAATAGTGCCGTGATTTCCCGCACTGGCGGTTATCGTGTAACTACTTTGTGCTGTTATGGATGATGTGAGAAAAAACGTTAAGAGTAAAAGAATGGGGAAGGATATTTTAATCTTTTTTAAAAGAATTGCATATCGAACAGTAACTTTTCTGCCAAATACTTGGTTTTCAGATGATGATTGATCTATTGTATCCATGTTATATCTCCATTGCTCGTAAAATAGTGAGATCGAAAATTTCGCCTCCTTTTTTCAAACAAATCGCCATTGGTCTAACCGCTGGAACAAATCAAAATGCCGGTTTACTATGCGGCCGGCTCGCTGTATTATCGCGTATGGATTTTCATCAAATATCAAGCCGACTGAATATGGAAATCCTTAAATGCAATGCAATCAATGCAAGAATGATAATCTTTATGAAATGCTAAAGGATTGGTTAACATAATTGAAATGGCGAATATTTGTATTGTCTGTTATTCATTTTTTCGATCCGTAAAAATCCTTTCAAATAATTTTCTAACAACGCTCGTTGGGAATGACCGGCTTTAGAAGTAACGCGTATTCCCGCACTCTATTTTTCGCCTCCATGCTAAAAATGGAACTTGATAATGGAGTTTCAAAGGACTATATATCCCTCGCTTGGTTCTTCAAGTTTGAAATCTATCACAATAAGGATCAGGGTGTCGCGCATAAATACATTTACATCAGTTATATAAACGCATCGACAGTGGAGTGTTTCCCTGTGAAAAGCGATTCGGCAGGGGAACGCTTCATTATGGAATAGGCGAATATAACAATAATTTGGTGAATTATCAATAAATTCTAATTTTTATTTGACATATACCACTCGACGCTAACGCTATATTATTATGATACTTAGAGCGTTTTCTTGATAGTTATCATTACAAATTATTTATATATATCTACATATCAATCTCTGTGGCACACTCTCAAAGAAGCATAAATCTCATTTCCCAAGCCATTTGTGTGTCGCGTCATTGGAATAGGACGATCGATGCGGTTAAGAATGAATGTCCAAGAGGAAGAAACGATTAGCTAAGTTGACATTCTCAAAATAATTTGGAATATCATGAACATACCTGAGAAAGACTATTCCTCCGGGTCTGTCGTATAAAAATAAACAAATATCTATCCTGCCAATATCTTCCTCAACGTATCCGTTTTGAGAGCTTCCTTTGCAGCGTAATGTCCGAGATCGATCATCTGAGCAATATCGGCTGCAGTAAAATTTTCTATGTTAATCTGGGGTTCCGTTTTGGGACGAATAATGCCGATGGGAATGTACCTGCATCCTTTCAACGGTCCCTCCTGCACCTTTGTGCCGTCCTTTGGGCAATACGTGTTGATGTAATCCGCCCATTCTAAATCGTTGGTAACAATCCCATTTATTACAATATCCATCAGCCGGTCTGAATATTGCAGCAAATTTCCGCCCTCGAATGTAATGCTCTGCAATTGTTTCGGCTGACAGGCGATGCAAATTATGGAATCCGCTCCATCGTCGATTGCGTATTTTAACGGGGCGACATTTCTCACGCCGCCATCGACAAGCGGTTGGTTATTGATTTTTGAAATCGGCATCATAATGGGGATCGCGGTGCTGGCAATGGTATAATCCAATATATTCGGGTAACCCGAATCCGCCTGTACAAATTCTCCGTTTGCTAAATTTACCGAACCAACAGTAAACTTTACCGGGCTCGCGCGTAAATTATTTTCCTTTATCAGCGACCTTATTAAATTGTGCAACCGCGAGGTATCGATCAACCCGTTGAAGTTGCTCCAGATCATCTGCCAGAGAACGCCGATATCGGAATTTTTCTCGCCTATCTTATCGAAACTGTTAATGTTGTTTTTCCACAACGATTCCAATTCTATGGCGATTCTAGTCCAATCAATTTTCCCGTTTTGTTGATACCGTGAGGCGCGATCTGTAATAAAGGCGCCATTCAAGCTCCCCACCGAAACCCCATAGATTGAATCGGGTGCATACCCGGCGTTGAGTAATTCAACAATTGCGCCCGCCTGAAACGATCCCTTGATCGATCCACCGCTTAATACTAAAGCTTTCATGTTAATTCTCTTTCTATTAAATAAATTTCATGTGAAAGTAATCATCGTTAAAGTAATTGAATAAAATTTTTGTAGTCAATACGCTCAACTACCCGTTTTTTTTGCGTAGTTGAGCGTAGACGGATAGGTACGATTCGCAAAAAAAATATTATCAACAATTTGGCAAATCGGGAATAAATCGTTATAATATGCGAAAATGAAGGCATAATTACCATCAACGAATAGTGTTGAGTATCAAAATTGTCCGCGAACCCTAAAATACGAGTTCTTTTAGTCGATGATCATCCTATGACATTGAGCGGGATAAGAACGTTTCTCTCCGGAAGCGAAAGCATCGAAGTTATCGGGGAAGCTCATAACGGCAATGATGGACTTGAAATGACACGCTCATTGTTGCCGGATGTTGTTCTGATGGATATCTCCATGCCGGTGCTTGATGGAATTCAGGCGACAAAAATTCTTAAAAAAGAAACTCCGCAGGTGAAGGTGCTCATTTTAACCATGCATGACAGTAAGGGATACTTTGAAGATTTTATAAACTCAGGCGCGAGCGGTTTCGTCTTAAAACACGCTTCACCCGAAGAACTTTTGTTTGCCATTCAATCCGTTCATCAGGGAAAAGCATATTTTGATCCAACACATTCAAAGCTCCTGCTGGATGAGTATGCCGGGAAAAAAGATCATCCACTGACACACCTCACTGAGCGGGAAGTTGAAATAATAATCCTCATCGCAAAAGGATTCTCAAGCAAACAAATTGCCGATAAATTGTTCAGCAACTCTCGCACAATCGAAAAACACCGCAATAATATTATGGAAAAACTTGATCTCCACACGTCTGTAGATCTCACCCGCTACGCGATTGCACGAAAGCTTATTGAGGCGGAAGAATAGGCATTTTCCTTTAACCAAAAAGCCGGGCGCAAGTTTTATTAAAACGTTTATATAGTATAATCCGTAAATTTTGAGCACAACTTCAAACATTCAACGAATATTATTATGAAACAACCGGGTGTGACAAAGATTTTTATGGTTGATGATCATCCGATAATCCTGTTTGGGGTCGGGGAACAGTTGAACATGAGCGGATTCTGCAAAATTGTTGGAGAAGCGGGGAACAACCGTGAGGCAGAAGCTCAAATCAAGCGTCTCAATCCTGACCTCGTAATCGTAGATATTTCTTTAGGCAAGGATAGTGGAATAGATTTAATCATGGTTTTACGACGGGATTTGCCCAAATTAAAAATTCTAGTGTATACCATGCATGATAATATCGAGTACGTCGTCTCGCTGCTTAAGTTAGGCATTAGCGGGTATGTTCTTAAAACAGATCCACCGGAAGAACTATTATTGGCAATTAAATCCGCTCGCGACGGAGTTATGCACCTGAGCCAGAAAATCACAGATTCTTTACGATTCAAAAAAAGTTTTGAAGCTAAAAATGAATTTAATAATAATCTCCATACCTTGACAGGGCGTGAATTGGAGACATTGAAACACATTGCTACCGGTTGCCGCAATAAACAAATCGCTGAATTAATGAATTGCAGCATTAGAACAATAGAGGGATATCGGGAGTCATTGATGGAAAAATTAGATATTTATACTGTAGCTGAATTAACAATTCTTGCGGTGAAGGAACATATCATTGATATGGACAATTTCACCCCTCGTTAACCCCAAAAATCAAATCCTAAAATCATAATAGACCACTTCGAGGACAGTTCACACTCAACTAGCTGAAAGCCTGCAATAAAATATCACCCAGGATGATATTTTTATGAGGTACCCGCGTCAGTCATTACGTACTTAGTACAAAAGAAGCACCGATCCTTTCTGCTGTGAAATTGAACATTCTCGTGGGCTATAAACTCGTTTAGCCAGCTAAACCTCTCATTAAGAAACTCCAGTTCATTGGAAATAGAACCGTTGCCGATACGTAGTGATGGAACGCTTGCGTCAACAAATGAATCGTTGCAGTGGATTAACTGAAGGTTTGTGTCATAGTACAGGGTCGATGTACCGGAATCAATAATCTCGCACGCGGATGAAGGTTCGGTGTAATACTCCCGCACCGAAGCAGCTTTATTCGGAGCGTATGACGGTCCCAAATCCAATATTATAGCATCTTGGGGCATCCTAATTTCGATTCGACGATGTTCGTTTGGATCATGGAGCACTATGTCTAACAACATGTTTGGTTCAACGTTGATGCCCATTCGACGTAGACCCGCTTCGAGAGTGTTGCAGGTATTCGAGAGATTCTCTTTGTCGTAAATGGTGTCAATTGAAATAAAGTGCTGGTAGCTCAATACACTTTCGACGGTACAGACAAAACGATCGAGTGCCGATTCTTCAGTATCTTGGTAACGATTGAAACCAAGACGAAACTCTATCACTGGTCTGGGATATGCTCTCACAATGAGGTCGAACAAGTGGCGTTGGTGTTTATTGTAGCTTCGAAATCCTCCAGTTTTAACGATGATCCTCGCCTGAGGTATAATTTCGATTGCCGCCTTTATAACATCGAAAAGTGTTCCGGTACCATTCTTGATTGCTGATCGGTAAAGGAACGCTTCGCCTCCTGTGAGGAATATGTTAGGGGTAATATCAATCCTTTTGCGAGAAACATAATACTCGCTGATGTCGGCGAACTTTGAGATAAGCCGATCAAATTGAGCGCTCTTGCTTGTCTTGATCCCATCGTAGTTGTTGCAACACAGAACGCACTTTTTATCACAAACGGAGGTAAGCCGAAAAATAAAACTATCGGCATCGCGTTTCGTGCATGAAGTAACTGAATTCGGGGCATCTGAGGTCCTCAAGTGCGAAGTCCCATCTCGATGGGACAGCGTGAAGGCCGGTCGAGTAAGTCACCACGGTAAAACAGCGCGTCGCCACGACACCCGCCGTCACACCAAGGCTTCGTAGTGCATGCTCTACACGCTGGTAACAGAGAAAGGCTCTGACTTTTGAGTTCGCGGAGTGCGTGAATAGATGCGGATCGTTGCCAAAGGTCGACTATTGAATCGCCATGAATAAGATTTCCAAGCTTGAACGAGGGAAGAGCTGTGCAGGGGTATACGTCACCATAAAAATCAATATATGCGAAATGGTCACCTGCCGGGCATTGCATGACAAGATCGTTAGTTCTTGGTTTGGAGCAGAGGAAGAGCTCGCTGGTTTCCAAGTTAATATGCGGGTACGCGGTTCTGAGATTTTGGACCAAAGCTGCGAGGCCAGCCTCTTGGGTAACAGTGAGACGTGTTAAATCGTATATCTCCTTCGTCCCAAACGGTCGAAGATCTTGCAGGGTGACTGAATCCACACCTAAAGATGCCACCAGTGCGAATAGGCGATCAAGGGCATAAAAGTTATGGCGGGTCACAGTAACAAGAATCGCAACGGGTATTTCATGTCTGAGTAAAATCGAAAGCCCACGGATGGTCCACCGAAACGCTCCTGCTCCTCGCGTTGTGGCATTTGTTTGTTCATCTGGTCCGTCAAGGCTGACACCGAAGGACAACCCTAGTGCAGAGGCCCTTGCGGCCACCCTGTTATTGATCGGTGCCCCATTGCTCAACAATGTGACGGTAAGACCAGCGGTGCGGAGGCGCTCCGCAATCTCCCAAATGCCTGGGTACAGAAGGCATTCACCTCCGGAGAGAATTACTTTAAGCACTTTTGCTACTATTATCTGATCTGTTAAGCCGAGCAAAGTCTCTTGCGAATGGGACTTCATTCTATCGGTATGCAACTCAGCATCTGGGAAACAGTAAATACAGCGAAGGTTGCACTTGGGTGTCACAGCCCAGAGTATGTTCAATGGGCTACGTTGACTTCGTAACTCGAAAAAACCTTTCAGACCAGCACCACGTTCGGAGGCCGAAGCATTTTCCACTATAGCAATTGGACCAATTTCGAGAAACCCATTTTGGTGGAGCCACGTGAGAAGCTCTTTATGATATCCCTCGGTTGGCTCAATTCGGCATTGGAAACTTGTGTCGTAGGCTTCGCGTGAGACTTGGACCAAGGCACCATTATCACCATTATATAGAAGCCATCCCTCGTCTTCTTCACGCACTATTACCTTGTCACGGAGCTTCATATTCATCGTGGGAACGTTTACTCAAGATGCAAATCATTTGATTGGGAATTAGTGAATATCCATTCTTCCAAAACGTAAATCTGCCCAGCCAAATGGCTGGGCAGACAATTTGTCGGCACAAAACGCCATCCAGAAACGGAATATATCTACTTAGTTTTGGCGATGAGGCTTGGATCACCACCATAGGATACGCCACCAGAGCCGCCGCCGACACCCCATGCCAATCTTCCACCACCCAAATCAATGACTTGGAATGGACGGCCCGGATAGTTGTAGACAGTCACTTGGACCTTCCCCGTGATTGCTTTCTCTGCAGCGGCTTTTGCGGCCCCAGTAAGTAGGTGATCAGACACACCTTGATTTATGATATTAGCTTTAAGTGTCTTCTTTGGCATACTAATCCTTTCTAGTTGTTCTTTTGTGATTATAACCTGCCGCGTGCTTTTGTACCTAGCTATATTTGAGTTGAGCAGGAAGAATTATGTTGAAATTTAACCAATATCACAAATAAAAATCAATCGTATTTCTACGGTATTTGTTACAGTAAATCTACGGTATTTTATTCCACCAGAAAACTGAAAACTATACTTAATTATTAATTAACCAATCAATCTCAATAGAATGTTCCTGTAACCAAATGCAACTCCGAAATACATATCAATAATATCCGGGTATCTCCTCTATCACACTGATATCGAGACAAAGCCCTTCCGCTTACGTTTAATTTTTTACCACTTGCCCTTTACGCTCACTTTCAGTAAATTTGATAACACTTTCAGAAAGAGCCATTCATGTTTTCTCATGCAGTCAGCGGGGCGACATACGGCATCAAAGCGCATCTCGTCCAGGTTGAAACACATATTCAAAAAGCTGCACCGATCTTTAATGTAGTGGGATTACCCGATAATGCCGTGCGGGAAAGCCGTGACCGCGTCTATGCGGCGATTAAAACAACCGGATTTTTCTTCCCAAATTACCGGCTTACCGTAAATCTCGCCCCCGCCGATATTAAAAAAGAGGGCTCGGCGTTCGATCTACCCGTTGCACTCGGTATTCTTTCCGCCTCAGATCAGGTCTCTTCAGAGGTGCTTAAACAGTTTGTTATTCTGGGAGAATTATCATTAGACGGATTTTTACGCCCCGTACACGGCACGCTGCCTATTGCGCTTGAAGCAAAGAAACAAAATATCCGTGGAATGATTGTCCCTAAAGAAAATGGCAAAGAAGCTGCAATGGTCACCGGCATCGACGTCTACCCAATGGAGACGCTGACGGAGACGGTTGAATTTCTGAACGGCGGCTACAAGGACGCCAAACCTTTCACGGTGGATATTGACGCAATATTCTGCCAGGATCAAAAATACTTAGTCGATTTTGCAGATGTAAAGGGACAGGAAAATGTTAAACGCGCGCTGGAAGTCGCGGCAGCAGGCGGGCACAATATTATCATGATCGGACCGCCGGGTTCGGGAAAGACGATGCTTGCAAAACGCCTCCCCACCATTCTTCCACCGCTGACATTTGACGAGTCAATCGAAACAACGAAAATACATTCCGTTGCGGGCTTGCTGCCAAAAGACTCCGCACTCATTGCAACGCGGCCGTTCCGCTCTCCTCATCACACGATATCCGATAGCGCTCTGGTCGGCGGCGGCACAATACCGCGCCCCGGGGAAATATCCCTCGCGCATCATGGTGTTTTATTTTTGGATGAGCTGCCGGAATTTGCGCGAAATGTTCTGGAAGTTTTGCGACAGCCGTTAGAAGACAGCCACGTCACGATAAGCCGCTCGAAAATGTCGATTGATTTCCCTGCGAATTTCATGCTTGTTTGCGCTATGAACCCATGCCCCTGCGGCTACTTCACCGATCCGTTGAAGGAATGCTCCTGCAACCAGATGCAAATCCAGAAATACATGGCGAAAATCTCCGGACCGCTCCTTGACCGCATAGACCTGCATATTGAAGTCCCTGCCGTAAAATACAACGAGCTTGCCAGCAAAGCGCCGGGGGAACTCTCATCTTCTGTCCGTTCACGGGTTGTAACGACACGGCAAATTCAAACGCAGCGGTTCAAAGGTAAGAAAGGCATTTACGCCAACGCCCACATGGAATCGAAAGATATCCAGCAATATTGCAAGCTTGATTCCGCTGGTGAGCAGCTACTAAAAATGGCAATCACTAAACTTGGCCTTTCGGCGCGGGCGTATGACCGGATACTGAAAGTCGGGCGCACGATTGCCGACCTCAGCGGCTCGGATAGCATCCGGCCGGAACATGTGAGCGAGGCGATACAGTATAGGACGTTGGATAGAGCGTTGTGGGAAGGAAAGTAACACAAAAAGGAAGATGGAAAACGGAAAACGGAAAAAAACAACTTAAACGAAGATTGGGTTTGGCGGGGAGGAACCGAAAGTGCCTTATCACACGCGTTTGTAATTATAGAAGGATCCATTATGCAAGAATTAGAATCGACTGAGTTCGGTCTCAATCAAATCGGGCAGATTGCTATTCCAGTAAGTGATATTGACCGTTCAGTTTCATTTTATCGTGATAATCTCGGCATGCGGTTCCTTTTTCAGGCGCCACCGGGATTGGGCTTCTTTGACTGTGGTGGAGTACGTCTCATGCTGGATGCGCCGGCAAAAGCAAATGCCGGAAAAGGATCAGTCATCTATTACAAGGTCACCGATCTGCAGTCCGCTTACGATACATTATCTGTCAGGGGAATCGTGTTTGGGACCGGGCCACATCTTGTTGCGAAGATGCCCGATCATGAATTGTGGATGGCCTTTTTTTACGATCCCGACAAGAACCTCTTAGCACTAATGAGTGAAGTAAAATGAATGGCGCGATACTTCATATGTCCACCGCACATTGATTGGATCCAGAGATTTGCAGGTAGTGTCTTTCTCATGGCCTGAGTCGGTCACAAAGATAGCGTATTTCGGCTCCGAAACGCCTCAACATTTCGTCGAGGCGATACAGTATAGGAGTTTGGATAGGAATTTGTGGGAGAATTAATTAAGTGCCGAGTGTTTATATCATTGGTGGTTGTAACTGAAATTGAAACAAATAAAATATGACAAAAACTGACATCAATAAATTGGGACGTAAAATAACCAAAGCAGCCAAACGGGCAGTGCGTGCAGCTATCAGAGAACACCTCGATAGCGGTAATCCCATCTGGATTATGAAAGATGGAATCATGATGGAGATTAAACCGGACAGGAAAAGAGCACGAGCGGGTAAGGACTGATGCAGTTCGTTCATTTTCAAAATATAAACCCAAAAATAAATGTATTCCAAAGATATTCAGTCCGACTCATGGCGGATAAGATAGATTTGGCAGGCGAGCAATTGCTTAAAATTGCGATTACCAATTTGGGTCTCTCCGCCCGCTCCTACGACCGCATTTTAAAAGTCTCCCGCACCATCGCAGATATCGCCTCCCCTCCCGATATCCGACCGGAGCATATCAGCGAGGCAATTCAGTTATAGAACACTGGATAGGAATTTGTGGGGACAGTAAAAGTAATATCAAGAGGCACATTACCCTACTAATATTTTTTGGCTGGATTAGATATTGCAGTTCGGAGATGGAAAAGGGGGAAAGAAAAAGATGACGGATAATAAATACGGATTTTTAGTATATTGACATAAAAGATGGAATTATAATGGAAACTACAGAAGTTGAATTGATAATCCGCCAGATCGTCGATAAATTGCGACATGAATATCATCCAATCAAGGTGATGCTATTTGGCTCGTATGCAAATGGTCACCCAAACAACGATAGTGACATCGACCTGCTCATCATCAAAGAAACGAATGAACGATTTATCGATCGCTGGGTCGCAATTCGGAAAATACTTTCCGATCCATCGCGCATGGTACCCATTGAAACCCTCGTTCTAACCCCCAAGGAGATTGCCGACAGACTTGAATGTGGCGATCAATTTATCTCTGAGATCATCAACAATGGTCGAATAGTGTATGGCGCGTAACGAATCCCTTTATCCTGCCGATTGGCTTCGCATCGCTGAGCGAGATTGGGGCCGTGTTGAGCATCTTCTTATTATCCATGACGCAGAGGCAGCGGGTTTTTTCCTCCAACAAGCAATCGAGAAATTCCTCAAGGCGTTTTTACTTTCTAAAGGTTGGCAGCTTCAACGCATCCACGATTTGGAATCCCTTCTCAATCAAGCATTGCAATTTGATAACTCAATTGAACGCTATCGCTCCATTCTCCAGAAGATCACAGGATTTTATTTCGTCGAGCGCTATCCATTCCTTCTTGAAACCGGCTTGACCGAGGAAGACATTCGCACAGCATTTTCGGAAGTTACGGGTTTAATTGGCACTCTCAAATCGCATTTGAACGAGTGAATTTTCACAGAATACGATGAGAGTTGAAGTCTCCAAACTTGGCCTCTCCTCCCCCGCCAAAAAGACGGCGCGCTGGCAGCGAGGCGATACGGTATAGAACGCTGGACAGGAATTTGTGGGAGCAATGATTAAGCGGTGTAGTCATCACGATCCCGACTACCGCTCACATTTCAGCGGTAGACGGGAGTGTGATCTCCTCACCACTAAGTGACATAGGTATAGGGAGAGCGGCGGTAAGGAGATTGCAACAGCAAAAAACGCTTCGCAATGACAATCAGCAAGCAGCGAGGCGATACAGTATAGGAGTTTCGACAGGGGTTTATGGGAACAGTGACGACGTAGGACCCGCTGCAATGGGAACTGCACACCTTTTTAGCACGCGTCACAATTCAGTATATTTATTTGGATACAGCGACCAAAACAACAGACTAAACAAGAATCGCTAAGAGGTCATCATGTCAAGCAAGGTAACTACTTCGACCCTAATGATTGACAATTTGACAGCGAGTGGAATTACATAAGGCATTTTCAATGCCTATTTTATAAACCGGTGAATTGCTCGATCAGCGTTATCTTGAAATGAAGTATTTTTCAGATCAGTGTAAAAAGTGCTCTGGTCAACCACGTCCCCTGATAACTTACCCTCTTTACTTGCATAAAAAACGCCACTTTTATATCGCTCATCCGAAATGCCATCTACAAAGCGTTTTGCGCCTACTTCCAGCTTATGCACCATTCCTCCCATCAATGGGAATACAATAGGCATCATTACATACGTCAACATAAATTTCATTGCTGGGGGAAGATTATTTGGTGCCTGAGTTCCTTTTGTGTTCCCGGGACTTACAACAACAAATTTGAGGTCAGGATATTTTCTTGCCATTGATAACATCCACATGGTTCCTACATATTTGACATATCCGTATGATTGCACTGCATCGAACTTATCACCAAAATATGATCCATCAAGAACAGCAGCAAACTCATCTACAGAAGAAGTCTTCATGGCAACCGGTTTCATTCCGAGCATCTTTACTCCCGGTACAGCTTCCGCACTGGGATATAGTACTGCTTTTTTTAACTTACCACGCTTAATTAATTCCTCCACTAAGATCACATGACCTAAAATATTCGTAGCAGCTAAGTCATTCATACCGGAAGGCGTAATTTTCGCAGCCGTTTTGCCCACCATTCCCCCTGCATTTAAAATTACCGCATCAATAGGTTCTTTTATTTTTTCCACTGCTTTTCTTACGGAATCTGCATCAGCAACATCCCCAATAATAATTTCAAAGATCTTTTTCCCCGTTTCCGCTTCAAGCTCTTTTTTTGCCGTCTCGGCTTTCGCTTGATTTCTGCATAAAAGAATTACTCTTTTTGTTTCTTTTTTCAATGCTAACTGCCGGGCAGTCTCTTTCCCAAGCCCAATATTTGCTCCGGTTATTAATATACTTTCGTTCATATTTTTATCCTTTAATTGAAGTAATTATATAAGTTAGTGGTAGCCGCTGTGCCAGTCATTATAATTGAGCCTTCACAGCTTCGTCAAGTTCTTTTTGCCTTCTCCCTGTGATGAACACATAAGCGCCTTCTTCAACAAATAATTTTGCGGTGGCTAACGCCATTCCGCTGGTGGCTCCCGTAATTACAGCCACTTTGTTTTGTAGTTTTTTCATTTCTTTCTTCATTTAGTTAAGTTAAGTGTTCAATGTAGAGGAGCGTGCTTTAATTATATTTTTACTTCGATAGTGCAATAGTACGAATATCGTAGTTAATAAGCAAATTTTTTTACTTTTATTTTTAAGACACTATTGCGGCAGCAAGTTTACTGATGTGGTCGATCAATGCATCATGCTCTTTCTCGTTGAAGTGGGAAAGGACTTTTTTTGTCATTGCTTTCTTTCGGGTTAAAAACGTTTTGTAAGATTCCAGACCTTTTTCACCAAGAGCAACTTGCACCACGCGCCTGTCTTCATCAGAGTTATGACGCACCAGGAATTTATTTGCAACGAGTTTATCTGCAATACTTGTAAGCGTGCTTAACGGCGCTTTTAGATTATCTGCTATCTCGCTCATTTTGACACTTTTATTGTCTCCTACAAAGACGATTATCATTAGTTCCTTTTCATTGACATCTCCGCATAACTGACAACAATGCTCCGACTCGTATTTTATTGCACTAGTCAGGCTGAACATGGCAGAAATAAACTGTTTCATCTTATCATCCTTCGCTGACATGGTAAACTATTTTAATGGTTATTTTTACTCCGTTCAAACAAGAAAATTTAGACAAATCTAAGAATTTGTCCATTCAATCTCAAGGTACGGGTCTCAACCCAGCGGGGATCAAGTTAGCCCGTGTCTGGCCAGAAGGGACTTGAATCTCGCTGTCGGTTTTCTTTCCCCCTTTTCCCAGCTTCCAAGTGTTCCGGGATCGATTCCCAGTTCCTTTGCCAGCCTCCGTAGGCTCAACCCCTTGTGAATCCTATACTGTTTGATCTTCTCTGCAAGGTCTGTTGCGTTGCCATCTCTCGGGATATAACCGAGAAAGTCGTATATTTTGGTAGGAGAAAGAGTCGTGAGCTCGTTCGGTTCTTCTCCCAGTTAGTAACCGTTGAGTTGGTTGCGTTGACTCTCAACGCTACATCCTTCTGATGTAGTCTAAGGTCGAGTCGTCGCTGTCTGATGTGATCACCCAAGGTTTTGAGGTGCTCAGGATAGGCTGGATTGCGCATTTTTCGAGTTCGAAGGGTCAGGTAGCAACAAGGCAACGCAACCATGCCCCTGCGGCTACTTCACCGATCCGTTGAAGGAATGCTCCTGCAACCAGATGCAAGTCCAGAAATACATGGCGAAGATTTCCGGACCCCTCCTCGACCGTATCGACCTGCACATTGAAGTCCCTGCTGTAAAATACAACGAGCTTGCCAGCAAAGCGCCGGGGGAACTATCATCCTCCGTTCGCTCGCGGGTTGTAACAACACGACAAATTCATCATCACTGAACCCTCCCCCATGTCCCCCTCGCAAGATATAATCTTAACCATTGATATCGCTCATCCTCCTTTGTGGTTCTGTCGTGTGTTTCGATCCGACAGCAGGAAGCTATTCCAGCATACGTCAGGTCGCAAGACCTGACGGCACGGGGAAGTATCACTTAGCACAGGATAGATATTGTTTAGGATTTGAAGAAATTTGGATATTTTTTACCCTTGGGTTGACATACCCCATTTGCGACAGCGGTTAATTTTTCATACATTGGTGTTAGTTTTCATCACCATAAAAAACAATCACACAATTTTCCCGGAGTAACACTATGCGTTTACTTATTTTGTTTCTCGTTGTCGTCTCCTTAGTATTCACGGCAAATGCCCAAAATACACCGGAGTTTAAAATTCCGTACGAAATGTATAAACTTTCGAACGGAATGACCGTGCTTCTTCACGTGGATAAATCTAATCCTATCGCCGCAGTCTATGTTGTCTACCATGTTGGATCAGCACGGGAAGAAAAAGGACACACCGGATTTGCCCATCTTTTCGAACATCTGCGTTTCAATGAATCCCAGGATATTCCTCAGGGGATGTGGTTTAAAAAACTCCAGACCGCGGGCGCATCGAACATCAATGGTTCGACGAATAACGACCGGACGAACTATTTTGAAGTCATTCCGAAGAATGCCGTTGAGCTTGCCCTCTGGATGGAATCTGATCGGATGGGTTTCCTCCTGAGCAAATTCACTCCGGAAACATTTACGACACAACAAAACGTCGTCCAGAATGAAAAACGACAAGGTGAAAATAACCCCTTTTCTCAATCGGGTTACATTGTGGATAAATTGATGTACCCTGATAACCATCCCTACAATTGGCAGGTTATCGGATCCATGGAAGATCTCTCAAATGCGTCGATTCAGGACGCCATCAAGTTTCATAATAAGTACTATGGACCAAGCAATGCGACACTGGTGGTTGCGGGCGATATTGATCCTGCGCAGGTGAAACAATGGATCGAGAAATATTTTGCAGAGATACCATCGTTCCCGGCGCCTCCATCCATGCAAAAAATGCCCGTCGTATTGAACGAATCAAAGCGAGCGATGTACGAAGATAATCTGGCGAATGCTCCGCAGTTGACAATCACCTTCCCCACCGTGGAAGACTATAATAAGGATTCCTATGCGCTTACATTCCTTGCCCGTATTCTAGCCGGAACGAAGAAATCTCCTTTGTATAAAGTGCTCGTGGAAGAAAAGAAACTTGCTCCCTCAGGAATCGGAGGCGGTGGTTTCGGACGCGGCGGGGGTGGCGGCGGCGGCGCTTCAGTCACTGCCTCCCAAAATGGAGGAGAGATTGCCGGAACGTTTCAGGTAACTATCCGCGCATTTCCTGATGTCAAACTGAGCGATGTTGAAGCAGCCATCAATGAAGCCCTTGCAAGGTTTGAGAAGGAAGGTTTTACAGATCAGGATGTTGAACGTCAGAAGGCAGGGCTCGAATTCAGATTTTATAATTCCATATCGAGCGTTCTCGGCAAAGCAACGCGCCTTTCCGATTATCTTATCTTTACCGGTTCACCTGATTACATGGCAACCGATTTGCAGAACAGTATGAAGGTGACAAAGGAGGATGTCTGGAGAGTGTACAACCAATACATCAAGGGAAAGCATTTTGTGATGAACAGTATGGTTCCGAAGGGTAAAACGGACCTGGCGGCAGCGAGTTCCACTGCATTCCTTGTTCCGGAAGAATCAATCGATAAGCAAGGAACAAAAAAGAAGGATGTGGGAGATTATAAACCACAGCCCATCGCTTCAAAAATCGATCGCACGAAGGAACCGGTCCCGGGCGCAGACCCATCAGTCCAGGTTCCCTCTATGTGGAAAGAGAAAACGGCAAATGAGATACCGGTTTACGGAATTGTATACAATGAACTTCCTATTGCTCAATTTTCCATAATACTGAAAGGCGGTATGATCCTCGATTTGCCGGACAAGATAGGAACGGCTTACCTTACTGCTCGTCTGATGAATGAAGGGACGAGGTCGAAAACCCCGATTGAACTGAGGGAAGCGATAGATGATCTGGGTGCAAACATCTCTATATCCGCCAATGAAGAAGCCACAACATTGACCGGTAGCTGTCTCGCCGGCAAATTGAGCGAAACTATGGCGATTGCGAAGGAGATACTGTTGGAACCGCGATGGGATGAGAAAGAATTCGGTCTGGCAAAAACCCAGACCATTGAACAACTCAAACGGTCCGAGCGGCAGCCAACAACGATTTCCTCGAGAGTTTTTGACAAGTTGGTCTATGGTCAGGGTTGCATCCTTGCCAATTCAGCGATGGGTACGCAGAAGAGTATTGAGACAATCACTCTGGATGATCTAAAAGCGTACTATGCCGCAGCTTATTCTCCAACTGTTGCAAAAGTTATTGTCCTGGGCGATATCAGCAAGGAAAAGGCGATGCAGCTTGTTGGAACATTCTCTACCTGGACGGGACAAAGTGTCAAATTCCCTGATGTGAAGATCACCAGTTTGACGAAACCGGGAGTGTACTTTGTTGATGTTCCCAATGCCCGTCAGTCGGTAGTTGCTGCCGGTCATCTCGGGCTACCGTACACAGACCCGGATTACTACAAGACGATTGTGATGAATCATAAACTTGGCGGTGATTTCTCCGGTATTCTGAATATGATCCTGCGCGAATCAAAATCGTTCACCTATGGTGCGCGCTCGTCGTTCAGCGGAACGGAATACCCGGGGAGTTTCAAGGCAACCACACAGGTGCAGAGCAACGCAACTTTTGAAACTTGTCAGATTATCAAAGATGAAGTGGCGAACTACCGGAATGGTATCTCAGAAGATGATCTCAATCAGGTGAAGTCAGTTTTGACCAAGAGCAATGCCGGACGCTTTGAAACACTTCAGCAACTGAGCGCTATGCTGCTGCCAATCGTTCTCTATGGCGTGCCCGATGACTATGTGCTCCAAAATGAAACAATTGTAAAGAACATGACGACTCTGGAAGAGAAAGCCCTTGCTCAGAAATATTTGAAGATGGATGCAATGGTCTATCTTGTTGTGGGAGATAAAGAAACCCAGTTTGCAAAATTGAAAGAGCTTGGATTCGGTGATCCTATCTTGCTCGATAAAGACGCAAATCCGGTCGTGAACTAGAGAACCGCATCTGATATCTAGGTAAACGCCCCTCTTGTCAGAGGCGTTTACATTTCAGAACATGTTGATGAAACATAAACGCATTTCGGCGCTGTCGGGTCTTTCAACCCGACAGCAGGAAGCTAATCCATCATACGTCAGGTAGCAAGACCTGACAGCACAAAAATTTTTATATTTTATATGAACGTACAAGAACAAATCAAAAAGTATATTACCAGTCAACCGGAACCAAAACGTAGCGACATGCGAAAGTTGCACCTGCTTACACTTCAAGTGTTACCGGCATGTAAATTATGGTTCTTCGATGGTAAAAACAGCAAAAATAAAACTATTAGTAACCCTACTATAGGATATGGATTTCACACAATAAAATATGCTAATGGAACAACTAAAGAGTTTTTTCAAATTGGCATGAGCGCAAACAAAACCGGAATTTCTGTCTATATCCTTGGCATCAAAGATAAGACATACTTTGCTAAAACGTTTGGAAAAAAACTGGGCAAGGCGAGCGTGACCGGGTATTGCATTAGGTTCAAAACTCTAAAAGATATAAACATTGATATACTTAAAGCAGCAATACGATATGGGGTTGAGGCGACAGCAAACTGACTTTCAAGCGGTATTTATCTCTATCGACTGGATGCTACTTTGATGGGCAATCCCAAATAAACCTTTTCAAAGGGGATGAAGATGATTTTGGTAAGAAAGTGTTCGGTGCTCTCGGGTCTTCCGACCCGACAAGCAAACGCTCCGTGAGAATGGAACAAGATTCAAGGTACATCAGGTCGAAAGACCTGACGACACGGAAAACGAAGGAATAACTTTTCTGTGGGTCAAGTAAACACGATTGCCGTCATCGCAATACCGCACAGTCGTCATCACGAGTTCCGCAACAGCGGGACGTCGTGATCTCCTCACTACCACTCTATTTTGCTTTGGCGAAAGTAGGGGTAAGGAGATTGCGACTCCCGCCAAAAAGACTGCTGACAGGTTAGCGAAGCGATATCCCCTCACAGGCGGATTCTATCGCAACTTGTGTAAACAGTGTTTCTACGATAGATTGGCATTATTTGAATCAAATGACGATATTACGAATTATTATAAGGTTAATCGGAAATTTTGAACCGAAATAATTTATAATGACGCTTGAAAAAGTCCATGCGGCAGCGCTTAATAAAGTTTTGTTTCTCCCCCATGCGGTAGAGCAAATGTCGCGCATCGATCGGATGATTTCCACAGATGACATCAGACAAGTGATATTCCATGGGGAAATAATCGAAGATTATCCGGAAGATAAACGAGGTCATAGCTGCTTGATGTTTGGGAAAGATCACGACGGAAATCCGGTTCATGTCGTATGCACACCCCGGAAAGATTTTCTTGTGATAATTACTGCATATAGGCCAAGCGCAAACGAATGGAAACAGGGATTTAAAGAAAGGAAGAAAAAATGAAATGTGTATCATGTCAGGGCACGATGAAGAGATCGAGCGCTCCCTTCCACATCGACCGTAAGGGATATCACCTTCAGTTAGATTCGGTGCCGGCTTGGGTGTGCGCGCAGTGCGGTGAGGTATATTTTGAGGAAAAAGAAGTCGGCGATATACAAAAAGTGATTCGCTCCATCGATAAACAGGCCCCATCCATTGCGAGGTCGGCCTGAGACCGAAATAGAATTTGGAAAGGGAGGTATCGGTAAAGCGAGATCTGTCACAAAATAAAATACCGGCCCACCCTTCACCTAAGCCACACTCCCTCATGTCCCCACCTCAAAACATTATCTTAACCATCGATATTGCGCATCCTCCTCTACGCCCCGAAGATGCGGAGATGGAACTTGAACGGGGATTGCGTACTATCGAATCATCAGAAAACCTCCGGGTGCTGAAAATCATTCATGGCTACGGCAGCGGCGGTACGGGCGGAACGTTAAAGACGCTGGCTCAAAATTGGGCATTCCGTAAACAAAAACGTTGCCGGGCTATTTATGATGGCGCCTCGCTCAACCCCTTTTCCAAAGATATACAAAAGTTGATGGTTGAATGCGGCTTATCGGTCAATGAGATCGGCGGCAATAACGAAGGAATAACAATGGTGTGGGTAAAGTGAAGCGATTGGGGTCTTCGCAATCCCGCAAAGTTGTCATCACGAGTTCCGCAGCAGCGGAACGTCGTGATCTCCTCACCACCGCGCTAATGATCATCTGATAAATACAATATGGAAATGTCTTTAGCGTATATATCATAACCAATAATTACCATACTGTATTATATACCGGAGTAACCAACAATTTTGCTCGACGAATTTATGAGCATAAAGAAAGCCTCCTTGAGGGATTTACAAAACGGTATAATCTTAACAAACTCGTATATTATGAAGCAGGAGGTAGTGCGATTGGCGCAATTGACTGGGAAAAGCAAATAAAGAAAATGTCCAGAGAAAGAAAAAAGAAACTTATCTCTGAGATGAATCCACATTGGAATGATTTGTATGACCAGTTGGTATAACTATGGCGAGATTAGTATGAAGGAGATTGCTACTCCCGACCGCTGTCGGGATCGCAATGACGGTCGGCGGGCAGGCAGCGAGGCGATTTCCTCCTCAGGCGGACTGGATTGGAATTTGTCGCAAACATGAAATAGCCCCGAAATGAACTCACGGCTTCCAATTCACTAAAGCACAAAGCAACTATGCCCAGGACATACTTTAAGAGAGCCTGGCGCGCCTTGTCGTAGCCGTTTTGCCCAGGGATACGACACCATTGACTACCCATTTTGTTCTTGATTTGTAGGGCAGTATATTTACGAATCGACAATCGCACGTTCGCCGCAAGGAAATCTCTGCGCTCGTCCTGTAGAGGGTTCTAAGGAATTTAATACGGTCAACTTTCGCCAGTCGTCTTCCATCCAATAAGCGGTAGGCGTAGAAGACTACTAATCAAACAATAAAGAGTACGTTAAATTGGAAATCATAACTTTGGTTATTTTAATCATTGCCACATCATTCTACCTGGGTTTTGGATTTAAGAGAATAATCGATAACCAATCTAACGACAAGACAAAAATAAAAAAAGTAACCGGCATCGGCGGCATCTTCTTCAAGGCCAAAGACGCTCCATCACTGCTGGCTTGGTACAAGCGGCACTTGGGAATCTATGTCCAAGTCTGGGGCGGAGCTGCCTTCGATTGGACCGACGCCGACGGCAAGCCGGTTGCAGGTACAACTGCCTGGTTAATCGATCCGCAAAAAGTAATCACTTTGCCCCGCTGCGCTCCGCAACGCGGCTGAACAGACCGTTAGGGCTCATCTCGGATGGTGTCAATGACAACAACTGACTTACTCTATCTGGCGCTGATAGCGATCCTATTGTTGCTTGACTACTTCGTGCTGTGGCCCACGTTCCTTCGGCGGTCACAAGTTGATCCAGGTCAGGCGCGGACGTGGCTTTGGTCGAGCTGGATGATCATGTTGTGGACGCTCGTTGCCGCCGGATTTCTGGTGTGGTTGATCGAGGCACAAGCTTTGGGGTCACTCAGACTCACTATCCCTCACGGCAGGCGACTGTGGGGCGCAATCGGTCTCGTGTTGGCGCTTGCAATGACTTACGGCCGAACCGTCCTTACGATCGCACGAAGCAAGCGCCAAAAGCGGATCAAACTTGCGAACCCACATGTCGAAAAATTAGCACCACATACGCGATCCGAACTAGGCTGGTGGGTGGCATTATCGCTGTCGGCGGGGTTTTGTGAAGAGTTCATCTTTCGCGGGTACCTCATCTTTGCCTTTCAGTCGATGCTCGGGTTGTGGGGCGCGGCGATGTTCTCGGTAGTTGTATTCGCAGCGGGACATGCGTACCAAGGCGCAAAGGGCGTCTTAGCTACTAGCGTCGTTGGCAGTTTACTTACATTGGTGGTGCTGATTTTCGGATCGCTCTTGCCAGCCATGGCACTGCATGCACTCGCTGACATCGGCCAGGGGGTGGCAGCATGGGTTGCGTTTCGAAAAGTACAGGGCGAGGGCAACTTAGTTGCTAGGGTTGGAGAATCAGAATAGCAGCTCGCCAACCGGCGATAGGCCCTAACAACTGGTTACGGGACCGAGATTGGATCTTTTGCTTGCGCCTAACAAACGGCAAACCGGTGCTGGAAATAGTCATGATTATGAAAGGCCTTGCTCAACAGTTTTGCTTCACAGTAAATCTGTCTATTTGTAGTTCGCAAAACCGCTGCGTGCTTGCGCCATTCGTCAGCTGAAAAGCGACGCAGCTAATTTCCAGAATTACTTCCATAGGAAAAGAAGAATGACAGTTCAACCTTTTCGAGTCAATGTGCCCGAGCGAGTCCTACTTGACCTCCGTGACGTATACAGCGCACACGCTGGCCCGAGGAGATGTCAGATTCTGGTTGGACTTACGGTGCCAATCTTTCATACATGAAAGAGCTTGCTGAATATTGGTTGACCAGATTTAATTGGAGAAAGGTTGAAGAGCAAATTAATTCCTTTCCAAGCTTCGTTGCTGACATTGACGGATACATAATCCACTTTCTTCTCATACGCTGGTATGGGTTATGTGAGGGCAGGCAACGAAGCGATTCAGTACAGAAGATTGGATAGGAATTTGTGGCAATCTTAACGATCTTCACCATCATGCACGAAAAGGACTGATTCTACGTTAAATACCTTTAAATGTCTTTGCGATGGAGTACTCTTTCGAAGATCAAAATGTTGATTAGAATTTTGAAAGGCAAAATAATCTAGTTAATCCACCTGTTATTTGGTCGTCTTGCTGCCCATCTGAACACCGAGTTTTTATACTCAATCCTTGGGTTCCCATAGTTCAACTTTGTTTCCTTCTGAGTCAAGGATATGGACGAATTTACCGAAGTCGGAATTTTCAATTGTGTCCACAATGGTTACACCTTCTTTTTGAAGTTGGTCAACAAGTCCCACTAAATTGTCTACTCTGTAATTTATCATAAAGTCTTTTGTTGAAGGCTCAAAATATTTTGTATTTTCTGCAAAAGGATTCCACTGGGTAAGTCCCTTTTTTGTGCTGTCATCACTTTCTCGCCATTCAAAGCTTGTTCCATATGGGCTTGTGTCAAACCCAAGGTGTGTTTTATACCATTCGTTAATTGCTTTTGGGTCTTTGCATTTGAAAAAAATGCCGCCTATGCCTGTAATTTTTTTCATTTTTGTGTTGTCCTTTGAATTGTTAGTTATGATTGATTTGAAAGCAAAACCAAAACAGAATGTTGTTGCTAATGCTATAATTATTAAAGTTATTTTTTTCATTGTCTGTTCTTTTCACAAAGTTAATTATTGTCTGTTAATTTCTTGCTGTCATTTTGAAGTTCCGATGTCCTCCAAGCATGACGCATAACATCTGTAATAACACATTATTTCGTACTTATTTCTTAAGAATCTAAGGAATTCCTATTGATAAGTCAATCATTTAGAATGGGTAACGCTGAACGTTAAATTTCGTTCGTAACAGTCATCACAGCAAAAATATCTGGAAAAAAGTTCCAAGTAATGATTTCCCAGTCAAAATGTTTCAGATTCGGTTTACTTTCCCCTTTTTCCCATCTCGCCAGCGTTGATTGATCAATCCCCAATTCCTTCGCCAATCTTCTTATGCTCAACCCATCCTGAAGCACTATCAACAGTGTTGAGCGAAAGGGCTGAACATTCTGAACGCGCCCTTGCGATTGCGGAACGAAAGCCTAAACCATTGTGTTTGCTGGATTGAGACTATCAAAACGCGAACCCCTCTCGTTGAGATAGAATCCAGGAATAAATCACAAAGTTACGCGGGTGAAAATCGCCATTATTCATCCAACAACCATCATAGGAGTTAACATGTACATCATCGTCGAACACGAGATATCCAATGCCCAGACGTTTTGGGAAACTGCGAAAACCGCAACGGCCGGTCTGCCATCGCATCTGAAAGTGCACCAGACTCTCCCCAACAAGGAAGGGACAAAGGCCGTCTGCCTGTGGGAAGCCCGCAGCGTTGATGAGGTGAAGGGCCTTATAGAACCGGCGGTGGGAAAGGTCAGCCGGAACACGTACTTCGCTGTGGAGCTCGAGAAAGCCATGGGGCTGCCCACAAGTATCAACGCCGCAGTTATGAAATAACACCTGCTGCGCGTGACAATGGGCTGGACGGTTCCTGATCGCTCAGCCCTTTCTCGCACCATCGCAGATATTTCTTCCTCTCCCGATATTCGCCCCGAGCACATCCCGCCAAAAAGACGACGGGCAAGCAGCGAGGCGATAACCCCCGCAGGCAGAATGGATAGAAAAATTGGTCAATAATGCAACATATGGTAAACGTTATTGTATCAATTCTAAAGTCTAAAGCGAAAATTTTAGATACCTCGTTCGATCATGTAATGTAACACACCATATAGGATACCTCCCTCTTTTGGGCATATCGGAAACAAAAACGTTGCCAGGCGGTATTTGCTGGCGCCTCGCTCAACACCTTTTCAAAGGATATACAAAAAATGATGCTTGAACGCGGTATTTCTGTTAATGAACTGGGCGGCAGTAACGAAGGAATAACTTTGGTGTGGGTAAAATGACGGTGATCCGGGAACGGAAGATTTCCCCTCCGTGTTTATTTTCAGAGGATTACAACTTCAAATCTGTCAACAATGTTCCATTCAAAAATAAATTGCGATGAGGCATTGAAGCAGGAAAGGATTATCATGAAAAGGTTTATATGTATTCTAGGTTTTATACTCTTCGGTCTTGGTAATATATCCGCTCAAGCGCCGCCGTACAAGGTCGTATTCGATCTGACCAGCAAAGACAGCCTGGATCAGAAAGCGGTAGTCCGGTGGATAAAAGAGATTACAGATGCAAACCCAAAAGCGGAATTGGAAGTCGTTATGTACGGTAAAGGGTATGAGCTGGTGATGCCGGAAAAATCTGCGTTTCCATCAGAAGTCAAAGAATATCTGACCAAACCGAACGTTACCTTTAAGGTCTGCCAGATTGCAATGAAAAACAACAAGATTGATAAAAGCCAGTTGCTGCCGGGCGTGAAGACAGTGCCCGATGGTATTTATGAAATCATCTCGAAGCAGCGTGAGGAATGGGGATATATCAAAGTTGCGCACTAGTATTGTGCACGAGATGTACACTGAATAGGTCTTACGGCTTTTTACCCCAATCTCTTGCAGAGGTTAGTCATTGAAACAAAAATTCTGGAACTCAATCAAGTTATTTGAGGGACAAGACGTCTTACGCTCCAGTTCCAAGTTTATTAGCTAGGCAATACTGTAACTGTCCCATGCGGACGGGATAGGAATTTGTAACAGGCCTAATGATGAAGTTACCACCCTCTCAGCCGAAAATGTGGTGAGAAAAACTCCTCATTTTCTGTCTTAATCAAACAAAGAGGTAAAAATGTATCCGTTATCCCGCCTTTTGTATACGTCTCGCACGCGTTTCTTTCTTAAATTAATAACGTAAGTTTTAACTTGTTTTTACAATTATAGGATGAATAATGATGCAAAAACGCAAACTTGGAAATAGTAACCTGGAAGTCTCGGCTCTCGGACTCGGCTGCATGGGAATGAGCTTTGGTTTGGGTCCGGCTGCGGACAGGAAAGAAATGATTTCGCTTATTCGTTCAGCAGTTGAAAAGGGAATCACATTTTTTGATACTGCGGAAGTTTACGGACCGTTCACAAACGAAGAACTTGTTGGCGAAGCGCTTGCTCCCTTTCGTGAACAAGTAGTGATAGCAACAAAGTTCGGATGGAAACCGAATGCTGATGGCAGTGGCAGATGGAATGAATTAGACAGTCGACCTGAACACATTAAGCAGGTTGCAGAAGAATCACTCAAACGATTGAGAGTGAATGTGATTGATTTATTCTATCAGCACCGTGTTGATCTGAATGTGCCGATTGAAGACGTGGCGGGCGCAGTGAAAGATTTGATTCAGGAAGGAAAAGTGAAACACTTCGGACTTTCGGAAGCCGGCGTCAAAACAATTCGCAAAGCACATGCAGTGCAACCTGTTACTGCCGTGCAGAGTGAATATTCGTTGTGGTGGCAACAGCCCGAAACGGAATTGTTGCCAACTCTTGGAGAACTCGGAATCGGATTTGTCCCGTTTAGTCCGCTTGGCAAAGGTTTTCTCACAGGAAAAATTGATGAGAACACAAAGTTTGACAGTTCCGATTTCCGAAATGTTGTTCCTCGTTTTTCACCTGAGGCACGCAAAGCAAATCAGTCATTGGTTGATTTGCTCGGCAAAATTGCTCAACAGAAACAAGCAACTCCTGCACAAGTAGCGCTTGCATGGCTGCTTGCCCAAAAGCCGTGGATTGTTCCTATTCCCGGCACAACTAAATTGCATCGCCTGGAAGAAAACATCGGCGCTGTTGCTGTTGAATTTACAGGCGATGAACTAAATGAAATTGAAAATGCTTCTTCAAATATTACAATTCAAGGCGACCGCTATCCGGAACACTTGAAAAAATTGGTAGGTCGTTAACGGCAAACGATGAATTTAACAAGAAAGAAGTTGGCATGAGTCCAAAAGAATACAAAAACCATCCTCTAAATTAATTCGATCTCGTCCCTTTCTTTTGCTTGACCTGCTGGAGGGAGAGAATAATCGTCATCGTATGTTCCGCATCAGCGGAACGTCGCCTCCCCGACTCCGTCGTTCAGGCAGGTGATCTCCTCGCCACTATCTACAAGTGTTTTGTAGAAGACGGCAGGAACGAGATTGACGGTTGCAATAAGTAGTCCACTTTATCTAATCTGTTAATTTAACCTTCGCAAGAAATGCTGCAAACCGCGGATCGCGTTCTATATTCTTCATCATTGGATCGCCCTTGAGCTGACTGACTCCGCCGTCTCGCACTGTGTACGCTTTCTCCAGCCACTCGAACGCATGGTCGACTTCATTGCGGTAGGCATAGACTTCTGCCACCTGGTAGGCAGCATTAGTTGAATACACCGTGATGAGCTTCCCAAGGGCAACATCACGGTCCAGCTTGGTGTCGTGGGCTTTATAGACGACGCCCATTCCGCCTTCACCAAGCTTTTCGAGTATGCGATAATGGGATATCGTCTGTCCAATCATCTTCGCCTCCCGTCTTCGCTTCGCTTGACGGTTCCGCTTTTTGGAATCCCGTTGATAAATCGGAATCCAAACAACGGGAGATCCTCAATATCACAACCGCTCAGAAAAACATCTCGCGGGTGATATTGGGACATGCCGCCCTCGCCTAACTTTTCGAGAATTTTATAGTGGGATATTGTTTGGCCGATCACGTGTCAATTGTCGAAATAATGTAAGATTATAGAATCGTCATAACATAATCAAAATATTTACATTTATCAAATTCTTAGGCGTTATCCGTTCAAGCTGTTGAATTTCGCCCTGTTTCTCTTTACATTAACGTAAACAATTCCGCCCGCCTCTCCAGCAGCTTGTCGTCTTGCTAACAATGACTCTTTGGATGGATGGGTGGGCAAATTAATATGTTGAAGGAACAGCCGATATGACTAACAATGAAATATACTTTGCAGCTTCTATCAGTGGCGGACGACAAGATGTTGATATTTATTTACAACTGATCGAATATTTAAAAAACTACGGAACAGTTCTCACCGAACACATCGGCGACAAGGAACTTTCAGTTAAAGGTGAATACCAGACAGACTCCTTCGTTCATGACCGAGATATGAGCTGGTTGAGTCGGGCGCATATTGTTGTTGCGGAAGTCACCACGGCAAGTCTTGGTGTCGGTTATGAGTTGGGCAGAATCGTGGAACGTAATGGGCAGCTTCGGGAGAAGGATCGAAAGTCGATTTTGTGTTTACACAGGCCAAGCGTTAATAAACGCCTTTCCGCCATGATCGCCGGCTGTCCCGGCATTATCAATAAAGAGTATCAAACCTTCGAGGATGCTATAAAATATATTGATGAGTTTTTGGTAGGTATGTGATTAACGCGTCTTGCCTAAGAAGGTTCTTGCGTGTGTGCCATCCTCAGTCGTCAAAATAATTGATAAAATCCCTCGGTTTAGGCTAAGACGCAGGAGCCTCTTACGGTTCATTCCCACCGGGACAGAGTGTGTGAAAACTCGGATTCATTGTTCGAACCAAATTGATATTCTAACAAAAAGCATCGATATGAGGAGATTGCGACGCGGTGAAACTGCTCGCAATGACTTTTTACACACTCGGGGAGGATGTGAACGAGCCAATTAACGCAATCCCCCCCTGCAATTCCACCTCCCTCCGGAACATTTCCCCTGCCTTGTTTTGTTGAGATTAACATAATATATTGAACGATGATTCGATGACAAATCACTTATATAATCAAAGGAGAGTCTATGAGTAAAGTTCGCGTCTTAGCAGGTACCCGGAAAGGGGCATTTATTTTAACATCAGACGGCAAACGCAAAAACTGGGAGGTTAGCGGACCCCATTTTGCCGGCTGGGAGATTTACCATGCCAAAGGATCACCAGCCGATCCTAACCGCATCTACGTCTCACAGACGAGCGGCTGGTTCGGACAAATCATTCAGCGATCCAACGATGGCGGCAAGACGTGGCAGCAACCGGGCATAAAACCGGGCGAACCCACAACGACTCCCACCGGGATGCCAATCGGTGAAAGCAACAAATTTGCCTATGACACTTCAAATACGGGAAAGCCGCTCACCACCCATCAATGGTATGATGGCACTCAGCATCCGTGGGAGTTCAAACGTGTCTGGCATCTTGAACCCTCGCTGAACGATCCGGATACGGTGTATGCCGGTGTTGAGGACGCAGCGATGTTTCGCACAACAGATGGCGGACAATCGTGGCACGAGCTTGCCGGTTTACGGGGACACGGCACAGGACCCCAATGGACGCCGGGAGCCGGCGGCATGGGTCTTCATACCATCTTGTTAGATAAAAGCAATCCCAAACGCATGTACGGGGCAATTTCCTCCGCAGGAGTGTTCCGGACTGATGATGAAGGTAAAACGTGGAAACCGATCAACAAGGGTTTACGCTCTGAATATATCCCAGACCCCAACGCTGAGATAGGCCATTGCGTTCACCGGATCGCCATGCACCCCTCGCGTCCGAATACGTTGTTCATGCAAAAACACTGGGACGTGATGCGCACCGATAATGCCGGAGAATCTTGGCAGGAAGTCAGCGGCAACTTGCCAACCGATTTCGGCTTCGTGATTGATGTGCATGCGCATGAACCGGAAACAATCTATGTCGTCCCTATTAAAAGCGACTCAGAACATTACCCGCTCGAAGGTAAGCTTCGCGTCTATCGCAGCAAAACCGGCGGGAAAGAATGGGAAGCGCTCACAAACGGGTTGCCCCAGCGCGATTGCTACGTGAACGTGTTGCGCGATGCTATGTCCGTGGATTCACTCGATCCATGCGGGTTATACTTCGGAACAACCGGGGGTCAGGTGTACGTTTCGCCGGATGCAGGCGATAACTGGTCGCCCATCGTACGCGATCTTCCAGCAGTATTATCAGTTGAAGCGCAGGTGCTATCGTGATACGGGTGGTACTCCCCTATCATCTCCGGATGTTGGCGCATGTCGAAGGAGAAGTGCAGCTTTCTATAGACGGCGTACCATCAATCGCCACCATTCTTGATGCGCTTGAGGCGCGTTATCCGATGCTAAAAGGCACCATACGCGACCACGATACACACAAACGACGACCATTTTTACGATTCTTCGCCTGTGAAGAAGATCTTTCGCTGCAGTTTCCAGACACTCAATTGCCCGAAGCGGTTGCAACCGGTGCAGAGCCATTTTTAATTATTGGAGCTATTGCGGGAGGATAGTGATTTAGTTCTCAAATTTATTTATTAAATATTGCACCAATATTGCATCTGAGAAAATTGATTGATAATGATCCTGCAGAGATACCTGAATTATCACCTGTCCTTAAATCTGCTGTATTTTGTACAGCAAAGCGCTGCTTTGCTGCACTCCTCAACAATCCCGAGTTGTTGGGATTGTTGTACACGGTTCACTCCGAGACCATTGTCAAGATAGTTAGTTATGAATTCCCATAAATTGCATGCCAAAAATACCTGACCAAAAAATAGAATTTTCACCACAGGAAATTACACGCTACAGCCGGCATTTAGTTATGCCTGAGGTTACGATGAAAGGTCAGCGTCGGTTAAAAGCCGCGAGCGTGTTAATCATCGGCGCAGGGGGACTTGGCTCACCGCTCGGATTGTACCTCGCTGCAGCAGGTATCGGGCATATTGGAATTGTCGATTTCGATATAGTCGAGCTCTCTAACCTTCAGCGGCAGGTGCTTCATTCCACCCGCGATGTCGGCAGACCAAAGGTCGATTCCGCCGCTGAGCGTTTGCACCAGATTAATCCGGAAATCGAGATTAAAACATTCAAAACCCGAATCACTTCAGCCAATTCGATGCACATTATCCAACCCTATGATATTGTAATCGACGGGACGGACAATTTTGCAACGCGATATCTTGTGAACGACGCATGCGTGTTACTCGGCAAACCAAATATATACGGATCGATATTTCGGTTTCATGGTCAGGTCTCTGTGTTATCACCGCCGGCGGGACCGTGCTATCGTTGCCTATATCCTGAACCACCCCCACCTGAACTTGTGCCCAACTGCGCAGAAGGCGGAGTGTTAGGTATTCTGCCGGGTGTTATCGGATGCCTGCAGGCGACAGAGGCGATTAAATTAATTTTGGGCAAAGGTCAATCGCTTATCGGTCGGATTTTGCTTTTCGACGCGCTCGAAATGAAATTCCGTGAAGTTAAAGTACACCGTGATCCAAATTGTCCCATGTGCGGCGATAATCCTACAATCAAGGAACTCATTGATTACGAACAGTTCTGCGGCATCCGCGGCGACGAATCGAACGGCTCGCAACTAACAACCGAATGGGATATGACGGTTGAAGAAGTAAAAATACGTCTCGACCGGGGCGATGAATTCGATATCCTTGACGTACGTAATCCGGAGGAATGGCAAATCTGCCACATTGATGGCGCAAAATTGATTCCGGTAAACGAACTACCAACTCGCATACACGAGCTCGATGCGGCGCGCGAAATTCTGGTTCATTGCAAAACCGGAATCCGGAGCGCAAAAGCCGTGGCATTCTTGCATGAGGCGGGTTTTAAGAAAGTCAGAATAATCCGCGGTGGCATAACTGAGTGGGCACAGAAGATCGACCGGTTGATGCCGAGGTACTGAATGTTATTATCGAGGATGTAAGCCGTCGTAAAACAATCCGATAGGTTAGAAACTTTCGAATGGCAATAACAAGGGTACAAAAACAGGCAATATTTTCATCGTAACAAGAACTTACGTGGTTTTTGATACCCCACCTTTTCTACTTCAGATTCCAGTAAGGTTGAGTATCGTGGTTTCCTTGTTCAGTTGGAACGAGTTAAACAGATTTACCGTTAATAATATCAATTATTCTACAAATCAAAACATTTTTTCACAACTTTATAGGGATTAACATTATGTCATTACGAATTAACGATCTCGCCCCCGATTTTACAGCCGCCACGACCGAGGGGAATATCCGTTTTCACGAATGGATCGGCAACAACTGGGCGGTGCTTTTTTCTCATCCCAAGGATTATACACCGGTATGCACCACCGAGCTGGGATACATGGCTCGTATCGCGCCTGAATTTACAAAGCGTAACTGCAAGATCATCGGCTTGAGCGTCGATCCGGTGGAGAGTCACAAAGGATGGGCGAAAGATATTCAGGAAACCCAGGGCGCTGCGGTGAATTATCCGATGATCGCAGATACAAACCTCGCCGTATCGAAACTCTATAATATGCTCCCCGCCGAAGATGGAAATTCATCCGACGGCAGGACTGCAGCAACGAATCAAACGGTTCGTTCCGTTTTCATCGTCGGTCCGGACAAGAAAATCAAGTTGATGCTGACTTACCCGATGACAACCGGTCGCAACTTTGATGAGATTTTGCGTGTGCTCGATTCCATGCAGCTCACTTCACAGCATAAGGTATCAACGCCCGCCAATTGGAAGAATGGCGACGATGTTATTATATCGGGATCTGTGTCGGATGATGAGGCAAAGAAGATGTTCCCTTCCGGCTGGAAAACGGTGAAACCATATTTGCGCGTTGTGAAGCAGCCAAAATAAGTTAATCATTAGGCGCGCCCTCGTTTAACCTGTACGACGGATATCAGGATTAATCCGCTTTAAAACATTTTTACAGAAGGATAAAAGAAAGACCTAAGATTTAGAGAATTGCAGAATGAGAAAATGATATCGTAATCATCGAGTATCATTCAGCAGAACAATATCGTTGGTTTGTTCGCCGCGCGCCAGAACGAGGTTCTTGCCATCTTTTGACCAGACAAAATTAGGGATCAGTTCCGATTCGAAGTGCGTCAGTTGCGAGGGCGTGAAAGTGGCGAGAGACATAACCCAGATGTTTGAAACTCCGTTGCGGGTATCGACATAAGCGATCGACTTGCTATCCGGCATCCACCGTAAACGCCCTGTGGTCAGGGGGAGATCAAACGTCTCAACCGGTTTTCCGGTTTCTGGGGAGAGGAGAGCATAGGTCCATTTCTTCTCAGCAGCTAGATACAAGCGTTCAAGAAGGGATTGACCGTCTGGTGAAACGCCGATACTGATTACGAAGTCTTGAGTTATCTTCACCGGTTCCCCACCCGAAACAGCGACCTTCCAAAGATTCCGTCGTCCGTTAGCGCGATAACTATCAAAATAGATCCATTGATTATCCGGGGCAAATCGCGGTTCATAATCATCCACCCCCGTTGTCAATTTTCGCTGGTTGTTGCCGTCGGCGTCCATAACCCAGATATGAGGCGTCGTGTCACGGTTCGATGCGTATGTGATGAATCGACCATTGAACGAGGCGGAAGGATTGTACTCTCCGAAAGGATTCGACGTCAATTGTCGGCGGTTCTTACCCTCTACGTCGATCATCCAGATATCGCTATTACCACTCACGATCGACGCATATACGATCCGGTTGTCGGGCATCCAATCAAGGCCTTCCAAACCTTCCATATAGGCATTCCGGGACGTAATCCTCCGCTCGCGGCGCCAATCACCACCCGGCAATATTTCGAGAGCGCTGTTGAAGCTCGTCTGGAGAGCGAGCATAGTCGATTGGTTTGAAGTAGCACTCAAGCTCTGGGCATTGTAATTAGTCAGGTCTGACGTAATGCGATAATAACTTCCTTCAATTATATTGACGTACCAGAGCTGAGAAGCGGCTCCGGTAATATATTCCGCAGCGACAAAGACCAGCCCTTTGCTGTCGTTTGCCCATGCGATACGATCAACCGTATTCCATCGATTCGTAGTCGCGAACCGGAATGAGCCGTCGGACACTGATACGAGAAGCGGACTCGAATAAAGTTTGCCGATTGTACTCCCTGCGCCCACCGCAATCGTCTTTCCGTCCGGCGACCATGCTGGAGACACGCTTCCGTTAAGGAAGAAGTCCTCGCCTTTTCTCGAAAGGAGCTTTCGCTCGTTGCTATCATCGGCGGAACAGATCATGAGCGCTTCCTCACCCTCATCGGGAAACTGTCGCAGAAATGCAAGCTGTTTGTCATCGGGAGAAACGGCAACGGCGCCTGAAATGTCGCTGAGTATTTTCCGTGGCGTTCCGCCGAGCGTCGGTACAATATTGAGCGCGCCACGACTGTCCTTGGGTGACGAGACGCTATAATAGACATAATCACCCTCCGGAGAGAATGTAAATCCCTGGTATCCAACGCTATCCGGAGGCAGGACACGAACACTGCTCGCCGCATTAACCTGCCGCATCCACACGCTTTGTTTCCCGGATTCATCAACAGAATAGATAATGTATTTCCCGTCGGGGGATATTGCTGCCTGAAGCGGCATAGCGTCGGTCGAGATCCTTGTCGGTTTGAATGAGTGGAACGGCTGTATCCCCGACCCTTCACCTCCCGTGCCATAGAACTTCCAGACAAGAGCTGCCGCCACGACAAGAACTCCGCCAATCCCCAGTATTAAACCGGTCTTCCTTTTGGGAACTGGAGTCGTTGCGGGCGGATGGATAACGGGTACGTCACCCATCGGCGGTATTGGGTAGGCGGCGGTTCGCGTCACCTTTGTCGATTGTTTCTTCATGCGGCGCAGGTCGATGAGCATGTCGCTCATCGACTGGTATCTTTCCCCCGGATCTTTTTCCATCGCGCGGTAGAGGATATGCAAAAACTCTGCGGGCAAATCAGGTCTCAATCCCTGTAACGGTTCCGGCTCCTCATTTAAAATCGAGTACATCATAGCCGCTTCGTGCTCGCCGCGGAACGGCATGTGTCCCGTGAGCATTTCGAACAAGACCACTCCGAAGGAAAATATATCAGATCGCGCGTCAACTTCTCCGCCCTGAATTTGTTCCGGCGCCATATACGCAAGCGTGCCGACTGTACTGGATGTTTTTGTGAGCTTTAACGAACCCTTCAGCTTGGCAAGACCAAAATCCATCACCTTGATCTGGTTTTTCGTGTTCACCATGATGTTTTCGGCTTTGATGTCGCGGTGCACGATGTCTTTGCTATGCGCTTCCTGCAATGCTTCTCCGATTTGGATTGCATATTCAATCGCATCATTCAGCTTCAATGTCCCGATTGAAACTTTATCGCGCAGCGTCTGTCCTTCGACAAATTCCATATCGATGAAACGCTGTCCCTCGTATTCGCCGATGGAATGAATGCCGCAAACATTCGGGTGGTTAAGCGCCGAGGCGGCTTTTGCTTCCTGAAGAAAGCGCGCCTGCTCCGATTCGTTTACCGTGAGGTGATGCGGGAGAAACTTGAGGGCAACAACTCTATCAAGCTGCAAGTCCTGGGCTTTATAAACGACGCCCATGCCGCCTTCTCCTAATTTTTCAAGGATTTTATAATGAGAAACAGTTTTACCAATCATAAGGAGCTCCACCCGAAGTTCCCGCCAAGAGAAAGCGGGATCCTCAAAGTCGCGATCACTCTCCCGATAAATCGGGATCGTGAGCTACTTTGGGATTTATAATGTGATATGGTTTGTCCGATCAAGTCTATCTCGCCAATAAAAGTAACCTTAAATATTTACTATCAAAATAAGTTAAATTCTTGTTAAAATAATCATTATATACACTATTCACAAATGTTAGAAAAGTACGTTTCGTAAAGGGCGACAGGGCATTCATCGCAATTCAAGATCATTTTCCCACGATTAACATCCCATGGCCTCGTACAGCGTCATCGCGAGTCCGACTCCCGCCATTTTTTAGCAGGAGGCGGACGTCGCCTGCCCGACTTCGTAGTTCGGGCGGGCAATCTCCTCACCACCAAATTATACAGATTTAACAAGGCCAGCGATAAGAAGATTATCCGCCTGAATCCGCCACCCATCGGACTGTATAGTAATTTGTGGGAAAAGTAATTATTCGATATATTTTTACAATGTTGATACAGCTATCTCTTAACAATAACAATTTCATCGCATTTAGATTGGTTCTGCGCTCAAAAACCAGAGTTGATGGCTAAAAACGATTTCTATTAAATTTAACATATATGATTAAACGATTAACTATTTTGTTTTTCGCGATGCAAATGTGTTCATGCATCGCCCGGTCGCAAATCGCGGGCTACCCTGATTTTGAAATCGTTGAGAGCGTTCCTGTTGAAACGAACCTCGATAATCCCGATATCCGGAAAACCCACGAAGTTTGGCTGGAGATGATCAACGGCGCAAAGAAATCGCTTGATTTCGAGGAATTCTATGTCTCGAATAAGAAAGGAGAGCCGCTGGAAGATATCCTCAATGCGATTGTGGAAGCCGGCAAGCGAGGAGTGCAAATCCGCTTTATCGACGACAACAATATGCACAAGACCTATCCCCAGCCAATAGACAGCATTGGCAAACTTAAAAATATCAGCGTAAGAATTATCGATTTCGGAGCGTTGAAAGGTGGAATTCAGCATGCGAAGTATTTCATCGTTGACGGAGAGCAGGCATTTATCGGCAGCCAGAATTTCGACTGGCGCTCGCTCAAGCACATCCACGAGATCGGCGTGCGGATAGGGAAACCGGAGGCGGTGAAAATCTATCTGGATATATTCAATATCGATTGGGAACTTGCCGATGGGAACCAGCCCTCCCATCTCCCGGGAGTTCTCAAGAAGACGACATACAATGTCCCATTGAGGACGCTGGAAGCGCCGGGGGATACGCTGGTGTTTTTCCCAACGATGAGCCCGAAAGGATTGATCACTGATTCAATGTTGTGGGATGAGACGAACATTGTCAAGCTCATCGATAATGCGAAGCACGATGTGATGGTGCAGGTGTTGACGTATTCTCCTGAGATCCGCCAGGGCGGGATGTATACCGTGCTCGATAGCGCGTTGCGCAGCGCCGCCGCAAGGGGTGTGCGGGTAAAACTCATTGTCTCCGATTGGTCAATCGGGAAGTACGTCATCGGCTATCTCAAGAACCTCGCAAGCATTCCGAATATTGAGGTGAAATTCACCTCCATCCCGGAGTACTCGAAAGGATACATCTCCTTCGCGCGGGTGGAACATTGCAAATACATGGTTATTGATTCGACCGCCTGCTGGATTGGAACGGCGAACTGGGAGAAGGGTTACTTCTATAATATCCGCAACGTCGGAGTGGTCGTTGAGAACAGCAAGATCAACCGCATCATACGCGGGATCTTCATGAAGAGCTGGGACGGATCGTATTCAACGCAGATCAAACCGGATGGAACTTATGAGGTAAAGGAGCACGGCGAAAAGTAATATCGCGCCCTGATGATTCCGAATTTAACTCACTCTCCCGCTCTCAAAACATAAATAACCCACGGCGCTATCTTCGTCTCGCTCACCCAGTTGTAGGGTTCATTGAGATTCCCTACGGGTTTTAATATCTCGACCGGCGTTAAACCGGCAAGTTTATACGTTTCGAGGTAATCTTGATCGTGCCATATTATGTCTTCAACCGGACGGCGGTCTTCCACATCGAGCATTACGATGAATACTTTCTCTCCGCTCTTCGCGGATCGGTTCTGAGGATAATCTTTCGTTGAGAAGGACGCCCATTCGTTGACATAGATTTCCGGCGAAGAAACCACACTCACGATGCATCCATTTGGATTGAGCAAACGTTTCAGAGATTGGAAGAGTAAAACCCTCTTCTCCATTGTGGGAATATTATCGAAGGTGAACGCGGATAAGATAAGATCATAGGTTTGCGTATCTAACCCATCGAGCTTGCCTTCCGGAACAAGATGATATTCCCCCTCCGGATCATTTTTCCGGGCGAGTGCGAGCATGGGCTCGGAAATATCCACCCCGACAACGTCAAAACCTAATTTACGCAAGAAGCGCGTAGACCGCCCTGTCCCGCATCCGAAATCGATGGCTTTCTTTCCTTTTACATGTTTGCTTATAATCGCAGGCAAATCCCGAAACGCCAGATGGTATGTGCCGGGAAACTCAAGCCGATCATACGCTTCGGCGCGGACTTTATCGTTGTAGACGTTGAAGAAGTCGTTATTCAGTCTGAATTCCTTCTAAGATCAGTTTAGTTAAAATATTTACTTCCATGTTAAAGTATAACGCACCATCTTGTGTTTCAAAGATATGAATTTATTTTATTACTCTCATCTAAATGAGCGTAATTGCCATAGTGTCGTCATCGCGATCCCGACTGCGGTCGGGATCGCAATGACTACTGCGACTCCTCCCTTACGAACGGTGTAGTAAATAGTGCCGCTACGTACATGATCATCCAGGGATATATCGGGATGGCATACCTTGCCTCGCCGTAGAACACAAGATACGTGATGACGAAATAAAGTACTACAACTATGCCCAACAGGGACCACCCGTGACCTTTCCCCTCCCGAAATCGTCTCCAAACCCCGAATAGAAGTGAGCATATAAAAAATATTTTCAGGAGAAGCTCATAATTCCAATCAAACCGGGCGAGTAGCATCAATCCATCTCGTGATGATTTAATCTCGTCTCCCTTCATGCCGCGCAGGGTCCACATGATGCCATCGCCGGGAAGGAACAGCGCTGCAAGCTTCTTCGGTATGAGGGATAATGTGTGCCCCGGATGCGTCCTGATGTAATCAAGCGCTCTTTTCCTCGCAATGACATTAATGGTATGTTCATTCAACGTGTCGTCCCTATTGGCAAACCATTCGATTGGGACCCATCTTCCGGTGGCTTCCGGACCGTTGCCCATGTAAAGATTCAGACCGTCATTGTTTGAGAGAAGAAAATCGTGGTACAGGTTGTAATTTCGGATAATCCACGGACTCACCACCGCAATCAGGACAACGTAGAGGAGAGCAATTTTCTTCAATCGATCGAGCGAGCTCTTCCATTTCAACGCTAATAAAGGGAACAATAATAGTAACAGACCCGGCAATAAGAGCGTTTGCGCTTTCACAAGTGTTGCATATCCGAACACTAATCCTGCAAGCAGTAAACGGACGTAATGCGTCCTCCCGTCATTCGACATACACGGCAAGAGTAATGCTACACCGAGAAACATGAGGAATAAATAGAATGTCTCCACCGCGACAAGCGATGTGTATGCGATATTGTTCGGATAGATGGCGAGAAGCAGCAGGAAGAACCTTCCAACGGTCTCGGACTTAAAAAGGTGCCGCGCTATCGGGTATGCCAGGAAAAGCGATGCAACAGACAGTATAACATTTGCTGCCTGGACTACAGTAACCGAAATTCCAAAAATCCGGAAAAGCGCTGCCAGAAATAACGGATAGCCGATGGGAAAGTAGGCAGTTGCAGAACCATCGGACGTGGCATAACCATGTCCGCTTACAATAGATTCTGCGCTTTGTAAATAGAAGGCATAATCGCTCTGGGGATCGGGATGAAACATCAATAACCAAAAGAGACGGGTCGCAATACCAACTATAAATACAGCCGGGACAAAAAGAGGCGACAATAGAATTTTACTGACTGGATTACTTTTCGGCTCTTTTATGGAATTATATTCCGAAGGTATCATTAGAGGATGGTCATAATTAACGCCTAATGATTTTTACAGCACTTCGGGAATTAGTTTCATTCCCACCTTTCCGGTAAGTTACGCGCGTAATGGATTGGGGATATTTCAAAAATCTTCTTGAATTCTATTCGCCGATATAATACATGTGCATAGTGCTTTCATTTCATCTGGACTATATCCCCATTGCAAAGATTCGATGATCTTTATCATGGGAATAATTTCGTCTTCATCAGGAACGATTATATATTGGATGTCATCGGGTGTAAACTTCAGGCAACATTCTCGTGCCAAAACCTCCTCAAAACCTTTTTTAATATCTCTATTATGAAATGTTTCTTTATTCAGAAAGTCTGGCACTTCAACCACATCTATATTGGGTACATATCTCCATTCTCTTTCATTGTAGAATCTGATCTCTTCTGTGTAAGCACCACGTCGCCAAGATATTCCCTGATACGGTTTCATGAAACTGCTATATGATGTAAACAGCCTAGATGTTTCGAAGCTTAATCCTCCTTCTATAGATTTATGAAAATATTGAAATGCCAGACCTTCGTGTCGCGTAAAGAAGTTGGATTCGTTGTGTATGTACCACACCGGTAATAAACCATTCTTCATGACCCACGTTTTTGACAATCCGATTCCGAATGGACCGTATGTATCCAAGTGGCTTTTTATGAGCATCGCTGGTAAATCACAGAAAGAAACCATTGGAGTTGCCCACTCTGCTCTTAAATCGCCGAATCGAAAAACTTCTAAACAATAATGCGGAATAAAATAAACACGGAAGATGTTTAAAAGATGGTTTATATCATCTGTGAAATGAAATAGTGTGTTGGAACTGATATTTACGCTAGTTGAATGGTCAATTCTATGATTCATCTCGAGTTGAGCATTTTTAATTGGATTGGTTGCAATAATTGAATTATTATACCAGTTTTCCAGTTTAATTGCAAACGTTGATTCCCTCCGCCCTTTGAAGGGTCTGTTATGCGAGCGAAAATACTCGAGGGAGTTCTATGGTCCTCGGCAACATCTTGAGAAATGAATATCCAAAGGACTTGATCTTCCTTCCGGGCTTCACTTCTCTTCTCCCCCCACGCAAAGATAGAGAGAAATGAAGCACGGTATGTTGACCACCTTATCTCAAACGGCTTGCAGTCGGGCGAGCGTCTAAGCTTAAGGGACCAGTGCCAAAGTGCATGATCATAAATGCTCCGCCAATCAATGCAGTATTTTTCATAAACATTGCCAGTTGCATTTGCGCCATTATCGGATCTGTCACTGTCCAGAATTTATGCAGCATAACAGTGACTGGCACGAGGAACAACACTAGCAACAATGCGCCATATTTTGTTTTATACCCAAGGGCGATACTTAGACCTCCCAAAAGAGCCATAACTCCGGAGAGCGGCACTACAAACTGTGCGAACGGTACGCCTTGCGCCGCCGCATAAGCTATTGTCTTTCCTGTGAAATGGCCTAAACTTGCCAACATGAATATCATTGAATAAAGAATTCTTCCTAATAATACTATGTATTTCATAAACTAAATCTCCTTTCAAATTAATTGATTTATTAACATATTGATATATCTAAATATCGAAATATATCAATATATAAAACAAAAAAATATTATACTTATCGTTTTGCAGATATTCCAATCAACTCGGTGAATTCATTGAGCACTTCCTTATTGACTTTAATATTAACATGTCGCCCATTTTTCACTGCGATAAGCAATCCCGCCTCTACTAATACTTTTACGTGATGTGATACCGTAGGTTGGGAAAGATTCGCAATATGAACCGCATCGCCGCATGATACGCTACCGCGTTTTGCGATTTCTTGCATGATACGCACTCTCGACTTGTCCGAAAGCGCCTTGGCTATTTTGACGATATATTCTTCAGAAGTTTTCATATTTATATATTGAAATATATCAATATATTATTTAAAAAGCAAATTTTTTTATGTTTATTTTATATATCGTATAACGCATTAATATATAATGGGTTACAGGTTGTTCCTCCTTCTCAAACCAATATTTCTAGATCTGAGCGCCATTCCCTCCCTGGAAATTCTCAGGAGAGAAGTTTCTTGATAGGTCGATATTCCAAATTCTCAAATTTGTTCGGATATACCTAATAAATTGATTTTTTAAATAGACGCCTTATCCTGCCCTATCAAAGGAACAAACTGATTTCAGTTTTTGCTTTTTTTTGGAACCTGAATACTCCGGAATGTGTTAAAATTAATATGTTTTGGGGAAGAAGCGCAGTCTTCATTGAATCAGCGTGAAACTTGATTGCTGCGATGGGTGAAACAATTTACATCCGATGTATTTTCGATAATGCCGGCAGTAGATTCCCACTCGAAAACATCATCCAGGGCCTGACCGCTGTTTTTGATCGTAATTGAGGGATTCTCTCTAACAATTTAAACCCAGTTTTGATCACTCAACCATGCCATATGAGCTATGGAGGATGGAGATAACTAGTCAATGTTGGAGTACATAATCGGATAATATTATCTGATAATACATAGCAAGAACGATTTTGATAAACATTTACTATAGGATGATAGATATATGAACAAACATAAAATAATTTTAAGCATTTCCGTATTTATCCTCGGAGGGGTAATCGTGGCAATCTTACGCGCCGGCAACAGCCAGAACGCGACCTCCGGATTTACCCGTCCCCCTGCGCCGGTAACTATTGCGATAGCCACAGCAGCGGATGTTCCCGTCTACCTTGATGAAATCGGCAAATGCGTCGCACGCGAGATGGTATCTGTCCAGCCGCAAGTATCGGGTCGCATCATAAAAATTCATTTTGCCGACGGAGCTGAAGTAAGAGAAGGCGATACCCTCTTTACGATTGATCCGCGCCCATATCGCGCATCGTTTCACGGAACGGAAGCAGATCTTGAACAATCGAAATCAGCGCTCGAACTCGCCAAGATTCAGTTCGATCGTGCGGCAAAACTTCTTGAATCGAAAGATGTTGCGCAATCGGATTACGATATTGCAAATAATGCCGTCGAAACCGCCGATGCCCAGGTGAAACGGAATGAAGCTGCGCTGGAAAACGCAAGATTGAATCTTGACTACTGTTTCATACGCTCCCCAATCAACGGCAGGGCAGGACGGCGGCTCATCGATATTGGAAATGTTGTCGCTCCCACCACAGGCGTCCTGCTTAGTATTCAGAAGATGGATCCCATCTATGCCGACTTCGTGGTCAATGAGAACGACCTTCCTGTTGTTAAAGAGAACATGGCAAAAGGAAGTTTACAAGTTGAGGTTTGGCTGCCCGATGAAACAACCCCGCACCATATCGGTACTCTCACGTTTCTCGATAACGCGGTACAATCGGGGAGCGGAACAGTAGCGCTGAGAGCAACAGTACCGAACAACGAACGCCTTCTCTGGCCCGGCGAATTTGTAAAAGTCCGGTTGGTGTTAAATACTATTCGTTCAGCAGTGCTTGTTCCTGCCGCGGCGTCTCTGTCGTCGGCAAAAGGGCCGATTGTGTTTGTGGTGAAGGACGACTCAACGGCAGACATGAGGCCGGTTGCCCTTGGACAACGCCAGGGTGATCTTATCGTCATCGACAAAGGTTTACATTCCGGAGAACGCGTCATCGTCGCCGGCCAAATTGCGGTCGCGCCGGGAGCTAAAGTCCGAATCGCCGACATACAGACTCTCTCTTCTGAATCCGAGCGTAACGCGGGTACCAAACAATGAATTTGTCGGAACCCTTCATCCATCGACCGGTAATGACTGCCGTGCTTACTGCTTCGGCGGTATTGTTCGGGATAATCTGCTACTTACAGTTGCCTGTGAACGATCTGCCCGCTGTTGATTATCCGGTTATCCAGGTTCAAGCTAATTATCCGGGGGCAAGCCCGAGCACCATGTCTGCCAATATCGCGACGCCGCTTGAACGGCAATTTATGCAAATCAACGGATTAGCGCTTGTCACCTCCAACAGCACACAGGGACACACAAGCTTGACCCTTCAATTCGACCTGAGTAAGAGTATCGATGCGGCGGCAACGGACGTCCAGACAGCAATTTCGCAGGCATCGGGAAGTTTACCGGTGGATTTACCGTCGCCTCCCACGTTCTCGAAGACAAATCCTAACGACCAACCGATAATGTATATAGCCCTTACGAGCGATGTGATCCCTGAGGGTCAATTATATAATTATGGCAGCATACAGGTCGGACAACGGATTAGCATTTTACCGGGTGTGAGCCGCGTTAATGTGTTCGGCACAAAATCGTCAATACGCATCAAAGCCGATCCCTCGGCGCTTGCCGCGCGGGGAATGTCTATCGATGATCTCTCGGAAGCCATAAAAAATGGCACAAGTTATATCGGCGCGGGCCAGCTCGATGCCTCGACGGGGACAAACCTCCTCCGCCCGAACGGTCAGTTGGAAACCAGTCAGGGTTACGCCGACTTGATCGTGAGCACTCAAAATGGTTCACCGGTTTATGTGCGTGATGTCGCACAGGTAACAGAATCAGTGCAGGATGAACGCCTCAATATGCGGTTTTGGGCTCGTGGATACCCTGTTCCCGGGGCAACCGTCGTTGTAGCTGTATACCGGCAGGCGGGTGCTAACGCAGTTGAGGTATCAAAAAGCATTCGCGGGTTGGTGCCGATAATCAGCGCAGAACTGCCCAGCTCTATACGGGTTACGCCCGTATACGATCGATCACGATCGATTATCAATTCCGTTGATGACGTTCAGAAGACGCTCCTCCTCGCCTTCCTCCTGGTGGTCGTGGTGATCTTCATTTTCCTTGGTCGCGCCACCGATACGCTCATTCCAGCCGTTGCGCTCCCGCTTTCACTCTTCTTAACGTTTATTGTGATGCGGCTCCTCGGGTACAGTCTTGATAATCTCTCCCTCATGGCGCTCACACTGGCAATAGGATTCCTGGTCGATGACGCGATCGTCTTTTTGGAAAATACCGTTCGTCGAATGGAACACGGCGAGGCAACATTGGAAGCAACCATTAACAGCGCTAAGGAGATAAGCTTTACCATTCTGGCGATGACTATCTCTCTTGCCGCTGTGTTCATTCCATTGGTATTCATGTCGGGGCTTGTCGGGCGAATCTTCCGGGAGTTTGCTGTCACTATTGTGGTCTCGATTCTCGCATCAGGGCTCGTCTCTCTCACGCTGACCCCTCTTATGTGCGCACGGCTCTTGAAGGACAGGGGTGAAGGATCCAAAAAGACATGGATGGAAAAAATCATGGGAAACGTGGAACATAAAGTGCTCGGTTTCTATGGATCATCACTCTGGTGGTTCCTACGGCATCGATGGGTTTCAGGCGTGATATGGCTTATTTGTTTAATAGGAACAGTTGTGCTGTTGGCGTTCATTCCCAAGACGTTTTTGCCCCCCGGAGACAGCAGCTTTGTTTGGGGCGTTATGATCGGACGCGAAGGTTCTTCGCCCGATCAAATGCACACCCTTCAAGCGAAAGCAAATGAGGTTTTCCAACAAGACCCGAACGTTGATGCAACCTTCACAGCGACCGGCGTCAGCGGATTTCTTGCTTCGAATCAGGGACTTCTTCTTGCATTTCTCAAACCGGCAAATGAACGGCCACCCATCCAGCAGGTTGCGGGCCAATTAATGTTTAAACTCGGTCAAATTCCGGGAGTTTTTCCTTTCCTGCGTCCTTTCCCTGTTCTCGAAATTAGCACCGGCGCAACGAATCAAAATCAGGGTCAATACGCGTATGCGATATCCGGGACTGAGCCGAACGAAGTCTACGATGTTTCAATGAAGATGATGGAAAAACTGAGAGAGTATTCGGGTTTCGCGACAGTCTCTTCCGACTTCTTCAACAATACTCCGAATCTGGATATTAATATCCGCCGCGATCAGGCGCGTTCGTATGGAGTTTCCGAAACAAGAATTCTAAAATTGCTCAGTGAGGCATACTCGCAAAATTATCTTTATCTGATTAAGAAACCGGAAGATCAATATCAGGTAATTCTTGAAGTCAAGGATGCAGACCGGTCGCATCCCGATAATTTGTCGCTCCTCTATATTAAAACAGATGACGGAAAAAACCTGATTCCACTTTCATCGCTCGTAACCTGGAAATCCTCGCTCGGACCTCAATCCGTGAACCATTTAAATCAGTTCACGAGCGTAACGATATTTTTCAATCTCAAACCCGGCGTCGCAATTGGCGATGCTGTTGATTTTATCAATAAAGCAGCAGAAACTGTCGTGCCTCCGAGCATCAGAGCGGATCTGCAGGGGGAAGCATTAACGTTTCAGGATACCGTCCGGGATCTGACAATTCTGATGCTACTCGCGGTGTTTGTGATGTATGTGATTCTTGCGATCCTGTATGAGAGTTATCTTCATCCTCTCACGGTTCTATCAACGCTGCCGACGGCATTGGTCGGGGGATTGCTTACGTTGTTCCTGTTCGGGGAGCAAGCGTCGCTTTATGCGTTTGTGGGTATGTTTATGTTGATGGGAATCGTGAAGAAAAACGGGATCATGATTGTCGACTTTGCACGGCAAAGGGTGAACGCCGGTGAACCTGTGGAACAGGCGATCCACGACGCCAGCATGAATCGCTTTCGCCCGATTATCATGACGACGCTTGCAGCAGTCATTGGCGCGCTACCGATTGCAATCGGGTACGGAGCCGATGGATCGACGCGCCAACCATTGGGATTGGTTATTGTCGGCGGATTGATTGTATCCCAGTTCATAACGCTCTATATCACTCCGGTTATCTACCTGTATCTTGAAGAGTTTCAGGAGCGGGTTCTTGACCGCTATGCCTTCTTCCGCGCAGTACGGGAAAAGAAGTTGGTAAAGGGTGATCTGATTGTCGAGTGAAGTTCAAGGACTTATTTTTCCACGTATTCTTTCAATGATGAACCGATAATCGCCGTCCATCCGGCAACGAAATTTTCCTTGGCGAAATCGGGATTGCTTGCCGGGAAGGATTCCAACCCCTTATGGGTAAGCTTCACTCTTGTTTTATTTCCATCGGCAAACAATTCAATCGTTACATAGGAAATTCCTTCGTACCCATCGTAACGCCAGCTATGGGTAAGCTTCTTGCCGACGATTACCTCTGTGATTTTGCATAGGTGAAGGTATTTCCTATCATCTTTGCCGCCGGTAAATTGAAATTCAAATCCGACCACCGGCTTGAAGTCCGCAAGATCGAAATACCATTTTTTCATTTCGTTCTTATCGGTAATTGCTTTCCAGCATTTTGCGATTGGGGCATTATATGTTCGCTCGATGACAATTGGTTCGGTGCTCATTGGATTCACTTGAATTATGATTGCGTTAGATTGTTAATTTGTAATTGGCTGGTAATATGGGAAAATAATTTTTCTCATCATAATTGATTAACTGGGGTCAGCAAAAAAGAAATAATGAGTCATCCTGAACTTAGTTCAGGATCCAATAATTGTTGAACACAGATGCTGATTCCGACGCATCGGGACATCATGACTCAGCGAAGGAAGATAAGTTCCTTATGGACGACCCGATCATGTTACCCGGGAACTTAGGTGAAGATATGTTTTATTCAATCATTGGATCCGTCCGACAGGTCAGGCGAGTCGGACGCTACTATTCTGAGGTCTCCTTTTATTTGCGGTTCCCAGTTAGTTCTTTTCAACAAATGCTTCTAAGCGATCAATGGATAGGTTCCATCCTTCTTCCATACCCTTCAGGTATTGCGCTGCCTCGGGAGTTTCATGAGTAACACTTGCGTGCATGATGAGTATGGTCCGTCCGCCCTGCTCGCCGAACGTAACAATGTTGAGCACTTCAAAAATGGGTTTATTATTTTTATCCAACGCCGCGCTTGTAAAAACAAGCCGCTCCGGTTCCACGATCTCGCGATAAGCGCCCGACATCGGGTAAATAACACCGTCCGGAGCTTTCATATCGATGCGTATGGCGCCGCCGGGCTTCACATCTATCTCACATCGCGGATTGGTAAATCCTTTCGGTCCCCACCATTTTGCAAGTTGCACCCGATCAGTCCACGCTTTGAACACTTTCTTTCGCGGCGCGTTGAGGATGCGCGTGAGATCGAGTGTGTATGCATTATTATCTTCCGTCTTTGATTCGGTAATGGAATTTATTCTCTTCTCTGCCATATTACTTCTCCTTAGTTTATAAATCTTGTTATGATAATCTAATGAATCGAAAGTTTCTATCATATTCCCCGTTTCGCATCCAAGCTCCACTGTCCCGCGCCGGCAGCGGAAAAATAAAGCCAGAGGAAGCAATAGAACATCGCGTCAACACCGCCGTTTAAGATGGGCCAAAATCCCCGCACGGCGTGATACTGGAAATATGCCACTGCCATTTCACCGGATAAAATAAATGCAACCGGACGTGTGTAGAGTCCGATGAGCATTAGGAATCCACCAAACACTTCAAGCACACCGGCAAACCATGCTTCGGTAAACAAATTCACTGTGCCTCCATTCGGGGGTATCCCGGCGGGGAAAGCAAAGAGTTTCATTGAACCGGCAAGCATGAACAGCACCGATGTTACAATACGGAGCACGCTCTGCAGACGTGGACCGAACTTTTGCCACTTTGTAGATAATTGCGTTAAACTCATAGTGATAACCTTATTCTTCCTGTAAATAAATAAGCTTCAGGTACAATAATAGGTAATGCCCCACTATTGTTTGGCTAATCAAATTTTTAACGAAAGATTAAGAATGCAGGTTCCTTTGAACGGTAGGTTGTGTTGGGGATCAAAATCTGCTCCCCGATTAGGTTGAGATATTTGACAAGGTGATTACTTAACCCAACCCCCTGCCCCTTCCCTTAAAAAAAAGGGAAGGGGTCGGGGATGGGTTAATAAAAAGATTGTGTGGATGGGATACGGAACTATTGATTGTTCCTGACGCAGTAGCGTCAACCATTGGCATCCCACCGCGGATGGCGGGATACAGAAAAATAAAAAATGAAGATTGACATCAATATTATCCCGCATCCTGTTAATACTGCAATTTTCTTTTTCAATTTCTCTCCTTTATTCAACAAACTTTACAGGTCCGTTTATCCGTAACTTCAATTCATATTCTCCAGCATGTAGAGCTGCCAGAGGTCTCGCATGGTAAAGCGCAGCAGCGGGGCAAGCGCGCGTTTACCGGCAGACCCAATAATTGCGTCTAATTCTTTCAGCCGCTTTAATTTATCAATTATCTTTTCATCGGGTGGAAGAGTGATGCCTGCCTCGCGGATCATTAACACTCCTTTGGCGTTAAGCGAGAGTTCAATATGGAGCTTCATATACTCAGTTACATCCCGAATCATCCCGCTATCGAGCCGTTCATGGAGAAGGTTGTAATATTTCGCGGCGCGCGTGTCCGACGATTTCCCATCGGTTACGAGATCGAGCAGCGCCAGCTCGGAATCAAGCCGGACGCCAAGCCATCCCTTCATCGACCTTTCGCTCTCTATGAGCGCAATAATAAGAATAGCCGGCAATGCAATCAAAAATACAATTGTCGTCAATGGCGGGGAGAGGAGAAAATGATTATAGAGGGAATGGATTGCGATTGCAATGACTAATCCAGGGATAAAAAGCATTACTGACATCCGTGAAGCGCGTTCCATTCCATAAGCTGTAATTAACGTAAAAAGGGCAGTCGCCCCGGCATGCATAACAGCCGTTCCCAATCCGCGTATGACTATGAGAAAGATATCAGCATCAGGCAGGGCGTTCCAGTAATAGATATTTTCTACACAGCCAAATCCCGCACCAATGCAAAATCCGATAATTGCGCCCTCCAATAAAAAACCAATTTGATGCCGGCGTATCATTATATACACAGGAAGGGCTTTAATCATCTCTTCAATGAACGGGGAAATGTATCGTGTATACTGCCCGGTTTCAAATTGAAGCGTTTGGAAGAGAAAGGAATTTATAAAATAAGCCACAATCGCCCCGATAATTCCCCATAACAGCGAATATCCTACCCTCCTGAATCGCACAAGCTTGTAGGTATCGCTGAAATTTAAAACTAATAAAAACAATAAGACCGGCAGAATACCGACGCCAAGCCGGACTATGCTCATAATAATTTTAGAGAGACCATAAATTCATTTGACGGAGCCCAACCTTTTTCAAATGCCATTGCATAACCGAATGATAGTGTCGATTCAAGACGCGAAAAAACGACAAGACGAAAATCGATCTGGCTGCCGACATTATACACGATCTCATGGTCGGGTCGGCTGAGAATATTTGTGGAGAGCGCCGAGGCAAAAAGATGGCTGTGCATCCATGTGCTGTACAAAGAAAAAAATCCGACATGCTTAAACCGCACCGGCGGAAAATTTAATTCCACCATACCCTTTTGAAAATCTGTGCCGCCTAAAGCGTCAATCTGGACTCCGGGGAAACTGTTTAGCGTGCGGTAGCGCTGGATATCGCCGTTATCCACCCAGTTATTACCAAACCCTCCAAAATAAAAGTTCGTGAATGGATTGGTTCTATCGCCCGGCGCATACCCTGCCGCGGTCCGCAGCCATAACGATAAATGATCCACCGGCAGAAGAAAACCGTAATCCGCAGTTCCGGCGATCTGAGGGTAGCCCCTATTTATTACATACACACCGTTGATGCCAAAGCCCGCTTTGATTCCCTCCTCCGCATCGACGGAACCGAGTGAGCGTCTCATATTCCTGAACGTAAACCACAAGGATCCCGTAGCAAACTGATCAATGATCGTTTGTACATTCTGATAATCGGGGAGTTGCTCAAGACCGGTATATCCCGATACTTTTGCTGTGTAACTGAGAGTTTTCGGTTGATCAAATATCAGGTAATCGGTATAGGTTACGCCGGCTGAATATCCCTTGCGGCTGGTTTTTGTGGGTCCGAATAAGTCGTAAAAATCGGAGCCGTTCATTGCAGCTTTGAAAACCCATTTTGAAATATGATACTCGATCTTTGCGTGGATGCGTTCAGTTTGGTCAAAACTGCGGTTTGGCGAATAACCTAAGCTTAACGTCCCTCGTTGAGTTTGAAGGGGATCGAGAAATTGAATTTCCACTCCATAAGCCGGTACATTTTTATACCCTTCAATAACGGGGATTGCGGAAGAAACGCGCATCTGGCTCATCGGATTGTATTCCGAGGTGTCCACGCCCAGGGAATCCAGATTGATCTTCAGCGGAGATGGAAGCACCCAGCTTTTAACAATCGGGTATTTTTCGACGACTTGCTCTCCGAGATATTGAATCGAAGCAACGTTTTCAGTCGGCGCAGGTTTAAACATCACCGGTAAAAATCCTTTTCCGGTATACCGGTACGCGATGCAAGAATCTCCGATCGGGAGGGGCCGGAAGAATCCCGTTTCGCAGTTCGTCACCCATTCCATTTTTTTTGCAGCAAGATCGTATCGCACAATGTTGGAAACGCCGGTATAATAAGTTGATCCGTATAAATATTTGCCATCATCGGTAAATATGAAATTTTCCGGCGTGCCGTTTTCAAATTCATGAAGCACCTGATACGAGCCGTCTCTCATATAAAGTTTTTCGGTTTCCATCAGGATAAGCCGCTGCCTGCCGCTCGCATCCAGAAAACCGGCAGAAAGATACTTTCCATCAGGTGAAATATCTATATCAAATATATCCCTCCCATAATCTAATTGCAACAGTTCCTGCCAGCCGGTGTAGGGCGGTGGAAAACGCACGATGCTGGATCTTCCATTATTATGCTGAATACCCCAGATTGAGCTATCAGCCCTGTTATAAGCGAGGTCGCCTGTCCGCGTATCTTTAATGAGCATTTCAGAATTGCCGGTTTTACAATCGAGCCGGTTTAGGTCCCGCCAGTTATGGCTGTTATCAGTCGTATAGAATATTATGTCCCTAACCGGATCATAAGCGAGTGAAGCGACATAATACAATGCAGGTCCCCTGACGGAACAAAGCCGGCGGATAAAGCCATGATCGATGTCGATTGCTGCGATATAGGCAAGCTGTCCGGGATAATTCACCGCGGCATAGAGCGTGCGGGTTGAAAGGTTCACATGCGATCGTGAAACTGATCCGAGGGCGGTTGGGAATATTGTTCGATACTGTGTGACCGGATTTTGATGGATAGAATCCAGATTGGTTTTCTGCCAGGCATGTTCAAATTCGATCCACTGATCCCACGAATCTTCAAGCGGTAATTTATAGACGCGTTCAAATTGTGATGAATAATATGCATCCGTTGTATCGTTTCTGCGCACCCAATCGATGAGTTTCTCCGGTCCATATTGGGACGCCAGATATGTCATGAACCTTGTGCCGTATAAGTAAGAATTTTGTCCCGTTTGAAAATCGACCGTGGTACCTTCCGATTCAAGACCAACGACGCTGTAAAAATAACTGCAGTCACGCACCATCGATCGAAATACCATTTCATCATAACCACCCAGGACACGCCCTATTCCCCCCGCCATCCAGGTTTCTAAGAACACAGCGATTCCCTCATGATACCAGCGGGGGGCGTACTTTCGCGGGTTGGTGAGATAACTGTAGAACATTGAAATGGGCTGCTCGCCTTCGGGAGATACTTTTCCGAAGAACAATCTTCGAAAAAACCTATCCTGACCCGCAGCTTGATCCGTGGCGACGACATGCGTCAGTTCATGGCTCATTACCCAGTTAAATTTTTCATTCGCCGGAGATGTTTCAAAAACATTTTCGTACGGCTCGATCCCGAGCATCATGATATTCAATGGTATGCTTGTCGTTCCGCCGTATCCGTAATCATCAAAATCCTGGAGGAAAACTGTAATATCTTCCCACGGTGTGTACCCGAATAATTTCTTATGGAACGTAAGCGAGTTTTCGAAACATCTGCTGAGGTGAGGCACAATATATTCATGATTGCGGTCGTAATAGATAAGACGGAGATCTTTTGTGCTGAGTGAATAGTATTGAGCCGGCGCCGTTGAATATGCTATAAAGAGCACACCGATAACGGTCCAAATAAATGAAGTTTTCATTTGGTTTCGCTAGAGAATAGATGAACAAAGGATGAGCCCGTACAGGACCCATCCTTTGTTGTTTATTGGAGTTATTGTATTTGTAGAATTACTTAGTCGACAACTCTTGGCGCATTTCGATCCAGCACGGTCGCGGACATGCGCTCTGCAGATTGAATGCGATCAAGTAAACTCATCTGTTGCCTTGCGGCATCCTGCGTGATACCGAGACTGCGTTCCATGCTTGCCAGACGTTCTTCCACGGGCTGAAATGCCATTCGAGCGACGGATTGGGCTTCAAGTGTTGCCATTCTTTCCTGCAACGTCCATGCCATTCTTGCATCAAGCTGGTTCGGGGCGAGACGATTTTCAACATTCGAGATTCTGTCCATAAGAGTTGGAGCATTTTTTGCATCCACGAGATTCGGGGCGAGACGGCTTTCCATGATGATATTCATCCGGTCTTCTACCGGTAACGCCTGCATTCGCGCATAAAATACAGCTTCAACGGCTGCAAAACGCGCATCGAGGTTCTGAGCTTGTTTTGCTTCAACGTTCTTGGCTTGATTTGCTTCGAGTAAAGCAGTATACGCCTGGCGCATATCGGAAGAAATTGCCATTCTCTCAAATACTGTATTCATGCGCGCTTCAATATTGGTAGCTTGGCGTGCGTCTATAGGTACTCCAAGACTGCGTTCCATGAACTGCAGCCGCGCATCGATGTTCTGCGGAGCCATGCGAGCCTGAACGATATATTCTAGGGCGGACATACGCTGTTCCAGTGTCCACTGCATTCTTCCTTCTACAAGCTGTGGCGCCATCTTCGCCTCAAGTTTGCTGAATCGATCCGCCAGTTGTTGCTGATTTTCGGTTGCCATGCGCTTATCAACTTCGGCTGGCGCAAACCGTTCGTACAATTTTATCATACGATCATTGAGTGGGACATACGCCATACGCGCTAAATAATGCGCTTCAAGAAAACGAATCTGTTGATCCGGGCCCGAGAGCGTATTGCCGGCTGCGGGCGCTCCATTGGACGTTGCCACATCTTTTTCGGATAATTGATTGGCATTATACTTCTTTACTCCTCCGATGGTACCTTCCGTGCCCGAATTCCCGGGCCAGGGATAAATCATTGCAAAGTATACTACAACAACTAATGCAACAAAAGCTACTCCGCCAATGATTGCTTTATTTTTCATAACGGACTCCTTTAGATTTAGTGATGAATAGATTTAATGAATTAAGAATTATATATGAATTAGTTCTCTATTTATCTACAGGAAATACAACCGTACATACAGAAAGTTGGTTAAAGTTTCAATTTATTTTGGATAAAGTTCACACTTGCCAAGGAATACCCCGGATTCGGAGTAAAATTGCACTATTAGAGGTTGGGTCGAGTTCTCAGCCCTTGCAAAATAAGTCTGGTAGGGGCCGCTATCCTGAACGGGATATGAAAATCCCTCCTCCATCATGGCTCCATGAATTTTCGCCCCCTCACCATTCTCGAAACCATTCATTTGGTAAAGATTTCGATCATAGAGGATAGTAATCTTTTTTACTTCATCAGATGCCACCGCAATATGGAGTACCAAAAAGGATTCAGACACCGTCAGATAGCCATGTCCACGAGTCTTTCCATCGGAAATCTCAACATCTGGCAGTCGTTCTAATGATTGCGTGACAATTGGTTTCAATGTTCCCTGGAGGTTATCCTGGTCCCAATTTGTCTGATTGTAATGTGATCTGACAAAAAAGAAGAACAACAGCATTCCCAGACAGATACCAACGGTAAACGCCGGAACTGTCCGAATTGAGATTAATGAAGAAAATAGCTCTTTAATATTGAAATTCCATTGACTCGAAGAACGACTATCGAGGGAGGATATAGGTACAAACCGCATAATCTCTTCGTGCAACTCAGGGGGACATTCTACCTGTGGTTGCGCTTTTAACAATTTGTTCGTGGTTTTGAGTGAATCAAAGTATCGCCGGGCTTCCGGATTAGTATCGCAGTATTCTTCTAATATTTTCATGGCGGCGGGCGTAAGTTCGCCGTCGAGCCAATTCTGCATCAAAGTGACATATTTTTCAGGTACATCGTTCATCAGCTTATCAATTCATTCCCGGTAATTGTAATGAGTATCGAACGCAACCGTTCTCGCGCTGTATAAAGACGCGATTTAACGGTCTTTTCTCCAACATCGACGATAAATGAAATGTCTTCATACGATAAATCTTGAAAATATTTTAACACAATCAACAACCGATCATCGGGCGGAAGTTTCATAATCGCCCGTTGCACTATTTCCGAAGTTTCAGTTTCGGTCATTTTGTCGCTACCGCCATTTTCCAGCGTTAAGCATGCATCATCTAACGGCACTATAACTTTTCGCTGTTGAAGAAAATTCAGCGTGGTGTTCTTGGTAATCCGGAAAATCCAACTGTAAAACTTATACTGTTCGTTATAGGACCCAAGATTTTTAAAAATATTCAGAAAAACGGTTTGGGTGATATCAGCGGCGTCATCTCGATTATGAACCATCCGAAAAGCGGTGTTAAAGACAACCTTTTCGTATTTGGTTACCAATGCATCGAATGCCCTTGTATCACCATCAGAACACCGGCGTATCAATAAATTATCTTCAGTCACCATAAATACAATTGAAACGGCATAAAGTTGATAATCATGAAGAAAGGTGGGCTCATTTGTTCGAAATGCTTAGGATTGCATCATCCCTTGTTGCAAAAATCGAGAATATCGCTGTCATTTTTGTAAGATCAAGTATTCTCAACACACGATTATTGGGAGCGCAGAGGACTAATTTTCCGCTGGATTTTCGGACTGCGGTAAGACTTCCTATAAGTCCTCCTAACCCTGTGCTATTGAGGTAATCGACTTTTTGTAAATCTAAAATTATATTCACCTTGCCTTGTTGAACTAATCTCTGCACATTTTCCACGATGGTATTTTTATCATCGACGCCCAGCAGTTCCGCGCTTATCTCCAATACTGTAATGTCGGGTTGAACCTGAACTTCATTAATTTCGGGCATATGCTTTAAATCCTGGAGATATTTACAATGTATATTGAATTATATTCCTTCCTCTATTTTAAGATGCACGACATTTCTCATAACAAATAGTGAAGGTGATTTATACTACAGTACGGTTTGAATCGTTGGTATTCCGAACTGATTTATTTGATATAATAAAGGACTTATTATAAATAATTTCACCAAAATATAACTCCACGATATGCGTATTTAAGGTGAAAAACCTGCGACCGAATGTACAGAGTTTTAAATAGAGAATCAAGTGTTTCACAAGAAAAATAGAGAGATCCGTGGAAAAATACTTTATTTATCTCCCCGTAGACTTCCTATCATGGTAGGATAAATAGAAATTAACTCCCTTCACCGCGACTGAAAATGTCTTAAATTTGTTCATTTTCATCAATTATTCAACAGGTTGGTGAATATCTTCAGGGAAGTAGGCAAATCGGCGGATAAATTCAAACTACAGATGATGTGGGTATTCCCTTCATTTTAGAACTTCGTTGAACAAGAAAACCCCAACCATTGCTGATTGGGGTTCTCTTTCTCTATGCGCTAATCATTAAATTGAGGAGTTATTTCATCAGCAGCATTTTCTTCATAGCGGAAAATTTTCCCGCCTGGATGCGGTAAAAATAGAGTCCGCTCGATAAATTGTTTCCATCTATTTTTACCGAGTACCTGCCTGCTGTTTGCAGTCCATCCACCAATGTGCGCACCTCGCGTCCCAGGACATCATACAGTACTAACTTCACGTTCACCGTGCTTATAAGATCATACTGGATCGTGGTGGTTGGATTGAACGGATTAGGGGTATTTTGCCACAACGCATATGATGTTGGTCCCTGATTATATTCATGAGGAGCAACTGCTTTCCCCATGGGAACGGTTATTGCCGTAACATGAATGACATCGGTGAAGTCTGAATAATTCCCCCAATTATCTTTTGCCCTTATTTTATATGTTGCGTCATGAGATCCGCTGCATTTAGAATCGGTTGTTACATTATTATCTACCCAACCAAAAGTGGAAGAATTTGTTGCTCCAGCATATTCATAACCGCCTCCATCAATACTACGATAAATTTCATATCCAGTAATATCCGATTCGGTGTTTGCTGACCAAACAGGTTCAGGGTGACAACTTGACATGGACAATGGACGGTAATCAAGCACACAGGGAGTGCAAAGATCTCCGGACATATCAAACCCGGTTGGAATTCTGGGTGAGGGGTTGAATTTATAGACCCCGCTATTAGTTGCGGCGTAGATTAAACTATCATTCGAGGGATCCTGCCGCAAATCGTTAACAGGCGTCGGTATTGAGCCGGTAATATCAGTCCATGAGCTTCCCCCATCCGTTGACCGGTAAATATTATTGCCGTTATGGCCGATAATATAAAGATCATTCGTTGAAGTTGGGTACTGGTGGTCCATTATTATCTTCGTCACCGTATCGGTGCGTAATGGCGATCCGAATGTCGAACCACTATTAGTAGATTTATAAATTCCCGGATATCCGCCAGCATAGATGATCGATGGCGATTGTCGATTCAGCATGATTGATAATATACTTTTCCCGGATAAATATTCATTCCAGCTGCTTCCTCCATTTGTCGTCTTATAGAGGCCGTCAGTCATTAAACCTGCGTAAATAATTGACGAATTAGAGCTGCCTGCGCCCGTGGTGTCAAATGCTAAACAATTCACGGTTTGCGTATAGGATCCTATAGCGCCTCCATAACTCACGCTCCAGGTAACGCCTTTATTAGTGCTATAATAATAGTTGTGCGAGCCGGTGCTATTTGATAATTTACCCGCGGCATAGACGCGTGTTGAGCCCGACGCCGGGTCGGCAAGAACCGTGGTAAACGTCATGCTGGCGCTGTAATCGCTATTGGCATAACCCCTCGCCCAGCTTGAGCCGTTATCGGTTGAAACATATACTTTTGCGTCTGTCCGGTTTGTTCCATTATATGTCTGGCTGTCGCCGCAGGCGTAAATATAATTTGTATAATTGGGATTTATGGAAGCACAGCGACCTTCAAAAGCGCCGGAGGCAAGGTACGTGCCGTCGTCCCATAAACCGGAAAAAGTTGTATTGACTAACGACGAGGTTTTTGATACTGTGAACTGCTTGCCTGACCGGATATCGACGGAGGATGGACTTAGTCCTGTAGAATCGGTATGCAATCTTGTCCAGTTCGATCCAAGATTTGTGCTCTTATAAATCGATTGTCCCGTCGAAGCATAAATGGTGGCATTATTTGAAGGATCAAAAATAACATCGCGTAAATCAACATTTTTTAAACCGGTATTTTCAAGATTCCATGTGGCGCCACGATCTGTGCTTAGAACCAACCCGTTATCCGTAGCGGCGACAATGGTATCCGGATGATTAACGGATATCCTCATCGCCCTCACATCTAAAACGCCGGAGGGAAGCTTGTTTATGCCAGACCAGCTGGTATCGGTTAAATTTCTGATATAGACTGAATCCACATCGCCATATTTTCGCGCAATTGCGATAAGAATAGTATCGCTTGCAGGCGATTTAGAAAATGCCATGGATAATACATTAGGACCGTGAAGCGGCATTCCTTCTGTTTGCCGGATCCACGTGCCGCCGGCGTCGGTCGATTTCCAGACGCCGTTGGTTTTTATTGTAGCGTTATTCGCATCGTAGTAATAATCCGCTCCATCGCCGATCATATACGGCGGGGCGGGCGTTGTGCCGCAAACCCAAACGATATTTTGATTATACGGATGATACATAATATCTCGGATATTGGTGTGCACGGTATCTTTAAAATAGTTCACCGCTGACCATGTTCTCCCGCTGTCAATACTCTTATATAATGATGTTGCGGTAGGACTCGTTTTTGTTCCGGCAGTATCCGTACCCAAAAATACTAACTTCGACCCAGCGTATGTAGAAAATGCAAGACGTATGGGGACAGTCGTGCTTAAAGTTGGTGGTATAGGATTGCTAAAACTACTTCCACCGTCGATACTTGAGTAAACAGTACCCGGCTTGGCGGCAATGATGGTGTTGGGATTTGTAGGGTCGCAGGTAACCACAGTTGGAGATGTGATGGAATAGCTTGTGGGTTGCCAGGTCGACCCTCCATCTGTTGAATAGATGAGTTGCTTTTCGGTTGCGGCATAAATACGCGTGGTTCCGACGCTCGATCCGATTGCGATGTTAACGATGGTGTCGCTTCTCGTGGGTCCATTGGTAGAAACCCAGTTTTGACCTAACAGAGTGCAAGAAAACAGGAGAAGTGCAATGCTTCCCCACAGAATTGTAACAACAAGATGCTTGTTCATGATATTCTCCTTTTAATACTATCAGCCGTGACGCGGCAGCGCGCCGGCTGCGGTTTGATGTTTGGGGGTTATTTTAGTATTATGGAGATGAGGAATGAAGCAAGCCGTCTATGGGGTCTTCCAAAAAGAACCGGCGATTATTGTTGCATAAGCCGTGGTCGTATTCTCTTTGGACGACCCCATAGCGTGTGTGGCTCGTTCATCCTCATCTACAAGCCGGGCGATAACCTATCTGCCGATAGGCATTGCCCGGTTTTTTTATTTAATATAATGTCGTTGAAAGATTCGGATTGAGTTGTTAATCTGCGTCGTTTTTATCCTTTCGTTTATGGTTAATATGATTTTAAAAATATGGCGGATGAATTGCCCGACTTAACTGATTTGAGGAACCACCGGAAAATATATTTTTATATCTTATGCCGGTCTGGTGTTCCTTGTACAACAAAGCTCCAGCTTTGTTACGTAATTCAGTAACCCCGACTTCTCGAGATTGTTGTGGAATTCAGCAAAGCTGGTGCTTTGCTGTACACGGATTAATTTTGAAGGTATCGACTAATCTGTTAGTAAAGAACTCAAAAAGCATACTTGTTAGACATTCTCGATGACAACCCAAGTAACTCATTCTTATCTCCGTCTCAAAATCAATTTTCCCTCGCCGGCGCTTTTTACCCAATAGCCCCTGCCCGGGTACAGCGTATCAGCCGCCTGATAGGAACCATCGTAACCGTAAAAAGACGATGTGAACATACCGTTGGGAACTTCGATGAGATCCATAACGGCAACCGGCACGCTAAGGGAACCGATGAGATTCCACTTCTTTGTTACCATGAGCGTTTCTTCCACCACACCTGTTCCGGCAAAATGAATTACTGTGTCTGAGAGGATTCCCTCTGGAAGTTTCATCCAGTACCCTACTCCCTGTGAAAGCGATTCGCTCTGCACATATCCGTTTTCA
>JBIOHP010000024.1:0-65271 GCA_044449065.1 Bacteroidota bacterium
AATTGCTCGAAGTGTTTGGTGGGGGTTCAAACGAAACAAAATCAAAACTGGTCATCCTTCGCGATCAGTCAATTCCACTAAAATAAATCTTTACAATGAATATTTATTCACGAAACCTACATTTTTCAACAACCTGCTAGAGAGCTTGATTGGTTGAAGTTGAAGATAAAAGAAATATACCCATCAAGATGTGTTGTTGCACATAGCAATCCTTTGTCCCCACAAGACATAAAACGAATTCAAGTAATTTGCCATGACTGGCAACACCAACTTCCACTGCTTAAAAATAAGTTAAACACATAATCATAAAAGTTAAAAGGAAATTTATATGAAAAATGGAAAAAAAGATAAGAGCGGCTTACCTAGCCTAGCCCTTGTATTTGGATATATTGCCATTAAGGAATTGCAACGTAAAGAAGATCGTGTAAAGGTTTTAAGTCGATTAGGGTACGGAAATCAGGAAATAGCTACTATATGTGGGATCCCAGTTTCTTCTGTGGCCGTTTTTAAGCACTTGAGCAAGAATAAGAAAGGATAAACAAACATGAGCGCGAATAATGATAAAGGTTATGATACTTTGAAGTTAATGTTGGGATATCTGTGTGTTGCAACAGAGATTGAATCGAGTCTTCCAAGAAAAGTAGAAATTCTTGATAGATTTGGATTGACAGATAAAGACATAGCTAAAATATGTAGTTGTAGCACGCCATCAATTGCTAATGCACGGCTGAGCCTAAGAAAGAAGAAAGCTAAAATTGGTTAAAAAGAAGAAAAAATACGTTTCTACACGGAAGGTTTTAAAAATTCCTCCGGAATACTTCGAAGCGATTTCATACGGATCTGAAATATTTCCGATACTTTACCAATTTGAGAATGGTTTGAGATTGGCGACACATAAACATTTAACAACTTGTTATGGATCGAACTGGTGGGAAGAGAAGTTAAGGACAGAACTATCCACAATTTATGAATATGTTGAGAATCAAAAAAATAGAAAGAGCTATATGCCCTGGCTTGGGGATTCTTCTGTAACCACTCCTCTCCCAATCCATTCAATAACATTAGGACAGATAGAGGAAGTTATAAAAAAATATAAATCGGAGTGCATTCCGACATTGTTTCCCACGATCGAGTTTTTTTTAGGTCACATGGAAATAATAAAGAGAGTACGAAATCTATTTTCACATATGTATCCATGTATATCTAAACATGATATTGTTGTCGCAAAGCGGGAAATTAAAACCCTTTGCGATCACCTCGCTACTAAAATTTAAAATATTAGACCTCCTGGTGAATCCTCGGGTTTCTAACTGAAACTGTTTTATCTGTATTGTCTTTTTTTTAACACCTTCTTACATTGATGGGACCGGCTAGAAATGCTATCTAAATCATAACAAGTGAGTTATAGCACACAGTGTTGAACGAAATTTATTTCGTTTGACAAAGGTAAATTGAAATGAATAACCTGAACGAGATAAATCTCGTTCAACTACGCCGCTTCGGCTTCCTTGTGTACCTGTATGATATCGTAAAGCGTGGTGCGCTGGGCGGCGGTGAATCCGCTTTCTTTAATCAGATTAATCACTTCTTCCGTATTTGTTTTGTTCACAAAATTCGCCGCGGCATGGACATTCTCTTCAAACAGCGTCCCGCCAAAATCATCCGCGCCGAAATGGAGCGCAATTTGTCCCGTCTTTTTTCCCTCCGAGAACCACGACGCCTGCACGTGATCGAAGTTATCGAGATAAATCCTGGAGAACGCGATGATCTGCAAGTATCTCATCGGCGTGGCGTAATGCGGGATGATTTTTTCCAGCGGGGTGTTGCCCGGCTTGAAGCTCCACGGCACGAACGCCGTGAACCCGCGGGTTTCATCCTGCAATTTTCGTATCTGCTCAAGGTGCTCAACAATATCCTCGTCGTTTTCAAGATGACCGTACATCATCGTCGCGGTGGATTTGTAGCCGATCTTGTGGGCTTCGCGCATCACGTCAAGCCAATCGGCGGAGGTGCCTTTCAGGCGGCTGATCTTCTGCTTCACCCTATCGGATAAAATTTCCGCGCCGCCGCCCGGCAAGCTTCTCATCCCCGCGTCCCATAACCGCTGCAACACCTGCGAAACGGAGAAACCGGAGACTTTCGCCATGCCGATAATTTCCGATGTCGAAAAGAAATGCGGCATAAGCTGCGGGACTTCCTTCACCGTCCGCGCCACCAGCTCTATATAATACTCGAACGGCAGCGATGGGTTAACCCCGCCCTGGAGCAGCACCGTGGTAACGCCTTGCGCAGCGGCTTGTTTGAAATTCTGAATCATCTGATCGACCGTGTAGGTATACTCGCCCTCGTCGCCGGGATGGCGGTAGAACGCGCAAAAAATACAATCGACGTTGCAGATATTGGAGTAATTCGGATTCGTATCGATCACGTAGGTAACATACGGCTTGGGATTTTTCTCAAACCGGATTGCGTTTGCCGCTTCGCCGAGATCGAGGAGGCGCGCGTTCTTCAGCAGCAGCAGCCCTTGTTCGGGAGTTACTCTTTTTCCAATATGGATACCATCAAATATTTCGGATACTGTCATTGAATACTCTATATAATTACTTATCGGTGAATCAGGTGTTTAACGATGTTTTGAAAAAATGATCTATATATAAAGTGAGTCACCCTGAACTTGTTTCAGGGTCTGAATGTAAATAGATTCCGATCCCGATTACTTCGGGACGGAATGACTCGACGATGGGGAAGAAGTTCTTCTTAGACGCCCCCGACTCGAATTTGGTATTGCAACATCCCGTTACAGGTTAACCGGCTCTAACTCGCTCACGAGGTGTTTGAATTCCGCAATCGCGGCTTTCTCCCGCTCGCCAAGATGGTAGCTGAATCCTTCAAGATATTCCGTCGCTTCCTGGCGCGTAAATCCTATCGACTTGCCGTGGAGGATGGAAATATTTCCCAGCGCTTCCTCGGATAGTTCAAGTGAGCGCGTCAGCGATGCGACAAGTTCTTTCTGGACTTCGGGCTTCAACGATTTTCTCACAGCCCAGACTGCAAAGACGAAGGGGAGTTTTTTCCAATCGTACCACTCGGTGGCGAGGTCGTACACAAGCTCGAATCCTTCCAAACCGGATTTGTTTTTCTTGAGCGCGAGATCGCCGATGAGAAGCACCGCGTCGAATTGACCGTACGCATTTACCCCCGGCGTCATGCGGACAAGGTTCGCCTTCACCTGGTATTTTTTCTCGAGCAAAACTTGCAATAATCGCACGGAAGTGGCGGTTTCATCGGTCACGCCGATGGTTTTATCGTTAAGGTCGCCCCAGCCGTGATTCGAAAATAACATGACGCTTTTCACCTGGTCGCGCGTGGCGATGCCGAAATTCAGCATCTCAAGATTGTGTTCCTCACGGAAATAATCCATCAGGGAAAACGGGCCGGCAATAAGCTGTCCTTTTTCTTCCAGCATACCCATTCTTCGCGGGGTAACCGGAAGAATTTTAAATTGGTTCTGTTCAAAAAAGTAGTAGAACGGGACTGAGTTGAGATACGGAATTTTACCGATGACGTTATCCGTGTGGATATCGATCGGGTTGTAGTACACATCGCGCTCGACGGGGATTTTACCCGCGTCGCGGATAATTTTGATAAGCTTGTTCTTCTCCATCTGCATGGGAGTGACGGCGCCTGCGTCGTGGGCAATGCGTTCACCGCCGATGGTGCCGTCCATATCATCCGCGCCAAAGTTTAACGCGATCGATGCTACCTCTTCGGTCAGCATGACCCAGTACGCTTTAATGTGCGGGAAGTTATCGAGCATGAGCCGCGAGATGGCGATTGTTTTCAGATCGTCGATGGCGGACGTAAAATGCGAGCGCGCTTTGATTCCCGTCTCGCCGGGTTGAAACGCGAGCGGTATGAACGAAAGAAATCCTCCCGTCTCATCCTGCAGTTCGCGCAGCTTCAGCATGTGCTGCACGCGTTCTTTGAATGTTTCAATGTGACCATAGAGGAGCGTGGCGTTGCTGGGGATTCCCATTTTGTGGGCGGTTCGATGGACTTCCAGCCAGCCCTTCGCGCCGATTTTTTGATTGAAGAGAAGTTTGCGTACCCGTTCGGAAAAAACTTCCGCGCCGCCGCCGGGCATCGTCCGGAGACCGGCTTCTTTCAATTGCCGCAATACTTCTTCCACCGGCATTTTGAATTTCTTGCTGAAAAAATCTATCTCAACGGCGGTGAACGCCTTCACATCGATATTCGGAAAACGATTTTTTATTTCCCGCACCATGCCGATATAATATTCCCATCCGAGGTGAGCCGGCATCCCGCCGGTGATGTGGACTTCGCGGATATCGGGACTGAGTTTGGCGAGGACGTCGTCGAGGGAAAGGTCGTACGCTTTTTCATCGCCGGGTTTCGCGGCGAAATCGCAGAACTTGCACGTGAGGATGCAGACGTTCGTCGGCTCAATTTTCTGGTTGACGACAAAGTACACCGCGTCGCCGTTCTTCTGATGCTGGACGTAATCCGCCATCTTGCCAACGGAGATGAGGTCGGTTGTTTCATACATCAACACGCCGTCGTCAACGTTGAGGCGCTGCCCGGTTTGAATTTTTTCCCAAATGGGAATTAACAGCTCGTCTTTAAAAATTATAGGACTGTACATACTTACAATTACAACTCGCTCTTTCTTGTGTAAATTCCTTGTTGAATTATTTCCAAATCTTCCCCCACTTTTCATCCACCCGTTTGAGGATTTCATCGGGGAGAACGAGGGGTTCGGGATAGCCCGGCTTCCATGTCGCGTCGATTCCCATGATCCCTTGATAGACCGGGGATATGCCGGTCAGGTGAGAATCGGTGAAAACGACGTCGCGTTCGCAATCGAACCGGGTAAAGACACCCCAAATATACTTCTCTTTGTCATAAATATCCACATCGTCGGTGACTGCCGCCACAATCGGCAATCCCTTTAAACTGGGCTCTTTCACAGTTTTTTCTATGATCTCACGACCGCCGGAAGATACTTTCAGCAGCAACAATGTATCATCGACAAGATTTGCATCCAGAATCCGCGGATCGGAATTTTTTAGCGACTGCGTAACGGCTTTGAGATTTGCTGGAGTGAATTCCCGGCTCCGGTTTTTTCTCGTGGCGTCGATAATCATTTTGCTGCCGAGGTTCATCTTGTAACTGGTGAAGTCGAGCGTATCGAGCGGAACCTTCGGTATCATGATAAAATCGTAATGGGGATCGAAATGTTCTCTCACTTCTTTCAGGACTGCGCGCCAGTCGCGCACGTCCACTCCTGCGGAGACGGTGATCATGCACTTTGTAAGCGACAACTGATCGGTGCCCATCAAACCGAGCGCGGCTTTGATCGCTTCCTTCTGGTACCTCTGCTCGATCGCGACGACGAGCAAATTATGAAAGCCCGCCTCGTAGTACGCCCAGACATGCTCGACCTCTTTGTGAATCAGTTTTACCAGCGGACCGAGCATCTGCTGTGTCGCATCGCCTAAAAATTTATCCTCCATCGGGGGCTTGCCTACCACTATTGCCGGATAGATGGGATCGCGCCGGTGTGTAATTTGCTTAATGTGAAACACCGGGAACTCCGAAGCGGCAGAATAATGCCCGAAGTGATCGCCGAACGGTCCCTCCATGCGACGCTCGTTCGCAGGCACAACGCCTTCGAGAATAAACTCGGCGTCTGCGGGGACATTCATAGAAACAGATTTTCCTTTGGTGAATTCGACCCGTTTATTTTTGAGGAATCCCGCAAACATCGCCTCGTCCATTCCCTCCGGCAGCGCAGCGACGGTGGCAAAGAGGAGAGCCGGGTCGGTGCCTAGCGCGACGGCAAGCTCCATATCCCTGTTGAGTTTTTCATACTGGAAGAAATGGAAACCGCCGCCTTTCTGAATCTGCCAGTGCATACCTGTCGTCGATTTATCGAACACGTGCATCCGGTAAATGCCGATATTCCGTTTTCCGGTCGCGTGATCATACGTGCACACCTGGCCGTAGGTGATGAATCGCCCGCCGTCCTTGGGCCAGCATGTTTGGATCGGCAGAGCGTCAAGATTCGTCGGCGCGAGAACTTCCTGCGCAGTTGCAGATGAGACAATTTTTGGACGGGAATTCGCGAACCGCTTCAGGATGGATTTGTGTTCGAGAAGTACTTTAAATTTTGGAGGAAAAACCCGGTCGAGAAAATGGATTAATTCTTTCCCGATTTCATCGGGATGCCTGCCGAGCGCAAGCTCGATTCTCTTCGCGCTTGAAAAATGGTTGATGACCGCCGGGAAGTTTGAACCTTTCGGGTGTTTAATAAGGAGAGCCGGTTTACCTTCGCTTTGCGCGCGAATGGCAATTGCGGTAAGCTCTAACGCCGGATCGATCTCAACGTCGGTGGCGTGAAGTTCCCCGTTCCGCTGGAGGATATGAAGATATTCGCGCAGCGCCACACGCGTTATTCCAGTTCTTCCGCGCGCCAGCCGCGCTGTTCGCGGACGCCAAGCACACCGAGAAGTTTATCGACAAATCCGCCGATATATTCATCGACTGTTTTGGGGACAAAATACAATGGAGGCGAGATCGGCATGATGATTGCCCCATACGAGGATAATTTGGCGCATTGTTCGAGAGTCAGGGTCGACATGGGCGTTTCGCGGACGCACAGAACAAGTTTATACCGCTCCTTCAACGCGACCTGCGCGGTTCTCGTGATGAGAGAATCTCCGATTCCCGATGCAATCTTTCCCAGCGTGGAGGTTGAACACGGCAGAATAACATACGCGTCGAATGTGTTTGAGCCGGAAGCGAGCGGCGCCGAAAGATCGTCGTTGGGAAACGATCGTTTGATATAGGGCTGAAGATCTTTTTCGGCGAGGTTCATCTCGTCCTTGAGGAGCGCTTTCCCCCATTTGCTGACGATGAGAAATTTATCGCCGGGGCAGCGTTTCAAAAAATCGACCGCGTACGCCGCGCCGGATGATCCGGTGATGCCGAGAACAATTTTCACTGAAGCAGCGCTCCGGTGACGATCATCGCGAAGACGATGAAACCCAATCCCGCGTTGATGCGGAAGAACGCCAGCTCGACGTTATACGCCTTGCGTTGTTCGAGCCATAATAATATTCCTGTCAGAACTAAGAAGGGCGCCGCATAGAATGTCCTGATCGTTGTGACAAACAGCAGCGCAAGACACGCGAACGCAATCAAATGAAAAATCGCCGACCAGATAAGCGCTTTATGCTTTCCGAACCGCGAGACGAACGAATAAAGCGATTCCCGTTTATCGAACTCCTCGTCAAGCGTGGCGTAGATGATATCGAAACCGGTGCCCCAGAAAATGGTGAAGAGGCAGAGGAGCACCGCCGGCATAATATTATTGAACGAAGGCGAGGCGGCAAACCAACCCCCGAGGGGCGCCATGGACATGCCCAGCCCGACGCCGAAATGCGCCAGCGCGGTAAAGCGCTTCATGTACGGGTACACGACGAATATGATAAGCGGGATGGGAGAGATGATAAAACAGAACGACGAGATGAGAATCGCGGACCCGAAATACAGCACGGTGCCGGCGATGAGCACGCCGTAGCCCTGGCGGACGGTCATCCTGCCGCTTGGCAATTCGCGTATTGCCGTGCGGGGGTTGCGCCTGTCGATATCGCGGTCGATGATGCGGTTCAGCGCAAACGCGGCTGTCCGCGCCCCGACGGCGGAAAAGAACACCAAAAAGATAAGCCGTACCGATGGCGCGGTATGCGAGCCCAGCAGCAAGCCGCTGTAAATGAGCGGCAGCGTGAACAACGTATGCTCGATCTTGACGAAGTTAAAGAATTTTTTCAAGTATGATGCGCTTTTTTGGAATCTGGATTGATAAAATCACTCAAAATATACCCAAAATATGGACTTGAAGCAAGGTGGGAACTTGGATTACAGCGAGGGAGAGAAATTTTGGTTTTGGGCAACCCGTGCCACAGCCTAATTTTTCCACATATATTTTTGTCGCACACCCCACGAAGTTCTATCAATAGACATTGCTCTCGAAATTGCTTACATTTTTAGTTAATTAATTCAGCTGTAATGTTTCCTGATACTATTTGGACTGGATGCATTCGACATGGAAACCATCGATAAACGAACTCTAACCGAGCGGGACATCTGTACAAAGTATATCACACCAGCATTGGAACAGGCGGGTTGGGACAGCCAATTGCAGATTCGTGAGCAGGTGTACTTTACGAAAGGGCGGATCATCGTGCGGGGCAAGCTGGTTAGCCGGGGCAAATCGAAATTCGCTGATTACATTCTCTACCACAAACCGAACATTCCATTAGCCATAATCGAAGCAAAAGATAACACGCATACCGTAGGCGATGGTATGCAACAGGGGCTTGGCTACGCCGAAACTCTGGATATTCCATTTGTGTATTCGTCCAACGGTGATGCTTTTATCGAACATGATAGGACGCGCGTTAGCGGAACAGTAGAACGTGAAATCCCGCTCGATGCTTTTCCATCGCCGCAGGAATTGTGGCAGCGTTATTGCCGTGCAAAAAATATTGCACCACAAGCAGAACAGATCATATCCCAGGATTTCTTTTCTGATGGTACTGGTAAGGGAACGCGCTACTATCAACTCATTGCAATAAACCGGACCATTGAAGCTATTTCTAAAGGGCAGAACCGGATACTTATTGTGATGGCGACGGGCACTGGAAAAACCATTACTGCATTTCACATTATCTGGCGGTTATGGAAAGCCGGTGTTAAGAAACGCATACTGTTTCTTGCTGATAGAAATATTTTAGTTGATCAAGCGCGAACGAACGATTTCAAAGCATTCGGATCTGCTATGACGAAGATTACGAACCGGAAAGTTGATAAGGCATACGAAATATTTCTCTCACTTTATCAAGCCGTTACCGGGACCGAGGAAGAAAAGAACATCTACAAAGAATTTTCTCCTGATTTCTTCGATCTTATTGTGGTAGACGAATGCCACAGGGGTAGCGCTGCGGACGATGCACAATGGCGCGAGATTCTTGAATATTTTTCCTCCGCAACGCAGATTGGCCTTACAGCAACACCGAAAGAAACAAAATATGTTTCCAACATCCATTATTTCGGCGATCCCATTTATACCTATCCGTTAAAGCAGGGCATCGAAGACGGGTTCCTTGCGCCATACAAGGTCATACGCATCGACCTGGATAGAGATATTGAGGGATGGAGGCCCGAAAAAGGCAAACTGGATAAAACCGGAAGGGTCATTGACGACCGAGTATATAATCAGAATGATTTTGATCGTACTCTCGTTCTCGAAAAACGCACGGAGGTTGTGGCGAAAAAGGTGACGGAATTTTTAAAAGCAACCAACAGATTTGATAAATCGATTATTTTCTGTGAAGATATAAACCATGCGGAGCGAATGCGGCAGAACCTTGTGAACGATAACGCAGATCTGGCGGCAGAGAACAGTAAATATGTGATGCGTATAACGGGCGACAATCAAGAAGGCAAGAACGAACTCGATAATTTCATACTGCCGGAAAGCCGGTATCCCGTTATAGCCACAACATCGGAATTGATGACCACCGGCATTGACGCCCAAACGTGCAAACTTATTGTGATCGATAAAAATATTCAATCGTTGTCGAAATTTAAGCAGATCATAGGACGCGGAACGCGCATCAACGAGGATTACGGTAAGATGTTTTTTACAATCATGGATTTTCGTAAGGCGACAGAACTCTTCGCCGATCCGAATTTCGATGGGTTGCCGGTTTATGTGTACAAACCCGGACCGAACGATCCGCCATTGCCTCCTGACGATGTGACTGGTAACAGTGACACCGGCGAAACCGAAGATCTAACCTCAACGGCGGGACCAGGCGAAGGCGGTGGAGATCCGCAACCCCGAACAAAATATGTCGTTGGTGACGTGACCGTCACCGTCGTTGCGGAACGTGTTCAATATTACGACAAAGACGGCAAACTTATTACCGAATCGTTGAAGGATTACACGAAGAAAACGCTGCTGAAGGAATTCAAATCGCTGGACGATTTCCTGACGATATGGAAAAAAGCCGACCAGAAGCAAGCGATCATAAATGAATTAGAAGAACACGGAGTATTACTCGACGCCGTTGCCGAGGAAGTCGGCAAAAACTTCGATCCTTTCGATCTGGTTTGCCATGTCGCATTCGGGCAACCGCCATTAACGCGCAAAGAACGCGCTGACAAAGTCCGTAAACGGAACTACTTCACGAAATACGGAGAAGAGGCGCGGGCCGTATTGAATGCTCTGCTCGACAAATACGCCGATGAAGGTATCGAGCCTATCGAAACGATTAATATCCTGAAAGTTGATCCATTCGATAAGATCGGTACGCCGCTGGAAATAATTCAGGAGTTCGGCGGGCGTGAACAATTTATGAACGCGGTTAAAGAATTGGAACAGCAGTTGTACATCGCAGCCTAATTTGATTTGAAAGGAATAAATATGAAAGGGTACTGTCTGACAGGTTATGGATATGCCTCTCATAAGAGAGATAATTTTACATGTCAATATTGTGGGTTTAATGGTAATTCTTTTCCAAACTGGTTACAACTGACGGTTGATCATATATTGCCAATAAGTTGCGGTGGTGATAAAAAAGATCCCAAGAATCTTATTACGTGTTGCCATCAATGTAATTGCATGACATCGAGGATGAAATTTGGTCCAAATGAAACACTTGAGCAAATTAAAAAACAGAAGAAAGACCATGTTAAGGAACGCCATAAAATATTCTATGGGTTTTGGCAAGAAAATGTTAAGAACCAAACTTCAGCAACCTGACTATAAAATATTATAGAAAAATATATGTCTCTTTCAACCACCATCAAAACCATCCAGGACATCATGCGAAAAGACGTCGGCGTTGATGGCGACGCGCAGCGTATCAGCCAGCTTGGATGGATGCTGTTTCTGAAAATATTCGACGACAAGGAAAAAGAATACCAGGCGATGGAAGATCGCTATCGGTATCCGATTCCGAAAGAATTGTTGTGGCGCAACTGGGCAGCAGACGAAGAGGGCATGACCGGCGACGAGCTGCTGGAATTTGTAAACGATAAACTCTTCAAAGGTTTAAAGAATATCACGATAGGCGCAAATCGTAGAGGCGACATCGTTAAGGAGGTATTCGATGATGCGTACCAGTACATGAAATCCGGTACGCTGCTTCGCCAGGTAATCAATAAGATTAACGAGGATATCGATTTTACGAAGAAGAAGGACAGGCATTTGTTTGGCGAAATATACGAACAGATACTGAAGGATCTCCAGAATGCCGGCAATGCTGGCGAATATTATACGCCTCGTGCCGTTACGCAGTTCATGGTCGATATGGTTAATCCGAAGCTTGGTGAAAAAGTGCTGGATCCCGCCTGTGGTACAGGCGGATTTCTGACCTGCGCCATCGATAATGTCCGCACAAAATATGTGAAGACGCCGGAGCAAGAAGAACAATTGCAGCAAGCGATATTCGGAGTGGAGAAAAAGCCGTTGCCGCATCTATTATGCATGACCAATATGCTGCTGCACGGTATCGAGGTGCCAACACAGATTCGACATGATAATACACTCTCCCGGCCGCTGGCAAGCTACGTTCCGAAAGACAAGGTCGATGTAATTATTACGAATCCGCCGTTTGGCGGCATGGAAGAAGACGGTATCGAAACAAATTTTCCTTCATCATATCGTACGAAAGAAACAGCCGATCTTTTCCTTCTGCTCATCATGCATCTGCTCAAGGATGGTGGACGCGGCGCGATTGTATTGCCGGATGGAACTCTATTCGGTGAAGGCGTAAAGACCCGGATAAAAGAAAAATTGCTCGATGAGTGCAATCTGCATACGATAGTGCGATTGCCAAACGGAGTGTTTGCGCCGTATACCGGCATTAAAACGAATCTTCTCTTTTTCGAGAAGGGTAAAAAGACGAAAGAAATCTGGTATTACGAGCACCAGTACCCTGAAGGCGCAAAGAGCTACAATAAAACTAAGCCAATCCGCATTGAAGAATTTGACGTTGAGAAGAAATGGTGGAAGAAACGGGTTGAAAGCGAGTACTCCTGGAAAGTTTCAATCGACCAAATAAAATCGGCAAATTACAACCTCGATATCAAGAATCCGAATACGATTGATCCGACACATGAAGATCCGGAAAAACTTCTCGTCGTATACAACAAAATCGTGGAGGAACTCAACGAGACCCGAAATAAACTGAAACTGGAATTGATGAACTCGCTTGGAGGCAATGCGAAGTGACGCTGGAGGAGTTCTATAAAAATTTCGATATCATCTCGGAAGCACCCAATGGTGTTGAAAAATTGAGAGAATTAATGTTCGAACTTGCTTTTCAAGGGCGCTTGACGGCTCAAAATCCCCGCGATAAACAGGTTCCGGTATCGTATGAGGAAATGCAGGAAAAAAAACGAAGCCTGATTTCGGAAAAGAAAATTAAGCCGTTGCAACTCCGTCCCATTGTATCGGATGAATGCCCCCATGAATTGCCAGCAAGTTGGTTATGGGTCAGGCTTGGTGATGTGATTAACTATGATTGTGGTATAAAAACTGATTCTGAAGATATTGCTGATGATGCCTGGGTACTTGACTTGGAAGATATCGAGAAAGACTCGTCCGTAATCATACAGCGCAAATTGTATAAGGAGCGCAATTCGAGGAGTACCAAGAGCGAGTTCAGACAGGATGACGTGCTCTACGGTAAGCTCCGTCCCTATTTGAACAAAATTGTCGTCGCAGATTCTCTGGGATATTGCACTACGGAAATAGTTGTGCTTCGTCCTTATCATGAAATCGATTCGAAATATCTATTATATGCGATGAAACGACCCGATTATCTTCGCTATGTTGAGTCGAAAATGTATGGGATGAAAATGCCACGTTTGGGAACTGAGGATGCATACAATGCATATTTTCCACTTGCACCTGTTGAAGAGCAATTGAGGATTGTATATAGGATCGAATCCTTGATGAATTTGTGCGCCGCAATTCGGACAAAGAAAGAACATCGGAACAGCCATCTTCTTTCACTAAACACCTCCGTGCTCGATCATCTTGCAAGTGCCATCGAACCAAAAGAATTCACGAAACACTGGAACCTGATATGTAATAATTTTGATACACTCTACAGCGTATCAGAAACCGTGGGTCAACTCCGACATACAATATTGCAGCTTGCAGTACAGGGGCGGTTGGTTAAGCAGGATACCAACGATGAACCGGCGAGTATATTGCTTGAGAAGATCAAGACAGAGAAGGAAAAACTGATCAAAGAGAAAAAGATTAAGAAAACAGAACCCTTGCCCCCGATCAAGCCGGAGGAGATGCCGTATGAGTTGCCGAAGGGATGGGAGTGGGCAAGGTTTGCGGATGTGATAGAACTTCAGCATGGTCATCAATTTCGTGAATACGACTTTGTGGCAACTGGAATACCAGTTATTAAGATCGGTCAGTGTAATCCCGATGGTTCGCTTGATCTCGTGGGTTGCGACTATATTGCGAAAGAACGTGAGAGCGAGTTCGAACAATTCAAAATACACAAGGACGACCTTCTAATGGCTTTGACTGGCGGCACGCTTGGAAAGGTCACCTGGGTTAAGCAAGATTATGGTGTTGTAGTTCAAAACTATCGAGTGGGCAAGTTCATCCCACTTTCTGGATATTTTGATAAACGATTCATTGCTATCATCCTACGTAGTCGATTGTTTCAGTCATTAGTACAAGGCAGCGTAAATCAGAATGCTCAGCCGAATATTGGCAAGGAGAAGATTGAATTGTTGGCAATACCAGTTCCTCCGGTAAACGAACAGGTTAGGATTGTTGGTAAGAATGATCTATTGCTGGCAATGTGCGAGAAAATCGAATGGTGCCTTATGCGAGCCGAAAACAATCATGAATATTTTGCCGAATCAGTGGTGCGCGAGATGGTAGCGTGAATAGCGATGTTTTTCCTCCTTCCCGCCGTCCGCGGTGGGAAGCCAGAAAATCATCATGAAAATATGTTCTCTGGCTTAACCTTTTTCACCAACGAAGCGGGCAGGTTGGGCATCATTAAGCCGTGGAAATATGTCATCGTGCCGACCGAGAGAATCACCGTTCACTCGATAATCGAATCATTGTTAAATAGTTAAGATAGTTATATGGCAAAATCAAAAAACATAGTCCCCCAGGAATCCGATTTTCTCCTATACACCACTCCCGAAGGGGATGTGCGCGTAGATGTCTTGTTCGCCGGCGAAACCGTCTGGCTCACCGAAAAGCGCATGGCTGAGCTTTTTGCGACATCCCATCAAAACATTAACCTGCACCTTAAAAATCTCTATAAAGAAGGCGAAATTGAGGAGTCGGCAACTTGCAAGGAATACTTGCAAGTTCGAACCGAGGGTGGGCGGGAAGTTAAGAGAGCCATCCAATTTTTTTCCTTCTTCCCACCGTACGCGGGGGGAAGCGGGTAGTCGACGCTCCCGCTTCATAAATAATCGATAACCCAACATGTCTCTGTCAATATATAAAATAACAGAAAATAGCAGTCCATATTTTCTCACCTACGCTACTTTGGCTTGGCTGCCGTTTTTTCCCATCGGGAACAAGATTTTTAGTAAGCGCCTTTTCTCGAAAACCCCCGGTCCCCCTTTGACAAGGGGGTTTCGTAATTCTCTTTAAGATTTGTTCTTATTAGGAACGAAGATTCCCCTTGTCAAAGGGGAACGCCGAAGGCGAGGGGTTTTGAAACGGCATGCAATTCCTTTTTCTTCACAATCTTAATTTTTCTTGTTGCGGCGCAGGAGCGTCCCTTTTATCTTCCCAGGGACAATGGGAAGCAGAAGCTAATTTTTAATATTGAAATATCCGATTATCCCGCTTATACTTGCCTGGACATCCAAATATTTGTACCTTTAACCGCTATCCAAATCGACCAAGGATCAATGAAAAATCTTTCGAGGGGATTGACTATGAAAAATCGTTGCCATTGGTATTTTCTTTTGCATTTTATATTTCTTTCGGAATCCTGTGCTTTCGGAGGTAATACCGGAAAAATTGTAGGCAAAGTAACCGACGAGAAAGGGAACCCCGTTCACTCGTTAATCGAATCATTGTTAAATAGTTAAGATAGTTATATGGCCAAATCAAAAAACATAGTCCCTCAGGAATCCGATTTCCTTCTATATACCACGCCCGATGGCGATGTGCGGGTTGACGTTTTGTTCTCTGATGAAACTGTTTGGCTTACCCAAAAACGGATGGCCGATTTGTTTGGAGTCGAGGTCAATACTATCAATTACCACATCAAAGAAGTCTTCAAAAGCGCCGAATTGAAGGAAGAATCAGTTATTCGAAAATTTCGAATAACTGCTACAGATGGCAAGGAGTATGAAACCCAGCTCTACAATCTTGATATGATCATCTCGGTTGGCTATCGAGTCAATTCAGAGAAGGCGACCAAATTCCGCATCTGGGCAACTCAAGTTTTACGCAATTACATTGTGAAAGGGTTCGCCATCGATGATGAACGCTTGAAGCAGGGCATTCACTTTGGCAAAGACTACTTCGATGAACTGCTTGAGAAGATTCGAGAAATCCGCGCCAGCGAACGCCGGTTCTATCAGAAGATCACCGATCTCTATGCGGAGGCGAGCATCGATTATGACAAAGATGCTGAGATTACCCAAACGTTCTTTAAAACCGTACAGAATAAATTACATTGGGCTATCACGAGCCAGACAGCCGCAGAACTCATCGCAAAGCGCGTTGACAGCGCGAAGCCCAAGATGGGGCTTCTGACATGGAAGAACGCCCCAAAGGGCAAAATACACAAATCCGATGTTTCGGTTGCGAAGAACTATTTGCAGGAGAAGGAGATTTCTGAGTTGAATCGGATTGTTACGATGTATCTTGATTACGCGGAGAATCAAGCGAAGAAACAACGACCAATGAAAATGACCGATTGGGTGGAGAAACTCGATGCGTTTTTGCGCTTCAACGAATACGAGATTCTCGACAATCCTGGCAAAGTATCCCATGAAGTTGCAAAGGAACTTGCTGAGAAGGAATATGAGAAGTATCGAGTTGTACAGGATCGAGAGTTCATATCCGATTTTGACCGCGAGACCGAAAAATATTTAGGCGAGCAGAAGCCTGGCCGCAAGATAAGCGGCAAAAAGAAGAAGAAAAAATAATTGTGTGTCCAAAAACAGCAAGAAACTCATTTGGAAATTCCAAATAATTGAAAGCTATGCTGTTTCCCTCCTTCCCACCGTCCGCTGGGGGAAGCAAGAGCAGAGTTAAAGATTGTGGAAGAAACATGAAAGCCCACCCCACATAAACGATGTACGATGCTCGAAAAATTTCAGGCCCCTCCCTTTCAGGGGGGTGACTTACTTCAATGTCAGGAAAGACAACGCTACAACATTGAGGATGCCGGTCGACAACCGTTCCCATCCTGTAAGGGAGGGGTCGACCCGCCAGCGGGTCGGGGGTGGGCGTAAACGACGTTAACAGATGAATAATTATTTATCGTAAATTATTTTTAAAAAATTAAACAGTGATATATGGGCACGCTCATTAACCGCGGGAAGCAAACATCAACGCGGAAATATCTTCGTAATAACTCGACGAAGGTAGAGAGACTTCTTTGGTCAAAATTAAAAGGGAGCCAGGTGCTTGATTATAAATTCCGAAGGCAGCAAGGCGTCGGATCGTATATCATCGATTTTTATTGTCCGGAGGTTATGTTAGCTATTGAGATCGACGGCGAAACCCATCTGACTCCCGACGAGAAAGAATATGACCGGATTCGCCAACATGAGATCGAAGAACTCGGAATTCAGTTTTTACGTTTCACGAACCGTGATGTGTACGATAATATCAACGGAATATTGCAAAGGATAGGCGAGAGGTTGTTAATGTTATCAAAGTTCACTCCCGATAAGCCCACCCCAGATTAAGATTATTCGTTACCAGAAATTATTCATGCCCCTCCCTTAACGCCCGTCCTGTTGGACGGTCAGGGAGGGGTGACGCAGCTACGGGTTAGGCAATTAAACGTTGTAATATGCAAGTTGCATGTTGATAACCGTTCCCATCCTGTAAGGGAGGGGACGATCCGCATCGGCGGATCGGGGGCGGGCGAAATGGGGTCGAGCCGCTACCTCTCCATTCCCCCCAAAATATCTTGAATATATACCAATTTTTGGTTATAATATAAGTTCTAATTTATTTTAACCATTGAAGATACGGGATAGAAAATGAAAGGCGACTTTCTCATGAATTCACTAAAACAACTAATATTCATCATTTTTGGGATAACTTTCTTCTTGATTGGCTGCGCTCCAAAAGAGAGCGAGAGTGTCGTTGCCGAGATAGGTTCACACAAAGTCAACATGGGTGAATATGAGAATTTCTTCGCCAAGAACAGCGGCGGGTGGGAAGCCGCCAAAGACAGCACGATGGAATCGCGGGAGCATTTTCTCGATCTCCTCGTAAACTATCGTCTCAAACTTCAGGACGCCTACGACCGGAATCTGCAAAACGATCCCGAGCTGGTTTCGGAGATTACGGAATACCGCTCAAGTCTCGCATCGTCGTTTATCATCGATAAGGAAATCACAACCCCCGGTGTGCAGCACCTTTATGATTTGAAGAAAGAAGAAATCCGCGCCCAGTACATTCTCATCGCATTGAAGCAGGATGCAACCCCCGAAGATACCGCGAAGGCATGGTCAAAAGCGATGGAAGTCGTTAAGCTCGCCCAGGCGGGTGGAAACTTTGATTCCCTGGTCGCAAAATATTCCGAAGACGAAGCGTCAAAAGACGTCCGTGGCGACATTTATTATTTTACCGGCGGCATGTTGATGTTCCCGCTGGAGACCGCCGCGTATTCTATGAAAAAAGGCGAGATCAGCGCGATGCCTGTCAGGACGCCCTTAGGATACGATATTCTCAAGATCACAGATCGTCAACCGGCGCGCGGCTCAATGAAAGCCCGCCATCTCATGATCCGTTTTCCCGCAGAAGTAGATTCCGCGAAAGATACGCTCGTGCCGCTCTCGAAAATTAAAGAGATGCAGGATAGTCTGAAGAAGGGTTGGGACTTTGCCAAGCTCGCGATGAAGTTTTCGGATGACGGCGGCAGCGCTTCCAACGGCGGCGATCTCGGATGGTTTGAACGTCGGCGATGGATCCAGGCGTTCGATGAAGCCGCATTCAAACTCAGTCCGGGTGAAACGTCCCCCATCGTTAAGACGCAATACGGTTACCATCTCATCCACTGCGACAGCGTCAAAAGTATGCCAAGTTACGAGGGTATGCAGGAGGATTTGAAAAAATTATACCAGCAGTATCGCTTCAACGATGATTATAACGCGTATGTCCAGAAAATGAAGACCGATTACAAGTATACCTTCAACGACCAACTTTTCGAGTCTATGGCAAAAGGTCTCGATTCTACCAGGACGATAGAAGACAGCGCCTGGATTCCGAATCTACCTCCGGATCTTCGCAAACAAATTCTCTACACGGTGAGCGGTAAAAATTTTACGCTCGATACTGCGCTCTCCATCTTGACCAGACGACCGGATTATAAAAATACTTCTCTCCGGAAAAGCGAATTGAGATCGAAGTTCGATCACATCGGGGAAACTCTGCTCTTCGATGAAAAGGCAGTCGGTCTGGAATCCCGTTATTCCGACTTCGACGCGCTCATGAAAGATTATGAGGACGGCATTGTGTTGTTTAAGGCGGAGCAGATGCAGGTGTGGAACAAAATCACCATCGGCGACAGTTTGTTGAAGGCATATTTTAACGCGAACCGGACGAAATTCTTGGCTCCGGCGAAAGTAAACATTGCGGAAATTCATCTTTCTACCGATACCCTCGCCATGATGGCGTACGATACATTGACGAAAGGCGCGGACTTCGGAAAGTTAGCCGATATCTATAACGACGACAATGAATTGAAATCTAAACAAGGCGTTCGCGGGCTTGAGCCGGTCAATACCGACGAGTTGACGAAATATGCCGATAGTCTCAATGTTGGCGAGCTCTCCGATCCGATCCCGCTCGAGACCGGCGGCTACAGCATCATCAAGGTAATTTCGAAAGAACCCGGCCGCCAGAAAACATTTGAGGAAGCGGGCGCCGAAGTATCCAACACGCTGCAGGAATCGGAATCAAAACGCATAGAAGGGGCATGGCTGGACCAGTTGATGCAAAAGTATCCCGTGGTAAAACATAAGGAGCAATTAGTAAAAGCATTTATATCCACTCCGCCGATGAAATGAAAACTTTCGCTATCGGTCTTCTGCTCCTGGCTGGGGTAATAGCGGGCGGATGCAACCGACAACCGCCGGATGAAAAAATCATCGCGAGAGTCGGCACCATGCGATTGACGATGGACGATGCGAGACATTCGATCGATACTTCACAGGGACCTTTTGAAAATCAACTGCCCGGCTATATCTCGCTGTGGGTAACGAATACGCTCTTGTACCAGGAGGCGCAGCGCGAGGGGATCGATAATACCGATCTCTTCCGCGGGCAGATTGAAGAGACCCGCCGTCAGATTGCCATCCAGGACTTGCTCCAAAAAAATATCTATGCGGATACCGCGGGCATTAATGAACAAGCGTTGCGGTCGTATTTCAGCCAGCATGGAAATGAATTTTTTGTCACTGAAGATATGATCAAGTTAAATACCATCAATTTTGTGTCGCGGGAAGGAGCCGGCACGTTTGCCGCCTCGGTTGTTCAGGCGCGTTCATGGGACGCGGCCCTTGCAAAGGCGCGGAGTTCCATGACACTCTCGCCGGAAATTGTCTCGGTTGCGGAGAATCAATATTTCTCGCAGCGAACTGCGTTTCCACCGGAGCTGTGGAAGGTTGCTTCGACCCTGGACGCCGGCGAAGTTTCCTTTCCGGTCAAAACCAATCTCGGTTATTTTATTATTCAACTTCTCTCTGTGCTGCCGCAGGGGAAAAAAGCGGAGTTCGATCTCGTTCGCGACGAGGTGAAGAACCGCTATCTCATTGAACAACGCCGGATGCGCTACGAGCAATATCTTGGAACTCTCCGTAAACGATATGATGTTGAAATATTAGTGAACGCCGGTAAAATACAGGATACAACCCAGGTGCACCCGCATGAATAAAAAGATTCGCCGTCAGGTGAGCATTGCCCTTCTATCGCTATTTATCAGTTTCAGTATCGCGGCGTCTCAACCGGTAGCGCTTGACCGCATCGTCGCCGTTGTTGGGAAAGAAGCGCTCTTACTTTCCGATCTGAAAGCGCAGACAGAATTTTTTGTTTTGAACAATCATGTCGATCCGAATACGCCCGATTTACAAAAACAGGTGCTCGATGGGATGATTAATGAAAAATTGCTTCTTGCTAAAGCGCTGGAGGATACCAACATTACCGTAACTGACGAGGAAGTGACTACGGAGCTCGACGGCGTGCTCGCGCAGCGGATTCAGCAGGCAGGATCCGAGAAACGGCTCGAAGAGATTTATGGGATGCCGCTCAACCGGATGAAACGGGAATTCCGGGATGATATGCGGAAACAGTTGTATATCCGGAAAGTTCAGCAAGCGAAATTTGCGGATGTGACGGCTTCACGGGATGAAGTGGAAAAATTCTTCACCCAGTATAGAGACAGCTTGCCGAGAGTGCCGGAAGAACTTGAACTGTACCATATCTTTAAGATCCCGAAGGTGAGCGAAGGAGCGAAGAATCTCGTTAAAGAGAAAGCGCAAAAAATTCTGGACTCTATTAAAGCGGGTGGAGATTTTGCCGATTTCGCGAAGCGATATTCCGACGATAAAGGGTCGGCGCCGGGCGGCGGGGACCTTAATTTTGTGAGGCGCGGCGAATTCGTAAAAGAATTTGAGGAGATCGTGTTCAGTCTGAAGGAAAAAGAACTCTCGGGTCTCGTTGAAACGCCCTTCGGAATTCACATCATTCAGTTGTTGGAACGGCGGGGCGAGCAGGTTCACTCGCGTCATATTTTATTCAAGATTCCGGAAGATAGCACGAGCGTCAAAACCACGAAGGATTATCTTCTTGCCTTGAAAGACAGTCTCAAAGCCGGCAGGAGTTTTTACGACCTGGCGAATAAATATTCCGACGACAAAGAAACCGCTCCGGTCGGCGGCTTGATCGGAAGGTATCCCATCACCCAGCTCGACGATGATATTATTGCCACCACGAAAACTTTGAAAGAAGGAGAGGTGAGCGATCCCGTTGAAGTTGCGTCGGGCTCTGCAAAAGGTTATCATATATTATACTTGAAGCGAAGAATTCCGGAACATACGATGAATTTGAACGATGATTGGAACCGGATTGAGCAACTGACGGTAAAATTTAATCAATCGACCGAATATCAGAAATGGCTCAAACAACTTCGTGATGAAATTTATTGGGACATACGATTATAAAAGATAGGAAGACACTTGAATACAACACCCGCCCCCATTGTATCGAATGATGTTGAAGCTGTAAGCGCGCTCCGATCGCACTTTGTCGAGATTCGTCAGGAAATCGGCAAAGTTATTATCGGACAGGAACATGTGATCGAGCATCTCCTCATCGGAATGCTTTCCCGCGGGCATTGCCTCCTCATCGGCGTGCCGGGACTTGCGAAAACGCTCCTTATTAAAACGCTGGCGGAAGTTCTCGACCTGCAGTTCAGCCGTATCCAGTTTACTCCCGATCTAATGCCAAGCGATATCACCGGAACGGAGATCATCGAAGATAACCGCTCCACGGGTTCGAAATCGTTCAAGTTTATTAAAGGTCCGGTATTTACCAATATCCTCCTCGCCGATGAAATTAACAGAACGCCTCCCAAAACTCAGGCGGCGCTTCTTGAAGCAATGCAGGAGCATCACGTAACGGCAGCCGGTCAAAAATATACGCTTGAGGAACCGTTCTTTTGCCTTGCGACGCAGAATCCCATTGAACAGGAGGGAACGTATCCTCTGCCCGAAGCTCAATTAGACCGTTTCATGTTCAATCTCTGGCTCGATTATCCTTCGTTGCAGGAAGAATTGGAGATAGTAAAGGCGACGACCAGTATGTTCACGCCGACCTTGAAACATATTCTGAACGCATCCCAGATCAATTTTTACCAGGACCTTGTGCGGCGCGTGCCGGTGGCGGATAATGTTGTTTCGTTCGCGGTTAACCTCGTTAGCCGCACCAGACCCACGACGAGCTCATCGCCGCAGTTCATCAAAGATTGGTTGAGCTGGGGAGCGGGACCTCGCGCGTCACAATATCTCATCCTCGGCGCAAAGACAAAAGCAATACTCGAAGGGCGCCACACACCAGATATGGACGACGTCCGCAGCATTGCCGGTCCGGTGCTCCGTCACCGCATCGTTCCGAATTTCAACGCCGAAGCAGATGGCGTAACGCCAATTAAAATTATTGAAAAACTTCTCAACAACGATTGATTTTATTTTCCGGGGCTGTCATGAGACGGATGAAATTGAATCTCTATCTGGAGATCGCATTATTCATTCTGATCGTATGTAGTTCGCGATCAACGATTGCGCAAACCCGCAGCAACTATTGGGTATATTTTTCCGATAAGGGACCAACTGCGCCCCTGCAAGGCGCCCTAATGAATTATAGTCACTCCTATGAAGACGTTCTTTCCTTTGTTCATCCCCGCGCCCTTGCGCGCCGGGCAAAAGTTCTTCCCCCGGATCAATTAGTGGACTACAGCGATATCTCCGTTTCGCAGGACTATATTGACAAGGTCAATGAGTTTGGTGGTATTCTGAGGGTGAAGAGCCGTTGGTTAAATGCCGCAAGTTTTCTCTTAACTCCCGGCGAAGTGGCGGCGGTTTCGAAACTGCCGATGGTTATAAAAGTCACTCCGGTTCGCCGTTTTTATTCAATAAAACCAACCCGAAATTATCTCGCGAAAGAAAATCCTTCGTTGCTTAAAACAACGTCGCTGGATTACGGTTTATCGGCTGCGCAGCTCACCGCGGTCAATGTTCCGCAGCTTCATGATATCGGTATAACGGCGAATAATATTATCATCGGGATGCTCGATTCCGGTTTCCGGTGGCGCACCCATGAATCACTCTATACGCGTCATGTGATCGCCGAACACGATTTCATCTGGAACAGGGATACCACTGCCAATGGACCGAAAGACAGCTCGTATCAGGATGAACACGGAACGCTAACCTTTTCCGCGCTTGGTGGATATATGCCCGGTAAATTGATCGGTCCCGCATTCAATGCATCGTTTATTCTGGCGAAGACCGAGTGGGTTCCCGGCGAGGATTATTCCGGCGAAGAAGATAACTGGGCTGCGGGTATTGAATGGGAGGAAGGATTGGGTGCGGATGTGGTGAGCAGCTCCGTCGGCTATAACACATTTTCGGATGCGAACGGGTATACATGGGAGAACGGCGATTTCAACGGGAGAACTTCGGTGACGGCAAAGGCGGCTGTCCGCGCCGCGCGTCTCGGGGTAGTTGTTTGTGACGCGATGGGTAACGAGGGGAACGGCGATGGCGTAATCGGGACGATGCTCACGCCCGCCGACGCCGATAGTATCGTATCGGTCGGAGCGATTAATTTCAAGAAGCAGTTGGAAGGTTTTTCTTCCACCGGTCCGACCAATGACGGAAGATTTAAACCCGATGTAGTCGCTCCGGGGAGCGCTATCTATTGCGCGGATCATTCGGGTTTCAGCGCATATTTTTATCAGTCAGGCACATCTCTTGCAACGCCGTTAACTGCCGGCAGCGCCGCGCTGATGTTATCGGCGCGCCCCGAGTTAAAACCGATGCAGGTTATCAATGCATTGCACGCAAACGCTGATAAGAGTCTTGTTGATGCGCGCTGGTCTTCCTTTCCGAATAATTTCGTCGGATGGGGAGCGGTGGACGCATTGAACGCGGCTCTTTCCTTCGGTCCCATATTTAGCAATAAGCCGTTTATTCAGAGCGACGGGGTTGCAAACGTAGTCTCCGTTTATGTTCTATCGAAATTCGGGGTCAAACCGGATAGCGTTATCATGCATTACGCCCACAGTTCAGATTCTATTTACACATCTTTGCCGATGGCTCTTGATTCCTCGATACTCTATCCCACGTCGGGACGGTATCTTGTGAATCTTGCTCCGGAAGTATGGGGAACGCCGGTGAAATTTTACATTGATGCGCGCGACAGTTCAGGTAATAGCTACCGGAGTCCCGCCCCGGTGTTGAATACCGTGTGGACATTCCGGTATGGCGAAACGGGAGTGCCAAATACTCCTGAACAACCTACGCTCTTTCATCTGTTTCAAAATTTTCCCAATCCGTTCAATCCGGCTACGACCATCACGCGGGTGCCCTTCGATACTCCTACACCCGTACAACTCGATATCGCTATTTTTAATATCCTCGGTCAGCGGGTGAGGATTTTATATCAAGGTGAATCAACCCTTGCCCAAAACTCTCTTATCTGGAATGGGAAGGACGACCACGGAATTACCCTCCCCAGCGGCGTTTATATTTGTAGAATGGCGACGCCCTTTTCCGTTTCGACAACGCGGATGATGATAATCCGGTAAGGAATGATTCCAGCCGAAATATCGTTGTCACTGCGCGGTAACGTTCTTCTTGCCATCGTTTTGGTGATAGGGGGAATCATTGCCGCGTTTGCCTACTATCGGTATACGCTTCCCCCTCTTCCGCCGCGCCGACGGATCTTGCTTTCAATCGTGCGTTCGTTCAGTCTCGCGCTGCTCTTGTTGTTATTCTTTGAACCGATCATCCGCATTGTGCACAGGGATGAACAACGCCCGAGGATCGCCGTGTTGATCGACGATACCCAAAGCATGACGGTAAAGGATAAACAGGGTGAACGCGCAGCTCTTATGCGGCAATGGCTGCATGACGACAGGTTAAAAAAACTTCCGGGTCCTGTTGAGGCGAGGTATTATACCTTCAGCTCAAAGCTGCGCCCCGGGAATCCTTCCGTCCCGGATTCGATAGCGTTTGGCGGAGAGACTACCGATCTTTCCACGGTATTCGCGCAGCTCAAAGACCGGCTGGTGAAAGAAAATATTCAAGCGGCAGTTGTGCTCAGCGACGGCGATTATACCGTTGGAAAAAATCCCGTTTACGACGCCAAATCGTTGGGTATTCCCATCTATGCCATCGGCGTGGGAGATACAAACGAGCAGAAGGATATTCTCGTTGAGAAAATTGTGACCAATACTGTTGCGTATGCCGAGACGAAAGTTCCGGTTCAAATAACGGTGAGAAGTTCCGGATACAACGGAGAAAATGTTGAAGTGCATATCGCCGAGGGGAAGAATGTTCTTGATCGCAAGATGATTCAGCTTGCCGAAGGAACCAGGGAATATCATGTAGATTTGTCCGTTGAACCGAAAGAAGAAGGCGTGAAGAAATATGTCGTGAGCGTTTCAACCTTGCCCGGAGAATTGACCGACAGGAACAACTCGCAGACTGTTTTCATGAGGGTTCTTAAAAGCAAATTAAAAATACTCATCTTCGCAGGCGCGCCCTCGCCGGATGTTCCAGCCGTACGCCAGGCTCTTCTGGAAGACAGCCATTTTTCAGTGAATGTCTTCGTTCAAAAGAATTCGACGGATTTTTATGAAGGAAGATTTTCACAATCGCAGCTCGATAGCGCCGATTGTTTTGTTTTTATCGGATACCCGGGACGCATAACTTCACCCGGACTTCTCACACAATTAAAAGACGCCATAGACCGGACCAAAAAACCGTTGATGTTTGTCGCAAGCGCAACAATCGATTATCAAAAGCTTGCCGTGTTTCAATCGTACCTTCCATTTACCTGGAACGCCGCTCCCGGTGAAATGCAGGTTTTTCCCGCTGTGATCGACCGGTATAAGAATCATCCCTTGATCACGCTTGAGGGGGGCATGACTGCCGACGCCTGGACAGAGCTTCCGCCTCTGAATAAAAACAATACATCATTCCGGGCAAAAGCTGAATCGCAGGTGCTTTGCGCTGTTTCAGTCCAAAATGTTATTCTTCCCGAACCTTTAGTCGCTATCCGGAACGTTAACCGCTTCCGTTCCTACGCAATCACGGGACAAAATGTGTGGCAGTGGCGGTTAATGGCGCAGGGGAATCCGCACACGGAGAAATTTTTTCCCCTCCTGATGTCGAATGTTATCCGGTGGCTGACGACGAAAGAGGATGCGAAAAATGTCCGGATTATCCCGTCAAAACAAATTTTCACAACGGCTGAACCTGTGGATTTTACCGCGCAGGTGTACGATGAACAGCTTGAGCCGATGGATAATGCCGAGGTCAACGTGGATATTCACAAAGCGGACGAGTCATCCCAGATCGCTCTTCATGCGGTCGGCAACGGAGTGTACGAGGGGAGCGCTGAAGGGCTGGGTGAAGGAGATTATACCTATTCCGGCAAAGTAAACGCGAACGGGCGATTATACGGGGAAGACGCCGGGCGCTTTTCCATCGGCGGAGTCAACGTTGAATTTCTCGAGACCCGGATGAACAAACAACTTTTGGAGCAACTATCATTTACAACGAACGGAAAATATTATGATCTCGCCGGGTCGGGATCCCTCAACGACGATTTACTCCATGCAAATCAATTTGCTTCAAAGGAGTTAGTGCAGGCAAGTGAAATTGAATTGTGGAACTGGCAGTATTTCCTGGCGGCGCTGGTGCTGCTCTTCGCTATTGAGTGGTTTATCCGGAAAATTAACGGGATGTTGTAGGAAGAATTAATTGCGACGACCCCCCCGCCTGCAATTTGCCGCGCCGCCCTATTTATTTGATAAATTGTCTTTCAGCGCGGTTGAAGTTTCCTGTATAATCTTGTTCGATTCGTATGTTTGAAGATCGCGGATGGTATTGTGAATCCGCTGGATGGACGATTCGATCCTATCGAGCCACTTGAGAATTTCGGCGTCGTTTTCAAACTTTCGCCGGATTTCCCTCGTCGTAACAGAGATTACCGCAAGCGGATTGTTGACGTTATCCTGAAGAAGCATGGTGATATCATTCAGAAGAGTCTCATGGATCTGCTGGCGATCAAGGGCTCGTTCGATCTCGTAGCGGCGTTCCTGCTCGGCTTTCTGACTCTTTCGAATTTTCAATACCTGCAAGAAAGCCGCGGCCGCGATCCACATGAAAAACAATGAATCGTACTGAAAGAAATAATCGAGGAATGATTCCCTCTGTTTCCGGTGGAACAATTCCACCGAAGAGAAAAGATAATAAATATAGATTACAATCGCGGCGAGGATCGCGGGGTATTTTTCCGCTAACTGTCGGATTTTGTTCCAGACGGATTTAAAAAATTCTTTCATATTCCGTTATATTCGTATTCAATCCTTTAATTTCTTTCTCCGGGGTGTTTTTCAATGATTATTTCAGAAGAATTTCCTTGAGATATCAAGTTTATCGACCGTGTTTTATCTTGTGGAGAGCAGAATCATTAGATTAGAATACGAAAATGGGGTGAGAATATCAAGAAGGGAATAAAGGATCAATGATTGGATTCAATTACCGGACAGCGGCAAAACACAAATATCGGAGGATTATGACCATCCGGATCGATAATATTGTTCTATAGACTTTAATAACTTATATTATTATTATACGTAGTGTAACGATGAAAATATTCTGTTTTATAGGAGTGGCAGTTCATGATTAAATTAATTCAGGCCGGGCTTTGCATCATTTTAATTTCATTCACGCTGGGGGGATGCTCAAGTACGAAGACCGCTGCCGTTCAGGAGGATGTTTTTAAGCCGAATCGCGATTTGGCATTAAGTCATTTCATCGCCGGATCGACTCTCGATCAAAAAGAAGATTACGCATCGGCTATCCTTGAATATCAGGAAGCGCTCATGTACGATCATGATCCCGCCATCTACTATGCCATCTCAAAAGATTACGCCGTCCTTGGTAAAAACCAAATGGCAATTCAGAATGGCAAGCAAGCGGTCGCTCTCGATCCACAGAAACGGGAATATCATGATAACCTTGCCGATATTTATCTCCACTCTTTTCAATTTGACGACGCAGAGAGAGAATACACAGAGTGCATTCGCGTCGATTCTACCGACCGCCAAGCATGGTACATGCTGGGGAAGCTGCTTCAGTTAACCAAACCTCAGACCGCGCTAACATTTTACCAAAAATATATTGATTTCTTCGGACCCGATATCGACATCTATGGTCAGGTGGCGCAAATCTATAATATTCTTGGCAAAACCGACATGCTTATCAAAACTCTGAAAGAGATGATAATGCTCGATCCGGACAATTATGATGTAAAACAAACGCTTGCCGATAAATATCTCCAGACGGATAGCATCGATAGCGCAATGAAGCTGTACCTTGACGTTCTACGCGCGCAACCCCATGATTATCTTGCCCGCGCGTCATTAGCGCACGCCTATTTGCTGAAACATGATCCCGCACGCGCCGCAGAACAGGTGCAGATGGTAATGAAGGACAGTCTCAGTCTTGACGCGCAGATACAATTCGGACAGGCATTTGTTTCCGTTATCGAGAACGATTCAGCGGTTGCCCCGCTTGCCGTCAACCTTTTCGAAACAATTAAAAAAGCGAACCCCGACGACTGGCGTTCGTACTGGTTCCTTGGCGCTATCGCGAACATCACCCATGAAGATTCCGTGGCGCTGGTATACTTCCGGAAGGTAACGCAGCTTGCCGCCTGGAATGTGGATGGGTGGGTCGCAATCGCATCGATGTATTATGACGCCGGAAAGTTCGACCGCGCAATCGAGGTGATGGAGGAAGCCAAACAGCACGTTCCAAATGAATACCGGGTCTATTTTCTGCTCGGGATTTCGCAGCAGCGGATGCGCAACGATATTGATGCGGCGAAAGCGTTGGAGCATGCTCTTATGTTGAACGATAAAAATGTTGACGTCTTTAGCTCGCTTGGCCTGGTCTATGATGAAATGAACAGGCACGATGATTCGGATAGCATGTATGAACGGGCGTTGAGGCTCGATCCCCATAACCATCTTGTATTAAATAATTATGGGTATAGTTTATCGGAGCGCGGAATTCAACTCGACCGCGCGCTGAAAATGTCCGAGGAAGCGCTCCGGCAGCAGCCGGATAATCAATCGTATCTCGATACAAAAGGATGGATTAATTTTAAATTGGGACGATACGATGAAGCCGAATCTGCCGTCCGTCGCGCGATTGAGCTTGGAAGTAAAAGTCCGGTTATCACCGAACATCTCGGCGATATTTATTCCAGGTTAAATCAAAAAGAGAAAGCGATCGAATACTGGAAAAAAGCCCTTGAGTACGGCAGCACGAGCGTCGGCTTGAAAGATAAGATTCAACGGGGAAGTTTGTGAGTCGAAATTCCGGCGCGGTAATCATCATCGTTCTCTTCTTGCTGAACGGATGCGCCGCGCATAAAGAATCTGTAAAAAATCTCAATTTATCGCTGCCGGAAGTTCTGGCTAAAGTTCGCGAACGTAATTCGTTCATTAAAACATTGAAAGGCGGCGGAGCGATTACCGTCGAAGCTCCAAAAGTATCGAACAACGGTTCGTTTGACGTCGATTTGAAAAAACCGGATTCAATGCTAGTTGAGTTCCATGGTCCATTCGGTCTTCATGTCGGAACGCTGTCTCTGGATCGCGATCAGTTTATTTTTTATAACAGGATGGAAAATACAGCCGTGATCGGCAAGCCCGATGGCAGAACTCTTGAAGCAATGTTTCACCTCGATATGGAGTTTAATGAAATCCTGCACGCCTTCACGGGCGAATTTCCGCTTTCGGTCGAGAATGATTCGCTGGTGCGGTTTTATGTTGAAAAAGATTCTTATACAGCTATTTTTAAAGATGAACAGGGTACAAAGGAGTATCATATCGACGCCGGTGATTTCATTATTAACAGTTATCGCACGCTCGATTCGACCGGCGAGGTGGTGATGAACGCATCGGCAAGCAGACCAACTTCCGTTGAGAATTTTGAAATGCCGACTCTTTTGCGGGTGATTTTTCCGAAGGAACGGCGGAGCATCACGATTTATTATCATGATATTCATCTAAACGAACCGGTAGAATGTTATTTCACTCTCCCCGATAATGTCGATCACATTTATCGTTGATGAAACTAAGGATACAATTTCTTATCGCTGTTATCGCAATACTTTTCCTGCCGCAGGTTTTAACATGCGGCGGCGGGGAAGATCTCAAAAATAAGCAGGCGAAATTAGAAAAACTACGCGATGAAATTCAACAATATGAGGATAGGATCAAGGACAGGGAGAAAAAAGAATCTTCTACGCTTGATCTGCTGGATACCTACGACCGCCAGATGAACCTCGTTCGGAAACTTATCAACGGTCTCCACGAACAGGAAGTAACGCTCCAGCAAAATATTACGCAGACGCGGGGAACAATCCGCGATCTGGAAGGACAGCTTGGATTCCTGAAAATAAATTACGCGCATTATGTTTCCTCCCTCTACCGGTATGGTCGAACGTACGATCTGGAGCTGCTGCTCAGCTCGAAATCGGTCAACCAGGTATTGATTCGTTCCGAATATCTGAAACGGTTTTCGGAGCAGCGGAAAAACGACATGGATAAAATATCCGATAAGAAAGATGCCCTTGAGGAAGAAACCATGAAGCTCCAGCAGCAGCTCGGCGAACAGCGCGATCTTATCTCCGCAAAAGCGCAGGAGGAACAAACGCTCGCCGCGAAAGTGAAGAAACGAAAAGTGATGCTGGCGGAAATCCGGCGCGATAAGAAAAATCTTAAGCGAGAAATCCAGCGGACTACAGCAGCGGCGAAAGACCTCGAAAATTTGATAACAAAACTTATCGAAGAAGAACATCAGCGAAAATTGCTCGAAGCCCGGAAAGCCAAAGAAAATAATACGAACGTTTCTCCGTCGCCCTCCACGGAGACAGCCGGAAAAGCGTTCATGGAAAAACGCGGAAGGATGCGATGGCCCGTCGGTCAGGGGAAAATAGTGGCGCATTTCGGGAATCACCAGCACCCGATCCTCCATACCATTACCCAGAACACCGGGATTGATATCTCATTGCCGGTGGGAAGCGACGTCGACGCCACATCCGAGGGCCAGGTTTCCGCGATATCCTGGCTTCCCTCATTTGGAAATTTGATAATTCTGGATCACAACAACGGATTTCGCACAGTGTACGCGCATCTCTCCGAAATAACGGTGTCCGAAGGTCAGCATGTTGCCGAGGGTTCGACTATCGGCAAGAGCGGTGAATCATTAGACGGTCCCGTTCTGCATTTTGAACTCTGGAAGGACCGGGAAAAACAAGATCCTGAACTCTGGCTTGCGCCACGCGGCTTATCGAAACGTTGATAATGAATGTTGAACGGATAAAATTTTTACTGATCGGAGCGGGGATCGCTCTTGTGATTCTCCTCGTCACTTCGTTGATACCGGCGACGGTAGATTCAATCGACCGGACATTTCTCTGGACTGAATATCATTTACGCGGAGAACAACGAGTCGATTCTTCCGTCGTGATTTTGTATTTCAGCAGCGACGATCTTGCCATTTTGGGGGACTTGCCTCTCAAACGCAGCTACTATGCTTTGTTGGTGAACGCACTCAACGATATCGGAGCGAAGGTGATCGGGTTTGATATTGGCTTCACCGAGGAAGATAAAGAACACGCTGAATATGACCGGCTGTTTTGTTCGATCGTAAAAAAATCCGGCAATGTGGTGGTGAGCGGATATTTCCGATCATTACTCGGCGAGCGGACAAGCCAAACTCCGAGGTCGTCGAACAATATCGGATATCCGATTCAACCGCCGCAGACAGGATTCTACGGGAATCAACCGGAATTTCCCTATAACGCTCTTCTCTCGAGTTCGGCAGGATTTGGTCATACAAATCTCGACGATAATTTCAAAATTCCCCTTTTGGTCAATTATGGAAATCAGGAAGTTCCCTCATTTTTTCTGGAAGTATTGAGGGTGGCTCTGGATGTTCCAAGATCGAATATCTTGTTCAAGAATAATTCCCTCGCTATTTCGTCTCCGGTAAAATCGATCGTTATTCCCACCGATAACCGGACAAGAATCAATATTAATTATGCCGGAAAAATCGGATTATTTCCCGTTTATCCGGTGATCCAGTTCCTTAAAGCTTACGACACGCTGAAGATGGGGATATCGCCGGCATTACAGGTGGAAAACATAAAAGGAAAAATAGTGCTCGTCGGCATAATTGCCGAGGGCAGGAGCGCGTTTATCCCCACGCCATTCCAAACGCAATTTCCTTCAATCGGTATTCACGCTATGGCAATACATAATGCAATAGAAGGCAGTTTCCTCACCATTGCGCCGCAGGGCGTCGAATTTAGCGTTGCACTTCTCATCGCAATTCTCTGTACGTTGTTTTTATCCAACCTCAATCAAAAACAAGCAGCATCGGGATTCATCGGCTTGATTGTCATTTCAACCGCTGTCCTGGTTATTCTGTACATTCATTTGAATATCTTCGTGCCGCCGACGAGAATTTTGATAACGGCAGTCGGAGTTTCTCTCTTGTTGCTAATTATCAGGCACCAGCAGGTTCAAAATCAACTCCACACGCTGTCTACGGAACGAAGCTCTATTATACATCATCTCCAGGAAAAGGAATCCATCCTTGCCGCGCTTGAAAAAGAACTGAACGACGCGAAAGAGCTCAAGAACAACGAGGGGAGAATCAATCTTATTGAGGATGTTAGAAAATTTAAGAATCAGATTGAACAGTTAAAATTGAAGGCGGAGCAATCACAACCCGCAGTTATGAATGGAACTTCTTCGGCGGGCGTGCTAAAGGATTTTTACGGAATATTGTACCACTCAAACGGTCCCATGACTCCGGTGATCGATTTTGTGAAAATGATCGCCGATAACGATGCGCCGGTGTTGATCCTCGGAGAGAGCGGAACGGGTAAAGAATTAGTCGCGAAGGGAATCCACCAACTCGGCAACAGAAAGCAAAAACCGTTTATCGCGGTGAATTGCGGCGCGTTGACTGAAACGCTGTTAGAGAGCGAGTTGTTCGGGCATGAGAAGGGCGCATTCACCGGCGCTGTGAAAGAAAAGCCCGGCAGGTTTGAATTAGCCGATGGAGGAACGATCTTTCTGGATGAAATCGGAGAAACAAGCGAAGCGTTTCAGGTTAAACTGTTGCGGGTCATTCAGGAAGGCGTATTCGAACGGGTTGGAGGAATCAAACCCCGGCAAGTGAATGTGCGCGTGATAACCGCGACGAACAGAGATATTAAACACGAGGTTCAGAAGAAGTCCTTCAGGGAAGATCTCTATTACCGCCTGAATGTATTTACCGTGCAACTGCCCCCGTTGCGCGAGAGGATTCAGGATCTGCCCCATCTCATCAATGCGTTCATCGTTGCCGAGTCGCCATCGCTGTTGATAAGCGTAGGCGCCCTCGAGCTCCTCCAAAATTACGAATGGAAAGGAAATATCCGGGAGTTGCAGAGCGTTATCAAGCGCGCCGTTTTACTTGCGCGCGCGGAGAACCGTATGATCATCCATACGAAAGATTTACCGGAAGAACTCCATCCAAAATCGACTGTTGCCGTAAAGATTGAAGAAAAAATTATGGATTCTATCCGGCGAAAGCAGTTTAGCCGAAATGCCATCTCCGAAACGGCACTGGAATTAGGGGGTTTAAATCGCGGGACGGTATCGGAATATTTCCGGGGAGAATGTTTTCGAATTTTCGTTGAACAACGATTCGATGTCCGCGCCACGGCATTAGCCATCGCAGGCACTACGGAGAGCGAAATCGTTGAAAAAGTGGAAAAAAGGTTTATCGAATTCCTTCAAAATGCGACGGAAAATGTGAACTTTTCAAAGCCAATCGAAGAGATTAAATCCGCATCCAAGCCAAAATATAAAAATCTTGCACTACGGTATCACCCCATGCTTGATTCAATTATTGAAGCTTATTATAATAGAAAATGGTCCTTCGACCATTGAATTTAGTCTCGGTGATGGTCTTAACTGCGTGAAATTATAAATTCCCGCGGTTCATCCGATAAATCCCGCTCTTCGTTTTGTATAATTAATCGTCTATTCGGAATCATTTCATCCAATTCTCCCTAAATTCGCCATCTTTGAGTTCTGGCATACTGATTGATATTCTATAGTATGCAACTATGACTCACGCCTTGATTCCATGATTAGTGGTTCGCTGGTATGAGAAATATGATTCGTAGTAGTTATGCAATACGTAAAATTCCCGCTGTGGGCAATATAGGGAAACGCGTGCGGGCGCGTCCCCCCTGCAGCGGGAAGTTTTTTAATAAAGGGGGTCTTTTTTAAATCACGTAAAATAGTGAGTTTATGAAGGACGTCAAACGGGTTTTTCTTATTGGCATTATTCTCGGAGAAATTTGGTTAACCTTCATTTTGGAGTTTAGTTCGAAAAGAGGTAATTTCTACTTGCATATATCAGGTTAACCGAGATGCAGAGAGTTATAATGATATGGAATAATGAATCGTGTTTTTAATATATATTACCCTTTACTTTCTATCCTCGTGTTCGTTGCAATGCTGGCAGGTTGTAATAAACCCGGTCCTATCGATTTAACGCTTCCCGATCAACCGCAGAATCCGATCGATCTTGTAACCCCCACGAACCATAGCCAGCTTTTGAGCACGAACGATATCGATTCATTAAAAATATTGTCGCCCAAAGATGATCAGGGCTTCGGACAGCTCCTGATCGAAGGATCGGAGTATCAATCTCAGACCGAACATCACAGCGTATCGGTTGCTCGTGCGATATTCTATAATAATGCGTCTCCGGTGGTCATGAATGGCGATACGGTATCGTTTTCAACGCTCAACGTTGGATCAGTTGGGGTCGATCTGCTTAATCTCCAGCAGATTCAGAAACATTACATCAATCCGTCTGGAACGGTGGACTCGGTGCTCGGCGTGCAATATGTTTTGTATGACAAAGACAGCGCGTCGGGAAACGGATTTTTATTCCACGGTTCAAAAGCATATCACTGGCATAGTTTAGGGACTCTCACGATCCCTCCGTTCGATAAGATTGTCATGACTCCTCCGGGGATCCAGGTGCTGAGTCCTAATGTCCAATCCATCATCCGATCATCGAACAATCTAACCGTGAGATGGACCGGCGGCGCGGATACGGTGAGAATTTATGTCCGTTCGATTGAAAATGGGTTCCCCGCTAAAACGCTCTTTCAGCTTGTTGTGAAAGACAACCGCGGCAGCGTTCTGATTCCAAAAACTATCCTCGGACTGCTGCCGAAGGATCAAACTCAATTTTTATTCACTTTTACATCCTCGCAAACTTCACTGGTCAATCTGGGCGGAATTTCGGGGGATGTCGAGGTCCAAACAGTTACAACTGAAAACATCGTTTTGCAAGTTAGACCTTAACCTAAACCATACGTGAACAAGATGCCACCTACCCGCATATGGTTGGCAGCCGTGATGTTCTTTATGATCCTCACCCGCCCGATATATTCCCAGCATATGAACTCCAGCCGAGGCATCGGTATCGGCGCTCTTACTGCGTTGAGCGATGATGAACATTCTATCGATTGGAATCCTGCCGGGCTATCGAACATCCACGAGTGGGAATTTTCGTTGACAAGTTTTACTGCTACAAGCTCCCAATTAAATCTTGCATTTCAATCGGCAGGGATCGGCTATGCATTCACGCAGGATCAAGCCGCCGCTCTGAGGATTTCCCCGGGCATTGAATTGCAGTTCACCATACCCTCGACGTTCACCCTGCAAGATTCCCTGCATTCGCTCAACACAACGTTCGATAAAAAGATCACGTATGATGAAGCGTACTCCGGAGGGTATGCCTATTCGGTGAGCAAACAGGTTTCCGTCGGTTTGAGTTTCCACGCCATAGAACAGAAAATCACCGACACGGAATATTTTATCGATACGACCGGAATCATCCGATCGACGCTTGTTGATTATACGAGCAGGATATTTACTTTTGATATGGGTGCTGCCTGGCTCATTACGCCCTGGCTCAATTTTGGCGCCGTGGTAAAAAATGCATTCCATATCTCCGGCGCCGGCTTTCCCGAATCCCTCACCGAATTTGAATTGGCTCATCCGGCGGGAATACGCGGAGGATTGGCTTTTGGAGAAGGGGATAATTCGCACGCAGAAATCGATTATGATGACCGGAGAAATCTCAGGATCGGCGGCGAGTGGAACATCACAGACGTCCTGAAAGGACGTGGAGGGATGTATATTGATAATTCATCGCCAACATTTGTGGATGCGATTGGGTTGGGAGTCGGCGCAGAATTGTCAAGGGTAAAAATCGATCTTGGGTATCTGAAGTTTACTTCTCAAACAAACCGGAAGGGGTCTGCCGATATTTCCCTTCTCGATCAATTGAACGTCAACAATCTTGAGTATAACGTCTTTACCGGAGATCGGATTTCCCTGACGGCGTCATTCCGGCTGGGAAGCACGCGCGAGAATCTCATGCATATTGAATATGCGGATCTCACGCAAGAGATATTTCCCGCCGCGCGCACCATGTATGCGCTCAGCCCGGTGGGGAAAACCCGCGTGAGAAATATATCTTCAAAACCAATTGAAGCAAAAGTGTCGTTTTTCATCGATCATCTGATGGATGGTCCGACGGTAACACCGCCGGTCACTATTCAGCCCGGGGAGGTGGAAGAGATACCATTTTACGCCGTCATTAACGATGTTGCAAAAGTAAATTCCGGTCTTTCAATTCAGGATGGGGAGTTGACAGTATCCGGAGAAGATTCCCGTGAGTCCGAGGACCGGTATCAAATACGGGTGCTGGTGCACGGCAAGAATGATTGGAACGGGGATGTGCATCTTCTGAGATTTTTCGTAACACCGGATGATTCTGATGTTTTATCCTTTACCCGTAATTCGATCAACAACCACAAAGCTGAACTCGACACTGTTCCCGCGGTTTTAACTGATTTTTCTAACGCGCGAATATTGTTCAATGATTTTGCAGCCCGGCTGACATATGTCCACGACCCTAAAACAAGCCAGGATAATGTTCAATATCCCGCTGAGACGCTGCGCCTGCGCGGCGGGGATTGTGACGATATGACCGTTACGTATTCAACGATGCTCTCCAGCGTCGGTATTTCGGTTGCGTTTGTCGATGTTGTACCGCCTGATCATCCGGGCGACGCACATATATACATGCTGTTTGATTCCGGTCTTCCCCCGAAGGACGCATCTCTCATCGGAACGAATCAAAAGCGCTTTGTTATCCGGAAGAACGACAGCGGGAACGAAACAATCTGGATACCGGTTGAAACAACGGTCATCACCAAAGGATTTGATGAAGCATGGAATGCCGGCGCGTCTGAATATTTTAACGACGTCGAGGTGAACCTCGGTATCGTTAAAGGCTGGGTAAAAATTGTCGATCTTGAAATAGCTCAATAATATTATCATAAGGAATTTTTTATGAAACACGTACTATCGGTTTTTGCGGTTCTTCTGCTTGCGGTAGGATCTCTTTATGCTCAAATGAAGCTTGTTGCATTAAAAGGAGATGTCAGTATCCGGCATGGAGTCAACGAACAATGGGTAACCGTTGCCAAAGGCGACGTTCTCAAACCCGATGATTCAATACGACTCGGTGAAAAATCGATCGCGACAATCGTGACCGATAATAACACGAAACTTCAAATTCCGGAAATGACCCTTATCGATCTTTCCGATCTCCGGATGTTGACGCAGGATGAGCTGCTTCTCCGGCTTACGATGGAACGTGTCCGGACAATTCCCGATCAGAATCGTGAAAACGATTTCCATATACCGCATACCACAACGATTCACGGAGCGAACAAAGATATTTCACCAATTGCGATTCCTGCAATGAACAGCACCGGCGTTATGCAATTGAATGGCGTGAAAGTTCTTTACGATAACGGCTTCTATGCTACGAGCGCGCTGAAAGCGAAAAAAGTATTTCGCTTGATCCCGCAAACCGCAGAAATGATCGATTCCCGATTGTTGGTTGCCAGCGCTCTTGAGAAAATGAATTTAAACGGCGAGGCATTAACCGAATACCTTGAAATAAGCAAACAACCCCTCTCAGAATCCCAGCGAGTTATTGTCGACGGTAAAATAGCGCTCCTGAAAAAGAAAGGGTGAAATCCTTCCCCGCGCAATCGATCTCACACTCTCTTTTTAAACGAAGCACGAGTAACCCGGCTGTTTTGGTTGACTAAGTGCGAAATTATTCTTAGACTGTATTCCAACGCGTAATTGATAATCTTCGGTTGTTCTACGTTTTTAACGAGAAAAGGTATGAGAATATTTTTCCTGGCAGCAGGTATTATTTTGTTGTTTACCCTTCCGGCATGTAACGGAAGCGGGACAGATTCCGGCACCGTGTCGCAGATCGATTCAAAAATTACGATGAGCATGACCGAAGTGCTCAACCCCGCCGCGCGAACACTCGCGTTAACCGCCCAAACCGAGCGGGTATATGGATGCACCAATTATGCGATCCTCAATACAGTCTCCGTCAACGCGAATACGGTTACGTTAGATTTTACCGGAATTGCCGCGCCGACAAATTGTGTTGCCGAGGTCGGTCCCGCGGATGGCTCCCTTAATCTCGGATTTCTTCCCACGGCGATCTATAACTTTGTCATTAATGTGAACGGCGTAGCAACCAATGCAACCCTCGCGGTTACCGATAGCTCGTACCAGGTAACGAACGGCAGCAGCAAATGGACGGATTTTACGAAGACATTTTTTCTGAAGGTTCCGCCGGGAACCATCTGGGGCAATGTGCAATACAGCGATCCGAATTTATTACCCGTCGATCGGGGATTTTTCGATTCGCTCAAAGCGTTGGGAGCACAGGCGCATGTTTATCCTGCGGGCGATTACGGTTATTTCCAGATCGACGGCGTGGGCACGGTTGTTGTGCCCACAGGTTCTCACCTCAATTATATTGATACCTTCATTTTCAATTATGGTTTTGATATGCTCAAAGTGCGCGCGCTCGTGAAAAGTTTGGCGCTCCGGATCACGATCAACCTCTATGGTTCCAACGGCGAGGTATACCTGACCAGCGTGCTCGCACACGAGCCGTGAGGATACAGAGCAGTTCCCCGCGATTAACTCTGAAACTCATGCAGGTATTAAAGATTGATTTTAATATTGAGGAGTAATACTACCGCTCCGAATATTCTCTTTTTCTTGCTTCTCACCCCCTCTTTTCTTATTATTTTAAAGGAATTATTGTTTCCTTAACTGCTCTGTACACACGTTTATATATTCATGTCCAAAACGCCGGAAAACATTAATTTTTCACGCTCTATAGAAGTATACAAGACCTCTATTGATAGGCGGCTTATCGCTTTACTGGATGGGAGGAAGCCGGCGTTTGTGTATGATCCGATCCATTATGTCTTCAAAACAGGCGGCAAACGAATGCGTGCCATCCTTCTCCTTCTTGCATCTGAATCGGTGGGAGGCAAGACGGCTCCGGCGCTTGATGCAGCATGCGCCATTGAATTTCTTCACAATTTTACGCTTGTTCATGACGATATTATGGACAGATCCGATCTGCGACGCGGTTTGCCAACGGTTCACAAAAAATGGAATGTGGACACCGCGATCCTTTCGGGTGATCAGATTGCGGCATTTGGATATACTCTATTGTTGAAGACGAAAACTCCGCGGTTAGCGGATATTCTCCATGCTTTCACCGAAGCGTTTATGGAGGTCTGCGAAGGTCAGGCCCTCGACATAGAATTTGAAACTTGCAGCGACATTTCAATCGATGATTATCTTTCGATGATCGGGAAAAAAACTGCGCGGATGATTTCGGCATCGATGGAGATTGGGGGAATTATCGGCGGAGGCGCAGCACGGGAAGTTAAGGCGCTTCGGCGATACGGTGAATTTCTCGGTCTCGCTTTTCAGTTGCAGGACGACATTCTCGATATCGATGGAAATGAAAAGACTCTCGGCAAGGTTATCGGCAAGGATATTATCGAAGGCAAACGGACATTTTTACTTCTTCTGGCTCAGCAGCGCGCGAAAGGTTCGGATCGGATACTGATCGAGAAGGTTTTGAAGCGACGGTGCGACGGGAACGACGAAATTAACCGTGTCCGGGAGATTTATGAGCGCTATGGCATTCTTGGAGATGCGCGCAAGGAAATGGAACGCAATACTCTCCAGGCGCAGAAAGCGCTCCGGGTATTGCCGGTGAATAGGGCTGTTTCCACGCTCTCGTGGTTATCGGATAAACTGCTCAAAAGACAATCGTAGTGAATCGATCCCGATGATCCAGAAGGAAGTAACGATAAAAAATCGTTCCGGTTTACACACTCGTCCAGCGGCGTCGCTGGTAAAACTTGCCGCAAAGTTTAAATGCGATTTCACGATCTTGAAGGATGGAATTGAGATTAACGGTAAAAGTATTATCGGCGTTATGACGCTCGCAGCCGAACGGGGTTCAACGATGGCGCTCCAATTCAACGGGGAGGACGAAGAAGCCGCTGCTGAAGCGATCAGCGGCTTGTTCGACCGTGGTTTTGATTTGGATGAAAAATAAAAGTTGTATGGAAACTCAGTACGGAATAATTATGAATGAAATGCAGGGAACAAGCACATCGCCAACGCTCGACGTATGGAAAGCGTAACGATCATAAAACAGGAGATTCTCGTAAAGGGCAACCCCGCGGCGCCCGGGGTCACTATTGGACCGGTCTATCTTTTCAAAAAAGAGATTCCCCGCGTCACCCAATGGATGATTGCGGAGGATGCAGTTCCGGTAGAAATTGAACGGTTGGATCGCGCGCTTTTGCGTTCGGAACGGGAACTTAATAAAATATTGACCTTCGCCCAGCAAAAAATAGGCGAGACAATGGCGAAGATTTTTGAGGCGCAGATTATGGTTTTGCAGGACGAGTATCTGCGCGACGGGGTGAAAAAGCGGATCAGCGGTGAATTAAAAAATGCAGAGTATCTCATTGACGACGAGATCGGAAAATATGCCAAAATGATGCTGGAAGCTCCCGGCGATTACATGCACGAACGCGCAAGGGAGATGGATGATCTTAAATTCCGCATCATCAGAAACCTGCAGGAAGATAAGCTCATGTCGAAATTAGAAGGTGAGATGATTATTGTCTCCCATTCCCTCACTCCCGCGGATACAATGATTCTCAGCCGCAATAACGTCCTCGGTTATGCAACAGATATGGGAGGAATCAGCTCGCATGCCGCCCTCTTATCCTGCTCGATGAAAATTCCCGCGGTGGTTGGTCTCGGTGAGCTGAGCAGGATCGTTGCAACCGGCGACCTAATGATTCTTGACGGGTATAGCGGAACGGTGATAGTTCATCCTACGCCGGAACGGGTGCAGCAATATGAACAAAAGAAAGATCATTTCCGGGAATTTGAATCGAGACTTACCGCTCTAAAAGACCTCCGGGCAGTCACTACCGATGGGCATTCCATTGAACTCTCGGCGAATATAGAGTTTCCGGAGGAGATAGAATACGTCGTTGTGCAGGGTTCAAAGGGCGTCGGTTTGTACCGGACGGAAAGCCTGTTATTGAACCAAGGGGATTTTCCGACCGAGGAGGATCAATACCGGGAGTATAAAAATGTTACGGATAGAATATATCCGAACCGGGTAATCATGCGGACATTTGACGTCGGCGGCGATAAAATCGCTCCGGAGATGGCGGAAGAAGATAATCCGTTTCTCGGGTGGCGCGGCATCCGTATGATGCTTGATAGACCCGATTTGTTCATGGATCAATTGCGGGCAATGCTGCGCGTGAGCAGGCGAAAAAATCTTTCGATTATGTTCCCCATGATCACCAATATTGTAGAAGTGCGGAAAGCAAAAGAATATGTTCAGAAAGCCAAGGATGAACTTCGAGCGAAGAAGATAAAATTCGACGACAAAATACCCGTTGGCGTGATGATTGAAGTTCCCGCCGCCGCTCTCATGATCGATCAAATAGCTGCGGAAGTCGATTTTCTCAGTATCGGCTCCAACGATTTGACGCAATACCTGCTCGCGGTTGATAGGAACAACTCACTTGTCTCCAACCTGTATAGTGAATTCGAACCCATCGTTCTCCAAACGCTCAAGAATATTATCGATGCAGGCCATCGCCACAAGAAATGGGTGGGATTATGCGGTGAGGTGGCAAGTAATCCGGTGGCGATTCCGCCGCTTATCGGTCTCGGATTTGATGAATTAAGCGTAATCCCATCGCTGCTCCCGGAAATTAAAAAGATCATCCGTTCTTTATCTTTGAACGACGCCAAAGCGCTTGCAGATAAAGCTCTCGGTCTCTCTTCCCGGGAAGAAATTGAGCAGCTTTTTGTTCAATTCATGCGAAAGAATTTGCCGGATATACCGCTCCCTTTGGATGAAGCTCCGGGTTAGGTGACAGGATTTTTTATTTTAAGAATAATTTATTATCAACTTAACGGCGACTGTTTCATGCAATTTCAATACCTATGACAGAAAACGAAATACAGAAATATGATTCCTTAAATATGCGGCGATTGATTGCGGAATTTCCGAATCAGGTGCAAGAAGCCGTAATCATTGGCAGGAAATTTGCCCGCCCGTTTAGCTCCGCGTCAATACGGAATATCGTGGTAGCCGGACTCGGCGGATCGGCAATAGGAGGCGATATCCTTCGCGCGTATTCATCCGCGAAACTCCGGATCCCTTTTCAGGTGAACAGACATTATTATCTTCCCGAATTTGTCGGTGAACGGTGCCTTGTGATCATTTCGAGTTATTCCGGGAATACGGAAGAGACGCTTGCGGTTCATGAGGACGCGATGAAGCGAAAGGCGAAGATCGTCTGCATCAGCTCTGATGGCGAGATCGCCCGCCGTTCCAGAAAGTATAAGCAGCCGCTGATCACTATCCCGGGAGGATTACCGCCGCGAGCAGCGCTCGGGTATTCTTTTTTCCCCACATTGATATTGATGTATAAGTTCGGTTTCATCCCCTCGCCTGAGAAAGCTATTAAGGAGACAATTTCGCTGCTTTCGAAAAAATCGCTGATCTATGGCAACGCTCAGGGGAAAAATAATCCAGCGTTCGCAATTGCGAAAAAACTCTATGGCAAACTCCCGATCATTTACTCCGCCGCCGACCGGTTTGATGTGGTGAACCTCCGCTGGCGTGGACAAATATCGGAAAACGCCAAAGTCCTCGCATACGGGCATGTTTACCCGGAGATGAATCATAACGAGCTGGTGGGTTGGTCGAAATCGTTTCATTCCGGCAATACAACCACTCCTCAGATGGATAAGATGGCGATTGTCTATCTCCGTGATAAAGAAGATTACAAGCGCATACAAATGAGAATAGATATAACGAAACCGATTATCGGCAAGTGCGCATCGGATATCATTGAAGTTCATAGCGAAGGAACATCTCTTCTCGCACGCATGTTTTCGCTGATCTATTTGGGCGATTGGGTAAGTTATTATCTGGCGATTCTCAATAAGGTTGATCCGACCCCCGTGAAGGTGATTGATTTTTTGAAAAATGAACTGGCGAAACGAAAATAATGTTATACCATGAAGATATGTTCATGAGAAATACCGATTATTATAGATCAGGAATTTGGGGGAGCCGGTCATTATGCTACTCCCCTCATCCCACGAAAATATCTTTATGACAAACAAAGGAGCGACGATCTAATATCAAATCCTAAATCTGATACGTAACCCTGTGCGCCTCCGTTTCTGTTTATATCTCGTTTTATTTTTAGTTCTCTCCCTCCCCGCATCGGCGCAATTTTTTTACTTCGGGCAGAATAAAGTTCAATACACAAAATTTGATTGGCATGTTTTAAAAACCGATCATTTCGATATTTATTACTATCCGGAGATGAAAGATCTCGCTGAACGCGGGGCGTATCTTGCCGAGGAAAGTTATAAAGTTCTCCAGGATCGCTTCAATCACAATATCCAGGAACGGATACCGCTCATCTTTTACAGCTCGCACATTCATTTTGAGCAGACGAACGTTTCACCCGAGTTTATCCCCGAGGGTATCGGCGGTTTTTTTGAATTTTTGAAAGGCAGAGTTGTTATCCCGTACGACGGATCGATGTGGGATTTCCGCCATGTGATTCGTCACGAGCTTGTGCATGTATTCATGTACAGCAAAATAAATCGCGTTTTGCTCGATCACCGGCAGCGGGAAGATCGGCTGCCCCCGTTATGGTTTGTCGAAGGTCTTGCAGAATTCTGGTCAAGCGAGTGGGATGATCAGGCGGAGATGGTGATCCGCGACGCGGTCATGAGCAATTACCTCGTTCCCCTGAGCGATATGGATCGCATTTTCGGCACCTTTCTCATGTACAAAGAAGGACAAAACCTGCTGCAATTTCTTTCCCAGCGGTACGGGGAAGAAAAAATTCTTCTCCTGATGGAAAATTTCTGGAAATCGAATTCGTTTAACGATATCTTCAAATATACGATCGGGCGGAATTATAAGGAATTTGACGAAGCATGGGTCTATGCCCTGAAGAAACAATATTACCCGCTGCTCTCGACCGCCGATGAACCGGGCGGGGTCACCAAAGCGCTGGTGAGAGACGGCTTTAATTCGAAACCGGTGTATTACAGCGATAGTCTCACAAAGGAAATTTATTTTATCGGCAACAGGATCGGTTCAACGGGAATCTATCGTCTCTCCTTAAGCGAACCTCGTGCGGAGCCGATCTCTGTGGTAGAGGGAGATAAGACGAGCGAGTTTGAAGCATTTCATCTTTTCCAGAGTAAAATGGATATCTCAAAGAAAGGCATGCTTGCTTTCGTAACCAAGAGCGGGGAAACCGATGCAATCCACATCTATGATGTGAAAAAAGGCGACCAGGTAGTTTCCTATCATTTCAAGGATCTCGTCGTGATTGGTTCGGCGTCATGGTCGCCGGATGATAAACGAATGGTTTTTTCGGCTGTGGATAAATCGGGGAACAACGATTTGTATCTCTGGGATACCGAATTGGAAAATCTTACCCGGCTGACCAATGATCCATACGATGACCGTGATCCTTCATGGTCGCCGGATGGAAAGGTAATCGTTTTCAGTTCCGATCGGAGCTCGTATGGCATTCATGGAAAATACAATCTCTTTATTTATAATCTTGAACAACGGAATATTTCGTACCTGACGTGCAGCAACGATATCTATTCAAGCCCCGCCTGGTCGCCCGATGGCAACGCGCTGCTCTTTACGTGCGACGCCGGAGGGGCGCGAAATATCTGGATGATGAAATTTGACAGTTCATTAGAAACTCCCCATACGATGAAGAGATTGACGTCGTTCACAACTGCGGCATTCGATCCGGTGTGGGCGAAAGATACCATGATTTTTACGGCGTTTGAAAATTTCAGCTTTCAACTGCGTGAGTTGCGCGACGTTTACGGGCTGTATGATACGTCAACGACGATTCAACAAATCGATTCGGTTCCTCACGATATTCCGTGGACGCCCGCTACAATCGCGGGTTCAACGGAACAGCAATCGTTGAAATACAAAGGGGATTACAGTCTTGATATAGCCGCGAGTGAAATATCCACAGACCCTGTATTCGGAACCGCCGGCGGAGCGTTTCTTTCCCTGAGCGACCTCTTAGGGAATGAACAATATTATTTTCTTGTTTACAACACTGCCCAAACATCTGATGAGCTTCTCTCAAGTTTCAATCTTGCCATATCCCGTATTTCACTGCAACACCGGACAAATTATGCGTACGGAGTCTATCGATTCAGCGGCAGGCGGTACGATATTATGGTCGATCCCGATAATTATTTTTATGAAACGGATTTTGGGGGCTACTTTGCGTTAAGTTACCCCATCTCGAGATTCCGCCGCCTGGAAACCGTTACCAGCTTAAGTAATTCTGAGCGGGAGCTGTTGACCGATATTGTGCCGAGGCAAGCCCTCTTCCTTTCAAATTCGATCAGTTACATCCATGATAATTCTCTCTGGGGTCCTAGTGGTCCGCTGGATGGAAGCCGGTTTATGCTTACGTTGAGTTATACATCCGATATTCAATATTCCAATGCGAACTATTATTCAGCCATCTTCGATTATCGAAGATACATCTATATCGGAGGGCGTTCGGCGTACGCATCGCGGTATTGGTTATTCTATAACGACGGGAAAGAGGCGCGCCGCTTTTTCATGGGTGGAAACTGGGACTTGAGAGGGTACCCGCGTTTTTCCCTCAGGGGAAGGAAACTCTGGCTCACCAGTCATGAGCTCCGGTTCCCGTTTCTCGATCAACTCGGATTCCGATTTCCTTTTGGGGGAGTCACATTTGTCGGTTTGCGCGGAGCGCTCTTTTTCGACGCCGGAAATGCATGGGATGACATTTATGGTCAAACCCTGGGAAGCACAGGGTTCGGCGTGAGACTGAATCTTGGGGGTTTTCTTGTCCTGCGGTACGATATGGGCAAGCGAATCGAGAATAATTTTACGACCCTGGAGAGCGATCTCTTCTCACAATTTTTCTTCGGATGGGATTTTTAATGCGACTCAACTTGATCCATAGAGCGATGATCCTGATGGTGTGTTCCTTCTGCGGTTGTTATCCGATGAAAATATCTCAACTTCCCCAGCCGAAAGATATTGATTGGCTTCAATATGGCGGATCGATAGAGCGGACAAATGCCGCGCGTCTAACGCTCAATCCTCCGCTGAATCGTCTCTGGGAATACGACGCAGACGCCGGTTACAGCGTTGAAGGCGCCGTGGCTGAAGGTGGATTCTTATTTATCAGCAATTTAAAAGGCGGGGTTCATGTCGTCAATATTACAAACGGACAAAAAATTTCTTCGGGGAGTCTTGGCTCGTCAATTTGCGGCAGTCCGGTTATCGATGGATCGATGATGTATGTCGCAATTTCTAAAGATGAAAAGACATTGATCGGCTTCGATTTTGCCGAAGGAAAACCTGCCTGGAAAGATGCGCTGGGGAGCATTGAGAGTTCACCATTGCTTCTCGGAGAAAATCTTTATGTTGTTAACCTTGCCGGCGATCTTTATTGCGTGAATAAACAGAACGGCAAAACTCAATGGTCGTATAAGAATCCCGATCCGGAGAGTGCCGCCTTGGCTCATTCAACTCCGGTAAGTGATGGACATGTGATTGTCTTTTGCAGGGATGATGGCGCGATATTTGCAGTCGATGCTGAAAACGGAAAACTCAAGTGGCGGACGAAAACCGGTAAAACGATCTTCGCAACTCCGTCAATCAGCGGAAATAATCTTTATGTCGGCTCTCTGGATAGTTCATTCTACTCATTCGATCTCACGAACGGCAATCTCCGCTGGAAGCGGATTCTCGACGGCAGGATCTATGCATCCGCGGCGGTGGGGAACGGGTTTTCTTATATCGGCACGGGAAACGGGACATTATTTTGTCTGACGAACGACGCCGGAAAAATTGTTTGGCAAGTTACCACGCATGGAGCGATCAGCGCCGCTCCGCTCCTCTCCGGCGATTTCCTTTATGCCGGGAGTCTTGATAAAACAGTATATGCTTTCGATTGCGCCAACGGCAGGGTATTGTGGAATTGGAAATGCGGCGGCAGAATTAAAACCACTCCGCTGATCCACGAAGGATTGCTTATTCTCCTGGGAGATGATCGTACAGTTACCGCGTTCGAAGAAAAGAGAGATCATTCATGAAATCAGTTGCGGGCATTATCATCTTCATCATCGTTTGCAGTCGTTCGGTATCGTTCGCCCAAAATCCCTCGCCCGATTCTACTGCGAGAATCACCATAGAAAGTCTTCACCAAACTATCGACGTTTTCGATGATTTGAATTATATCGGTTGTACGCCGCTCATGGATGTTCCGGTGAAACCGGGATTGCATATTTTCCGGTTCAGTCCCGGCGGCACAAACGCCTGGATGACCGCTGCAGTCACAGAATCTCTTACCGTTGCGCCGGGGGATTCCCTGTTTCGATCGATCGAACTCCCCCCGCAATATCAAATTACATCTGATCCGGATAATGCAGCGGTGATGGATAGCGGCATGATTCTGGGTTACACACCTGCAATGCTCTGGTTTCCGGCAACAACAAAAAATGTCACGTTATCAAAATCTGGTTACGAAAATACAGAACTATCATTAACCGGTTCCGGCTCAAGTTTTCATGGAATTTTAAAACCCCTGTCAGGAACTGAGTCGGTTGTGCAGACCTCAGAGCTAGTTGATTCTAAAGATCATAACAACCTGCACATCTATGCTACCGCTTCGCTTGCCATCGTATCGGGCGTTGTGGCTGCCATAACCAAAATTAAAGCGGATCATTATTACGACGATTACCTCCTAACGGGAAACGAGGGAAATATTCCAAAAATTCATTCATATGATAAAATTTCAGGGATTTCGATGTTCATGGAGGAGTTGAGTCTCGTAACTCTTTCCTATCTACTACTCAGACAATAGGTTACGGATACGTTTCCATTAAAATTTCTTGACTTTCATAGGGTTCAGCGGTATATTAATAACAATGTCGCTGTTTCAATAGAACCATAATTCAATCGTTCAACCTTAGCTTGGAATGCAATGAACCAACCAACAACATCCCATACGTTACCGGCCGACATGGTCGAATCGATGCAAATTCTTCGCGCGGTGCCTATTTTTTCCGACATTGAGGAAAGCGAGCTGGCGAAGATTGTACGCTTGTGCATTCGAAAAAAATATAAAAAGGGAAGCATTATTCTTCTGGAAGAGGAGGAAACAGGCGCTGCATTATTTGTCATTGTAGCGGGGAAGGTTAAAATCGTCCGTACCGACGACGAGGGAAGAGAAGTAATCCTCTCGATTCTCGGAGAAAGTGATTTCTTCGGCGAAATGGCGATTTTGGACGGCTTAAATCGGTCGGCAAGCGTTGTCGCCACCACAAAGACCGAATTAATTATGATTCATCGCAGGGATATCCTGAAACTCATCGAGGATTATCCGGCGGTTGCCATTGCATTACTGCGGGAGTTAACGATGAGATTGCGAAAAGCCGACGCGCAAATTAAAAGTCTCTCCTTAAAAGACGCCGCGGGAAGAGTTGCCAATGTCATCATCCAGCTTGCTGACGACATCGGCAGGATTCGTCAGGGAAGAGTTGAAATTGAAGAGCTTCCCCTGCAGCAGGATCTGGCAAACATGGCAGGAACATCGCGTGAAACCATTTCGCGTATGGTGCATCTCTTTATCAAAAAAGGACACATCGAACTTCAGGGGAATAAACTCATAGTCAATGACTATGAAAAATTCAAACGCCTATACTTATGATGCTGCCCGCGGAGGAGCGTATTGCCGGCTGATTCAGGAACAAAAACGGGAAAAACCAAACCAACCGGGAAAGCCGATCTTCACATCCATTCCACCTATTCTGACGGCGTTCATTCTCCGTTCGAGCTCGTTAAGAAAGCCGCAGAAGCCGGATTACGGGCAATCAGCATTACCGATCACGACAGCATAACCGGAATCGACGAATCGATCCGCTACGGCATAGAATACCAGCTAACTGTTATTCCGGGCATTGAATTCAGCGCTACGAACAATGGACGCGAAGTCCATATCATCGGTTATTTTTTTGATCGAACCAACCATCGATTAACCTCCGCGCTCACTTTTTTAAGGAATGAACGATTGAAACGGGCGGAACGGATTATTGGCAAACTTAACCGTTTGAATATCCCGGTAACGATGGATGATGTTCTCGAGGTTTCCCGCGCCGGTTCGGTGGGAAGACCGCACATTGCGACTGCGATGGTTGAGAAGGGATACGCCGAATCCTTTAGCCAGGTCTTCATAAAATATATCGGAGAAAACGGTCCGGCATACGAAAAAAAATCGGAGCTTTCATCGCAGGAAGTCATCGATCTGATCTCCCACGCCGGAGGACTATCCATCCTGGCGCATCCGGGAAAGTCAATGACCGAACGTGATTTATTGCTCCTGATTGAAGCGGGGATTGACGGCATTGAGGTGATCCATCCGTCTCATATGGAGGATCAGATAAAATATTACCGCGCAATTGTTAACCAGTATTATTTAGTTGAGACGGGAGGTTCCGATTATCATGGCGGCCTGCGCGGGGACGACCAAAATTTAGGGCGCGTGTATGTCCCTCTCGAAGTGATCGATCATCTGCGCCGCCGGTTGCCAATTTCAACATAATAAACATAGTCAGTGTAGAATATTCACAATTTTTTTTATTTATGAACCGCATTATCGAAGGTCAACTTAACGCCTCATCCAGCTCCTTTGGAATCGTCGTCAGCAGATTTAATGAATTTATAACCAAGCGTCTTCTTGATGGCGCGCTGGATTGTCTCCGGAGACACGGCGCCGCGGATGACGACGTCCATATTATTTATTGCCCTGGCGCGTTCGAACTCCCACAAATTACTCAGCAACTCGCTTCAAGCGGATCCTGCGATGTGATCATTTGTCTCGGGTGTATCATCCGGGGAGAGACCCCGCATTTTGAATACATCAGCAGCGCCGTGAGCACAGGTCTGACGCGCGTGTCGCTCGAATCGAAACTCCCGGTTGTCTTCGGCGTTCTTACAACAGATTCTCTTGAACAAGCGATCGAGCGGGCGGGCGCAAAAGCCGGCAATAAGGGCTGGGACGCCGCATTAGCAGCGATTGAACTCGCCGATCTCCAGAAAAAACTCATCCAGAAGAAAACAAGGAAATAGCTCCTACGGTGTTTCGATTTAAAGGATTCGGATCGATCGTAGTCTGTGCGGCGCTGATACTGGTTGGAGGACGAGAATATCTATTCGGCGGCGTTGGCGACTGGCATACATTTACCGCTAAACGAAATATCCGCGGAATTACCGTCGATCCTTCCGGAGTAATCTGGGCGGCAACAGACGGCGGAATGTTTTCTTATACGCCCGCCACGAAATCATTTGCCGAGTATACAACATCCGAAGGTCTCCAGACGACAGATCTTACCGCAATCATTTCTGATCAAAAGGGACATTTGTGGATTGGGGCTTCGAACGGTCTCATCCATTTCTACGATCCGCGCACAAGAGATTGGCAGTACATTACGGATATTTCCACCGCCAATTCTGCCCAGAGAGGAATAAACAAGTTTAAAATAATCGGCGATACGTTATTTATACTTTCGGATTACGGTGTGAGCAAATTTTCGATCTCCAACATGCAATTTGGAGATACGTACCAGCGGTTCGGTCCGGCGTTTCACCAGCTTACCGGCGGCGTGCTTGCGTTTGAAATTTTCAACGGAAGGTATTGGGTGGGTACCCGGAACGGACTTGCCTCGACGCTCCTTACTAATCCGAACCCATCTGTCCCCGAAAGCTGGCAAACATACGATTCCATCCCGTCGTTAATCTCAAAAACAATTTCCGGGTTTGCGCTGTGCGCTGATTCATTTTATATCGGAACGAGCAATGGTTTGATTTCCTACAGCGGCGGATCATGGAATATTGTTAATGGCACAACCGGGTTGACTATCCTCGATGTTACGGTTGGAATTTACCCGTGTCCCTCGCCGAATTGCAATACCCGGTATCCTTTTTTTGTCACTTCAACCGATCTCTGGAGAGGACCGGGGTATCCTGGTACTATAGGTATACGGTCTATGCTGACTTATACAGCGTCAACTTTAACAACCGTTGCTTTTTCGAAGAGTGCGATCGTTGGTACGCAAAATAACGGCATGCTGATCCCAATTAATTTGACATGGAACAACATTTTTCCAGCCGGTCCGCAAACAAACAGCTTTGTCGGTATCGTTGTCGATAACAACGGCGTGTTATGGTCCGGGACCGGAAAGGCGAACGGTCAAGGATTCATGAGCTACAACGGTTCAAATTGGAAATCCTATTCAGCGCAGCAATATCCGCAGCTCGGAGATGACAATTATTATAAGGTCAGTCTTGGCAGCAATAATTCGAAATGGATAAGCAACTGGGGACAGGGCGTTGTATTGGTGAATTCCGACGGCGTCCTTGAAAAAGTGTTCAATACGAATAATGGATTGCGTCCCGCATTTCCTCCCGGTGCAGTAACCGGTTGGCAAACCTATGTGGTAGTCGGCGGGGTTGCGGTGGATCGGTATGACTCAACGTTCATCACGAATCGAACGCCTCCGGGCGACACCACGCTGGTCATTTTTCATCCCGATTCCTCGATTTCCTATCTCACCGGGTTAACCCTGAGGACAAATCCCATCACGGTCTTTACTGATGTCGTCGTCGATCAGAATAATACGAAATGGTTTGCAAACTTCAACCAATTTGAAGGCGGATATAATCCGATAGGGTTATATTTTTACAACAAAGAGATTTCCCTGCCGGGGACGGTAAACGGGTGGGGCAAGTTGACGACCGACGACGGTCTTACGAGCAATTCTGTATGGTCGATTGCGCAGGGTCAGGATGGAGAAATATGGATCGGGACCGATCAAGGTATTTCCATTATGTTTTATCCCCAGGATCCGCAAGCGATCGCAATCTATCACCCGCTGCCCGATCAGACAATTCAAGCTATGCTCACGGACCCGCTGAACAACAAATGGGTTGCAACAGAGCAGGGAGTCTTTGTGCTCTCTTCCGATGGCACCGCTATCCTTGACCATTACACGGTCGCCGGCACAAATGGAAAACTCCTTAGTGATAATGTGAACTCCCTGGCGCTCGATGCGAAAAAAGGTATAATGTATTTCGGCACGGAGAGGGGTTTATCGAGTCTCGCCACCGCCGCCATTGTTCCCAAGCCGACATTCGAGACGCTGGCAATTTCTCCCAATCCGTTTTTTCTTCCATCTCCGGTTCCGCTGACGGTTGATGGATTGGTGCAGGGGAGTTCGCTGAAGGTATTAACGAGTTCCGGCGAATTGGTGAAAGATATTCAAACGCCCGGCGGGCGGGTCGGATTTTGGGATGGGTTGGATGGCAGCGGAAGCATGGTTGCTTCCGGGGTCTATTTGATCATCGCTTCTTCACAGGACGGAAAACAGGTCGCGGTTGGAAAAGTAGCCGTTCTGCGCAAGTAGTTGGTAATTCTTCTTGTGATTAATCGAAATATTTTTTATTTTATAACCGCACATCGCGCGAGAACCGTTCAATTCTGCGATTGATTTTTATTGAGAATCTCTCTATAATAGTAAGCATAGTAACGTTTCGCACTCTCTCGACAAGTAGCCCGGGTAATATTAAATAGCAGCAAGATACCATTCATGAAGAAAAAAACAGTCCTTATAGTCGAAGACAGTCCCGGCTTCTCGGAACTTATGAAATTCGTTGTGGAAGATGAAGGTTATAACGGCGTGCTGTTCCCGCTTGAAGATAATTTTATCCGGTGGGTCGGCAAGGAAAAACCTTCGGCGATCATTATGGATTTGGCGCTGAATCGCATGAGCGGCTTCGATCTGATTCGCGAACTCAAAGAGCATCCCAAGCATAAAACTATTCCTGTTATTGTTATCACGGGCCGCGACCTCACCGCGAAAGATATCGCCGATCTCAAATTGATGGGCGTCCAGTATCTGCGGAAAGGAAGGGTCGATATGTCGGAGATTCACCAGGCAATTAAGGACGCCATCAAGAAATCCGAAGCGTAACCGATTAGTCACCCCGTTCTAATAATTAACATTACCAGCTACCGGACTTGCGTTCGTCCTCCTTTTCAAGGGGGACGCGATGCGTTTTTTGTATCGCATCGGGTTTTGTGTGGGATGTCATCGCGAGTTCCGCAACAGCGGAACGTCGCGATCTCCTCACATCGATGCTCATTGAGTTACCTCGAATCTTTCTCGATCAAGGATTCGAAGTTTTCACACATTGTGTTTATCCCGTTCATATTATTCGCGTCAAATTTTATTTTATGAACGAAATAAATTTCGTTCAACCTTGCTCCCGTTGTGCCACAACAACCGCAAGCTGTTCATAATCACAACGAGAGCCGCTCCGTCATCCGCCAGAACCGCCAGCCAAAGCGACGTCATCCCGAAGACTCCCAGCAGAAGGAAGATTGCTTTCACGGCAACGGCGAAGATAATATTTTCTTTGATCACCCGCAGCGCTTTTTTCCCCAGCATCACTGTTTCCGGCAGCTTCGTCAGATCGTCGGACATCAAAACGATATCGGCAGTTTCCAGCGCGACGTCGGCGCCGTTTTTTCCCATCGCAATACCCAGCGATGACGCCGCAAGGGCGGGCGCGTCGTTGACGCCATCGCCTACCATGGCAACGTTCCCGTACTGTTCCTTTAACCGATGAATCTCTGCGACCTTTTCACCGGGCATGACGCCAGCATGAACTTCATCGATCCCGGCGTGCGATCCAATCGCGCGGGCTGCAGCAGGATTATCGCCGGTCAATAGAACAATTTTTTTCACTCCTGCCGAGTGAAGATGTTCGACGATTGTTCCGCTTTCTTTCCGCACGGCGTCCTGAATGGCGATAATGCCGAGGGGTTCCCGTAAATTGCACAGGATGGTCGTCGTTTTCCCATCCGCTTCCAGCGATTGTAGAATTCGTTCGACCTCCGGCGTGCAGATGCGATGCTCCTCGACAAATTCATGATTGCCGGCAAAATATGTTTCGCCGTTTGATACGGCTTTCACTCCCCGTCCCGCAAGCGATTCGAATTGATCGAAGGGTATCTGATCTAGGGTAATCCCTTCCTCCTGCGCTTTCCTGAGAATCGCCGCCGCAACATGATGCTCGGATTTTAATTCAATCGACGCGAGGAGAGTGAGTATCTGATGTTCCGATAACGAGTTAACCGGAATCACGTCTGTCACCCTGGGAATTCCTTCCGTCAGCGTTCCGGTTTTATCGAATGCGATTGCCTGTACCTCCGCCAGTATTTCCAGATGCCTGCCGCCTTTAATCAATACGCCGTTGCGGGCTGCGTTGGTCAAACCGCTGACAATCGTTATGGGAGTGGAAATAACGAGCGCGCACGGGCAGGCGATCACGAGCAAAATCAGACTCCGGTATATCCAGACCATGAAGGACCCGCCGAAGAACACCGGCGGCGCGATTGCCAGGGCGAGGGCGAGGAAAAAAATCGACGGGGAGTAGTACCGGGAAAACCGTTCCACGAACGTCTGAATCGGCGCGCGCCCGGATTGCGCTTCTTCTACGGTCTGGACGATTCTCGCGAGGGTTGTATCATGCGAGCGCTTTGTAACTTCAATTTCGAGATATCCCGCCTGGTTCAGCGTGCCCGCGAACACCGTGTCGCCTTTCCGTTTCATCACAGGGATCGACTCGCCGGTAATGGGGGATTGGTTCACCGTCGATTCACCGGCTACGGCGACGCCATCAAGCGCGATGCGCTCCCCGGGACGGATAATGATGCGTTCGCCGACTGCGATTTCCTCAACAAGCACGGAATATTCCTTTCCATCCCGCCGAACCGTTGCCAGGGTGGGAGAGATATCTATCAACTCGCGGATCGCCCGGCGGGTGCGATCCATGCTGTACGATTCCATCGCTTCGGAGAGTGAAAATAAAATAAGTATCGCCGCGCCTTCCGTCCATTTTCCCAGCGCCATCGCGCCGATTGACGCGATGGTCATGAGGAAATTCATATCGAGTGAAAAATGCCTCGCGGCTTTCAATCCTTTGATCCCGATTTTCCATCCGCTGAGGAGTGCAGCAATAACAAAAAGGTACGCGGATATATTCTGCAAACTGTTGATCGAGTTAACAATAATCCCGGCGAGGAAAAATACTGACGCTGTAATTGTAAAGATAAGACGCCGGTGACGATCATAGAAAGATTTCGGAGCCGCAAGCTCAAACTGAAGTTTCGGCGTAAAGCCGATCTCCCTGAGCGCGCGGGCTATATCATCCTTCGGGCAGGAATGGCGTACGGTCAATTTGCGGGAGATGAGAATAAATTTCATTTCATCGACGCCGGGTAGCGCGCTCAGTTTTTTTCTGATGAGCGATTCCTCGGCGGCGCAGCAAAGCCCCTCGATAAAATATGTCGTCGTTTCCTTTTGCATCCTTACGGTTCCGCTATGTGCCGCACTGCCACTCTGATGAGGTCTTCGATATGCTCGTCGTCGATGGTGTAGTAGATCATCTTTCCCTTCCGGCGGTATTTGACGAGCCGCAGATTTTTCAACAGCCGGAGCTGGTGCGATATTGCCGACTCGGTCATCTCCAGCAGCGCGGCGATATCGCAGACGCAGAGCTCTTCTTTTGTCAGGGCGATGACGATATTCAGGCGGGTCGGGTCGCTGAGGATTTTAAACGTTTCGCTCAAATTGCCGGTGGTCGCAGCGTCGTGAAGGGCAGCCCGCGCCGAGGCAACCCTGTCCTCATGCACTAATTTTACTTCGCATTTATCTCTTATTTTCTTCATTTTCGTCATGCAATATTAACATATGAACAACTGTTCAACTGTATTAAATTAAAGAAATGGGATAAAAAAAGCAAGAGGACTGGCGTGTTTTGTGATAGTGGGCAAGGCGTGTAATGTACAGCAAAGCGCCAGCTTTGCTGAGTTGTGAATTATGTTTTATATTGCCCTAACGGTTTGAACAAAAAAATAATCTCTGAATTGATACCGGTCAAGATAGAACAGCGGTGAGGAGATTGCCCGCCCGAACGACGGAGTCGGGCAGGCTACTCCCGACTGCTGTCGGGATCGCAATGACAACACACCCCGTCTCCCGATTACGATCGGGAGCCACCCCTCTCCGAGAGGGGATTACTTCCCGATACGCAACGATGGATTTGATGAATTAAACCCCTACGGTACGCATCCCCATTACCCGAATTGTATTTTGTAGGGGTTTGATTTATCAAACCCGGTTTTACAACAATATTTTACCAGTTTAATTCAACAAAGCTGGCGCTTTGTTGTACAACGTGATTTAGGTAATGCAAAGCGCCTACATTGACCCTCACCCACATTGAGTGATTGCTTTACGAGAATGCACCTCAGCCCTCTCCCTGCCCGTCCGGTCAGGCGGGCCGCGCTCGGGAGAGGGCTATAATGCGGTATGTCAAGCGTAGAATATTTAATCAATTGAGTGTTGGAATAGGTATTATTAAAGTTCCATAATTTAATTGACTAACCCTATACACGATTTGCATGCCGGATGCATCTTTTGGCCATAGTGTTTTTTGATGAAACCTTCTCTTATAGATTCATATTTTATCGATTGCCATATTTCGGTGATATTTGTTGTTAAGGCATTTCCAATATTCCATGAATCACGGACGCTACAACAAGGTAAAATATCACCATTCCACCTAATTATCATTGTGTTCCAGAGCCAAAAACAAGTTTTTCTATTTTCGTATAAGTTTTTATTAAACTCGGTTCTTGTATTTTTACTAACGCTACTCCTATTATCATATATAAATTCATAGTCATCAAATCCTATGGTTTTATATAATTCTATTACCATATTGACTTCATGTCGATTATGCTCAAATACTATATATTTCCATACAAGTATTGGATGTTTTAGCCCGAGAGCTTTTTTTGTATTTGATAATAATTTTACATTCTTAACCACTAAATCAAAATCTCCGCCTACTCTATATTTGACATAGCTTTCTTTTGATGCACCATCTAAGGAAACTTGAAGACAATCTAATCCCGATCGAATTACTTTTTCTGCGTTCTCTTCATTTAATTCGATTGAAAGATTCGTTGGAAAGCTCACAGCGATGTTCTTACTATGTATATACTCAATAAGATTGACGATATTGCGGTTCAACAGAGGCTCACCACTTAAACTTAGACTCACCCCAAATAAATAATCGCTGATTGGATCAATAATCTTTCTTAACGCCTCCAAAGATAAAAACATGCCGCTATTGAGTTGTTTCTTAACTTCAGGCTTACTCTGAACACAACCCGGGCATCGTAATTGGCATAAAGGAGTAGGTTCTATTTTTAGGTATGGAGGAAAACTCTTGGGGCTGGTAATCCTGAAGCGCATTTCAATTTCATTGATAAGCAGATTGATAATTTTTCTAAAGGTAACATGCGACAGAAACGTCGTTAAATGTTTTCTAAAATAGTACATCCTCTTCAGGACAATATTTATCTTTTTATTCCACAATATTGCGTTCAAAAAAAGTTGGTTATCAACTATAATATATTTTTATTTATGCCTTTGTTAATTATCTTTAATACACCGTACGTTATAACCCGATCCTTTATTGTTAATGCTCACATTGATTGTGCTATTGATGTCGTATAGATATAGATTGTAGGCAAATATGGCAGAATATTCTGAGGAACTCCAAAAGTCCGTGATGTATCCAAGATTGTTGAAGTTACCGTTGAGGTCTTTGTAGCCCGCCAACAACGCTGAAAAACCGCTTGTGTCCGTCCCGGCTCCTGCGCCTGTACCTTGTCCCACTGCTTTTAAGGCGTTGCCGTCATTTTTTACCGCTGTTGCTAATGTTTGTAGATCTGTCTGTGTAGGTATATGCCAACCCGCTGGGCAAATACCTTGAGCACCTGCTATTACGCTATATTGCATCGCTTCATTCCATTGGTATAAACCGCCATATAGCGTACAATTTGCCGTGTCGTTATTATAACAATATTTTTCAATCGAACCATTATTTGTTGAGGTATCGGTGCCTTGAATCATCGTGCCCACATTAAGGTTTTCTTTGAGCCAGCATTGGGTTCCTATTTGTATCGTGTTGTATGTTTTACCGAAGTAGGCTACTGTAGGTGTTTCGAGACAAGGTGCACCTGATTGTCCTATCGTTGTAAATGACCAAACATTTCCAGTCGTGGAATTGTTATGATTGTCCTTAGCTATCACATTCCAATAATATATTGTGCCATTACTAAGTCCACTTCGATACAGACTTGTATCGGTTTGTCCTGAGCTAATTTTTGTTGCTGGTGGATTATCCGTTCCGAAATACACATCATAAACCAATGTGTCGTTTTCCGGATCAGAGCAAGACCAGCTTAATATCGTTGATGTTGAAATACCCGTTGCACCATTCCCAGGATTCGGGTTTGATGGCTGTGTTGGAGGTTGGTTGAATCTATTCAATAGGCATCGTACGCTAAAACCGTAAACCCCTGAGTAGTTGTGGAAGTCGATGTAGCTATTGTAAGAGTATAGGCCCAGGGTGAGCGCGCCCCCAGCATTGGTCGTCGAACTCCAAATGCTCGTGTATTCCCCCAAGAAGGAGAAGCTACCACCGAATCCCCTGTATCCCACCAGCAACGCGGAAAATCCGCTGGTGTTCGATCCGACTCCTGCGCCTGTACCTTGTCCCACGGTTTTTAATAAGTTGCCGTTATTGTTTACTGTTGTTGATAAAATTTGTAAATCAGCACTTGTGGGTACATGCCAAAAGGTTGGGCAAATACCTTGCGCACCTGCTGTTACGCTATATTGCATCGCTTCATTCCATTGGTATAAGCCGCCATATAGTGTACATTTTGCCGTGTCGTTATTAATACAGTATTTTTCAATTATACTGTTATTTGTCTGGTCTTGGCTTCCATCTATTATTCTCCCAACATTCAGGTTTTCTTTTAACCAGCATTGGTATCCTATTTGAATTGTATTATATGTTTTACCGGCATAGATTACGGGAGTCCCGCAGTGTGGTGGTCCTGTCGTAAATTGCCAGATTGGTCCAATTGTTGAGTCACCATGACCATCCCTCGCTACTACTTTCCAGAAGTACAGTTTAGTCGAATCGAGATTGCTTAAAGTCAAACTCGTATCAACTTGATTTGAGGTTATTCGTGATGTTGGGGGATTGTCAGTACCTAAATATATATCATAGGTCAATGTATCATTATCTGGATCGGTGCAAAACCATGTGAGTGTTGGGTAGGTGGAAACTGAGGTTGCATTGTCGTCAGGGTTGGGGTTTGAAGGCTGTGATGGAGCAGAATTGACCTCTCCTTGAGTATTTAAAATGCAACGGATGCTCAAACTTAAAACTTTGTAGATTTGGAAATCGATGATGCTATTGTCGGAGTTCAGGCCCATATTGGTTGCACCCGTCTCATAGCTCCCGGTGGAACTCCAAATGCTCGCGAAGATCCCAATATTACCGAAACCCACCCCTGATTCACGGTAGCCAGTCAGCAATGCAGAAAAACCACTTGTGTTAGTTCCTCCATCTTGACCTACTGCTTTTAAGGAGTTTCCGTTATTGTTTACGGTCATCGCTAATATTTGTAATTCAGCGTATGTAGGTATATGCCACCCGGTTGGGCAAATACCTTTTATACCGGCTGTTGATGAGTATTGCATTACTTCACCCCATTGGTATAAGCCGCCAAAAGTATCACATTTTGCCGGGTCGTTATTATAACAATATTTTTCAATTATCCTGTTGTTCGTCTGTTCTTGGGTTCCAATTATCATTGTTCCAGCATTAAGGTTTTCTTTTAACCAGCACTGGTCACCGATTTGCACCGTGTTATATGTTTTACCCAAATACAATATCGTTGGTTTTCCGGGACAAGACATTCCCTTCGCCTCCTCCACATAAACGCTTACCGTGGTATCTTTCTTCAATCCGGTTATGAGGAGTGTGGTGTTTACGATAGGCAAATAAGTAGAAGGCAAATTATACAACTTCACCATGAATTGGTTTGCCTGGTATTCCAATATCGTACTGGATCGCTGAGACCGTGATGGAATACCAGAAGAAACAAGAGTCAGTTTTGATTTCCCCGTCTTTTCTCCGCCGAACTGTATCATTTTCTTTGTTTCAGTAAAATCTTTTGTTATCAGCCGGTAGAATACGACCCCTGCCGCGCCTCCGGGAGTATACTGTGCTTCATAACTTCCGGGTTCGAGCATCAGCTCAAGGGATGCATCCTCCTGTCCAAGGATTGTGTACGTCTTCAGCGATACAGGTCCCGCATGGGGAACAGTAAATTGTATCCTCGTAGAAGGATTAAACGGGTTCGGGTAATTTTGTTCGAGGAAATATTCCGTTGGCAATTCCCCCGTTGAACGTACGCCCGTTACAGGCACGCCGATAAATTTAACACCGTTTGTATCTTGCGCGACAAGAGAATCAATCCTGCTCCCGGATGAATCATAAAGAGCAGCGGCAAAATTTTTCACGGGCGTTAAATTTCGCGCAGTATAGACTTTAACTGTTAATGAGGCGGTGGATGAATAGCCGCTTTGAGCTTTGGTGAATTTCGTTTGGGCGTTCATGATAGTAAGTAAAACTATCAATGAAATAAATAACTGTAAAAAGTTTTTCATGTTGTAACCCATTTCATGGTGTGGAATAGTTACATTGCCTGATAGACCGTTAAGTTATGGGTATAATTTAATTATCATATCTATTAAAAACAAATAGTCAAATCATATACTCTAACCTGATATGGAACATATTTTATCCCTTTGGGGTGTATATTGAAATGTTGATTTTCTCCTCGACAGTCATCATCCGAACCATCGCCGCGACTCTGGTGATTTCTCTGAGATCGATGTGAGCGAGACTGCGTCTCGCTCTACAATGCATCGACCTCCCCTCCCTGCTGGAGTCCCCTCCTTTTTCAAGGAGGGGAGATCCCGTCACGTTAAAAAATGATGTGACGGGAAGGGGTGGTCAAATAAAAACAATTACCAACAATGCTTCTATCTTTCACCGCCGGTCACGCAGGCTCTGCAGAGGGGATTCCATCAGTACGTCACCTTCAACGTTACCAGCCCATTCTTTTTTGTTTTTACCTTCACAATATTTTTATCGAAGGGGACGGGAGCGCCGTCGTCCTCCAGAAAATTTGAGAGGACGACTTGCTTTGGCGTCTGCGGCATGGTAAGGGTTGCTTCGGTTTCGTTTTCTCCCGCGTCATACCACTGGTATATCCACGCGTTTGAATCCTCGGCTTTCTTCACGGTCGTCAAAACTAAATTTGCCGGCGCAAGCTCAACGAACGAACGCTCCGCGGGGAGCTTTCCTTTGTGGCTGCTGCCCAGCAGCGCGATGAGTTCGTCGTTGTATTCATACGCGCGCCGCACGGTATTGCCCGTGCGCCAGTTTCCGGTGTGGGGATAGAGAGAATATTCAATAGAGTGTTTTCCCCTATCGGCGGTGGGATCGGGCCATTTGGGCGACCGGAGGAGAGAAAGCCGCATGGTATTTCCCTTAATATCGTATCCGTACTTGGATTTGTTGAGGAGCGACACGCCGTACCCGCCGCTGGAAAGATCCGCCCACCGGCCGGCGGGGACTTCCACTTTCGCTTTTTCCCAGCTTGTGTTCATCCGCGTCGAACGCGCGATGCTGCCGTAGGGAATTTCGTATGTCGCAACTGAATCCTGTATCGCAACGGGGAACGATGCTTTCAACATCGTCTTTTGTTCCCACCAGTCGATGTCTGTTTTAAAATCGATGCGGTCAACGCCGGAGTATAACATAATATCCTGCGTACAAAACGTGTTCGGATAATCGAACGTCGGGAATTCTTTTTTCTCGCCGGGCTTGAGATAATCGCGGACAACCCTCAGCACGCACCGCAGCGGTCCCTGTTCGACTATCTCTATGCGGCGCACTTTCCAGGGATATTGCACGCCAGTTAAACCGACGTTCCACGCGTCCCATTGCGCGGGTTTATCTTCAAGAAGCTGCAGCTCATCGGCGCTGCCGGATAGGAGTTCCTTCCCGTTTCGCTTGTCCGTAATGCTTTTCACCCATCCCGTCGATGAATCAACCGTCACTTTAAAAAATTGATTTTCAAGGGATCCGTTTGTTATGATGAGCTCGGTGTTCGGAACCGGTGTTTTTATAGCTCGCAATTCGTACGTTGCGTAACCAAGCGAGGGGACATTCGTTGCTGTGAAGAGCAATTCGCGCGTGTATTTTCCGGTCGGGACTATCTGCGATGTCGTTTGTTTCCCGTCTTTATCGAACACTCCATATTCACCCTGGTACTCTTCGGGCAACTGGACTTTCACGATATCGGTTCGTGTCCATGCAAGGGGATTAAATACAAATAACGGTGTGCCCTTTTTAATTGACGAAGTGTTCACCTGGCTTGCAACCGCTTTGAGCGAACGATTCAGCTCGTGATTGCCGATGAGCATCGCGTTGTCATATTTTTCTGTCGCGTCGATATAATTCTCCCGGATACCGGAGCCGGGAAGTATATCGTGGAATTGATTAAAGAGAACATCCCGCCACGCGTCTTCGAGATCAGCGTTATGGTATTTTCCGCCGAACATGGTAGAGAGGGTCGAGAATTTTTCCGCGTTCGTGAGCAATATTTCGCTCTTGCGGTTAAGCTCTTTCATGTTCGCCTGCGTTGTGTACGTTCCCTGATGGTATTCGAGGTACAACTCGTCATCCCATGTGGGAACGGAGGAAAGGTCCCGGCTCTTGAGCCATTTCAGGTAATCGGTTGTGTTGCCGTACTCGATGTTGGGATACACCGGCAGCGATTTTAACCGTTCGATGCGGTCGATCATCTCGTCGCTCGGCCCGCCGCCGTGATCGCCCACGCCGAAGAGGATCATCAATTTTGTGAATCCCGTGTTTGCCTCGAACTGCCGCAGCCAATCGACAAGCCGGTACGGGTCGTCCACCGTATTCACATAATCGAACGGAAAATAGCAAAGGATTTTCGAATCATCGGGCGCGGACCACCAGAACAACCGGTAGGGGAAAACATTGGTGTCGTTCCAGCCGATTTTCTGCGTGATGAACGCGTCGATTCCGGCATTAGAATAGAATAACGGCATGTTCCAGTTGTAGCCGAATGAATCGGGGTTCCATCCGATCTTCACATCGGCGCCTAATTTATTTTTAAAATACCGTTTCGCGTAGAGCAGCTGCCTCGCCCACGATTCGCCGGAGGGGAGATTGCAATCGGGTTCGATCCACATGCCGCCGGTAACTTCCCATCTTCCGTCTTTCACCCGCTTCTGGATGCCGGAGAAAACTTCGGGGTAGAGCCGTTCCATCCAATCATAGTACGCCGCCGAACTTTGCGTGTAAGTAAAATCGGGCCGCGAGTCCATCATCTTCAGCACCGAGGTGAAGGTGTTCTTGCACACCTCGATGGTTTCTTTATCCCGCCATAGCCACGCCGCGTCGATGTGGGCGTTCGCGTCGAAGTAGAGCGTGTACCGTTTGGCAAATTCGCCGATCGGCTTCAATTCCGTTTTAATCATGTCGACGGAGGCGTTAAATTTATCGATGGAGCCGGACATCATACCGGGCACGTCCACTTTTCCGGCGATGTCCTGAAGCAGCGCGTTCAATTTTATTTTCTCCGCTTTATCCATCGCGGATTTGTCTATGCCGGGATCTTCTTTTTTATTCGAGCTGGTTTGATAGGTGTCGAAGCTGAGAAGTTTTTGTCCCACCATCAAGCTGACGGAGAGATCCTGAACGGATTGCCGTATCGGTTTCACAAGATCGGATTCGATTTGCGCCCGGAGGAGACGAAGCGGTCCGCCGGTGTTGATCGCCTTGATGACCAATGAAAATTTCTGTCCGGGTTTGGCGTCCTTTGTAAGCTCGAACTCGCCGTCCCACGGGAAATATCCCTTGCTTTCGCCGTTTACCCACAGGTAGCCGTAATCATCGACCGAAACGAGGAACCGCACCCTGCCGCTCACGGGTTGGCCGAGTATTTTATCCGGCAGAACGATTTCCTTTCGGAGCCAGACGGAGTCGGGATAAATATTCTGGCCGATTTTCAACACATCCCATTTGGAATCGTCGTACACGGGCTGCGTCGGGTCGCCGCTCACCACGCTTGGATTTTTTATATCGGGACTGACTTTCCAATTATCAAACGCCGCCATGGTCAGCGAATCCATCACCGTGATAAGCTTATCGACGTTGGTTGGAGGTTTTGGTTGCGGCTGTGCATTTAGTAAGAGCGGTAAACAACAAAACAGAATAATCATTTTGAATAATTTCATGGAGGAACTCCTTATGAAAAATTATAAATTAAGGTTATGGGAAAATATAGTGCGATAATATTTTGGAGTGTCGTTCATTTAGACCACCCCCATCCCCCTCCTTGAAAATGAGGGGGAACGCATCGACAAATATCGATGATGATTGAATTAAATTTTTCTTCCCCTCCCTGCC
>JBIOHP010000025.1:0-57805 GCA_044449065.1 Bacteroidota bacterium
GAAGTGTTGCGAACAGCATCAAACAATTGCTCGAAGTGTTTGGTGGGGGTTCAAACGAAACAAAATCAAAACTGGTCATCCTTCGCGATCAGTCAATTCCACTAAAATAAATCTTTACAATGAATATTTATTCACGAAACCTACATTTTTCAACAACCTGTTAGTGAAGGAAAGGTTGGAGTTGGACGAAATTTATTTCGTTCATTGGGTAAATAAGTTTCAGCTCATGTTTCTTCTTTCTTTTGCCCCCCGCCCGCCTACGCGGTTCGGGCGGGTTGAGGCAAACAGAAAGAAACAAAGAAAAACTCAAGGCGACAGAATCAATGCCTGAATAATATACTCTCATTTTAATTTAATCCGGTCGGGACGACAGGGGAAAGTCCCGTAGGGACGGAATGTCTGTAGCCGATGAGCATGCAGATGATAACAAAGCCCCAGCGGGGCGGGATGTGTTCCTTCTTCACACTCCTCACTTACTGAGGGGAAGTTGAATAAAGATAGATTCTTATTAATCATATTGGTATTAAATTAGATATTCAAGGATTATTAATAATCAATCAATTGATAGTGACAATTTCTCGTAGTATATAAGCAAGGATAAATTATAGTATTACACGGAGCCCTTAATGCTTGATGTTATCAATTTCTTTAAGGATCTTACGGATGTGACCGGTTATCCAAACGAAACCGCGACACCTAATTATCCCTAGGACATAGAACCTCGTGAATTTCTAAATTTTGCTCATACATCATATAGCGAAAAAAATGCGGGTGCATTATCAGAAACTCTTTCTCATACTAAAAGGGCTTTAGACAGCCAATTAGATTATTTTCTCCATTGTTATCATCTGGAAGATTTAGCAAAAAAGGAAAAATGGTCAACTGCGAAAAAAATAAATTTAATTGGAGATGTTGGCGGGGTTTCAACAGGTATATTATATAGAATAAATAACGCTCGAAATGATTTAGAACACCGTTATCAGACACCAAGCTCCACAACCGTTGAAAATGCGATAGACGTCATTGGTTTATTTATTGATGCCACAGATATTTATTTATATCCAATTCGAGAGGGATGTGTATTCGAGAAAGAAAGTTTACGCAAACAACTTTTTATACGTCTCGCAATGGTAGATAATAATATTTGGGCCGGTATTAAACCCTTACATAGCAACGATGATTATGAAATAGTATGCGATATAGACCCAGAACAAGATCTACCAAATTTCTTATATCTCTTAGGGTCCAATCTACACTGCCATCGTCTCAATATGCGAAAACCGGAAATATTTTTTGATAAACTCAAATATGTCGAGTTAGCGAACAAGATCCAAAATAATTGATAATCATAGATATGTGTTTGATCTATGTCTATCGTGCAAAAAATTATACATACATCTGAACCCGCTCTATTTTTACCCTCCTTTTCCATATTTCACAGACTCGCCGCCCCGTGTTTCTTCATTTGTAAATCTCCCCTCAACATCCTACATTGAGGCGGTATTTTTATTAACCCATGTTGTATCAAACGAAACTACAAACAATATCCCCTGATAATCCGGATGAAGCAATCATTGCCGAAGCAGCGGAGATTCTCCGTACGGGCGGGCTCGTCGCGTTCCCAACTGAAACAGTTTATGGATTGGGAGCCGACGCGCTAAACGCGAGTGCTGTAAAAAATGTGTTTACGGTAAAAGGACGCCCCGCCGATAACCCGCTGATCGTTCATATCGGAAGTATCGAGCAGGCGGAACAATTATGCTTAGAAATTACCGCCGACGCAAAATTGCTGATGACCCGCTTCTGGCCCGGTCCGTTAACTGTTGTGCTGAAGGCGCGGCAAGTTATTCCAATAGTTGTCACCGGCGGTCTCGATACCGTTGCGCTAAGAATGCCGGATCACAGAGTCCCCCTTGCGTTAATAAAAAAATTAGGCGGCGGGATAGTCGGACCGAGCGCGAATATTTCCGGGCGTCCAAGTCCCACAACCGCCCGGCATGTGTACGACGATCTCAACGGAAAAATACCGATGATCCTTGACGCAGGTCCAACCATTATCGGTGTTGAATCTACTGTTATCGATGTGACTCATAAACCGGGAGTTATTCTTCGCATGGGTGGTTTGCCGAGAGAAGAAATCGAAAAGATAATCGGTCCCGTTCACACCACAGCGGATGATCATGCAAAAAAACGCTCGCCCGGAACGCGCTATCGCCACTACGCGCCGAAGGCAAGAGTCATCCTTGTCAACCAGGGCGACGCGGAAGAAGCGGCAGAACTTGTCCGGAAATACCGGGGGATGGACGCCAACGTCGGCTGCATTTTGCATAGTATCTCTCTCCGCAGTGTGCAAAATTCAGGGGAATTGCGTATTTTTACCTTTCCATCAGATGATTATGCGAAACGGTTATTCGATACTTTACGGCAGCTTGATGCATACGGCGTTGACGTCATTATCGTAGAATCGATCCCGGAAACCGGCGTCGGAGCGGCAGTGATGGACCGGCTGAGAAGAGCGGCGGAATAAATTTCGAAAAAATTATTTTAGGAATATTCAATGAAAAAAATTCAAACGACGAAGAAAGAAACACGTAAATCTCTTGTAGGAATATTGATGGGAAGCGCCTCGGACGCTGAGACGATGAAGCCCGCAAAAGAGATGCTTGAAAAATTTGGTATTCCGTGCGAGGTAAAAGTCCTCTCCGCCCACCGCACGCCGGATGAAACGATGAAGTACACGGAGGAAGCGCCGGGCAGGGGAATAGAAGTCATCATCGCCGGAGCGGGAGGGGCGGCTCACCTCGCGGGCGTCATTGCTGCGAAAACTATTCTTCCGGTCATCGGCGTACCGATCAGATCAAAGGCATTGCAGGGATTGGATTCGTTATTGGCGATGGTACAGATGCCTGCGGGAGTCCCCGTTGCCACGGTTGCCATCGATGGCGCTGCAAATGCCGGATTGCTTGCCGCAGAGATTCTCGGTTTAAAATATCCGGAGATTTCAAAGAAACTTAAAAAGTACCGGGAGGAACTAAGAGTAAAAGTATTGGGGTCAACGGTTTAAAATCAGTGTTGCCGCTGATGTTATTCAGCCATTGAAGTAATGCGCCAGACTCTCGCGCCAGTGCGGCATCTTATCGATATTAAGCGATTGGAGTCCGGCATTTTGAAGAACGGAATATGACGGGCGTTTAATCGGGGAGGGAAAGTCTTTCACTGTGGTCGGTTTCAGATTCGGGGAAAGACCCGCAAACTCAAAAATCGCCTTCGCGAATTCATACCATGAACACTCACCGTTATTTGTCGCATGGTACAAGCCATACGCGCCGGTTTTCACCAGCTCCCGAATTTGTAAAGCAAGGTGATAGGTGTAGGTTGGCGTGAGCACTTCATCCTGAACAACACGAACTTCGGGCCGTTCTTTAGCGGCGGTCATCATTGTATCGATAAAATTGCGACCCTTAGCGCGGCATTTATTATGCCCGTATAATCCCGAGCTCCGCACAATGTAATGCTTTGTTGCGTACGATGAAACGAAATATTCCCCCGCAAGTTTTGTGACCGCGTAAACGTTTAAAGGATTGGGACGATCTGATTCCAGATACGGCTTCCGTTTCAACCCGTCGAACACATAATCGGTGCTGATATGGACCAGCTCAAAACCGATAGATTCCGACGTTTTTGCGAGATTTAACGCGCCGCGGGAGTTGATTTCGTATGATCGGTCGGGATTTTTCTCGCAATCATCGACTTTATGGTATGCGGCGGTATTAATGACAAGAGATGGTTTGATCCCGCCGAGCACGCTAACAACGTGATCTACGTCGCTGATCTCGATATCTTCATGCGTGAGTGATAATGTCTCAACATCTTTAAACGCCGCGAGGATATCCACTCCTAATTGACCGTTACCTCCTATGACTGCAACTTTCATTTCTGAGATTTCCCCTTATCAGCTCTTCAACGATTTGAAGACCTGAATATTGTAATAGTTGGGATCTTCGAAGTTTTTAAATTTATCGGCGTTAGAGATAAGTTCTTTCACAATCGATCCGACGTCGTGGAGCGGTTTAAAGCTTAAGACATTTTCCGCTTTCACAAAACTCACTTTGTAATTCCGCAAATCCTGAACATGCTTGATCGTGAGTTTGATGTCGAGCTTCATCTCGCGCTCAACCGTGGAACGCACGATATCCGCGATCTCTCCAAGCGTATAATTGCCGGATGCGATGTTGAAGATGCCGGAAAGATCTTCGTTCGATTCAATCGCTCTGACATACGCGCTCACTGCGTCCTGGATGCTTAAGATGGGCCTCCAGATGGATGGATTATTGACGGTGATCGTTTTCTTCGTTACGGCTGTTTTGAACATCGTATTCACAACAAGGTCGAATCTCATGCGCGGCGAGTACCCGCTGACCGTTCCCTGACGGAAGCAGATGACGGAAAAATCTTTCGCAACCATATGCATCACCGCTTCTTCACCCTGCAATTTCGAGATTCCGTAGGGATAGTTGCAAACGGTGGGAGATTGTTCGTTGTACAGCTCGTTCACCGTATACCCGTACACCGAGCACGAACCGGCATAGATGAACCGGCGCACGCCGGCGCGCTTGGCAAGGTAACCGAGATACGCGGGCGCTGCCGCGTTATAGATGAAATTTTTCCCCGGCGAAAACTCCGCCATGGGATCATTCGAGAGTCCCGCAAGAAAAATTACCTGGTTGTAATTCTTGAGGTCGTTCTCTTCAAGAGCAAAAATATCTTTCTTGATTACCTTTGCCCCTTTGGGAAGATGATTCCCGAACCAGAGCAAATCGATTACATCGACTTCATAACCGCGGTCGAGCAGCGCGGGGTAGAGCGCTGATCCGATATAGCCGGCGCCGCCGGCAAGAAGAATTTTCATAGGTTAATCCCTGCCATATTGAAAATGATTAGAATTTGGGGACGCAAGCCACTGCGCCAGGGTTTGTGCCTTTTCATCCTTGGCGGAGAGGATTGGTTTATCCACGGGCCATTGAATCCCGATTGCCGGGTCGTTCCAGAGAATGCCCGATTCAGCATTGTTATTATAATGTCCGGTGCATTTGTATTGGATTTCCGCGCTGTCTGAAGTAACGCAGAACCCGCGGGCAAATCCAGCCGGCGCCCACACCCATTTCTTATCCTTGGCGGTTACTTCGACACCGAACCATTTCCCAAGGTTGGGTGATCCCTTCCGGATATCGACTGCGACGAGGAACGCGCTGCCCTGGGTCACCCGCATCAATTTTCCCATCGGCGGCTCCCACTGAAAATGAAGTCCGCGAACGACTCCTTTCATCGACCGCGAATGATTGTCCTGAACAAAATTCACCGGAAGGCCAAGTTTTTTAAATTGATCTTCACGGTATACTTCTGTAAAAAAGCCCCTGTCGTCTTCAAACACCTGCGGGACAACGATGGCGATATCGCCAAGATGGCGCGATTCTACTTTAATTTCCATATTGTTTCATTTTCGATTATTGATGTATTCCCTTCACTGAAGCAGAAGGAAATTTATAATAGACATTATTTAAAAAAATTACAAATTGTTCGACGTTGCTCACCATGACGATACTCTTATTGTCCGGGTTCCTTTGCTTCTCCTGCGCGCGAGAAGAGCGAACCGATGGCTTTCACAAATCCCTGAAACAACGCTATGATGATGGTGAAATTCCCCGATAAAATTTGTTTCAAAACGAACCAAATCGTGCCGCCGGCGATGCAAAAAGGAATCGTGAGCCAGTGGTACCATTTCGCATGCCGCTTGAAGACGATTAGATTGTGTTCCACCTTCAGCCGTGTTTTTAAGGGCGTAAGTCCGCCGCCGCTGAACGAAGACACTTTATGCCAGAGTTTCCCCTGCGGCGCGTACATGAGTTTGTATCCCGCTTCCCGCGCGCGCAGCGAATAATCCGCGTCCTCCGAATACATCGGCGTGAAGATAGGATCGAAAAATCCGATCTTCTGCATTACCTCGCGCCTGATTAGAATTGCGCACCCGGTTATGTACCCGGTTTCCTCCACGCGGTCATATTGTCCCGTATCGATTTCCCGCAATCCGCGATGAGAAATTATACCCGTGAAGAAATTCACCTTGCCGCCGGCGTACCAGATTTTATCCGGATCGGTGAAGTAATAAATTTTCGGACCGACAATCCCCACCTTGGGATCCGCTGTTCCGACTTTCATCATTTCGGTAAGGATTTCCGAATCGAGTTTAATATCATTATTCAATAAAAATACCCAATCACAGCCGTTGTCGTAGGCATATTTCAAGCCAACGCTGGCGCCCTTGCTGAAGCCGAGATTTTTTCCGATCTCGACCAATGTCACATCGGGATAATACTGTCGCACAGCATCCTGGCTGCCGTCGGTTGAACCGTTATCGGTTACCACAATCTTAAAATTCGGGTACGACATTTTCGTGACAGAATCCAAAGTTTCAAGCAGGAGTTTTCGCACCGAACCATCGGGTCTCAGCCCGCAATTGAGGACAACACAATATACAAGAGGGTGATCTGGCATTTTGGTTCTTACGGGATGCAGTAATTCAGCTTGTTATTGAAGGAAATTTCGTATTAGGGTAATGATGAACACGAATTAAATATGAATGTAATATACAGAATATTGCTCTGGCAATCAAATATAATTTAGGGAGGCGAGCCCTATTGACAAAGCTCCACCAAATAACGGCGATAACAGGCGTCTTTTACAACTGATAACTGAGGGTAGAATTAAAGAGCATTGGGGAAACCAATTGGTTTCCATTAACATTTGAATAAAGCGGAATGCCATATTCAAAGTCAATGTGGAGCGCTCTATTTAAAATGAGCTCGACGCCCGGAGAAAAGAATATGCGTGTGTAGCCCGTATTGTCAGGATCAGCCAGCGAGCCGCTATCCCGACCCCGGACGCTAGCAACAACCGAACCGATGGGGACGACGTTGAAAAAAGAAGAATTCAGCCCGTCATAATGGAATCCGAGGGCGGCGTTAAAATCGTTGCCGGGTTTATAGCCGTCTCGTTCGTTCATCGGGTAGCTCAGGGATCCCTGCGCGAACCAACCCCAACCATCTTCCTGGCCCATCTGATACGCCGAGAGTAGAGCGTCGGTAGTCCCTGTCCCGATTTGAGTATCTCTATCCAAAAGCGTTTGGCTGATGGGACCGGTCGGGAGTTTTAATCCGAACATGACGGCAGTTGACATATCCTCTGAAAACCCGGTATACATCCCCATCACCTTGATGTCGCCGATTGACGAATGACGCACGGTGAAGGGATCGCCGTTATCATCGAGGCCGCTGCGATACCGATCCCATAACGGCACCCCGAACATCATACCCCAGTCTCTGTTTACCATGTACTGTGTTCCAAGAGTATAAAAACTTGTCATGATGAGTTTATCGGAATTCAAATCAGCGGACGCTTGCTGCAAGCCCGACCAATTTTGGTTTTGATTAAGATAGGAGTACTGCAGGAATAGCCGGGGTCCCGGCGACGTGATCATCATCCATCGTGTGCCAACAGAAAACACCCCGCAGCCGCATGCGCATCCGAGCGCTTTGGGGGAGAGTATAGTGAAACAGAAGGCGGCGCAAAGAAAAATTTTAAATGTCGTTTTCATAGGTGTACATTATAATAGTTATTTTGGAAATAGACTAATTTTCACACTGAGGAGATGTTTCATTGAACACTCCCCCTTTTTACATTCCAAAAAGCATAAACGGAAACACTCCATCGGGCAACGATGGAGTTAACTTACGAAGCTAAATTATTCAGGCAGCAGGAGGGTGAAAAATCAGGGGATGAAAGTCTTCCGCAGGAAAATGGGATTCGAGTGGAGAGATCGAAGATAATCTATGGTTGCCGTTAAAAAGAAATTCTGAAATGGCCTCAGAGAATTGCGTGATTTCTTTTTTATCTTTTAATAATGACGGGGGGCTTTGGCTTTTTTCTTGTTCCTCTTTCAACTCTTTTTTCAGATGACACTTGCCGTCGCAATGCATCATCGGCTTGTCTTTATTTTCGCAAAATGTATTGGTGATATACGCTTTGTTGATTTCGTACCCGGCAATAAGGATCAAACTGCTGAACGATTGCAGCAGAATTGAAAGCGCGAGCAGTATATTGGTTAATTGTTTCACATTCATCGTTGAGCGATCTCAGTATTGGGGTTCAACAATCCCTTCCACCAGTCATTCGTCTCCAACAAAACGACCATATTGTTGGTTCCTCCATCCAAATTCACGCTGGGCACTTCATCAATCATGCGGACATACCGCCTCACGGGGCCACAGCAGCTCATCTTTCGAGGCGCCGACTTCCTGCACGGTTGACCATATCAACCAGCCGGCAATCCCAAGAGCAAGGAGCGGATCAAATAATTCGCTGTGAAATAGGAGAGTGAGAATTCCCGCGGATGCGGGCACTAGCGATACACCCACATCACCCATATTGTGGAGATACGCAAGCCGGATCGCCGCGCTGTGGTTTATCCATTTCTTGAGAAATAACGCAACCTGCCAATTCGCCAGAGCGGAGAGAATCCCGACTGCTATCGCAACCGGCGCCTCCACCTGGGCAGGATGGAGGACCCGCGCAATTGCCTGCCAGATCATCAGGGCGCTTATTGCAATCAACCCGGCAGAGTTCAGAAGATTCGCTGAACGGATAAGGTTTCCCGATAACCTGACGTGCAACCGATACGCCAAGTACAGAAACACAAGCGCGAGCTCATCGGAAAAATTATGAAACCCGTCGGTAATGAGACTGAGACTTTTCGCCTGCGTTCCGGCAATAATCTCAAGCACAACGATAGCCGCGTTAAAAGCTACCGCGCCAAACAGGGGTTTCCGTATATGCGACATTGCATCATCCCTTTCAAATTTTAGCTTGGTCCCGTTCCACTCTATTTCTTCACCACGGCAAACTTTCCGTGATATTCTTTGTCATCAATAAAAATGGAATAAAAATAAATTCCTGAGGCGATCATTGCACCGTTGCCGGTCATCGAATTCCAGCTGATCTCCGGTTCATTGCTAATATTCAACCTTACGGCAAGCGAGCCTTCAAAGATTTTGCGAAAATCGGTACTGAAGACTCTCAGTTTTGCGGTCGGAGATACGGCGTCGGGTATTAAAAATTTGAGGCAATCGTTGCATTCAGAGCGTGGATCAGGATAGATTAAAGGATCGGGATAAACGATTACATCCTGACGGAGAACCAATGGCGCTTCGATTCCGTGAATAGATTCCTGCGATTTCCAATTAACAGGATCCGGCACGTCCAGTTTTACGTAGATAAGAGAATCGAGACGCTTATATGTTCCATCCGTGTTATCCGCCATCCGGTAGGTGAAAAACTGCGGGGAAGTAAAGTCGAGCGTTGCTGCGTTGACGTTGGAAATAATCGAGAAAATTCTGTTGCGCCGGTTCAAGAGAATAGGTTGGTATGAAGAGCCGAGGCATTGAACGCTGTCTGTGAAGTAACCTCCGGGTGAAAAATAGTTAACGGTATCTCGCTGGGCGATTTCGGGAAATTGCCTCCCTTCGGTATAAAAGTGGATGGTATCAGCACGCCTACCGGTGTAGTAGTTCCACAGACTCCACTCTAAGAAGGCATTCTGGAACGATGTTCCGGAATCCTGCATCGCTTCATTGATTGCGGTAAGAATCGGAACCAATCGTACATGGTCCCAAATATGGCGCATCATCCCGCGGGAATACCGTTTCTCAACATATTTTCCCCAAACGACACGGCTGAACTCCGTTAGCCCGTCGGCTGTGGTAAAGGAGAGCGCGGGAAATTGAAAACCACCGCGGGGAGAACCATCGGGGGCCTCTAAATATGCAATGTAATCCGGCACTTCGGGATAGACAACAGTCTCCATCCATGTTGCGCAGATTTCGTAATAATATATCTGATCGGTCCAATAACCGAAATTTCCCAGCGTAATCGAGTGCTGAAATTCGTGTGCCGAAGTTACCTTAAGGCCGGCTATGCCCGGACTGTAATAACCGACGTAATCGTTATCGATTTCAATATGGGTTAAATACAGGGCGGGTTGTGCCGAGCCGTTCAACTGGCTTTCAAACACGGTCTGCCCGTAGAGTTGGGCATTTAGCTCAAGAACATCCACCACATATCCGGCATGACCCGGTAGAAACGGCGGCGGCGGATAATGGAGAGAATCGATCTGAATCGACCACGTATGATTAAACGCCCATCCTACCGAATCGATATACGCTTCATAACTGTTGGGAATACGGTTTCCGTTCGAATCAATAAGAGCCGGTTGATTACTACCGATTGTATCGTAATGGATCTCAAAATGACCGATCAAGCGAGATGTTTGAAGGTCGGTAATCCCCATCAACTTATTTAGTTGCACTTGTCGATCGGGCGATAACTGAGGCATGAGTGATTGAAGAAATGCATTCATTTCGAGACCGCATTTATTGTTACGGCGCATCTCGGCGAACCGATCAGAAGCCCCCGGGAGGTGTAATGACTCCACGAATGCGCCGAGGGCCAGCCTTCGTTCGACTCCTGTCTCAGCAGCAAAGAGACATCCTTCTGCGCAGAAGTTTCCGAACACGAACATCACGAGCATCAAAGATATTCGTTTTTTTGTTATGCGTGAACGCGTTTTATCCAAAGTAATTTCCGGATTCCATCTACCGCTTTTTTTCCTAAGACCAGATCGAAACGCATGTGAATTCTTTTTAAAAAAACAGAAGGCGAAGATTCCCATGGCTCCGCCCTCTGTTGGTCGTTGTTTTATCCCTCCTAGATGTGAAGAGCTAATTTAAACACTACGTTTCTCCGCTCTTCGTAGCTTGCCGCGCTGAAGTATGCTCCCTTAATCAGGTGATCGTGATCGAGGATATTGCGGATATAGAGCGAGGGTTCCAACGTCGTGCCGTCTTCAAGCCGGATTGTGTACCCGTAGGAAATATTGAATATCCATGAAGGCGTAGTATGCGTTGCAGGGTTGAAGTCGAATAATCCGGTCTGGTATGCCACGCCGTTAGGGTTGCCGTTCGTAAGACCGGAGCCGTAGATTCCCGTGAAATTGGCGAACCAATCCTTCGGCTGATAGTTCAACGACCCGACGATCGAGAGGCGCTGGTCATGATCGAGATCCGTCGCGACTCCGTCTGTGTTATAATCCAAAAATCCGCCGGAGATAGTCCCAATACCGTACGCATGGATGATGGATGTGTTGAGATATCCGGAGAACGGCGTCGCCGGATCGCTGTAGGTGAAGCCCATTTCAAGCCCTGTGATTTTTACGGTTTGAATATTGACCGGCGTTTTGACGGCGCTCGAGCCTACAGTTTGATCGTCGACGCCGGGAGTTGCATATTTATAGTACAGCGCCGTTTTACTGCGAAGTCCTATTTTATAATCATGAGTAAAGACTGCCTCGTAAAAATCTTCCCGTTCGGGAAGCGTAGGCGTTCCTGAAGAGCTCACGTTCGAGGCGATCGTCCGCAACCCCTCGATGTTATTCGGCTGGAAAAGTTTCCCGTAATACAAATAACCGGAGTTGGATTCATCGAATGAAATATTCCATTTGATTCGCGGACTTACCTGATCTTGCAGCGGGGCATCGGGCGCAATATGCTGATCGTACCTGAGTCCGAAATTGAATTTTGCCCACTCCACCGGGTGATATTCTCCTTCCGCAAATACGCCGAAATCGGATCCTTTAAAATCCGTGACAATCGAGGGACCCGCGTTTCCTGCGCTATCGCGCGAGGTGAAATTTTCTGCGCCGTTTGTGGCGCTGAAATTCAAACCGACCGAATAATTGAATTCGTGCATAATGCTCTGGTCATATTTCAACCTTGTGCCGAGTGTCGTAAACGACCTATCCTCGGCGAGCACGTAGGTATTCGTCGTATCGCCTGCAAATTGAAAATTCGGAGGATCGATAGCTCCGGGGGTATACAGCAACCCGCCTTCGCGGGCGTAACCGCCGATAAAGAGATTGCTTTCTTTGTTTTTCTCAGAGGAAAGGATACGGTAATACGACAACGTCTGGAATGCGTTTGACGTATTTTGAACATCCTCTGCAATCCCTTCAACAGAATCGTACGGAACCTGTGTGTTGGTTTTTCCATAGTTAAGATTCATCGTGAGATAATCGATGTCGCTCAGCTCGTAATCGAATTTCCCGTACAGGAAATAATCGAAACCGTGATCGTGAAAGAGCGAGGCAACCGGAGGATCGATGCGGCGGTCTGTTTCCTGCCGCGACCCGGAGAGAAAGAATCCGACTTTATCGACATGGCTGCTCAGGGAAAGAGCTTGACCGTTGGAGTTCAACGCTTTGAACGAGCCCATACGATCTCCGAGAGTATCCCCTGTGTTGGAAACCAAATAGCTGCCACCGTAGGTCGAAGCATCGAGGTGGAACTTGCCGGTTGGAACCCTGTTCTGCACATCGACGACGGCAGCCATCTGTCCGCCGTATTCAGCCGGATAACCGCCGGTTAAAAATGTTGCCCTATCGATCACTTTGGGGTCGACAACTTCATTCAAGCCGCCGAACACGCCAAGAGGTACAGGGATACCGTCAATATAATAGGTGTACTCGCCGTGCATCCCGCGAATGTGTATCTCGCCTGTCGGGGCGCGGGCTACTCCCATCAGGTTTTGTTGAACGAGATCCGTCATGCGGGCGGTAGGCGGCGCGTGGTAGGTCTCCGATTCGAACACCTGGTTGCCGGTATTTAAATCGAATGTGGTGACTCCTAATTCGCGTTCAGCGGAAACGACAATTTCATTCTGGCTTACGGCATGCATAAAAACTGAATCTGTTGTATGTTGGTCATCAACCAGCAACGAATCGAAAAAATCGTTATACCCGATAAAATGAACGGAGAGCTTATACCATCCTTCTTCAATATCGATGAATTGCGTCATGCCCTTAGGATTAGTTACGCCGGTTCCGATGATAACTTTATTCCGGCGAAGGATAACTCTGGCAAGCTCCATCGGCGTCTTTGATTCCGCATCGTAAACGTAAACTTTGATGTGTTGGTCTCCCGATGCAGGAGGAATAGATCCGCCTTTTTCGGAAGCATGGGACACCCATGAGCAAATAATAACGTGCAGCAAAATAATTGAAAATCTTTTCCAACCAAATCTTGTGTTATTGTGAAATAACATCATAATAGTTTTCCTTCTCAAATAATATGAGAGCATCGATATCGAATGCACGCTCTTCATATCATCTGTAAATAATGGCGCCAATTGTTCACACTGCTACAAGACGCAGATAAACATTGAGCCGGTTGATTATATTAATGCGCGCAACCTCAGAGTGTTAATTCTAACGGTTACTGCTGTGAGAAGATTATATTAAGATGCTTGAGGGGGGACCGCGTTTTGGAGTAGAAGCGTAGTATTCTGACGACCGTGTCGGCGAGAAGTCTACCGGGGAAATATATTCGGGAGAAATCGAACCAACAGTGAATGATATAATTGTTGGAGCGGTGTTTGCCGTGGAATTCACCTGGCGGTAACATGCCTGGCAAACATGATTCGGATCAATCGGTTTGTGCCGTTCATGGGCGCCGCAATCATGGGTGATGAATTGTTGAATTGCGCCAATTCCACCCAAAATCGCTTCATCGTGACCTGCATCCGGCAAGAACACTACGCATAGCTGCAGGATTACAATGAAAAGAGACGCTATTTTATTGATGCGTGTCATGGACAGTTATAATACGTATTAAAATTAACAAGGTCAAACCAGACTTTGTTCCCTTGCTGAAATAGAAGAATTTACGTGAATTATGATGATGTTGTTTCAGTGGGGATGCCTATGTTTCAGGATATGCGGCTTCTCCAGCCCATGAGCGAGCATAAGTTCTTCGTTGCCGAGGATTTCCATTGTGGGACCGTCGGCAACAATTTTTCCTTCATCCATAACAACAGCCCGGCTACAGATTTCCGCGACTAATTCCAGATCATGCGTGGCGACAATTTTTGTCGCTTGAATATTTTCGAGCAGTTCTTTAAGTTTCCGCTTTCCCCTTGGATCAAGGGCGCGCGTCGGTTCATCGAGGGCGAGTATCTTCGGATTGCTCACTAATATTCCCGCCAAACATACGCGCTGTTTTTCGCCGCTGCTGAGATGGTGAGGCGACCGTTTCTCAAATCCCCTGAGACCGACTTTCTCAAGCGCTTCTTTCACGAGTTTTTTTACCTCATTCTCCGGTATTCCGAATTGCACAGGACCAAATGCCACGTCCTCATACACGGTAGGACAAAATAGCTGGTCATCGGGGTCCTGGAACAATAAACCAACCTCGCGCCGGATTTGCAGCAAATTCTTTTCGTTTACAGGGGTTCCATGAATCATGACGCAGGGTTTGTCAGCGGGAGATTCCGGTAAAATGCCATTTAAATGCATTAAAAAGGTGGACTTCCCGGCGCCGTTGGGACCGATTAATCCTACGCTCTCTCCTTCCTGAATTTCAAGCGAGACGTCCCGAAGCGCCACATGGTTATCATGATAACGGAAATGAAGATGCCTCACATCGACGGCGATCATTGTCACCTCCATCCCCTCGCCGACATTGCCGCGAAAATTCGTTCGGCTCGTTCCGTCGAGCGGATAAATAATTGACCGATGATATTGGATAGGAAATACCACGCGCGCATTCTTCCTTTCGTGAATGTGCGGCTCTGGCGCGCGCGCCTCATCCGCTGGGTCTCATCGACCAATACAAAAATATACCGGTACATCAGCGCAACCATGGTTACGATCACCGGCGGTGTGTGGATGCGGCGGAGAACTCCCAACAACTCGGTGAACGGAGTCGTGTTCGATAAGAGAATAACCGTAACAAGACTCAATGTGCTTTTAACGATGATCGAACTGAATTTTATCCACCCCTCCGGCTGCAATAACGTGAGAGCGGCAATCAGAATTATGAACGGCTCAAAAAAGAGAATTCGCCTGATGAAAAAAACGGGAGGAATTTTGCTTAAACCGATAACAAGGATAAGTATACAAAGCGCTATAACCGCGTGATAGACCAACGTGATCGGCAGGAGAACAACGATGAGAATCATGAAAAGCGCAGCAGCTGCCTTCAACCCTGCGGGCATCCGGTGAACGGGGCTTTCTATTCTGCTGTATCGGTCTAAAAAATCGTGGTGCATTTTTTTCCTTAACCCATCCCTCGACCCCTTCCCTTTAAAAGGGAAGGGGCTGGGGTTGGGTTACACATTAATCTCTCCATTCGACTTTTGAAATACCGCTTTTGCTAATACGAACGAAAAAATAAAAACAATCACGGCTCCGATGATTCCGGCGAGAGCTGTCGCCGTCGATAAAGAGCCGATCCCCGGCACATGGTAATCAGCCATCGGCGATTTGATTAACGGGCTTGTGATCGCGCTTGAATCAAATCCGAATTTCACCGCGACTTTTTTCAAACCATCGGGCAAGGGAGAAGCGAATGGTAAAACAAAAATCACCAACCCGGCAATAATCAGTGAGCCATAAATGAGCAAACCTTTGAGAGAACGGTCGCCTGAACCTTGTCCGATTTTCTCCTGAAGCGACCAAAGATCGGGGCGGGTTTTATAAACAGCGGCGAGAACAAGAGTTGTGATTAACCCTTCCCCGACCCCGATGAGCATGTGGACGCCGGTCATTACAGGAAAGCCCATGCTCCACGGCACAGTGCCCGACCACGCCAATTCTCCCGCGCAGCAAATAGCCGCAAGCACAGTTGAACACCATGCGGCAAACGCAGCCACCGCAAGCTTGCCGTATTCCGCCGGCATCAATTTCGAGACTGTGCGATAGATATAATATCCACCGACCGTGGCGATGATGCCCATGTTAAAGATATTGGCTCCCAGCGCAAGCACGCCGCCATCGGCAAAAATAAGCGACTGCACCATGATGACCACGGTCATGACGATAATGGCTGAGCTTGGTCCTAACAGCACCGATACCAGCACCGCGCCCAACAGGTGTCCAGATGTGCCGCCGAATACGGGAAAATTCAACATTTGCGCTACAAAAATAAACGCCGCAGCGAGTCCCATGAGCGGCACTTTCTGCGGCGATAGTTGTGTCTTAAGTTCTCTCAGCGCCCTGCCCACCCCGACCAGTGATAACACCAATGTTGTAATTACCGTCTTGGTATCTAAAAATCCATCGGGGATGTGCATTGAGAATAAAATTTTATTTCACGTTATGACAAAAAATAGCTGTTCTCATTTTCCGTTGTTTTTCTTCCCTTTTAGTTTTTTAACTCCTTTGAGCATTTTTTTATCTTCGGAATCCACCCTGCGTTTTAATTTCTTTATATCTTCTTCCGGCGGCAGCGCTTCTGGTTTTATGCCTCTATCGAGTAGAACTTTTCGAACTCCCGCATTACTTTTGACGTGTTCGTTTGTTATTTGATCTTCCTCTCTCAGATCATCCCGTTTAATATTAAAATTCGTTATCTCGGTTGCAAAATCTTTTGCCTTAATGGTGATAGTTGGAAGGAAATCTGCTAATGCTCTCCCTGGGGGTACTCCAAGTTTGTTTTTCATTTCATGGGTAGCATATCCCCCAAACAATACCTTGTCGCCTTTACTCCGAATTCTGGCAAAACCTTGTTCGTCAACCCCGCGTTCATAAATAATTCCGGACAATTCTTTTTCAGATTGGGAAAGTTTTTCACGAGCTTGTAACCTCTCCCACTCTACGAGCCTCTTTTCTAAAACCTCTTGCCTACGTGTTTGAACGGCAAAATAAGACATGGCGAATGCGATTGGGGATTTTCTTGGATCGCCATTCTGCGCAATAAGATAACAGGCATAGCGGGTAAGCATTATATCGTCAATTTCTCGTTGAGTCCTTGAGCCGATATCGACCATTTTGCTGACGTCAGCAAAATGGTCTCCGATGATCTGACCAGCATTCTGACAGGCTGCTCTTGCCTTATCAATAACCAAGGTAAAATTTCGCCATTGGGTATATCCAAGAAGTTCCTGCAAATCCCGGGCAAACCAAAATTCAACATCATCCGCAGTGTGGGAGGCGGATTCAAAGTTATTCGTAAGTTCTTTAATAAGCTCAGACTTCATATAAAAGTGCCCTTCTTAAATCCCTCTGGTTAAAAACTATTTCTTCTTCTTACCCTTTCCCTTAACCTCTTTCGTTTTTTCGGGTTTGGCTTTTTCGGCTTTACCTTTTTTCTCTTCTTTCTTCGGTTCTTCAAAGAGCGATGGCTGGTTGTCCGTTTTGGCGAGCTCTTCTGGTTCGGCGGTCTTGCCGTTCTCTTCCTCTTCCGAAGGCACTGCGGCGACTGCTGAAATTTTGTCTTTGTCGTCGAGGCGGATGAGGCGCACGCCCTGCGTGTTCCTGCCCGCCACGCGGATGGTTTTCGCCGGCTGGCGGATGACTATGCCCTGCTCGGTTACAACTACGATGTCGTCATTTTCAAGTACTTCCCTGATTGCGACCATCTTTCCTGTTTTGTCGGTGCTCTTGAGCGTGATAACGCCCTTGCCGCCGCGGTGGCTTGTGCGGTATTCGTCAAGGTCGCTGCGTTTGCCGAAGCCGTTCTCGGTCGCCACAAGAATCGTTGTCGTCCTGCGTTTGATCGCTACGGCGCCGATAACCTTATCGCCTTTGCCGAGCCGGATAGCGCGGACGCCGGTCGAGGTTCTTCCCACAGCCCGTCCTTCTTTCTCATCGAAGCGTATCGCCATGCCGAAATTCGTGCCGATGACGATTTCCTGCGTGCCGTCGGTGAGTTTTACGTCGGTCACCGCGTCGCCCTTCTGAAGGTTGATGGCGGCAATGCCGTTCTTCCGGACGTTGCTGTATTCGGAAAGAGGAGTTTTTTTAATCAATCCCTTCTCGGTGAACATTGCGACAAAATGCGTCTCGTCGAATTCCTGAACCGTCACGAATGACGCAATCGTCTCATCCTGCTGTTTTTCAATCAGGTTGATGATCGATTTTCCGCGCGTCGCCCTGCCTCCTTCCGGTATCTCGAAGACCTTGAGCCAGTAACACCTTCCTTTATCGGTGAAGAAGAGAATATAGTTATGCGTCGACGCGATGAACATGTGCTCGATGAAATCGTCCTCTTTCGTCGTGGCGCCGGTGACGCCTTTGCCGCCGCGCGACTGCCTGCGGTAACCCGAGACCGGGAACCGCTTGATGAATCCGCCGTGGCTGACGGTGATGACGACGTCTTCCTCGGCGATCATGTCTTCGATGCTGAACTCTTCATAATCGTAGACGATTTCCGTGCGGCGTTCGTCGCCGTATTTTTTCTTGATCTCCAGCAGCTCTTCCTTGATGATCTGCATCTGGAGTTTTTTGCTGGAGATGATCGATCTCAATCTCTCGATCAGCTTGATGGTCTCTTTGTATTCTTCTTCAATTTTCTTCCGTTCAAGACCGGTGAGCCGCTGGAGGCGCATATCGAGGATGGCTTTCGCTTGAATCTCGGAAAGCTTGAATTTTTTCATCAAACCTTCCTGAGCGGTGGGGACGTCTTTCGATTTTTTTATCAGCTTGATGATCTCGTCGATATTATCGAGCGCGATAATGTATCCTTCGAGGATGTGAGCGCGTCTCTCCGCCTCGTCAAGCTCGAATTTTGCCCTGCGGACGATGACGACATTGCGGTGCTCAATAAAATGATCGATGATCTGCCGGAGGGTGAGGATTTGCGGCTTGCCATCCACAAGCGCGAGCATGATGACGCCGAACGTCGTCTGCATCTGTGTCTGCTTGTAGAGGTTGTTCAACACCACTTCGGCGTTCGCATCCCGCTTCAGCTCGATAACGACGCGGAGACCGTCGCGATCGGATTCATCGCGGATATCGGAGATATCGTCGATTTTCTTTTCGTGCACCAATTCGGCAATGCGCTCGATGAGACTCGCCTTGTTCACCTGGTAGGGAATTTCCGTAATCACGATGCTCTGGCGTTCGTTCTTGCCGGTTTCGATTTTCGCTTTTGCGCGGACAATGATCTTGCCGCGCCCCTCTTTGTATGCGGATTTTACTCCTTCATACCCATAGATGATGCCGCCGGTCGGGAAATCCGGAGCTTTGATAATCTTCAATAATTTTTCAACCGGGAGCGAAGGATTATCGATTACAGCGACACATCCATCGATTACTTCGGTCAGATTATGCGGCGGGATATTCGTGGTCATGCCGACCGCGATGCCCGACGTGCCGTTTACCAGGAGGTTGGGAACCATCGCCGGCAGCACCGTCGGCTCTTTTAATGTATCGTCAAAATTTGGAGCGAACTCTACCGTATTTTTATCAAGGTCGCGGAGCATCTCTTCGGCGATGCGGGAGAGGCGCGCCTCTGTGTAACGCATTGCCGCGGGAGAATCGCCGTCGACAGATCCGAAATTTCCCTGCCCGTCAACGAGAGGGTACCGGAGAGAAAAATCCTGCGCCATGCGGACCATCGTATCATAGACGGCGGTATCGCCGTGGGGATGGTACTTGCCGAGCACCTCGCCGACGATACGCGCGCTTTTCTTGTATGCACGGTTTGCCGCAAGTCCCAGATCGTTCATGCCGTAGAGCACGCGACGATGGACGGGTTTCAATCCATCACGCACATCGGGGAGCGCCCGCGCAACGATGACGCTCATCGCGTAATCGATGTACGAGCCCTTCATTTCTTCTTCAATATCTACGGGTATTATTTTTTCACTTATTGTAGCCATGATGTCGTTGCAATGTTTTCTATAAAATTAACTGTCGTTGATTACTTAATACTTGTGTTGCAAGCCCACCCTTGACCCGCCGCTGTGGGTCTTCCCCTCTCCCGACTGCTGTCGGGACGGGGAAACGCTTCGATGAAGGTTTTGCAAATTTCCGGCACTACATTATCAAATTAGTACTCTGTAAAATTATTTGATTAAGATTTCTTTGTAATTCACAAACAAAAAAATTTTCACCAATTTATTTCTATGTTTGCACCTTCTTGTTGTTTGGTTGCAACATAGATTTTTTTTAGGTGCAGCTCAACAACCTGTGAATCGCTGCACTTGGGAAAAGGGGCACCGGCGGGAAGATCATTTATTGAATTCCCATTCTTTTTATTTGATCTCGAATCCTTTTTATAGAGAGTATTAAGCGTAGACACCGCCAGATTGTCGATATCGGGTTCTTTTGTAATTTGTTTATTTAAGAAAAAATCTATTGAAATCCGAAATTCTGTTTGCTTGTTTACATCATTAACCATATCCCGATAATTCTCTGCGGAAGCAGCAACCGCGTTTCGCCAATCCCTCTCTCCGTTGTTGCCATACGCAGTTGGTGTTGAACCGCATACTCTAATTGTTACTGAACCCATAATTATTTTCCTTCTTATTACATTAACTTTATCGTTTGAAACCCCCTTGTCAAAGGGGGACGGGGGGTTTCATTGAATATTATTTGCTATTGCTCAAAACCCCCTCCGCCTTCGGCGGCATCCCCCTTTGACAAGGGGGAACAGCGGGTTTAACCTAAGTCGACTAAGAATAGATTAATTGCATTCGGTTAACTCTAAACTATATGATTTGCATTCTCGAGTAACTTAGTTAGTGTTTCTTTTGCCCTTGGAGCAATTACATTCTCAAATTCCGCTGGCCATGGATTGTGTTCAGATTTCTTCATCAAAATTCCCGGATGCGGCAATGAAATGGAATTAACATGTTGCGCACCAACAGTCAATTTTCTTGCATTTCCATCCATATAACTTTTCGCTTTTGATTCGCCGATACCGTCGTGAAGAATAGAAGTTACTTCTAATCCCAGCAAAATGATTGCGTAGGGCTTGGCGATCTCAATTTCCATCTCCAGCCACGTAATGCTCTTTTTTGCATAGCACTTGAATTTACTTCTATTTTCCTCAAGCATGGCATAACGCATTTCATCGAGTTTCTTGTAGCGCTCAACGTGTCCTTCTTTGAACAAAAACACTTTTACAAGGTCGGTGATCCAACAATCTTCTCTGTTAATGCCGATCTCCTTCAGGATTACGTCGTTCAGTTCTTTTCCTGATGGAATTGTCCTTGGTCTTGAACCGTCAAAATACGTTTCGGAGGAGAACGGCGAATCATTGTCATACAAAGGCGTATCGGAGATACCGTTCACGGTGAAGAATTTCGCCGAGGGATAAGCACCAACAATCATTATCTTGTTAATCGGCGTTTCAACGGGCACCAAGACATTAATGGGATTGCCGTATAAATATTTGTAATGTTCCGGATATTCAATCGAAGTTTTATAATCCGCAAAACACTTCTTCTGGTATTCCGAGATTGTCATCTTCAGTGTTCAATGATTTCAGGAGTGACTTTATGTCCATGTCGCATCTTCTCTTTGATCACACCGTTCATAAGCCGCTGCATGATATTACATCTCTGGCGCAGCGTAAGGGACCGCATATATGCCACTTCGAATTCCAATTCTTTTTGCGGATCATCCTTCTCAAGCATAAGTATCCTTGCATGAGGTTGTTTAGATGATTTTTTTATCGCATGGGGTTTTCCGAGCGATGATATATTCTTTTTTTTATCCCTCATTCTGTTCTCATCAAATTCAGTATCGTTTTCTGCCCACCCCTTGATCTCCTCCCGCGCAACGGGGGAAACGATCTTTAATCAGATCTTAGGGTTCGGCTGATTTATTCCTTAAGAATGAATATTATGAGTAATCACTATACGTCCAAATTTCTCACGTACTTCGCGTTTTTATCGATAAAATCTCGGCGGGGCTCAACTTCATCGCCCATGAGGATGGTGAACGTGCGGTCGGCGTCGGCGGCATTCTCGATACCGACCTGTAGGATTGTCCGGGTTTCGGGATTCATCGTTGTCGACCAGAGCTGTTCGGGATTCATCTCTCCCAAACCTTTAAAGCGCGAGATAGCAACGCCGTTCGCGCTGATGTGGACTACCTCTTCACCTTCGGCTACCGTTTCTTCCACCTGCTGCTCGGTCGCTTTTCCTTTTTCACCTTTGATGCGCTTGACTATTTCATCGCGTTCATCTTCATCGTAAGCGTAAAATTCCTGTTTGCCTTTTTTCAATTTGAACAACGGCGGCTGGGCGATATAGACGTGACCCAGTTCAACGATCTCTTTCATGTAGCGATAGAACAACGTGAGGAGGAGCGTCCGGATATGCGAACCGTCTACGTCCGCGTCGCACATGATGATGATTTTGCCGTACCGTATTTTTGTTGCGTCGAAATCTTCGCCAACACCGGCGCCGATTGCCGTAAAAATGCAGCGTATCTCTTCGTTCTCCAGAATTTTATGGAGACGGGCTTTTTCCACGTTGAGAATTTTTCCTTTCAGCGGAAGAATTGCCTGAAAACGGCGGTCCCTGCCCTGCTTGGCGCTGCCGCCCGCCGAATCGCCCTCAACGAGATATAACTCGCAATGCTCGGGATCGTTGATAGAACAATCCGCCAGCTTGCCCGGGAGACTGGTCGATTCGAGAGCGCTTTTGCGGCGGGTAAGATCGCGCGCTTTGCGAGCGGCTTCCCGCGCTTCCGCCGCGCGGAGGCATTTATCGATAATCTTTCTCGCGTCGGATGGATTTTCATCGAGCCATATCTGCAGGTGTTCGCTTGTAACCGATTCGACGATGCTTTTTATTTCGCTGTTGCCTAGTTTGGTTTTTGTCTGACCTTCAAATTGCGGCTCGGGCACTTTCGCGCTCAACACCGCAGTAAGCCCCTCGCGGAAATCATCGCCCGTCAACTGGACGCCGTTTTCTTTAACGAAATTATTTTTTTGCGCGTAACTGTTAAGACTTCGCGTGAGGGACGACCGGAATCCCACCAAATGGGTTCCGCCTTCGATGGTGTTGATATTGTTGACGTACGTGAAAATATTTTCGGTATAATTATCATTGTACTGGAACGACACTTCAACCTCAACCATTCTGCCATGTTCGTCCTTTGCCTCACCCTTGGCGTAAAACGGTTTGCGGATGATGGAGGGGCGCTGCGAGTCGATATATTTGACAAATTCGACCAATCCACCCTTAAAATGGAATTCTTCCTGCCGTTCCTGCCCTTTCCGGAGATCGACAATACGTAATTTTACGTCGGGATTTAAGAACGCGAGCTCCCGCATACGCTCTGCAATCGTCTCAAATTTAAAGACACGATTCTTGAATATTTGCAAATCGGGGAGAAAGGTAACCAGAGTTCCGGTTTTTTTCTCGTCTGTTTTCCCGGTTTGTTTCACAGAAGCATCCGGCTTTCCCCGTTGAAATCTCTGGAATAATACCTTTCCATCACGGTACACTTCCACTTCCAGCCATTCTGAAAGCGCATTAACGACCGAAACGCCGACGCCATGTAATCCGCCTGAAACCTTGTACGTGTTCTTATCAAATTTCCCGCCCGCATGGAGAACGGTCATCACGACCTCAAGCGCGGAACGTTTCTCGTCCTTGTGCATATCGGTTGGGATACCGCGTCCATCGTCGAGCACAGCCACCGATCCATCTTTATTGATTTTTACATCAATTGTGTGCGCGTACCCTGCAAGCGCTTCATCGATGGAATTATCAAGAACCTCGTACACCAGATGATGAAGCCCGCGGATTGAGACATCGCCGATGTACATAGCGGGACGCTGACGCACCGGCTCAAGTCCTTTTAATACGGTGATATCGTCTGCGGTATAATTACCGTTGCCTTTTGATTTTGGTTTTACTTCTTCTTTGGTTTTTCCCATAATCCTAATTCATCTGAAAATAATGTCTTTAACAATTTCCTGATTCACGTACGCATTGATTTTTGCGATCAGCTCGGCTTTTAAAAAGATTAATTCATTTCGCCAGGTGGAACGTGTCACGTGGACGAATAATTTTCCTGATTCCAACCGCTCAGCAACCGTCACATTCGCAATTTGTTCGCCTACGATTATAGACCAATCATCCAGAATTTTAGTTTGATCCAGTTTAAGCTTTATACCAAGATCGTTGACCAGGTATGCAATTGCATTGCCCAGTGATGTTGATCCGTGCTTTTTCACGGCGCAACAAGCTCATGCTGTTCAACAACTCGTCCCTGATGGATATAAAATTTTTTAGATTGATCCATTAAGCCGGGGTGATCAAAATTGTGAAGCGACGTCGATGTAATAAATGTCTGGCTGACCTCGCCGACAAATTCAATGAGTTTCGCCGCGCGGTGTTCATCTAGCTCTGAGAAAACATCATCCAGAAGCATCATCGGCGTTTCATTGCACCGCTCTTTGAGATAATAGAATTCTGCCATCTTTAACGAAACGAGATACGTTTTATGCTGTCCTTGCGAGGCATATTTCCTCAAATCGTGTCCGTTGATTGAACAGGCGAATTCATCGCGGTGTGGTCCCACCATCGTCACGCCGGTAGCAAGTTCCGCGCTCTTTTTCTCCCGTATTCCGGTCCAAAGGAGCTGACGGAATTTTTCCTCTGTATCGATATCCGGCGTCGCGCTGTTCGGGACATATTCAATTGCCGGCGTTTCATCTTGACCAACAAGCCGGTTATAGGCGTGAAGAAAATATGATTGAAATTCATCGATAAATCTTTTCTTCCTCATCATGAGATATCCGCCTAACTGCACAAGCTGTTCATTCCATGGTTCGAGAAGCATCGTAGCATCCGCCTGCAATTCTCTGGCTTCAGTAAGGACGCGGTTTCGCTGCTTCACGGCGCGCCGGTACTCCATCAACGTCGTGAGATAGCCGGGATTTGACTGCGAGATGACAAAATCGACAAATTTTCTTCTATCTCCCGGACTCCCAAGCGTAATCGGCGCGTGATCGGGCGAACAAATGACAACCGGGAATCTGCCAATGATAGCGGAAAATGTATCCAGCGGCTGGCGGTTTATGAATACTGCTTTTCTGCCTGTATTTTTATCATACGCGACGCGGAGCCGGTTTTCACTACCGCGATCAGATATACATACACCCTCAATCTCGAACATGCTCTCGTCAAAATTCAAGACAACGACGTCGCTGCCGGCATAAAAACTTTTGGTCAGGCAGAGGTATGATATCGCCTCGACAACGTTCGTTTTACCCTGCCCGTTATCTCCTAAGAGGATATTCGATTTATCGGCAAACTCGAATTGTGAGTGAGTATGATTTCGAAAACTTCGCAGTGTCAGTGTTGTTAAACGCATCTACTCCCATAAAACGTCATGCATTCAGCCGAACCGGCATGACGAGCATTAAAATATCTTCGCCCTTTTCCTGAGTCTCCGGCTTCACGATTGCCGCGCGCGATGGCGAACTCATTAAGAATTGGACGCGGCCCGTATTAATATGCGATAACACATCAACGATGTATGAGGAATTAAACCCGATTGCCATTGGATCGGCAGCGTATTCGGCGGTGAGTTTTTCGTGAGCTTCAGAACCGAAATCAATATCTTCCGCCGAAACGGTGACGCAATTTTTTGTCATACCCAGACGAACCTGCCGGGTTGTGGAGCTGGCGTATAAAGCGGTTCGCCGCACCGATGATAGAAGTTGATCTTTATCGACGATGATTGTTTTTTCATTATCGAGAGGTAGAACGCTCTCATAGTTTGGGTATTTTTCTTCAATGATTTTTGTAATTAGCGTGATGGAGCCCAATGAAAACATTGCATGGCGTTCGCTGAACGATATTTTGCTATCCTTAGAATCGGTTGATTTCACGACAAGGTTTAGCGCTTTTGCGGGTATGATGACGTCTCTCGTAACATCACCCAACGATAGGGATGTATTAATAAACCGGACAAGCCGATGACCATCGGTAGCGGCGAGGCGTAACTCCTTCTTGCTGATCTGGAATAACACCCCCATCATTGCGGGCCTCAGTTCGTCAACGCTGACTGCAAATAAAGTTGTGTTAATTAACCGGCGAAGAGTTTCGTTGCCAATGGTAATTTCATCCTGACCTTTAAATTCCGGAATAGCCGGATAATTTTCGCTCGATTCTCCCGTGAGCTTATATTCGCCATTCTCCGTCGTCATATCAATTTTATTACTGTTTAAATCCACCTGGAACTCTAATGACGCGAGAGGCAATGCGCGGGTTGTCTCCATGAGCTTTTTAGCCGGGACGGCAATCTTTCCATTTCGTGACCCTTTCACTTCAATGGAAACAGACATGGATATTTCAAGATCGGTTGCAGTGATCTTGAGGTTGTTTCCGTTCAACTCAAATAGAAAATTCTCTAGAATTGGGAGCGTTGACTTGGATGGAATTACGCCTCCAATGTTTGCTAAACACTTTTGCAGTTCACCAATTGCAACGGTAAATTTCATTAGTTTCTCCGGTTAATATTAGGATTTTTCATCAAATTGGTAAGTATAAATATAAGCAATTTTAGGGAGATTATCAATGAATATAATTCCCGTAACTACTTAATTTATCAATACGTTATAATATAATTTTCTAACTTTTTTAAAAACTTATAACACTAAGTAGTGTTGATATGTTGAAAGAGTGTTAAATGTCATTTTTTTGAAAAACAATCACCGTATATAGTATTTTTTTACTGTGAATATGTTGTTTCTAAAAGAAGAATCTTTCAACGAGGTTTGCGAGTTGTTCACTTCAGCAAGAAAAACTCTGATTCATCCACAGTATAATCACAGCTTCTACACAGGATAACGATGGTTATCAACACGATTTTCAACTTACCCTATTTTCAAGTTTCGTGCGAATTGATTGAACAAGCAATTTTTGTTTTGGATCGGTGCTCATGGTATCTTCAACCGTTTGATAGGCATGAATCACGGTGCTGTGGTCGCGTCCGCCAAATTGGAGTCCGATAGTTTTTAGCGAGGAGTTGGTTAATTCCTTTGCAAGATACATCGCGATCTGCCGCGCATTGACGATCTCCTGTTTTCGGGTTTTCGCCCGGATAAGGTCTTCGGGAATTGCGAGGTGAGAGCAAACAATGCGTTGTATTTCCTCGATAGTGATGTGCGCGCGAACTTCCCCGATAACCGAGCGCACCACGTCTTTGGCAAGCTCAATATTGATCGTGCGGTGTTCAAGAGATGCTTTCGCCAGCAAGCTGATCAAACATCCTTCTAATTCTCTGATATTTGAAGTGATATTTAAGGCGATAAATTCAATGATATCTTGAGAGAGTTCCACGCCATCATCGATGCTTTTCTTCCGAAGGATAGCTATGCGCATCTCCAGGTCGGGTGTTTGCACGTCAGCAGTCAATCCCCACTGGAATCTGGAGATAAGCCGCTCATTCAATCCCTTTAATTCTTTCGGCGTTCGGTCGCAGGAGAGAACGATTTGCTTTCCCTGCTGGTGAAGGGCGTTAAAGGTATGAAAGAAATAATCCTGCGTTTTTTCCTTGCCGGCAAAGAACTGGATATCATCAACGATCAGTAAATCAACGCTGCGATAGAAGTTGGAAAATTCACCGATACTTCCTCTCTGGATGGCTTCGAGAAAGTCGACTGTAAACTTCTCACTGGAAACGTATAACACCCGCTTCGCTCGCTGCGTTCGAATGATATGATTGCCGATAGCATGGACAAGATGCGTTTTGCCAAGACCGACCCCGCCGTAAATAACCAAAGGATTGAACGAAGTACCCTCGGGATTATTCGCGACTGCAAGGGCGGCCGCACGCGCGAACTGGTTGCTATCGCCATTGATATAATTTTCAAATGTGTATCGCGGATTGAGGTTTGAATGAAAATTTTGCTTGATCCACGATCGCGTTGTAGGGACGTCTAAATTAATCCCCATTGCTTTCGATTGTCCCGCGCGGCGTGATTCACCCGGGCGGTCGGTATCATACAAAATGTCTTCCGGGGAGATCTCTATGTCCTCCTGAGATATCTCATATTCGATTCTGATCTCCGATCCGAGAATCTGGGTTGTGACTTCGTTGATAAGCGAGAAATAGTGCTCGTTGAGCCATTCACAGAAAAACTGACTCGGCACCTGTAATTTAAGACGCTCTCCTTCCAATCGCACCGGGTTAATCGGCTCGAACCAGGTTTTGAAGCTTTGGTTATTTATTCGCGGGCGAACAAGGTTCAGACATTCATCCCAAACTTCGCGAATGGAAATAATGTTTGAATGTTCCTCACTAATGGGCGGATATTCCGTGAGAGGGTCAACTGCGGGATTGTTGATATCCATATTTTATAATTCTTTACGAGAAAACGGGTTACGGGGTTATAAACAACTACAAACAACTTACTAACAATTCTGTTCACACTGCCGATTTATCACAGAATATATGAAAATGACGCGCAGACCGGCGGCAACAAAATACAGAATTGGGGAGAGTCAATTTTCATTGAGATAAAGTAAGTTATTCACATTTTACTTTAAGGAAAAACTCTTGAAATTTAGATTAAGAGCGGGAAAAAGACGGATGCCAAAAAATTATCCACACCTTATCAACGGTCAAATATCTATAATCTTCTACTATGATTATAAATATAATTTTACCGGATTGCAATAGAAATTATGGATTTTTTTAGAAGCGCAGAGATTTTTAATATTTGGTTTTCGGGATTCTTTTTTATACATTAAAGGTCTTAATTATCAGAGGATTGTAATCGCGATCCTCTATTTTTTTCGGATTGACATATTGAAAATGGAGTAAGTATCTATGAAAAGAACGTTTCAACCGAGTAACCGTAAGCGGAAAAATAAGCACGGATTTCGGGAACGCATGAAATCGAAAGATGGCCGCAAAGTGCTTGCCAGCCGCCGAGCCAAGGGGAGATGGAAACTCACGGTCAGCGATGAGAAGTAATGTAGCGATCGGTTTCTGCAGGTGTGCGGCATACTCTTAAAAAATCGGAGATTCTCCGCGGAAGAAATAGCTTCCGGGAAGTCTTCGAGAATGGACGCAAATGTGAATGTAAATTTCTCCGTTGCTTTTATCTTCTCGATGAACAAACAAATCGTTCGAACTCCGCAGTATCGGCAGGATTTGCGGTAAGCCGGCAGTTTACCCGCGCTGTCGATCGCAATCGCGTCAAACGCTTAATGCGGGAATCATATCGAATTCATAAACAAATCCTTATAGCAAAATGTCAGGTTCAGCTCCTCCGTGTACGGGCTGTTTTTCTTTACGCCCCTCCATCCAACGTGGTTATGCCGCTGCCGTCGTTCGGTGAAATTGACGAAATGATGCAGTCTCTTTTATCAGCAATAAACATCCCGGTGAGAGTATGAGCCGGATGGTGATTCTTTTTATTAAAATTTATCAGAAACTTGGCGGATATCTTCTTCCATCCAATCAATGCCGCTATTACCCGACCTGCTCGGCGTATATGATTGAAGCTGTGGAGCGATACGGAACATTGAAGGGAATATTTTACGGCATAAAACGGATATCGCGATGCCACCCCTGGCATGAAGGCGGTTATGATCCGGTACCATGAAAATGTCTTACAGGGCATATGCGTTCAAACCGGGCAGGCAATAAATGCTCATCCCGGCGCGGTGTATTCACGATTTATTTACAATATGATTTTTATTTGAGGTATCCATGGATCGAAATACTTTTATAGGGTTTGCTTTAATCGGTTTGGTATTGATGGCATGGATTTGGATGAACACCCCGCCGCCTCCAAAGCCGGGTTCGGCTCAGGATACGACTGCGGTGCATCGCGTAGTAGCGGATACCAACCGTCCCGTTCCCAAAGAACCGGTTCAAAAATCCTCGCCCGATTCTCTCGGGAAATATTTCACATCTCATACCGGCGGCGAAGAAAAGTTTTTTACCATTGAAACCGATCTCTATCGCGCCAACATATCTTCCCGGGGCGGCGTAATCCGTTCGTGGGTATTGAAGGATTTTCAAACGTGGAATAAGTATCCGCTCGATCTCATCAACGATACCTCCGGCGATTTCAGCATGATGTTTTACACGTCGGATGGCAAGCTTATCAATACCAAGAGTTTGAATTTTGAATCGAGCTTTGCCAACAACTCCACCCTGGAATTGCACGGCAATGATTCGGTTAAACTGGAGCTGGTGATCAATCTCGATAAGAAAAAGCTTGTCAAAACGATGACATTTTTCAACGGGTCGTATTCGTTCAACTGCGAATACCGGTTCGAGGGCATGGAAGATGTGATCTCGAACTATGAATACGAGGTAGTTTGGGAGGACGGCTTGCGCTATGCCGAACGCAACAGCGTCGACGAATCGAATTCCGCCACGTCATTCTGTTATGCGGGCGGTGAGTTGACAGAAGCAGACGCATCCAAGATGAACGACTCGGTTAAACAGACCATCTCGGGAAAAATAAGCTGGGTGGCGACCAGGACAAAATATTTCGGTCTTGTGATCATTCCTCAAAATGACGACAACCAGGGTGGATATCTCAGCGGCAAGCATGTCCCCCGGCCCGATAATGGAGGACAAGAAATTTATTCTCTCGGCGTAAAAATGCCCTACCTTGGGAAACCTGTAGAGACTGGAAAGTTTGTAGTTTTTCTTGGTCCTCTCGATTACACTTTGTTGAAGAATTACCACGATAATCTTGAGCAGATCATGCCGCTCGGTTTTGCCTGGATTATCCGCCCCATCGCCCAATATGTATTGATGCCGTTGTTCCAGGCACTCCATTACGTTATTCCTAACTGGGGTTGGGTTATCATAGTCTTTACGATTATCATCAAGGTCGCGCTCTATCCATTTTCGAAAAGCTCCATGAAATCGATGAAGAAAATGCAGGCGCTTCAGCCCATGATGGATGAGATCAAAGAGAAATACAAAGACGATCCGCAGAAGATGAATCAATCGGTGATGCGTTTATATAAAGAGTACGGGATTAATCCCGCGGGCGGATGTCTCCCGTTGTTGCTGCAGATGCCGATCCTCTATGCTTTGTGGGCGGTATTCCGTTCAACCATCCAGCTCCGCCACGCGCATTTTATCGGGTGGATCACCGATCTCGCGGTGCCCGACGTGATTGCGCGGCTGCCGTTTGCAATCCCGATCTTCAACATCACCGAGTTGAGCGGTCTGGCGCTCGCTATGGGTGTGACGATGTTTATACAGCAAAAGATGACCGTGAAGGACCCCCGCCAAAAAGCGATGGTCTGGATGATGCCGATCATGATGACGCTGTTGTTTAACAGTCTGCCTTCGGGACTGAATCTTTATTACTTCTTCTTCAACCTGTTGCAAATAGGTCAGCAGACCTACATGAATAAATTTCAGGAAGACGAGCCGTTGCGCAAGGTTGAACCGAAGAAACAAAAATCAGGCGGCATCATCGGACGGCTTGCAAAAGAGATGCCGAAGATGAATAAGAAATGATGCCATGTTGTATTTCCTTATTCGGACGAAGTCGGGAGAAGCATACTCTCACCTCATGTTTTGTCTTCATTGGTTAATAGTATTAGAAAAATTTTTTATCAAATAAATTCATGGGATAAAAAAATAGCCTAATAATCAGACAATGCGTTTAGTTCTGATTGTATTTCTTCCACTGAAAATATCTGCGTTGTAAATTTCAATGGATTTCGGTTTAATTCTTTCAACAATCCCTCTTTGTCTTTATTACCATTTACGATCACCCAGAATTCTACTCTCTTGATAAATTCCGTGATTGGCCCGACTAATTCCTGTTTGATTAGCCCCATCTTAACCCTTTCTGGGATTGTTGAGACTCGACCTAAGAGAATATCATTTAACATTGTTAGTCGCCATAACACAATTTCAGATCGTAACGCGGTGAAAAGGCCACAATAAAAATAGTTAAAACCGGTAAAATCATTAAGCAAGTTAAATCCTAGAGGTCGACCAAGTTCATAAAAAGTTCTATCACCTTCTGTATTCAATGGAACCATAAGGGTTTTTTTTGACATCAAAAAGGTCTCGAATATCTGATCAACTGGAGTGATTTCGTGGCTATTTTGTTTCGTGATCTCGATAGCTTGATCAATAGCTTGTGTGGCGTACCGTTCGAAATTATCATTCGTATATTTTAGAGTATCGAGTCCGGCAACATTGAAGGGCAAATGTTGCGTTGAGCGTTGAAATGGAATTATGTATTTGTTAAATCCCAACATAAGTCCATATTTACATTCGCATTAGGGATCTCAGTTCCATTTTTAATGTCGTTATTAAGCAAAACTATACAAAATTGTGATGTAATAATTTTTGAACAAATCTTCGCACAGAATGCACTTTGTGCCGGCGCCAACATGCCGCCAGCTTCCATCGTCTCAATACCTTTGCTAGTCAAAATATTTCTTAAAATAGTCATCTCTAGATTACTTTCCTCGAAGCCATATGCAATGAAACAAGATCGCGTTGATGAAAATACATAATCGCATCGTGGTAAGCCTACTACACAGATTTCGTTTTTCCGAATACTTTTATCCATTCGACCCTCAATTCGTAGTATGATATGTTAGATAATTTCTCACATCGGAGAAATTTAATTAGGATACGTCTAGTAATTTTAAGAAAACTCTCGCCAGATTATTAATCATCTAAATGTAATAAAATATTTAGCAAAGTTCTTTCTTTAGGCTAATATTAGGGGGAGATACTATTTATTCCTCAATCTTCCGATGGGAACCTTGTAAAAGTCGGTTATTAATTTGGTGCAAGTTAGCTTTCCAGCAACCCCTTCAACTCTTCCAACTTCTTTCCCCAGTATTTTTTCATTTTCTCGACCTCGGCGTTGCCGGTGAGTTTACTTTGTTGAACGACCACCTGGCATTTGACCGGGCTCTTCCGATAAAAATCAACCACGACGGGCGTATCATTGGCAGTCCAGCGCATGCGCATCGATTTTGGAGGCGTCGCTTTGGTTACCGAGAGCGATGAAGCCGGCAGCCAGCCGGAGCGCAGTTTCTCGTTAAACCATGCCTGATACACGGCTTCCTGCGTTGCGTTAATCGTTTTTGAGCAGCTCAAGGCGAATCCATCGGTAGTCTGGTGAAGCTCTCGCAACCCTCTCTCCTGTTCGTACGTGACTGTGACCATCTGCCACCACCAATCTTGTTTGCCGTACTTAACGCCAAGCCAATGCACAATTTCTTTATGGGACATTTTTTTCGCCCCCGCCTTATCGAGGATCGAAAACCATTCCTTCCAGTTTTTTCCTGTCTTTGCTTTTACCGCGTCGTCGCCGATTTTTTTACGGAGGGTTTTTCCTGTTTCTTTTTTGTTTCCATTTTTTTTCATGGGGGCACTTTATACTTGTTGAGAATATGAAAAATGTACCAAGAAAACGGATGCTTGTCAAATATTGTGCTGCTGAAGATGGGGTCTAAAAAGTTTGGGTTATGCGGCGTCAGACGAGTCTGATAGGTCGGAGATGTCCCCGAGTGGATAAAAACTTCTCCTTACTCATCGGATTTAACGGGATCCATTCGGAGAATGGACTCTACGCTGTTCTTTTGGACTGCTCTGTTTTATATGTTACAAAATTTATAAAGTGCGCTACTTCGACGCTTGCACGGACGCGGATTGTTCCCTGAGTTTCAAATCAAAGTTCGAGACAACATCACCCTTCGAGGATACCGTCACTTCGTTCGCGGATTCATACGGCTCTTCGTAGAAATATTTTTTGACCTTGCCGCTTTCCATTTCGGTTTTCATAACCGTTACGCCTTCATGCCACATTTTTAATTTATACGTTCCGGGGGGAACTTCGTTGAGCGTATAATTGCCGTTCGCGTCGGTTACTGCATAGTAGGGATGAGGCGCTACCATGATATACGCGCTCATCCAGGGATGGCCGGCGTCGCACGTGGCTTCGATCAGTCCGACTTTTGTGAGCTGGGTTTCTTTGACGGGAGTGCATTGACCTTTCAAGGGCTGCGCGATATTGAAAATGGATCGCGATGCGTTAAGGAAATCATACGCGTGGACATTATGGAGAATCACGTCGTTGTTGGCGATCTCTAAATGCGTTCCGGGAGGAACGATGAGGATGTGCGGATTATATTCGCAACGCGCCTGGGTAAGGCGCGCTTTTTTTGTGTGATCACATTTTTTTCCTTCCGTAATGCTTTCAAGATAAACAATCGTATTGCCGACGCCGTTGCTTTTGCCGATGGCAAGCCGCGGAGAAAGCTTGGTGTTTCCGCAGATATTGTTATTCTTGGTTATCGCCAGGGGATCGAGTTTTGGTATCGCGCAAGCAAGTTTTACGCAGCCGTGGACGCTCCCGCAATCTTTAACCGCTTCTTCTTTATATGCTTGTTGCGAGAAGAGAGAGAGGGTTGTTCCGCAGAGTAATGCGAGAATATACATAAACCGTAAAGCAAAATATTGTCGGAGTGCATTTTTCATAATTATTTTCCTTCGGTAAAACAAAGTTTTCGGCAGATAGAAACCTATCCGGTTTCTTTAGCTGTCGGGAAAAAAGTCCCACTCCCGCAAAGAAATTTTGCAGGAGTGGGATTAATCTTGGTTAATAAAACCAGCGCGATAATTCATGTTTCTGCGATTCAAGCATGCGATACACCTGAATGCAGAAACCGCTAGTTAGTTTTCTTTCCCGTCGGTAATTTTTCTCCTGTCGGAGAAATGGGATCGGGAACAGCGTTGTCAACCGGCGGGAGTGATTTCAAATACGCCCAGACGTCTTTTAAATCCTGATTGGTCATTTGTCCGAATTCCTGCCAGGGCATCGGCGGTAAAATAGTACGACCCTCGCCCATATCTTTTCCCGTGCGCAACGCTTTGATGAATATATCCTCGGTCCAGCTTCCGAGACCGGTATTCATGTCCGGGGTAAGATTGCGGGCGAAGGATATTCCCCAGGGACCAACCCAGGCAGTCAAATCACCGGTTGTCATTACGCCCCATTTATCGGGAGCGAGAGCATCTTTGGGAACGTCCGGCAGCGGGAAATTTCCAGGATGTCCGGAGAGAAGCTTCGTGGTATCCGGAATGGGACCCATCGGCGTCATCATTTTTGGCGAGTGACAATGATTACAACCGCCGATCATCACAAGGTACTTGCCCCGTTCAACATGGGAGGACGTGGATTTTTTTGGATTGGGATTTGGACTGCTCGCTCCGATAAACACCGCCGCGAGGAAAAGCAATCCTGTTATTACAGTTAACTTGAGCCTCATAAAACCTTCCTTTATTAAGTGAATAATAAACGTACTCTGTAACACCCCGTATATCCGGTTAAATCGGAGTGTTTGGTGTGAATACAAAATAATTGTGACAATATAGCAGATTTCTCTTCCCTTGCAAGAAAGTAGAAGGTTAAATTTTTTTAAATTTCAGGGAATTCACGCGAAGCAATGTCATAAATTCAGGAAGAACATGATCTTAACAGAATTTTATCGAGTGTAATGATGATGTCTTAATCCAGAAATATTTTTTTTGGACAAAATGGGGACACTTTTTTTGTAAATCCATTAATCCGGCGTGTATTCAGCGGTTTGCTCTTTTTTCTGTACCCATTTTGTACTCATTCTGTCCCCCTTCTGTCCCTATTTTGTCTCCATAAAATCCCATATTATCTCACAGTGTCTCGATTTATTTATGTTGCGAGTGGATGCGGATACGGTGTTGCGTGCCTCCAACCGCAGGCGCAACTGAAGAATTAGGTTGAAAAAAATAATAATGATATAACCGTATAAACTATATATATAATATAAGGACTTTTAGTTAAAAAAGCAAGAGGGGAAGGAACATTTATTTTTCTACCAAAAACCATTACTTGAAATAAGAGGATTAAATTTAATCCAACCCTGCGCCCTTTCCTTAAAAAGCCCGCCCGGCTGCGCAGGTCGGACGGGGGAAGGGTTTGGGGATGGGTTAAGTATACACATTGTCAAATCGTAGATACCGATTTCATTCGTATGCCTTGGAGGTTTCACCTGAACGGTCATGGTGAACACCAGGACAGGGATAGCATAAATTATTTTTTGAAATAACAAAGGGATATTAATCATTTTCTCCTGTCCTTTCTTTTTATAAAGAAAGGACGAAAGAAAACTTGGCTCCAGAACCAATGCCGACCACCTCTTGCCTGCGGCGTTTCCCCTCCTTTTTTTTGAAGCCAGCCCGACAGTTCTGGCGGGTCAAAGGGGGTATGGGGGATTCATCTCAGTGGACACGTTCCATGGCGGCCAAGCAGGGATGTAAAAGGGTCCGTAATACTCTCACATCAGAGGAAGTAAAATTGTTAGGGTAAGGCAAGGTGGATTGCAAGAAGCCCACACCCCGTCAAGGCTCATCAAAAAAATCTGCTGCAACTATTCCCTCTCCTAAATTGTGGGAGAGGGTGGAACGACTGCCTGCAACACTTAGTGCCGTTCCTCAGGGTGTGGGCTGAGGCAGGGGACTTCGTCGATTTTTTCCGGTACACACAAACTATAATTCTATCTTGTTAGATTAGATCGTCGCAACTCATCAAAACCTCCTTGCCAGCCCGACAATGTTATTCTGGCGGGTCAAAGGGGGTCTGGGGGTTTCAAATCGACTTGTGTTTCATGTGGGTAATCAATGTCTTCGTCATGACCAGGATACTGTAGGTTATATTTTGATCTAAAAAGATAAACGCTCTTTACCGCGATACTTCTTTATACCGGTAGCAGGATACAAGATGGTCGTTCACCATCCCGGTTGCCTGCATAAACGCATAGCAGATCGTTGAGCCGACGAATTTGAAGCCCCTTCTCTTTAAATCTTTGCTCATATCGTCTGACTCGGGAGTCATGGGGGGAATCTCTTTGAGCGTTTTCCTGGAATTTAATTTTGGTCCCCCTCCCACGAACTGCCAGATATAGTTATCGAATGAGCCGAATTCTTTTTTCACGGCAAGAAATGCTTTCGCATTCTGAATCGTTGCCGCGATCTTCAACCGGTTGCGGACAATCCCCGGATCGGCAAGCAGCGATTTTATTTTCTTCGCGTCATACTTCGAAATCCTGGCGGGATCAAAATTATCGAACGCTTTACGGTAGTTTTCGCGTTTCTTCAGGATGGTGATCCAGCTTAGTCCCGCCTGCGCCCCTTCAAGGATGAGGAGTTCAAAGAGTATGCGGTCGTTATGCAGTGGAACGCCCCATTCATGGTCGTGGTATTGAACGTAAAGGGAATCGTTAGTGGACCAGGGACAACGTGATTTCATATGGTCATAAACCCGACTGGCAGAGTAATTGACATGGACAAATAGTATGACTTGATCTAATGATAATTTTCTAAAATACAAAAATATTTCATCCTGTCCAAGGTAGCTGTTCGGCCGGCGGCGATTGTCCATATCATGACAGGGATAAGGTTGCCTACTTCTTTAAAAATATTATCCAATTATTTTCCATCCATATTTAATTGCAGCATAACAGACAAGGATGATTGCTAAAAGTAAGACGAATCCCATTAGACGTAATGAAGTAATATAATATTGTGACTTCACCCATTCTTTACCGGGATCAAATTTCAATTCATGTTTTTGTCTATATTTTATTCCCATGTTTTTAATATAATTTGGGAAAAACAATAGCACTATCCCACCGAGAAAAAACATAAGGAATCCACAAACATCAACAATTGATCTTACCATATAAAGCTCCTTCTATATTCTTCAAAATATTGAACCCAAATATTCGGAAATTATAAATGAACCTCCCGCCCGAGGAGAATATATACCGATTTCGGTTGCAGAATTGAGGGGATGAACATTATAAGCACCACCATGAGTTCGGTGAGGGAGAAACCATCTTCTCTCCTTTGGAACGGTAGACTGAGATTAGTGCTTTTTCCGTCCCCCTGCTTTTACATGAACAGCAAAAGTAGTGCCATAGACATCATTCGTTCAGGCGATAAACATTTATGATTATTTGAAATATTCATATCTCAATTCTTCTATAATTTTTGGTATCAGATCTTTTTCTAGCAACATTGATTCTATTTTCCGAACCGGATTGCCCTTTTCGTTATATAAATAATCAAAGCGCCGTAAATCTGCATTAAATTTGAGTTGTATTATTAAACCCTGAGGATTATACCTCGAATAGATTTTTTCATTCCCCTCATAATACCCATATACAGTTGGTTGAAATAGTGATATGGTATCATTTGACGCTTTCGGAATCATACGACTTACAATTTGTGTCTTGGCAGAATCGTCGTAAGAATATTGTTCTTTCTTTACAAGAATCAAAGTTGTATCATCATTTGCTATTTTGAATCGAAGTACTGTAGTCGTTCCATGGTGTTCGGTTGTTGACAAAGTATCCGGATCATCTCTAACAACATTTAATCCGAATTCACTTTTTTCAGAAATCCGACCGAAATTATCGTATTGATAATACGTTCTCGAATTGATTAATCCAGATTCTGGATGTGACATACGCTCTTCCATCGACAAGTTCCCATTATATAGATATTCAACAACAGTTTTTTCGGTATCTCCCATCCAATTAGTCTCATTTTTTTTTGTAAGACGGCCTTTTTTGTTAAACTCGTACGTGGTTGTTAAAATATGTTTAAAATCTATAGAAGGGTAATCATCAAAATGAAGATATTCTTCAAAACGAATTTTATTGCCATTTCTATCATAATATGATATTTCCTTTTTAAATGGTTTGCTATTCGATATATAATCCGAATAATACCACCTAAGCATTTCAACTTTGCTGATCTTTGAAGATTTTATTCGCACTTTTTCCATTTCCTCCGCCGACTTGAATTTCCTTTGACACTGAGACAGGTTGCTCGTGATAAGAAATGCCACAAAACAAAATAAGAAAGTTATAATCTTCATTTTCAAACCATTTAATTAATTATGTCTCTGTCATTATTTGAAACAGAACGCTATCAATGCCTACAAAAATACTAATAATAAATCGCACTGGCAAAATTGTTGGCGCAGAGCGTCGCAGAAAATATATCGCACACCGATCAAAACCCCATCGCCTTCGGCTGTCCCCCTTGCCTGCCCGACAAGATTCTTCTGGCGGGTCAAAGTGGTCTTGGGGATTTCACTTTGTTTTTCACTCTCACCTTTTATAAATTACTGTTCTACCAAATTATGAAATTGATGTGACCATAGTATCCAATGATGACACAATTGCCGCCATAGCAACTCCAATTGGCGTTGGGGGAATTTCCGTTATACGCGTGAGCGGGAAAACCGCGTTTGAGGTTGCGGATAAGGGTTTTCGCGGGGCAGTAAGCTTATCGTTGGCGCCTTCGCATACGATACACTTCGGGAAATTTGTGAATAGCAGCGGTGAAATAATCGATAAAATTCTTGCGTCGGTTTTTCGTTCTCCCAATTCCTACACCTCCGATGACACCGTTGAGATAAGCTGCCATGGCGGAATATTCCTGACACGCAATATTCTAGATTTATTATTGCAATATGGCGCGCGGATGGCGGAGCCCGGTGAGTTTACCAGGCGCGCATTTTTAAACGGACGCATCGATCTCACGCAAGCAGAGGCAATTGCCGATCTCATTCACTCCGGATCGGAAGTCTCAAGAAAGGTTTCACTTCAGCAGCTTGAGGGTCGTTTATCCGGAAAGATTAATGAATTCCGTGAAGTTCTTATTCGAATCTGCAGTCTGCTCGAACTAGAACTCGATTTTACGGAAGAAGGTCTTGAGTTCATAGATAAATCTAATATTATCAAAGAGTTAGACATTCTATTATCAAATCTTGAGGATTTACTAGGAACGTATTCTACGGGAAAGATTTACCGGGAGGGGGTTAAGGTTGTACTTACCGGTAAGCCAAACGTCGGTAAATCGAGCTTGCTAAATCTGCTCTTGAATGAAAACCGGGCGATTGTAACTGAAATTCCAGGCACTACGAGAGATGTCATAGAGGAAAATATAATTCTTGAAGGGATTTTATTTAAACTTGTTGATACAGCAGGTATACGTAAGAGCGCCGATATAGTAGAAATTGAAGGGATAAGAAGGAGCGAGTCTCAGACCGAAGATGCCGATATAATTGTTTTCATTATCGATCCAACGCAGGGATTTAATTCAGATGATGAAGAAATACTTCAGGGTATTAAAAGAGATGTAATTAATGGACAATCTGTAATAGTTGTTGAGAATAAAATTGATATTGTAAAAATTACAAAACAACAAATTGATTCGTTTTCGAAGGGTAAATATCCGTTATGTCGGATTTCTGCGAAAACAGGAGAAGGGTTAAGCGATCTACGTAAAAAGCTCATTGACGAGTTGCTTGGTAAATCGAGTGTATTATCAGAAAAGAGTGTTTTGATATCTAATTCCCGGCATAGGGAGTGTCTTATAAAATCAATGGAGAGTTTGAGCTTAGCTAAAGCCGGACTTGAGCAACACCGCAGCAACGATCTTATCGCAATCGATATGCGGTTAGCTTTGACTCATCTTGGTGAGATAACAGGGGTAATCACCTCTGAGGATGTATTAAATAATATATTTTCACGGTTTTGTATAGGGAAATGAGCGGTTTCACGTGAAACAAAGATTACATGGTTAATGGGTTAGAATACGATGTTGTAGTAGTTGGTGGTGGACACGCTGGAATAGAAGCCTCTATTGCCGCTTCTGGTATGGGTTTAAAGACAGTGCTGATTACTATGTCTAAAGAGAGCCTTGGCAGGATGTCCTGTAATCCGGCTATAGGGGGCATAGCTAAGGGACAATTAGTGCGGGAAATTGATGCTTTGGGTGGTGTAATGGGCAAAATTGCTGATGCAACCGGTATTCAGTTCAAAATGCTCAATTTATCAAAAGGACCGGCAGTTTGGTCGCCCCGATGCCAGAATGATAGGGATTGGTATTCCCGCGAAGCTCGGAGGGTCTTAGAAAATCAACCAAATCTTGAAATATTGGAAGACTCAATTCTTGATATCATTATTGAAGAAAATGGGCGGGAGAATAGTAAGAAAATTACCGGTCTGAAGACGATTAGTGATCGAAGTATTAAATGTAAGACGTTGGTGCTCTGTGCCGGTACTTTTTTACGAGGTTTACTTCATACCGGATTAACTAATAAACCAGGCGGAAGGTACGGTGAAAAGCCATCCACTGGAATAACAGAAAACCTTGAGAGAATGGGATTTATCAGTGGCCGGCTTAAAACCGGAACTCCTCCCAGAATAGCTAAAGACAGCATAGATTTTTCGAAAACCGAAGAGCAATTAAGCGATGATCCGCCTAAACCGTTTTCATTCCAGAATGAGCGGATTTCGAATAAACAGATACCTATGTATCTGACCTATACGAATGAAAATACACATAAAATACTTGAAAAGGGGTTTAACGAGTCCCCTATGTTCACAGGTAGGATAAAGGGGGTTGGACCCCGGTATTGCCCATCAATTGAGGATAAAATTGTTCGTTTCAAAGATAAAGAGAGGCATCAGATATTCCTTGAACCAGAGGGATATGATACGAATATTGTCTATGTGAACGGTTTTTCAACGAGTTTGCCGGAAGAGATCCAATATGAGGGATTACGCTCAATTTCGGGACTTGAAAATATTACAATGTTGCGCCCGGGATACGCAGTTGAGTATGACTTTTTCCCTCCGCACCAGCTAAAATTGTCCCTTGAAACGAAATTAGTGGATGGGCTTTTCTTTGCGGGTCAGATAAACGGCACTTCCGGCTATGAAGAGGCAGCCGGACAAGGTTTGATGGCGGGGATAAATGCCGCAAAGAAGGTTAAGGGAGAAGAACCACTTATCTTGAAGCGATCGGAAGCATATATTGGGGTATTGATCGATGATCTGGTGAATAAAAGTACCGAAGAGCCATACCGTATGTTTACATCGAGAGCTGAATACCGGCTCCTTCTCCGCCAGGATAATGCCGACCGGCGTTTGATGGGATATGGTCATGATCTCGGATTGATCAGTGATGAAGTGTATGATACTTTGAAAAAGAAAGAATCGCTCATCAAGGAAGGGGACGAATTTTTTGAGATGGGAGTTAATCCGAGGGATATCAATCCATTCCTTGAATCAAAAGGATCAGCTTCAATTTATCAAAAAGAAAAACTCAGCACGCTGATCCGCCGGACGGAAATTTTATTGAACGATATTATGCGGCTTGAGATATTTCGCAACGATCCATTTGTGCAGCATCTTAAAAATATTCCATCAGAAAATTTAAGAGGGCAAGTGTGCGAGCAATTAGAAATTGAAATCAAGTACGAAGGATATATCACGCGTCAGGAAGAAGAGCTGCTGCGGTTTGAAAAATATGAATCGATGCGCATCCCGGAAAATTTTGACTATTCAAAAGTGAAAGCTGTCTCAACTGAAGGGCGGGAAAAATTGAAGCGCATCCGTCCGGCATCCATCGGGCAGGCGTCGCGCATCAGCGGCGTGTCATCATCTGACATATCGGTTTTGATGGTACATCTTAGGTAAAGTGTTTCACGTGGAAAACATGGGTATAAGTTTAATATTATCAGGAGTTTATAGCCGTAAAAGGAAAGTTTTGTGACTACACAAAACCCCCTCGCCCCATTTGACAAGAGAGTAAGATGAAGTTTAATAGATCATCAATGAGTGCAAATTATTTTTGTAAAATAAGCTCGAAGTTAAATGCAGATTTTTTTTCTTCACAGTCTCTTCCCCCTTGTCAAAGGGGGAAATAGGGGGTTTTTAAGAAATTTGAAAAATATTTTATTCAATAATGAACAATAACTCAAAAATACTTTTTCATAATCTTCTGAAACGAAACCGGAAGAATATCACCGATCATCAGCTCGGTCAGCTCGCTTACTACGAAGAGCTTCTTTCGAATTGGAATAAAAAGATCAATCTGGTTTCACGCAAAGACGAAGAAAATATCTGGTCGCGCCAGATCATAGGATCGATTTCGTTTCTCTTTCAGTATGAGCTGGAATCGAAAAGCAGGATGGTCGACGTAGGCACGGGCGGGGGGCTGCCGGGTATCCCGCTCGCTATTCTCTATCCCGAATCGCTTATTACGCTGATCGATTCGATTCAAAAAAAGGTCAATGCTGTTGAGGATATGGTTCAATCATTACAATTGAAAAATGTCAAATGCTATTGTGGACGCGCGGAAGAGCTGAGTCGGAAAGATGAACTCCACGAATCATTCGATTACGTGATATCACGCGCCGTTGCCCCAATCAGGGACATTATGAAATGGTGCAAGCCATTTCTCAAACAGCATGAAATTAAAGATTGCGCGACGAATAATCTGATCCAGCGAGGATCATTCATATTTCTCAAAGGCGGCGACCTCGCCGATGAGTTATCCGCCGCACAGGTGAAATTTAAACCCCGCGATATCCAAAATTATGAGCTTCCTCTCATCGCTGAAATTCCTGAATTAACAGATAAACGAATTATCCTTATTAAACCTTAAACGTACAATGAATAAGAAAATACTATTTGACCAGCTCCGCACGCTCACAACGGAAACGCGTAATCCCCGTAGTAAAAAGATCGATTTGATGAGCATTCCGGATATTCTTCGGGTCATTAATAACGAGGATAGGAAAGTCGCGATGGCGGTCGCGAAGGAGATTCCCTACATCGCAAAAGGGGTTCAGCTTGTTGTCGATTCCCTCAAAGGCGGAGGGAGACTGATCTATGTAGGCGCGGGCACAAGCGGACGGCTTGGCGTGCTGGATGCATCGGAGTGTCCCCCGACATTCGGCACCGATCCCGGCATGGTACTGGGAATAATTGCCGGCGGCGCGGGGGCGGTGTTTCAATCGCACGAGGGTTCGGAAGATAATGAAAGCGAAGGAAAACTTGCAATTATCCGGAAAAAAGTCGGCGCAAACGACGTCGTGTGCGGAATTGCGGCAAGCATGAGAACGCCGTTTGTTATTGGCGCCATCACCGCGGCGAAGAAACGGCGGGCGAAAACTATTTATGTAACCGCAAACTCGCGCGATATTTTGAAGCAGCCGCGCTACGCCCAGCTCAGAAAAGCGTTGAATGTCGCCATTTGCCTTGAGGTCGGACCGGAAGTGATTATGGGTTCGACGAGAATGAAATCAGGCACGGCGCAGAAACTTGTGCTGAACATGATCACCACCGCCGCAATGATCCGGCTCGGCAAAGTCTACGAAAATATGATGATCGATCTCCGCATGAATAGCCGCAAGCTTGAAGAACGCGCTAAACGGATTTTGATGATATCTACCGGCATAGATTACGAAAACGCCGAAATTTTGCTTGAAGAAGCAGCCGGGAACGTGAAAACCGCCATTGTCATGGCGAAGAAGAATGTCTCATTGGGTGAAGCCCGCAAGCTCCTTTACGCGCATAACGGCTTCGTAAGAAAAGCGATTGGAGGGAAATAATATATCCGTGTCATCTAAAATATAAGAATGAGTCATCCCGAACTTGTTTCGGGATCTAAAAATTGGGTAAAGATAGATGCTGAACCAAGTTCAGCATGACTCAACGAGGCAAAGGAAGTTTTTTGAACGACCTCGCGATGCGTTCTTCGCATCGCAGGGGGTCTTACACGGCATCGGATTTGACCCCCATATTTCAGAGTCATAATAATGGTGTATTCACAGAAGAATGTTTCATTGGGTGAAGCCCGCAAGCTCCTTTACGCGCATAACGGCTTCGTAAGAAAAGCGATTGGAGGAAAGTGACGATGTTATTACAGTCAACAGCGTTGAACGAGATTCATCTCGTTTAATATGCATAATTAAACACGAAAAATCTGAACGAGATAAATCTCGTTCTACTTATAGCCTTTAATCGATCTCACGATGCGCGTTTTGCATCGCAGGGGGTCTTGAACAGCAATCATATGAAATTATTTATTAATCAAACAACTTTACAAGTATGAAAACAACGCCGCCAAATTTCGATCTTGAACTCTATCCCCCATTCAACGGATTTCCGGAAGAAGGGATTGCGTTTCTCCGCCAATTAAAAAAGAACAACAACCGCGAATGGTTCGCAAAAAACAAACCGCGGTACGAGGATTACGTGAAACTCCCGATGCAATCGCTGATAGCCGCGATAAAGCCGGAGATGGCTAAACTCGCACCGGAGATAGAGGTAAACCCCAAGCGGAATTTATTCCGCATCTATCGCGATACGAGATTCAGCAAGAACAAAACTCCGTACAAAACACATGTTGCCGCATGGTTCCATCCCAAAACCAAATGGGATGAAAACGCAGGGTTTTATGTGCATGTTGAGCCCACCGAGGTCTATATCGGCGGCGGAATTTACAGACCGGATAATACACAATTGAAACGAATCAGGCATGCGATAGCTGGGAACGCGCAGGAATTTCTCTCCATAGTCGGCAGCGCGTCGTTCAATAAAAAATTCGGCAGGATCGAAGGCGAAAAATTACAGCGGATGCCGCTGGGATTTCCCCAGAATCATTTCATGGCGGACTGGCTGAAGTACAAACAATTTTTCGCGGGCGTCACATTGAAGCCGGAGGATTGCCTCCAGTCAAAATTTACAAAAAAGGTGATGAACGTGTTTGCGGAGTTGTATCCGTTTGTGAAATTTTTGAATGGGGCGCTGTGAGAGTTGTTTAGGATGAAGATTTCTCACGATGAGATTCCATCTCGTTATTTATTGTTATCCTTGGAATTATTGTCTGATACCACCATTTATCATTTGAAGATTATACTATAAGAATTTGATGGAAATGTTGACTCCGTCATGAGTTATAATTACATTATTCAATACCTGATTATTTTGCCAAGTAAATTAACATCAGCTAAAAAAGAAGTTATAATGAATTTTAAACGTTAAATAAGCATTATTAATGCAATTGACTGGAAAAAAACAACTCTTATTGTTTTTGTATGCACCGGAAGAAAATAATAAGTTTAATTGCCCTATCGCGGGCCGAACTCGACTTATGAAGATGAGTTTTTTGTTCTCAAAAGAGGTACTGCCCGATTTTGAAAAAGACAGGACATTCGAAAAAGTTATTCCATATGAATTTCACGCGTGGAAATATGGACCGTTCTCAAAATCCTTATTGAATGATTTAGAGTTTTTGATAAATCAACAATATATAATTCGCGGTATTAGTAATAAATCTCCTTTACCTGCAGAGTTAGCTGAATTTGAATATTGGATCGAAGATATGGATGAATATCTTTCTAGAGAATATGATGAAGAAGTTTTTGAATTATCGAATGATAAGGGAATACCGAAAGCAAGGGAAGTGTGGAAGGAGCTTTCATCGCACCAAATAAAATTTATTGTTGACTTTAAGCGGATCATGAATCGGGTACCTTTGGATAAGATTTTGGAATATGTGTACAAAAAGTATCAGAAACATGGTTATATTGATAATTCCGTGATTAGGGAAAAATATTTATCATGACCCAAACCATAGGGATTGTTTTTACAACACTGAACTTGGTTTCATTTTATGTATGGAAGTTGTGTCGTGACATAAATAAGTTGCACAATGATGCCACTGGTAGCATATTCGACGAATATGAAAACAGGCAAAAAGAGTATAGCCGGATCATCTCACGAACTAACATCGAACAAACAGATTTGGAGGAAACTGTCCAGAGTTTGAGAAAAATGCATTTTGCAAGTTGCTCCGATTGGATGAAATTAGAAAAAACGATAATAATAAGAAACTATATAGTACCAATGGCTTTTCTAGGTCTCCTTGCTGCCATCGTCTCACTGGTATTCGGCTTGAGTCTCGAGGAGAATGATTCGTTCCTTAGTTGGTATAAGTTATTCATTATATACATTCCCATTTTAGTCTTTGCGTTTGATTGTTTCTTGCTATGGTTTCTTACTAGGATGGAAAAAATGATCATGAATATTAAAACGAAATATTTGTACCGAACTTATTAGAATATGACTGAAAGATTGATTGTAGATGCGATTGTGGATTATTTGAAAGGTTTGGGCTTTAAGGTTGCGACCGAGGTTCCCAACTTTTATCGTAGCGCTGATGTTGCTGCCATCGATCCAAATGGAGAAATTTGGATCATCGAATGTAAGCTGTCAAACGTGAAACAAGCCTTGACGCAATCAAAGGTCCACTTACTTTCTGCTGACAAAGTATTCATTGGAATGCCATTTCGTGAACCGAAGCAAGAAACCATGGATAAGATTCGACGCTCAGGAGTTGGTTTATTATATGTAATGCCGGATGGTTCTATAGATATTGCTATAGATGATACTAAGATAAAACATACTTGGTTTCCAGCACGAAATAAATTAATTCAGAGAATAGCGGAGGTTGTATAATGGCTAAGCATATCTATCATTACAACATGCATGCGGAACAACGTTTCTTTCTTGGTAGGGAGCATCGCGATAACTATGATCTGATAGCGCTTAATGGGAATATCGTTTCACATACACCATCAGGTGTTGCAGCATTCTTAGCTACAGCTGGGAAGGATTTTTTTATCGATCCTCAAACCCATGCTTTCCAACATGCAACAATACATCTGAAAACTCCAGAAATTGACGAGGAGGGGTCTAAATTAGACACTCTAAGGTTTAAACCATCCATAAAGAAACTAGCGGAACGTTTAGGAAATCCATTTAGTGATGTTATTGCAAATGATAAACCACTCTCACCAAATAGATTTTTTTCAGATAATGGCAGAATAAATGATGTTATTATAAATGAAATATGTGAGAAAGTAATCACTTTCGAGACTCGAACCATGATCGATTCTCTGGATGAAGAGGACCGGGAGTTCATTGGATCTGCCAATCATTTTCAACCTGAATTTATCGTTGCTCCGTATTTTTATTTATCACCACCGAATTTTAACAATTGGCTAAATATCACAATCGCGTGCTATAAAAGGACAAAAGAAATAAGTAAAGACTTACCAACCTATATGAATATTGTAATAGCTAGAGAGTCCGTTTACGATGTAGATAAGATAATTGAGCCATTGCGTAAACTTGATATAGCTGGAATAACATTTTGGATAGATGACTTTCTCGAGGAAGAGCTCGACTTTCAACATGTCGCCGCATATAAAGTATTTATTAACTCCCTGAAAAATATTGCGGGTGTGGTTTACAATTTACATGGTGGATATTTGTCGACGTTACTTTGCCACGAAGCAATTAGCAATCACCTTGATGGAGTAGGTCATTCAATAAATTATGGTGAGAATCGAGCTGTAATTCCTATCGGGGGTGGAATACCTATGGCTAGATTTTATTTCCCGTCTATACATTCAAGGCTAAGACATGGTGATGCTGTTGGAATAATTCAAGCGAAAAATTGGGTCGTTTCTCCAGAAATATATTGTGCGAATGTTTGTAAATGTGTCCAGTGTACAGAACTCATGTCACGTTTGGGCTCAGCAGTAGAAGTCTTATCTTTCTATGGTGAAAGTAATCCGGTAACTTTTACGAGAAGAACTGGCTCTATTGTCAAATTAGAATATCCCACAAAAGAAGCGAAGCAGGCATCGGCAAGACATTATCTCTACAATAAAGCGAAAGAGTTTAATGAAGTGAAAACGCTTTCTTTTGATATATTGAGGAAACAATTGTCAGATACCTATAGTGAACTCAAGGATGATGCAGACTATGGTTTGATTGCACACTTGGATACATGGATGAAATCTCTTTAAAATCATTGACTGAAGTAATTCATCATACTTGCTAGCACATCAAGCAAGCATTTTTATTTCTCATCTTTCCCAACCTCTTCTTCGCCTCTTTCTTACAACAACTTCTTCAACACGCTCAATCTTTTCTTTGCCTCGTTCTGCCAGTCCTGTTTAATCGTATCGCCGGATGTGAGATCGAGAAATTTCTTGTAATGCCGTATGGCAGATTTCGGATCTTTTTGCCTGTCGTAAGTGATCGCAGAATAAAATTGCGCGTCTTTGTTCGCGGGGTCTAATGTTGCCGCCTTCTGGTATGCCGCCAAAGCTTTCTTATAATCCTCATTATAATAATAGAGCGTTCCCAATCGGATATACATCAATGCGATGTTCTGCGGTTTCTGGACCGTGATGGCTTGTTCGTAGGAGCTGGCGGCGCGGTCAACGGAATCAAGTTTCGAGTAAGCGAATCCTAAATTTGTCAGGTAGAGTGGATTTTCTTTATCAATCGCAATGGCGTTGAGATAGGCGGCGACCGATGAATCAAATTGTTCCATCATAAGATACGCGTATCCCATCTGCGCGTAATACGAGTCGTTGGTCGTATCGCGCCTGGTTGCTTCCGTAAAAAAATGAATGGATTCTTTATACTCCTCAAGCTTGGAATGGCAGAGTCCCGCTTTATAATAGTAATCGCCAAGCTCCGGGCGGAGGTTCATCGCTCTGGTATAGAGGTGAAGCGCTTCACGGTAATCGTAGTTCGAGAAATATATTGAAGCAAGCGCGTTCAGCGCGGGGACATATTCAGGATTGAGCATGAGGCATTCCGACAGTTTCGTCCGTGCGGAATCCATTTTATTCTTAATGATGTACGACGAGCCGATGTAATAGTAACTGAGGAAATCGTTTGATCTTGTCCGGAGAACATGGGAGAATAACTGAATCGCGCGATCGTAATCGCGGCGGTTATACGACAGGATGCCGCCTTCAAAGAAAGCGGGTATAAATGCAGAATCCTGGTCGTTTATGATGGCAAGCTCATTTTCTGCATCCTTCATGGAACCCGTTACCTCGAGGAGTTTTGCCAGCCGGAAGCGATAGGGAGAATTGCACGAATCGCTCTCTACCGCCTTTGTGTAATATTGTTTCGCATTCTGGTAATCGTTCAGCGCTTCGTATGATGCGCCTATATAAAACAACGCCGGCGAGAATGTTGAATCGGATGCGGCAACATTCAGCGCGGAAATTGCCGAATCGTATTTCGCGTTGAAATAATATTTCATTCCAAGCTGGAGAATGTTCTCATTCCGGATTGCTGTTTTAATCGAATCCGGTTGTTGCTCCGCTGCGGTTATTGAAATAATGATTACAACAAGAGTTATCGTTTGAAGTATTTTTTTAAGCATAATGCGATCTCCATTTTGTGATCCATGATGTATAAATAATCAATCAGTGTAGTAGCCGGTCACCGACCGCCGAATTAATGATTTTAGACGCGCCGATCTGGTGACCAGCCCGTACGGTCAGGCGGGTCGGCTACTACACAAATTAATTTTTCACACATTCTGTGTTATCGTTTTTATTTTTAGTGTCTCTACTCCGGATTTAATAAGACGTTCTAACGCCATATAAGTTGGTAATGTTACAATGATTCAATGCATTTTTCAATTCTTTTAACTCCCTCTTTAAATTTCTCTTCCTCAACCAGTAAGCTTACAATCAGATACCCTTCCTCGACAAAATCGAAAAAATAGCCGGGATACAGATAGACACCGTATTGTTTCAGCAGGTCGATGCACCATTCCTCATCCGATTTAATGCGCGGAACGCGGATAATGCCGTACCATCCACCCTCGGATTGAAGCACGGAGCATTGCCCGTCTTCATTTATCGAATGTGAAAGATGCGTGAAATTATTCTTCGTGCGCTCGCGTATCTGATCCTGTATAATATCGCCCGTTTTAAGGAAAACCGCCAATGCTTCCTGCACGGGCGTATTGACAGAAAGGAATGTATCGCATAAAATTTCCAGCCGGTGCGACGCCTCAAGCAGAATATTATCCGGACCGCTGAGGACTATCCATCCAAGTTTCATCTGCGGCAGACCGATCATCTTTGAAATGCCGTTCATCGTGAATGTCAGCACGCGCCGTTCGCCGGCGGTCGATGAATGCCGGAGCGCGTTCTCCTCAAATCCATAATCCAGAAACACTTCATCGACAATGAGCGCAAGATTACGTTCGGTCGCGATGGCAATGAGTTTCTCGTACTCAATTTTTTTGATGAACATCCCCGTCGGATTGTGGGGATGGATGAGGCAGATCGCTTTCGTCATTGGTGTGACAGCTTCAACGAGCGAATCGATATCGATGTGCCACTCGCCGTCGTACCGCAGCGAATACTCGCTCAGATGCACGTCGTTGATCTGCGCAAGGAAATCAAACAGCGGATATGAGGGTTTGGGGATAAGAACATCATCCCCCGCGTTGCAAAGTAATTTAAAAACCGTCGAGTACCCTTCGCTTGTGCTGGCGGTGAGGAAAACCTGGTGGGGTGCGATATCAAGCTCTTTTGATTTATAATAATTGCACACCGCCTTTCGCGCGGGGATGATCCCCTGCGGTTCGGGCTGGTAATGCATCGAGCGGGTGGTGCCGAGCGCGGCGATAATTTCTTTTGAGGGATACGTGAAACCGCATTCGGAGGGATTCGAAACTGTCAGATCAAGAATCTGCTTCCCGCTATCCCGTAGCTCATTGAAAAGCGCCGTCAGCCGGTTGGGCTTGCGCTGCCAGTTTGTTCGGGTGGAGAACATTAATTAAGTGTGTTCTGTGTTAAATTTAATTCAGCGTCCGCCTTGCAATGAAACCCCCATGCCTTCGGCTTTCCCCCTTTGACAAGGGGGAATCTTACGAGTTAATGTGTTGCCGTTCAACACCTTGAAAGCCCCCTTGTCAAAGGGGGTTGGGGGTTTCACAAAAGATAATCGTTTTATTTTTGTTGATGACAAGTTTGCCATAATAATTCTCTTAAGAATATACCGAAACGGTTAGAAACATGCGATAAATAATCAAATTGGATTTTGCTAATAGTTTTAGGAAAATGTATATTCGATGTTAACTATGGAAGTCGACGCAATCATACTCAACGCGGTTCAGGTAATACGCAGATTTCTCCCGGGTTCAGAATGGAAAATTCTACTCTACGGCTCGCGCGCAAAAGGTTCGGCACGACCGGGTTCCGATATCGATATTGGCATCCTGGGACCATCGGAAATTCCGTGGGGAACAATGGTAAAAATATACCAGGGGATTGATGAAATCCGCACTCTCCGCACGATCGACGTTGTTGATTTACTTGCAGCGGGTGAAAAGTTCCGCTCCTCAGTTCTCGCAACATCATTGCCGTTAGATTCATGAACGAAATTTTCAAAGATTTCACGAAATCCATTGAACGTCTTGGAGAGATTCTCCATGCGCCTAAGACAGTGGCAAACCGCGATTCAGCCATCAAACGATTTGAATTGACGTTCGAGCTATCATAGAAAACAACCCAGCGATTCCTCAACGATCAGGGCATCGTTTGCCGCTCGCCGCGCGAATGCTTTAAGGAGCTTGTGCGATTTGGCGCAATCGACGACGATACCGCCTGGTTTGAAATGATGGAAGACCGGAATAGAACCGTGCATACCTACCATGAAGAAACCGCCGAGAAGATTTATAATCGTCTCCCGGTTTATCTTGATCTTTTTAAAAAACTTAAGGATGCGTTGAAAGAATTGTAGGAGAGCAAGAGTTTGGAAATATATTCCGTTCATATGTAATGAGGAATTTATCAAAATGCTCACAACATATATTCATGCGGCGATGGGTAAGACGAAATACGAAATATTGAAAGACGATGGGAGCTACTACGGTGAGATCCCCGGATTTAGAGGAATTTATTCAAACGCCTCTTCACTTGAAAGGTGCCGTGAAGAATTAGAAGAAGTTCTCGAAGAATGGATTCTGTTCAGGATATCAAAATATCTTCCGGTCCCCTCAATCGGTAGATTACGTTTGAAGATCAAGCAAGTCGCTTGAAATGCCCGCTTTCGGTCAAATCAATCTGAAATATCTCATTCACTGCCTGAAATTTATAAGTCTCGGTTCTCCGTATCAGGTCACGTCGGCTCAAGATTTGGATAGTCAACAAGAAGCTATTGCGGCGTCATGCCGCCAAGATGAAAAACAGATTTGTTACGTGGCGAACAACGCTAGGCGCAAACTTGACAGTGAGAGTTAATGCCTTATGAATGATGTTGTTCGTCTTCTCCTTCTTATCGCCCCGAATATTGTAATTTTACCCAACCATTAATAAATTGGATCCTGTCCTTCCTGTGTTGAACCCGAAGTATCCGATCCGGGATCTCCGCCCCCTGCATCGTCGGTATTGTCATTGGGTTGGGGTTCATCCTGTTTCACCCTAACAGTCGCCATAAGTGCCCTTAGGCTACTTAATAAGTGGTTAGTTTTAGGATGCTTCTTATCAAGGGTTCTTTCAGCGGTACGAATTCCACCACTACCAGCCGGTGGGTTTTGTCCTATGAGACGGAAGAATCCCCTCAAAGAGAAGTTGGCATTGGGGAAACTCGTGTTGGGGAAATTGGGGGCGGTCATGATTGTTTTCGTCCTATTGTAATGCTATCAGAATTGGAATAAGGCCTTGTCCATCCCGCAGGGGGTGTAATGCTTTTCCAATTACTGCCCCAAATGCTTTGAAAGGATCGCATGCTTTCATTGCATGCCCGGGCGTCGGCGATGTAGTAAGCAAATCGCCTACCTCGATGGGGGAATATTTTGCGTCCACCTTGCAACATACCTTGCCTGTAAGTGCTACTGGCAACCGATTAGTTTGGGAGCGCTGATTATCGAGAACGATCGCAGGTCGGTAGTTACCAGCGCCGCAGACCACACCCGCTACTTTCTTGTCGTACGACTCGTCACCGGGCCGTAGCTGACCCTGCTTATTGAGTACAACAACAGTACCTGGTTCAATGATTTCACCGTCCTGCGAACCAAACTCCTCTGCGATATCACCTAAAAGAACATCGCCCGTTGGCGAGGTCATATTTAAGTTTCCAGTGATCTCGACGTCGCCTATGAATTTACCGGCCAATCCGCTGCCGAAACTTCGGCCCTGCACGGCCACCCCAGTACTGGTTTCACCGCGAATGCCATAGCCTCCGCCAGTGCAGTCTCCATAAACACCGGTCGCCGTATCGCTTGTGCCATGCCCGATCACGCCCTGCTGATCGCTTTCCCCGTACACACCTGCGTGTTGCTTATATGTAGGGTCCTCACCCGCTAACAATCCTTTGGCATTGCTAAATTCATTTACACCTGTTACACCCCCTTGGTGTTCATTGTTCGATGAACCGTTTAACTGGTTTATATTTTGTACGGTTACGGGTACGGGCGGCGCCATCTTGATTAATCTCCTTTAATAAATAATATTGTTGAGAAAATGTTTTTTAATGCTTTGAATGTAATCAGGTAAACAGAACTGATATAAATAATTCTAAAAAAGTTGAATCAAAAAGTCAATGGTAAAATGCATTTTTAGAAATTTTTAATGGGAAGGGATTGTTTATGTTAGGATAAATTAATGAAACGGTAATATCTTCGAGGGCTCGATGAACTACCCCGCCGCAAGCAGCGGAGTATCTCGTTTTCTTGATTTTAATGAATTCTCGCCCCAAGGGGTGGGGAATTCCACCCAAAGAGATTAAATTGTCGTCGATATCATGCTAATTAAAGCGGATGAAGGTCAATCTACCTCTATCGCTTCAACTTTCTTTTTCGACATTCTCATACGCTCGTTGTGATCGAGAAGTTTTTTCCGTAACCGCAATGACTTCGGCGTAATCTCGATATACTCGTCGCTCGAGATCCATTCGATCGCCTGTTCGAGCGAGTGAAGCAGCGGCGGCTCAAGCCGGATCGCCTCATCCGCCCCGCTGGCGCGCATGTTCGATAGCTGCTTTGCCTTGCAGACGTTGACAATAATATCTTCGTCTCGCGCGTTCTCTCCGACAATCATTCCTTTATACACGCGAATTCCCGGCTCGATAAAAAACGTGATGCGTTCCTGCAGTTTAAACATTGCGTAACCGGTAGAAGAGCCGTCTTCCAATTGCACAACGGCGCCTTTGTGGCGCGTGGATAATTCGCCGCGGAACGGCTCATACCCGTGGAAGTTATGATGAAGAATGCCGGTTCCTTTTGTTTCCGTCATAAATTCCGAGCGGAAACCGAGCAGCCCTCTCGCCGGCACGACAAATTCGAGCCGGGTATTTCCCTGCGCCTGAATCATGTTTTTCATGTTCCCTTTACGGGAGCCAAGATTCTGGATAACTGTACCCGCGAATTCATCCGGCACATCGATGATAGCATGTTCCATCGGTTCGCACAATACATCGTCGATCCGTTTATAGATAACCGTGGGCGCTGAGACCTGGAATTCAAATCCCTCCCGCCGCATCGTTTCGATGAGGATGGCAAGATGCAATTCGCCGCGGCCGCTGACTTTAAAAACATCCGGGCTATCGGTCAGCTCGACTCTCAAGCTCACATTCGACCGAAGCTCACGCGCAAGCCGCTCGCCTAAGTTTCGCGTGGTAACGTATTTCCCTTCCAGACCCGCAAAGGGGGAATTGTTCACAACGAAATTCATCGAAAGCGTCGGCTCTTCAATTGTCACAAACGGCAGCGGTGTAGGATCGGCGACATCTGCAATCGTCTCGCCGATATCAACGTCCTCCATTCCTGAAATTGCAATGATATCTCCCGCGTGCGCCTCCACAACCTCAAGGCGTTTCAATCCTTCAAACGTGTAAATTTTTGTTACTCGTGCGTCGTCAACATCGCCGCTCCGGTGGATAATTTTCATAGGAGAACCGAGTTTAATTGTGCCGCGTTCAATTCTGCCGATGCCGAGTCTTCCCAGGTAATCGTTGTAATCTATGGTGGTTACGAGCATTTTAAACGGTCCCTCGTCATCGCCCGGGGGCGGAGGAATCTTGTTTACGATTGCCTTGAAGAGCGGTTCAAGATTCGTGCTCTCGTCGTCAAGCTCGTTTTTGGCAATACCCTGTTTTGCGATGCAATAGATGGTGGGAAAATCCAATTGTGCGCTGGTCGCTCCGAGCGAAAGAAATAATTCAAAAACTTCATCGAGCACTACATGCGCGCGCGCATCCTTGCGGTCGATTTTGTTGATGACAACAATCGGTTGAAGATTCAACTCGAGGGATTTTTTCAGAACAAATTTTGTCCCCGGCAGCGGACCTTCCGCCGCGTCGACAAGGAGCAAAACGCCGTTGACCATTTTCAACGTGCGCTCAACTTCCCCCGCAAAATCGGCGTGACCCGGAGTATCGACAATATTGATTTTTATTTCTTCAGTCTTGCCGCCTTTTATTTTATTTTTATACTTGATCGCCGTGTTCTTCGCGAGGATGGTGATGCCTTTTTCGCGCTCAAGGTCGTTTGAATCCATGACGCGTTTGACCATCTCCTGGTTCTCGCGGAATGTGCCCGTTTGGCGGAGCATGTAATCCACAAGCGTCGTCTTTCCATGATCGACGTGGGCAATGATGGCTATGTTTCTGATATTTTCTCTTGTGTGCATGATAACCTTATTCTGGTACTGATAGTAATTTAATTTCTGAAATTTATGTAACAACCGGTGGTCGTCTAGAAAGAACTTCCTTTGCTTCGATGAGTCATGCTGAACTTGGTTCAGCATCTCTTTTCCCTGTTTTTAGATCCCAAAACAAGTTCGGGATGACTCCCCAAACAAGAATAAAAACGCCTCGAAGTTTATGATCGAGGCGTTCCAAAATTATGTAGCCGTCCGGACGCGATTTATCAATCGCTCCCGGTAACCCTTATGATTGCTGCGGAACCGTTGAGCAGTATTTATCGAACAGATAGGTCAGCATGTCCTCGACTTCATCCGGCGCACGCCCTTCAATATCCGAGCGGTGAATCATCTGGAGAAGCTTGCCATCGCGCAGCAAAGCGAACGAGGGCGATGAAGACGGCATGCCAGTAAAATACTCTCTTGCGCGGGCTGTCGCCTCGCGATCGGTGGAGGCAAAAACAGTCGTGATTGCATCGGGTTTTACCGTGTGCGTCAGCGCCCTGCGGAGTGCGGGTCTTGCCGTGCCCCCGGCGCAGCCGCACGTCGAATTGACAAACACCAGCGTTGTGCCCGTTCCCGGCGCCAGCGCTTCATCGACTTCTGTGGGCGTAGTAAGCTCTTTTACGCCATTTTTTGTAACTTCATCTTTCATCTGTTGAATCAGTATATCGTACATCGCGTGTTCCCTTTCGTATCCGTATAATAGTACAACATTAAATATATGAAATTTTTACGAGTTTTTATAACTATTTAAACACTATCTTCAGGATATTAATTTCTTATGTGTTTGTATGTTAAACTTAAATTGTTTAAGTTTGAATAAATAAATTAACGAATTTCAACCGAATTAAGCAAATAATGAGAAACAACATGATTAAAATTTTGGGAATATCCGGCAGTTTACGTGAAAAATCCTTTAATTCTTCAGCTCTGAGAGCCGCACAGGAACTTGCTCCGGAGGGTGTAACCATCGAGATTTATAAAGAGATTGGCAATTATCCTCTTTATAATGACGACATAAAACAGAAGGGTTTTCCGAAGGCCGTTGAAGAGTTTGGCAAGCGGATAGCGGATGCCGACGCTGTGTTAATCGTTACGCCGGAATATAATTACTCCATTCCGGGCGTCTTGAAAAACTCAATCGACTGGGTATCGCGCCTGCCCGATCAGCCGTTCAATAATAAGCCGGTTGCGCTGATGGGCGCGTCGACCGGGATGTTCGGATCGCTGCGCGCGCAATTGCACTTGCACTTGCACTTGCACTTGCGGCAATCGTTGTTATATCTTAACGCGCTTACCATGAACAAGCCGGAGGTGTACATTACCCGCGCGCCGGAAAAATTCAACAGCGACGGCAAGCTCACCGATGAACCGACGAGAGAAAAAATAGTTCAGCTCCTCACCGCCCTTGCCGCGTGGACGAGGCGGGTGGGGGAGAAATAAATATTATCACAAATTGCTCAGTCCCACGGTCTCAGACTGTGTGAAAAGTCATTGCGAGTCCCGTCATTCTTTTTGACGGGACGTAGCAATCTCCTTATATC
>JBIOHP010000026.1:0-57145 GCA_044449065.1 Bacteroidota bacterium
ATTGCTCGAAGTGTTTGGTGGGGGTTCAAACGAAACAAAATCAAAACTGGTCATCCTTCGCGATCAGTCAATTCCACTAAAATAAATCTTTACAATGAATATTTATTCACGAAACCTACATTTTTCAACAACCTGCTAGGCCTTCATCATCTCCTAACGCAGTGTAACATATATAACTATTACCATTCTTATCGATGGCAACCGATGGGTCTACGCCATATTTGAAAAATCGATTTCTTCCGACTTGAACAGAATCTAAATTCTTGGTTTTCCATTTGTACCCTCCGTCTGTCGCGATGCCATAACCAAGGGGGGCATAATAATTTTCATTGAATTGTTCCCACACTAAAACAATATTATTACCATTTGCCGGTGATACGGCAACTACGGGTTCGTTCAAGTCGTTACTTGGGTCCGTCGCAGCCGGTATATTCGGATATTGTGCGCTGACCTTTCCCGAAATGACAACGAAACTTAGTAGAACGAGAATTATAAGCTTTTTCATATTCATTTCCTTTATAAAAGTTGAGATTAGTTATAATTTATGCTACATTAATAAAAATAAGAGAGCCCTCAAAGGTTATTTCGAACCTCATTAAATTCTCTGCCACGAGAAAAAAAGGAACGGAAGCCGGTGGGGGCTTTCCTGTGCTACATCAATGGAAAAGAGCGCAGAGGCGGTGGTCGCTCTTCGCAAGCGAGACAGATCATTTGATAACCAGTAATTTTTTCGTTTTGGAATATGGCTGCACGGCGCCATCTTCCGGCGTCGCAACGAGCGTATAGAAATACACGCCGCTTGCAAGTGAATTTAGGTCAACTTCCGTATCATAGCTGCCCGCCTGCCGGGTTCCCTCAAAGAGGGTTCTTACTTCTCTCCCCAATACGTCGAATAGTTTGAGTGTGATACGGCTCTTGTAGGGAATGTCAAACTGGATTCGCGTCGATGGATTTGTAGGATTGGGATAATTCTGTTTAAGATTAAACAGGGTCGGCAGCGTTAATCGTGGAGATCCTATTGATGTCACATTGTCGTTTTGAAATATGCTCAATCCATAATTTACATCGTATGTATATACTCTTCCGGCATACGCCGCAGTCATGTCGGAAAAATTACCCTGGCGAAATGCGATAAAAGCGGGTATTGCGACATTTGAGTAATCAATTGCGCTTATTTCACTGCACGTCAAGTATAGAGTAGGTCGAACAGGATCACCGAAGATAGCAGAGTGATTACAAGGCGTCAGCAATTGCCCAATCTGCACAATATTTACGGGATCCTTAATATTATAAATCAAGAGTTGTCCTTGATCCCCGGCCATCAAGAGAGTATCATTTATAAAAATGCCATACGTAGGATAAGCGATTTGTGCTACCTTTTTTACCGAGTCGGGCATTCGAGCATCGTAGATAATCAATCCGCTATCTCCCCCTGCGAGATAAACGAATCCGTTTTTGGCAGCTATCTGGTCGAATGGTATATCCGGAGCATACGATCCGAGTAATTTTATCGCGACTGGATTTGAAACATCAATTACCGCAAACCCCGAATCGAGAATCACATACGCTCTCCCATTTTCATACGCAATATCATAACACCCTCCGGCAATCGGTAAATAGCTCAACTCTATCGGATTCGCCAGATTGGAAATATCCAATGCGGAAACGCCGATTCCTGCGGAATACGCGTACGTGCCGTTCAGGGTGGTAGAGTAAACTGCTCCATGCAATCCGATAGCGCCGATTCTAACAGGACCGATAGGCTTGGAGACGTTGAGAATCTGCAGCCCCGAAGAACCGTTTGAGAGATACACGTAAATCCTATCCGGAGTAATTTCCAGTGGACCGAAACCCGCCGAGGGAAAAAACGATTTGTTGTAAATTGAATCTTGCGGATTTTCTACATAAACGTCGAAACCGGTCTGAGAAGATACGATGAAACTGCTCTCCGAAACCGCAATGCTATAGCCCTTATATCTGCCAAAGCCGTCATCTCGCCTTATTCCAACGGAAGTGACTTTTGGCATTGCTGGATTTGCAACCGATATTTTAACCAGTCCGGGGTATACCATGCCGGTATAAAGACTTGAATCGCGCAAGTAGAGACTCGAAACTTGCTGCGTAAGTGTTGAATCGAGGATAATGTAACTGAGTTCTACCGGATTGGTCACATCGGAGACTCCGAACACATCGATGACGCCGTAATCTTTTCCTACATAGAGAAGGGTGTCATGTGCAACTGCTGTTATTGCTCCGGAACCGATATATGCCCAGCCGAGATAACGAAAACTATCGGGTTGGCTGATATCGTAGAGATCTGAATTGACAAACACTATGTTAGAGACATACAAATAGTGATCTACCCACACGATGAGGGTAGGAAAATGTCCGGCTGTATAAGTCCATGAGCGCAATACCGGAGAATGTGGATCCGACACGCTCACTGCGCCAATTTTTCCCTGCACTACATCGAAAATAATGTAAACTATAGAATCTTTTGCCGTCATCCGGTACGCACCCGGGAGAGGCAGGAATCCAAGCTCTGCGGGGTGAACGGAATCGGAGATGCTAATCACTTCCACTCCTCCTACACTGAGATATGCAAGCGTATCATTAAGAATAATATCATTTATTCCGCCTTCGGCAAGGAACTGATTGACCATGTGGGGTTGAGCAGGATTAGAGATATCGAATGTCTGCAGAAGCCGTCCGTTCCCAGCATAGAGGTATCTCCCCCGGATGGCAACTGCTCTGCATTCGCCCCAGTCCCACTCTCCCAAATAAGTAAAACCGCTGTCCACGGCTGGGGTTCGCGGAGTACCGAAGTTAGTTCCTTGTCTTCTCCCCAATTTGTCATTGCGGGATCCGTGTTTTTTCAACCATGCAATGGAATCAAGGCGAGCGCCTGAAACAATGTTGCTCCCGTTCTTAATAGGAGTTTTTAACTGACCATAAATAGAAAGATGTGATATGAACAAAAATAACAAAACGGAATAAAATATTTTCATAATGTCTTTCCTTGTCGTGGATTTAACAGCTCGAGTCCGAACGGAGCAATTGATGAATAAGTGAGACAGATCATTTTATAACCAGTAATTTTTTAGTTTTGGAATATGGTTGGCCGGCGCCGCCTTCCGGCGTCGCGAGGAGTGTACAGAAATATACGCCGGTTGACAAATTTTTGCTGTCGAACTCGACCTTATGATTTCCCGGTTCCTGTTTTCCTAGCGCCATTTCCGCAACATTCTGACCCAGGAGATTGTATATTTCAATCTTAACATTTGCGGCGGTAGGAAGCTCGTATGTTATCACCGTCGAGGGATTAAACGGATTGGGATAATTGTTCAGGAGCTTAAACGCCGCCGGCAGCGTCATATCCTTCTTATCTTTGACAGACGTGACAAGATTGTTTTTGCCGATATAAAAACCATCATTATAAGCGGAGACATAGAAGGTATCGTTTCTCGCTGCTACTCCCATCACATCATATCCTTGAAAAATCGGTCCATCTTGAAATGGAATTGAAAGATTTGATACATCCATAACATATAGGCAGACTTCAGCGGTTTGATAGAGAAAGTTTTTGGATAGAGCAAATCTTGGAGACGATCCGCTCAAGCCAGATAGATTACCAATCTGAACGGGATTTGACGGATTAGAAATATCGTATATCAGTAAATCTACCGTCTCGGCGAAAGCGATAGAGTCCTGGAGAAAAATACCCCAGGCTGCCATCGGTAAATGGCAAAGGATCTTGGGAGAGGATGGAATTGCGAGATCAAGAATCGTCATTCCCGAATAAATCGTGCTGCTTGCAATCCCGAGATAATTTCCCAAAAGACTCACGCTGTGAATCCCCGATGCGGATGTCCATATACCCACCTGACGCGGGTGATATGGATCGGCGATGGAGAATATTTCAACCGAAGTATCCGCGCTAACAACCACTATCGTATCGCTCGCCGCCAACGAAAATTGACTCAATCCGGTTTCTATTGAAGAAAGTCTTTCCAGCGACCCATTATCGGAATACTCGAAAATAATTAGACTATCCAAGCTTCCATATATTTCTGGACCAACAAGAAAACAAGCTAAATTACCCGTAACTGCGACGTCAACACAATTGGCAGTTGATGGAATATTCATTAACGGTTTTGGATGAACCGGATCGGAAATGTCGAGAGTCCATTGTCCGGCTTCCCCGGCGGCAAGGATAGCAATATTTCCCTGTATCGCGGCACGGTAAATCGTACCTCCAGATGGGAAGTACGATAATTGCCGGATGGAATCCTCCTTTGAGATACCAAAAAGACCAAAACTGACGTCGTCGGAAATCGCCAGGAGAGAATCTGAAGTGGCAAGTTTTTCCTTGTAATGGCATCTGAAACTTCGCGCCACCGCCCTTGGATGCGCAAGGAATATTGACAGCAACAATTCCTGAATCTCTGGTGGCGCAATAGGCGTCGTTTCCTTTAATTGCTATCGCTTCCACTCTGGTGCCGAGGTTTACAGAGCCGATGAGGGAAATATTCCATGAATCTGCAATATCATAAATTTGCATTGCTCCATCTCCTCCCACAAAGAGCAGGGTGTCCTCAACGTGAAGTGAATACGTGCCATAATCTAACATTAATCGTTGTTCCCGCCAGTAAATAGAATCCGGGACGTATTGCAAGAGAACAAGGCTTACAAGCGGTAATCCCCAGGGAGCGTAATATACCGTTTTACCACTCGAGGCGATGGCATTGGGGAAAACATTTCCAAGATGATAACTGGCAAACCACTGCGGATTAGCAGGATCGGCAATATTCAGACTGAACATTCCATAGTGATCGGCAAGCAAGTATAAGCACGAATCGGCGAGTGTCATATCTTTCAATAAGCCAACCCCATTTAGGTTCCACCTTCCGATTTGCATCAAGGGGAAGAGACTTTTTGCGCTGCAAATCAGGACAGAACGGTTGTAAAGAATGAAGAGGAGAGAATCTTTTATTTTGATATCCGTCACCCAATCTTCCATTAACGAATCGTAAACCATTCGCGGCGAGGATGGGTCGGATATATCGAATACCTGGTACATGTATCCTTGTCCGACGAGCGCGTACTTGCCGGTCATGGCAACTGCTCTGCAATTTCCCCATGCCCATCTACCAATGCCCGTGAAAGGATCTGCGAAGGGAGACGCTTTACGATTGGGTTTATTTTGATCGTGAAACTGCCCCGGGTCATTCTCGTTTGATATATCTTGCATCCCGGTTGGATTATATTTATTCGATGACCCTTGCGCGTAAGTCGCTCCTTGAATCGCTATCAAGAACACGAATAAACAAATTTTAATCGATGTTCTCAACCACCTAGTAAGGGGATTATCAATGAAGATGAAATTTGTGGATAAAAAAGACTTATGGTAAGAAGATATGTAACGGAAAATCTTTCGAAGAAGCGAGCGCCGTTTCTTTTCGAAGGAGGTCGCATATCTATTGGTGATTTGAATGAGCGTGAATAAAATATGCTCCATATTTTTACTCCTTTTTGTTCCCGAATGCCCTGCGTACACCCCACACACTATATCCCGTGAAAGCTCTATTGACTTCTCTCTCACACCAAAATGATTCAGACAATATAAACTCTTTTTTGTTAAAATCAACTAAATTCTATTTTTTTCGATGGACGAATACCCCCCCCCCCCAAAAAAAAGGGGTGCTAAGTGATTAACAATACGAGGCTTAACGCACTGATAATGCAAGATTAAATTTTTTTAATAATTTATTTTTCTAACCCCGCCATGGCAAGTTTTAAATAATGGAATGACTCTCCACTTTATACTGAGAGTTTGCTAAAAGCCCCGCTGAATTCATTCCTATCGAATGTAAAATTTGCTGAATAATAATGCATGGTTAGTTCGTTTCCTCCTACACGACGACATGCCCGTCTGTGTCCCGTCATGCTCTATATATAGAGTATGTGGCGGTACGACGGACGGGCGTGTCGTACGGTTAATTCTCCGCTTGCATCTTCATCCGCTATTTGATACCTTTTAATGTGATGAAGAAAGTGATATTTGTTGTAATTCTGCTATTTTTTGCAATTCCTCTCACCGGCGTTGGACAGGCAAATAAAACAAGCAGCTCGTTTAAGATTGCCCGGTTGAAATATAACGGCGGCGGCGATTGGTATAACGACCCTCAGGAAGAAGTCAATCTCCTCAACTTTGTGCGCCAAAATACCAACATCGATGTAAATCCCGTGTACGAATTTATCGATATCACCAGCGATAAATTTTATTCCTATCCGTTTATCTTCATGACCGGTCACGGCAGCATGACATTCAGCGATTTGGAAATCCAGCGGCTCCGTACTTACGTGGAGAACGGCGGTTTCATCTATGCCGATGACGATTACGGGATGGATAAACCCTTCCGCCGGGAAATTAAAAAAATATTTCCTGAACAGGAGCTGAGAGAGTTGCCGTACAGTTTTGGCTTGTATCATTGCCAGTTTGATTTTCCCAACGGCGTGCCGAAGACGCACGAACATGATGGGAAACCGCCGCAGGGATTCGGGCTGTTTCATAACGGGCGGCTCGTCCTCTATTATACATACGAATCCAACCCCAGCGATGGATGGGACGATCCCGAAGTTCACGGCGATCCGCCCGAAAAACGCCTCGAAGCGCTTCGATTTGGAACAAACATTGTCGTCTGGGCGTTAACACATTAGTATAGAGCGCCATAATTGAATACCCAAAACCAACATACATCGCCATTATACTCCGATATCCTGAACCGGCTTGAAGGCGTCCGCCGGAAGGAAAACCGGGTTGCGGTGGAACACGCAATTCTCATAACGTTTCTGGCGATACTCGGCGTCCTCGCTCTCGTCGTTATAGTTGAGCGCGTATTTTTCCTGGGGACAACCGGCAGAACAATTTTATTTTCTTCACTCTTAACCGGAGCCGCCGCGGCGTTTGCGCTCTTTGCCGCCCGACCGCTCTTGAGAACACTAAGAATATTAAAAAGCGATTCCAACGAGACCGTTGCAAATCATGTAGGGCGATTTTTCCCGCAAATCCGCGATAGGTTATTGGATGCTCTCCAAATGTACGAACAACGAGATGCGTTGAGAGGAAATTATTCTCTTGATTTAATCGATGCCTCGTTCCTAGACCTGTACAATTCTATCCAAGGATTGGATTTCCGGGAATCGGTGAGCAATATTAAAGTGAGAGCGATGGGCAAGTTGGCGTCGTACGCGTTCGGCATTGCTGTGCTAATGTTCATCATCTCCCCGCTCGGTTTGTTTACCTCGATGTCGCGGATATTCAATTTTAATGTTTCCTTCGCATCCCCGTCTCCCATCCGCTTTATTGTTGAACCGGGAAATACCGAAATCGTTCGCGGGCAGGATCTATCAGTCACGATCAAGACAGAAGGCAAACCACTCCAATCGATAAACTTGCGCACGAGGCAAGCTGGTCAACTCGATTTCGATTCACAAACGCTCACGCTGAATCAAAGCGGGGTCTTTCAAACAGAAATCAGCCATCTTAAAACATCGACCGAATATTATGCGTCCGCCGAAGACGTCAACAGTGATAAATATACCATCAAGGTGCTCGATCGTCCATTGATCCGTACGTTCCAGATAAAAATTACTTCCCCGCGTTATACCCATATTCCGGTAAAAATGCTCGATGAAAACATGGGGGATATAAACGCTTATCCCGGTTCGGTCGTGGATATGGAAGTAACCTCAAGCAAAGCGATAACATCGGCACAGGCGATCTTTGCCAATAAACCTCCGTTGACGCTAACGTGTTCCGCAGAACATATATCCGGATCGTTTATTGTCCGGGAAAATACCTCATATCATCTCTTATTAAAAGACAAAGACGGCCTCACCTCAGCCGATCCCCTTGAGTATTCGGTGAAAATAATACCCGATGAATATCCGTCAGTCGAAATTCTCTCCCCCGGAAAAAATATAGATATGACCGGCGAGATGCGCCTTATTCTCAGTTTGCAGATAAAAGATGATTTCGGATTTTCGGGTCTGCGGCTCGCGTACCGGCTTGCGCATTCACGCTATGAGGAAGCCGCTAAAGAATTCACCTATGCCCAGATTCCTTTTTCTCACATCGGTCCTATCACGCAAAATATCGTCTATGCGTGGGATCTCACGGGTATGAGTCTCGTTCCCGAAGACGCCGTTGAATATTACGCGGAAGTGTTCGATAACGATAACGTCAGCGGACCGAAGAGCGGCAAAAGTTCAACGTTCCTCATCCGGCTCCCGTCGCTTGAAGAAGTCTTTTCCGAAGTTGATCAATCACATGATCAATCGGTGCAATCGATGCAGGATGTATCGAAAGAATCGCAGCAATTGAAAAAAGACATCGAGGAAGTGCAGCGCGATCTCCAAAAGAACAAAGAGAAAATGGATTGGCAGCAGAAGAAAAAAGTTGAGGATATGGTGCAGCGCTACGATTCCATGAAACAGAAACTGGATCAAACCGCGCAAAAAATGGACGATATGATGAAGCAGATGCAGGATAATAAACTGCTCTCCAATGAGACGATGGAAAAATACACCGAGATGCAGAAACTCATGGAACAGTTGAATTCTCCCGAGCTTCAGCAGGCGTTAAAAAAGCTCCAGGAAATGATGAAAAATCAGCAACAGCTCAGTCCGGAACAGATGAAACAGGCAATGGAACAACTGAAAACGTCGGAGGAGCAATTCCGCAATAACCTGGAACGGACAATCGAGCTTCTAAAACGAATCCATATTGAACAAAAATTAGATGAATTAGTCAAGAGAACCGAGGAGTTGAAGAAACAACAGGAAAATCTCAGGGACGAAGCTTCAAAAACAAATCCCGCCGATCAGCAGAAACGATCTGACCTTGCAAAGAAACAGGGCGACATGCAGAAAGACCTCGAATCGCTGGAAAAAGAAACGGCTGACCTTAAAAACAGCATGGAAGAATTCGCCAAAGAGATGCCGCTCGAACAGATGTCGAAAGCCCAGCAGCAACTATCACAGCAGCAGCTCGGCAAAAAGATGCAAACCTCCGCTCAGAAAATTGAATCGGGCGATATGCAGCAGGCGCAGCAAAGCCAGAACCAGACAGAACAGGGATTGCAAAATTTTGAAGACCAACTCCAGACAGCGCAGAAAACGCTTCAGGATAAACAGATGAAAGAGATTGTCCAGAAGATGAAAAAGCAGCTTGATGATGTGCTGGAGCTTTCTAAGCGCGAGGAGGACATGAAAGATGAGACAAAAGGACTGGACGCGAATTCTCAACGATTCCGCGAAAGCACGGAAAAACAAAACCAGACGATGAACGATCTTGGCAACGTAGCAAATTCGATGACTGATCTCTCCAAGAAAACATTTGCAGTCAGTCCGGATATGGCTAAGGAAATCGGCAATGCGCTGCAAAATATGGGACAAGCTATGAAGGAGCTGGAGAACCGGAATCCGATGGCGGCGTCTCAGCCGCAGGGCGAGGCGATGGGATCGCTCAACCGCGCAGCGATGATGATGCAGAGTACGCTAACTACCATGGAGCAAGCAGGACAAAAAGGCGGCATGGGTATGGCTGGATTGATGGGAGCTCTCGGACAGATGATGGGACAGCAAAGCGGAATCAATCAAGGAACCATGTCGGCGATGGGAATGGGCGGACAGGGGCAGGGCGAGGGACAGAGCCAAACATTATCCGCGCAACAACAGGCAGAGTACCAGCGGCTTTCAGGACAGCAAGGCGCGGTACGAAAGAATCTAGAAAAGCTTGCGGAGGAAGCAAAGAATTCTCAGGAATACAGCAAGCTATTGGGCGATCTTGATGATATTGCCAAGCAAATGAGCGAGGTCGAAAGCGATCTTTCGCAGGGCAATGTGAATCCCGAAACAATACAAAAACAGGACCGCATTTTATCCCGCCTGCTCGATTCGCAGCGTTCCACCCGTGAACGGGATTACGAAAAACGCCGCAAAGCGGAAGCAGGAAAAACTCCTGCTCATGCAAGCCCGGGTGAAATCGATCTTTCCACCCAGGAAGGAAAGGATAAGCTGCGGCAGGAAATGCTGAAAGTTTTGGAAGGCAAATATTCCAAAGATTACCAGGAGCTGATCCGGAAATATTTCGAGGTTCTGGAGAAAGAGGAAATTAATCAGTAACTAACCCTGCTTCGCTGCATTTTTACCGAGTGTGTGAAAAGTCGTTGCAATCCCAACCGTCGTCATCATGAGTTCCGCAACAGCGGAACGTCGTGATCTCCTCATATCGAAACTAATTATTACCGTCTGAACATGACATAAACCTTGATATAATGTTTTCAGACACCCTCTTTCATCTTGGGAACCGGATTTCCTCTTCCTCACGGTTTATTTCCCCCCTTGAAACTATTCACCTCCCTCCTATGTTAACAATCGCATGAAATCTGAACTAAAAGAAAGCCGCCGCAGGTTTTTGAAGCTCGCACCATTTGCGCCGTTGGCATTTCTTGCCGGCTGTAATATTTCCCCGGAAGGAACAACCGGGGGATTTTTACGGGGTTTTCAAAAATTTAATGATTGGGTTCAGGCGAAAGTTTTCAGTCCCGATAAACAAGTCCCCGAATATCATGATGATGAATTGACCCCGGAATCGGATTTCCGGGTGAACAGCTACGGCGACGACGACCCGGATATCGATCTAGATCAATGGAAGTTATCCGTTGAAGGACTGGTGGCGAAGCCGGAAGCGTACACGCTGGAGATGATCAAAGCTCTTCCGAAAAAGGTGATGAACACGCGGCATGTTTGTGTTGAAGGATGGAGCATGATTCCGAAATGGGGAGGCGTGCCACTTCGCGATTTTCTTTCCGCCGCGGGAGCGGATTTGAACGCAAAATATCTCGCTATTGAGTGCGCTGACGATTATTATACCTGTTACGACATGCCGAGCGCACTCCACTCGCAAACATTGCTCTGCTACGAGGCGTACAATAAACCCCTCACCCCGGAACACGGCGCCCCGGTGAGGATTATTATCCCCTCAAAACTCGGTTACAAAAATGCGAAGTGGGTAAATAAAATTATCGTAACAAACGAGAAAAAAGGCGGTTACTGGGAAGACGATGGATATGACTGGTTTGCAGGCATCTGAGTTGATTGGAAAACGCATACTTGCAATCGTCATTGCAGGTTATTTATTGATGGGTTGCACTCACTATCCCCCAAAGGAAGTCGTCGTCATCGAACGCACAACCTCCTATCACAGACCTGAATGCTCAAAGGTAATGATGGCAAGAACCAAATATGTTCCATTGACGCCTGATATTTCGCGATCGTACAAACCCTGCCCATATTGTAAACCCGAATCGTTGCCGTGAAAAAAAAATTTACGAAGGAATTTCATCATCCCCTGATTATCAGGATCACCCATTGGGTCAATGCAGCCGCGCTTGGGATAATGATAATGAGCGGGCTGAGAATCTATAACGCCTCGCCGATTTTCAGCTTCCATTTTCCCGATGAGATTACGCTGGGAGGATGGCTCGCGGGCGCGCGCCAGTGGCATTTTTTCGGGATGTGGATTTTTTTCATTAACGGAATCATTTACGTCTTGTTCAATATCATCAGCAGGCATGGGCGAAAGACAACCCTGTTCCGGATACAGGATATCCGCGGCGTCTTCCCGATGATCAAATATTATCTCAGGATTCGCAAAGATCATCCCCCGCAGAAGAAATATAACCCCCTGCAAAAACTTGCGTACACGTTCATCCCTCTTGCAGGCATTGGCAGCATCCTGACCGGCATGGCAATATATTGGCCCGGGCAGTTCAGCTTCATCACGGCGCTGTTCGGCAATTACAATTATGCGCGGGGATGGCATTTTTTCTTCATGCTCATTCTCGTATTTTTTATCGCCGGACATCTGCTGATGGTTGCCATAGCCGGCTGGTATAATTTTCTCTCGATATTCACCGGCTGGAAAAAGATACCGTTGGTTGACGTCCGCCCAAAATAGCTCTCACGAACGGTAATTTTCCTTAACTCCTGCCAATCACCAGAATATTTAAGCAGAATTGTTGGTGTGATACGCGACAATTTCCAAGTTTTTTTCAACAGTTTGTCTTTGCTATTCCGACAAATCTTCCTATATTTTTAGGTGGAACTTGCAGAGCGAATATTTGTTACAATTTAGACAGGTCATACGTCAGAACACATGCTCCAGGATAGTTTCAACCGAACAATCAATAATCTCCGCATTTCCGTAACGGATAGATGTAATTTCCGCTGTCTCTATTGCATGCCCGAAGAGGGAATGATCTGGCTTAAACGGGATGAACTCCTTACCTTTGAAGAAATTGAACGGCTTGCAAGAATATTTTCGGACTTGGGCGTTGTCAAAATCCGCCTCACGGGCGGCGAGCCGCTCATGCGAAAAGATTTCCCGCTCCTTGTGAAAAAAATATCCAACCTCAATTTATTTCATGATATTGCGCTTACGACTAACGGGTATTTTCTTGAAGAACAAGCACAAGCCCTCCAAGATGCAGGCCTCCATCGCATCACGGTTAGTTTAGATTCTCTCGATCCGTTGAAGTTTTCCGCGATGGCGCGGCGTGATTATTTTCAAAAGGTGTGGAAGGGGCTGGAATTCATCGACCAATTGAATTTTCATCCCATTAAACTCAACACTGTCATGATCCGCGGATATAATGATAATGAGATTGATGCATTTGCAGAATTGGCGCGGAGACGAAATTTTATTGTACGTTTCATCGAGTTTATGCCCATCGGGGCTGATGACGGCTGGTCAATCGATAAGGTCGTTCCAGCCCGTGAAATTATCGAACACCTCAACCGCACCGGAGTAACACTCGTTCCTATCGAGTCGCATGGCATTCAGCCGGCGGACAGGTTTAAATTTGAGGATGGGAAGGGAGAAATTGGTTTCATCAGCTCGGTGAGCGATCCTTTTTGTGGATCGTGCAACCGGGTAAGAATTACCTCCGATGGAAAATTCAGGACGTGTTTGTTCTCCCTGAACGAAACCGATCTCAAAGCTCTGTTGCGAAACGGCGCCGATGACAATGAAATTAAAAGTGCGATTCGGGATGCAGTGTTCCACAAAGAAAAGGGTCATCTTATCAATCAACCCGGCTTTGTGCGGGCTGAACGCACAATGAGTCAGATCGGCGGGTAATAAGATTAGTTCTCCGATCAAGTTTGAATAAAAGAAAATTATATGCGCGACGTTTCTTCAAAATATAATACCCTCCGCACCGCGAAAGCAATCGCAAGTCTAACAGTAAGCTCAGGCACCCTCCGCGCCATCAAATCGGGTGATGTGCCGAAAGCCGATCCTCTTGTTGTCGCAAAAGTTGCAGGGATCCAGGCGGCTAAACAAACAAGCGTGCTCATACCGTACTGCCATCAGGTGCCTCTGGATTATGTATCGATAGATATTTCTTTAGGGAAAAATTCCATTACCGTTACCTCGGAAGTGAAAGCGGTCTGGAAAACCGGCGTTGAGATGGAAGCGCTTGCTGGAGTGTCTGCCGCCGCGCTCACCCTCTACGATATGTTGAAAATCATCGACGACAGGATGGAGATTCATTCTGTTCGCCTCATTGAAAAAACCGGCGGCAAATCAAACCTCCATAAAACGGGGAAAGGACATAGTGCTGTTGTAATGGTTTTAAGCGACAGCGTCTCGAACGGAACCAAGAAAGATGGTTCCGGGAAATTGCTAACGGAAAAACTCAAAGCTTTTGGATTCAAAATAAAAAAATATATTGTTTTGCCGGATAATCTTGCCATAATCACAAATGCGTTAGATGATATTACGCGTTCGCTTAAACCTGATCTCATATTAACTACGGGTGGAACAGGAATTAGTCCCCGCGATGTCACGCCTGAGGCAACCCTGTCGGTTATTGACCGGCGGCTTGACGGCGTAGAAGAAACGCTTCGGTTGTATGGGAATGAACGAACAAGGAAAGCAATGCTTTCGCGGGGAATTGCAGGCGTCCGGGGGAATACGGTGATTATTAACTTGCCCGGCTCTAAAAGCGCTGTGGAGGACGGCGTCAATGCGTTGTTCCCTTCTATCATTCATACATTCGATATGTTAAAGGGCAGAGGACATAATCATGTGCCAACGCGAATGAAAAAATAATGATTATTTTGGTAAAATATTCGGACTGTGCGGATCACGATGTTTGAACCGAAGAAAAGAATTGTGCCCGGCGTCAATTCATATGGTAAACCCAAAACACCTCCCGGCCAGGTTGCTACGGTTAAGTTTCCCGTGTATACCTTCAGCGAGACGCCCGATATCGATTCAAAGGTTTGGCGGCTTCGCGTGTGGGGTGAAGTTGAAGAAGAAAGTGAATGGACTTGGGATGAGTTCATGAAACTCCCTCAAACTACACTTCGCGCGGATTTCCATTGCGTTACGCGGTGGAGCAGATTCGACGACGATTGGACGGGAGTATTGTTCATAGACTTTGTAAAATTCATCAGGGTAAAACCATCCGCAAAATATGTCATGCAGCACGGGTATGACGGTTACACAACGAATAACCCGCTCGAGATCATGTTGAACGAAGATGTAATTTTTGCGCATACATTCAACAGTCAACCGCTGCCTCGTGAGCATGGTGGTCCAATGCGAATATTTACACCGCGCCGGTATGCATGGAAAGGCGCAAAGTGGGTGAACGGGATAGAATTTATGAGAAACGACAAACCGGGATTATGGGAAATGAACGGTTATAATACTACCGCTGATCCCTGGAAAGCGGAACGTTTTGGCTAAAATTTGGATTGATTGGAGGGGCTAAATATTGAAAAATCCTGAACTTAGCTTTTCCTACAATAACTTTTATGATCTGCATATTGTGCTTTGATAAGAAATTTATTAGTATACCTCTAAGAAACATTACCGGCGATTCTTCCGGTACCGTACTGTTCAATCGATCCACCCCATATGGATTATTAGGAATAATTTATTGGTTCGAACAATGGATTCACTTCCGACAAGTATATCGCAGCTTTCAAGGATCACATTCCCAAACCCACAACTATTCAAGGAGTACACCGCGCTTAAACAGATTCCCAAGAGTTATGATGTATAACGATGAAACCAATTAACAAATTCACCGGCGATGATATTTTTCTTTGCCGGTGTTCCGCACATTATGTTAACAATGAAAGGAACTCTTTATGATGTTGAAAGTTCATCCTGCTAATCCACAGGGCAGACATATCGCGCATGCGGTAGATGTTTTGCAGCATGGCGGCGTCATTATTTATCCGACCGATACCGTATACGGCGTCGGGTGCAGTATTCATAATCATCGCGCGATCGAGCGGATCTATCAAATACGAAATCAAGATCGAAATAAACCTTTCAGTTTCATTTGTTCAGACCTGAGTCACATTGCCGAGTATGCCAAGGTTTCAAATTCCGCTTACCGGCTCATGAAGCAATTAATCCCGGGACCGTACACATTTATTCTGCCCGCGAGTCGGTTAAAACAATTGCCGAAAAGTCTCATCAGTTCCCGCAAGACCGTCGGCATCCGTGTACCGCAAAATTCGATTTGCCGTGAAATTGTGAAAGAACTCGGTCACCCTATCCTCAGCGCCAGTCTGACAGGCGACGTGAGGGGGGATATTATCAGCGATCCCGATTTGATTAAACGACGGTTTGAAGAACACGTTGATTTAATACTTGACGGCGGAATCTCGTTAAACGAGTTTTCGACAATCATAGACGTAACCAACGACCACCCTGTCGTGCTCCGTGAGGGCGCCGGCGATCTCAGCGACATCCTCATTCACGAAGCGGAAACAGAGCGCATAGCCAGTTAATATTTTAAACCGCCTCACAACGTCCGGAAACGATTATAGACAATTTCAGGACTGAAATATCGAATGGTGCTATTTTGAGGAATGGCGTTGGTGTAAAGTTTTACTAAGGAAAGGAATATTGCATGACTAAAATCGAACAACATAAGATCGTAGAGACGTTGAAAGATTACCTCCACAAGATGCGCGGACGCGATCTGGATGATTTTGAAATGGTGCGCAAACGCGATAGGGACGATGAAGATATCGATGAAATTGCCCGTAGTCGTCTGGCAGAACTCTATGTCAAGTACGTACCGGAACGGTTCCGTTGATTCTTTCAGATATTGATTGCTTCATCGATAACTACGATCTAAGCAGGGAAGGTTGCAAAATGCCGGATAATGACCCCGGAAAAATTATCGTCGCAATTTCTCGTCGATTGAGCTCATGATACCGGCATATATCAAGCAGGTGAGCGAAACCGAACTGAGGATCAAGTGGGACGATAATCACTACGGGAAACATTCGCTCGGCACATTGAGAAAGCTTTGCCCCTGCGCCTCGTGCAAGCAGGGCGTTGCAAAGAATGAACATATGGTTCTTTTGCCTATCCTTCAGCCCGGTCAAAATAAATTATCGGCAATCGAACAGATTGGCAATTATGCGCTCCAGCTTAAATGGGGCGATGGACATAAAACCGGAATCTATTCGTTCGATTACCTTCGGGGGATTTGCGAATGCGATTCTTGTTCAAAACTAACTCTGAAATAAATCAATCCCGTCACTATTCACAAATCCCGCGCCATTCCTCACTAATCACAACGTGCCTTAAAAGGAGATACCATGGACGATGAAATAATAAACGAAGACCTTTCCATTATGGATGAACGATTGAATAAATCGAAAGTGTTGGATTCAAAAACATTCTTAAAACCGGTCAAAGACCTCAAGCCGGCAACGCCGATCATGGTCGATATTGAGGATACCCTTGAAGACGCCTTGAAGTTTATGCAGGTGAAACAGTTCGGCTGCATCTTAATAACGAAAGGCGATGTGCTGGCTGGAATCCTCACCGAACGCGATGTTATTGCGAAAGCGATCGGGCATGACGATTTTCAATCGATGAAGGTTAAGGATATCATGACCCCGCGTCCCGAAGCGTTTCAACTGGAAGACGAGATTGCGTATGTCGTAAAAGCGATGTGCTTCGGCGGTTACCGGCATGTTCCTATTGTCAATTCAAAAAACGAGCCGGTTGGGATGCTTTCCGTGAAAGATATTATGCGCTTTATTGTGGATCATTTTCCGGAGGAAATTATGAATCTTCCCCCCAATCCAATCCGGAAATCCAACGAATTTGAAGGAGGATAGTAGATAAGAAACGAAGAATGAGTTCGGACGGGAATATTGCCTGACGTACGTACAACGTATGGCGAATTCCCGTTTATTGTTCTAATCTGTTCTCCCGGTGCAATGGATAGGGATTTTCCCCCCGTTTTTATACATTAGAGACGTCAACGAATTGAATATAATGAACTATCAACTATGGGAATAAACGAATCGCTGAAGCGAATCGGTATCTTAACCGGCGGCGGGGATTGTCCCGGCTTGAATGCCGTCATCCGCAGTGTTGCCAAACCTGCGATGTCATACTTTGACAGCATGATTATAGGAATAATCGATGGATTCGAAGGATTAGTAGAAGGACGGATGCGGGAGCTTAACCGGTTGGACGTCAGCGGCATCATCAACCTTGGCGGCACAATTCTCGGCACATCCAATAAAGGAAACCCGTTCTTATTTCCCGTTGAAGACGACGGGGAAATTAAAATTGTCGACCGTTCCGGCGACGCGCTTGAAAATTACCGCAAATGGGGTCTTGACGCCATGGTGGTCATCGGCGGCGACGGCACGATGAACATTGCGCATAAATTTACTCAGTTAGGGATGAATGTTGTCGGCGTTCCGAAGACAATCGATAACGATCTCGAAGCGACCGATGTGACCTTCGGATATGATTCGGCGCTGGCGATCGCAACCGACGCAATCGACCGACTGCAAACGACCGCTTCCGCGCATCACCGGGTGATGGTGATGGAAGTGATGGGCAGATATGCAGGGTGGATTGCCCTCGGAGCCGGTCTTGCCGGAGGAGCAGATATCATCCTTATTCCTGAAATCCCCTTTCAATGGGAATCGATTTACCGGTGCGTGCTTGAACGGAGCAGGGGCGCGCGTTTCAGCATTATCTGCGTGGCGGAAGGAGCGAAACCCTCCGGCGGTGAAATAGTTGCCAAAGAAAAAGATTTGAAGCGCACCGACCCCGTCCGGCTTGGCGGGATCGGCGATTACATTGCGAAAAAAGTGCAGCAGGAAACCGGACTGGAATCGCGGGTCATGGTGCTCGGTCACCTGCAGCGCGGCGGTAGTCCCACCGCGTTCGACCGCGTTCTTGCCACCAAATTCGGAGCGATGGCGCTCGAAACAATTTCGAGGAAGGAATTCGGTTGCATGGTAAGCTTGCGCGGCACCGATGTGGTGACAGTGCGTCTTGAAGACGCTATCAAACGCCAGCGCCTGGTTCCGCCTGATTCGCAGATGATTTTCGCGGCGCGCGCAGTCGGCACGAATTTTGGAGATTGAGTATTCACTCTATATAAAATAAGATACAATATTCCCACGCTGCATATTTCCGGATGTTTATAGAGTATTGTCGAGAAACATTCGGTTTATTTATAAAACTTCCGGATGAAAAATTCTGAATCCTCGCAAACTATCCAAATAATTCAACCTGAAATTCTTCTTGGCGCGTACGCTTCGGGAATTTTCCCGATGTCGCCGAGCGATTCGGAAGAAATCCACTGGTTCTCCCCCGATCCCCGCGCCATCATTCCGCTCGATACGTTTAAAATCTCCCGCAGTCTGCGCCAGGTAATAAAAAAAAATATTTTTACCTACCGCTTCGATACAGCGTTTGAGCAGGTGATGCGGGAGTGCGCTAAACGGGAAGAGACCTGGATATCCGAAACCATCATCCGGAGCTACGTAAACTTGCATGATCTTGGATTCGCTCACAGCGTCGAAGCGTGGCATGAAAACAAGCTTGTTGGCGGATTATACGGCGTTGCCCTCGGCGCGGCGTTCTTCGGCGAATCGATGTTCAGCAGAAAAAAAGACGCCTCGAAAGTCGCCCTGGCTGCTTTGGTGGAGCGCCTGAACGAGCGGGACTTTGAGCTGCTCGATACGCAATACATCACTCCCCACCTTGCCCAATTCGGGACGTTTGAACTGCCCCGCGAAGAATATCTTCAACGATTAAAGAAAGCGGTTGGGAAAAAGAGGAGATTTATTGAGTGAATTAATGAATGGTATGATTCTACGTGCTGAGATATTTTTGGATCTTTCCTATGAGCCGAGACCCTTTTGATTTTGAAATTTCACATTGCCATATAATTAAATATTCCCAACCGATGGCTTTCAACTCCTTTTTAACCTTTTTATCTCTTTTGATGTTTCCGGAAATTTTCTTTTCCCAAAATTTTACATTTGTGGTAGGTAATTTTGATCTTTTACACCGTTTATGACCGTGCCAAAAACATCCGTTTACAAAAATAACTTTTCGAAGTTTTGTAAAAACGAGATCGGGTTTTCCTGGAATATGCTTGTTGTAAGAACTATACCGATAGCCTAGAGGGGAGATTATTTTTCTGATGAATAATTCTTGGGAGGTTTGTTTCGGTCCGATCTTCTTCATGATCTCAGACCGTTTTTTCTTACTGAAGATGTCTGTCAAGATGGAAATCTAAATGTTCCCGTATATTCTTGCTCTGTATATAGCTTAATTTTGGAGGTAGGGCATTACCGATTAACAATGCCAAAGACGTCTTTGAAATATTTGTCGGAAATTTATAAGATTTCGGAAAAGATTGCAAGAGAGCAGCTTCTCTCGCCGTTATTGCTCTATTTTTTTCGGGATGAAGGAATCTTCCTTTTGACGGATTTAAACATCCACCCGTAATTGTAGTAGAGTAATCATTCCAGCGTAATCGACCGTATATATCGTTAAACCCGACATTTTTTTTCTTATGACAATCCAGTTGACTCAACTCACCTAAGTCTTTTCTGCTTCCTCCATCAGGTGGAATGCTTTCAATTCGTTTTTGAATTTCGGGTCTATGGTGGGCAACGATCTTATGCAAAGGATCTTTTGTCTCGGAGATATCTTCTAAGTGACCGATAATTTCTCTAACTGTAACTTTTTCTTCGGTACCCTCAGCTACCGATATAGGGCCGAGTAACGAACCTACCAGAACCAACCTTCTTCGTCTTTGAGGAACACCGAAATCTTTCGCGTTTACAATTTTATAATCAATGAAATATCCCAACAGCGATAATTCGGAAACCATTTCTTTGAAAAGAATATATTTAATTAACCCTGGCACATTTTCCATCATAATCGTGTAAGGTCGCAATTCTTTCACGAAGCGGAGGTACTCGAGAATAAGGGTATTTCTATCGTCTTGGATGATTTTATCACGATTCAATCTACGTACCGATGAAAAACCTTGGCAAGGAGGACAACCTGCAAGAAGATGTAAAGGAATGCCGTTCAATTTTCCCATAATCTCATCAGCCGTTATCAAACGAATGTCTTTTTTAATGACGTGTGTTTTTTCATGATTCATTTGAAAAGCTAAGACGGCATCCGTCTCTATTTCAATGGCGACTTTGGTGTCGAAACCCGCACGATGCATTCCGGTTGTCAGACCGCCGCATCCAGAGAATAGATCCACGGATAGATAATCCATTAACTTAGTCCCGGAAACTCTTTAATGATTTCCGTTTTGAGGTCTGGCGGATAATCGGGAACACCATAACCAGAAATGGCATTTAGAATGTGTAGTATTAAAGGTGTTCGAAATGGTTCAGAGAAGGATGTTATTCTCCGAATATTATTCCAGTGAGAATATTTCAACGGGAATGTCTTGCGTTCACGTCTTTTTTGAACTTTCCCATTATCGATAAGATTCTCAAATTCTGGAGGAGAAGGTACCCTCATTGTTAAAATGTCTTTCGGAAAAAGGACATAACTACTCAACTCGGTTTTTTCTTTTATGCGTATAAACGGAATAGCTAACAGATCATCGGATTTATCAAAGAGTTTTGTGGTCAAAGAAGAAATCCTTTTTCTTGGTTTTGCATCACTATCTGGCCATGTAGTTTTAATTCGATCAATCACGGAAGTATAGGATTCAGTAACTCGATGAATTTCAACAAGATTAACAGACCCAAAGTTTTTATTCCAGAAACTATGCAAATCACAGTCTGCATTCAGAACAACGTATAATTTGTCGAAGTTTTCGATTTCGCTGATCTTTTCGACAATTATATCACCTCTTCTTACCAAGTCATCTGTTGGATTATAATATAATCGGTATGACCAGAGATTTCTGGCAATTTCAAACGTGAGAGTTTTACCACCTGCCTCCTTTGATGATTTTAGTGATTCAAAATTAATTGACTCAAGTTGATTCCTAATTTTCTCGACAACAATTTCCTTAAGATCTTCTCCTTTTCCGATGAGAGCAATTGCCTGATCCAAGTGAATCTTGCCTAAATCAACAAACATCTCATCTGCAGCTTTCAATATTTTTTGTCGAAGATCATGTCCAAATTTGAATGCAAAGTTCGTTTCATACATCTTAACCACTTTTTCCATCAACGTTTTTTGAGAATCAGTATCACTTTTGTCAAATGGTGTTACTCTTTCCTTATATGGTGTAAATTGTTCACCATCAAGCGTCGTTGAAATTTCTTCAATTTTTTCTGCGCCTGAATAAATTCCAACAACGCAAAAAGTTTGCTGCAATATTTCTAACAATAAATCATCCGGTGGATCTTCGGAACCGGGAAATTCCCAATCAAAAATCAAAATATCAGGTCGATAGTGTTCAGATTCGACTGATGAAAAGTAATGTTCCGGATGTTTAAAACATGATAAAATTACATTATCACTTTTTAATAACTCAGAGACTAACATTTTCAGAGCAGTTTCGTGTCCCCAGTTTTGGCTCAAAAGAACTTTAAGGTCTGATGAAGTGATCCTGTCTGTTGGTTCAATAATTCCGCGTTCATCAATGGGTATAGCATCGTCAATAATAGCGACATTATGTTTCATACTCATTCTCTTCCTTTACCTGTTTGCACTTTATGAAAATCCAAAATGAACTGTGCACCATTATATTTCTTATGTTTTTCCTTTTCCGAGGCAAGGTAAATATCTCCCCTGATGTCATGCATATAGTATTTGCAAATATAGAGTCCTAAGCCGCTAGGAGGTTTTTTGAGGCTGTAGCCGACTTGAAATAAATGCGGCAAGATGGAATCATCGATGCCCGGTCCATTATCTGCGAATAAAATCGTTTTGTAGTCCTCATCCAGATCAATAAGAATTTGTTTATTCCTAGTTTTATTTTCATCCAGCCAATAGCGACTATTACTTAAGAGATTAGAAAAAACTTGATTTAACGCGCCAAATCTACCGAAAATTTCAAATCCCTTTTTAAAATTGGTTTTGACCTCTATTTCTGATTTTTCCAACTTTCTACGATGTACTGCAACTGCGAATTGAACTGATTTGATAACATTAAACGTGATTGGAATTTCTGTTTTGATAGCTCTTAGAGGTCCAAGTCTTCGCAATTCTGACTTTAAAGATGCTGCTGCTTTATTCAATGTATCAATTTTATCTTTATTTAACTTACCCGCTTTTGAAAATTCTATAACTTGATTATAAAAGTCTGTTGTAAGTTTTGAAATTTCATGCACCGAAATAGCAACAGCCAGTCCGTAGCCTGCTTGTTCGGTTAGGAGATCTTGAACTTCTTCTATAGCGATCAAACTACTTTGGAGTTTTTTTAATGATGACGCTAGATTAACAAGATGTTCTTTCTCTGTTGACTTCTTACCAATTTTAGCAATTAGGTCAAAAGGATCTTTTTTTAAATCATAGTTTTCAGCAATACTTCCTATAATCGCAGAGGCCTCTTTTGATATGGTAGTTAATTTTTCTGGGTCTCGAACAACATCGCCCGTGAGCTTATTATAATCGTCTCTTTTGCCTACGTAAATATTTTCAATGAATAAAATAATCGATCTGATTAAATGCGAGAGGTCTTGAAATGCGGTATTTTTTAGCATTCCTTCCCGATTAGTTTTGTCGATGAGAGTGATATTATTTCCTTGTTCAATATCAACACTTCCCAACATCGCGTAATATGAAATGCGTAATCCCCTTTTAATATGACGCACAGAAAGATTTAACCAATCTAGTAGCGTACCTTCTGCTGATGAAAAAATATTCAATCCATCTCTATATATTGCTACTCCTCCAAAGTTGTCTAAGTAATCAGTCAACTCCTTAGTTTTCCCCTCAATCCATGGTGTTGTTCTATACCAAATGTCCAAGTGGACATAAAAGGGTCCGCATTCCGGTTTTCTACCATTCCAATATATGTCTTCTCCAGATTTTAGGTCAAAAGATGGCCTATGAATGGTCTCAGCTATCATTGGCACTGAACGAGGAGGTTTGAATTTGAGTTCAAGATCACAAACACCGTCACTATCAACAATACCATCAAAACTAAAGGTAGATTCAAACTCTTCCGTAATCAATGATGTATCAAGGTCCGTAACCTGAGGGCATTCCAACTGAACGACGAATTCACCTGGAGATTTAAAAGGAGACTTAAGTTGAAGAATCGTTCTATTTAATTCCTTGATGCTGGCTTCAGTTAATTCGAATCCTTCCCGTGATCGCCAAACTATTATCTGTGTTCCCGAATTATTCTTTCCATAATTCCGTGATGGTTTTTCCCGAAATAAACTAATTCCTACTGAGTCTAAATCTTTTGGACCATCAAGTTCTCTTTTGTCGAACGTATCCCAATCAATATTTAGGACATATTCATATTCATTTGCCTTTACTTTTGTTCTTATGGTTAGATTTCTTCCTAATCTACGAGTAGCGAATCTGCCAACGCCTTTTTCACCTAAAGGTAAACGACCACCATGTTCTTTTTTTAATTTGTTCAATAAGCTCTCATACGTTCCCAATTTTCCTGATATTATAGCTTGCTCTCTTTCTTTCTTCAGTCTTTCTTTTATGGCAGTTTTTATTGTTGAGGCAGGTCTTAACCATCCCTCTTCGATGGTGAACCAATCCATTCCATCGCCATCATCTTCAATAATTATTACAGGTCCTTCCAAGTACGGGTATTTGTATTCGTATTCAGAGATTTTTGCTAAACCGGGAACATTTTCAATTCTAATTTTACAAAATGAGGCATGGGCATCATATGAGTTTTTTATCAATTCGAGTATTCCCACTTTCTCAGTTGCGATAAGTTCCTCACCAAGCACTCTCATCAAATGTGTATCCGCTCGAAAGCTTAGCATTATTCCACCATCTAAGCTGATACCTTCTAAATCATTTTTGTTAATTCGTCTTACAGCGTTCTGTGGATTATAAAATGGTGGTTTTTCCCGAGGAATATTATTCTCTTCGAAAGGAACAGGTTTTGAAAAGTTTTTAAAACCGCTTATCTCAACAAAATAAAATCCCTTCTCTCTTTTGTCCTCGAATGGAGGTTTAATAATTTTTCCATAACCAAAATATTCTCCCTTCCCATTCCTTTTAGGTTCATAGTAAACAAATTCAATGTCTGGTTGTGAAAGAAGTTTTAAATATTTTTCTGGGAAGTGATAAAATTTTCCAATAAAATCGTTATAGGTGGATTCAATTCTGTATTGATCCAACACAAGGCAATTGGCTGATGAACTATTACTCATGAGATAAGATAATTAATTAATGTCCAAACGATTTTGGTGAGGAGAAATCATACATTGTTTTAAAATCTTTCGCAATATTTTCATCTCCAAACGATAAAAAAATAATGAAAGTGGGCGAAGTGTCTAATACTGAAATTCTCAATAATATTTTACGAAATAATCAAGCTAATGGCAAATATGGAAAAATGTGAATTTATAAGGGTAATTATCTTTGTTTTTTAAAATTGCCTCCCATCTCCTTCTTTCTTATATTTGAATTCACCATTTCACCATCTTTCAAGGAATAACACAATGTTAAAACATTTGGTCATACTATCGGTATTTTGTTTTTTCTGTGTCCCGAATGCGTCCCCGGCTCAGAAAGAGAACAAAACGGCTAAAATCATTGCGGTAAAATGCGGCAAATTAATCGATGGAAAAGCCGCCGAGGTAAAACAAAATGTCACAATTATTATTAAGGGAAACACGATTGCCGAAATGGGTCCGGCGGTTCAAATTCCCTCTGAAGCCGAGGTGATAGATTTAAGCAATGCTACCGTGCTCCCCGGTCTCATCGATTGTCACACACATATTCTGTTGCAGGGGGATATTACCAGCGCTGATTACGACGAACAACTGTTGAAAGAATCGATTCCCTACCGCGCGTTGCGCGCCTCTCGCTCAGTGAAGATCGCATTGATGAACGGGTTTACAACCCTGCGCGATGTGGAGACCGAAGGCGCCATGTATGCGGACGTTGATATCAAAAAAGCGATCGAGAACGATATCATTCCCGGACCCCGGATGTTTGTAGTTACACGCTCGCTCGATGTTACCGGCGCGTACCCGCTGCTGGGATATAACTGGGAGCTTGATATGCCGCACGGCGTTCAGGTGGTCGACGGAGTGGACGAGTGCCGCAAGGCAGTGCGTGATCAGGTGAGCAAGGGCGCCGATTGGATTAAAGTGTATGCAGACCGCAGCTATTATTTTACGGAGGATGGTTCGCTGCGCAGCATACTCACATTTACCTACGACGAGTTAAAAGCGGTTTGCGATGAAGCACGCAAACTTCACCGCAAGGTGGCGGCGCATGCCTGCGGAAGAGATGGAATTGAAAACAGCATCCGCGCGGGCGTTGCGACAATCGAGCATGGCGACGGTTTCGATGACGAGATGCTGGCTCTCGCGAAGGAGAAAGGCGTATGGTGGTGCCCCACATTGTATGTCACAGAATATGTCGCCGAAGGAAGAGCCGCCGAGGGGAGACCCATCTATAAACAAATGATCGATTACCAGCGCAAGGCGTTCGCGAAAGGAGTGAAGATGGGGGTGAAGATTGCGTTCGGAACGGACGTCGGGGGATTTTCATGGGATGTGAACGAAGCGGTGGAATTGAACTCGATGGTGAATGCGGGTATGACAACATCGCAGGCGATACTATCTGTGACCTCGGCAGCGGCAAATCTGCTCGATATGCAGGGTAAGATCGGCGAGATTGCTCCCGGAGCGTTTGCCGATATCGTTGCTGTTTCGGGCGATCCGATTCAGAATATCGAGGAACTTCAGCACGTAAAATTTGTGATGAAAGACGGCGTCGTCTATAAGAACGATCTTGCGGGGAAATGATATTTGCCTACGTTCGTCCCCTTTTTGAAGGGGGACGCGATGCGTGTTTTGCATCGCAGGGGGTCTGATATCAACTTGTGCTTATTCGGCTTATCTCTGGTACACGCAACTGGAATGTATCTCGAAGAGCAATTTCAGAATACGCTACTTCCGTGTGGTATAAATTATTTTTAAATTTTAATAACAGTTTATTTGATTCCATGAAACTCTTTATCCTCTCTTGTAGTTTACTTTTAATATTCATTTGCGTTTCCCCGGCTCAAAAGAATATTCAAAATTCCGGTGAAAGTGAAATCATATCCGTCCTTATGCTTCAGCAGGACGCCTGGAACAAGGGCGATATTGCGGGTTACATGGAAGGGTACTGGAAATCCGATAGTCTGTTGTTCACCAGCGGCGGGAATATCCGCCGGGGCTGGCAGCCGACATTCGAAAAATATAAAGCGTCTTATAATACGCGTGAAAAAATGGGTACGCTGAAGTTTTCCAATATTGAAGTGACGGTGCTCGCTACAGGCGCGGCGATGGTATTCGGACACTGGGAATTACTTCGGGCGGGAGATCATCCCGAAGGCGTATTCACATTAATTCTGAAAAAATTTAACGGTCAATGGAAAATAATCCACGATCATACATCGTCTTCACAACCAACAACTAAAAGATAAATAATATTTTATGCAGGAATCACATCAACCGATCTACGAAACGAATTTCCCGAAACTGAAATTTTTAAAGCGCGGCAAAGTACGCGATATTTACGATCTGGGCGAACATCTTCTGATCGTCGCAACCGACCGGCTCTCCGCGTTCGATGTTATTATGCCGCAGCCGATACCGTATAAAGGCAAAGTGCTGACCCAGATATCCAACTATTGGTTCAAAATGATCGAGGATATTATTGCGAATCATATCGTCAGCGCAAACGTCGATGAGTTTCCACCGGAATGCCTGCCGTATAAGGAACAGCTTCGCGGCAGAAGCATTCTTGTGAAAAAGACGAAGCCCCTCGCGGTTGAATGCGTTGTCCGGGGTTATATCAGCGGATCGGGATGGAACGACTACAGGAAAAACGGCGCGATCTGCGGCATCAAACTTCCTCCGGGTTTGGTGGAATCGCAAAAACTTCCCGAGCCGATCTTCACCCCTGCGACAAAAGCGGATCTGGGGCACGATGAGAACATTAACTTCGAGGAGACGGTAAAAATTATCGGCAAAGAACAAGCAGAAATTGCGCGTGAGAAAACAATAGCGATCTATAAACGGGGCGTGGAGATCGCCGCGAAGAAAGGAATCATCATCGCGGATACGAAGATGGAATTCGGCGTCTATAACGGCAAGCTCATCATCATCGATGAGCTGCTCACGCCCGATTCCTCCCGCTTCTGGCCCCAGAGCAGCTATCAACCCGGCAAGGCGCAGGATAGTTACGATAAACAATTCGTGCGCGATTATCTTCTCGCGATAAAATTCAACAAACAGCCGCCGGGACCCATGCTGCCGCAGGAAGTTATCACAAAAACATCGGCGCTGTACCGTGCAGCCCTCAAACAATTGACCGGAAAAGATGTGGAATAACGTATAGACAGAAAATCATGATAATTTCTACATTCTTGTCGTAATCAATTCAATATGAAATTCGCCAAATACGTTTTTACTATTGCAGGCGTTTATGGGCTGCTTGTCTCCATTCCCCCATTTTTCTTGGAAACAAAAATCGGGATTGACTACCCTTCCCCCATTACCAATCCGGAATATTATTACGGATTTTTCGGTACGGTGCTTGCATGGCAGGTTCTCTTTCTGATTATCGGGAGAGACCCCATTCGTTTCCGGGCGGCAATGCTTCCGGCTATTATTGAAAAAGCAGTTTTCGCCGTTGCCGTGCCGATTCTTTATTCGCAGGGACGAACGGGTACCACCTTGTTATATTTTTCCTTCGTCGATCTTGCGCTCGGTATCTTATTCGTCATTTCTTATTGGAAGACTCCGTACCGGCAATATACACACGAAGTGTAAAAATGAATTCCCGGATAACTTTGCCGGGGGATTCTCATGATGTTTCATTCATAGTGCAACATCTCTCATGAATAAATCGTATCTTCTTGTGTTCCCATAACATCGAAAATCACATCCCATGAAAAAAATTAGTAACCGGATGTTCATTCTCGCCGGTGTTTTTGCCCTGCGTGCATTCTTTTGCGCCGACCTTTATTGCGGATCCCTCAAAATTGTATTCATAGAACCCGATACCACCAAGACAGATACTACACATCAATGGTTTCGCGCCATAAACGATACGGCGCGTATCAACCTCTGTCAAAAGTGGCTCGATAATCCTTCCGCGCAGATGGCTCTCGATCTTTATGAACGAACCTGGAATATTGCGCACGGGGAACAGACTGCCTCGAAGGCACAGCCGCTCTATTATATTGCGCTTGTTCGCGGCGGCAATAACGGCGATCTTGGTTTTCAGCTCACCACCGCATCCGGTGTCGAAGATCACGCCGTTACGCCCTTCATCAAACTCGATCCGAGCGATTGGTCGTTCAGCACGACTTTCCTTCATGAGACAGGACATGTAATGCTTTCCATGCTGACCGGCGGAAAGAAAATTCCTAAAAAAGAAATTGCCGCAATCGAGCACACCACTGCTGCGTTGACAGACCGCGGCACTGCGTTCGACGAGGGTTTTGCGGAGCATCTTGAAACGCTGGCGGCGCATGTGCTCTCCGATCCAGTCATTACTTCGCGCTATCTTCATGAACAATTCCGGTTTGGTGTGCCGGATATGCAGGGCGAGTATAACCGTGCCATCGGAGATCTGTTAAGTTTCTCGCAGACGCGCACGCGGTATTACGACGTGCGGGAAAACAATTTCTCGTTCGTGCCGGCATACAAGGGTCCGGATTATTATCGCGTGCAAATGGAAAAAAGCCGCGATTTTTCTCTCCTTCGCAATCCCAACCAGTTGCTCCAGGCAGAAGGATTTTACGCTACCTTCTTTTTCTGCCTGACTGTTCGGGGAAATAGCACTCCCGCGTTCAGCCTCGTGAAAGAACGCCAGCAGAAAATTTTGGAGGCGTTGAAGGAAATGTTTGAAACGAAAACGATGACCGCCGATTCGCCCTACCTTCTCGATTTTACTGAAACGTATATGAAAAAGAATCCATCCGAAGCCGCTGAAATAACGGACGTATTGCTCGATCTGAGTCATGGCGTCTTTGTGGACCGAAATGCCGCAGCGCTGTGGAAAAATCACTATCTCGGCGCGCTTAAATTAGATATGGCTGAACGGAATAATGAAAAAATCGCGAAAGCGCGTGATGCGTGGCATGCTTCGGTTATGAATGATCCCAAAATTCTTTACTCCCTCCTCGGACCGCAGATCCGATATGAAGTTCCAGCGCGTTCCGTTCTCCTTGTCGCATTCGAACAGCCGTCGCCCCTTTCATTCGATCTGAACACGGTTGATGAAGGGATCATGCGGATGATCCCGGACATCACCGATTCGGAAGTGAAGTCATGGCTTGACCGGCGTGAACAAAAAGCATTTACCGGCGCAGATGATTTTAAATCACGCTCAGGGTTGCATGATGCGGTATTGAAATCGATGAAGTTTTAGATAATTCATACATAGACTCGGAATACTTATGAAAAAACCTCCTTCTGAACTAAAACCCATCATCAAAATGAATCTATGAAACCATGAAATACCGTCATCTAGGAAAAACAGGAATCACCGTATCTGAAATCGGCTTTGGCGCATGGGGTATCGGCGGCGAGATGTGGCAGGGATCCGACGACCAGGAATCGATGCGGGCGTTGCATAAAGCAGCGGAGCTGGGTGTTAATTTCTTCGATACCGCCCTCGCATACGGTCGCGGGCACAGCGAGCGGCTTATCGGAAAATTTTTAAAAGAATTCCATTCCAAACTCTACGTCGCGACAAAAATTCCACCAAAGAACAGGGAGTGGCCCGCCCGTCCCGGTGTGGATTTTAGGGAAGTCTTCCCCAAACAATATATCATCGATTGCACGAACGAAAGTTTAAAAAATCTGAACGTGGAACGACTCGATATCCAGCAATTTCATGTGTGGGATGACGCATGGACCAAGGAATCTGAAATCTGGGAAGCAATCGACCAGTTAAAATCGCAGGGGAAGATCGGCGCGTTCGGCATCTCAATCAACGACAACCAGCCCGATAACGCTTTGGAGGCGGCAAAAACCGGCAGGGTGGATACATTCCAGGTTATTTATAATATTTTTGAGCAGTCTCCGGATGTGGAATTATTCCCAACCTGCCTCCGGGAAAATATCGGCGTCATCGTCCGCGTGCCGTTCGATGAAGGGGGACTCACAGGCTCGATCACGCCGGAAACCATTTTTCCTCCGAACGATTGGCGCAACAGGTACTTCAGAGGCGAGCGGAAAAAACAGGTTGAAGAACACATCGAAGACCTGAAGGTGCATCTCGGCAACGAAGCGCCTACGCTGCCGGAACTTGCGCTGCGTTTCTGTCTCTCCCATCATGCCGTCTCTACCGTTATACCCGGCATGCGGACAACGGCTCACGTGGAAAAGAACGTATCCGTTTCGGATGGCAGGCCCCTCTCGCTTTCCCTTCGAAATGATCTGCAGCGCCATCGGTGGATCAGAAATTTTTATGGAGACGAGGATTGAATACGATGAACGGGCTGTGTTAACAGCCCTAATCATCAAGCGGATGAGCTTCGAAGTATCACAAATGACATAGATGTAAGGAGATCGCTATGTCCGCCTCCCGTTAAAAGATGGCGGGAGGCGGACTCGCGATGACACATTACTCAAGCTGTGCTTATAACTTCACGATTCTATGACAAAGGAATGAAATGACTATGGATAAAATATCAATATCAGAAAAACTGAATCAGTTCACCGAGCACTGGAGTCCAAAAATAATCGGGGAATTAAACGGGCAGTATGTGAAGCTGGTGAAGTGCAAGGGCGAGTTCCTCTGGCATCATCATGAAGTTGAGGATGAGATGTTCCTGATTGTCAAGGGCACGTTACGAATGCTCTTCCGCGACCACGAGGTAATACTTAAGGAAGGCGAATGCATCATCATCCCCGCCGGAACCGAACACAAACCGGTTGCCACGGAAGAAGTGCATGTTCTCCTCTTTGAGCCGAAATCAACGCTCAATACCGGCAACGTGACAAACGAACGAACCCGAAAAAAATTGGACAGTATTTGATGCAGGATGATTATCAAAATAATATTTTCATAGCATCAGAACTCCACCACATTGAACCACCCCTCCCTGTTGGTGTCCCCTCCTTTTTCAAGATGTTCACTACAGAGCGTGAACATACTGCTTCAGAACTCAAACGTTGCGGACCACCCCTCGCTCCGCGAATCCCCTCCTCGTTCGAGGAGGGGAAGCCCGCAGGGAGGGGTGGTTAATAAAAACTTGCCGGAAGTAAAGTGTTAGTTGGTATAGGATGTGTCATGTTGTCGGCTGCCATTCTGAATGACCTTGAATTCTATTGTTGGTATTCCCCGCTATACTTTGCCCCTGTCACAAAATTGATTGTGCCAATAATTTTGTACATTAAGAAAAATTATTTACTTCATCACAAGATGCTTATCCATTGAAAGCCCTGCTAATAAAAATATTAAGCGATATTCATGCCAACTCCCATCCGTTGGAATTAGCGGACGTCCCGGACCCCATGCCTGCCGAACATGATCTATTGATAAAAATTTCTGCCTGCGGAGTTTGTCATACCGAGCTGGATGAAATAGAGGGAAGACTGCCGCCGCCCGTTCTGCCGGTCATCCCCGGTCATCAGGTAGTGGGCGTGGTGGTTGAAACGGGTATAGCTGTGAAAGCTTTCCGGAAGGGTGATAGGGTTGGAGTTGCGTGGATTTTCTCTGCTTGCGGGAAATGTAAATATTGCCTAGCGGAAAACGAGAATCTCTGCAAAGATTTTAAAGGCACCGGGCGCGATGTCAACGGCGGATACGCTGAATCTATTGCTGTCAATGAAAAATTTGCGTGCCGGATTCCGGAACAATTTTCAGATGTGGAAGCTGCGCCGCTACTCTGCGCTGGAGCTATCGGGTACCGGTCATTAAGGTTAACCGGATTGCGGGATGGGGATAAGCTGGGGTTAACGGGATTCGGCGCGTCAGGTCATCTCGTTCTGAAGCTGGTGCGGCACCCATTTCCGCATTCAAAAGTTTACGTATTCGCCCGGAACGAAGAAGAGCGCCGGTTCGCGCGCGAGCTTGGCGCTGTATGGGCGGGCGATACAGATGATGAGCCGCCTGAAAAGTTACAGAGCATCATCGATACGACTCCCGTCTGGAAAACCGTGGTCGCTGCCCTCAAAAATCTTGAACCCGGCGGGCGGCTGGTGATTAACGCCATACGGAAAGAAGAAAAAGATAAAAATTCTCTCATGCAACTGGATTATCCAAAGCATCTGTGGCAGGAGAAAGAAATTAAAAGCGTCGCTAATGTTACCAGAAGAGACGTGCAGGAATTTCTTACGCTCGCGGCAGAAATTCATCTCACACCCGAGATTGAAGTTTATAATTTTAATCGGGCAAATGAAGCGCTCCTTGATCTAAAAATGAAAAAGATCAAAGGAGCGAAAGTTTTAGCGATGGCGAAATAATCCATCCGGCAAATATGAACCCTCTTCCCATCGACGTAGTTTTATCCGAACTCATATCTGCTATAGAGAAGAACAGCAATTTAGTTCTTTCGGCGGATCCCGGCGCGGGAAAAACCACACGCGTTCCGATTGTTCTGAGTGAAATTCCCTTGTTGGCAGGGAAAAAAATTATAACGCTTGAACCGCGCAGATTGGCGGCTCAGCGCGCGGCTGCGTACATGGCGGAACAACTTGGCGAGAAAGTCGGTGAAACGGTCGGGTACCGGATTCGCGGCGATTCAATCGTAGGAAAGAAGACCCGCGTTGAAGTGGTGACCGAAGGCGTGCTGACCCGCATGCTCCAGAGCGATCCCGAATTGCCGGGCGTCGGTTTGGTTATATTTGATGAATTTCACGAGCGGAGTATCCATACCGATCTCGGACTGGCGTTTACGCTTGACGTGCAGCAGAATCTTCGTCCGGATTTACGGATCCTCATTATGTCGGCGACGCTGGATGGCGTTGCAATTTCATCAATGCTTGCCGAGGCGTCTGTCATCAAAAGTGAGGGGCGAATGTTTCCTGTGGAAACTGTTTACGCCGATCAATCCTATGATGGTCTCATCGAAAAGTCGGTTGTCCCGGTTATTTTTCGGGCTTTGCGTGATCATGATGGAGATATACTCGTCTTCCTACCGGGTCAAAGGGAAATTCGCCGGGTTGAATCTCTATTGATCGAAAAAGAAATACCGCCGAACATACGCGTTCATACGATGTTTGGCGATGCATCGCGTGATCAGCAGCAATCTGCGCTCGCCAGGGCGCAATCAGGGACACGAAAAATAATTCTCTCTACAAGTATCGCCGAGACAAGTCTCACGATTGACGGTGTTCGGGTTGTAATTGATTCCGGGCTTGCGCGAACTCCCCGCTTCGATCCACGGCGCGGGATGTCGGGTCTTGTTACCGTCCCGGTATCTCAAGCAACGGCGGAGCAACGGCGCGGGCGCGCCGGAAGACAGCAAGCGGGAGTATGCTACCGGTTATGGACAGAAATTCAACATCATCAATTGCCGAAATATCCCCAGCCCGAAATTCTTGTCGCTGACCTATCTTCGTTCGCATTGGAAATTGCGCGGTGGGGAATGCCCGAAGGAGAGCGGCTGCAATTTCTCGATAAACCTCCCGTTCCTCATCTTCGTCAAGCGCGTGATCTTCTGGATCGGCTGGGAGCGTTTGATCCTGGTGGAAAACTATCTCCGCATGGTAAAGCTATGAGCGAGCTGCCCGTTCATCCCCGTTTTGCCCACATGCTCCTGCGCGGAAAAGCGCTGGAACTTGGTTCGCTTGCCTGTGACGTTGCCGCGCTTCTCGATGAGCGCGATTTGCTTCGCGGAAATAACGAGGGCGATATCGATCTGCATTCAAGATTATATGTTTTAAAGAAAAGCAACTCGCGGAATCGCAACGATGTAGATCGTGTACGAATGCAGGCGAAAAGATTGAGAGAAATATTGAAGATTCGTGAGCAAACTTCATCTGATGAGGAAATTGGGATGCTGGTGGCGCTCGCATATCCGGAACGGGTGGGAAAACGCCGTGATGCAGAAAGTTTAAAATATCAACTCTCCGGAGGATCGGGAGCCATCTTACCCAAAGGAAATATTTTATCGAGAGAAGAATATCTTGCAATATCGGATGTGGATGGAGTGGGCAATGAAGTAAAAATATTTTTGGCAGCTTCACTTTCCGGGAAAGAAATTGAAACAGCGTTCGCTGATCAGCTTCTCACGAATGATGAAATATTTTGGGATGAGCATCAGGAAGCTGTCAGCGCACGGCGCGTTACCCGCTTTGGCGCAATTGAACTTTCTCACGTCCAGATTACACCGCCTCCGAATAAAATCATTTCAGTATTGATTGAAGGTATTCGATCTCTCGGTTTGGAGATTTTGCCGTGGATGAAAGATGCCGACTCCATTCGCGAACGGGGCACTTGGCTTCGGAAAATGAAATTGGTGAAAGAAGATTTTCCTGATCCAAGCACTGAACATCTCAAGGATATCCTTGAGATTTGGCTCGCACCATATCTTCATGGTATTACCCGCCGTTCACAGCTCACGCACCTTGATATGACGAAAATACTGAAAGCCATGTTCTCGTACGAAGAGCTTACCCTCATTGATAAATTAGCTCCCACACATCTTACCGTTCCCACCGGATCCCGTATTCCGGTCGATTATGCTTCCGGAGATCAACCCATTCTCGCTGTACGGCTTCAGGAAATGTTCGGTCAAACCGAAACCCTGACGGTTGGCGGTGGAAAAATTAAAGTTGTATTGCATCTGCTATCGCCTTCTCACAGACCGCTTGCTGTAACGCAGGACCTTCGGAGCTTTTGGAAAAATGCCTATCCCGACGTCCGCAAAGATATGCGCGGAAGGTATCCAAAGCATTACTGGCCCGATAACCCGCAGGAGGCAGAACCGACGAAACGTACCAGACATAAATAAATTGTTTTTAAGATGGGATAAAATTTAAAATCCCCCTAAAAAACGCCCCTTTTAGCTTAATTTCTCAACAATACTCTTTTTCCAGAAAATCTATTGACAAACCGCTCATCGTTGATTATATTAAGAGCAATTAGTCTGATTCCTCATTGAAAAAGACTCCCCTCTGTCCATTAAAAATGGAATGTTTCTGAATTGCCTGTTGTTAGAGGAATATCAGTATCCGCAAATTTTTGTATATCTCAAGTTATTCCCGCAACTGAGTTATCAATGAAGAATCAAACGAACCGGTAAAATATTAATTGACGAGTATCCCAAATAGTTTAGTTAAAGGAGAGATTTTATGAAAAATTCTATACTGTTTTTCAGATCGTTATCGATCATGCTGGCGATGGTATGTGGAATATCATTTTCTGTCGCGCAATTACAGGGAAACTTCTCACCCTCTGATAAATTTCCCTCCGCTGGAAAATATATGAGCGCCCCTGGAGCTACCGCATCCTCGCCGGAAAGAATCCTTCTCCGCAATATAGTGATGCGCGGTCTTTCCCATGTCGCATCGCCACCGGCTTTGGGCGCATCGCAACCATATGATTTCTCCTGCGTATGCGACTTTGAACTATCAACTGATGGAGGGACGACATTTTCCAATCAAACTGTTCCCGGTACATGTTCTGTAAATCTCCTTCATTCCCGGGATTCAGCATCGGTTCGTTTTTTTGATACAGAGATGCTTACGTTAAATCTTTCCGGCGGCACATTGCCGGCTGGGATTATGTTGCGCGAAAGTCCAACCCTTCAGTCAACAGGATCGACCACAATAAATTCCACCACCGGTGGATTTAAGATCGACAGTTTCTTTGACGTTTTTTTTGAAGTTAGTCTCGATGGAGGCGGCACGTGGTCAGCCGAAAGTTCATTGAGGATAACGCTATCCGAACCGGCCGAATATTCTTATTTAACCGCAACTTATCCTCCCCCGGGAAAATATGTGAGTGATCCTCTCGATGTTATTACCATGACAAACGGGATGAAGATGCGGAATATCAATCACCATGGATTCTCGGTGTCTACTGCCACGCCGGCTGTGGGAATTACACAGACATATAGTTTTACCGGCGCCTGCAGTTTTGATTTTTCATCGGATGGCGGTAGTTCCTGGGTTCCGGTTCAGGGGCAAACTTCCGACGGCATCAGCTTGACGCACCATGATAATGACGGCACGACGAGCTTTTTCGATACGGAGATGCTTCAATTGGATATTACCGGGTTGCCCGGAAGCATGATGGTACGGGAAAGTCCGACCAAGCAATCGCTCGGCAGATTAAGCGTGAGTACCGTGGGGGATGGTTCTTACCGTATCAGTAGTTTCTTTGATGTGTTTACTGAACTCAGCTTGGATGGCGGTGCGACTTGGTCGCCTTCGACAAAAAGCGTTGCAGTCAATTTAGGGGTACAATGCGCGACACTTACCGCTCTACCCGCCCTTTTACCTAATGGGGCAGAGGGAACAGCATACAATCAATCGTTGACCGGATCGGGCGGTTTTGCTCCATATGGATTTGTGATCAGTGGGGGCGCGCTTCCTCCCGGAATGACACTTTCGGGGGCAGGAACAATTTCCGGAGCACCGACGAGTTCAGGCATTTATAATTTCACCGTAACAATCACGGATGTAAACGGATGTTCCTCAACCCAGGGATTTACAATTACTGTCTATCCGCCTCAAGCTCTGACTATGTCGGCTGAATTTCCACCGGTTGGAAAATATAAGAGCTTGCCGGAAACCCTCGTGACGTATCCCAACGGAGTTCAATTCAAGAATGTCGTCATAAGGGATTTATCCCATGTCGGACAACCGCCTTCCCTGGGGTCTATTCAGACCTATCCATTTAACTGCACAGTTGATTTGCAGGTATCGACAGATGGAGGGAGTACTTTTACAAATTCAACCGCCTCAGGGCCTTGTATCATCCTTTTATCCCATGCATCGGATGTCGGCCCGGATAGCTTCTTCAATACAGAAATGCTCTCGTTGAATTTATCGGGCGGCACCTTACCAGCCGGGATAATGATACGCGAAAGTCCGACAAAACAGTCTCTTGGACGCGAAATTATAACTCCCTCGGGCGGGGAATTTCACATAAGCAGTTTCTTCGATATATTCACTGAACTCAGTCTGGATGGCGGAACAACATGGACTCCCTCTGCTGCGTCTTTGCCGGTGGAATTAACGACGCCGGATGAAAACACATTTAACACCGATTTCTTCCCGCCGCCAGGCAGCTGGATAAGTCCCCTGGGTGCGCCGGTGAGCTGGGGGAAGGGGATGATGATGAGGAATATTCACCTTGAGAATTTCTCTGTTTCAAATCCAGAACCCGCACGCGGGGCTACCCAACAGTTTCCGTTTAATGGGGATTTTAATTTTGAGTTGTCAACGGATGGCGGACAGAATTGGAGTTCCGTTCACGCGCAATCTGTCGACGTTGTCAACGTATTTCATCATGATGATGATGTAATAGCTAGCTTTTTCGATACGGAAATACTGCAAATGAACATCACAGGATTGCCCGGCGGGATAATTATACGCGAAAGTCCTACCAAAGCATCAACCGGTCGGACTTGCAGCGTTCCATCGAGCGGAAATTTTCGCATCAGCAGTTTCTTTGATGTTTTTACGGAATTGAGTCTCGATGGCGGCGCTACCTGGATGCCTTCTGCGGGGAGCATCACGCTTTCTTTAACCTTAAATTGTCCAACAATAACCATTAACCCGCCATCGTTGCCATCTGCGGTAAATGGGTCCGCCTACAATCAGAATGTATCTGCGTCGGGAGGGACCCCGCCCTATAGTTACAGTATCTCGAGCGGATCATTACCTTCCGGCATTTCACCATCATCCGGCGGCGTCCTGTCAGGTACCCTGACACATGCCGGAATATATAATTTTACCGTTATGGCACAGGATGCTGATGGTTGTATTGGAACTCAGGAATATTCCATTACAATTTATGGAACTCCCAGCTTTTCCGCATCGGCAAAATTTCCGCCTGCGGGAAAATTCAACAGTTATCCAGGCGACGTGGCGATGTGTTCGAATAATATCCAGATCCGGAATCTAGTTTTGCGAGGTTTATCCCATGTCGGGTCCCCTCCATCGCTTGGCGCTGTTCAGGGATATGATTTTTCGTGCGCACTTGATTTTGATCTCTCAACCGATGGCGGTAGTACATTTACATCCTCAACCGCATCAGGCGCGTCCTCTGTCAGCATTTCGCATAGCTCTGATAACGGATCGACGCAATATTTCGATACCGAGATGCTGTCGTTAAATGTCACAACAGGCGGAGTCGGCGCCGTTATGGTAAGGGAAAGTCCGAGCAAAGCGTCGTTAGGAAAAACGACGATAGTTCCAGACCCGCGCGGATACCGGATCAGCAGTTTCTTCGATGTTTTCCTTGAATTAAGTATGGATGGCGGAGCAACCTGGTCTCCGGCTGCCAACGCGCTGCCGATGCAGGGCGTATGTCCGGATGAGCACGTTTTTGCATCCAATACATTGCCACCGGGCGGTAATCTTACAGGCAGTCCGGGAACTGTAATCGTGTATCCCGGCGGCAACGAGATACGAAATCTCGTTCTCCATTCATTTTCATCGGCAGCTCCTCCGCCTGATTTGGGACTCTCATTGACACACAGTTACAATTGTGTCTGCGATCTGGATTTCTCATCGGATGGCGGTTCAACGTGGGTAACCGTTCACGGACAATGCTCCAATGCCGACAGCATCGAACATCATGATGATGACGGTACCGCGAGTTTCTTTGACACTGAAATGCTTCAGATGGACTTAACGGTGAGCGGACCTCCGGCGTCGATTATGGTGCGCGAAAGCCCATCCAAACATTCGCTGGGGAGATCCTCAATCCGTCCTATTAACGGCGGTTACCGGGTGAGCAGTTTCTTCGACGTCTTCACTGAATTGAGTCTGGATGGCGGTTCAACATGGTCGCCATCGACTACTCCTCCCGCAGCGATGCAATTTGTTGAGAGTCAGGATACGATTCAAGCATTATTGAAGCACGGATGGAATATGGTATCGGTTCCCGTTATCGTGAGTGATTTTACCGAGATTGATATCTATGGGCTGGCGGTTTCCAGAGCGTTCGAGTATCAGGGAACGTATAAAAGCGATTCACTTCTTGCAAATAATATCGGTTACTGGGTCAAATTTGCTGCCATGGAAATTCAACCGATCACTGGATCGCCGATCACCCTTGATACGATAAATGTTGTGACGGGATGGAACATGATCGGCTCGATCTCGTATCCCGTCGCGGCGGCAGATGTAATTCCCAATCCACCCTCCCTCACGACGTCGAAATTCTTCACGTATGAGAATGGGTATGTTGTGAAGGATACTGTTCAACCAGGTTATGGATATTGGGTGAAGGCAAGCCAGAATGGGCAATTGATCTTTTCAACCGGAGACGGGTTCGCAAAAACTGCCGCAAGATTGAAGATCATTGAATCAGATGAAATGCCGCCTCCTCCACCGCATGAAGTTACGGGAAATACTGTTGAGATACCGAAAATGTATTCCTTGGGACAAAATTATCCCAACCCGTTCAATCCGACAACCACATTCAAATATACATTACCGGGCGATTCGTATGTTCGGGTTGTGATCTACGATGTGCTGGGACAAACTGTGAAAACGCTGGTCGACCAGGTTCAGCCCGCGGGATATAAATCCATCTCATGGGACGCGAACGCGGTATCCAGCGGCTTATATTTCTATCGTCTTGAAGCAACGAGCGTAAACGATCCGTCGATAAAATTTATGCAAATCCGTAAAATGCTCCTCATTAAATAAGTAGGACGGATAGAGAATAAAACCCCGATTTCAGTTTAATGGAATCGGGGTTTTTTATTTTAAATATTCAAAATGGATATTTGAATTGTTTAATCGTTTATTAAAACGGGTCAAAATCGCATAAATTCCTCAAATATTTCATTCTTATCTCTGAACTTCAAGTTATTTTAAATTCTTCGGTAATCCCGAACCCTCATTAAATTCGTTGCATCTAATCTGGACAAGGTTATCCATAAAGACGGGGTAACCGGGATTAACGATGATGACAATAGAATTCAAAATATTTCAGATTAAACAATCAATAGCAATACACCCCGGCGATAGCTCCGGATTTAACCCCGCCGTGAATCCCTTCCGGCTTTACACTTCTTCAGAAAGGATTATGCTATGATAAAATGTATCCCCTCATCATCGTTGATAGCGGCAATCGTTATGCTTCTCATTCCATTGACCGCGTTGTCGCAAGACTATGTGCTCATCGGATGGAACGATCTTGGCATGCATTGCGCTAACAAAAATTTTTCTAAAATCGCCGTGCTTCCGCCATTCAACAATGTTAACGCCCAGCTCATCATGAAATCCGCGGGACAGCCCCCGCAATTAGTCACATCGGGCTATACTATAGAGTATTCGATACCCAATAATACGTACTCCGTCGGCAAGACCGATTTCTGGACGTATGCCCAGCAATTATTCGGACTGCCTGCGCCTTTGCCTCCGAACATCGGATTAACCGGCAAAGGTTTAACCGGACAATTGGACAGCAGCGGGAATTATTTTTCCGCGCGTGGTATTCCTCTTACGCCATATCCCGATTCCGATCTGGTGAATGAAAATCCGTACCAGCTTATTCATCTGGTTGCGAAGAGTAAAGCGGACGGAAGCGTGCTCGCGACAACCGACGCGGTCATCCCGGTCAGCAATGAAGTCGGCTGCGTGCAATCCGGGTGCCACTCATCCGAGAATGATATTTTAAATGCGCATGAAGACGTCTCCGGTTTCAACCGGAATGGTCCTGTTCTTTGCGCAAATTGCCATTCATCGAATGCGTTAGGAACGAAAGGGATACCCGAGGCGGGACCATTCTCAGAGCGAATCCACGGAGCGCACAGCGATGTCCTGGGATCGTCGAATACCGTCGCAACCTGTTATAAATGCCATCCCGGACCGAAGACCCAATGTTTGCGGGATATTATGGGCAGAAATCCGACCAATCCACTGGCGTGCGAATATTGCCATGGAACGCTGGCGAATGTCGCAAGCTCGATAAGCAACGGCAGGCAGCCCTGGCTGCAGGAACCGCAATGCGGCAATTGTCATGGAGCGAATTATGCCGAAGAGCCGGGAAAATTATTCCGCCAATCGCAGGGACACGGCGGATTGTTCTGCTCTGCTTGTCACAGCAGTCCCCATTCTATTCTTCCCACAGTCCAGCCGAATGATAATCTCCAGAATATCCGGCTTCAGGGTTTTGCCGGCACATTGAGAAAGTGTTCCGTGTGTCATGCGACTCCGCCTTCCGGGCCCGGTCCCCATGGAATTATGGATACGGTTTATTCTTTAACGCACGCGCCCGTTCCGACGCTGCCCTCGAATGGCGTCTTCGGGATCACGACCAACCCGCGATTGCAATGGACTGCAGTACAATATGATCAGACGTACCGGCTTCAGGTTGCTGCAGATTCATCTTTTAGTACTGTGATATTGGATGACTCTTCGCTGACAACTAATTATCAAGATGTAGGTCCTCTCGGCAGCGGCAATAAATATTACTGGCGTGTTCTTGCGGTAAATTCAAGCGGCTCCACACCGTGGTCTGATAGTTGGAGTTTTACTACCGGCACGGGAACAACATATACCTACACCATGAATAGCCCCTGGAATCTGGTCTCTCTTCCCGTGGACGTGAGCAATCCTCAAGTCGCCGTGCAATTTCCTTCGGCAAACTCAGCCGCTTACGGGTATATTCCAAATTCCGGTTATGTAACGCGCGATACGCTCATTCATGGCGCGGGCTACTGGATGAAGTTCAACAACACCCAGCCTCTGAATATGACTGGTATGCCGTATCCAATCGATACAATCAATGTAGCGGCAGGATGGAACCTCATCGGCTCGGTAAGCAATCCGGTGGCAAAGAATTCGATTATCACGATGGGCACAACCATTGGGTCCCAATTCTTCGGTTACAATAAAGGATATCTCCCCTCCGATACGCTGCTACCCGCGCACGGGTATTGGGTGAAGGTCAGCGATGCGGGGAAACTTATTCTCGGCGCCGGAGCGATGAATATGACCGCAACTAATGCATCGGCATTGCTTAACATGAATTCTCTCATTGCAGAAGACGCCTCCGGCAACAAGCAAACATTGTATTTCGGAAAATCTCCTGAGGGAGCTTTCAAAACGAATCAGTACGAGATGCCGCCCGCAGCACCGGAGGGCGAATTCGATGTCCGCTATGGTACGGACACATACGTTGAGTTTGCCGCAATCGATCGGGCGCGAGAGCTGCCGGTTATCATCACAACCAATTCGTATCCTGTCACGGTTAAATGGCGGATGAGAACGTCACCGTTCGATGCGGTATTCGTTTTAAATGGAACAGAACTGAGCGCAGGTTCAGACGGCATGATCACTTTGGCGGATGCGCAATCCCGCCTGGTTTTAAAATTAGGCGCGTCTGCGGCGAGAAATACCCCGCAGGAATTCGTGTTGGAACAAAATTATCCGAACCCGTTTAACCCAACAACGGTTATCAATTATCAATTACCGTTTGAAAGCCGGGTGGTGATGAAAGTCTATAACATTGTCGGCGAGGTGGTGAGCACGCTGGTGGATGGCGTTCAGGGAGCGGGAATGAAATCCGTCGAGTGGAATTCGGGCAATTACTCCAGCGGGATTTACTTCTATCGTATTCAGATCACGAGCATGGAAAGCCCGACAAAAACGTTTACGCAGGGGCGGAAGATGCTGCTGCTGAAATAAGTATCCAATTACCTGATTCCCTAAATTACGAAGGCTCCTGAATCACCAGGGGCCTTTTTTATACTCAGATTTTAGGTTTGATAATAGCTGAATTAAACCGAACCAATTTATCCCAGTCAACGGAACCATCTTTTCTGCAAAATGTGGTTAAAAATTTATATGTAAAAAGGTTAATCATTTTTGAATAACTTTTAATGAAATCTTCATTCCTCTCCTTGGCTTTATGACCTAATGCATCAATAATTTTCATATCTAATTCTGAATCGCCAGAAATGAATTCCCAAAATTCTTGGCCGCATAATATTGAGTAGCTTCTCTTTTTACGATTTTTATTCCTTCCATAGCAACAACCATTAACAGTAGCAATTTCGAGGTTGGAATTAACAATATGGAGGGTGTTTATTGCGTTGTTGAAATCCGATTCAAGTTTTTTGATTTGTGAATTGTTTCCCCAATTTGGTTCTGTTTTGATAGTTACGAGATAGCGTATATTATCTCTGTCAAATTCCAAATCGATTCCAGAAAAACTAGATTTCCAACCATTATATATCTTTTTGTTGATTATTATTGCTATCTCTTTCAGAATATTTTCTTGAATTGCATCCTCTGATTCTTTAAGATTTTCCTCGATTAAACCGGTAATAATTTTTGAAATATCCATGCAGTTATTTTTGTGAACGTATGGGTTAATATTCTCAACTAATCGGTCAAATTCCAATTTGTTCAGAACTGAAAGAAGAGTTAGGCCGTAGAAGTTTCGGCTTGTTTTTAAAAAGTTCCTAATTGTCTGTGGCGAAATTGTGTTCATTCTGATCTTCCTTTCACGACTCATATGTTTCATAATCTGGATTGAAAGACTAAGCATTTATCAATCCCATATGCACAGAATACGAATAATTTCATTTATTCCAAAATTTTATGATCCATTTTTCAGAATATTATTAAAATTGTATCAGTCATATTAGATTTGCCTTTTACATCAAAAGATTTTAGATTTCAAATAACATCTTACAATACAACATGCTCGGCGCAGACATTATTTTAACCCAAACAATACTCGGATTGGCTGGTATTAAGTTTTCTGGTCTTGATAAAGCAACTAAAAGGTTTGTCGAAAAAATGGAAGAACGATACGGCCCTGCCGATAAAGTGGGTAAAGGTTTTATTCTGAATTTTGGTAATCAGATTACCTGTCTAATTCGTTATTCAAAGGTATATCATGAAAATAGCGCTTGGTATGCTATAGAGCAAGATTTTCTGGATGGTAAATTCAAAAGGAACTTTAGCTCCCCTCTGGGTATATTTGGTATTTTTTTATGGGGTTCTGATGATACTGCTTTTGTCCTCCCGCAACTTGTGTTGCATGACCAAATGCATAATTCACTTTCGAATCGCCTTCATATCGAAAAGAAAAACAATGATTTTTATCTGAGAACTTCAGGTCAACAGCTACTGAAAATTACCGACCTTCTGAATAATCTACCCATACCTAAAGAGGATGTTGTTGAAGTTGAACAAAAGACTGTAAAAATTGAGACTGTTACTTCACAGGAACAAAATCTCAGAGAACATTCTAAGATTCAATACCTGCTAATTAAATTTGGTAGAGCGGCTGGGTACGAAGTTTGGGTCGCTCCTCAAGATAAAACTCAAAAATATAACAAGGAAGTGTTTTCTGAAATTACTCTCTCTGAACTGCCCAATTTCGGTTTCGACTTGAACACAAAAAAAATTATCGAAAATATCGATGTTTTATGGATCGAAAGAAATATTATCCATAAAGCTTTTGAAATTGAATCTACAACTAATGTCTATTCTGGGTTGCTTCGATTATTGGATTTGATATTATCCCAGCCGAATACAAATGTTGACCTTAATATCGTGGCACCATTATCTCGTCGTGAACTTGTGAAGAAAAACATTTTAAGGCCAACATTCCAGAATTTACGAAAGAGATGTTCTTATATTTCATTTGAAGAAATTTCGAAGAAATACGAGATTGCAAAGGAAGTTCTGCAATTACAAGCTGAATTAAGAATTTCGCTGGAGTCAGAAAAGTTTTAAATCTACAACATTAACCTTTTCGAAATGTCCCCAATCCCGTCTGACTACATGTGACCATAACTGCAGATAAACATACCCACATTACCCTAAGCATCCCGCCACTTCTTCAACCCCTTTAAGAATCTCTGTCGATTTCACTAGCGCTTTCATGTTCGTGTGATCGGGATAGAGAGGGCGATCGACTTCGAGGTGCTCGACATGCTTGCGGATGATTTCATGCGCCTTGCGTACGCCGACACCGGTAGTAAAATTACGGAAATCAAGCGCCTGCGCTGCCGCCATGAATTCAATGCCAAGCACGCCGTACGCGTTATCTAATATTTGTCCGTTCTTTATCGCAGTGTTCATCCCCATCGATACAAAATCTTCCTGGTCGGCAGCCGCCGGGATTGACGCAACTGATGCGGGCGCGGATAACATCCTCTGCTCAACGATTAATGTATCAGCGGTATACTGGCTGAGCATCAAACCCGAAAACATTCCCGCGCCTTTCGTCAGGAATGCCGGCAAGCCGACGCTTAACGCCGGGTTGAGAAGCCGGTTGAGGCGGCGTTCCGAGAGTACACTCACCATTGTCACTGCCGCTCCCACCATATCCATGGGCAGCGCTACAGGCGAACCCTGGAAATTTGCGCCGGTAAGGGTGAGTTTTTCATCGTAGAGAAAGATGGGATTATCTGCGACGCCGTTCAATTCAATTTCAACTTGTTTCTTTGCATGAGCTACGGCATCGTGCGCCGCGCCGATTACCTGAGGCGATGAACGCATCGAGTAGGCGTCTTGCACTTTTGTTTTCATCTTGCCGCTCAGCAGATCGCTTCCTTTGATGCAGGCAAGAATCGACTTGGCGCTTCTCACCGCGCCGGGAAATCCCCTCAACTCATGAAGACGCGCATTGTACGGCTTCATATTTGCCATGAGGGCTTCCAGCGACATGGCGCAGGCAATCTCCGCCTGTCTCAACCACCTGTCGATATCGTATAAGTGAATTGCGCTCATCGCGGTCAACAGATTTGAGCCGTTGATTGTAGCCAATCCATCCCGTGCCTGCAAACCGGGTATGGGGATCCCTGCGCGTTCAAGTGCCTTCTTGCCAGGTAACCGCTCGCCGTTATAATATGCTTCCCCCTCGCCCATCATGAGCAGAGCGATCTGAGACATGGGGGCAAGGTCGCCGCATGCTCCAACCGATCCTTTTTGACAGACAACCGGAGTTACTTGTTTGTTCAACATTTCAACAAGCGTGAGGGTGATTTCGGGTCTGCAACCGGAGTTTCCGTGGGCATGAACGTTGATTCTGCCCGCCATTGCCCCGCGCACATACTCACCCGGCGCCGGATCGCCGATTCCCGCGGCGTGATTGTAAATGAGATATTTTTGAAATTGCTTTACCTGTTCATCGTTCAATACTACTTCTGAAAACTCGCCGATTCCGGTATTAACCCCGTACATAATCTCGTGCGCCTGAATTTTTTCTTCCAGCATCAAGCGGCATTTTTTTATTCGTTCAAGGGCTTGCGGATGAAGTTCAACTTTTTCGCCATCGCGGGCGATTCGCAGCAGTTTTTCAACAGACAGCCCTGATCCATCTAATGTAATAGACATCGTATGTTCCTTTTTTCGGTAAATCGATATGATTTCATTGGATAACTTCTGAAGATTTAAGAAGATTTACTACTAATGTACGCATATTGGACGAGATTCTCAATGTAGTAAACCCCGGTTAATAGGATTGGTGTGCTTGTCGAACATTGCTTCACCCGGGAAGAGGATCAGATTGCTTGCGATAAAATAAAAGAAGACGTATCTTCAAATAGTAGTTATAAAAAATTAACCATTGATTGAATGGATTGAGTGAAAGGAAAATCATAAGTGCAAAAACGCAGGTTAGGTAAGGGTGGTCCCATCGTTTCAGCAATGGGTTTAGGATGTATGGGCATGTCGGAATTTTACGTGCCCGGGAAGGATGAAGATTCTATTGCGACAATTCACCAGGCGATAGAATACGGTATAACCTTTTTTGATACCGCTGATATGTATGGCGTTGGCAAGAACGAAGAATTGCTCGGTCGCGCCCTGAAGGGTAAACGTAACCAGGTAGTAATTGCAACTAAATTTGGCAATGTCCGCGGTTCCGATGGGAGCTTCCTTGGTGTTAACGGTTCGCCGGAATACGTTCGGTCCTGCTGCGAATCGAGTCTAAAGCGGTTGAATATCGAAACGATCGATCTTTATTATCAGCATCGTGTCGATCCAAAAACGCCCATTGAAGAAACAGTCGGCGCAATGGCTGAGCTTGTCCGCGATGGAAAAGTTCGTTTTATCGGTCTATCCGAAGCGGGAGTATCTACTATCCGGAAAGCGCATGCAACACATCCGGTTACTGCGTTACAGACAGAATATTCGTTATGGTCGCGCGACGTTGAAAAAGAAATATTACCGGTATGCAGAGAACTTGGCGTCGGGTTTGTTCCCTATAGTCCTCTCGGAAGGGGATTTCTTGCTGCCCGATTTAAATCAGAGACAGATTTTGCGCCGGGGGATTTTAGAAAGAACCACCCACGATTTCAGGGTGAGAACCTTCATCGTAATCAGCAAATCGTTAAGCTTATGAACGATTTCGCCGCAGAAAAAAAATGTACTCCGGCGCAGTTAGCTCTCGCCTGGATACTATCTTGCGGCAGCGACGTCGTTCCCATTCCCGGCACAAAAAAAGTAAATTACCTTCGTGAAAATGTTCAGGCGCTGAAAGTAACGTTAACGCCGGAAGACATTCATCGATTGGAGGATACTTTTCAACCGGGGCTTGCAGCAGGAGAACGGTATCCCGCCCACCAAATGCTGCGAGTGAATATTTGAGAATAAAGACGGTGCGGGTGTGTATATGCTCGGATGCGCGTAAAACCCGCAATAGTTTTCACGAAAAATAAAAAACCCGCTCCGACACATGAGCGGGTTTTGCTTCTTCCCCGGAATCATTAGGTTAGTCATCCACGCTTATCTATTCATACCAGGGATTTATCGGGTTATTCTTTCCATAAGAGAACTTCAAAGAATCCGGTGATCGGGTAATTCGGCGGACACGAGACGTAAAACCGGTTATCGAATTGGAAATAATTTCTGTAGCCGTATTTAACGCTGCCATCGCTGTTCGGCGTGGAAAAAGCGCCAATATTATAACTTGTCAGAGAGCCGATAAGTCTTACCGATCCCAAACCTGTTGCTTTTGTGTTATTATATAAATCGGTATAAAATTTTCCCGTGCGGGTAAAGACTCCCGCCTCGATTATGACGTCGTGTTGGGCTGGGACGGTGGGAGGATTGAATCCCGGCGGAGCGGGTATATCGATGCTGTTATCCGCCATGAGACCGAGCATATCCGTGCCTGCACCGGCGAGAAGGGGATCGGTCGCATATTTGATATTTCCGGTGATAAATGCATTCCCGGTAGTGGAGCTGCCTTTTGTTCCACCGGCGATAATGGTCAATCTGCCTTTCAGCGTTCCTTGAATGTTTATGTTCCCGCCATTTACCCAAATTGTTGCATTGGGAGCGAGCGTCAGAATTTTTACTGTGGTCAAAGGACCCGTCCATGCACCTTTCGCTTCCTGATAGGTAATCGTACTATCGGAGTTAAGTGTGACGGTAAGAGAATAGTTGCCGCTTGGCGATCCGGGAGGAGTAAAGACTTTCCCCCGTGCGGTGGCAGAATCCTGGGTTGGGCCAAAACTTTGCGGCATCGGCACGGCTACGCCCGATTGATACCCGCCGAGAAATTGAGGGGTTACGCCTGCATGTGGTAATTTTGGATTTGTTCCATTTTTTGACGTTGTTTTGCCGAAAAAGACGGGCGATCCGCTGATGTTCATGACTGAATCGATATGACAGGGACCGTACACACTGTCCCCTGTCGCCCAGGATACTCCACCGCCCATATTTTGAAGATACACGCAAAATTCCGCAAACGTGCTCGGTCCCAATAACACCTCTATTGTATCAAGGAAATTTTGATTGTTCGTTGTGTAGAGAGAAGTTGAATGAATTCTTTTTCGTACCACTCCGTAGGAGGTTGTTTCAGCAGTTACCCACACATTGAAAGTCCCGCCGCTTAAGCTCAAGTTAGAATAACCGGTAGTCCAGGCTTTATTGAGGAAGATTTGATTGGCGGCAATATTTGCTCCGCTCACGGCAATATTATGCGCCATCGTTCTCCCGTTGTATGTGGTAAAATTAGCGTAAGAGGAAGAGGCGTACCGGTACATGTTCGGGCCCAAAACAAGTATCACAAACGTTAGCGAAGCAACCATCATTAATGCAGTTCGTCCCATAGTTTATCTCCTATCGAGTCATTAAGTTTCTTGCCGATAGCCGCAATTGTCTCCAGTAGGAGTAAGCGCCGAGCGAATCGGGTAATACCGGGCTTTTCAGCATAATCGTTAATTGGATTTCCAGCACTCCGCTGTAGGGAAAAGTTATCGGTAGTGTTTTTGGAGTCGCCATCCAGTCGAAATATGCGAAATCAAACTGGGTCAATCCTACATTATACATGGCTGCGGGTTGGCTGTTGATCTGACGGTACAACGGAAAATCGTTGGGATTAGGCGTCAGGGGCAGATCGGAGGGCGACCCAACGTAATATTTCACAGTATCCATTGTGCCATCGCCATTCACGTCGGCAAGGAACGAAATGTTATGCGCGCCTGCCGCAACAATGGAGTTGGAAGTTTGGGTAAAGGAATCGGGCTTCGCGCAGTAGGCGATCAGGCGGAAATCTTTTTCAAGCAGTCTGGTTACCGTGGTAATATTTGTTTGGACGATCAGATCGCTTCCGTCGGTGTATGTCATCTGAGAGATATCATTTTGCATGTTGATCACCATAATATACAAGGTGCCGGCAATAAAGATAGAACCGATGATATCAAAAATCGAACTATATCCCATAGTTGTATTCCTTCCAGGTTAACGGAAATAAAAGTAGCTGAAAACGTACTCAGCTTTTACCGTGTCTTTGAGATGCGGGCTGGTTACGTTCACCGTTATTTTTTTGTGCCAGGTCTGCGTACTGGCGGCGACATTAAGATTTGAGGGATCGACATAACAGACTTTGCAATTTACATAAAAGGAATCCGGAAGCTGGAAAAATAACGTATCCTTGAAATTGTTGAATTCATCAAAATAATCAAATTTGGGGTATACGTCTCCTGCTTCAGGACCGAGGTTTGCCGGTGTCGCTAATGTTGAGAGCTTGGTAATGGCGCTGTCGTAGGTCGATTTATCAAAATATTTATTTTGCGCTTCTTCAATGATCGACGTTGATATGGAAATTGCGGCAATTCCGCATTTTGACCGCAACAGCACATTGCCGCTTGAATTAAACCCTTGATATATACCTAATAGCAGGGTTAATAAAAGCGACATCGCGCATATCGTTACAAACGTTTGTCCGGTACTCATGTTATTCCTTAATCAGTGTCCTGTTTGTTTCTGAATAACTGTTATCAACTACAGGTACAATTTACTAAAGATAGCAGGCGCTGAATATCGGATGAATGCCTATTTATTGATAGGAATTAGTCCTATGCTTAAAAACCTATCAAACGAAGGGGATTTCTGTGTGATGAAACACACAATTGAGGAAAGTTTGGGGATTTAACTATAAAATTAGGGTATTAATTTTCCTTCCATATAAGACGTATTGAGATTTTGATGGTAAAGTCCAAAAATTATTCCGATGGCAGTGGATTATTCCAGCAATTTATTTTGGATGGCGTACTGAACAAGATCGGCGTTGGTTTTCATATTCATCTTCTCCAGAATATGCGTCCGGTATGTGCTGACAGTTTTGACGCTCAGGGAAAGTTCATTGGAAATTTCCGTAACCGTTTTGCCCGCCGCCAGCAGGCACAGCACCTGAAATTCCCTGTTTGAAAGCTTTTCGTGGGGCGGTTTATCCGACTCATTTCCTATATAATACGCGAGACGTTCAGCGAGATCAGGGCTGAGGAATTTACCGCCGGAGTGTACTTTGCGGATCGCTTCGACTAATTGGACGGAAACGCTCTGTTTTCCGACATAACCCGATGCGCCCGCTTTAATGCACCGGATGGCAAACTGTTCCTCAGGATGCATGCTCAAAATCAGCACGGGGAGTTTCGGATGTTGCTGCTTAATATCCTGGAGGACTTCAATCCCGTTTCTCCCGGGCATGGAAATATCCAGTACTACAACATCCCAGTTATTGCCGGTTCTGAGAAGGTCGAGAACTTCCTGTCCGCTCGATGCTTCACCGGTTACGGTCATATCCGGGAACGCCATGAGCATATATTTTAAACCCTCCCGGACAATAGAGTGATCGTCTGCTATTAAAATGCGGATCATATTATTGCAATTCCCCCCAGGAGATGAAAGATCTGCACACATAAAATAATTTCATATTTAGAATCATAATGGTATATCCTTCTCTTCAACCTGCGGATGCTCAGTTTTCACCATGGGGACCCGCACCACAACCAGAGTGCCTTTGCCTGCGGCGCCTGAGACATAGACTTCTCCATGGAATGGCGCAACCCGTTCGCGCATACCCAACAAGCCGAGTGAATCCATGGATTGAATTTCCGTCTCGGTGATGCCTTTTCCGTTATCCTGAACCTCGAGCACAATATAATCGAACGAAATGCCCATGTTAATTTTAATTTCGCTCGCTTTCGCGTGACGCGCAACGTTAGTCATTGTTTCCTGCAACACCCGGAAGAGCGGCGTTGCGTATTCAGCCGGGATATCTTTATCTTCGAGCCGGGAATTAAATTCGCAATGAATGTCCGTTCGTTCGATGAATTGATGGATGTACCACTCAATGCCGGCGACCAAACCGACTTTATCGAGTATCGGGGGGCGTAATTCGGCGACAATTTTCTGGATCGATCCGATAGTGGTATCGACAAGCGTGGACATCGATTGAAGTTTATCGGTCAATCGTTCGGCTAACGATGGATCGGCGGTGGTTTTCAAAGCAAAAAGAACCCCGGTGATATACATTTTCAATCCGGTCAACGCCTGCCCGAACTCGTCATGAATTTCCCGGGCGATCCATTGACGTTCTTCCTCCCGGACGGATTGAAGACGAATCGAGAGCTTGTGGAGCTGGTTTTCCACTTTGCGACGCGTCTCAATTTCACCGACTAATTGTTTCGTGCGAACTTCAATCCGGCGTTCAAGCTGGGTGTTGATCGTTCCCAGCGTGTTTTGAACGAAATCGACGGCGTCGATCATCTCGTGAAACGTATGCTCATTTTTACGATTCGATTCTTCTGGTAATTCGGGGAATCCCTCCAAAAGGTTTTTTTCACGAAATTCATTTGCAAGATGTTCAATGTTCCGGATTGGTTTTGTGATCGTAACCGCGATTCCAGAAATTATAAACAACCCAACGAGGTAGATGACAAAACTTGTAGCAAGTATGGTAAACCGTATGGTATGAATTTCCTGGCGAAAATCTTGAAGAGAAAATCCCGTGTAAAGATTGCCAACCGTTTTACCCTGAAACGATATCCGGTTGAATGTTCGCAGCGTAAATCCATCGGGTGAAATCTCCGAAGGAGTGGTAATGAACATTGCTGCATCCGATTCACTTCCTGTTTGAGAGTTGGAGGCAAGAATTGTTCCGGTGTTATCGGTGACGAGAACATAAATAATATCGCGATTGAGCTGGGTTCCATTCAGAATCCGCGACATGGTTTCGCGGTCGCGCGTCAAAACGCTTTGACCCAGTGCAACGCCCGTCATCTCGTTGATGCTTCGCGCCTTATCGATGATCGAAAACAAGGTGAACACTTCCATTTTTGACGGGATATAAAAATACATGATGAGCGTTACAATTCCGAAAAGCGCGCTGAAAAGGATTGTAAGTTTTGTCCGGATCTTTAACCTTATTTTAGGTCTCATCTGCGGCGGGTAAGCTTAATATCTTCTTGTTTGCGCCAGCATGAAGCATGTAATCAGTACAGCCGGTAGAATAGTCATTCTTGTATGCGATATTCATCGTTTAAAGTTTCACGTTAAAGGTAGAGAATTGAAAACAAAGAATCAAACGTATGATTGATCAGCGTTACGCTATCGCGATACAGGTAAAACTCTCAGAAAAACCGATTTCATAAGAAATAATAACTTGAGGATCACCGCCTATCGAGACGAAACACCATCCCGTAAACCTTGCTTCCGGATGACGCCGGGTGGATAGCATCTTTATTCAGATACTTCTTTGTATTCTGTCGTCTAATTAGACTCTATTATCCAATATCAACACGCTTACCGGAATTTTTTCAGAAACTCCTATGTTACGTATTACACTATTACGTTCTGTGTTTAATAAACTCACTCACCATATATATTAACTATTGTTTCCCATTTAGGAAGGAGCAAGGAAGTATGTTTGATTTACAACAACCCACCCCTCGCCGGGGATTTCTAGGAAGTATTGCAGCGGGAGCAGTAACACTTGGGATCACAAGTTTAACCGCTCCGTTTCGTTCCCTCGCTGCGACGGCGAAACCGACGCCCGAAGGCGATTTATCGGAATTCGATACATGGCTCGGAAAAATCAAAGGCAAGCACCGGCAGATATTTGACGCTCCGGGCGCAAATGGCGGAATGCCATTCGCTTGGTCGCGAGTATTTTTAATGACCAACAGCCAGCTTGGCGCGTCTGCCGATGATATATCGACCGTGATTGTTTTACGGCATGAAGCGATTCCTCTTGCCATGCACAATGAGATGTGGTCGAAGTACAAATTTGGCGACGCCTTTAAAATCACCGACGGCGCAACGAAGGAAGCGGCAGTTCGTAATCCGTTTTACCAGCCGAAAGAAGGCGAGCTCCCGCTGCCCGGAATGGCAATCGAGGATCTCATGAAAGACGGCGTCCTGATCGGCGTTTGCGATATGGCGCTTACGGTATACAGCGGGAAGATCGGCAAGGATATGAATATGGACGCAGCGGTAGTGAAGAAAGATTGGATATCCGGATTGCTCCCGGGCATTCAACTTCTTCCATCCGGAGTGCTTGCGGTGAATCGCGCGCAGGAACACGGCTGTTCCTATTGTTTCGCCGGAGCATAACGGTTCGCTGATTTATAATTTATAAAGTAGGGAAGTGTATCGGTATTACGTTTGTCTCCCTTACGGAGGGGGACGCGATGTGTAATTCACATCGCAGGGAGTCAGGTGTAGACTCAAACGTATCCCATTCATTTCGTATACACGATACTATATACAAAGGCATTCTGATTAATCGGAATGCCTTTTTCATTTTATAGAAGCGTGATAGTAAACAGCGTCAGGTGGGATTTTTTCGCTGAGGTAATCTTTATTTTTATACGGATAAACGGAACGCGGCTTGGAATCTATATATGCAGCGATTTCTTGCGCTTCCCGGAAACTCAAACTGACGGGATTAATATACGGCATGGCATACATAAACATCCCTGCGAGTGTATAAATTCTTCCCGCGCCTGCGCCGTCGTTCCAGGATTCATCACCCCAAAGCGGTCCCGCTTTCTTATCGCCGATCTCGACTCCCTGGCCGTCATCGCCGTGGCAATTGGAACATCTCTCTCTATATAAAGCTTCTCCATGGTGCAGATTGAGTTCCTTGATGGGGATTTGCTTATCAGGCGGGATAGTATTCTGTCCGCGCCAGGAAATCTTATTTCCGGTGGGAAACCCTGAAGACAGCCACGATATGTACGCGGCTATTGCAAGCACTTCCTCTGACGATGTAGAGGGAATGAAGAGATCAAGGTCGCCGTTATGAAGCGAATCATTCTTTGAAGCATCGATGCTTCTCTTAAAACAATCCACAATACGGTCTTCGAGACTGTATAGTCTGCCGGAGCGTTTGTTATATTCGGGAAATGCTCCCGATACTCCCACGAGGGGGAGCGCACGTTCGCGCTGGCCCGCGTTCAAATGGCAATTGCTGCATGACAATTTATTGGATGCGAAGCGCGATTCCTGCGGCGTCTGCGTGAAGAGCCGGAAGCCGAGCTTAATCTGCCCGGCGAGATTTTTTTCCACGGCGAGCGAATCCGTAAGTGGATTTTTTGGGATGTCCCAGGCAGTTTCCATGCCGGTGGTATCAGGAATTAATCCCGACGCCGTAGTGGTATCGGTATTCCATTCGCGTGTGAATTTATCGCGCGCGCCGGAATGTAATCCCGCCGTCAGGACCAGCCAGATTACCAAAGTAGATATTGTTACGCTCTTAATCATGATGTTGAAATATACATTCTCAGGGGAACGGAGTCAAGCAGGCATGGTGGGTTCTTATAGATAAATACACACCCCTTTAATTCCCCTCTGAAGAGGGGATTCGCCTTCGGCGACATTTAAATTTTTCATATCTCAATTCTAATCAAATAATTAATTTTAAAACAAATTAAGGGGGTTAAAAATCCCCTCTATGAGAGGGGTGTCTCCCGACAGCTTTACCCGCCGATATTTTGGCGGGAGTCGGGAGACCGGGTGTGTGAAATACCACGAATTGATCCGACAGATTGGCAATTTATTCTTAGCGTGACGTGAAGCCCCAATTGTACCCTTACCATTGCTTATATAAATATCAGCGCATTATTGGAAGTATTCGGGGTAAGTAGATCGCCCGCCTCAACGACGTAGTCGGGCAGGCTACTCCCGACTTTGGTCGGGATCGCGATAATGAAAAGCAGGGATAATGTCAACAGCGTATGATGTTCACTACATCCGTTAAACAATCATCCGTCGCCTTGTGTCCAATAGGTGAATTCATTCATATGCCCAAATAATGGCACTTAAACACATTCTTCTGCTGATATTGCTCATTCTCCCGTTACAGGCGTGGTCTCAGGGAACCGGTCTGCGCGGTAGAATTCTTGACGCCAGAACAAAAGCCCCGATGGCCGGCGCAACCGTGCGGTTGATCAACAGCATGGATACCACAAAAACGTTCGTTACCGTCACCGGCGCCGATGGATCGTTTTCTATTCAAGGCACAGGATTGCATGCCTACGATCTTGAGGTCGTCTATGTTGGATATGTTACCATCACTAAATTCATCCGCATCGACAAAGCGATGCTTAATCTGGGCGATCTGTTGATGACGCAGGGTGTGGTTCCATTGGGTGAGGTGCTTGTAGAAGGCAAGGCAATTCCCGCCATCCAGAAGGCGGATACGACGGAAATGAATGCCAAGGCATTTAAAACTAATCCCGACGCGGACGCCCAGGATCTCATTACAAAAATGCCGGGCATCACGGTCGATAACGGCGCGGTGCGCGCGCAGGGCGAGGATGTGCAACAGGTACTGGTCGATGGCAAACCGTTTTTCGGGAGCGACGCCACACTGGCTCTGCGCAACCTGCCTGCTGATGCAGTTGAAAAAATCCAGGTCTACGATAAGATGAGCGATCAGGCGGAATTCACCGGCTTCGATGATGGTAATTCGATGAAGACGATCAATATTATCACACGTCCCAGTCACCGCAACCAGCAGTTTGGGAAAACCTATGCGGGATACGGCGACGACGACCGGTATTCTGCAGGCGGCGGGTTAAATTTTTTCCGCGGCGATACGAGATTCTCGGTTATCGGGCTTTCCAATAATGTGAACCAGCAAAATTTTTCCACGCAGGATTTGTTGGGAGTTATGGGAAACACAAGTCCGCGCGGCGGTGGCGGCGGCGGTGGTGGACGAAGGGGCGGCGGAGGC
>JBIOHP010000027.1:0-49987 GCA_044449065.1 Bacteroidota bacterium
AGTTTTGGTGGGGGCGGCGCAAGCGGAAGCTGGTAATGAATACACACTGGGTATAATACTGCGATGAACATCTGGTATAAAAATTATTTATCAAAAGAAGATTTGAAGGTAATCGCCTCCAAAATCGGAGAAGCGGAAAAAACGACCTCCGGGGAGATTAGAGTCGTTGTCCGCCATCGCCGGCATTTGGGAGAGGCGAAGATGTCGCCTCATGAAATAGCCCACAAGGAATTTTTTAAGTTGGGAATGGAGAAAACGAAACACCGAACGGGCATCCTTATCATGGTGTTGTTCTCCAAGCGACAGTTTCATATCGCCGCCGACGAGGGGATTCACGCCAAAGTTCCCGACGGCACCTGGGATAACATTGCCCAGCTCATGACCGCGCATTTTAAAAAAGGAAATTATCGCGACGGCATCTGCGAAGCGGTTCAGGAAGTCGGCAAAGTGCTCTCCATTCACTTCCCGCGCGAAGCAGGCGATGTGAATGAATTACCTAACGATGTGATAGAGGATTAAGGAATTTTTTGGTAACTTGTTTCCCACAAATTTCGGGTAATAACTTCACCTGTTTAGCGATTGTCCCCTTTATGAAGGGGGACGCGATGCGTTTTTTGCATCGCAGGGGGTCTAAAAGAAGTTCACAGTAGTTCAACTAATTTTCCCAGGTTGTTTATGTTAGACTCCTCCAGCATTCAAAATTTTCTCATCCAAAAAACGATTGCCGTAGTAGGCGTATCACGCAATAACAAAAAATTCGGAAATATCGTTTACCAAGCCCTCAAGGAAAAAGGTTTTACAACGTATGCTGTAAATCCGCATTTAGAAACATTTGAGGGGGAACCCTGCTACCGCGATCTAAAATCATTGCCGGAAAAAGTCGACGCTGCCGTGATCGTCGTTAGACCATCTCAGAGCGAAGCGGCTGCCCGCGACGCCGTATCCGCCGGAATCCGGCAGATTTGGTTCCAGCAAGGTTCCGGGTCGGAGGAGGCGATTCGATTTTGCAGGGTAAACGGCGTCAAGGTGATATCCGGCGAATGCATCCTCATGTTCGCCGAACCGGTAAATTCGATTCATAGCGTACACCGGTGGATCTGGCGGCTGCTGGGAAAAATACCACGACCGGTCGCCCAATCCCTGATCCCGTAATTTTCAAACAGAACTACCCTCAGACGATCTTTTCTATATTATAATTTTTTTAGTGAGAAAGGAGAATTCACTTGAAAAAAATCGATCTTAAAAAAGAATTGAAATATCTTTATGTTCCGTCTCCCAAAGAGGTTGTTGCGGTTGAAGTACCCAAATTCAACTTTCTCATGATCGACGGGAAAGGGGATCCGGACACCTCGCAGGAATTCCAGAACGCCGTTGAAGCGCTGTACTCGGTTTCCTACACGCTGAAATTTACCATCAAGAAAGAAGACGCGATCGACTATCCCGTGATGCCGCTCGAGGGGCTGTGGTGGATGAAAGATATGAAGGCGTTCGACTGGCAGAAGAAAGACGAATGGCGCTGGACGATGATGATCATGCAGCCGAAATATGTCACCGCCGCCAAAATGAAGCAAGCGTTGAAAGCGGTTTCGGAGAAAAAAGACCTTCCGGCATTGCCGCTCGTGCGGTTTGAAGCGTTTGACGAGGGATTATCCGTGCAGGTTTTGCATATCGGTCCCTACGCCGCGGAAGCGCCGACAATCATCCGGATGCACGATTTTGCGAGTGCGCAAGGATATGAACTGCACGGCAAGCACCATGAAATTTATCTGGGTGATCCGAGAAAATCTGCTCCTGAAAAATTGAAAACAGGGCTGCGCCAGCCGGTGAGAAAACAGAAGAAGGGATAATGTAAGACCGGGAGGTTGCCAGGACGCTTAGATTTGTGCCTGGTTCACGCGATTGTTGATAGAGCCCTCTGATTTTCCGAAATTGGCAAATTATTTGCGAGAAGTTGTTTCAGATTTTTACAATCGCAGTGGTCTCTATAAACCGGACACAACCGGCAATCGGCGTTGCTGCAAGAGACTGATCTCGGTGTCACCATCCAGCACGGTTCATCCTGCTGATTAAACGCAAGGCAATCTTGCTTCACCACATCGGAACAACTTTTAATTTTCCAGCAAGGGATCAACGCGAAGAGACGTTTGATACCTGCGATGCCTAATTTCTCATCATTAATCATCGAACGAATAACCCGAATGCGATCGAGATCCAGCTCGGAAAACCGTCGATGTTTTGATCCCTTCCGGAAGGGAAGTATTAATCCCTCGCGCTCATACATCCTCAACGTCCCGATCGATATTCCAAGAATTTCGGCGGCTTCGCTGATCCGGTAAAGGATGATTAAATCGGGTTCGTTTTTCTGTCCAACCTGAAAACTTATCATACGGTTTTCTCCAAATCTATATTTATAATTATCAGATTTTATGCCAGAAATAAAAATCCTTACCTCTTGATTTTCTACGATTTAAGAGGTTTTTCCGATCTGGAGATGATAAATGAGAACGATTATTATCAGTTTTGAAATAAAAGGAAGGGAAAAGAGAGATACTACCCAACAAGTTTCACCATTATTTCAGGCGACCTTTTAGGTGGTCATTGTGGGAGCTATATTGTTGATGTTGCGCCGGATAGCGATAATTTCGGCAACGATGCTGACTCCGATTTCTTCGGCAGTTTCAGCGCCGATATCCAGGCCGATGGGCGCGTGGATGCGCGGGAAGAAATCCGGCGGGACTCCCTTTGTGGCGAGATGTTCGTACGTGAGTTTTATTTTGCGTTTGCTTCCGATCATTCCGATATATTTCGGATTGTAATGAGCGATCTTTTCGAGAATATTTTCATCATGTTTATGACCCCGCGTAACAATGACGATATAATCCGATTTTGAAACGTTGAGAGATTGAAACACAAGATCGAAACTTTCGCAAAAAATACGTTCGGCTTCGGGGAAACGATCTCTATTGGCAAATTGTTTTCGGTCGTCGATGAGGGTGACGCTGAAACCGGCAATAGCTCCGCATTGCGAGACAACCTTGCCCACGTGCCCGCCGCCGAAAATGATCAGGCGGGGTGATGGCGCTATATGTTCCATGATGTAGTCTTCGTTGCTGGATTTAACTTTGATTGTCCCGGTAATTTCTTTCTTCTCGGCAACCATATTGCGGATCGCTCCTGAAAGACTCTTGGGAAAATCCGGTCCGGCAACTGATTTTCCCGACTCGTCGCATAACGATTTAAACGGCTCTTTAAATAATCTCGTAACTAAGAGAGAGTCGAGCCCGGCGTTTCGTCGCTCGATGATTGATTCGTATACCGGGAGCATGGATGCATCGATTGTTTCGAGGAGAACAAACACGGTGCCGCCGCATGTCAGTCCGGTATCGCTGTCATCGTCGTTGAGATCGAACGGGAGTATACGGGCTTCTTCGCCTTGAGCGTTCTGTAAACTCAGGATGATATCTTGGTCAAGGCATCCGCCGCCGACCGTGCCGATTGTTTTGCCGTCCCCGCCGGTCCGTATAAGCATTTTCGATTGCGCCGGCGCGGGAGCCGATCCCGCAGCGCTGATGATCGTTGCGAGCGAGGCGCGTTTATCCATCCGGAGCGATTCACAGATATGGCTAAAGATGTTCATACGCCTCCGGGGTGTCGATATTTTTGAGGACGCCGCTATCGTCCGTTTCCAGCTCATACACGTCGGCGCTATGATTCCATACCACCGCGCGCGCGCCGATATCATGCGGGGCTGCAAGCAGATCGGGAACCAGCGTTGCGGAAAATAGCACCGGATGTCCCCGTTTACCTTTATGGACGGGAATGATAATTCCACCGGGAGCATTGGAGAATGTCTCGATCATCGCCCGTATCGTTCCGGAGAGAATGAACGGGTGATCGACGGGATGCAGGAGAATGGCGTCGGGCGCAAATTCTACCGCGGTCTTGACGCCGGCGTGCACAGACGATAATTGTCCCCGCTGATAATCTTTGTTAATTGCTATTGCAACATTCAGCGGTTCGACTTCGGCTCTTAGCACGTCGGCTTGCGCGCCAAGAACGACAATCACCCGATCAACGCCTGCGCGAAAATGATTCTCTATTATAGTGCGGATAAAGGATTTACCGCCAAGGGGAAGAAGCGCCTTCGGAGCGCCCATACGCACTGATTCGCCCGCCGCGAGAATAATACCAACTGTCATTCTGAAATATACAAGAAAGCCGGATAAGAAATCAAGCTGACAGCTTTTTCCCTTTTGTTTCCGGAAATGTCCATATCCAGATTCCCGTCAGCAGCGCAAACAACGCGGCGAGAGATATTCCGCCGCAGAGACCGTACCGTTCGGCAATAACTACAATAATGAACGGCGTGAAAAATTGCACCCCCCGCGCGAGATTGAAAGCGGACCCCATCGCCGTGTTGCGTATGTTGGTCGGGAAAAGCTCGGCGAAGAGCGGACCGTAACCGCCGAACATTCCCGTGCCGAAGCCGACAAGAAACATGCATCCTAAAATCAGCGTCGGGATAAGCACGATGGTATCCCAGAGCAAGGTGATCATGACGAGTCCCGTAGCCATCAGGACAGAATAGAGCGAGTAGGCGGGCCTCCTCCCGATCTTATCCGCGACAAACCCGAACGTGAAATATCCCGCGAACCCCCCTGCCTGCGTGACAAGAATCCACGCTGCTGATTTTGCCATGCTGAACTGCCGCTGCTGATGGAGATACGCGGGCAGCCAGGTATATGTAAACCAGTATGCCGACATATCGAAAATTGCGAGGACTAAGGCGAGGAGGAAAGTTTTTCCATACTTGTGCGAAAAGAGCAGCAGAAATTTGTTTTCTTTTTCCTCAGCGGGCGCATTGCCCGAATCCCGCAGCCGTTTCCGTTCCAGCCAGAGATCGGATTCGGGAAGTTTTTTGCGGATGAACAAGACGATAAGAGCGGGCAGCACTGAAATAAAGAAGCACGCTCTCCATCCGATAACCGGAGCGACGAACCCGCCGACGACGGAGGCAAGGGCGATGCCGAGCGGCGCGCCGGTTTGCATAAACGCCCCGTACCTGCCGCGGACTTTCGGCGGAAACGTTTCACCGATGTATGTTTGCCCGGTCGCCCACTCGCCGCCCACGCCAAGACCGGTGATGATGCGGAAAATAATCAGCAATCCGAAGTTTGACGCGACGCCGCTGAGGAATGTTCCGACGCTGTACGTGATGATCGTCCACTGGAGGACCGATTTTCTGCCGAAGCGGTCGGAGAGCACGCCGAAAATCACTCCTCCGATCGCGGTTGCCGCAAGCGACGAGCCGAGAATGTACGAGAGCGCGACTTTGGAAAAATGCAGCTCTTCGCCGATGGGGATCAGGAGAAAGGTGTAAAGAATCAGATCGTAAAAATCGAACATCCAGCCCGCCCAGCTCATGAAGAGAATGTGAAAATGCTGCCGGGTGGGCTTTTCGTACTCGCTCAGTAATCTCGTATCCATCGTTCGATAGAATGATTAATGAATTTTTGTTTACGATAAGATGCGTACTGGATGACTAATATCTTATCGTATTGGTGCGTGTGATTGTGTCTGTGTATAAGATACGAAGGGATATGCAGAGTGTCAATTGTGGAGTTATTGACAATGGAGTTTCATGCGATACCGATTCCCCATGAGATAAACGTTGCGCCCACCCTAGAATTTTGACTTTTGATAAACAAAGAGCCCAGTTGGAATGGCGCCGGGCTCGGTTGTTTCATTTAGATGTCGAACGTCCCTATTTGGTTCATACCAGATTGATTTTTTCGACTTGTGCATATTTCCAGAGACAAAGTCCATAGGTAGTGCATATCATGATTAACAGAAGTATCCATACGATTCCCGCATCAATGCCAGAGACGGGGAAGATAGATCTATAAAAGAGTATAAACAAAGCCAGGGCGATAATCGTTGGAATATAGAACCACCAAAATCGCTTTCCGTAGCCGGAAATGCGCAGAGGAATCCCACAATGTTGGCATTTCATTTGACCCTGGACAGATTTGAAGAAAGAAACACCCTGCAAAGAAAAGGCATTTCGCAAGAACGTAGTCGCTTGCTGATTACATGAAGGGCATCGCATATGTTCTCCTTTTTTATTGATTTGATTCCGTTTTTCTATCGAATGGAATTGTAGTTAATTCCTGATTCAAATCAAATAGGTTTATTGATGCAGATCACGTAATATTGGTTTTAAGTTATTGACTTTTCTGGAATTTGCGATGTGAGTAAATTGTCTGATAAACGATTGCGGGGATGGGAGATCTATGTAAATGTCTCTCTCGTTTCCATTCCATGCGCAGCGGACTGCGTGGGGAACGAGTGCAAAGTGTGAATGCTCCGTGCCCACCCCTGACCCGCCAAACGGCGGGTCTTCCCCTCCCTAACAGGACGGGAACGATCATCGACCGATGATCATGTTTAATGCTATGTTCCCTTTCTTGACTAGGATCTGCGTCACCCCTCCCTGTCCGGCGAGTAGGGCGGGCGATAAGGGAGGGGTTAATATTTTATTTGTTCACCAAATATTTTTTTCGGGGGTGGGCGCAAGCCACCGGCTTATTTCACAGGGCTAATTCTTGATGCAGCGGACGCTATATCCCAGGATTGGTGGATTGGGAGATCCCCATTCAGTATTGATGGGTTTATAGTTATCCCATATATGCGTGCAGATGGGATAGAGGTTATTGGCACGGGTAGATCTCCAAAAGTACGAATCGATGTAAAGTCCATAGAATGTGGAGTAACTACTGGTTGCGCCCCCAAGCAATGCAGTAAAGCCGGTGATGTTTGTGCCGGCTCCGACTCCTGTACCCTGCCCCACAGCTTTAAGGGCATCGCTATCCTGGTTTACCGTTTTTGCTAAGGTATCAAATTCAGCAGATGTAGGTATATGCCATCCTGCCGGACAAATACCTTGTGTGCCTTCACTCGTGCCATATTGCATTGCTTCCCCCCAATCATATAAGCCGCCATATAGTGTACAATTTGCAGTGTCGTTACGAAAACAATATTTTTCAATCACACCGTTATCAGATTGGGGTTGTAAGCCGTCAATCATCGATCCAACATCAAGATTTTTCTTTAGCCAACACTGGTTTCCTATTTGTACCGTGTTGTAGATTTTACCGGCATATCCTATTTTTGGAGTTTCGGGGCATGGAGTTCCCGGGAGTTTATCTGTAGTAAAGTTCCAAACCGCCGACCATACTGATCTGCCGTAATTGTTCATTCCATAAACGCGCCAGTAATACGTTGTGCCAATATTTAATCCAGACACTTGCCGGTTGGTATCTGTTAGCCCGCTATCGTTATACACATAGTTTCCAAAGGAAGCGCTTGTCGATACCTGCAATCCATAACTTGCTGCCCCGCTTTTCGGACTCCACTTCAGCGTCGAAATTATCGGTTCATCGGCTGCGAGGTTTGCCGGTTCGGAGAGCGTTGGCGCTCATGGAGCCAGAGATATTGGGGAATTTCCGGGAGTTGTGGGACTTGAGCTATCCTGTTTACATCCGAATTGAAATAGCACAATCATTGGTAAAACAATATAAAGAATTATTATTATACGCTTCATGGTTTTTCCTCTGGGATAATATTTTGTAAATGTTTCTCTATTTAAAGTCACCTTCATAAGTCCAACTGGTAAGTGTTCCGTTGCTATCAACATACAGTGTGATGATGTTCCTGGCGTCAAGATGAGATGTTCCAACAATCATCACCCTGGTTACGCCGGCTGCAACAGTGTATGTCCCGTTGTCGTCCGAACTTAATGAACTGGATATCGAAAATCCTGCGTATGAACCTCCGCCTCCTCCCATGGACGAGGGACGTATAAGATATTCATAGGCATCATGGGCAATAGATTTAAGGACTTCCATAATGGCGTCCTTGTTGGATTGAATTTTTTGTTCGGCCCCGGTATTCAGTTTTGCGTTCACATCTCCTGAGGATTGGGCTCTTGACTGAGTCTCATTTTCTTTAGATATACCCGCAACCTTATTATATGATTCCAGGAGTTGATTGCGCAGTTCTTGGTATGTTCCAACGGGCTTCATACTGTCACACTTTATGATGTGGTACCCAAATGGTGTTTTCACAATATCGGAATTCTGACCAACATTTAGTTTAAATACAGCTTCATCGAAAGATTGCACCCATTTGCGACGCTCAAACCATCCGAGATCACCGCCTTGAGCGGCGCTGCCGCCGTCTTCCGAGTATTTCATTGCAAGAGTGTGAAAATCCGCTCCTCGTTTTAAACTATCCTGAAGCGCGGTAATGCGTTGAAGGGCCTGAGCATTATCTTCAGAATCCGTTGCCGATCCTTTGAACCGGGTCATTATATGACTTGCTTTTATGGAACCGCGCGAATGAATCCGATCCAGCACTTTGATGATGTGATAGCCAAATGGCGTCCGAACAGGCACGGGAAATATCTCTTCCTTCTTCAGATTATAACAAGCTTTCTCAAAAGCAGAAACCATCATCCCGGAAGTAAAATAGTAAACATCTCCATGATTAAATTTTGCTGTTGAATCATCGGAGTATCGGTAGGCAAGTGAGTCAAATGATTCACCGTTTTTTGCGCGTTTGAGAAGATCAAACGCTTTTGACCAGGCTGCCAGTGTATCATCGTCCGATGCATCCGGCTTCAGCGAAATCAGAATGTGCTGTGCCCGGATCTCCTCCTTTCTCTTCTCATACATGTCCTGCAGAACATTCTCGAGGTCCGCGCTCATATTCGCGGATGCCTCTGCATACTCAGGTTTAATTTCGGTGGCTTTGCGATAACATATTACGGCTTGATCATACTCTTTTCGGGCATGATGCATGTTCCCAATATTAAAATATGCCTCAGCGTAATTCGGCTTGATCCTAAGTGCTTTTTCATAACATTCAATTGCCTTGTCATATTCTTTCTCGTGACCATGAGCAAGCCCCATATCAAAGTACGCACTCGCGTTATCAGGTGCGATGTCGATTACCTTCTGATAACATTCCATCGCTTTATCGTACTTATTTTTATCGCGATAGGCGTAGCCCATGTTATACAATGTGGTTGTATCGTTAGGGTTGTAAAATAGCGCTTTTGCAAAGTACTCAATGGCATTGTCGAGGTCGCCTTGATGTTTATATGCTAGCGCTTTGTCGTAGTATTCTTTGCACAGTTCAGCATCCGTCTTTTTCTTTCTAAACCAATAATAATATTCCGAGGGTATGCTAGATGGTTTTTTATCATCTTTTTTTTGGCCAATAAAGGGCGCCAAAAGGAGGAATGTACCCTCCGAATCCCTTCGAACAGAGAAATATGCTAAAGACATTTGCGCTGCATAAACAATACTCTTTTCTCCTTCATATTCAAATGTATGTTTGTAATCATAACTGCCATTAAGCAAAAAAGTCAATTTTGTATTATGCGCGCTAATAGCATTCAAGCTATCCAAATCTATGGATGATATATAACCGATTAAAACCTGTTTGTGGCCTCCGACACCAAGGACAAATTCAAAATTTCCGGTTGCCGCATAATTACCATTGAAATCTCTAGATATTGATATGCTTCCCTTGCCATCTTCAAATTTGAAATCATGGTATTCCGTTTTATATATTTCCCAGTCTCCCAATATTTCATTCCCGATCGAGTCCACAACAAACTTTATTATCGCTCTTTGATCAGCCGTAATGAAAGAGGACGCAACATAGCTGCTACTACTGCTGCTCGAAGTAGTGCTATTTGTTGTGTTATTCGAATTATCGACAGGGGTAGTCGTCCCTGCTTGCTCATCCGGCTGATCCTTTTCCACAAAAATTTTCCCGGTGCCCTTACAGGAAGTGCAATTCGTTTTACCGACTCCGCCGCAATGAATGCAAATTATCTTTCCTTTTCCTGAACAGGCAGCGCAGGTAGAATATCCCCGTCCTCCGCAACTTGTACACGGCTTATTAAAGAACGTTCCAGTGCCTCCGCATAAATTGCACGTCTGTTTACCAGTGCCGTTACAATTGCTACAGTCAGAATATCCCTGGGAGTTGCATTGGCTGCAATCCACCGCTCCGGAACCGCTACACGAGGAACAGTCTTCGAGGTCGCCATAGGTCGTTCGTGCTTTCTCTTTTAATTCACGAAACGCATTGTCTCTCTCGTTATTCATCCGCTCTCTCGCATTTTTTGCCATATTGCCAAACACATAATCTGACAGAGCGCTCAATCCGCTGTTGACGGCATTAAATGTTTGGCGTGTTCGCGATGCTGCATCATCCAGTTGCCGTTGGAGCGCTTGCTGCTGCTGTTGGATACGTTTGTTCTGAGCATCCCGTTGTAATTCTTGATTATGCGAATTTGAGGATGTTGCGTTTTGATCTTCCCCGCTGCCCCCTTCATTGTTTGAAATTTGTATCCGTACGTTAGTCACACCTTTCGTGTCAAGGTTCCATTCGTAACTCTTACCGGAAGATAAATTCCAATCCCAGGATTTTGAATCCCCTTCGTAATAGGTAAAGGTGACGGTAAAGTAAACGCGGGATTGATACCTGCTCATAATTTCATAGTGGGTGCAATACCCGGTTCCCATGGCGCTATTACTTGTCGTATAATATCTGCCCGATAAACCATTCTCTTTGTTATCCAACAACACCTGCCAATCAGATCGCTGCTGCGTAAAAACAGATATGGAGGAAAGCGCAATTAAGCAACTGAGAGTAACCATGTAACAATAGAGTTTCATAAGGCGTATTTCCTAAAAAATGGTTATGATAAAACGGAGTACGAAACGAATATTTATTATCATTCTTCTTCCGATTAGTTAAAAATGATTATCGCAGCTTTTTGATTAAATAATTTTACAAACGGCATTCATCGCAGCAAGAAAAGGCAAGCGTGAATTCCCGTCTGTCGAAATAAAACAAAGTTGTCCAATTTAAGGGATTATTTCCGGTTTGTCAAGGGTTTTATCGCAAAAAGATGAAAAAAAATATCATAGGTAAGCCATAGTGTTAGAATTTTTTAACGCTTATCTGCATCATGGATACGATCTTTCAGATATTTAGAGATGAATATTTGTCCGATCAGGGGATCGGACGCTACAATTCCTAACTATTTGGAATTCCCACGCCGGGGAAGAATGTGTGTTGGTTTTGTTCCAGCGATTTCCATATTTGTAAACATCCAAACGAATCTGTACATTATTACGTAAAAGAGACGGAAAACTTAACAAAAACGGTTAATAAAACCGATTCCGTTACTTAGAAATGTTGCCCATCATTAATTTCCTGTACTGTTCAATTGCTACGAAGGTTACTGTGACTGTTATTAATCGTACCAAAACGCTATTAACGATACTTCTCTTTTCACTGACGCTGCTTCAGGCGCAGTCAACGTCCGATTCTCTGCTTGTTCCGGGTGAAAAACATCTTTCGAATATTCGCCAGCTTACGAAAGGTGGGCAGAATGCCGAAGCGTATTTTTCATTCGATGACAAACAGTTGATTTTTCAATCAACGCGCGATAGTTTTCAATGCGATCAAATTTACACTATGGATCTCAATGGGGAGAATGTCCGGATGGTGAGCACGGGAAAAGGGAAAACCACCTGTTCGTATTTTCTGCCGGGCGATTCAACTATTATTTATTCATCCACTCATCTTCATAACGCCGCCTGCCCGCCGCGACCCGATTATTCCAAAGGGTATGTGTGGGCGCTTCATAATACGTATGATATTTTCCTTGCCAAAATCGACGGCACCATTATTAAGAACCTCACGAACAAGGATGGTTATGACGCCGAGGCAACCGTATCTCCAATTGGCGACCGGATGGTTTTTACATCGACACGCAACGGCGATATTGATCTCTATTCCATGAACCTTGATGGAACAAATGTAAAGCAATTAACCCATGAAATCGGTTACGACGGGGGAGCGTTTTATTCATCGGATGGCAAGATGATCTGTTACCGCGCATACCATCCAAAGAAAAAGGAAGCTGTAAAAGATTACCAGGATCTTTTAAAAGCCGAGCTTGTGCGGCCTTCGATCCTGGAAATCTTTGTGATGAATGCGGATGGTTCCCATAAGCGGCAGTTGACGCATTTCGGACGCGCAAGTTTTGCACCGTTCTTCCACCCGGATGGAAAAAGAATTATCTTCGCATCGAATTATAAAGACCCCAAAGGGCGCAATTTTGATCTTTTCCTCATCAATATCGACGGAACGGGCCTCGAACAGGTTACTTTTAACGAAACATTCGATGGTTTTCCCATGTTTACGCGCGATGGGAAGAAACTTGTCTTTGCTTCAAACCGGAATAACAAAAGTCCGGAAGAAACAAATATTTTTATTGCCGATTGGAATAATTAATCAATCATTATCATACCATACAGAGAACAATATATTATGAAAACACTTTTATCAATTATTACTTGCGCGCTCATCCTGAGCTGCGCGCCCTCAACGCCGGATTATATCTCAAAGAATGTCACCGCGTTGGAACTGCAGCGGCATATCAAATATCTTGCATCGCCGGAACTTGAGGGTCGGCGGGCGGGCGAGGAAGGCAACCGCAAAGCCGCAAACTATATCGCTCATGAATTTGAATCGTACGGTTTGCTGCCTGCGGGAGATCACGGTACATATTTTCAATCGTTTGATTTTATATCGACAGTGAAGATGGGCGAGAAAAATTCCCTCAGCGCCGATATTCACCGGGAGGATATGAAAATTACCATCCCATTTGAATTGAAAAAAGATTTCCAGCCGATGGCATTTTCGATTGATACTTCGTTTTCTGCGCCGGTCGTTTTTGTCGGTTACGGCATCACCAACGATTCGATGAAATATGACGATTACGCCGGAGTGGACGTAAAAAATAAAATCGTCGCCGTGCTTCGTTACACGCCGAACGGTTCAAACGATTCCACGTCGTTCGTAAAAAGCGCCGCCTCCCGCACGAAAGCGTTTATTGCGCGTGAGAAAGGCGCCTCGGGAATGATCTTTATGACCGGACCGCTCGATGATCCGGATGCGAAACTCATGTCGTTCATCTTTGATCGCGGCTTTGGCACTTCCGGGATAGCGGCAGTTACCATGTCGTCAAAATCGTTCGACTCGCTTCTCCATACGATGGGAAAAGATTTATCCACCATTCAGCAGGGAATCAACACTTCGAAAAAGCCGAACTCGTTCGAGCTTCCGAATGTAACCATGCATCTCTCAACAGAGCTCGTTCGTGTTCATGCTCAAAGCGCCAACATTTGCGGATACCTTCCGGGCAACGATCCTGTATTAAAAGACGACGTCGTCATACTTGGCGCGCATATGGATCACCTCGGCTACGGCGGAGAAGGTTCCGGTTCGTTGAAACCCGATACCATCGCTATCCATCCGGGTGCGGACGATAACGGATCGGGAACGGCGGGATTGTTGGAAGCGGCTCAATATTTCGCGCCCGACAGGGCAAAGTTAAAACGCACCGTGTTGTTTCTTTCGTTCACCGGCGAAGAGCTGGGGTTGCTTGGCTCGGATTATTATGTGAAAAATCCGTTTTTCCCGCTCGGTAAAACGACAGCGATGTTAAACATGGACATGATCGGCAGGTTGAAGGACAGCATTCTTGTGGTGGAAGGTATGGGCACATCGCCGCAGTGGGAAAAAATCGTCAAAAAGGAAAACCCCGATTCATCGCTGAAATTGAAACTGAAACCCGATGGCTACGGACCGAGCGATCACGCTTCGTTTTACGGCAAGGATATTCCGGTCATGTTTTTCTTCACAAACATTCACAGTGATTATCACCGCCCCTCCGATACGTGGGATAAAATCAACTATCCCGGCGAACAACAGGTAGTTGAATATGTGACCCGCATCCTCTGGGATATCGATACGATGGGGACAAATCCTACCTTCACGAAAGTGGCGATGGCGGCTCCAAGTGAACGGGGCGAGGTAAGAGTAAGTCTCGGGGTCATCCCGGATTTTGCCGAAGATATTGTCGGAATGAAAATCACCGGCACGAGGCCCGGCAGCGCGGCAGATAAAGCCGGACTCAAGGCGAACGATGTGATTGTTAAATTCGGCGGAAGCGATGTGAAGAACATTTACGATTTCACATATCTGCTTGGTAAATATAAACCCAAGGACGAAGTTGAAATTGTTGTGAAACGCGGAACGGAACAGGTTACGCTGCACGCCATACTTGGCGGAAGATGATGGTCTGAATCAGTGAGTTTGAAACCAATAAAAAAGGCGAAGAAAATTTTCTTCGCCTTTTTTATGCGCACATAAAGGATGGTAAACTACATTTGATCCTTTACCATCCCCAATAAATTTCCTTCCGGGTCTTTGAACATGGCAAACGTCACCATGTTGGGAATCACCGTTTCAGGGACAACGACCTGCCCGCCAAGCTTCACCACTTGATCGAGCGATGCTTTTAAATCTTTTACCGCCACGTAGCAGGTAACATACGGGTTGGGCATATTCTGGTCAACCTGACCAACCCCGCCATCGATGCCTTTATCGTTGTGGCGGGCTTTTGCCAATCCGTAATTCATCGGATTATTAGAGTCGATCTTCCAATCAAATAGCTGCGAGTAAAAATCCTGCAGCCGCTTTCCGTTTTTCCCCATGATTTCAAAGTGAACGACAGGGTTTGGCATAATTGGGTCCTTTCAAAAAATTGTAGAGTGGCTATTGAATTTTGTCGGTACTATCCGGCATACGAGATTGAGATAGTATAACAGTTGAACAATCCGTTTCGTAGAGAACGTTCCCAGATCAATGGTTTAGCAGGGTGTTGAAACCGCATCGATTTAGAATGAGTCATTCCGAACTTGTTTCGGAATCTATTTAGATTCAGACCCTGAAACAAGTTCAGGGTGACTCGGATGGAGTTTTTCCTATATCCCACTAATGAATCATTTTCAGGTAAATCAGGGATTTACCTCCAGATGCTGACCGATTATCCGGTTCACATCCGTCGGTTCTATAACGGAAGATACTAAACTTTCTTTATTTTTGGTAATAAGAATAGGAAAATCGGAGGTTGATTCCGGGATACGCCCATGCGATCCTTTCAACAGCGAGGCATCGAGCGGGATTACATCCATTAACATGCGGAAACCAAGTTTTTTCTTTATTAATTTCAAGGCAATCTGCGGCATGAGAAACTTCATCTCCGGGTTCGTGAACAACTCAATCGGATCATACCCCGGCTTACGGTGAATTTCAACTATGCGGGCAAAGTCGGGCGCTTTGTTATCCTCCATCCAGTAATAATAGGTGAACCAGGAATTCTTATCCGCAACAGCAATTAATTCTCCAGCCCGCGCGTGGTTGATGTGATACTTTTTTTTCCCTTCAGCGTCAAGGATCATCTCGATACCCTCCATCTTTTCGAGTAATGTCCGAACCGGTGAAAGAACCGAAGGGTCGTTGATATAAATATGAGCGACCTGGTGATCAGCCACGGCAAACGCTTTACTGACGTAAGGATCAAGATGCTCCAATCCTAATTCCTCCCTGACTGCGATATACCCGTGTTTGCGAAGTTCGCGGTTGATGTGAACGGGATTATTTACCGAGGTAATTCCATATTCCGAAAGCACAATAACTTCCACGTTCCGCTTTTCATAAAACGTAATCAAGTCTTCGCAAACGGCATCGATCTCCCGCAGATCTGTGGCAATCTTCGTTTCGTCGGTTCCGAATCGCTGGAGATTATAATCCAGGTGGGGAAGATAGATGAGCGTGAGCGTAGGTGAATAATCGGCTTCGAGAATTTTAGATCCTTCCGCTATCCATCGGCTTGATTTAATAGATGTGCGCGGTCCCCAGTAATCGAACAATGGAAAAGTCCCAAGCATACGCTGAAGTTTATCGCGCAGGATGGATGGCTGCGAATAACAATCGGGAAGTTTTCGCCCGTCGGCGAGATAGAGGGGTCTGGGGGTGACCGAATAATCGACGGTGGTGTTCATATTGTACCACCAGCACATATTCAGGCAGGTAAATGCAGGATTGAGCTCTTTCGCTGTCTCCCAGATTTTCTTGCCAAGAACAAGTTTGTTCGATTGCCGCCAGAATTTTACCTCGCACTCGTCGCGGAAATACCAGCCGTTGCCGACAATGCCGTGTTCTGCAGGATGCGTTCCGGTGAGATACGTTGATTGTGCGGAGCAGGTGACAGCCGGAAAGACAGGAGCGATAGATGATTTTCGGGCACTCGCAGACCATCGTGCAAGAAACGGTGTGTGGATTCCGATCAATCCGGAAGTTAATCCCACAACGTCGATGACCACGACTCTACGCATGTCTGCGTTTCGTATCCTTCATTTGCTTGATAACCCATTCAAGTTCGCGGGTGATCGATCCTATGAGATCGGTTCGTTCCGATTCCGGGAGCAATTCCCATGTATACGTTTCAACTTCAAGATGGTTTGAGAAGGGATTCCGATTCAGCACGCTGAGGGTTTCAATGAGCTCGGCTTGGGTTGATTCTAATTTTCCGAAATTTTCTTTATAAATTGGAACGTGGAAATGTGTTCGCAATTCCTGCGCGTTTGATGACGAGATATCTTTAAGAGCGTAATCAAGATCTGAATATCGTGTGAGCTTATTCTTCTGATCACAGGTGACCGCCTGATGGAGATATACCGGTTCAGCGAAACGTTCAAGTTCAGCGAGGATCGGTTTTCGCTTTAGGGGACTTTTCGGGAGGGTTGCCTGCAGTGCAGCGGTTATTTGAATCTTGCCGATTTTGATTCCATATTTTTTCAACCGCGCTATTGCCTCTTTGGGTTTTTCATACGCGACTGAAAGATGGCAGATATCATAACACACCCGTATGTACTCTTTAATCAGGCGGTTTGATTCTTTGGGAGTAACGCCCAGCGCTGCCGGTAAAAATTTTGCGGCGGTGGGTAAAAGGCGGTTTTCAAAATAATCGATGACGTCGCCCGTGCATTCCAGAAGACCATCCGGTTCCGGTTCAAGATCAAGATGAAGCAATTTTCCTGTTGTCCGGTGAATGCCTGCAAGGTGCTGAACAATGCGGAGGATATTTCTGGTCGAGCTATCGAGCGCTGCCTCATATTTTTTTTTATCACCGTCATACCAGGGTTTATACGAAAGAGGCGAGGTGGATATTCCGCCGTCGATTCCATCGGGCAGGAGATTTGCAAGGAGATTAAAAAGACGTTTCGTGTACTGGAGCCGGTGGATGGTTGTCCAGTCGGGATGATGGACGGAATCTTTTACAACCTGGCGATGGAAACCGCCGTAGGGAAATCCGTTCATCGTGAACACATAGAGATCTTGCTCGGAGAGCCACGATGTAAATTCATCGAAGGTCACGCGATCGAGAAGATCCTCGCTCATCCTGTTTGAAAGACGCAACCCTATACCGAATGGCGAATTCGGAGAAAGCTGCCGCTTAATTTCGGGAAGAAATTTTTTGAGCTGCGGAAAAATATCGTTCCATGTTTCTCCAGCGTGGATGTTCGTGCAATAGGTAAGATGACGACCGTTGCCGATTTCCATACATCTTCAGAGAGAAAAAGAGAGATTCATCGTTCTCAGGAAATGATCATCGAGTTTTGGTATTTCTGAAGCGCAGAGATGGCTTCAAGAATAAGATCGGTGCGCATTTCGCCGGTCTCCACACCCTTGCCGATACCCTGGAGGAGCATGATGGTGAGTTTTCCGCCAAGATGCTCGCGGAATTCCTCAAGTCCCCTAAGGAAATAGAGCGGGTGTGCCGGTTCTCCAAGGTGAAGCGACAACTCCGGAATATAGAGATCGAATCCAAATGTGCGGAGAAGATTGAGGATGGTTTTCCACTCGTCGCGCGGCAGCAATCCTGCGAGCTGTGAATACGTGGCGTCGAGAGCCATGCCGAGCGCGACTGCCTCGCCGTGACGAACGGAGTACGAGGTAATCTGTTCAAGTTTATGCGCCGCCCAGTGGCCGAAATCGAGCGGGCGCGATGAACCGGATTCAAAGGGATCGCCGCTGACAATGTGCCGGGCATGCATATCGGCGCAACGGTAAATCAACTGCTGCATGATGGTAATATCCCGGTTTAAGAGTTCCTGAGCATGAGCGTGGATATAATAGAAGAAATCTTTATCCTTGATCAGTGATATTTTAATGGCTTCGGCAATTCCCGCACGCCAATCGCGGTCGTCTAATGTTGCCAAAAAACGGGAATCGTTGATCACCGCAAAGGGGGGAGTGAACGTTCCGAGAAAATTCTTCTTATCAAAAGCGTTGATTCCGTTTTTCACGCCCACGCCGGAATCGTTTTGCGACAGCACCGTGGTCGGAATGCGGACGTGCCGGATGCCGCGGTGGGCAACGGCTGCCGCGAAACCAACCAGATCGAGCACTGCTCCGCCGCCGATAGCGATGATATACGAATGCCGGTCAACGCCGTTGACGCTGATCGCTTTTAGAATCTGCTGGAGCAGTCCGGCGTCGTTCTTGCATTGTTCTCCCCCCGGTATAATCATCGGTTCGCCGCAAAGTTCGATTCCGGTTCCTGCGCTTCGCATATATTCCCGGATATCATCAATGAGATGGGGATGATGCTTATACACTTCGCTATCGATAGCATATAACACTTTCCGCGGAGTTCCATTCTCGCGCCCGGTGAGAATCGATCGCAGTACGGAATTTTCTTTTTGGAAGATACCTTCGGTGAAATGAATGGGATAGGTAAATGGAACGGAAAATGACTGGTGAAGCGGTTTCATGCTGTCTGTTTTTTGAGTGCTCGTAGATTAATTTGTTTTCATCTGTTGTGTGTAGCTTCCAGTTGTCGTTAATATCCAGAACTGGACGTATTTTTTCCTTTAATAAAACGACAATGTACCAATATGGGAAAAAATTAGGGGATTTTCAATGACAGGCGATACATCGCTAATCATCAAACCCGCCGCTTACGTTACAGCAAAATATTTTGCAGTATAGGTAGATATAGGAAGAAGGCAGAGCACGCAGAGACCGTATCCCCATCCGGCGAAACCGGCAGCGAGCGCTGCGTCAAGAACAATCAATGATAATACGCAGGCGCGAACAACTGCTTGAATTCGGAAAGGCGTTCTATCTACACGCGCTTTGAATATCGGTGGAAAAATGAGACAGGAAAAGAGAAACAGAAACGGTACGCTTAACGGCAGCTGAAATCCCGGCATGAAACCGAACGAAAGACATCCTGCGAGAACCAAAATGTAAAGAGCCGTGCTTGCGTTTAATATGGTTGTGCTTCCGCCATGAACTTCGCCGCGGCTAATCATGGTAACAGCCGCAATAAATACCGTTGGAATCAGAATTATCATCCAGCCATGCTGCATGTACGAAGGAGAAGCACTCATCCCTAACAGAAGATTTAATCCCCTGCACAAACCCATGTTGATGGGACCGATAAAGTGATGTTTTCCCCAACCATTATAGAGAAGCGAACTCGCGATAATCAGTCCGGCAAATTTTAACGTTGTGACGGAAACAGCAATTGCTGCGAAACAGCCGATTAAAAAAAGTAATCCTCCAAAGATCGCTGCGCTTGCTTTGGAAATATCCCCGCTTGGAATAGGCCGCTCGGGTCGTTCTTTGCTATCGATATCTGCATCGAAAACATCATTGAAAACTACGCCGCCGGTATAGAGAAAAACCGATGCGACGATTAACAACAGGAGTGTATGAAAGTTTGTAAGATGAAAATATCCCCCGTACCAATCTGCATCCGGCAGAACGAATCCCGACGCTGCAAATCCAAGCAGGACGTCCGCCATTGCGGTGAACAGGTTGGCAGGGCGCGCGAGCCGGAGTAAGCCCCGGATATTTTTATTCAATAAGGACGTTGCTACCGGTTGGCTGTGGAAGGGGCATTTTCCACTACGGGCGTCTGCCCGCGGAGGATCGTACTGGTGCCGAATGTTTCGCGCTGATCGATGGGCGCTGGATTGAGCCAATCATTTTCGTTCATTTGCCCGCTCTGCCCGAATGCAGTTAACGCATTCTGATAGCAGACAGTTTTCACATCGGTTTCGGAGATTCCGCGTTCCACCATAAGCGCGGCAGTCCGGGGAACGGCAAGCGGATCGCTCACGCCCCAATCGGCGGAACTATCGACAATAATCTGTTTCGATCCATACGAGCGGACGATTTCAACCATGCGTTCGCTTCCCATCTTCGTATGGGGATAGATGGTGAATCCAGCCCAAAACCCGCGGTCTAATACTGCTTTTACCGTCTCCTCGTTGTTATGATCGATGACGACGCGCGACGGATCGATGTTCAGTTCCTTGCAGAGATCCATGCTGCGGAGCGTTCCCGATTTCTTATCACGGTGGGGTGTATGTACTTGAACGGGGAGATTGGCTTCTTTTGCCAACTCAATCTGTAAACGGAAAAATTTTTCTTCAACGGGAGTTTGGTCGTCATACCCGATTTCTCCTACGCCGACAACGCCTTCTTTATAAATATAGAGAGGAAGCAGTTCCATGACTGCTTCCGCGAGCTCTTCGTTATTTGCCTCCTTTGAGTTTAAACCGATGGTGCAGTAATGTTTAATACCGAACTGGCTGGCGCGAAACCGCTCAAATCCGACGAGATTGCTGAAATAATCTTTGAATGTTCCCGCCTCGGTTCTCGGCTGTCCGAGCCAGAATGCCGGTTCGATGATCGCCACAATACCTGCACAGCGCATCGCCTCGTAGTCGTCCGTCGTGCGGGAAGTCATGTGAATGTGCGGATCAATAAACAACATGGAGTTTGTTTTCATATCAAGTTCAGATTGAGTTATGTATCAATAATATTATTATTTCCCTGCATGCCATTGTTCGGCAATGGATTGCCAGGTGATTGTATTTGCGGAGATGCGCGGCTGCAAATCTTTTTTAGCGGCAAGAAGCGATTGTGCTGACGGGGCTTTGCTCTGGTATATCGCCAGAGCCGCGGCTTCCTGCTGGATGTGGTCGGAATCGTTTATCACCCGCTTCAAATCCGAAAGAAATCTGTCCTCGCCGGTCGTCAGGAACGGAGCGATGAGCCGCCATACTTCCGGCGTTACCGTCCGGTTTGCCGCCCACCGTTCGTGGGCATAATCGGACAGCATCCGGGCAAGATGAAGATTATTGCGGCGGTCGAGTCCGTAAATTTTATACAACGGTCTGCCGATGAAGACCGCTTTAAGCGTCATTTGATTCCAAGCCGATTCATCGAGGTAATCGGCGGGATACGGATTCTGGAGCGCAATGGCGTCGAACACCACGGTCATGTTTGTGCGGATTCCCTCGGCAGCTCTCAATCGGAATTCCTCCGGATGCGGAAGCAGCGGCAGGGCTGAATACAGCGCTACAAGTTCGCTCACATCCGCTGCGCTGAATAAGGCGTTCAACGTTTTCACATAGAGTGGGAAATTTTCGATGGGAAGAGAGAGAATTACATAGACGCGTGCGAACCGGTCGATCGTCCATCCGGAAATTGTCCACCCGGACCGTAATTCGTTTGCGGTTTGACTATCCTGAGAGTTCAATTGTACTTCTGTCTTCCCAACCATGCGCGGTATCATGCTGAAGGTACGATAGGCGGAATGTTCCCATCGTTCACTGTTCATTTTTCCGATTTCCTCGTCAAGCCATTGCATAGCTTTTGGCGTCGATGACCGGGAAATTAGTTTGCGGAGGAATGTTCTGATGGGTTGAATATCAACCTTTATTAAGGTCTGCATTATGGACTATCGTGAAAAGATTTGCGTGCAAATTAAGCCACGAGGCGCGTCAAGAACGTTCCGAAAAAATACAACACGTAATTTTTTATGCTACAACCTTTGCGTGAACGGGTACAGCGAACTGCTGCTGGTACCATTCATAGATTGCCTGCACGCGAGCCCGCTGGGTCATCGCAGTTGTCGTGATCGACTCGAGATTTTCGCCGGGATACGGAATTTTTTCACCGATGGTAAGACAGTATTCAATACTTTCTGAAAGATTGCTGAAAAATTCCTGAATCGTTTTATTGTCGCGGATCGAATCGGTGCACTTTTTCACCAGGTTGTCAAAATGGTCGACGTACATCTCAATTTCTTTGGCGAACATGTGCGGCCGTTCGGCGGGCACAAGCGATTCGCCGCGGCCATAGATATGATCCACCATTTCTTTCAAGGTATAGATGCGGTTGAACCACGCGATATTGGGTCCCGGGCAGATCGATTGTGGGGCGTTTTTCGGCTGCTGCAAACCAAGCGCGATGAGTGCGCCGTTGCCGAGATGATCGCAGATGCATGTTTTAAGCGTTGCCCGGTCGCGCAGCTCCTCTTTTTCCTCGGGAGAAATAGCCATCGAATCAATTTCCGCAAGTTTTTTCTCCAAATATTCCTGCGATGCGCTGCAGATCGGCGTTGTGGTAAATTCCGTGTTCGATTGTAAAAACCCTTTTGGGCAGGCCGAGCCCGGATTGCCGCTTCGATTTTTTTCCGTCGTCCAACGTTCTGAACCGGAGCCGCGAATATTATTGAACTGCACGCCGAGCGGTGACACATTGCTTACATAGAGATCTGTTTCAGTTGAGTTCCTCAGTAATTCCCTTGTTTCGTCATCGACGCAGGTCGCCTCGGGAACGAGAAGAAATGGACTTGCCCATCCGGTGCGGTCCATGCCGTAATGTTCGGTTAAGCGACGAACTTCAGCATGATTGCCGATACCGCCCTGAACCGTGACAAGAGCCCGCTCCTCATCCGGCTGTTCGACATATTGCATTCCCTGGTTATCATAATATCGTTTGACAAGAGGTTGGAACTCGCCGGGAAGCTCATCGCGTTTCTCGAGGAATTCGCGCAGCAGCGTCGGCAGCAGTACGCCGTTCGATGGGAATACGTGCCCGCCGCAGTTAAGCCCGGATTCGATCCGGAACTCGTGCACTTCCAGTCCTTTTTTGCCGAGGAATTTTCCTTGGACCAAGGCGGAGCGGAAATCGCTCACTTTGAGAATAATTTTCTTTTTTATCTCTCCGACTTCGTCGCGGTAGAAATCGCGGAAGCGGGTCATATAGCTGAACAATGCCTGGTTAATGCCGGCGGAAAACACGATGGCCGATTGCAACTTGCTGTTCGCGTAACCCCTGAGGGCGGCTTTCGCGTCTGAAAATTCTTCGCTCAACGGCTTGCCGTGGCGGTCGTGCGTAATGCGGTCAAGTTTCACCATGATGTTGACGTCGATGGAACCGGTCACCATTTTATCAGTGAGGTTTTTCTCGCTTGTTTCGCGATAATCGCCGGGAGGGAGTGTAAGAATCTTGTGGTACTCTTTCTTCAGCGGAGAATCATCGGGGAGGATTTCAAAATATTTTTTCTTTTCGGTATCGCCGAAAATGGTCTGTTGTTTCAGTCGCTCGAACTTTATTTTCACGATATCCTGAACGGTATTGAGATACGCGGTAATGCGCTTGGCTCTGCCGTCGTGTTCGCTCTTCGGGATCTTCTCATACGGCAGGCTGAATTTCTCCGCGTAATATTTGCGGAGTTTTTCCAACAGGAGATCATCGACAAGCGAAATCACCGACGAGATACCGAGATGGGCAACCCGAATGGGCGTATCCGAGGAATGCCCCGTACCCATCACCGGGATATGAAATTTATGATAATACTTTTGCTGCATTACTAACCTTTGTGTTATTTAACTCAAATACGACGCGAATTGAAGCTATTGGGTGAATTAGGAACCCTATAACTCACAATCTAATACTTAATGTAATCAATAATAGAGCAAGAGTCAATCACTCTACTCTATAATAATAAGATGAAAGGGGTGCGTGAGCGAAGCAAAAAATGACAAATGTGCAGAAAATGAGATAAATGCAACGATGTAATTTAGGTTCGCGGCGCCGAACCGGTGATATAGAGCAACCGGGAAATTCCGACGGAGCCAACCACCGCCAAATATTTACATTCGCTACGGGCTATGAGTTATTTTTTCCGGGAAGCTTTTGTGGTTTTCTCCTTAGGATGGATTTTTGCAAAATACTTTTGCATCGGTTTCCAGTAAAAATCTTTCCAGCCGCGCTCGTAATCTTTCGCCTGGGAGGCGGGAACGCATTCCTGGAGGAGGAGCAATTCTGTGCCGTTCTTTTTCGGCGTGAGGGTGATGCTCAACACCGAACGCGGGTATCCTTCGGGCCATTCGGTGGTGATCCAATCCTGCACAATCCGTTTGCCGCGTTCAAGCTCAAAGAGCGTGCCGGATATATAACCGTCCCATGCTGAAAATATTCCTCCGGCATGTGGATCGAGTTTTGCTTCGCCGCCGGTCATGGCAGAGTGTTTCTTGCTGTCAAGATATGCGTCGAACACTTCGTCAGGCGATGCGGGGATAAAAACTTTCTGTTTTATTTGCGTCGATTTTCTCGTTGTTTCCTCCGGGGGGGCAGATTTTCTATTAGTTGCGGGCATATAGGAATCCCTCTCGCTTAAGTGAACGTGGGTCTGATAGGTGAACTGAGAAAAATGTAAGAAGAACCTCGTCCATAGTCAATAGGTTGAGCCGAAAAAAAATGATTTATTTCGAGAACAAAATACTATCCATGATAAGATGTGATAATTCACCCTAAAACACCATTTGCTTTCTTCTGCCCGAAATGGCTGCTACCAGCAGAATTCCGCAGATAGTGACATACGCGAACGGCATACCCGAAGAAAATGATCCCGGGGAGGTAAACGTGAAATCCAGGGCGGCGACATGATTCATCGGTCCGATATACCAGAGAAGCAGATAGATCACCTCGAAGAGTTTGCTGCTCTTGCTCCACACGCCGAACGCAAGCGCCAGCAGTGGAATAAACACCGCTCCCAGTATTGTTGTTGCGATAGAACCAACATCGCCTGCGACGCCGAACCGAACCAGGACGCCGGAAGCTGTTGCGAGCGAAAGCATGACGCCCGCCGTGAGCATCGCCGGAAACTGGCGGCTGAGAATATTCGGGGAAGAAAAAATAATTTGTCCGGTGCCGTATTTATCTTCTCTCGTCCCGAGACGCGACCAGATAAGGATGGGCCAAACCCATACCACCGGGAACAATCCCTCCCTGACCGCGTCCATTGGCGACAATAAGGAAGCGATGATGAGACCGAGGGCTGGCAGATACCACCAGAGCGAGAGACCCCTGAGCATGAGCATCAGCTCAACCGCAAGCATGCGCGAAAAAGTTGAACGCGAGTGAACCCATTCAAACGACGTCCATCGATCGACGCCCGCGCGCAATGCGGCGAATCGTTTTCCCTTTTTTGTTTTTTCATCGGGCGCTGATCCAGCCCGCGCGAGCAGGGCGTTATCGAAGCGGTCGAAGAACAACGAAGCGAGTAAAACCATCAACAAACTGTACAGAAACCAGCTGAAACGGACGATGATAATTGCTGGAGTCCATTGAATTCCCTGCCAGGTGAATGTTTTTAGGGTTTTGATCTCTTCCTGTGGTCCCGCGTTATAACTGAATCCGCCCTTTGCCTGGGAATCAAATTTCGCAACGGCGGATTGGATGCTGTCTTCTACGTATATCGCGCCGGATAAATCGAGAGGGTGAATGTTGTTTACCATCGGTACCGATAATGACGCTGTCCACAGGAAAAAGAAGATAACATTGCCCGCGCCGCCGCGGAGAAATCTCACGCTTTCAAACAACACCGCAATTGCCGCGGTGATCGCCATCGCCGGGATGGCAAGAAAAAGAAACGGCGAATAGAGCGCCCAAAGGTCAACCCCGGTATCCTCATGTTTCAGGAAAACCATAATGAATATGGAAACCGCTTCCACCAGCACGATTGCCATCAAGACGGCAAAGTTGCTGAACGCCTTTGCGAGCAAATAAACGATCTTCCCGATGGGCGTTGTCGCAAGGATTTCGCCGACGCCCGTTCTCCGGTCGCGGTCGATGGAATTTTTCACGACATAAAATCCGGCGAAGGAAATAAAGAGCGAGACCGCGATGGCGGAGAGTGTTCCAAGCCATGCGCAATTGTATATGCCCCGGTATTCGGAAAAGTGCATCTGGATATAACCACGGTATACCGCGTAGCCGATGTAGAGCGCGCCAGCCATCGTGACTAAAAAACTGTACCGCCTGCACCGCTCGAGCACATCGGCGATTATCATGCGGTAGATAATACGCGCCGTCTTCATACGACACGTTCCCCGATTTCTTCTTTCACGACATTCCCGTTGGAGCGACCAGTCATTGCGAGTCCGCCCGCTTTACCCGCCGTTTTCTTGGCGGGAGGCGGACGTCGCAATCTCCTCACCTCAATGCACGAGTCGTACCTTTGAATTATATACATGTAATTACTTAGAACTTTCACCACGGTCATGACCGTTGGAGATAAAATGGAGATACGCGTCTTCCAGCGTCGGCTGGATTTCACGCGCGTCCCGCGAGGGTGGTGTATCGGCGATGACGCGGATTTGCACGCCGTCGCTGCGGCGGATCGTGCCGCTGATACGAAAGCGCGTTTTCAATTGCATAAAATCCGCTCCCGGCACAAGCCATTCCCAGACTTTTCCCTGCAATTGCGCCAGCAGGCGATCCGGCGCGGCGTGGGCGACGAGTTCGCCTTTCCGGATGATGGCAATCTCCGTGGCGGTCGCTTCAACATCGGAAACGATGTGCGTGGAGAGGATAACGATGCGCTCGCCGGATAATTCGGAGAGCAGATTTCTGAACCTCACCCGTTCTTCCGGATCCAGCCCTCCGGTCGGCTCATCGACGATGAGGAGCTGCGGATCGTTGAGGAGGGCTTGCGCGATGCCGACGCGCTGCCGCATCCCGCCCGAAAATCCGCCAAGCTGGCGGTTGCGCACATCGATAAGGTTGACAAGCAGAAGCAGCTCTTCAATCCTGCGTTTCGAATCGGCGTAGCTCAGTCCTTTCGCCGCCGCGAGATATTCCAGAAATTCAACCGGAGTAAGATTAGGATAGACGCCGAAATCCTGCGGCAGGTAGCCGAGCGTGTTGCGGAGAGGGTTTGGATTTTTCAAAATATTGGCGCCATTCCACAAAATTTCGCCCGCTGTCGGTTTGGTGATGGTTGCCAGCATGCGCATGAGCGTGGATTTGCCGGCTCCGTTGGGACCGAGCAATCCGAGCACGCCCGGTTTGATGTCCATGGAAAAATTCTTCAACGCCCGGACATTCCCCCGGTATTCTTTGCTGAGGCCGCTTATAAGTAAATTCATGTTTTAATCCGATGATGAACGATGCTTGCGTTATATTCTTATACGGTAAATTTATGTATTTGCTGCACTTATGCACGTTATCTTCATTCCGCCAAAAACCAAACGAACGGGGTAAAACGCATCCTTAAGGGTCATTTTTTGGATTTAAAGAGGGCAATAACCTTGACAGTAATTTTAAAAAAAAGTATATTTCCTCAGAGGATTTTCAATCTAACGTTAACTCTTAACATCGGGATTTTCGATGATCCCAAGGAGAGAGATATGCACAAGACAATGCGAAGTATATCGATTGCCCAATTAGTTATCATTTCATCCGTACTCCTGCACGCACAGAAGAGATATGTAGTTAATTCAAACGGAGACAGTTATCTCATCAAAAACGGTGAGAGCGCGCGGTATGTAATAGAACAACAAACTCATAAGAAAATATTGCCAAACAATGCGCTCGCGGGCTGCTCACCCTTTTTCACCACCGGTAATCTTCCCTGGGAACATACGCACATCCCGTACACATCGTGGATTCACGCTCATAAAGATATCAGCGCGAGCTGGTTTGAAACACCGGTATCGGGAAGAATCGATTCCGTCTACGTCCAGATGGGACCCGAATCCGCAGAAGCGTATCCCGGCAAGCTCACCATGCGGATTCATCATTCAAATCTCTATACCGGTCACGCGCCGGGCTGGGCGCCGTACAATACTCCTCCGCGGTTATGCTGGGGATATTTCAATAGCGCCGGCGACGCCGATCAGGGTCTGGCTGCATTTCGGGAAGACGCCACCGATACAACATGGCACTCGACCTATAACAGAAACAACTGGGGAGCGAATCCCTATGATCATTTTGGCGAGCTTGTCGATACGACGCTCCCAACGTTGCCTCCCGCGGCGGAAGAAATATGGAACCCCGGTTCGGGGATGGATATTGCGATCCGTCCCGATTCGATAACCGGCGCCGATCTCACCTGGTGGTCGGGCAATCCCGTGCTGCCCGCCGGGTATCCCCTCTTCATTTCGTTTACGGTTTTAGCCAATCATCCTGATTCAATGGGAACAAATCCGCCATTCACCGATCCGACGCGTCTATCCTTCCTGGGAAATGATGATGGAGTGAATGGAGGTATAGAACGCGAGGGGAATCCTGACCCGGTGGTGCGCCGGAATTTCCATAACTGGAAATTTTATGAACATGGGCTCTACTGCGGACCCGGATGGCTTGCCACCGGCAATGCTCATCTCTTTACCTGGTATGTGATGTCCCGGTCCGGCAATCCTCCTCCAAACTTTATATCCGTTGACGCGTTGGGCAACACCACGCTGCAAACGGGCGCAAGGCGGCTCCATGCCGACGTCGAAGATTGCGACTATGATAATCCCTCTCAAGCAGGCGTCGATCATGTGAACGTAATTTATAGCATCGATAACGGTTCCGGTGTTACCGTGCCGATGATCCATGATGGGGGAACCGCCTACCACGCTGATTTGCCCGCTGTATCGTGCCCGAGTATCGTACGGTATCACCTCGAAGCTACCGATCTCAACGGGAACACCTCTGCATCCCCGACTTTAACGTATAAGACGCTCTGTTTCCGGACAAATCTTTTTGCCGCGGACACGGGAGCGGCGCGTTCGTACACCGGCGCGTTATACTCCGATCCGGGCAGGAATGTTATCGATACATCGCAATGGTTTTCTCCGAAGAACGCGGGAGCGTGCGAGTCGCCGAAAGACGACGGCACGGCTGGTCCGTTTCCGCTGGGGAATTTTATCTTTTGCGATGACACGATGCACTATGCATGGATAGGGGTAAACGGCGGATTGGCGCTCTCCAAAACTGCCGCAGATACTATTCACGTAAACGCGAACGGCTGTTTCAATCTCTTCGATCTTCCTGCCCCGACTCGCCGCGCTTTGCCGGATACGTCATTCCTGGATGGCGTGCCGAGGAATTTCATCGGAGCGCTTTGGGCAAATTTAATTGCGGGGGATAGTCTGAATAAATGGGGTACTGTGTACTGGAAAAACGAACCCGCACAATTTATCGTAGAGTGGGATTCATTAGCGGATTTCAAATCGTCGGGTCCTGTTCCGGATGAAGCGATCTTCCGTTGCATTTTGCACAAGGATGACCGCACGATTGAATTTCAATATGACGCTATCGGCGTTAACGGCATTGATTCAACATGCGTCGTCGGCATCCAATCGGATTCCACAAATATTCATGAAGCTCCCGGATTCATCCTTCTGAACAGAACCGGTTCCCCTGTGGTAACACGGCCGCGCGATAACTGGGCGATACGGATTTACCAGACCATTCCCATTCGGGTGGACGCCTCCGGATGGAACCTGTTATCAGTGCCTGTAATACCTCCGCCAACCGGCAGCTATGCTAAATCGTATCTGTTCCCATCAGCCACATCAGATGCATTTTATTTCAGCGGCGGGTACAAATCCACAGCGTTACTCACAAATGGTATAGGATATTGGATAAAGGATGTGGGTTCAGGCATCATCCGAGTTCCAGGAATACCGGACACATGCGTGGATATTGTTTTAGGCAACAAATGGAACCTGGTTGGTTCAATCAGTTCACCTGTTGCAACACTTGGATTGTCAGCGCATCCTCCGGGGACAGGTTCTATAAGGACAGCATTTTATGGATACAGCGGGGGTTATGCACCGAGCGATTTCATCATGCCCGGACATGCATACTGGGTAAAGACCGACGGGGCTTGCACCCTGACGCTCTGTCCCCCTCCTTCTTCCACGAAGCCAGTTGCAGTTCGTGACGATTTAACAAAGATGAACACCATCACCCTGCACGGCGGCAACGGATTGGCGAAGCTGTATCTTGGCGAGGAATCGTTTGTAAAATCGGCGAGTTTCTATGAGCTGCCTCCTCCGCCGCCCGCCGGAATATTTGACGCAAGATTTGCATCGGGGCAGCAGGTTGAAACCTATCCGGCAACAATCGATAAAGGGAAGAATTATCTGTATGCCATTACTATACAAAGTTCTACCTATCCCGTGACGGTTGAGTGGAACATCGTCAAACAGCCGGAGGGACGCCAATTGATTTTGACCGACGAGATCAACGGGACTATCCTGGGGAACAATGTACTGGATGGAACGGGAAGTATTAGAATCACAAATACTTCTGTAAAAACATTGGTCATAAAATTGGGAGAGGGGGTTCTGCTGCCGAAGGAATTCGCCTTGAGCCGCAACTATCCGAATCCGTTCAATCCCGTAACGAACCTGAGCGTCGCCATCCCCAAAACCGCCGATGTGAATGTATCGGTGTACGATATTTTGGGAAGAAATATTGCAACGCTTATGAGCGGCAGCCAGAGCGCGGGATACCACACAATTCAGTGGGATGGGAAGAACTCCCACGGGCTGGACGTCCCATCCGGCGCGTATTTTATCCGCATGATGAGCGGGAGTTATCAAAAAGCGCAGAAGGTGTTGTTGATGAAGTAAACGCAATACAAGGAATGAAAAGGGCGTTCAATTGAACGCCCCTACGAAAACATTGTTCGCGTTTCCATTTGGCCACCCCTTCGTGCGGGCTTGGGGTCGTCCAAAAAGAAAGAATGAGTCATCCCGAACTTGTTTCGGGATCCAAAAAGTCATCGAAATAGATGCTGAACCAAGTTCAGCATGACTCAGCGAAGCAATACAAGTTCTTATTGGACAACCCTAATCCCGCAGGGAAGGGTGGTAGAAGCATAATCGATTTCAATATGTTTGCGAAAGAATAAACTACTTGACAGTAAATTCTAAAAAAAGTATATTTCTGATACGGATTCACCTACAATATCATAACTCTTAACAACAGGATTCTTAAACATCCTAAGGAGTACTTTATGAACCGTTTATTTACTATATCATCGATCATTCTGTTAATTGTCATTTCATCCGTCCTCTTGCAGGCGCAGAAAAGGTATGTTGTTAATTCGGATGGGGATAGTTATCTCATTAATAAAGGGGAGAGCGCGCGTTCTGTGATAGAAAAACAGACGCACAAGAAAATAATGCCAAACAAAACGCTAACGGGTTGTGTGGCTTCTCAGCCCTTCGGTATTTTGCCCTGGGAGCACCTGCACCGCCCGCTCACAGCTTTTCTTCACACTCATAAAGATCTCAGCGCCATGTGGTTTGAAACGCCGGCTTCGGGGAGAATTGATTCCGTCTATATCCAGATGGGACCCGACTCGGCGGCTGAATATCCCGGCAAACTCACCATGCGCATTCATCATTCGAATATCTACACCGGTCACGCGCCGGGCTGGGCGCCGTATATGGCTCCACCGAAGTTATGCTGGGGGTATTTCAATAATACCGGCGACGCCGATCAGGGTTTAGCGGCATTTAAGGAAGACGCCACCGATCAAAACTGGCATTCAACATATAACAGAAATAACTGGGGTCTTAATCCCGAAGATCATTTTGGCGAGTTGGTCGATACGACGCTTGCAACGTTTCCTCCCGCGGCGGAAGAAATCTCCTCGGCAGGCGGTGTGGACGTATATATCCATCCCAATGCGATAACCGGCGTTGATCTTACCTGGGATTCCGGTATCCCGGTGTTACCGGCAGGATATCCGTTATTCATTTCGTTCACTGTTGACGCTGATCATCCCGCGAATATGGGAACGAATCCGCCATACACCGATCCAACGCTTATCTCGGTGCTTGGTAATGATGATCGATATACAGGACCTTGTGGGTGTGACCCGGATCCAACGGCGGCGGCGCGAAGGATTTTCCATAACTGGAAATTTTTTGAACACGGCACGTATTGCGGACCCGGATGGGTGGCGCGTGGAGATGATCAACTCTATATTTGGTATGTTATGAGCCGGACTGACGATCCTCCGCCAACTATTCAGTCCGTTGATGTTTTGGGACATACTACAATGACAACCGGCTCCAGAGATGTCACCGCGGAATTGTTGGATTGTAATTTTACTCCTCCTCCGAATAACGCCGCGGGCATTGCGACGGCAGATTTAATTTATAATATAAATAACGGCTCGGATGTCGTTGTCTCGATGACCCCTGTTGGAGGAACAACCTACAGGGCGAGCATCCCCAATATTGCTTGCGGCGGCACGACGCGATATCATCTTGAAGTTACAGACGTCAATAGCAACATATCGCATAGCCAAGAAGTTACTTACCGCACACTTTGCCTGCGGGAGAACATCTACCTTGCCGATACCGGCGCCGCGCGATCGTTCACCGGCTCTCTGGCTCATTCCATCGGCAGGCATGCGGTGAGCGATTCATTATTCAACGACCCCGCTGCCACTGTTATCGATACATCCCGGTGGTTCACGTTCAACCGCAATCCGCAACTCAATAAACGAGACGACGGCACTGCCGGACCATTTTCCATCGGCAACTTTATCTTCTGCGATGATACCATGCATTATGCGTGGGTTGGCGTCAATGGCGGTTTTGCTCTTTCCAAAGCAGCCACAGATACCGTGAACGTGAACTCTAACGGTGAATATGCTGACTGGGCTTTGCCATCGTCTGTGCATAAAGCGCTCCCTGATACCGCCACTTATGGCAGCGTACCGCGTAACTTTATCGGCGTGATGTGGGCGGATTTTATTGCCGGCGATACGTTGAATAAATGGGGTAATGTGTATTATAGAGACGAACCTTCAAAATTTATCGTAGAGTGGGATTCGTTAGCCGTCTTTAATGCCGGCAATGCAACTCGCGATGCGGCGATTTTCCGTTGCATCTTGCATAAGGATGACCGCACGATAGAATTTCAATACGACGCCGTCGGCACGAACGGCGCTGATTCAGCATGTGTGGTCGGCATACAATCGGATTCAACCAATCCAAATATGCGGCATGGATTTATTCTCCTCAATAATTTCGCTGCCCCAATAGAAACAAAACCCCGGAACAATTGGGCAATACGGTTCTATCCTATAAACAGCTTAGCAGTTGCAGCAGGATGGAATATGCTATCAGTTACGACAATACCCCCGCCAACGGGAAATTATTCGAAATCCTATTTGTTCCCATCGGCAACTTCGGATGCATTTTATTATAACGCGGGTTATAAAACGACGGCATTACTTACGAATGGTCCCGGCTACTGGATGAAATTTGCAGGTGCGGGCTCAGAAGGCGTTCCCGGCACACCGGACACTTGCGTGGATATTACTTTAGTGCCCGGATGGAATATGATTGGTTCGGGCAGCATGCCTATTGCAACGCTTGGGTTAGCATGTCATCCTCCGGGATCTGGCTTCATCCGTACTGCATTTTATGGATATAATGGCGGTTATGCTGCCGCGGATTTCCTCGTCCCCGGATATGCATACTGGATAGCTATCAACGATACATGTACGCTAACGCTATGCTCATCATTTTCTGCGCCAAAACCACTTGCCATCAAGGATGACCTTACGAAAATGAATACTCTCACCCTGCACGGCACCAACGGCTCAGCGAAGCTGTATCTTGGGGAGGAAACTTATGTAAAATCTGCGGGTTTCTATGAACTCCCCCCGCCGCCGCCCGCCGGAATTTTTGACGCGAGATTTGCCTCGCAACAACAAGTTGAAACTTATCCCGCCGTAATTGATAAAGGGAAGAATTATCAATATGCCATAACGATACAAAGCTCAATCTATCCGGTTACAGTTGAATGGAATATCGTCAAGCAGCCGGAAGGTCGCCAGTTGATTTTAACCGACGGTATCAACAGCTCCATCCTGGGTAATAATATCTTGGATGGAACGGGGAGCATACGAATCACGAACGCCTCGGTGAAGACACTGATTATAAAATTGGGCGAAGGCGTTCTGCTGCCGAAGGAATTCTCTTTGAGCCGCAACTATCCCAATCCCTTTAATCCTGTAACGAACCTGAGCGTCGCCATCCCCAAAACCGCCGATGTGAATGTATCGGTGTACGATATTTTGGGAAGAAACATTGCAACATTAATGAGCGGCAGCCAGAGCGCGGGATACCACACAATTCAGTGGGATGGGAAGAACTCCCACGGATTGGACGTCCCCTCCGGCGCGTATTTTATCCGCATGATGAGCGGGAGTTATCAAAAAGCGCAGAAGGTGTTGTTGATGAAGTGAGCTTGTAGCGCGAGACGAAGTCTCGTGTAATCATAGTTCAAACAACGTATTTATTTGCCATGGATACAATTTTCTGAAATAGTAAATCTGAAGTGCGAATTACAAAATTTGCATTGATGTAAGGAGATCGCCCGCCTGAATGACAAAGTCGGGCAGGCGACGTTCCGCTGCTGCGGAACTCGCGATGACGACACCTCCAGTTTGTCTGATAAGACTGGGAACGAGTGAAGGTGAGATTGTTCGCAATTGATTTTGACCACCCCTTCCCGTCTGATGACGGGATTTCCCCTCCTCGATCGAGGAGGGGAGACGCGGAGCGAGGGGAGGTTGGAACATTAAAGTATGTCAACCTGATCCTTAATAAGTTTAAGGAGTAACTTATGAACCGTTTATATACATTCTCATCGATCATCCTGCTATTCGTCATTTCATCCGTTCTCCTAAACGCACAGAAGAGATATGTTGTTAATTCGGATGGGGAGAATTATCAGATTAAAAAGGGCGAGAGCGCTCGATCTATAATAGAACGGTATACGCACAAGAAAATATCTCCCAATAATGCGTTGACAGGATGCGTGCCTGAGGGTTCATTTGGTAATTTACCCTGGCTGCATACACATTTTCCTAACATGTCGTTTATTCACACGCATAAAGATGTCAGCGCCATCTGGTTTGAAACGCCGGTGCCGGGCAGGATCGAATCCGTCTATGTCTGGATGGGACCGGACTCTGGGGCGGCATATCCCGGCAAGCTCACCATGCGTATTCATCATTCAAATCTCTCTACCAGTCACGCGCCGGGTTGGACGCCGTATATTGCCCCTCCCCGGTTATGCTGGGGGTATTTCAATAATACCGGCGACGCCGATCAGGGTTTGGCTGCATTCCTGGAAGACGCCTCCGATCCGACATGGCACTCGACCTATAACAGAAATAACTGGGGCACGAATCCCATTGACCATTATGGAGAGCTTGTCGATACGACGCTTTCAACATTTCCACCCGGGGCGGAAGAAATATTTAACCCCGGAGGAGTGGAGGTGGAAATTCATCCAAATTCGATAACAGGCGTCGATATTAGCTGGGATCCTCAACTTCCAGCCCTACCGGCAGGGTATCCGCTGTTCATTTCGTTCACCGTTCCTGGTATTCATCCCGCGGATATGGGAACGAATCCGCCATACACCGATCCCACGCGTGTTTTTTTCATGGATAACGATGATGGTGAAAATGGTCAGAACGGTTATTGGAGGGGGAATGCTGACCGGGTAGTGCGACGGAATTTCCATAACTGGAAATTTTATGAACATGCTCTTTTTTGTGGACCCGGATGGCTTGCACGCGGCGATGCGCATCTCTTTATCTGGTACGTGCTGGGGGAGACCGGCGATGCGCCGCCCACAATTCAATCTATGGACATGCTCGGAGCAACTACGATGACAGCCGGCAGCAGATTTGTGTATGCCGATTTGGTTGATTGCAATTTTAGTCCCCCGCCGAATAATGCGGTGGGTATTGCGACTGCAACTTTGATTTATAATAGTAATGGCGGTTCGGATGTTTGGGTACCGATGACCCTTGTTGGTGGAACCACATACAGAGCGAGCATCCCCAACATCCCTTGCGAGGGGATAACGTATTATCATCTTGAAGTTACGGACATCAATGGCCTCATGACCAAAAGCCCCGAAGTCACCTATCGCACTCTCTGCCTGCGCGAGAATATCTTTGTTGCCGATACCGGCGTCGCGCGGTCGTTCACCGGCTCGCTGGCGCAATTCACCGGCAGTGTCATCGATACATCGCAGTGGTTCACGCCCGCTTATAATCCGCAATCCAATAAACAAGACGACGGAACTGCAGGACCATTTTCCATCGGCAGTTTTATGTTCTGCGACGATACCATGCATTACGCGTGGATAGGCGTCAACGGCGGTTTAGCTCTTTCAAAAACAGCCACGGATACCATAAACGTAAACTCCAACGGTTTATATTATAACTGGGATTTACCGTACGCTATTAATAAACCCGGCGATCCCACTACGTATGCCGGCGTACCGAGAAACTTTATCGGCGTTCTGTGGGCAAATTTCACCGCCGGCGATTCTTCAGGTAAAACCGGTAATGTATACTGGAAAAACGAACCGGACCGATTCATTGTGGAATGGGATTCCCTCGGGATTTCCAGCCCCGATTCTTCGTCTGTGGTCGCAGATAATGCAATCTTCCGCGTACTATTAAACAAAAGCGACCGCACAATAGAATACCAGTACGATAATGTTGGAACGCACGGCATGGATTCAAATTGCGTGGTCGGGATACAATCGGATTCAACAAATCCAAATATGCGGCATGGATTTATTCTCCTCAATAATTTCGCCTCCCCCGTAGAGACGAAACCCCGGAATAACTGGGCAATACGGTTCTATCCTATAAACAGCCTGGCAGTTGAAGCAGGATGGAATATGTTATCGGTTGCATCGATACCTCCTCCATCCGGCAATTATGCCAGATCATATTTATTTAAATTGGCAACCTCGGACGCCTATTATTATGATGGAGGTTATAAAACCACGGCGCTACTCACGAATGGTCCCGGATACTGGATAAAGTATCAGTATGCGGATAATGAAGGCGTTCCCGGCACACCGGACTCATGCGTGGATATTTCTCTATCGGACAAATGGAACATGATCGGTTCAATCAGCGTGCCTGTCTCAACGCTCGGATTAGCAGCGCATGCTCCGGGAACCGGTTCGATTAAAACCGTATTTTATGGATACAGCGGGGGTTATGCACCGAGCGATTTTATCCTGCCCGGACGCGCATACTGGGTAAAGACCGATGGCGCGTGTACTCTTACCCTTTGCTCATCTATTTCGGTTCCGAAACAACCGGCAACCGAGGATGATCTCGCAAAAATGAACACGATCATTTTGCACGGCGGCAACGGCTCAGCGAAGCTGTATCTTGGCGAGGAAACTTATGTAAAATCTGCGGGTTTTTATGAGCTGCCCCCGCCTCCTCCTGCCGGAATCTTTGACGCAAGATTTGCGTCGCAGCAGCAGGTTGAAACTTACCCGGCAGTAATTGATAAAGGGAAGAATTATCAATATGCCATTATGATACAGAGTTCCACGTATCCTGTAACGGTTGAATGGAATATCGTCAAGCAACCGGAGGGACGACAATTGATCTTAACCGACGGAACTAACGGGACTATTCTCGGAAACAATATCTTGGATGGAACCGGGAGCGTACGGATCACGAATACATCGGTAAAAACATTGGTCATAAAATTGGGCGAGGGCGTTCTGTTGCCGAAGGAATTCGCCTTGAGCCGCAACTATCCCAATCCCTTCAACCCTGTAACGAACCTGAGCGTTGCCATCCCCAAAACCGCCGATGTAAATATATCGGTGTACGATATTTTGGGAAGAAATATTGCCACGCTTATGAGCGGCAGCCAGAGCGCGGGATACCACACGGTTCAGTGGGATGGGAAGAACTCCCACGGGCTGGACGTCCCGTCCGGCGCATATTTTATCCGCATGATGAGCGGAAGTTACATCAAAGCGCAGAAGGTGTTGTTGATGAAGTGAGTACAAAACAAGTAAAGAAAAGTTGGGGCGTTCAATTGAACGCCCTTACGAAAACATTGTTCGCGTTTCGATTTGACCACCCCTCCCTGCTGGTGTCCCCTCCTTCAAAAAAAGGAGGGGAAACACGCGTCAAAAATGACTTGATGTGACGGGAAGGTGTGGTCGGGAACTAATGGATTCTTAAACATCCTAAGGAGTACCTTATGAACCGTTTATTTAAAATTTCATCGATCATTCTATTAATTGTCATTTCATCCGTGTTCGTGCAGACGCAGAAAAGGTATGCAGTTACCGCGACGGGAAAGGTAGCTTGATTTTCCTTTGCGAAGTTGTTATTTTATGGTGAAAATAAGTGACATATCCGGGTTTTTAAAGTGCCATTCTCCAATTCATAAGTTTTAATCACACATAAAGAGGTACAACATGAAACTTTTTATTAAAATGTTAATTTCATTGATAGTTTTTGTTACCATCATAAGCGCGCGCGATAAATTACCAGTAACCCATAACGGCTATTCCTCCACCGCATCGATAACCATTACGGTATTTGCCGCGGGCAATTCAACGCCCGTGAAAAATTTTGCCGCCGCTCTCTATGATTCATCGGGGATACGGATCGATTCGCTTGTCGCGCAGGATACAAACGTTGTTAAATTTCTCAACGTGGCTATAACCGGCGTACGCTCGTCAGGCGGATTACCAACGGGATATTTCCTCGAACAAAATTATCCGAACCCTTTTAACCCTTCAACGAGAATACAATTTACCGTTCCCCGCGCGGGTCCGGTATCGCTCAAGACGTACACAATCCTGGGACAGGAAGACGCGTCGCTTGAACTGACGCTCGAACCCGGAAGCTATGAGGCGCAGTACAGCCCGGGAGGCGCGGCAGGGGTTGTATTTTACAGATTGATCACAAAGGATTTCGCGGAAACAAAAAAGATGATACAATTTGGCGGAGAAAAACCGGGGAAATCAAAACTGGCGCTTGTTTCCTCCGGCATGCAATCACGGTCTCAGCGCTCCGGCACGGTAACGGACTACCAGTCAAATCAATTCACGGTAAAGCTGCACAATTTGCCTGCGACTTCCTTGCCAATCGTGGACACGACATTTTTAATAACCGGATTGAAGAGCGACACCACGCTTAGCGTTTATGTTGTGGAAGCGAAAGGAATGTCATGTCCCGGCACTCCAACGGTAATGTATGCAGGTAAAACATATAATACGGTGCAAATAGGAGCTCAGTGCTGGTTAAAAGAAAATCTTAATGTGGGCACAATGGTAGACAGCTTGCAAAACCAAACTAATAACGGCATAATTGAAAAGTATTGTTACAATAACGATACAAACAACTGTAACATCTATGGCGGCTTATACCAATGGGACGAAGCCATGCAGTATAGCGCGACAGCAGGCGCACAAGGTATTTGCCCAACCGGCTGGCATATACCTACGGCAGCTGAATTTCACCCATTAGCAACAACAGTAAACTATGACGGCAACGCATTAAAAGCAGTTGGTCAAGGTGTTCCCTCTTATGGAGCCGGAACAAACACGAGCGGATTTTCTGCGTTGCTGGCGGGCTACCGCAACAGCTATGGTTACTTCCTCAATCTTGGCTACTTCACGTACGTTTGGAGTTCCACGGAGCTCAATGCGACGTACGCAAACAGCCTGTACCTGAACTACCTCAATAGCACCATCCTCGTGATCCTCAACAACATCAAGGAAAGCGGTTTTAGCGTCCGCTGCCTCGAGGATTAGACTATTTGGCTATTTAACTTACCCCGCGTAAGCGGGGTCGATTTTAAAATTTTCTATTGACCTTTCGCTCAAAGATTAATTCTTATCTTGGTTTATTATCGCATTACAACACTTATCAATTGAGAAAAAAAATGATCTACCAGGCTCTGGATAAATCATTTCAGCGTTATTTTGATGTTGATGAGTCCTTAAATAAAATAAGTCTTAGTTAGCGGGGTGGGGCATTGCCAATCCTTTTATTCCACGCAGCGTTATATCCTCAGCAGATAGTTATCATGATCAACGATCTCAATTTCGGGAAGGGTATATATCTCAACCATATCAGGAAAGAAGGTACCACACCGTTCAATGGGATGGGAAGAACTCATACGGATTGGACGTGCCATCCGGAACGTATTTTATCCGCATGTCCAGCGGAAGTTACATCAAAGCGCAGAAGGTGTTGTTGATGAAGTGAGATTGCGTGTAACCCCCTGCGATGCAATAACCATTTACATAGATGTAAGGAGATCGCCCGCCCGAAAGACGCAGTCGGGCAGGCGACTCCCGACCGCAGTCGGGATCTTGATGACAACTCCTCCAGTTTGTCCGGTGAGAGTTGGAAAATGAGAAAGCGAGATTGTTCACGTTTACGTTTGACCACCACTCTGAAGAGGGGATTTTCAAGCATCCGCAATTGTTTTTGAATTCGATATCTTACGTTGTATAGAGTGATATTAATAATCCGATATCGCCGAAGGCGAATCCCCTCTCGGAGAGGGGAATTAAAGAGGTGTGTGACTTCTCGAAAGCCAACATCAAACAATCAAAATAATTTATCAATCCTCTCTTTGGAATTTGTGTGGTAGTTTATTAAGTTCAGTTACTGTTGAATCTTTTGAATAACTGAAAATTGATAAACATCATCGACGCATACACGGAAAACCACATCCCCGAAATCCGCAATCTATTTTTGGAATATGCCGCTTCCCTCAATATCGATCTCTGTTTCCAGAACTTCGATAAAGAACTTGCCGGATTACCTGGGGATTACGCGCCGCCCGGCGGCTGCCTGCTTATGATTATAGATGGAGAAAAAACCGCGGGATGCGTCGCGATTCGGAAAATATCTGACGAAATTTGTGAAATGAAGCGGTTATATATCAAACCGGAATTCCGCGGTAAAGGGCTCGGAAAAAAACTTGCCGTAACCGTTATTGAACGCGCGAAAAATCTGAGGTATCATACGATGCGTCTGGATACACTGCCGATCATGAAAGAGGCGATTCAAATGTACCGGTCGCTCGGCTTCCGGGAGATTTCGCCCTACAGGTTCAATCCGGTGGAAGGAGCTATTTACATGGAGTTGGAGTTGAAGGGAGGATGAGAGTAATTTATTTTAGCTCGTTGTATCGAAACCCTTTGAAAGGGAAAACACGAATCGTGGATTAGTCTCTATAGTTCGATTGGTAATGAGAGCTTCACAGCAAAGCTGGAGCTTTGCTGTACAAATGGAGTACGGTACAAGAATTTCTGTCAAATGGGGTCAATAGCAAGGGTGATGAATTTTAAGAAAGGTATTTAAAGATGCTTGGAGATAAAAATATTATGGCATTTGTAGGATCTACGGATCAGGATCGCGCAAGCAAGTTTTATGTTGATACGCTCGGCTTGAGGTTGACGAGCAGGGATAATTTTGCCCTCGTCATCGACGCGAACGGAATAATGCTGCGGGTTACACGGGTTGAAAAAGTTATCCCGGCGTCCTATACCGTTCTTGGCTGGAACGTGAGCGATATCCGGACGACGATGGCAGGTCTTACAAAACGCGGAATAATCTTTGACCGAATCCCCTACATTCAACAGGATACGGAAGGCATCTGGACTGCTCCTGATGGTACGATGGTGGCATGGTTCAAGGATCCTGATGCCAACATCCTTTCTCTCACACAATTTAGGGCGTGAGCTATTGTCTTGCATCGAAAATAAGTTGATAAAGTGCAAATCCATATCAGACTCCCTGCGATGCAAAATATGCATCGCGTCCCCCTCCGAAAGGGGGACAAACGCAAACCCCGTGAAACAAGTATTCAAATATTTTGAGAAACAGGACGCTCACCTGCTGTGGCGAAACATTTCAATAATGAATCTGCATAACACGGTATATAAAATATCATGAAATCGCTCGGAATCTGCATCGGAGCATCCACCATAAAGTTAGCAGAGGTGGATGAGCAGGGGAATGTTTTCCGCTCTATTATACAGAAACACGACTGCAATCCGAGGAAAGTATTAGGAGAACTTTTTCAATCCGTTCATCCATCGGATTATAACGGTATCACCGTTACCGGAAGAAAATTTAAGGAATTGATCAATCTCCCGGCAATCACCGAGGTTGAAGCGACCGAGCTATCCTTAAAATATTATTTGAAAGGAAAACAGGAACAATTCAACGCGATATTGAGTCTCGGGAGCGAAAATTTCATCCTCTATGAATTAGACAAGCGGGGTGTTATTGTTAATATTCATACGGGCAATAAATGCGCTTCCGGTACGGGGGATTTCCTGCTTCAACAAATTCGCCGGATGAATATTTCTCTGGACGAGGCGGTTGCACTCGCGGCGAAGTCTGAACCGTACCGTGTTTCTGGAAGATGTTCGGTCTTTTGCAAGAGCGATTCCACCCACGCACTTAATAAAGGCGTCGAGATCGGACGTATTTGCGCAGGATTAGAGGATATGATCGCTGCGAAAATCATGGAACTCCTGAAATCTGTGGAAAAAAATAATATTCTTCTTGTGGGCGGTGTGAATAATAATACTTATGTCGTTAATAAACTCCGGGAGAAAATCCAGAATTTAATTATTCCGGAACACGCTGAAATATTTGAAGCAGTTGGGGCTGCGTTATATTCGTTTGAACATAAAAAAACATTATCGGGTAAAGTTATTATCGGGGAGAAAAAGAGCTCCTTCGGAACGCTTCCGAAACTTATCGATGCGGCGCACCTTGTAGAATTCAAAGAATATACAAGGGGGATTGCCCGGCAAGCCGATGAATGCATTCTCGGATTAGATGTAGGTTCAACAACTACTAAAGCGGTGTTAATCCGAAAAATGGATCACAGCATACTTGCTTCGGTCTACCTGCGCACAAATGGAAATCCCGTTAAGGCGTCCTGTGAATGTTACAAAGCGATTGATTCGCAATTAGCAGGAATTGATGTGAAGGTTATCGGTCTGGGAGTTACGGGTTCCGGGAGACAGATCGCCGGTTTGCACGCACTGACCGAAGGGATTGTTAACGAAATCATCGCTCATGCCGCTGGCGCGGCATATTTCGATAAAGACGTCGATACTATAATAGAGATCGGCGGTCAGGACGCGAAATACACGTATCTCGTCAACGGCGTGCCATGCGATTACGCCATGAACGAGGCATGTTCGGCGGGCACGGGTTCATTTTTAGAGGAAGCCGCTAAAGAAAATCTCAATGTGGAGTATACCGATATCCAGCAGATTGCGCTGGAGGCGGAACATCCGCTGAACTTTAACGATCAGTGCGCTGCGTTCATCAGCAGCGATATTCAGAATGCCTCGCATGAACATACCGGCAGAGAGGATATTATCGCCGGGTTGGTCTATTCTATCTGCATGAATTACAATAACCGGGTGAGAGGATCCAGGAAAATCGGCGAGAAGATTTTCATGCAGGGCGGGGTGTGTTATAATAGAGCGGTTCCCCTTGCAATGGCTGCGTTGTTAAAGAAAAAAATCATCGTCCCTCCGGAACCCGGACTTATCGGAGCATTTGGCGCCGCGCTCGAAATTGAGGGTAAAATAAACAGCGGAAGGATGGAAAAATCGGAGTTTTCGCTGAAAGAGCTTGCCGAAAGGGAAGTTGAGTACGGAAAAAATTTTGTCTGCCCCGGCACAACCGAGCATTGCGATTTGGGCTGCGAGATTAATCTGATACGGATCGGGGGAAGAAATTATCCGTTCGGGGGCATCTGCAATAAGTATTACAATATGATGCATCATCTTTCCATTGATCCCGAACCCCTCGATATCGTGGCGAAACGGCAGGAAATGGTGTTCGAGCGAAACGGACAGTTGAGCCGAAAAACAATCGGTATTTCGCGGTCATTCCATAGTCACTCTATGCATCCCCTCTATTATAGTTTCTTTTCCCGGCTTGGAATGAAGGTTGTTCAGGCAGATGAAGTTGACCCCAGGGGAGTGGAATTGACCGGATCATCCTTGTGTTATCCCGCGGAAATATCCCACGGAATGTTTAAAAACCTGTTGGACAAAAATCCCGATTATGTATTTCTGCCTCATGTTGAAGAATTGTACGTGGAGGGCGACCCACCTGCGTCGAAAGGTCACCGGTGCGCATGCATTCTTTCGCAGAGCGAGCCGTACTATCTCCGGAGCGCGTTCAGGGATATCGCGCCGAAGATTCTCTCGCCGGTTCTCGATTTCTCCCGTGGATGGGAATCCATGGAAGATAAATTTATCGCAATCGGGAAGGAAGTTGGAGAAACCTCAAACAAAGCTAGAGAAGCGTTTAGGCACGCAGCACTGAAGCAAAAACAATTCAGTCGGAGGAAAAAACAACTGGGTGAACAAATCCTGAAAGAATTGGATGCGGATGATTCAAAAATAGGGATTGTGTTATTCGGCAGAGCGTATAATGCGTTTTCCGATGAAGCGAATATGGGGATACCAAGAAAGTTTGCATCGAGAGGGGTCTGCGTTATTCCGTTCGATTGCCTTGACTACAGCGGCGAAGATTCGATTGAGAATATGAATTGGGCGACAGGCGGCGAGATAATTCGATGTGCGAGGATGGTGAAAAACCATCCCCGGTTGTTTGGTGCGTATATTACAAATTTTAGTTGCGGACCAGATTCATTTTTGGTCGGGTATTTCCGAGATATCATGAAGACAAAGCCATCCCTGACGCTTGAACTCGATTCCCATAGCGCGGACGCCGGTATCAATACCAGGATAGAAGCATTTTTAGATATCATTCAACGATACCGGTCATTGGGGATCAAAGATATAAAAAATCCCGATTTTACTCCGGCTCGGATCGAGTCCCGAAATGGTGCGTATCAATATATTTCAAGTTTGGGTGAAGTAGTTTCCATCAAGGATGAACGGGTGAGAATGATCATCCCTTCGATGGGGACGACGACAACGGAATTGGTTTCGGCCGCCTTCCGGGGAATCGGATTTAAGGCAGAATCCGCCTCGCCGCCGGATTTCGGATCATTGATGCTGGGTCGGGGAAACACTTCGTGCAAGGAGTGCCTGCCGCTCATTCTTACCACCGCGTCGCTGCTTCAATCGGTTGAACAGAGAAAAAATCCACGCGACATGCTGCTCTATTTTATGCCTACCGCGCCCGGAAATTGCCGGTTCTCCCAGTATTACGTGTTTCAGAAAAATCTTATCGAGAAAAAACGGCTGCAGAATGTGGCGCTCCTCACCCTGACCGCCGAGAATAATTACGCCGGGTTACATATCAGCGATCAACTCAAGATCCTTAAATCCATTGTTGTTGCCGATGTGCTGGATGATATAAAAAATGCCCTTCTGGTGCTGCCGGTCGATAAAGCAAAAGCGGAAGAAGTTTTTCACAACCAGGTGCAGTGTATCGAACAATGTTTTGAAAACGGGGGAGAGAATTTGTATGCTGTACTCGAAATTGTTTCGAAAGAACTTGCCCGGATTGAACTTCATGATAAACTTTCGACCGCCAAGAAAGTATTGCTTGCCGGCGAAATCTACGTGAGGAAAGATGAATTTTGCTCGATTGAGGTAATACGCAAATTGGCAGAAAAAAATATTATCACGAAACGATCCCCCGTGCTGGAGTGGCTCTATTATGTCGATTTTGTCGTGAAAAAGGATTCGGATGGCAGCTTCAATATAGGACGTTGGACTGAATCAGTAATACGATCTGTTCTGCATCGCAATGTTGAGAAGAAGGTCAAATCGATTCTCGCCGAAAGCGGATTGTATGAGTACGACCTCATCAACATGGATGCGATTATTGAGAACGGCAGCAAACTTATCGATCCGGCGCTGTCGGGCGAGGCGATAGTTGTTATCGGAAATTTCTTTACCGAGATGATAAAAAACGTTCATGGGGTGATTTCGATAGGACCATTTGCATGTATGCCGGCGAGAGTGATTGAATCGATCTTAAGCAGGGAATCGAAAGTTGCGGAAAATAAACGGCTGGATGGGATGGAGAATATTATTTCATTGAGAAAATTTCACACGCTTCCTTTTCTATCGATAGAGGAGGATGGAAATCCATTTCCACAAATCGTTGAGGCGCGGATTGAAGCATTCGCGCTCCAGGTGGAACGGATATACCGGGAGAGCGCCGGGGTAGGGGTTAAACTTGTCTCTGAATGAAATTTAATACGCGGTAGAACTTACGCTGCGATTTTTTCTCCGCATTCTTTGCAGAACTTACTTCCAAGCGGATTGACCGCGCTGCATTTTGCGCACCGTGGAGCTTCAAGGGATTTTCCACAGGAAGGACAAAATCTAGCTTCCCTCGCGACGGGCGAACTGCAATAGAAGCATGTCGTTTTTGATTCAGTGGGGGTCCCGGAGACTTCATGCTCGATCTCGTTCTGGATATCACGGCTCGCTTTCCTGAATTCCTTCACTCCTTTTCCCAGCCCCTGCATGAGATCAGGGATTTTCTTTGCGCCGAAGAGCACAAGAATTACCAGCAAAATCAGCAATATTTCCGGTGTGCCTAAATTTCCCATTTAAATATTCCTTTCAAGTTCAACGTTTTCTTATTCAATTTGGCATAAAGAGAGACATGAATACCCATAATTTCTCAATAATAATTAAGATTATGCCTATAACAATCAATATTTTGATTGTTTAAAATAGTAATATTTCTTCATATTCTCAAGAATAGGAAAGGGATGAAAGTAAAAGAGACCGTGTACATTAATTCTCGAAAACGACAACTTCTACAGAATACTTGAACTTTTGATAATTTTTTGATAATATATACCTTAAATCTAAGCATAATTTCCGACATCTCTCACTATTCATAAGGGGTAATATCGTATGAAATTTCTACTCATTAGTTTGTGTATTTTGTGTTTTACATTGCCGGCAATGTCTGAGACGCCGATGTTCCTTGGCGGTCAGATGGGAATACACTTCTCCAGTCTTTCCATTTCGCCGTCGCAAGTATCCTGGTCGGGTCGCACCACATTTATGGTCGGAGGATTATTTGAAGTTGGTCTCTCCCGTTTGTTCTGGCTCCAGCCCGAAATCAACTATGTCTCAGCCGGGGCAAAGACAAATTATGTCGACGCAAACAATCAACCGGGTACCGCAACGTTAAGTTCTAATTATCTGGAGATTAGTCCGCTGGCAAAATGTAAGTTTGGCAAGAAAGATTTTAAGCCATACGTGTTTGCCGGACCAAAAATCGGCATTCTCACCGGAGCGACCCTTGATCAAACTCTTGGCACACAATCCGCAACACAAGACCAAAAAGATAACACCGAGAGTTTGAATTTATCAATTCAGTTTGGCGCCGGGACCGATTTTAATCTCGATCAATCGACTACCTTTTTTGGAGAACTTCGTTATCATCTCGGTTTAACCAATGTCAATAAGGATCCCACTGCTTCGAACGTATCAATCAAAACATCAGGATTGATGATTTTAATCGGCGCGAAATTTAGAGTGGACTAAGAATTTATAAATATGTAAATAAATTGAGCTAACCGAAATTCAGAACCCCATCTCCAATAACCGGAGGTGGGGTTTTTTATGATGAGGCACGCAATTAAGGGATAATCTATAATTTAATTGTGGGGAGAGTACCCGCGGGGTCCGAACTTAGTAGGAAGATGCGCAGGGTTAATTGAGATTTCTGTAGATATTTCATGGTTATGCTCTAAGCAACTGCCACATGGATGGGAGTTTAACCGCGTCTACAAAGTGAAATTAAAGCAAAGTTCATTTAGCAAGCGCTACTAACCACTGGCAGTAATGGAAAAGATTTTTGCATGGTAAAATTCGAGAGGTTCATCTCGCCTTAACCTCTTCAATCTGCCGCGTATCTCTTTATAACAATAATTTCTGAGTATGTGCGCTGTAATTTTAATCCGGGAAATGGCAATCCTGTGTACGCCATGCCCTAATTTTGAAATAGTTCCGGGCTCTACTTTATGTTGAAAGCGCGGTCATTTAAACCTCTTTGTCAAATTTTTTACTGGTTGGACAAAGTGAACTGATGGGATGGATTTATAGATACAATTTTCCAAGCGGACCCACCCTCCAAATACCTATATGGGTTGGATTATTAAGAGATTATATCAATAATTCGCTCAATTATAATAGGTTTACCCATATATTACGGATTATCGTAAAATTATGTCGATTTCAAGATATTCATCAAGATTCTTGATTATTTCGGTCTGATTTATTAGATTTCATTTACAGGTTTGCCAACTTTCCACGGCGAAAGAACAAAACCCTCATTTTCACAATATAAAATACTTTATTTCAACCGAACCCGCATAATCATATGAGATTTGTGCGTAAAACTACGTTTTCATTCACCTGGACATATTCTTAAAAGCGAGAAAAATAGATTAAACCGGAATAAACATTTAAAATTTTCTACACCAGATTGTGGTTTTTTAGAGCAAAATTATATTAATTCTAAATATTAATTATGAGTTATTTTGTAATACTAAGTATATATTCATTTATGCAACAAATTGCAGAATGAAGTTCTGAGAAGTCATGAACAAGGTATATCAAATCTTCATTTTATTTCTTCTCTCCAGCAGCTATGTTATTGCTCAGTCATTTTCAATAACGGCAAGCGCGGGATCAAATGGCACTATAACGCCAAACGGCGTAGTGAGTGTTAATATTGATTCAAGCCAGCATTTCAGCATCGCTCCTGCAACTGGATACCATGTCGATAGTCTCATCATTGACGGCTCTCCCATCACGCCTGATACGCAGTACACGTTTACCGCAGTGACCACCGATCATACAATCCGGGCAACCTTTACACTTAATACCTATACAATAACTGCGAGCGTATCTGGATCAGGAGGAACGGTGAATCCAGCGGGAGCGGTAACAGTTCCCTATGGCGGTTCGCAGAAATTTTATTTTACGCCAAACACCGGATATTTTATCAACGACGTATTGCTGGACGGCAATTCCCAGGGTCCCCTGGATTCATTGACGGTAACGAACGTCACAGACAATCACACCGTTGTGGTATCCTTCAGCTTGATCTCGTTTACAATCACCGCATCAACCGGATCGAACGGCACGATAACACCAAGCGGAGCAGTTAACGTAAACTATAATACGAGCCAGCATTTTAGCATAGCTCCTGCGACAGGGTATCATGTCGATAGTCTCATTATCGATGGATCACCCATCACCCCAGATACGCAGTACACGTTTACCGGCGTAACGGCGAACCATACGATCCATGCGGCTTTTGCGATCAACGCTTATACTATTACAGCAAGTGCCGGATCAAACGGCACAATAACTCCGAGCGGCGCAGTGAATGTAAATTATAACACGAGCCAGCATTTTAGCATTGCTCCTGCGACTGGGTATCATGTCGATAGTCTAATTATCGACGGTTCTCCCATCACGCCCGATACGCAGTACACATTCAGCAACGTAACGTCGAATCATACGATCCGTGTCACCTTTGCGATCAACGTTTATACTATTTCGGCAAACGCCGGATCAAATGGCACAATAACTCCGAGCGGCGCAGTGAGCGTAAATTATAACACGAGCCAGCATTTTAGCATAGCTCCTGCGACGGGGTATCATGTCGATAGTCTCATTATCGATGGATCACCCATCACGCCCGACACGCAGTATACGTTTACCGGTGTAACGTCGAATCATACGATCCATGCGGCTTTTGCGATCAATGCTTATACTATTACGGCGAGTGCGGGATCAAACGGCACAATAACACCGAGCGGTGCAGTGAATGTAAATTATAATACGAGTCAGCATTTTAGTATTGCTCCTGCGACAGGGTATCATGTCGATAGTCTCGTTATCGACGGATCGCCGATCACTCCCGATACGCAGTACACATTCAGCAACGTAACGTCGAATCATACGATCCGTGTCACCTTTGCGATCAACGTTTATACTATTTCGGCAAACGCCGGATCAAATGGCACAATAACTCCGAGCGGCGCAGTGA
>JBIOHP010000028.1:0-48037 GCA_044449065.1 Bacteroidota bacterium
ATTACCTCTTCTGCCGGAGCGAATGGTGCGATTTCACCGACTCCGAGCGTGAATGTGGATTACGGCAACAGCCAGCACTTCAGTATCAGTCCGGTTACCGGGTATCATGTCGATAGTCTCATTGTCGACGGATCGTCCATCACTCCGGACACGCAATATACATTCACAAATGTAACAGCGAATCATACGATTCATGCTGCATTTGCGATCAATGTCTTTACGATTACCTCATCGGCAGGATCAAATGGTACTATATCACCCACTCCCAGCGTGAACGTCAATTACGGAGACAGCACGACATTTACATTCACTCCCGCCCTGGGTTATCATGTGGACAGTGTGTATGTGGATAATGTCTCTCAAACTGGAAAAGCTCTTCTTCCATCGAAGGGGAATATCCGTCGTGCGTCATTATACACGGGAACAAGCTATACGTTCCAGAATGTCACGTCGAATCATACTATTTATGTAACCTTTGCGATAGACGTCTTTACGATCACCTCGTCTGCCGGAGCGCACGGTTCAATATCACCAACACCGAGCGTGAATGTGGATTACGGCAATAGCCAGCACTTCAGTATCAGTCCGGTTACCGGTTATCATGTCGATAGTCTTATTGTCGATGGCTCGCCGATTACGTCCGATACGCAATACACATTCACTAACGTAACAGCGAATCACACGATTCATGCTGCCTTTGCGATCAATGTCTTTACGATTACATCATCGGCAGGATCAAATGGGGCAATATCACCCACTCCAACCGTGAATGTGGATTACAGCAACAGCCAGCACTTTAGTATCAGTCCGGTTACCGGGTATCATGTCGATAGTCTTATTGTCGATGGCTCGTCGATCACTCCGGATACGCAATACACATTCACAAATGTAACAGCGAATCATACGATTCATGCTACATTTGCGATTAATGTCTTTACGATTACTTCATCGGCAGGATCAAATGGTACGATATCACCCATTCCAAGCGTGAATGTTAACTATGGAGATAGCACGACATTTACACTCACACCGGCAACGGGGTATCATGTGGACAGTGTGTATGTGGATAATGTCTCTCAAACTGGAAAAGCTCTTCTTCCATCGAAGGGGAATATCCGTCGTGCGTCATTATACACGGGAACAAGCTATACGTTCCAGAATGTTAAGTCGAATCATACTATTTCTGTAACCTTTGCGATAGACGTCTTTACGATTACATCATCTGCCGGACCAAATGGAACGATATCACCAATACCGAGCGTCAATGTGGGTTATGGCAACAGCCAGCACTTTAGTATTATTCCTGTCACGGGGTATCATGTCGATAGTCTTATTGTCGATGGAACGTCGATTACGCCGGATACGCAATACACATTCACTAACGTAACAGCGAATCATACGATTCATGCTACATTTGCGATTAATGTCTTTACGATTACTTCATCGGCAGGATCAAATGGTACGATATCACCCATTCCAAGCGTGAATGTTAACTATGGAGACAGCACGACATTTACCTTCACACCGGCAACAGGGTATCATGTAGATAGTGTGTATGTGGATAATGTTTCTCAAACCGGAAAAGCATTTCGTCCATCTAAGGGGAATATCCGCCATGCGTCATTGTACACTGGAACAAGCTATACGTTCCAAAATGTCACCGCAAATCATACGATCTACGTAACATTCGCGATTGATAATTATACGATCACAGCGACAGCAGAGGCGAACGGATCGATCGCCCCGTCAGGTGCGGTTAGCGTGAACAACGGCAGCAGTCAATCGTTCAGCATCTCATCAAACACCGGTTATCATATTGACAGCGTATTAGTTGATGGAACTAGTGAGGGTGCAATAACTAATTATCCGTTCACGAACGTTACGGAGAACCATACGATTCATGCGTATTTCTCTATCAATGTCTATACAATTACTTCATCAGCAGGAGCGCATGGTACGATCTCACCAACTCCGAGCGTCAATGTGGATTACGGAAACAGCCAACACTATAGTATTAGCCCGGTCACGGGGTACCATGTAGATAGTCTTCTTGTCGATGGATCGCCTATTACCCCTGATACGCAATATACATTCACTAACGTAACAGTGAATCATACGATTCATGCGGCATTTGCGACCAATGTCTATACAATTACATCATCAACAGGAGCGCACGGTTCAATATCGCCTACCTCAAGCGTGAATGTGGATTACGGCAACAGCCAGCACTTTAGTATCAGTCCGAATACGGGATATCATGTTGATAGTCTTGTTATTGACGGATCGCCCATTACGCCCGATACGCAATATACGTTTACAAACGTGACAGCTAATCATACAATCCATGCCTCCTTTGCGATCAATGTCTTTTCGATAACCTCATCAGCAGGAGCGCACGGAACGATATCTCCTGTACCGAGCGTGAATGTGGATTACGGCAACAGCCAGCACTATAGTATTAGCCCGGTCACGGGGTACCATGTAGATAGTCTTCTTGTCGATGGATCGCCTATTACACCTGATACGCAATATACATTCACAAACGTGACGGCGAATCATACAATCCATGCAGCTTTTGCGATTGACGTCTTTACGATCATGTCATCGGCTGGGTTGCACGGTTCAATATCGCCGACACCAAGTGTGAGTGTGAATTACGGCAGCAGCCCGCACTTCAGCATAAGTCCCAACACGGGATATCATGTCGATAGTCTTATTATTGACGGTTCATCCGTTCCACCCGATACGCAGTATACGTTCACCGTCGTTACAACGATTCATTCAATACGGGCTGTCTTTGCAATAAACGTCTATACAATTACATCGTCAGCGGGATCGCACGGAACCATATCGCCGATGCCGAGTGTCAATGTGAATTACGGCGGCAGTCAGCACTTCAGTGTCAGTGCTAACACCGGGTACCATGTCGATAGTTTGTTTATCGATGGATTGCCCATCGCTCCCGATACACAGCACACCTTCACAAATGTTACGGTCAATCATGCGATTCGTGTGGTCTTCGCGGTAAATGTCTATACTATCACATCATCGGCAGGCGCCAACGGAACAATACTGCCGACGCCGAGCGTCAATGTGAACTACGGGAATAACCAGCACTTCAGTATCTCCGTGAACACGGGATACCATGTCGATAGTCTATTTATCGATGGTTCATCCGTTACACCGGATACGCAGCACACGTTCACAAACGTAACGATGGACCATTCAATTCGCGTTGTCTTTGCGATTGATGTCTTCACGATAACGGCATCAGCGGGAGCGAATGGATCAATTTTACCGTTGGGGACGGTGTTGGTAAATTATAATGCGAACCAAACATTTACTATCTCAGCGAACCCCGGGTATATGGTCGATTCTCTCCTTATCGATGGAATTCCGCAGGCAGGTTCTTTGAGCTATGTCTTCAACAGTGTCACTTCAAATCATACTATAGCGGCAACGTTTATCCTGAAGCCTTCGTATGCGAATACATATCGAACATTTACATATGATTCGTTAATTGTTAAAACAGCAGTGAAGAAGAAAGCCATTGCCCAGTATTGGGAATTTAACATAAAAAATACAACGCCTGCGGATATTACCCAGTTGAATATCACGTTCCAGAACGATGTTTCTGCCATCGTGGGATGTGGCGCGTTCACACCGGTTCCATCGCCCAGTTCAAAGAAAGTGTGGGTATTCAACGGATTCTTAGCTGCGGGAGATTCAATTACGCTTGCCGGACAGAGTCCAAAAGCCGGAAACCAGAAAATTGCAAAATTATGGTTGGGACCGATTACAAAAATACCCAAATCGGTTATCCTTCTCGCAACCAAAAATATCGGTCTGCTTCCGATGCCAAACGTTGCAAACGTTAGGGACGACGTATTCGGTCGGGGGTTATCCAAGGATAAGAAGACCGGCGGATTAATCGTTGGCAAGATGAGACCCGACTCAACGAGGGTTTATGGTTGGGTAAGAATGAAATCGAGCGGTGATATGTTTAAATCCCTCATGGATAAGAGCATCACACCGATCCATAATGCCATCAACACGGGGTTCCAATTATTCAATAGCGGAGCTAAATTCGTGAAGGAACAGGCTACTCTACCGCCCGGCAAACAAAATGATAAGACCTTCGCCGATTTGTTGACCTTAAAATTCAACATCACCATGAGCATGATGGGTACGACGCCGCATGGATTCGGCGAGCTTCGTTACGTCGATCCGGGAAACCCGTTTGATACGATGCTCGTTAGAGATATTGCAACATATGGAGATTCAATGATGACGTATGCAAACATTTTTTCCGGGCAAGTACAATTATACGGTAAACTTGATACGGTACTAATGCGTATTAATAGCGCTTTCTCAGCGCCGTTCGATACGGTCAGTTGGAGCGATACGCTTAAGCTCAAAGCCACGATACGGGTTGTGGACATTGGGTTCCTCGCTCCGACGAATATTGCGCCGGCAATTATTCAGCCAACAATGGGTGATGGCGAGACGGTTGATCTTCCCAAATCGATACAGTTATATCAAAATTATCCCAATCCGTTTAATCCGACAACGAACATCCAGTTCGATTTGCCTCAGTCCATGCTGGTCACGTTGAAGGTATATAATATACTAGGCCAGGAAGTGGCAACTCTTGTTAATCATGAGATGATGACCGATGGCAACCAGGAAGTTCAGTTTAATGGGAGTAACTTTGCCTCCGGAGTCTATTTCTACCGTATCGTTGCCGAGCCGGTTGTAGATGAAAACGGTAATATTCAGGGTCAGGTATTCATCAGCACTAAAAAAATGGTGCTCGTGAAATAGTATCATCGTTTAACACGAATCATATTAAAAGCCCTTTTCTCAGCAAATGAGGGAGGGGCTTTTCTATTGGTGATGAATGTTGAGGGAAATAATCTACAATTGAGTATTTTGTTAATCGGAGATGATCTCGGGCTTCGGAGTTATCCGGTCTTCGTTATTCGAATAATATCGTCTTTATCCTGTAGTGTGTATCCTTTATCTATCGAGGCGATAAATTGTTTCAGATCTTCAATTGTGGGGTAGTCGTGTTCACCACAAAATAATCTGGCATCGTCTATGAGGATTACATGGGGATGGATAGATTTGAGGATGGCGTTAAGTTCGGTCAGAATGGGAGTTTCGACGTCGGTTTTTGAAGTATTTCCTCCTGAATAATGCCCATCAAGCCAAAAGAGAACCGGTTTATTCAGATTCTTTGAGAGTTCTTGAATTAACATCCCGCTATCGCCGTGTAATATCTCAATATGTTGATATGCCCGGAATTTGTTTTTGGCAGATGCATAGAGATCATCTGATAGTTCTATTGAAATAATATTTTGGAAATATTTCCGTTGCGCATCAACCATTTCACCGAGATATGTGCCGGATTCGAGAAGCGTATCGAGGGAGAATTTTCGCCGGTATTCGTTTATTGTCCGTTGCTTAACAAAATGCGGAGGGGGAAGTGGTTTGCCGTTTATCTTCCATTTTAAAAATTCGATTCGATAGTTCCACGAATTTCGAATGAATTTAAGGCGCTGTCTAAATGTTCGATTCATTATGATAAAATTGAGATATATATTCGCGCAATTGCAACTAAAGATAAAGAAAATTAGTTGTGCTTACAACATACATTTTTTTGTATGGTAGCCATTGTTTCAAGGAATTTTTGTTATATTTATTGATATTTTAAAAAACTCTATAATAGTATGATAAAGTCATCGAAACGAAAACCCGTAAATACAGATCATCACGAGCTTCTCAACGGTTTAAGATCCTTAGCACGGAATTTGTGGTGGAGCTGGAATCCGATTGCACAAAGGATCTTCAGAACACTTTCACCTACAACATGGGAAGCTGTGAATCATAATCCGGTTGCCCTTCTCGCCAATTTTTCCGATGAGGAATTATTAGCCCGGTTAGGCGATCCCGGACTCCGCAAAGAATTAAGAGAAGTTCTTTCATCCTTTAATCATTACATGGAAAAGGAGAGAATCTGGAAAGGTCCAAAAACCGGCAAACGAGGGACTGTGGCGTATTTCTGCGCTGAGTTTGGAATCCACGAATGTCTTCCGATGTATTCTGGAGGATTGGGTGTGTTAGCCGGGGATCATGCGAAATCTGCAAGCGATCTTGGTTTACCGTTTGTCGGAGTAGGACTATTTTATCGGCAAGGATATTTTCAACAACAGATCGACTTGAACGGCTGCCAGCGTGAAAGCTATCCTCATACCGATCCCGCGCTTATTCCTGTCCAACTTGTAAAAGATATCGGAGGGAAACCTGTGGTACGCTCAGTGGAAATCGGAAGTAGTGTCGTCTATTTCCAGGCATGGCGAATCAATGTCGGTACCTCACAGATCTATCTTCTTGATACAGATGTTCCCATTAATGAAGATTACGCCCGCGGATTGACAGCTCTCGCCTATGGAGGCGATGCTACAACAAGAATCAGACAGGAAATTATTCTTGGGATCGGGGGAGTCCGTTTTCTTCGCGCAATTGGAGTCAAGCCAGCCGTGTATCATATTAACGAGGGACACGCGGCATTCCTTACCTTCGAATTGATACGGGATCAATTAAAATCAGGATTATCTCTCGCGAAGGCAACAGAAAAGGTGAAACAAAAATGCATTTTCACAACTCACACTCCTGTGCCAGCCGGACACGACTCATTTCCGAAAGATCTTTTTGAGATAACCATGCATCCGTACGCGGATGCATTGAATATTTCGGTGGATAAATTAATGGATTACGGAAAAATACCGGATCAACCTGATCAGTCGACGTTCACGATGACGATACTTGCCTTGAAGCTTTCCCGTGCAGCAAATGGCGTCAGCCGAAAACACGCCGATGTTTCGCGTAAAATGTGGATGCATCTTTATAAAGTAAACGATCCGCGGAAGGTGCCGATTGGTTCAGTCACCAACGGAATCCATGTTCCGAGTTGGACGATGTGTCCATCGTGGGAGTTCTGGGAAAGACATGACTCCCATCGGTGGAAAGAAGATCTCATGGATCAGAGATATTGGAATCATATCACCGATCCGAAAGCCATTTCCGACGAAGAATTATGGTCGTTACGGTACTCATTGCGGCGGGATATGATAGAATTCATCCGCACGAGAATGAAAGATCAACATTCCAGGATGGGAATCGCATCGGACGAATCGTACAGGAACCTGCTATCTCCCGATGCGCTCACTATCGGGTATGCGAGAAGATTTGCTCCTTATAAACGAGCGACGATGATTTTCAGAGATATGAAAAAGATTGAGACAATATTTAATACACCGAACCGTCCCCTGCAGATAATCTTCGCCGGCAAAGCGCATCCGCATGATGAAGAGGGGAAACAATTCCTCCAGCATATCGTTGCGATGACCCGGCACCCGCATTTTTTTGGAAAGGTAATATTTATTGAAAATTACGATATGAATGTCGCGCGTCATCTCATCTCAGGTTGCGACGTATGGCTCAACACGCCCCGTAAACCCCTGGAAGCGAGCGGCACCAGCGGCCAAAAAATTGCCATCAATGGCGGATTGCATGCAAGTATTCTCGATGGCTGGTGGGATGAAGCCTATGACGGTAAGAACGGTTGGGCAATCGAAAGCATGAGGGGGATACCGTCATCCGAAATTCAGGATGACCACGACGCTCAGGCGTTGTACAGACTTCTTCAGCAGGATATTTTACCGCTATTTTACGAACGCGACCAACAAGGCATACCACGAAAATGGATTGCGAAGATCAGAAGAGCAATGAGAACCATTATTCCGGTGTATAACACTCATCGAATGGTGGCGGAGTATGCAGCAAAATATTACTTCCCTGTAGAAAAATAGGCGGTATCTACAAATTTATATTTAAGAAAATCCAACGATAGTCTATTAATGAACACGTAACACCCGAAGGATGCATGATAAACATCATCCAACTTTCATGCTTCTTCATCAAGATTCGTCTGAAGGATAATTAAAGATAAACAATTACAAACGTGATTTTAGATATAAAATTAGCCCTATTTAAAGGTTAGGGCTTATAGTGTTTGTCCTGTGGTAATATCAAAGAAATGTAATTTTGTAGTGTCTATATATAAATCGAATAATTTACCCGTTTCGGGGAGAACATCGGATACAATCCGGCAAACATACTGATCATTCCACTGTTCCAGTTTAAAGTAGACAAATATTTCATTGCCAATCGGTTCGGTGACTTCTATCCTCACCGTAACGCGCATCGATGCTGGTGAAGCGGCTCTTGCAGTAATGTGTTCGGGACGAATGCCCATGATGATTTCACTGTTTACAAAAGAAGAGAGAGATTTGTTCGACTTCATATCCACCGGCAAGCATAACTGATTTGATTCATGGGTGAACCGCACATCGTCGTTTTTCTTCAACGACCCCTTAAAAAAATTCATGGTAGGGCTGCCGATAAAACCCGCGACAAACTTATTTCCGGGTTTATTATAAATGGTGAGCGGGGTATTCACCTGTTGAACAAGGCCGTCTTTCATAACAACAATCCGATCTCCCATCGACATCGCCTCGATTTGATCATGGGTAACATAGATCATTGTCGCTTCAAGCTGCTTATGGAGACGTGATATTTCAGTCCGCATTTGAGCGCGTAAATTTGCATCAAGATTGCTTAACGGTTCATCAAATAGGAATACTTTCGGTTTACGGATGATGGCGCGGCCGAGGGCTACCCGTTGACGCTGTCCTCCTGAAAGGGCTTTGGGTTTTCGATCCAGCAAGTGGTCTATTTCAAGAATTTTTGATGTCTCCAGAGTCATCCTCTCAATTGTATCTCGGGAATATTTCCGCATCCGTAAACTGAAAGCCAGATTTTCAGCTACGGTCATGTGGGGATAGAGCGCGTAATTTTGAAACACCATGGCAATATCCCGGTCCTTCGGGGGAACATCATTCACGAGCAGGTTATCAATGAAGATATTGCCGGTCGAAATCTCTTCAAGTCCTGCAATCATTCTCAACGTGGTTGATTTTCCACAGCCCGATGGTCCCACCAGAACGACAAACTCTTTGTTTTCGACCGTAAAGTTGACGTCTTTTATTGCAACAATATTTTTCTCAAATACTTTGCTAATATTTTCTAAGCGGACTTGAGCCATTTATTTACATTCTGATGACCTATAGCGGATAAAACATAACAAATATAGAGAGACTGCAAGCGAATCACAAATAGGCGGAAGGAGATTTATTTGCGACTTCGACATTCGTCAGGTCAAGCCCCCATAGACAGGAGGAGCTCACGAATAGAATGATTTCACTCTTGAGAGATAATGGGATGGTAACGTCTTTGACATCGCAATCACACCCCAAGGAAAGTTTAATCTGGCGATTTGGCGAACGTACACTTCCCGGTCAGAAGTTTACTGCTTCGAATTCTGATCGGATATCTGAACTTGTTCGGTCTAAAGAGTTATTGCTTAAAACTTATCAACTCAACGTCAAAAATGAGGACTGCGTTAGGAGGAATACCCGCTCCCGATCCTTTCTCGCCATATCCAAGGTTTGAAGGGATAAATATCTGCCACTTCGCTCCGGTTTTCATTAATTGCAATGCTTCCTGCCATCCTTGAATGACGCCGCCAAGAGGAAATGTTGCAGGCGAGCCGCGTTTATATGAATTATCGAATTCAGTTCCATCAATCAGATACCCGCGATAATTCACCGTTACGGTATCTTCGAGAGTGGGCATTTTACCTGTTCCTTCATGTAAAATTTTATACTGCAATCCGTCAGTCAACGTAACGACGCTATCTTTCGCCTTGTTTGACGCCAGGAATGCTTCCCCCTTCTTTTTGTTTTCCTCGGCAAGTTTTTTTGATTTCTCCGAAGCTTTCGTCATAGTTTCCTTCTGAAATGCCACCAGGGTTTCCTCCATTTCCTGTTCAGTCATAAGAAACTTGCTATTCGATTCGGCGTCTTTAAAACCCTTGATCAGAGCGTCAACATGGATATCGAAATTTTGCCGCTTTAAATTTTTTGAAATGCTCACACCGAGACTATAGCTTATTTTATCTATCCTATCTTTCAATTGCGTAAATGCGATCTGTGGGATTAGTAAAGCGGCTATTGCTACTCCATAAATTAATTTCATCCGTGTTCCTTCAAATGAGTGTTTAAGGTTGCTGGTTCCGGGTTTTTTCCGAATCACTGATATTTTATTCAAATTCTTTTTTAAATTGATCAAATCGTTCATTTAATTTTTCAATTTCTCCTTTAAGAGTTTTTACCTGTTCTTCTATGAGAGCAATTCTTTCATTTTCGGTTTGAATTTTGAGTACTGCTTTTTCGGGTTTCAGCGACTGGACTATTTCCAGTGGAGACGGTTGCCCGGATAAAAGATGGGTATAGCGGACCTCTTTTTGACCTGCGGCTCGCGCCAACTTGATTACAAGGGGAGGCACGTGGGCACTAAGCGCAATTATAGTCGTTTCAACTTCGTCAACAGTGCCGAATGTATGCATTGACCCGCTCCGGTTGCGTAATTCACCCGCTGTTTGAGGTCCACGCAGCATCAGGAGGCATAACACGACGATCTCCTTATGCGATAGATGGTAAAAAGTCGCAAAATTATGTTTATACTTCTGGACGCGATATCCTGCCCCGGTAATGGTGCTTACGAGCGTTTTATTCCTGAGATTATCGATGGCATGCAAAACAGTGGTATCATCAAATTCAACAAGCGGATCCCTATTATTTTTCTGGTTGCAGGCGTTTGTTAAAGCGTTCAGCGTTAAGGGATAGTAATGAGGTGTAGTTATCTCTTTCTCAATTAATGATCCGAGAACGCGAGTTTCAATCGTATTAAGAGGTGTATCCAATATTTATTTATCCCAAACTCTTTAAATTCACAAGGAGTTTTTCACGGTTTTGTTGGAACGTTTCTAATTTTTTTCTTTCATTATCAACAACATCTTTCGGCGCCTTGCTCACAAAACTGGTATTATTTAATTTTTTCTCAGTTTGAACTATCATCTGATCCAGGTGATTGATTTCTTTTTGCATCCGTTCGCGTTCTGCAGAAATATTTTCGGCGTCTAATGGCATAAAGACAACCGTATCGTAAGCGATACCGCTTGCCGAGAGCGAGATGGGTGTTTTAGTAAATTCAATGGTCAATTTCGAACCACTCACGGAAGTAATAAGCTTTTCATATTTCTTGAATACTTGAATTAAGGCGTCATTCGCCGGTAATAACACGATCCGAGGTTTCTCAGATGGAGGGATGCTGTGTTCAGCTTTTAAGGTGCGAAAAACAGTTGCGGGCTTTATAACTCTTTTTCCAAATTCATCCTCAATCGCTTTATCAATCCATTTGACGTCGCTGATCGGGAACGAGGCGGTCATGATAGTCTCATTCGTTTTATGAAATCTTAAATTTTGCCATAATTCCTCGGTGATAAATGGCATAAATGGATGGATCAGCCGCAAGGTCTGATCAAATATTGAAATTGCCCGGTTGATCACGATAATTTTAATTTCCGGACTTTCATCGCCGTAGAGGCGTTTCTTAACTAATTCTACATACCAATCACAGTAATCATGCCAGACAAAATCGTATAAAATCTTGGTGGCTTGGTTAATCTCGAAAGTTTCCATTGCCGTTGTAAGTTCTCCGATAGTGGAATTTAATCTTGAAAGAATCCACTTATCTGCCAGATCGAGATGAGATTCGTTTATTGAATTGGAAGATACGTTCGGTAACGTTGGATTCTGCTCCCGAAGTTGGTCGTGATTCATCAGGAGGAAACGACCGGCATTCCAAACCTTATTGGCGAAATTTCTTCCAAGCTCACACTTTTCATTGGAATACAAAACATCCTGTCCCAGTGGAGCGAGATAGAGGATCGTGAACCTGAGCGCATCGGCGCCATACTCATTGATGACGTCGATGGGATCGGGAGAATTTCCGAGCGATTTGCTCATTTTTCGACCCTGTGTATCCCGGATGATGCTTGTAAAGTATACGTCACTAAACGGTATACGGTCTTCATCTTTTATCCGCTTCGAGCCATCCGGTAAAGGTATTTCGCTGCTCACCTCAAGACTTGCCATGATCATTCGTGCAACCCAAAAAAAGATGATATCGGGAGCGGTAACAAGTGTGTGTGTCGGGTAAAAATACCGTAACTCGGGATTATCGTGAGGCCAGCCCAAAGTTGAGAAGGGCCATAGCCAGGAAGAAAACCAGGTATCGAGAACATCTTCATCCTGCCGTAAATTCTTCGATCCGCAGTGAGGACAGCTATCAGGTTTCGATTTCGATGCGATAGGTTCTTTACATTCAATTTTGCATGCATCATCACCAACGCAATACCAGACCGGAATGCGATGTCCCCACCATAGTTGCCGTGAAATACACCAATCGCGGATATTGGACATCCAGTGCTCATAGGTTTTTACCCACCGTTCCGGATGAAAATGTATTTTCCCGTGAAGAACTACCCGTGCCGCTTCCTCAGCTAACGGTTTCATTTTTACGAACCATTGATCCGAAAGGTACGGCTCAATCACCGTATTGCACCGATAACATCTTCCGATATTGTGAATGTGTGGTTCAGTTTTTTGAAGGAGCCCGAGAGATTCTAAATCGGCTATCACTGTTTTTCTCGCTTCAAATCGATCCAATCCCCGATATTTTTCCGGAACATTTTCATTCATTTTTGCAGAAATATCGAGAATATTGATCGGAATCATTTTATTCCGGATTCCGATTCCGGCATTGTGGCGTTCTCCTATCCAGTAATCATTCGGGTCATGAGCCGGCGTTACTTTGACCATCCCGGTCCCGAATTTCGGATCGATCATATCGTCTGCAATAATAGGAATGTGCCGGCCGACCAACGGAAGAATAACTGTTTTCCCCAAGAGGTGCAAATATCGTTCGTCTTTGGGATTTACGGCTATCGCAGTGTCGCCGAGCATCGTCTCCGGTCTTGTTGTTGCGACAACGACAAATTCATTCGAGTCTTTAATCGGATATTTAAAATACCAAAGATTGGTATTTTGTTCTGAATACTCCACTTCATCATCACTGATAGCCGTATGATCCTTCGGACACCAGTTAATGATATATTTTCCCCGATAGATTAATCCTTTTTTATACAACCGGATGAACATTTCCTGAACCGCTTCGGATAATCCGTCATCCATGGTGAACCGCTCACGCTCCCAATCACATGAAGCGCCGAGTTTTTTTAATTGCTTAATGATGGTTCCGCCGTAGGCATTCTTCCATTTCCATACTCGTTCAAGAAATTCTTCCCGACCCAGATCGTGCCGTGTTTTGCCTTCTTTGGCTAACGATTTTTCAACGACATTTTGTGTGGCGATGCCCGCGTGGTCGGTTCCCGGCATCCAGAGCGTTTCAAAACCCTGCATCCGTTTCATCCGTACGAAAGCGTCCTGGATCGTGTTGTTTAACACATGACCCATTGTTAGTATGCCGGTGATATTTGGCGGGGGAATGACGATCGTATAATGTTTTTTTGCAGGATTTACTTGCGCGTGGAATAATTTAAGTTCCTCCCATTTGGCGTACCACTTGTCCTCAACATCCTGCGGATTATATGCCTTTGGTAACGATATCATGATTATCGTATTCTGAAAATTCGTTCTGTTGAGAATTCATTTTTCGCTCTGTCTTTCATGGAGATAACGAGTTTGTGTTTCCCGGGAGAGAGGGCAAAATCAGAATTATAAAACGCGCGGGAGTGTTCTCCATCGATCTCGGGGATTGCAAGATTTCCATCGATGAATAATTTAATTTGAGAGGGATCAACGCCTGAGAGGTTATCACCATAACGGAATGCGACATATACCGAACTCTTTCTGGGGGAGAGTCGCAATCTGCCGATGGTCGGCGGCTGATCATCTCCGAAAATTCCAACTCTTCCCAATGTCCGCGTAAGTTTTACCGATAAGTAATTTCTGTTGCTATCCGGTATATCGTTCTGAAAAACCCAGCCATGTGTCGAACGATAATAAATACCAGGGTGTTCATGATGTGAACTCGTCGGTTTTGGAAGTGAGACGGTAATCCCCCGGTCAAGGAGAACATCCTCCGGCTCTAACAAATAAACCAGCGAGCCGTTATACGTTTCCTGACTTTCTTTGAGATATAAGGGTTTATACACTGCCCCTGAATCGTACGATACAATGACTTCGCCGTAGTGTAGGGAAAATGTTCCCCCCTTATCAGGAGGGATGGCGAAGAGTTCAAATGACTTTGATGTTACTTCAGAACGACCGTTTACTTCCACAGAAGCAGATATTTCCCGCGTTCCTTCATAACTATCGGACGGATAGAACACGCCGACATATTTATTAAAATTAACGGGATCCAGATCTATTGATCGAAGTGAAATGCCTTCCTTTACTTTCACGCTGGGCTTACCGGTGAATAATCCACTCGTCGTAAGAGCCACACGTGTATAATTTCTCTGGGGTTCAATTGTTAATATGGGTGTACTGGAATTTCCTTTTGGTTTATTTTTGACGTAAAAGATGGGTGTTGTTTCAACTCCCGATTGAGTCTCACCCAGGATTTTAACAATGTCGTATTTTTGACTGTTGACCGGAAAGCGTATTCCATCTGCCGTCGTCTCAAATCGTTCCCTCGGTAGCGTGTGCTGGGACCAACGCGATTCGTTAAATTTTTTTCCCAGGATTGTGCATTTGGAAATCGATGCAAGCAAGTTTCCTTTCACAAAAACATTGTTATTATCTATACTATCGATTTCCATAATCGGTTTATGCGCAATAATTACATCTCCCTCAAGTTCGGATCGGTTATTCATGAAGTCCAGGCAGACGATTCGAAAGTGATGCTTCCCCTCGATGTATTTTTCCGTGTTGATGATGCCCGCGCCTTCTGTTCTGCTATCGAAGATTGGAAGTCGGTCTCCGGTGTCGATATAAAGCTTTTGGAATTTCCCGGTTCCCGCAAAAATAGAAGGAAGATCGTAGAGCAGATCAATTTCTTTCGCATCATCATCGGGAATCCGGTCGAGGTGCATCATATAGATTAAACTGTCATCCAAATAAAATTCCGTTCTATGGATGCCTGAATGAGTAGTAGAATGATTTGCCCTATCGATTGCATCTATGCAAAAGCCAATCTCGCCTTGGATATGGATTGGCTTAGGGAGTCGTTTTAGATGATGAGACCCCGGAAATCTTGAAAAATATTTCGGTGTAAATCCGTTCTCGACTTCCGAAGTTGCGCTTAAGGGTTCTATCATCAACCGCAGTATGTCCGGAGGGATGTTATCTTCGATAATGTAAGTTGAACACAGCAACGGATTTATGAGATTAAGATTTTCATCGCGCAACTCAAAGTGAAGATGGGGAGGGCCAACTCCTGTATCGCCGGTATAAGCGATGACTTCTCCCTTTGTAACGGGAATACGGTTCTGGTCCAGGGTAAAATCAATTATGTACGATCCCTTCCGGTACTGTTCTTCCTTGACAGCTTTCGTGATCGCTTCATTGAATCCTTTCAGGTGAGCATATGCTGAAATATAGCCATCGGGGTGTCGTACAAATAACATTTTTCCATAATCGTTCGCGTAGATTTTGACCCGGTAGACATATCCTTCCTGTACGGCGAAAACTTTATAACCTGTTTGTCCATTAGTGCTGATATCGATTCCCCCGTGGAAGTGGGTCGTTCTATATTCTGCAAAAGTTGAGGTGATTCTCGTGCTCGCATCTGTGGGCCAGATGTAATTCTTCAAATTGGTTTTAATGGTATCAAAAGAATATGCCGCTGGATGATTGTTCATTCCGGCAATGACCATCTGTTCCTTAACTCCCGCCGAACCGGCAATAATTAAAAGAATCAAAATAACGGGAACAATGATCAGTAAGATCAGGAACGAAGGTATTACTCTTTTCATCAATTAATTGCAGAATCTCACTTTGTGGGTAATCTTTGTGTAGCCAGTCAGCGATGCCTCAATAATATCGCCGTCGTTCAAGGGTCCTACACCCTCGGGGGTGCCCGTATAAATAAGATCGCCTCTCTCGATTGCGACAATTGTGGAGATGTAGGAAATAATCTTTGGTACGGAAATGAGCATTTTATCAACTGTTACTTTTTGCCGAATGGTACCATTTACCGTACAACTAATCTCCAGACCGAGATAGTTGGGAATGTCGTTTACCGAAATAATTTCTGAAATGGGCGCTGATGTATCAAAACCCTTCGAAACAAACCAGGGTAATCCTTTATCTTTTGCCTGATTTTGAATATCCCTAAGTGTCATATCAAGTCCAACACCATAGCCAAGAATGTATGAGGGTGCTTCGATTTCAGATATATTCTTCCCATCCCTTCCAATTGCCACAACCAGCTCAACTTCGTGATGCAAATTATTCGAAATCCTGGGTTTAAGTATTTCTTCTCCATCATGAATTAAAGAACTGCCGGGTTTCATGAAAATTATCGGAGTCGTCGGAATTGCCGCATTCATTTCTTTAGCATGTTCGGCATAATTTCTTCCAAGACAAAGAATTTTACCGACCGGTATTGAATTTCGAGTATTTTTAATCGTTATCGTTTTCATTTGTATATTTTTGCATTAATAAATATACCCATTAAACTCCATTTTCACAACAAAATTGAAAAATTCTCATGAAAAATTGATTTTTGCCGAATATTCCGTTAATTTTCTTATTCATTAATAATGAAAGGTTTGAATTGAGTACATATGAACAAGCTGGTGTTAGTATTAAAGCCGGTGATGATTTCGTTAAAAGAATAAAAGATAGCGTCAAATCGACGTTCACTGATTCAGTACTCATCGATATTGGAGGTTTCGGCGCCTTTTATGATGCCTCGTTTAAAAATATTGAAAATCCCGTTTTAGTTTCAAGCACTGATGGAGTGGGGACTAAGCTCAAGATTGCGTTTCTCGCCGACCGGCATGATTCTGTTGGTCAGGATCTCGTCAATCATTGTGTAAACGACATAGCGGTGTGCGGGGCGAAGCCGCTTTATTTTTTAGATTATTTTGCAGTAGGAAAACTTAATCCTAAAATTGCCGCCGATGTTGTGGAAGGGATGGTTAAGGCGTGCAAGGAAAATTTTTGCTCTCTTATAGGCGGCGAGACCGCCGAAATGCCGGGATTTTATCGTGAAAATGAGTACGATCTGGCTGGTACAATTGTCGGAGTTGTCCCGAAATCTAAAATTCTTGATGGTAAAAAGGTGAAAGATGGCGATCTGCTGATCGGTTTGCCCTCAACCGGGCTGCATACTAACGGATATTCGCTTGCCAGAAAAGTGCTCTTTGAACCGTTCGAGCATGACGACTTTGTAGATGAACTCGGCATGAGCTTGGGCGATGCGCTGCTCAGTGTCCATCGGTCTTATTTGAAACCAATACAAACAATTGTCGGACTGCCCGCGCTGCATGCTCTCTCGCATATTACCGGCGGCGGCATCGTCGGTAATACGACACGCGTTATTCCAAAAGGTCTCCGGTTAAAAGTCAATTGGCAATCATGGAATCGTCCTCCGCTTTTCCAGTTAATTCAAAAGTATGGCGAAGTTCCCGAAGAGGACATGAGGAAAACGTTTAATCTCGGTATCGGATTGGTGATCATTACGTCGAAACGCGGCGCGGACCGTCTCATCTCCGAACTCCGGAAGGTCGATGAACGACCGGTGATCATCGGTGAAATTATAAAAGAATAAAGATTGGAATAATAAAAAGGATTGAATTGAAAAAAATTACACCAAGAGAGACGCGTGGAGAAGAAATCGTGAAAGACCAAATTGGCGATACTCCGAAAGCTCTCGATCTGAAAAAACAAGCTGAACGTTTGAAACGGTTCAGTGAAATCGCGATGAAGATCGATGCCGGGAAGACCCGCGATGAAATTTTAAATATCGTTCGCCTCGAATCGAAACAAATATTTCCCTACGAGGTATGTTTAATAGGGATAATGAGTCAGAGCAGAACGCATTATGTGATTAATACACTCTCTCCGGTTGCGGACGCCACAGAATTGAATCATAAAATATTTCCCCTCGATGAAGGCATGGTCGGCTGGGTGATAAAAAATCATTCTCCGATTCTCGGCGATATCGATTCCGGTCCGGCGTACTCGCAATCCGTGGAAGGGAAACTTGGCGAATTTGGCATTCGTACCTTGCTGATCATACCGCTCAGAATCGGAAGTGATATCATCGGATCGCTTGCCTTTGGATCAACAATACCCGGCGTCTATGGCGATGATGATTTATCTGTTGGACATGTGTATTCAATCTTCCTTGCTTCAGCCATCAAACATGTCAATCTCCTCGAAGATACCCAGAAACGGATGACGCAGATCGAACTGATCTATGAAGTTGCCCAGCAGATTCGCACCTATTTGGTTCTGGAAGACTTGCTGAATGTTGCCGCAACCGCCATTCAAAAGCGATTTAATTATTTTGACGTCACGATCTTTCTTGTTTCAGAACAACGCAATGAGTTGCTCCTCGAAGCGCATTCGGGAAGCTTCATCGATTTTCTTCCCCATGGCTATCGTCAACCTATGGACCAGGGGATTCTCGGATGGGTGGCAAAGCATGGCATCAGAGAACTCGTGAACGACGTCTCCCAGGATCCCCGCTATATCACCTATTCATACCATAATACGCGTTCCGAACTGGCGGTCCCGATTAAGGTGGAGGATGTTGTGGTGGGCGTATTAAATATTGAAGATACCAAGCTTCATGCGTTCGATGATACCGACGCGGTCGTTCTCGAAACGCTGTGCGACCAACTTGGCGCAGCGATCAAAAACGCTAAACTGTTTGAGGAAGTGCGCCAGGCGAATATGAAATTAACAGAACTCGATAAAATGAAGTCGGAATTTCTCGGCATTGTTTCCCATGATTTTCGATCCCCGTTATCAAGCATCATTCTTGCCGGAAAATCGCTGTTGAGGAAAGAGGCGGTTCAGAACGACGCTCACCTTCAGGAGTATATCAAACTCATGGTCGATCAGGCGACACGGTTGAACCAGCTTGCCGAGGATACTCTTTCTATTACAAAAATTGAATCAGGTTCGCTCAGCTACTATTTTAAAATTGTGAATATCGAACGTTTGATTCAGGATGCAATGTCGCTTGTCCATTCATCCGTCAAGCATACGCTGGAGTACAAGATTCACCCGGATGCAATTTTCATTAAAGGAGATCAGCCGAAACTCCGCCAGGTTATTCAAAATCTGGTGAGCAACGCAGTAAAATATTCTCCGCGCGGCGGCAAGGTAAGCGTCCTCGTGGATGATTTTCAGCCGAACGAGATCCTCATATCGGTGATGGATGAAGGCATCGGCATCCCACCTGAAGCGATTGATAAATTGTTCCAAAAATTTTCGAGAATCGACGTCGGCGAGGCGCGCGATATCAAAGGTTCGGGCTTGGGCTTGTGGATTTGCCGGGAAATCGTTCAGGCGCATGGCGGCAAAATCTGGGTAGAAAGCAATCAGGGTTCCGGCTGCGTTTTTAAATTTACACTGAAGAAGGCGCAGTAATAAATGTGAGTTTGTTATTAATTTTCGCTTGATAACTCGAACTCACAAACTTATTTCATGATTCCTCTTTCCACGTCCGATGGTTTCCTGGCTGAATAATCGCGCTCCTGTCAATGGTGTGTTCAGAATATCTTCCGGTGATAAATTTGCGGGTTCAGGGAAACTATATCTCGAAGTTCGCAAGAGGGAGGGAAGATTATACACTGATGAGGAGGTTCGTTCCCTCCCTAAGATATCAACGGCTTCCCGGTATCATAGTGAGTGGCATATCAGGGGGTATTCTGCCCGCAAAATAATTCAATATCTTTCAAAAAAGAAACACCTGTCAAACATTCTCGAACTCGGCTGTGGAAATGGGTGGTTCGCTAATCAATTAACCAAAATTCCCGGGTGCAATGTGGCTGCGATGGATGTGAATTTGTACGAGCTTGAACAAGGCGCGAGGGTGTTTTCGTCAAATGACCGTCTGAATTTTATTTATGCCGATATTTTCGAAATGAAAAATACGGATGCGAAGTTCGACGCTATTATTCTTGCGAGCAGCATTCAATATTTTCCGGAAGTAAAAAACTTATTGAATTTGTTATTGCAATTCTGTGCGGCGGAAGGAGAGATTCACATTATCGACAGCCCCTTTTACTCTGCCTCTGAGTTATTGAACGCGAAACAAAGGACAGAAAAATATTACCGCGATCTTGGATTTCCGGAAATGAGCCGGTATTACCACCACCACACCCATGATGAATTATCAGGTTTTAAGGTTTCAAAATTATATAATCCGGCTTCTTTCTATAACAGGATATCGGGATCTGTGCTCCATCTTCCGTTATCTCCCTTCCCCTGGCTGAAAATAACTGCGCGATAAACGTTACCTCACGACGTTGCCCATTGATGAGGGCGGTCTTTTCCCCGTGGTATCTTTTGCCGCTGTTGCCTCCAATTGTTTATAGACCTTTGTATAAAAATCCTGCCAGCGTGCAATATCCTGATTGTAGTATGCTATTGCCCTATGAACCTGTGCCGTATCCAGATAATATGCTTTGTACAGACTATCAATGCTTTTTCTGAACCCCGCCGTATCGGGTTTTTGAGAAGCCGGGACATTTTGAATGATCAGCAAGTCTGAATAGAAACGAACGAATTTATCCTCCGGTATGACGGGTGAAGCATTTTCCATCAACCGGCATGATGAAAAACATATCAACAATACGCTGAGGTTAAGAAATAATATTTTCACGACGCTGAGTCAGTGTTTCGATCCGGGATATTTTTTCTCGCCCGCTTCAACCCGTACGCCAAGATGATTTTGCGGAGGGGGGATCGGACACGTGGCAAATTCTGTGTAATCGCAGGGCCAGTTATACGCTTCATTGAAATCGATGACGACGCTGTTGTTCGCATCCGGCAGATCGGTGTATAGCTGCCTGCCCGCGCCGTATGTTTCCTTTCCGCTCGTCTCATCGCTGAACATGATATAGAGTTTATCATCCGTCCCCGATTCGTGGAGAGCTTCGAGGTGGTACGTTGCACCTTCAAAATTAAAGATGATCGACCCGAGCGCGGTATCCTGTTCCACAGTATTGATAACAGTCGCTATCGGCACAACCTTCGGCAGGAAATATTTATCAAACTTTGCTTCGATGCGCCACTTTGGTTCTATTGGGAAGAAATCCAGCCCCGCAAAATTCAACCTGTTCGGGTTTTCTTTATCCTTTACGCGGATACCTAATTTATCCGCTCTCTTGATGACAAAGAAATTCACCGTTCCGATATTAATAATGGTTGGACCGGCGGTATCGGCGTCATTCACTAACGGTGCGTAAGATGTAACAAGCGAATCTTTTATCTTCACATTGGAACCGGGCAGCGCGACGAGGCGGAGGGAGTCATGTTCCAGCCAGATCGATCCGGCAGCCGGAAGCGCTTTACCTTTGGGGAGCACAATGGCATTGGAAGAATCAGTGCCAAATTTATTTTCGCCTTCCTTCAGCCAAAACAATCCGCAGAGCGTCAGCCAGCCGTTTTCAGATGGAACATTTTTGATGCGGTTTTGCTGCCAATCTGTTATTTCCTTCTGGTATTCCGGCGTTATTTTTTTTCCGCAGCCCGCGAGAAGAAGGAGTACCATTACTGATAGAATTGAATATTTCATACCTGATCCGTTTGATAAATCCACAAATTGACAATTGACGGTAATAATATCAGAAAAAAATTGTCAAAATGCATGTTAGTTGTGTTTGTGTCATCATTCATGGAAGATTTGTTAATTTCTATTGTCCATGATAAATTATAGAATAACACATTTCGCCCCGATGGGGCTCAAAATGTGCTTTGTACCATTTTTCTATAGACATTTCATCCCTACGGGATTGACAAAGATGAAAGTATAATATCATATCGATAATAGGAAAATATTTGTATCTTGCATTCACTTCATAATACACCGTTCATTGAAAATATAGTAGTATCGAGTCCCGGAGGGACGAAATATCTATAGCAATGAAAGAAAGCAATTATCATAGCTCCTTCAGGAACGATATGGGCTCTGTGCAATTTGTAAACAAACATGTTGTCCACACGCCGTTTATTGAAAGCGGATTTCAATAGTGACCGAAATAATTTCTAAGCTAAAGTATTTTATTTATCTTATAATATCGATGTTGATGGGGAAAACGGTTTTGCCCCACCGAGTCCCGTAGGGACGAAATGTCTATAGCAAGAGAAGGGTGAGCAAACCAATGCTCCGTTAGGAACGACATGTAAGCATTGTTATTTTTGTATAATCAGTTCACACCAAACGGATAAACGAATTTGTGACCCCCATATTGAATTTGAGGTAAAATATTGTAATTTGCATATATATCGTGTGAAGGATAATTAGAAATAATATTCTCGTTGTACCCAGTCCCGTAGGGACGAAATGTCTATAGCAAGAGAATGACAATCAAGACAAAGCTCCGTCAGGAGCGACATGTATATATCTTATTTAAAATATTATGGGAATAAAATAAAGATGGCGAACACATTCACACAAATCTATATTCATCTGGTTTTCGCGGTCAAAGGGAGAGAAAACCTTATTCGAAAGAACATGCGAGAAGAAATTTACAAATACATTACCGGGATTGTGAAAGAAAAAAATCAAAAAATGATCGCGATCAATGGAATGCCAGATCATATCCACATTCTATTAGGATTAAAACCAGACATCGCATTGTCAAATTTTGTGCGAGACATCAAAGCCAATTCATCGGGATTTATCAATCAGAAAAAGTGGTTGCCTGGTAAATTTCATTGGCAGGATGGATTCGGGGCATTCTCGTATTCCCATTCACAGATTTCAACGGTAGCAAATTATATCCATCACCAAGAAAAACATCACGCAAAAACAACTTTTAAAGAGGAATACCTTAAAATACTCCGCAGATTTCATATTGAATTCGATCCACAATATCTTTATGAATGGGTAGAATAATACATTTCGCCCCGCTGGGGCTCAGAACACCTCTCTTACGATTATTCTATAGACATGACCTCCCTATGGGATTTAATGAAAATTAATTGAAGTTGTATGATCGTATCAAACGTGATACTGCATATTTACCTATGTGTTTAATCCAAACGAAAGCTATTGAATAATATATAACTGGAGTGCCGAGTCCCGTAGGGACGAAATGTCTATAGCAAAGGAAAGATGCAATAATCTGAGCTCCGTCAGGAGCGATATGTGATTTGTGTATTTTTCAATAAATCGTTCATCCTGAAGAATTAAACAAATCGTCATAACGTGGCATTGATATCCTCCTCATTATCAATATAGAGTTAACTTCTACCTATTCATCTCATAAAATGACCCCAAGAACATTAAAAAACCGTGAGGAAGTCCCTCGTTTTCCCCTCTATTGTTTGACTTTCAGGCGATTTTTGCCTATCTTTTTAATTCAAATCAGTAAAAAATACCAATTATAATACAATTAGGATACATATGCCGTCAACTTCAGATTTTCGTCCCGGAATGGTCATTCGCATGGATGGTGGACTCTGGTCCATCGTCGAGTTTCAGCATGTGAACCCGGGAAACTGGAGAGCGTTTGTCCGGGCGAAATTGAAAAATTTGAAATCTGAAAAGGTTGTTGATATCAGGTTCCGCGCCGGCGAAGCGATTGAAGAAGTTCGCGTAGAAAAAAAAGAATTCCAATTTTTATACGCCGATACGAATGGTCTAAATGTAATGGATAAGGAATCCTACGATCAGATAATGGTTCCGCGTGAAGTGATTGGCGACGGCGTGCAATATCTAAAAGAGAGCGAAACTATCGAAATTTTGTTCAGCGGCAGCGATATCATTGCCGTGGAGATTCCAATCTCCGTCAATCTGAAAATCGTTGAAACTCCCCCCGGCGTACGGGGCGATACCGCAACAGGCGCTCAAAAACCGGCAAAAGTGGAAACGGGCGCAATGGTTAATGTGCCGCTCTTTATTAATGAGGGAGATACGATCAGGATAGATACCCGCACCGGGCAATACCTCGAACGGGTTAAAGCATAATCTTCATGATTATTTTATATTGTATCACGGCGGGTTTAGAACGCTGAGAATTTTTTCTTTCACCGGAATACTCTTGGAGAAATAATGGATCTACAATACTTGAAGAAAATTGTTCGTCTTTTGGAGCAAAGCGGCGTCGACGAAATCGAGATTGAGGAAGAGGGGATAAAAATCAGGGTATCCAAAAACGCAGCATCTAATGGGTCAGCCCAGCAAGTATTTGTTTCCGGACATCCCGCAAATTCTCCCGCTCCTATTGCCGTACCAGCCACTCCCGAACCGGCAGTGTCTGCCCCTGAACCGCCCCCGCAGAATGTTACTCCGACTCATGAAGTACGATCTCCGATTGTCGGAACATTTTACCGCGCGCCGGCGCCCGATGCAGATCCGTATGTAGAAATCGGTCAGGTTGTTGAGAAAGGAACTATCCTCTGCATCATCGAAGCGATGAAGCTGATGAATGAAATTGAATCAGATGCAGGAGGCAGGATCGTTAAGATATTGGTCGACAATGCGAAACCTGTGGAGTATAACCAGCCGTTGTTCATCATCGAACCGGTTTGATGTGAGCACCACGCATCGGACCCCGTATAGGAGCAATAGTTGTTCAAAAAAATATTAATTGCCAATAGGGGGGAAATTGCCCTTCGCGTCATCCGCGTTTGCCGCGAGCTCGGCATTAAAACCGTCGCTGTCTATTCAATTGCCGACCGGGATTCACTCCATGTAAAATTTGCCGATGAAGCTGTTTGTATCGGCTCGCCTCCGGGAAAAGACAGCTATCTTCATATTCCGCGCATCATCTCCGCCGCAGAAATTACAAATTCAGACGCTATTCATCCCGGCTATGGCTTCCTCGCCGAAAATTCACAGTTCGCCGATATCTGCAGAACCCAGGGATTGAAATTCATCGGTCCCTCTCCGGAAGCAATCACTGCGATGGGAGATAAATCTCTGGCGAAGGAAACAATGAAAAAAGCCGGAGTCCCTGTCGTTCCCGGAAGTGATGGGGTTGTTTCAGATCCAAAAGTTGCCAAGGAACTCGCGGCTACCATCGGTTATCCACTCATGGTAAAAGCGTCAGCCGGCGGCGGTGGCAAAGGAATGAGGATTGTTCACGAAGAATCTGAACTGGAAAAAGCTTTCCAGATGGCAAGCAACGAAGCGGAATCTGCGTTTGGTAACGGCGCTCTGTATATCGAGAAATTCATTGAACAACCCAGGCATATTGAAATTCAGATATTTGCCGATCAACACGGGAATGTTATTCATCTCAACGAGCGTGATTGCACCATCCAGCGAAGACATCAGAAATTAATTGAAGAATCGCCATCTCCGGTCGTCACTCCGGAGCTACGTGAAAAAATGGGGGAAGCCGCCATCAAAGGCGCAAAGAGCGTCAATTATGAGGGTGCGGGGACAATAGAATTCCTCCTCGACGAAAAAAAGAATTATTATTTCATGGAGATGAACACCCGTATTCAGGTCGAACACCCCGTGACCGAACTTGTGACCGGAATGGATCTTATTCGCTTGCAGATTCTTGTCGCGAACGGTGATCGTCTCCGTAAAAAAGAGCATAAACCCCGCGGTCACGCAATTGAAGTCCGTGTGAACGCTGAAGACGTGAACCATAATTTCCGTCCCTCTCCCGGAGAGATCACAGGATTTCACCTTCCGGGCGGTTACGGCGTAAGGGTCGATACCCATTGTTATTCGGGATATCATATTCCTCCGTACTATGATTCTTTGATCGCGAAGTTGATCGTGTACGCACCGAATCGTGAAGAAGCAATTCAGAAAATGTCCGGCGCCCTTGAAGAATTTACTATTGAAGGCGTGCATACAACAATTCCGTTTCACAGAAAAGTGATGCAGGATGAAAGATTCAAAAGTGGAATTTATGACACAAGTTATATTGAAAAATTAACCGTGCAGGATTAATACATCTATTGATAATAAAAAGGTGAGAAAATGAATTTTCCAGACGATATTAAGTACACTAAAGATCATGAATGGATTCGCGTCAAAGGTGACAGCGGAGTTGTCGGTATAACAGACTATGCTCAGGGCGAATTAGGCGATGTCGTATTCGTCGATTTGCCTGCGGTCGGGAAAAAAGTAAAGCAGGGCGAGAGCTTCGGAACGATCGAAGCAGTTAAAGCGGTATCCGATCTTTTTTCTCCCGTTTCCGGTGAGGTAACAGAATTGAATGCCCTGCTGGAAAAGACGCCCGAAATTGTCAACAAGGAACCCTATTCCGGCGGATGGATGGTTAAAATTAAAATCGCTAATCCGTCGGAAGTGAATGCCCTCATGGATTCAAAAAAATATCGCGAATTGATCGGACAGTAGGAGATGACTGTGTGAGAAGTCATCGCGAGTCCGCCTCCCGCCATCTTTTTAACGGGAGGCGGACGTCGCGATCTCCTCATATCGATACAAATTGTAACAGTTTGAATCTGTTTTAATCAATGAAATGGACTTTTCACACAGTCTGAGTAGGGCGGGGGCGTGATCAAAATTTATATTTGTCATGGTAAATCTCATCCGGTGAATGCATCGGGATTGATAATTTACCCGTTTAGCTATTTTTCCTCGATAAAAATCCTCCATGAGATGATGGTTGAAGAATTTTCGAATTACATATTTCCTCTTTGAATATAACAATTTAACACAGGCATAAATATTATGAGTATCGATCTTACCAGACACGAATCATTCACACGCCGGCACATTGGGCCCGATGACCGGGACATTGAACGCATGCTTGAAGTTGTTGGCGCAAAATCCCTTGATGAATTTATCAGCCGGGTTGTTCCGGCAAGTATCCGGTCAAAAAAACCGCTCGATCTTGAACCGGCTCTATCTGAACCCGATGCGCTTGCCCGGTTAAAACATATTGCCTCAAAAAATAAAATATATCGCTCGCTCATCGGTATGGGATACTACGACACCTATACTCCGAACGTGATTTTAAGAAATATATTGGAAAATCCGGGATGGTACACACAGTATACTCCTTACCAGGCGGAAATATCGCAGGGGCGGCTTGAAGCGCTCTTGAACTTCCAAACGATGATTATCGATCTGACCGGAATGCAGATATCGAATGCCTCGCTTCTTGACGAGGCAACGGCCGCAGCCGAAGCGATGTCTATGTGTTATGCGTTGAAATCGAGACCGGCAGATGGCGTCTTCTTCGTTTCTGACGAATGCCACCCGCAGAGCATCGATTTGATCCGTACTCGCGCAAAGCCGCTTGGTATTAAAGTTGTCGTCGGTAAATATGATCAGTTTGAATTCAGCGATAAAATATTCGGCGCGATATTACAGTATCCAGCAACGAATGGAGCAGTCCACGATTACCGTTCATTCGCCGATAGAGCGCATAGATCGGGCGCGTATGTGGTAGTCGCGGCGGATTTGCTTGCGTTAACGTTGCTGACGCCGCCGGGGGAATTTGGCGCAGATATTACCATCGGCAGCGCACAGCGTTTTGGCGTCCCGCTCGGATTCGGCGGGCCTCATGCAGCATTCTTAGCAACCAAAGAAGAGTTTAAACGGCTGATGCCCGGAAGAATCATCGGCGTCTCCCAGGATTCGCGCTGTAAAAATGCTTTACGGATGGCGCTCCAAACTCGCGAGCAGCACATCCGTCGGGAGAAGGCAACATCCAATATTTGCACAGCCCAGGTGCTGCTTGCAGTTATGGCGGGAATGTATGCTGTGTATCATGGGCCCGCAGGTGTAACGGCGATTGCAAAACGAATTCATAATCTCACAAAAATTCTCGCTAGCGGTTTACAGCAACTTGGATATACCGTACTCCAGAACGATTACTTTGATACCATTCACGTTAAAGGCGATAAAGCGTTGAAAGTTTTCGTGGAACCGGCTCTGCATTCAGAGATGATCAACATCCGCTGGTACGACGATTTCTCTTTCGGGATTTCTCTCGACGAAGCATCCGATGAAAAAGAAGCGCAAAAGCTTCTTGATGTATTCGGGCATAACCGCAATAAAAAATTAACATTAGAAGAGATTTGCTCTAAGGAGAAGGACGGCTACCGCGGATCGATGAAACGCATTTCGCCGTTCCTCACCCATACGGTTTTCAATACGCATCACTCCGAAACCGAAATGCTCCGCTATATCAGTTCCCTGGAAGAAAAAGATCTCTCCCTAACAATGAGCATGATCCCGCTGGGGTCGTGCACGATGAAACTCAACGCGACTGCAGAATTAATCCCGGTAACGTGGGCTGAGTTCGGAAAACTTCATCCTTTTGCGCCGATCGATCAAGCGGCAGGATATAGTGAATTGTTCAACGATTTGGAACAAATGCTCAAGACGATAACCGGATTTTCCGCCGTTTCCCTTCAGCCGAATGCCGGCGCACAGGGCGAGTACACGGGCTTGTTAGTTATCCGGGAATTTCATGAGAAACGAAAACAGGGATATCGAAACATTTGCCTAATTCCCACCTCGGCGCACGGCACTAATCCGGCAAGCGCGGTTATGGCGGGGATGGAAGTCGTTCTTGTACAATGCGATAAAGATGGAAATATCGATATCGCCGATCTCACGGCAAAAGCTGTCCAGCATGCCGATAAACTTGCCGCGTTAATGGTGACCTATCCTTCCACACATGGGGTGTTTGAAGAAGGCATCAAAGATATTTGTACCATCGTCCATAAATACGGCGGATTGGTATACATGGACGGCGCTAATTTAAACGCTCAGGTTGGTCTCTCCCAACCGGCTGAGATTGGCGCAGATGTGTGTCATATCAATCTTCACAAAACGTTCTGCATCCCGCATGGCGGCGGAGGACCTGGTATGGGTCCCATTGCTGTTGCAACTCACCTCGCCCCGTATTTACCGTCTCACCCCGTTGTGATGACAGGGGGTAAAGAAGGGATTGGTGCGGTTTCTGCAGCTCCGTGGGGCAGTGCCAGCATTCTGCCGATCTCATGGATGTATATCAAGATGACTGGTGCAAATGGTTTAACGCTTGCGACCAAGATGGCAATACTTAATGCAAATTATATGGCTGCAAGGTTATCGAAATATTATCCCGTACTGTTTAAAGGAAAGAATGGATATTGCGCGCATGAGTTCATCATCGATATGCAGCATTTTAAAGCTTCCGCAGGAATCGATGTTGAAGATATAACCAAGCGATTAATGGATTTTGGTTTTCACGCGCCAACGGCATCTTTCCCGGTTCACGGCACCTTGATGATAGAACCAACAGAAAGCGAGCCCAAGGAAGAACTCGATCGCTATTGCGACGCTCTCATTGCGATCCGGGAAGAAATCGATGAGATTGAAAAGGGAATTGCGGATAAAACCGATAACGTTCTAAAAAATGCGCCCCACACAGCCGATATGGTCGTGAGCGATAACTGGAATCATCCCTACTCCCGTGAGAAAGCGGCGTATCCCGCGCCTTGGACAAAAGCGAGAAAATATTGGACTCCCGTCGGCAGGATCAACAATGTATATGGCGACCGGAATCTTATATGCTCTTGCCCCCCGATTGAAGAGTATGCGGAGGAAGTAAAAGAGAAGATTTAAATATGTTTGAATAAATTTGTGAACCATTCTGAAGTAATACTCGTACTTGATTTCGGCGGACAGTACAGCCAGCTTATCGCCCGCAGGGTGAGAGAGTTTGGCGTATTCTCCGAGCTTCATCCCTTTAACATATCCATCGAACGGATTACAGAGATGAACCCGAAGGGTATTATCTTTTCCGGCGGACCATCGAGCGTGTATGAAACAGGCGCGCCGCATTCATCAGCGGATCTATTTAAACTTGGCATACCGGTTCTCGGCATCTGTTACGGGCTTCAGGTGATAGCGTACCAGCTAGGCGGAGAAGTCGACCGTTTTGCGAAACGCGAATACGGCATGGCGGAAGTTCACATCGATGATACAACCGACCTCTTTGCAAATTTATTCCAAAATGGCAAAAATCCCGTCACTACGGTCTGGATGAACCACGGCGACGCGCTTACGAAATCTCCTCCGGGATTTGAGAGTATCGGGCATACGGATAATTCACCCATTTGCGCGATCCGCGATAAGCCAAAAAAGATATACGGCGTTCAATTTCATCCCGAGGTTGTTCATACGCCAAAAGGGAAAGATATGTTGAAGAATTTCGTCTTCAAAATTTGCGGATGCAAGGGAGGGTGGGACGCCGGTTCAATTATCGAGATGTCGATTAAAAATATCCGGGAGAAAGTTGGCAATCAAAATGTAATATGCGCGTTGAGCGGCGGGGTCGATTCATCCGTTCTCGCGGTTCTTCTTCATCAGGCAATCGGTGATAAGCTTTATTGCATCCATATCAATAATGGATTGATGCGCAAGAACGAAAGCGAAAAGGTCGTTCAGTTATACCGGGACACCTACCATTTCAACCTCGATTATGTTGATGCCACGTCGATTTTTCTCGGAAAATTGAAGGGAGTAACTGATCCCGAACAGAAGCGCAAGATAATCGGCAACACATTTATTGAAATATTTGACGCGGAAGCCAAAAAAATCGGGAACGTAGGATTTCTTGCCCAGGGCACGCTCTATCCCGACGTAATCGAATCCACATCGTTCAAAGGACCCTCGCACACGATTAAAACTCATCACAATGTGGGGGGATTACCTGAGAAGATGAAATTAAAATTGATTGAACCATTTCGTGAATTGTTCAAAGATGAAGTCCGGGCGGTCGGGCGGGCACTCGGTTTGCCTCGTGAATTTATTATCAGACACCCATTCCCCGGTCCGGGATTGGCGGTACGCATTCTCGGCGAAGTGACTCCCGATAAGCTCGCGCTCCTTCGTGAGGCGGATGATATTTTTATCGAGGAGATACGAAAAGCCGGTGTCTATGAATCAATCTGGCAGGCATTTGCAGTCCTATTGCCCATTCAATCCGTGGGCATTATGGGCGATCAAAGAACGTACGAATGCGTCGCAGCTCTGAGAGCGGTGACGAGTTCCGATGCAATGACCGCCGATTGGGCGCAGGTTCCCTTCGAGGTGTTGGCAAAAACCTCTTCACGAATTGTCAACGAGGTGCGGGGAATTAACCGCGTGGTGTATGATATCAGCTCCAAACCGCCTTCCACCATCGAATGGGAATAAATTAAGCATTTATGAATAATTTTTATAAAGAATTAACGTGGCGGGGGATACTTCACTCTTCCACTCCCGGAATTGAAGAACACCTCGCCTCCAAACAAGTTACGGGATATATTGGTTTTGACCCAACGGCGGCAAGTCTGCATATAGGTTCGCTGCTGCCGATCATGGGATTGGTGCATCTTCAGCGTGCGGGGCATATTCCAATCGCCATAGCGGGCGGCGGCACCGGAATGATCGGCGATCCCAGCGGCAAAACCCAGGAACGAAAGTTACTCGGCAAAGACGACCTTGAGAATAATCTTGCTGGCATCAAAAAGCAGCTTGCAAATATTTTGGATTTCGATTCTGCGAAAAATCCGGCTCTCATGGTCAACAATGCCGATTGGCTCGATTCCATCACCATGATGCAATTTTTGCGTGATATCGGAAAACATTTTTCCGTCAATGAAATGATGGCGAAAGATTCCGTGAAGTCGCGCTTTCAAAATGAGCAGGGGATTTCATTTACAGAATTCAGCTATTCCTTATTGCAGTCCCTGGATTTTCTGCAATTATACGACCGCTATAAATGCACGCTCCAGATGGGGGGAAGCGATCAATGGGGTAATATTGTCTCCGGTATCGATTTGATTCGGAAAAAAAGAGGAGTTGATGTTCATGGCATTGTATTTCATTTGATAACCACATCTAGTGGTGTGAAATTCGGCAAAACAGAAAGCGGCACGGTCTGGTTAGATTCGCAGCTCACATCACCGTATAGGTTTTATCAATTCTGGTTCAACACCGAAGATAAGGATGTCGTAAAATATCTGAAATATTTCACCCTGCTGGGGCAGGATCGAATAACAGAACTTGAAAATTCACTCAAGAATTCTCCCGAAAAAAGAGAGGCGCAGATAACACTTGCCGGTGAAGTTACCCGTTCGGTTCACGGTGAAACCGCAATTAATCAGGCCATGAAAGCATCCAAGATATTCTTCGGCGGTGAAATTGGCGATGTGAATGAATCCGATCTTTTGGATATTTTCTCTGATGTGCCCTCTATCGAACTGTCAAAAGACAAACTTTCCGGCGCTGGAATTCCTATTATCGATCTGATGGTATCTGCAGGAATGGTAAAATCCAAGGGTGAAGCAAGACGAGGGCTGGAGGGCGGCGGGATTTATCTCAATAATGTCCGTGCAACAGATGTCGAGAAAAAAATTACCATCGGGGATAGCATTGTCGGTAAGTTCATCGTCCTGAGAAAGGGAGGAAAAAATTATTTCCTTGTAAGGTTGGTATAATTAATGATTGACGGAAATAACTTCTCGAGCGGGATGTACATTTATCGTTTAATTACCGGAAGTTTAACCCAAAGTAAATCAATGGTATTGATAAAATAATATCATATTTGCGAGTTCGGAAAGCTACGCATTACGTTAAATCGGTGTTTGTTGGGGCTCGGTTAATCCGTGATCGAGCTCCAACCGTTTTATCTCCTCCCCGGCGATGATGGTCCCCACCATAACCGGAATTAAGCATCATTGGTGTAATGGAATGGGAGTCTGTCCGAGAACTCGTAGTAGCGGGTCACCGACCCGCGCGAATGCCCAATCGGATTTAAAATAGCCGCCGATCTGGTGATCGGCTACTACAAAACATGATTCTCAGACACACTCATGGTCCATGACATCCGTGTAAGACACCCTACCCGGAAAAGACAAAATATTTTACTACATTTGTTAAAGCGTGTTGCACAACCACACCACGCGAGTGGTTGTCGCTAATGTGGGGGAAACAATTGATCCTTTAGGATGTGCCTGGCAACATATAAAAATATTGAACAGTATAAATGGTATATTATCAAGCGTACCGGTGCTTCCAGTGAAACCCCCTGCCCCCAACCGTTCGGTCTGTACACCATTGACCCAACAGAACTACTTTGTCGGGCTGGCAAGGGGATATTGCAATCCTGTTCGGGATATCTTCTTATTAAAAACGAGCTTCCCCCTTGTCAAAGGGGGAACGCCGAAGGCGAGGGGGTTTCATATGGTTCACTTCACAATTCCCCAGCGGTCATGGTACCCACCATGACTGGAATTAAGCATCATTGGTGTCATGGAATGGTCCATGACATCCACGGAACGATGCGACCAGGGAAAATAGAATCATATCCATATGTCATTATTCACGTTTAGTAGTAATTAAAATATGAAGCTAAGAATCAGCGCTATTTTTCTGCTTCTCCTTGCGGTGGGTTTCTTCAATGGATGCGACCATAAAGGTATAATATCGCCTCCTGAGGATAACCTTCCACCTTCTGATTACACTAACCCTTCATGGTCACCCGACGGAAGAAGGATTGCCTATTACCACGAGAATTATAATCATGATTCCTCCTATCCAAGCGGTCTCTATCTCATCGATACAAGCGGAGCGAACCGTGTATTGCTCATCGAAGGGTTCGCAGGATTGCCCCATTGGTCTCCGGATGGAAAATGGATTGTTTTTTCGTACGATGGTTTAGTTTGTTTGATTAAACCGAATGGAGATAGTCTGTTAGGTGTTGTTGGGGGAGATTTCCCCCGATGGTCGCCGGATGGGAATAAAATCGTTTACACACGATCGGGCACGCCGGATACCGTTGGGATTTGGATTTTCGATTTAAAAGGTGGAACAAGACATCGTCTTGGATATGGTGGTTACCCGGATTGGTCGCCAGACGGAACGAAATTCATCTATATGGGTGGACCATCAACAATTAAAACTGAAGGACAAATATGGATGATGGATACTTCAGGGAACAATCGCAAGCAACTCACGATGAATTCATTCAGTTTCAATCGCCACCCGTTTTGGTCGCATGATAATAACATGATAGCATGGACGATACTTTCGTATCGCACACGCGAAATCTGGCTTATGCAGACGGATGGAAGCAACCAACACATATTAACGGAAGGGAGCGATGGATCATTTTCACCCGATTCCCGGCAGGTGGTTTTCAGCCGGATTAACGCGGCAAATTCAAATTACAATCTTTGGATAATTAACATCAACGGGACTAATCTGAGACAACTCACGCATTAATCGGTAATATTTATCCCCAGCGGTCATGGTCCACGAGTGTGTCCGAGAACTCGTAGTAGCGGGTCACCAGAACCGCGTGAATGCACAATCGGATTAAAAATAGCCGCCGATCTGGTGATCGGCTACTACAAAACAAGGTTCTCGGACAGACTCCCACGCCATGACTGGGAAAATGTAAAATAATATTATTCAAATGTTCACACATATTTTACGACCACCCCTCCATGCGGGATTCCCCGCCCGAACGACGCAGTCGGGCAGGCCCTCCTCAAGCGAGGAAGGGAGACAAGGAGCGTTGGTGGTTGAGAATGTTCCATGTCATGGAATGATCCATGATATCCACGGAACACCGGAACCTCTACCAAAGTAAATCAATGCTTTTAATTAAGTAAATTAGTACATTAACAATGTGTTCAGACATTCATTATATTATTATAGAACCGCGTGTTTACTCCGGGATAAGGAAAATCTATTCCATTAAATGATATAATAATAATGAAATTGAAAACCCCGTACCCGGTCGCAAAGGGACGGGGTTTTTTATTTTTCCCCGATAATAACAGTATTAAAAAGGGTATGCAATGATCATTGTAATGCAGGCACGGTCGACAGAGAAAGACATCAAAAACGTTGTTGATCGGATTGAACAGCTTGGACTTAAAGCCCATCTTTCCAAAGGCGTCGAGAGAACGATCATCGGCGTTATCGGTGATGAGCGGCTCATTAAGAAAGAGCAATTTTCTCTCCTGCCCGGAGTAGAAAATGTTTTTCGCGTTCTGAAACCGTACAAACTCGCCAGCCGCGAGTTTAAACAAACGAATAGCATCATCGATGTAGCGGGGGTAAAAATCGGAGGGACAGCAATCGCCATCATCGCCGGTCCATGTTCGGTGGAAAGCGAGGAACAGTTGCATGCTACCGCTGTTGAAGTAAAGGCGGCTGGGGCAAATCTTCTCCGGGGCGGCGCATATAAGCCGCGTACCAGTCCGTATGCTTTTCAGGGTTTGGGGGAAAATGGGCTTGTTCTTCTTGCAAAGGCGCGGAAGGAAACCGGTCTCGGTATCGTGACCGAGGTAATGGAGTCGACTGATGTTGATCTTGTCGCCGATTACGCCGATCTCATTCAAGTGGGAGCCCGTAATATGCAGAATACAAAACTGTTGCGAGCATTATCAAAAATTAAAAAGCCGATTCTATTGAAAAGGAATTTTTCTGCAACGTTGACGGAATTTCTGATGAGCGCCGAATATCTTCTTTCCGGCGGAAACGATCAGGTTATTCTTTGCGAACGGGGCATACGAACATTTGTTGAATACAGTAGAAATACACTCGATTTAAATATCGTGCCGGCGATCAAACAGCTTTCTCATTTACCAATCATCGTTGATCCCAGTCATGGGACCGGACGCCATGATTTGATTATACCCATGAGCCGGGCTTCGATTGCAGCGGGAGCCGATGGTTTGATTATAGAAGTTCATCCCAAACCGGAAGAAGCGTTTTCAGATGGCGATCAATCGCTTACGCCTCAGGTGTTCCGCCAATTAATGAAAGAGATAGCGCCTATCGCATCGGCAGTTGGACGGACGATGGCGAATTGATTGTATTTTGATTTCTCATTCACGTGCGCATAACTGAAAATATTTAAGAATTTTTATCGAAAATGTCGATCGTAGGACTCCATCATGTTACCGCCATTTGTTCGGATGCACGGCGAACTGTAGATTTTTATACGAAGATTTTAAATCTCCGCTTAGTCAAGAAAACGGTAAATTTTGATGATCCGGGCGTGTATCATCTTTATTTTGGGGATGATACAGGCAAGCCCGGCACACTGATAACTTTTTTCGAATGGAAACGCCTTTCACGCGGTAATTATGGCGTTGGAACAACTCAACGTATATCATTCGCCGTAGATTCTTACGAAGCGCTGCTCAAGTGGAAAAGATGGTTGATAGACCACGGTGTTGAGATAAAAGGTCCTTATGATCGTACGTATTATAGAACGATTTATTTTCATGACCCGGATGGCTTACAATTGGAAATCGCTACAAGTGGTCCCGGCTGGACAGTTGATGAGGATCCGGATAATCTTGGAATGCAATCCATTACACCTCATGAAGGAGTGCTCCCTTCGGAGAGAAGGGAGGTATCCGCCGCCGCAATAAACTGGCAAGGATCAATTAAAACATTCACACCGGATATGGGGATAAGAAGGCTCCATCACATCACCGCGATTTCCTCTAACATGGAAAGAACGGCGACTTTTTATACTGAGGTGTTAAACTTCCGTGTATTTAAAAAAACATTTAGTTATGATGACCTCTCTATTCCACACTTCTATTTTGGCTCAGAAGATGGAAAACCCGGATCAATCGTATCATATGTTGAATTTGCCGGGCAGCGAAACCTGCGGGGAAAGATAGGCATCGGGATGGTTCATCATTTTGCGTTCGGCGTTGAAAATGAAGATATCCAAATGGAATGGCGAAATACATTGCTTAAAAATCATATAGATGTAACGCCTGTGCAAGAGAGACTATATTTCAAATCAATTTATTTCCATGATCCTGACGGACATATTCTCGAAATCGCGACCCTTAATCCCGGTTTTTTGGTGGATGAACCCGCCGATCGTCTTGGTAAGGAACTCCAGCTTCCTCCCTGGTTATCGGATCGTCGCAACAAACTTGAAAAAACGTTAATTCCAATCTAGTGTATCCCGTAGAATAATCGAAAGGGAGCGTTCAAACCTTGAATCTCATCGAAACAACATTAATACATCGGATCATACCGCCGCGGCATAAGGATTCAAACCTCAACCCTGCGCTTATACTCCTTCACGGGAGGGGAACAGATGAGAATGATTTGCTGGGCTTATCGGAATATCTTGATGATAGATTTTTATGCATCAGTGTGCGGGCGCCTTTTCCGTTTGAGGAAGGAGGCGGGTATACCTGGTATGATATCATCGATATAGGAAAGCCTGAACCGGTTATGCAGGCGGAGAGTTACCGTAAGTTAAAGCAATTTATTTCCCATGCTATCAAGGATTACCCGATTGATCCGAAGGGAATATATCTTTTAGGTTTCAGTATGGGAAGTATGATGTCATATACGCTTGCTCTTACTCATCCGGAACTATTTCGTGGTGTTGTCGCAAATAGCGGGTATATCCCGGAGGAATCGGAACCTCGATATAGATGGAGCAACATCGGTAAATTGCCATTTTACGTCAGTCATGGAATATACGATCCTGTTATTCCAGTTCAGTTCGGCAGGGAAGCGGCAGATACATTGAAAAAAAACAATGCTCTTGTGGAGTATCACGAATATCCCATGGGGCATGAAATTAGCGAGGAGAGTTTGCATGACATGGGGTTGTGGTTAACAGGACAACTCGATTCTCTATGATCCCCTCTGCCGGAGTTAATACGCATATTCGGAGCGAAGCATGATTCCCCTTCGTGACGCTAATCCTTCGCGCACGATACCTTTTATAACGTATCTGTTAATCTTGATAAATTTCATCGTCTTCTTTTTTGAACTATCGATTGGAAAATATCAGAACGACTTGTTTTTACATTTAGGATTAATTCCTTCCGTTTGGATAGCGGACGTGAAATTGTTTCATGCCCATTCATTTCTTCCCTTGTTCACTTCAATGTTTCTTCATGGGGGTTGGATTCATCTTCTCGGCAATATGCTGTTTCTTTTTATCTTTGGCGATAATGTTGAAGATAAATTTGGACACGGCAGATATTTCGTATTTTATATTGTAGCTGGATTGGCGGCGGCGATCACACAAATTTATTTTAATGCTGCCTCCGAAGCGCCGATGATCGGAGCGAGCGGAGCGATTGCAGGGGTAATGGGCGCTTATGTTCTGATGTTTCCAAAGGCGAGGATAACCACTCTAATTTTCATCATTATTTTCATTAAAATAATTGAACTCCCTGCGTATGTCTTTCTTGGTTTGTGGTTTCTTATGCAAATATTCAGCGGTATGATGGCATTAGGAATAGGCAGCGACGCAGGCGGCGTTGCCTGGTGGGCACACATAGGCGGGTTTGCGATGGGAATAGTGGCAGTACCATTTCTAAAGAGACGCTAACAGTTCGGATACATATTCAGATAAACGTTCAAAATCAAGAAATTTTGGATGAATGCGATTCGTTGCATTTCCAGTTCCCTTATTCTATCTTAGAGCTATGTTAAAATCTGTTATAGTAGTCCATCATCACGAAATTACCCTTAAAGGGAATAACCGTAAATATTTCGAATCCCGGCTTCTCAAAAACTTACAAATTGTGCTCAAAGGATACCCTGAAGTCGAACGAATATTCGGAGGATATGGTCGTTTTGTAATCGAACTCAGCACGGATTTGCAGATAGAGCAGATTTGTAAAGATTTAAGCTGTGTTTTCGGCCTTTCCAATATTTGTGCCGGTCTGAGAATTGATCAGGATATCGAAATATTCAAAACTATATCCGAACGCCTCCTCCAGCCGATGAAAATATCCTCCTTGAAAGTGGATTCGAGACGATCGGATAAACGATTCCCGTTGAAATCAATGGAAATAAATTCCGTCGTTGGCGCACATCTTTGTAATCGGTTTCAAGTCCGGGCGGATATGACCAATCCGGATGTTACTATATATATTGAGATAGCCGATGGCAATGCGTTTATCTATCTAGCGAAATCTCAGGGTATCGGGGGTTTGCCAATTGGTGTGAGCGGTAGAGTTGTGAGTCTCTTATCTGCCGGATTTGATTCTCCGGTCGCCTCCTGGCGAATGATGAAGCGAGGGGCGAGCGTAATATTTGTCCATTTTCATAGTATTCCTTATACCAGTCAGAACTCTCTCGATCAGGTCATTCAACTCGTTCGGGTCTTGACGAAATATCAATATAAATCAAAACTATATTTTGTCCCTTTTGCAGATGTACAAAATGAAATCGTTCTTCATTCACCACCCCCGCTTCGCATAATTCTTTATCGGAGGATGATGATCCGGATAGCGGAAATTGTGGCAAGAAGAGAGAAAGCGGAAGCTTTAGTAACGGGGGAGGCAGTCGGACAGGTAGCGTCTCAAACGTTGCGGAACATACGAGTTATAGACGAAGCGGCGACATTTCCTATTCTCCGGCCTCTCTCCGGAATGGATAAAGAAGAAACGATGGACCTCGCCCGGAAAATTGGCACGTTTGAAATTTCGAATGAACCTTTTGATGATTGCTGCTCTTTCCTGGCTCCCCGTTCTCCGGAGACTTGGGCAAAACTTGAGCAGGTTCAAGACGCTGAATTGAAGTTCGATATCGAAACCTTAGTTCGAGATACGGTCAAGAAAATATCTATTGAGGAATTTGATTATCTGGATCAGATAAAGGAAAAAGCATCGGATTTTTCCTCCTGAACATCGTTCCTTGATCATTAGATCAATTTTCCAAATCGAACGATACTAAAATTGCATAAAAATTAGCATAATAAGGATAAAAACCGTATAATTATTTGATTAAAATTTCAATTATCATCATACAATATTTTTAGACACGTTATGCCGACAAAAGTACAGATTAAAAATAATAGTTCAATAAAAATTGAAGGAGATTTTGAGCTCGTTGACCAAAACGGCAATAAATTTGATCTGGCTGGTAAAAAATCAGTTTCACTATGCCGTTGTGGTTACACCAAGGATAAACCATTCTGCGATAAATCACACCGAGAGATGTGTTACAATTCCATCATTATCGCGCGTAAAGTACCTGCCACCAAACCCAAAGTATAATTCCCTACAGCCAGAATAAGGTTTTAGAATGAAAAATAATCGACGGAAGTTTCTAACAGACTTAGGAAAACTCAGCGGGGTTCTCATGGTGAGCGGAGAAATTCTTGAAAAATTCCCGCTCATGGCTCAGGAAAAAATCTTTGGACAACATTTCAAACCTAAACCATTGCGTGAACCGCTCGAATATCGATTTGCTCCGCCGTCGTGGCAGACAACATATTCACTTGCTGATGATAGCCAAATAAGTCTGATTTCGAAAACCGGTGAATTGCTTCTCGGCAATTCAGGGACGGGAAATGATTTTAATGCATTTCCTCTCAGGGTTACATTTGGTATGACAGGGGAAACCGGCGGAGAGTATGTTGAACAACGATTAGAATCACCGGAGATTCCTATAATCACAACCCGGATGAAATACGGGAAGATCGAAATTAAAATAACATCGTTTGCCTCCAAATGGAATGACGAAGGACGGGTCGATAATCATTTTTATGAAATATCATCTACTGAATCAGCTTCGCCGGAACGCAAACCGGCGCTCGTAATAACATCATCCACCAAATTTAAACATCTCCTGGTTGACGATAACGATCTTACCCGAAAACAAGCGTCGGTAATTTCTTCCGATCCGGAAGAGCGTGCGATCTTATGCATGATAGACGGACCGGTGAGTACAATCGCAAAAGGAAATGTGTTTGTGCTTACACCGGAGAATATTGCGGACCCCACGGTTCTGAAATTTTTCATCCGATTCCCCAGAGAGAGTCAGACATTTGAAACGCTGAAAGCCGGCTTAAATAAAGGCGATGAAATCCTTTCCAGCTCACGAGCATTCTGGCAATCCCGTATGGCGGTTGAACATAAAACCAAAATGACTGTTCATCCTGATTACCATGGATTTTTATCAGCATCGGTGAGAAATATTGTTCAAACGACTGAGGTGGGTCCAAAGAAAAGGATTTTTCACAGCGGACCAACATTCTTTAAAAATTTCTATCCGGCTGAAGCAATATTTATCATCGAAGCGCTCCGGTTTATGGGGTACGATACTGAAGCACAGGAGGGTCTGGAAACTATATGGAATATGCAGGATCAGAACGGCGCATTTTTTGGAAGCGCAGGCGAACATAGTTTTAAGGATACCGCAGCCGCAGTTTATGCCCTTGCCAGAAATGCCGATCTTACTCAAGATTTTGATTTTTTCAACGAGATGTTTCCTGATTCCCTAAAAGGCATGCTGTATTTGCAGCAGTTGCGTTTAGACGAATATAACAAAGGGAAATCATTAAATGGGAAAAATCAATTTCTCCCTCCCGGAACGATCACGACGGGGGCAGACGGCGTCCGTGCTGATATGGTCAATACCCTTTGGACAATGATGGGTCTGCAAGCTGCTATTGCAGTTGCAAATAAGTTTTTAATTCCATACCGCGACCAAATGCGGGATTTCAATAAGGAGTTAGTCCAATCTGTTCTCGATTTCAGTAAGCGTGAAATGAAAACTGATCCAAAGGGTTTTAAATATTTACCGATGCTCCTTGCAGATGATCCTTACATAAGATCGAAAGACAAATCGAAACATCCCGCTGCCCAGTTTGCTCAAGTTGGTTTAACACAAGCGATATTCCCCGGATTGTTGTATCCAAAGGAACACGTCATCGTGCAGGGACACATTGCGCTCATGAACGCTATCTTACAGGAAGATATTCCTGCAGGGACGGGTTTCCTTGGTGCCAATGCCGTACAAACATATCATGCGCCGGCATATGCTCAATTATTAGTTTGGGCTGGTTTCCCTGATGCAGCGGTAAATATCTTCAGGGGATTTCTCAATCATGCGTCTCCTCTGTTATCATGGCGGGATGAACAAACTCTCTTAAATGTTAAGAAAAATGAACTCTTTGGCGATATGCCCCATTCACTCGCCGCCGCCCAATGCATACTTTTTCTCAGGAATTCCTTGATTTTGGAAGACCGGGAAACGCTCCGATTGCTCGATGGTCTCGTCTATCATGATATTAATGCCAATAAGCCGATTTCAATGGAATATTCCCCGACAAAATGGGGTCGGGTGAGTATCTCTCTCGAACCCGTCGATGTAAAGACCTGGACATTCTCGTTTAAACGCGAGGGATTTAAAGTCGAGCTTAATCCAAAATTTACCCGGATTGAATTTCCCCGCCGTATCACGCAGGACCTCCAGCTCGATAAGATTGTTGGTTGCAAATATTTATTACAGGGAAATAGAGTTATAGTAGAACCAACGGAAACGAGCTGGGTGGCTACGTTTAGAAATTTTAGATTATAAAAATTCTATTTGAACGGGACGCTTGTTCCCGATGATGTCATTGAGTTTGTTTCGTTTTGTCAATCATCAACAATTCTGGATAAGACTATATGGAACTACTTCAGGATACAATTGATAGATATCGACAAGTATACGGCACACCGCCGGATATCGTAGTTAGCGCTCCCGGCAGAGTGAATCTTATCGGCGAGCACACCGATTACAATGATGGATTCGTTCTACCGGTTGCTATCGATAGAAATATTTTCATCGCTGCGGGTAGACGGAAGGACCCCCTCCTTAATCTCCATAGCGTTGATCTCCTCTCTTCGGGTATTTATCCGCTTGAATCATTACACTATGATCGCGATAAACGCTGGACAAATTACCCAGCCGGCGTCGCGAAGATATTACAATCAAAAAACCACACTATATCCGGCGCCAACTTTTGTATACGCGGAAATATCCCTATCGGGGCAGGGTTAAGTTCTTCAGCCGCTTTTTGCGTTGGAAGCGCAATTATATTTTCAACGCTCAATGAATTGCATCTCTCCCCACGGGAAATTATCACAATCGCGCAACAAGCTGAAATGGATTTCGTCGGGATTCAATGCGGGATCATGGATCAATTTATTGCGGTGATGGGTAAAAAAAATAAAGCGTTATTTCTTGACTGTTTATCATTAAACTTTGAGCAGGTGCAATTTCCATCTAATGTTTCATTGATTATTTGCGATATCGGATCAAGACGCGAACTGGCAAATTCCGCTTATAATCAACGGCATGCAGAATGCGAAGATGCAGTCCGGCAGCTCACCAAACGCTACCCCGACCTCACCAGTCTCAGGGACATCACTATTGAACAATTTCGGGCGGTCGAATCAATGTTATCTCCGGTTGCCAGGAAAAGAGCGCTGCACGTAATTTCTGAAAACGACCGTGTAGTCCAGAGCGTAGTCGAATTAAAAAAGAATAATTTGGAAGAATTCGGACGGCTGATGATTGAATCCCACCGCAGCTTGAAAGAAAATTATGAAGTAAGCTCAAAAGAGCTCGATGCCTTCGTCGATATTGCGATAACTTCGAAAGGGGTGTGGGGCGCGCGCATGACCGGAGCCGGTTTTGGAGGGAGCGCGATCTGCATCGTGAACAATGAGATGGTAGACGAGCTTGTCAATCGTCTCCGGGCTGAGTATCCTAAACGGGCCGGTCGTTCACTGACCGTTTATATTTCCACGATTGAAGATGGAGCAATGCTCTACGATCCCAAACATCTGAACGCTCCAACCCTCGTCGGGTGATCAGCGGATGAACCGTCTCACGCTTATCCTATTTTTCTTCATTTTCGTTTTTTATCAGTGTGGATTTGCGCAGCAACGGATCACGCTCCGGTTAGTCGATTGGGCGGATCTGGATGAAATACCGCTCGATGAAGCAGCGTTGAATTCCTTTAGGAAGCTCTATCCGGATATTTCTATACTCTACGAACCAAATCCGGGCAGGCAATACGAAGAAAAAATCCTCACGGGTATGGCTGCCGACGATCCGCCAGATGTTTTTCTCCTTGATTCTAAGCTCATACCTACCTTCACAAATAAACAAATTCTTCTCGATCTCAACTCTTATATATTGCCTCTCAACATTGATACAACACAGTGGTTTTCAAACGTCCTGAATATCGGCCGGAGAGAAAACAAATTGTTTGCATTCCCCAAAGGATTCACGCCATTAATGATGTTTTATAACAAACGGCTTTTTCGCGAGGCCGGACTGGCGTATCCCTCCGCAAATTGGACGTGGAATGATTATCTCGAAGATGCAAAGAAACTGACAATTGATACCGATCGGGATGGCGTGCCGGAACAGTACGGTACTGCGTTTACAAATTATTATTTTTATTGGATACCGTGGGTATGGTCGAACGGGGGTGATGTCGTCAATCCTGCCGGAACTGTTTCTACCGGATATTTGAATTCCCCGCGAACAGAAGAAACGCTGGCATATCTCATCAACCTCAGGAAGGAGTACAAAGTTGCGCCTGAGGTTGGCAGTTGGGTTCAGGCAGAAAAAACCGGCACAAACTCTGCTCTTTTCGCGACGGGGAAAATAGCAATGATTGTTGACGGTCATTGGAGAATGCCAAAGTTTTTAAGCTATATTAAAAATAAATCGCTTGATATAGGCGTTGCTAAGTTTCCCGCCGCTGCGAACGGAAAAAAAACAAATGTGCTTTATGAATCCGGTTGGTGCGTTCCTGTAAGTTCAAAACATCCAAACGAGGCAGTCCTCCTTGCCGCTTTTATGGCGGGTGAAGAGGCATGCCGGATCAGAGCGTCGAAACATCTCGAAATACCATCGAACATCAAGGTCGCCCGTGAGATGGTCTTATCCGATTCTACCGGTATGGAAAAAGCATTCGTCGATGAGGCATCGAATTGCCGCCAGCCGTGGGGGTCTATCATAGAAAGATTCAGCGAAATCGAATGGACGCTCCAAAATGCAGTTGATGAAGTAATGTTAAATAATCGACCTATGCATGAAACAATGTCTAAGTATGCTTTGCAGGTGGATAAGGAGTTGCGGGATATCAGGACAAATGAAAAACTCACATTTAAGCCGATAAAAACCCACACAGAGATACTTCAATTTCTTTTTGGAGTGGCATCGGTTGTGCTGGTTGGTTGCATCGCTTTATTCGTACATGGTAAGAAGAAGGATCGAAGAATGACCGGCATCGCGTTTGCGTTTCTCTCTCCGTCGCTGATTCACCTTGTGGTATTTATTTTTACACCTATCGTGTTTGCAGCGTACCTGAGCACCCATCGGTGGGATATTGTTGTCCCCGATATATCGTATATCGGATTAGATAACTTCAAGGAAATGCTGCACGATGAAAATTTCTGGAATGCTCTCAAAAACACGGTTCTCTTTACACTGAACGTTCCATTCGGTATGGCGATTTCCCTCGGCGTAGCTCTGATGATGCATAAGAGGATCAAGGGATTGGGATTTCTCCGGACTCTCTATTTTCTCCCCGGTGTAACTTCCTTCGTCGCAATTGCGCTTGTTTGGATGTGGATATACCATCCCTCGTTTGGCGCCGCTAATTTTCTTCTTCATGCTCTGGGACTGAACCCTCTCCAGTGGCTCAATTCAGAAAATACTGCTATGATTTCTGTTATGATTTTTACTATCTGGCTGGGATTGGGATATCAAATGGTGATATTTTTAGCCGGCTTGCAGGGAATCCCGGAGGATTTGTATGACGCTGCGCGAATAGACGGCGCGTCTGGCTGGCAGCGGTTCTGGGGGATAACATTGCCATTATTGAAACCGACGACTTTTTTTATTTTAGTCACGACATTTATCAGTTCTTTTCAGGTTTTCACATCAGTCTATGTAATGACGGCGGGAGGACCCGTGCGAAGCACCGATGTCATTGTATATCATATTTATCAAAGCGCGTGGGAGCAGTTACGGATGGGATATGCTTCGGCTATGTCGTGGATTTTATTTCTTATTATTATGGCAGCGACATGGATTCAGTTCAAATTATTAGGAAAAGAAGTTGATTATGTATAATTTCCCGGTAATTATTTTAATAAAAATAAGTTAATATGTTTTCCGAATTGGAAAATATTACGCAACTCACCACGGCAATCACCCGATCTATATCTGCGGAGAATCCAACCGGCGGGAAGGGGCAAGGGGCTAAATCAATCCCGGATGAGAAAAACCCTGCGTCTGCATTGGGTATCGGCTGGAAGGTAACCCCATGCATCAATCTGGAAAAAGAATCTATAGCAACAATCGCGCAGATCGATGGTCCCGGAGTAATTACGCATATATGGATGACGGTTGCCGAACCTGCATACAGGGATTGTATTCTTCGGTTTTATTGGGACGATGAATTACATCCATCCATTGAAACACCATTGGGTGATTTTTTCGCGAATGGACACGGTCTGAGGTATAATGTTAATTCTATTCCTGTCGTTGTAAATCCTTCCGGCGGTTTCAATTGCTATTGGAGAATGCCGTTCCGAAAAAAATGTAAAATTACGATTGAAAATCCCGGGAACACAGTGATAAAAAATTTTTTCTATCAGATTTCTTATGAGTTGAAGGAAATCCCGGAAAATATTGGGTTTTTACATTCTCAATGGCGGAGGGGACGAACAAACCGGCAGAAGCCGGAACACGTTATTCTCGATGGAATACAAGGGAGAGGAAATTACATCGGCACCTTTATATCCTGGATTCAACACGATGAAGGATGGTGGGGGGAAGGAGAGGTTAAATTTTTTCTTGATGATGATCGAGAATTTCCAACAATTTGCGGAACCGGAACGGAAGATTATTTCGGCGGGGCGTGGTGTTTTGGAGAAACCTATTCCACGCCGTATCTCGGTTATCCGTTGTGGATGAAGGGACAAAATATTCAACAACATGCAATGTACCGGTGGCACATCCCCGACCCAATCCGGTTTCAAAAGAATCTCCGGGTGTCGATTCAAGCTCTCGGATGGAACAAACAGGGGAAATTTCAGCCGTTGAACGATGATATTGCCTCGACCGCATACTGGTATCAGAATGAACCGCACGCGCCGTTTCCGGAATTACCGTCTTTGGAGAAGAGAAGGGTGGTGCTATGATGATAAATTTACATTCAACTAAAAATATAACATCCGTACTAATCTATGCGGCATTGACGCTGCTGGCATTATCCATGCTGTTTCCATTTCTCTGGATGGTGAGTACATCATTAATGGGAGATCTTGAGGTATATCAATTCCCTCCAAAGTTTTTACCGTCGACATTACGCTGGTCAAATTTCATCGAAGCGATGACGCTGCAGCCGTTTGGAAGGTTTTTCTTAAATTCTGCTATTGTGTCGTTGGCTTCCGTTTTCGGTCAGATCGTATTTTGTTCGATGGCGGGATATGCGTTCGCACGATTACGCTTTATCGGACGGGATAAGATTTTCGGACTCTACCTCGCAACAATGATGATCCCGGCAATTGTAACGATTATCCCGGCATTTTTGATTATCAATGTTTTTGGCTGGATGAATACCTACTGGGCGTTATTTACTCCCACTTTATCAAGCGTGTGGGGAATATTTCTTATGAAGCAATTCTTTCAAACAATTCCCAAAGATTTGGAAGACGCAGCGAGGGTAGATGGCGCCTCGGAGATGACGATCTTTTTAAAGATCGTATTGCCGTTGGCAAAACCTGCGCTTGCCACGCTCGCGATATTTGCGTTTATCGGAAGCTGGAAGGACTTTCTCTGGCCACTGATCGTCACGAACAGATCGGATATGAGAACAGTGGAAATCGGTATTGCCAACTTCTCAAATTTGTATCAAACAGATTGGCAGCATCAGATGGCGGCGGCGGTTGTAGTGATGCTGCCGGTTATTATCGTATTTATCCTCGCGCAGAAATATTTTGTGCGGGGTATTACGTTGACGGGGATGAAAGGGTGAAGTAATTATGAGTGAGAAAGGAAAAATTAAAAAATTATCCTAATGGGTTAGGTCTTGACCGACAAATCGCAATGGCGGGCGTAGTATGAC
>JBIOHP010000029.1:0-45325 GCA_044449065.1 Bacteroidota bacterium
TGCTCGAAGTGTTTGGTGGGGGTTCAAACGAAACAAAATCAAAACTGGTCATCCTTCGCGATCAGTCAATTCCACTAAAATAAATCTTTACAATGAATATTTATTCACGAAACCTACATTTTTCAACAACCTGCTAGAGAACTGTGTGAGACAACGGTAGCTTTTCTTCCTACAGATGCGACATTTTCCTTATCTAACTTCTTTTTTTTTAATTGATACTTTTTTGCTTTCTTCCTGCATTCTTTAAAATAAATACTAACACCATAGTTGCTCAGGCTGAATAAAACTTAACACTCATCATCCAGAAATGAATGCACCACGTCGGCGTCATAAAATCCATGTACCGTTACCCCGTTAATTCGATGGCGGTGGAGGAACTACCATCGGCTGAACTCGGTTAGTACACTATCGAAGGAGCCCGCCGTTTTGCGTTCATGCGCACGGCAACAGTCCTTCGCTGACTTATTCAATAGAGGTATATAAACGTATGAACAAAATTAATAACGCAAAAAAAACGTTATCACCGGAACAACGTGAAGAATTCCTCACAGCTTTGAAAGCCCGTTTTGAGAAAAACATGAACCGCCATAAAGGGCTTGAATGGGCTAAAGTACAAGCAAAGCTGGAAGCTAAGACTGATAAACTGTGGTCACTCTATGAAATGGAAAGAACTGCCGGTGAACCGGATGTTGTTGGTAATGATAAAAAGGCGGGCGAATATATTTTTTATGATTGTTCAGAGGAAAGTCCCAAAGGCCGCAGAAGCGTTTGTTACGACCGTGAAGCGCTGGAGTCAAGGAAGGAATTTAAACCAAAAGATACCGCTATTGATATGGCAGCTGCCATGGGCATCGAGATTTTAACGGAAGAACAATATCGGGAATTGCAGAAACTGGGAAGTTTCGACACGAAAACGTCGAGCTGGGTGAAAACGCCTTCTGAGATTAGAAAACTCGGCGGCGCCATCTTTTGTGATCGTCGCTACGATACTATTTTTGTGTATCACAACGGCGCAGAATCCTACTATGCCGCCAGGGGATTCCGTGGCTCGCTGAGGGTCTAAATGTTGCACAGCCAGCAAAATTTGAAGTAAGGAATAAATGTTAGCGACCAAATTGGAATGAACAACACTATTGCAAGGAGATAGAAATGAAAGCCAAAGGAACCTACACAGTCAAAAAGTGGGAGGAAACTCCCTATCGCCAAATTTCTACGGAAATGAAAATGACGAAGGCGTCTGTCCTCTACGAGTTCAGTGGTGACCTTCAGGGCATTGCCTCCGTTGAATATCTGATGTTCTATCGTCACTTTGATCAAAATAATCCACACAAAGCATCAGCGTCTTACGTTGGGCATATTTATTTCGATGGGAAACTCTCGGATAAGTCAGGAAGTTTTGTTCTCGAAGACAATGGAACCTTTGAAGCCGGCTCCGCGAACTCCTCCCTGCGGATTGTCGATGGATCAGGAACGGGCGCCCTCAAAGGAATTTACGGAACTGGAATCTATCATGCGAACAAAGATGGCTACCATTTGGAATTGGACTACAATTTTCACTGATTTCTTGATATCAAATATTCAAAGCGCCGCCGTGCACGAACGCGTAAGAACAGCAACACCAACTTTGAATTAACAAGTTATTCGCCATCTCAACATTCCTACTGTCGCCTTCCATCCAAAAGGCGACATGATTTGGAATTGTCTCTCCGATGCATTAAATTCGCGATAAACAAGTTCGTCTATCCACCCTGTTCTGCCGCGATACTCGCAATGCGTACCTACCGTAGTTATGCGTCATGCTTGGGCGACCTGCGAACTTCAAACTGACTGCAAGAAATTAAGAGACAAATATTAACTTTGTAAAATAAACAGACAATGAAAAAAATAACTTTAATAATGATAGCATTAGCAACATCATTCTGTTTTGGTTTTGCTTTCAAATCAATCATTACAAGCAATTTTAAGGACAACACAAAAATGAAAAAAGTAACAGGCATAGGCGGCATTTTTTTCAAGTGCAAAGACCCAAAAGCAATTAACGAATGGTATAAAACACACCTTGGGTTTGACACAAGCCCGTATGGAACAAGCTTTGAATGGCGGCAGATTGATGACAGCACTAAAAAGGGACTTACCCAATGGAACCCTTTTGCAGAAAATACAAAATATTTTGAGCCATCGACAAAAGACTTTATGATAAACTATAGAGTAGATAATTTAGAAGCATTGGTTGAAGAATTAAAAAAGGAAAACGTAACTATCGTGGACAAAATTGAAACATCTGATTATGGAAAATTTGTTCACATCATTGATATGGAAGGAAACAAAATAGAATTGTGGGAGCCAAACGAACCTTGAGTATGACAAAATTAGGGAAACAACTCGGAAGCCAAACAACTAAAAAACAAGTGGATTAATGAAATGATTTTGCAATTCAAAAATCCAATAAACAGTTATGCGTCACCCTTTGGCGCCACAGTTAACTTGAAACTTTCTGCAAGAAACGAATAGAAAGAAATAATTACAATTAAAAACAAAAATATGAGAAAACTAATTGCAGCAATCAATATGACAGTTGACGGATTTTGCGACCACACGGCAGGAATTGCAGATGATGAAATACTTCAACATTATAATGAGCTATTAAGTAATGCCGGCGTCCTTTTATACGGAAGGATAACATACCAACTTATGGAAAGTTATTGGCCATCTGTCGTAAAAAATCCTACTGGCAAAAAACCAATGGATGAATTTGCAGTACTAATAGACAATATTTCAAAGATTGTTTTTTCTCGCACGCTTAAAAATGTTGATTGGAAAAATACAAAATTGAAAAAGGAAGTCATTAAGGAAGAAGTTTTAGAACTCAAGCAACAAGCGGGTAAAAACATTTTAGCTGGCAGCCCAAGTTTAATAGTCGCCTTAATGCAACTTAACTTAATTGATGAATACCAGCTTAGCGTTCATCCAATTGTTTTAGGAAGCGGCTTACCATTATTTAAAAACGTCAAGGACAGAATTAATCTTAAACTCTTAAAAACAAAAACATTTGGTTCTGGTGCAGTAACTCTTTACTATGAGCCGATAATAAAATGAGCGCATAGTTAAAACGACAGATCTTCGTAGCGACAGTAGCACGAACGCATATCATAAGATTAAAAGAAATAAAAAAAAGAAGGGCTTTGTTTGCTAATCGAAGAGTTGTGCTTCGTGGGACAGTAGGGAGTCTTCGAGGGGGTCTACTTCGACTGTCTACGTGCAGGCAGTGTCACCGAGACAAAGCAATTTTTCTTGTTGAATTAAAGGAAACCCTCACTGTCGCCTTCCATCTAAAAGTGCGACACGCCTCCGGGGTGCCTCGCATTTATTTTTAGGTTGATACTTTCCGCCTTTCTTCCTACATTCTTTAAAATAAATACTAACACAGTTGTTGCTCAAGCTGAAGTAAACTTAACACTCGTCATCTATAAATCCATGCACCAAGTCGGCGTCATAAAATCCATCTACCGTTACCCCGTCAAATCGATGGCGGGGGAAGAACTACCATCGGCTGAACTCGGTTGGCACGGTATCGAAAGAGACCGCCGTTTCGCGTTCATGCGCACGGGGAATATGAGCGGCTTCCCGTGGCTCACCGCCAGCAAAATGCCTGAACTCATCCGCTACAAAGCGTACCATATCAACGGCGGCGATCCATCATCTAATTGTCCGCGTGCGTGCACCGGACGGCGCGGACACAGAGGTCGAGCATGAATCACTGCGGCAGCAACTCGCCGCGGCATTCGGGTCAGAGGTTACGCTGATCCGCTTGGGCGATGGCATTTTCGACGACGCTCCCGTTTCACTCATCAGTACGACAATCATTGCAGTGCTCGAAACGGAATCCGGCAGCGGAAAATTAGACGTGCGGCGGTTTCGCCCAAATATTCTTATTGAACCGACTGATGACGCGCCCGTTCGCGAAGACGCATGGGTCGGCAAGACAGTTCTCTTCGGCAATCACGCCAACACGCCCTCACTGCGAGTGACAGTAAAAGATATTCGATGTGTCATGGTGAACCTCGATCCCGAAACGGCAGTCGCGGAACCGCGCGTTCTCAGGACAATCGCCCGTTCACATCAAAACTGCGCCGGCGTATATGCTTCCGTGATAAATACCGGCACCTTCTCCGTAGGCGATGGAATTTATCTGAACGATAACTGAAAACTTCATAGATAAAAGGATTCTTGTGGAAATAACAGATCTTGGATTTGATCCCTGGTTTCAAAAAAAGCGGGAGGAATTGCCGCAATCGGATTGGAGTGTCGCTCGAATCACCGCGGTCGACCGGAACCGATACCTTGTCAGGAACGAGGAGAGTGAAGTTCAGGCAGAGCCTACGGGTAAGCTCCTTTTTTTTACCGACTCAGGTCAGGACCTTCCATGTGTCGGCGACTGGGTGGCCGTACAGTATTACAATGATGGAACGCTTGCTATCATTCATGATGTATTGCCAAGGAAAACTTTCCTGCGCCGGAAATCTGCCGGCAAGAAGATCGATTACCAGATGATTGCTGCAAATATCGATTATGCCTGCATTATCCAGTCGTGCGATTCCAATTTCAACCTGCGCCGAATGGAGCGATACCTTGTCATGGCAAACGATGGTCACATCGAGCCAATAATTTTGCTCAGCAAGAGCGATCTCATCAGCGCTGAAGATCTGGAGAAGCGGATTTCAGAGATCAGGCAGGCGAGAATCGGCGCAAGAGTTATCACATTCAGCAACAAAACTGCCATAGGATTGGAAACCGTGCGGCAGGCATTTGAAAAGGGGAATACCTATTGCCTGCTCGGCTCATCAGGCGTGGGCAAAACTACACTCCTCAACCAACTCCTCGGACGTGAGGTCTTTGAGACAAATCCCGTGCGTGAGAAAGACGGCAGAGGCAGGCATACGACAGTTCGCCGGCAGTTGACAATTCTTGATAATGGAGCGCTGTTGATCGATACGCCGGGCATGAGGGAGGTGGGCATGATAGCCGTTGGTGGCAGCATTGATGACAGCTTCTCTGATATTCACGAACTCTCCAGGGATTGCCGGTTCAACGACTGCACTCACACCATAGAAGATGGTTGCGCAATTCTGACGGCGGTTCAAAGTGGAAATTTGAGTGAGGAGAGGTATCAGAGTTACATGAAGTTGAGGAAGGAATCTGAATTCAATCAAATGTCCTACGTTGAGAGACGCCAGAAGGACAAACAGTTCGGGAAGATGATTAATACTGCCATGAAAGAGCTTAAAAAGAGAAAACCCTCAGCATAAAGTAATGTACGAGTCACATTGCCCGCAAGTGCATTAGAGCGTGAACTGTGGCGCTTACCCGTTTGCTTAAGCAAAATTGCTCGAAAGATATTGAACCAATCTCAATTTGCGACAAGACTTCTTTGGTACTGTCCGCGTTAGTATAGTATGTTTGCTCCGTTCTCACTGAAAACGCTGCATCTTTTCCTTTCTGGTGTATTTCCTATTGTGACATGTGAGGTATCGGAAGTCGGTACAATGCTTGCTGTCCAGGTTCGTTGATCATTTGACTTCTGAAACTTAGAGAACAATATTGCGTAGAATTAGAAAAGGAGTATTCAAAAATGTCAGCCATCAGATATTGTAGCCTCACATTGTGTTTAATTCTTCTTTTCTCAGAGTCTGCCTTGACTCAGGAAAAGATTATTGAATTGAAATTCATAAAGCATTCCTGTACAGATTCGAGTGCATCAAAGTCATTGGAGAGTCTCGTAAGAGTGCGCCGTATTAGTGAACAGTATGCCACAGGGGGTCTTTATCTCTTGACACAATGCGGCAACTACGAAGATTTGTTTCAAAAGGAAAACCAGAAAGCAATTGATCACCCCATGATCGAAGAATCTTGGCGATATTGCAGCATGTTCTCGACAAGGAGCGGAGACTCCGTCTTCATGGGCAGAAACTGGGATAATCAAAATGTCGGGTCGATTATCGTTAGCCTGTACAAATCCCAGAACGGATACTCATCGATTTCTTTTTCAAGAGCGATCGATATGGGGTTCCCATTGAATGTTGACTTAGAAGACGCCAAATCGATTTCGATGGGGAGTAAGCTGCTCTTAGCCCCCTTCTATGCCTACGATGGACTGAACGATCGTGGTATTTGTGCTTCCGTCACCGGCATCGAGCATGTCAAAATCAATCCCATTAATGGGAAAGAGTCGGTCTTCATCAGTTTCTTGGTACGTAAGATCCTGGATCAGACTAAGTCCATCGAGGAAGCTGTGACGATTGTAGAGAAGTATGTACCGTTTGATCTCGATAAGAACTCATTAGACTGTCATTTTTACCTTGCTGATGCTTCAGGCAGATCAGTTATCTTGGAATACGGAGAGAACGGCTGGCAAAAGATTTATCCGGGAAATTCATGGCAGGTGATGACAAATAATGTGATGTATGGTGTCCCGGAGGCTAAACTACGAGAAGAGTGCCCGCGTTACAAAAAATTATCGGAATCACTCAATATGACAAATGGAAGGATTGATTGGCAAACCGGAATGCGGATGCTCCGGGATGTCTCTCAAAAAGGCACAACATGGTCGGTGGTGTATTCTCTCAGATCAAAAGAGGTCTTTTTTTCGGTGTATCAAACTTGGGATAAAATATATCACCTCCAGGGATTCTAGTTTGACGTACTAGCAATATTCGAAGTCTTCGCTCGTACCTATTGTCACCTTCCATCTAAAAAATGCAACAGGCGCAATTTCCCATATCACCAAATACCACGCTTTTTAAAAATTTTATTTATCCCTTTGCGCCTTTGTGTCGCAATATTAACAAATAGCGACATCCCAGCGAACTCTCATATTCCTACTTCCTTCACAATGCTGTCCTAAATTACACACACCATAACCTCTTAAAAAAGACCATTTAAAGGGCGAATTCCCCATTTCATCGCCTTTTCCTTGAATTTCCTTGATTATAGCTCTGGCATATTCTTTGACAGATAATAGATAGTGATATTCTTAATAAGGAAAATGACTATGAAAACTTTGAAATATTTGTTGATAACCGGCATGTTTCTCTTTATGGGATGCAAGGAAACGATCTATTTTCCCGATACAACTCCACCCGCGCCTCCACAGGGTTTGTATACCTATCCCGGCGATAATTTTGTTGAGATCCATTGGACGCCGAATACTGAAAGCGATCTGGCTGGCTACAATGTTTATGCAAGCACTTCAGTGAATGGTAAGTACAGGTTTATTGCAACAACCCGGCAGAATGTTTTCATCGATAATGGCGCAACGAATGGGGTAACCTACTATTATTCAATATCCGCATTCGATATTAATGGAAACGAGAGCGATCCCAGCGCCGATATCGCATACGATACGCCAAGACCCGAAGGGTATGGTGTGCGCCTGGTGAATTACCTCGCTAACCCCGATAAATCTGGTTACGATTTTTCAACATATTCCATTGGTCCGTACGATGATAATTATTCCGATATGTTTTATGAATACTCCAACGGTCAGGCGTATATGGACGTGTGGAAAGATACGGATATACAGGATATGGGCTACACGAATTCGCTCTATACAATTGAAAATGCTCCAACGAATGGTTGGTCGCCCACAAAAGACATCCGGTTGATCGAGGGTCACACGTACGTGCTCTGGACGTGGAATAATCATTACGCTAAATTCCGCGTGATGCAGATATCTCCCTCAAACGTAATATTTGATTGGACGTACCAGTTGCAGGAAGGAAACGTGCGGTTAAAGACCGCGCCTGATCGTGCTAAGTTAACCGCTGGCGAGGGATTTTTAAGCCGCCATAAGTAACTGGGCAGCTAAATTGGAAATGAGATACGACAATGGAACTCAGTGAATATATTAACAAGGTGTTGAAAGGGCATCATATTGGAGTGAGTCATTCCGTCCCGATGAAGTCGGGATCGGAATCTATTCATATTCAGACCCTGAAACAAGTTCAGGGTGACTCGACTCTGGGTTTATCAGCACCCTAATAGGAGGGAATATGAAAAGCAATCATATGTTAGATAAAGAAAGGATGTTTTTTTACAAACATCTTGCGGAATGGTTAATGTACTATCCCGGAAAATTTGTGCTTATAAAAGACGATCTGTTTTGTGGAATATTTGAGAGGATGGAGGATGCTCTCGCTGAAGGAGTTAGACTTTTTGGCGTCAACTCGTTCCTGGTGCGGAAAATTGCAAAAATTGAAGAGCCGATTTTCATACCATGTTTTGATACCGGAGGAGCTGGGAGAATTTCGCATTATCAATAAATTATCCCACATGAACTGGGAAACGGCAGGGGATGAAAAGGGGTACCGGATAGGGACCCCTTTTATGTTTCTTAGAACCGGGATAAATTACTGATTGATGGAGTGTCTTTGTTCTCAGATATTGTAAACATTTGTACAGCAAAGCAGTGCTTTGCTGATCCATACAACAAAGCTGGCGCATTGTTGTACAAGGTTCTCCTTGTGAGCTTAAATGTAGTAGCCGACCTGCCTTACCGACGAATTCGGGCAGGTTATCGCACAGGCGAAATAACTTTATTTTGCCTTTTTCGCTTTTTTACGCTATTATAGATCAGTAAAAGACGGGGATAACTCCGCGGAACACAGATAAGCTATTGATGCAGCATTAGGATAAGGTTAATGCAAAACAACGTGGAATTTTCAACACGGAACATTCTTTCAAGACGATATATCGTTATCGTCTTTTTTGTTTTATTAGGGATTGCCGGAGTGTATACCTATGAGCATTTTCATCTCCGGTATACTCAAACGCACTGGGACGCGATCTTGGCAGGGGAGAGATCGGATTATCAAAAATCTTTCGATTCCAATTTTGCGAAATACCAGTCGGAGGTTTGGGATATAGCAAAAAAAGTCGCATCGGATCCGAAACTTCTATCAGTTCTTCAAGATTCCACAGCCCCAATTCACCTTGCTGCTTTTGATGTTCTCTCGCAATATACTGATAGTAAAGTCTCCATCGAATTGTATAATTCACGTCTTGAACTCATTGGTTGGTCTGGCGTCAGCGGTGCGCCCGTGGAAAGTTTGTACTTTAATCAAAAAGAAGTCTCGTTTATCCTCCAGGGTCCGCTGTACTCTTATCTCATCGTTATATCTCCGATTCATAATGCCTCGTTATCCGGTTATGTAATAGCTAAGAAATTATTCGATGTAAATTATCCGCTCAACAACCGTTTTATCAATAACGGTGTGTTTGCATCGACATTCGACGCCCAGATGGCAATGACGGCTGATTTCGATTTTTCCAGCGTTGAAAGGTTCAATCCGAAGGGTAATCAAGATAAACTCGTTCTTGAAATGAAGGGGATTGACGGCGCGGTTATCGGATATGCTTCTCTCGATCTCCCTCTCCTCATTAATCGTTTGAAAGATATCGAGGCACAGGAGGCACGGCTTCTTAAGCTTTTGATAGTCATCTTCATCCTGCTGCTATCATATCTGCTTTGGAAAGTTACAACTGATTTTAAGTCGGTCGCAGTGAAGATATTTCTCACCAGTTTTGCGATATGGTTTTTCCGCTATGGACTCATCTGGGCGAATTTCCCATCCGATTATATCCGGTTAGATGTTTTCGATCCGGTTTATTTTACATCGCCGCTTGGTTTCGGATTGGCAAAATCGGTTGGTGATCTCTTTATTTCCAGTATATTCCTTTTCGTGAATCTCCTCTATGCGGGCTTTTTGACGCAACCGGAAATAAAGACAGGTGGTAAACCTCTTACTCCTCTAAAGATCGTATTTGGTATACTACATCTGACGGTAACTGTTTTTCTGTTTTTTACCATAGGTCGCGGATTTCTCTCGGCAATGCATAGCGCCGTTGTGGAATCAAACCTCCACTACAATGATCCTATGTACGTTGTTCCGCCTTTTATTCTATCATTAATGCTGATATCGCTGTTTCTCATGGCAATTTCTCTTGTGTGCGGCAGCATTCTTCTCATCCGATCGACCGGGCTGAATTTCAAGTCTCGTCTATTTCCAAATGTATCTCTGAACATAATATGGGTAATAATTTTTTGTGTCTTCGTGATTGGAGCAATTGCATATGGCTGGTTTGTATCCAATCCGCTATCAGACGCCGTGGAACGGGTTGACTACACTGTAATAATGTTTCTGATCGGTTGGGGTATCATGAATGTTGATTTTAATAGCAAGCGGTTTCAAACATTTCGTACCGTCTTTCTCATTACGGGCGTTGCTATCATCGTAGTATTGTACACTCTGGATAACAATGTCCATGAAGCTGATCGTGTAAAAGTAGAAGCAATTGCATCGCGCGTGTTAAAACCTGCCGATATATATTTAACCTCATTGGTTAACCAGGCGCTTGATGAATTATCATCGGTTGACGCCGATTCGCTCACCACGAATTCTGATAATCCCGATATCCAAAAATTAGCGTTCCTCGGATGGTCGGGAAGCGTCTTGAGCAGAGAAGGATTTAATTGCCGGGTTGGATATTCAAATCGCGAGGGCGACGTAGTCAGCGATTTTCACCTCGGTCTACTCCGGCACTCTTCCCTGGAACCGCGGGTGGAACCCCAGGGGGAGACCCGAATGGTGCGAACGGAGGAAAAAAACATTTATGGAGAGATTGTTAAAGTATATCATGGGTATGCTCCGGTATTCGGGACTAAAGGCGAGCTGATCGGCGGCGTCTCAATTGATCTCTCCGCGGATAAACAGGCGCTGCTCGGAAGCGACACTCCCGAAATTCTCCAAAATTATACTTCAGATCAGGAGAGAAGATTTATTAGAAAACTGATCCTATCAGATTATATGAGCGGGAAACTCATCTATACTACCGGAGAGAACTTACCCAAAGACCGACCCATATCTCCTGAAATTAGTCGTATTGGAAATGCTGAGGGTGTCTGGATAGAAGAATCAATCGATGGAAAGAATTATGAAACCTATCTGATTCCACGGCTTGAAAATACCGACACGAAAATTGATGGCGCTTGGTTAGCGTTAAGTATGGAGAATCTGGATTTTCGCTGGCACTTGTTCAGCATCCTGAGAATTGTGATCTTTTATATCGTCTTGTTGCTGCTGATTCTTGGAATTATTTTGGCGGTAACCCGTCTGCGCGGAGAGAAGATCCGTGTGGGATTCAGAACAAAGTTGCTTGCGGCATTTATGGTAGCCGCGTTGATCCCGATTGGAATTCTTGCCTACTATAACAGGGAATATGCAATGTCCCGTGAAGAAGAACAAACCAGTTACCGTCTGCATGAAGAAACGGATGAAGTTGTAACTTCGTTACAGAAAGTGACTGGGATTAACGTCCCATTCGATCTCACGAAACTCCAGGATGAAGCTTGCGGAGATATTGCGAATGATTTGGGCTCCGATTTCAATGTTTATTCCACCAGGTATCTCCAGGCGTCGAGTAAACCGGAGCTTTTCATGGCGGAATTATTCGATAGCCGTCTGAGCGCAGGGGCATACTCGGAGATGATCCTCAAGAAGAAAAGTTTTTATTCGGAACATCAAACCATAGGAAATTATACGTATGTTGTCGGATATCGTCCATTGCTATCCGAAACCGGGTCGGTGATTGGCGTGGTTTCCGTTCCGACATTGTACCACCAGAAGGATATTGATAATGAATTAATGCAGAGAAATGCATATTTGTTTGGCGCATACATTCTTGCTATGTTAATCGCACTGGGAATGGGGGTGGTGTTCGCAAATCAAATATCCTCGCCGGTCATTCGGCTAAGGGAGGCGACGAAACAAATTGCCGGAGGAGATCTTTCAGTTCGTCTTGCATCCGGCAGAAATGACGAGTTCGGCGATCTGGAGCGTGCGTTCGATAGGATGACCAGCGAACTACAGGAAGCACAGGAAAAAACTGTCCGCGCTCAGCGTGAAATGGCATGGAAGGAAATGGCAAAACAGGTGGCGCACGAAATAAAAAATCCGCTCACTCCTATGAAACTTTCCGTTCAACACCTGCGGCAGGCGTATGCAGATGGGGTAAAAGATTTTGGAGTGGTGCTGGAAAAAATAACTTCAACACTCCTTGACCAGGTTGAATCGCTCAGCCGTATTGCTTCGGAATTCTCAAATTTTGCGCGTATGCCGGAACGAAGATTGAAAGAATGCGATATCGATGAAATTGTGAACGAAGCGATGGAATTATTCACCCAGCACGAGCATATTCAATTTAGCAGCCGCTTCGAATCTCACGGAACTAAAATTGTTGCTGATCGCGAGGAAATCCGCCGGATGTTTATTAATATTATCCAGAATGCAGTTCAGGCGATTGATAGAAAGGGGAAGATATTTATTCAAACGATCGGGTATCCGGAGCATGTTGAAATTGAAATTGCGGACACGGGAAAAGGCGTTCCGGCTGAAATCCGGCATAAACTCTTCGAACCGAATTTTTCGACAAAATCGGAAGGGATGGGATTGGGCTTGGCGATAGTGAAGAAAACCATTGATGACCTGCACGGCTCCATTTCCATCCAAAGCGAACCGGGATTGGGGACGAAGGTGAAAATAGTATTGCCGATTGAATCGAGCGATTTAGAGGGCTAATTAATGTATATGACTTTGCCGATTTGTGGGGTGTCAAAAGGGTGATTTTTGTAATTTTGGTATAATGGAACGTATAGGTTCTTTTTTTTCGTTTATATAATTATGAATAAAACAGTTAGGTTCAGTCGAAAAAACAGCTCCTGGAAAAAAACGATCTGTAATCTTTTCCTTGATGTACCCGCAGGTGGAACCTGCGATAAGCGTTATTATTCACATAATAAGGATAGATCATTATGAAAACATGGATTCGAACAGTAAGTATTATATTTTTGATATTTTTCGTCATGGGCTGCAATAATCGTCGTGAAGAGTTGGAACGGCAGAACGCTGCACTCCATAGTTTGAATAACCAGCTCCATTCTGATATAACGACACGGGACGAATACGTAAGCGCCATCACCGATTCAGTTAATGCCATTTATGCAAGTATAGAAGATCTGAATGCGGCAGAGTCCTCAATCTTACGAGAAGAGAAGAACATGGAAATGACGAAGAAGCTGACGCAAGGGGAGATTCGCACAAGATTAGGTGAAAGACTTGCGGTTATCCGGGCAGTGCTCATAGACGATCACAAACGCATAAACGAATTGCAATCGAAACTGGTATACTCCAGGCAACAATATACCGGTCTGACAAAACTTGTGGAAAGTCTGAGAAAATCCCTCCAGGAGCGCGACCAATCCATCGCGGATCTAACCAATCGCATTCGCGGCTTGCAGGCAGATATCACTCAAAAAAATGTTGAGCTTGCCGAAAAAAGTTCCTTAATTTCTCAAAAGGATTCTGTGCTTGCTCTGCAACAAAAGGAGATCACTACCGTGTATTATATTACCGGAACCAAGAGTGATCTGGAAAAGAAGGGAATAATCAGAAAGGAAGGTGGATTCCTCTGGGGAATGTTCGGAGCCACAACGGTACTCACAAACGATTTCGATAAGAAATATTTTAAACCGATTAACAGGACAATCCAAAATACCATTCAGGTGGAAGGAAAAATTAATGAAATTATTCCAAAGCGGAATCCCCAATGGTACCTGCAGACAATTGGAGACGACGGGATGTCTACATTAAATATTTCATACCCTGAACAATTTTGGAAGGATGAATATCTTGTCATCGTTACAGATCGTCCCGGTAACAGCATCATTTTAACAATGATTAATCTTAACATGCAATAAAGACTCGTTGTGAACCGGGGTATCTGAAGAATTATACACCGATTATCACTTTGATAAATTGAACAACCTCAACATCCTGATTATCACATCTGCAATATTTTCTTCATTGCCGGAGATTGTGCAGGGCGTCAGCACGCGAAACGGCGGGATCAGTCCGGAGCCGTTCGGGATGAACCTCGGTTACAATGTGGGGGATGATTCTGAAAATGTGAAAGAAAACAGGCGGCGATATTTTAGTATTCTGGGCATCAATGAACATGAAATCGTATATCAAAAACAGGTACATAGTACTACTGTAACGCAAGTTCAACATCCCGGCATCATTGATTCGTGCGATGCAATAATTACGAAAACGAGGGGTATCTTTTTGGCTGTCTCCGTTGCAGATTGTCTTCCTATTTTCATTTATGATTCCACAAATCAAGTCTTGGCAGCGGTACATGCCGGTTGGAGAGGAAGTAAGGAGGGTATTGTCTCCAGGGTAATGGATTTGTTTATTCAGCAACATCGCTCCGATCCTGCAAATTTAGTCGCCTACATTGGTCCGGGAGCCGGTGCTTGTTGTTATGAGGTAAGGGAGGATGTAGCGAACCAGTTTTCTTCGAAGTATCTAACAAATACTGGAAAAAACAGAACTCGTCTCAATTTAAAAATGTTTAATCAACACATCTTGACCTCAGCCGGAATACCGGTATCGAAGATTGAAGTTTCGCACCATTGCACTATTTGCAACCCGAAATTGTTCCATTCGTATCGAAGAGATGGGTCGAAATCCGGTCGAATGCTGGCAGTGATCGGTATGAGGAATCACAGGGTTTAATTTTGTCGCTTTAATCCCTGTATTTTAAATCACATCAAACCTATTGTATATTTTACAAATTATCAGTACATTTTTATTCACATACTCTAAACTTTTTTCACTGATTCAGTTATGTGTGGCATCGTTGGCTATATAGGAACAAAAAATTCACTTCCCATCTTGTTAGAGGGATTGAAGCGTCTTGAATATCGGGGATATGATTCCGGCGGCGTGGCGCTCATCAGTGATCATCATCTCGATATCCATAAAAAAGCGGGCAAGGTTTCCGAACTTGTTAAGTTAGTGGAATGCAAAAAGCTTACAGCGGGTTTGGGAATCGGGCATACCCGTTGGGCAACACATGGCGAACCTACCGATTTAAACGCTCACCCTCACTGGGATTGCAAAAAAGAGATCGCGCTCATCCATAACGGCATTATTGAGAACTATCGCACGCTGAAAACAAAACTCGAAGGCGAGGGGCATGTCATGCGCACCCAAACGGATACCGAGGTGCTCGTGCATCTGATCGAAGAAATGTACAAACGTCATAACGATCTGTTCACCGCCGTGCGGCTTTCTTTGCTGGAGGTGGAGGGTACATATGGAATATTGGTAATTTCAACGAAAGAAACGGATAAAATTATCGCTGCGCGGAAAGGGAGTCCGCTCCTCATCGGCGTTGGAGAGAAGGAAAATTTGGTTGCATCCGATGCGTCCGCAATTATCGATCACACCCGTAAAGTTGTTTATCTGGAAGACGGTGAAATTGCGTCCATATCGGCAGATTCATTTTTTACCAAAACTATTCAGGACAAGGAAATTATAAAAGAGGTTGAGAAAATCACATTTGATCTTGCTCAGATTGAAAAGGGCGGGTACGAGCATTTTATGCTTAAGGAAATTCACGAACAACCCGATTCACTGAGAAATGGCATCCGGGGAAGATTGAGGATCAAGGAAGGCACGGCAAAACTCGGCGGTCTCGAGTCGTCCATCGATAAGTTGAAAAAAACAAAACGCATCCTGATCACTGCATGTGGAACGTCATGGCACGCCGCGCTCGCAGGGAAATATATGATGGAACAACTTGTCCAGATTCCGGTCGAGGTCGATTATGCTTCTGAGTTCCGTTACCGGCATCCCGTGATCAACGAGGATGATGTTATGTTTGTTATCAGCCAGAGCGGCGAAACAGCCGATACGCTTGCCGCTTTGCGTGAAGCGAAATCCAAAGGCGCAACGGTTCTCGGAATTGTCAATGTTGTTGGCAGCACTATACCGCGTGAAACTGCTGGAGGCGTCTATATTCATGCCGGTCCGGAAATAGGCGTTGCCTCAACAAAAGCCTATACATCGCAAATAGTAGCTTTATCACTTATCACGCTCTTTCTTGCCCGGATGAGAGGATTACCGGAGGAACAGGGAAAAATTCTGGCGGAAGACATAGCTACGCTACCGGATAAAGTTGCAAAAGTTTTATCGCAAGCCGATGTTATTAAAAAGATTGCGAATGAGTTTAAGGATGCCAGGAATTTCCTTTATCTCGGACGGGGGAGTAATTTCTCCACTGCTCTGGAGGGAGCATTGAAATTAAAGGAAATATCGTACATTCATGCGGAGGGATACCCTGCGGCGGAAATGAAACATGGACCCATAGCTCTGATTGATGAAAATATGCCCGTGGTGTTCATCATTCCAAAAGATCCTATTTACGAGAAGATTCTGAGTAATTTGCAGGAAGTTCGCGCCCGGAGAGGCAGAATAATCGCGATTGCAAATGAAGACGACGCCCTGATCGATTCGTTCGCAGAATTTGTGATCCGGGTACCCCGTACATACAACTATTACGGACCTATTGTCAATTGTATTCCATTACAATTGTTAGCGTATTATATTGCAGTTGCGCGCGGCTGCAATGTCGATCAGCCCCGCAACCTGGCAAAAAGCGTAACCGTTGAATAAATTTGATTTTATGTCGAAAATTTCCCATCTTGAGGCGAATAATAATACTATATTTGAATAATTTTTCGGCCTACCGTGAGTAATAATAATCGGTTCCCTGATACTTATTGGGCGCTAATACTTGGATCATCAAGTGGATTCGGCGGCGCGACTGGGTTGGAGCTTGCTAAGCGCGGCATGAATATCTTTGGTATTCACTTTGACCGTGCAGCGACTATGCCGGCAGTTGAGAATCTTCTGAAACAGATTAACGATTGCGGAGTGAAAGTAAAATTCTTCAACATCAATGCATCCGACGAAAAAAAACGCAACGAAATTCTTGATTCGATTCAACAACAATTTGCAGGGACTCAATCAACAATCCGGGTGCTGATGCATTCTCTTGCTTTCGGTACATTGAAACCCTATATTGGCACAGAATCCAAAGCCATTCTTACGCAAGCGAATATGGAGATGACTCTGGATGTGATGGCGCATTCACTCGTGTACTGGACACAAGGAGTGTTTCTGAGGGGTTTGATAAAACGCGGCGGACGAATCTTTACCATGACGAGTTCCGGCGGTCATATTGCTTTACCTAATTATGGCGCGGTATCGGCGGCAAAAGCAGCCGTCGAGTGTCATATACGGCAACTGGCGATGGAACTTGGTCCTCACGGTATAACGGCAAATTCTATTCTAGCGGGAGTTACCGATACACCGGCATTACGGAAAATTCCCGGCGCCACACGAATGTTGGAAATCGCGCGGTTGAAAAATCCACAAATGCGTTCAACAACTCCCGAGGATATTGCTCACGCGATTGCCATGTTGTCGAGCGACGATGCAAATTTTATTTCCGGAAATGTCATCGGGGTTGATGGCGGCGAGGATGTCGTAAATTATATGGGTCAGAAAAGCCCAACCGAGCTGGAATAATATCCATTGATGTAGAGACGAAATCTTCATTAGTGGTTTTATGAAACGAGATTTCGAAAATCATTACAAGTTTATACGTAAAAGCACCAGTTACACTAATTTCTTATCATAACAATTATTCAATTCATCGATGAGTGATCACTCTCGTGAGTTTCCTTTAAATCAAGCAAAGGAGCTACCATGGCTATAAAAACAAAGAAAAAACAAGTGCCATCGAAAACATCGGCGCCCGTAAAACGCGCCGAGCCAAAAAATGACGCGAAACAATTCTCAATCTCAGAATTAGTTGAAAAACTGAATTCCTTCAGCGTTGATAATTACTGGGACCTCGGGAAATATTTAGTCGATAAGGTAATGCCTGCGGCGCGCAAAGCAGGCATGTTCGAAGATCAGGTAATGAAAATGATCTCGTCGCATCCCGGCGTTAAATTTCCATTCTCCATGCTGAAACAATGCCAGCAGTATTACGCGTATTACCCGGATGTGAAGAATAAAACGCTTCCCGAAGTATTTTACTTCGATCTCGCAACAAAAGTCGATTCCTCGAAACAACGCGAGCAGTATGAAAAAATGGCGGTCGATTATCGTTGGACAATATCCGATCTCCGGAAAAAAATCCACGACGACGAGCTTGCCCGGCGAATTGATGAGCGCACGAAATATGGTTTTGACCTGAGGGAACGAAATGTGTGGTCGTTCGATACTCCCGATCCCAGATTCGGAAAACCGGGTTTCAAAGGAAGATTGCCCGGTCAGATAGTTGCAAACGCGTTATTTTATTACACCAAACCGGGAGATGTTGTGGTCGATCCGTTTGCAGGAAGCGGAACCACCGGCGACGTCATCGACGCGGTGCCGTATTTCCACGATAGGAAATATAAGATGTATGATGTGAACCCGATGGAATCACGCATCAACCGGAATAATATCACGCTGACCGGTATTCCCGAAGAATCCAATTCCGTCGATTATATTTTCATTGATCCGCCCGAAGAATTTACCCAAAAGGACACATCGTTAGAATCCGAGGTGACTCCCGGCGCGGCAAAAGCGGATTTCTTACTAAAGTTCAAAGGTATAGCGCGTGAAAGTTCCCGCATACTTAAACCGGGCGGAAAAATTTCCATCATCATCGAATCTGCTTTCGCCGGATCGGAGTTCTTGGATTTCCCGGTGGAAATTGTTCAGATGTTTAAGGAATTGGGATTAAAGGAAGTGGGAAAAGTATACCTCCCCAAACGTTCCGGTGAATCTGGCAGCAAGACGCCTAAAGGAATCAGCGGTTTGCATAACCTTAGTTCAGATTGCAGGGAATTACTGACGTTTGTGAAGGGGTGATGGATTCGTATTAAGGGATTGCCGGATATCGATCCGATCCGAAAAATCAACTCAGGGGTGAATCCGGCTTCGTCTCGCTAACTTCGCGTAATACTTCGCGGGCTTCTGTTTCCTGATCAGAATTGACGAGAAAATCAACCCATTGAAATTGTCCCCACACGCCCTGGAGCGGTTCGCCCTGAACCATGTAATCGATTTCGGCATTGTCGAGAATTGATTTTACGACTGCGATCATCGCAGGGTTTGTCGTGGTATAAATCGAGACGAGGCGTTCCTGGTTATCACTCATAATTCATCGTTGTGTAAAAGATGACAAAAATTATACCTCAATATAATTCTTTTGCCAAATAAACCAAAGTTTTGTATATTGGAAGTGCAATTTATAGAAATATAAATTGCATTTTTTATAATTAGATGGACAGGTAGCTCAGTCGGTAGAGCAACGGCCTGAAAAGCCGTGTGTCGCCAGTTCAATTCTGGCCCTGTCCACAATTAACGGCCTGAAAAGCCGTGTGCCGTCCGCCCAGCATTTCGGGCGGACTCTGTCAACCGCTAAAGACCCCAGAGGATACACTTTGGGGTTTTTCTGTTTCAAGATGTTTCAGGAGCTAATTTATATACTTCACTACTAACGTCGTGAAACGCAGTGTGTCGTCCACCCAGCATTCCGGGTAGACCCTGTCCACAATTAACGGCTTGCAAAGCCGAGTGTCATCCGCCCATCTATTCGGGCGGACCCTGTCCACCACTGAAAAAACCCCAGAGGATGTCCTCTGGGGTTTTTCATTTTCGGATTGTTGCATTTTTTTGACAATCTGATTATACTATCAATTCAATTCACATAGATTTATCTGAACAACCCAATGTCGCGTTGGGATTAACAAACGCAATATTCTAATTTATCCGATTCCATTTGCCAATTCTCAGATCAGATCGAACGAGCATTGCAGGCGTCTTTCTATTGTTGATGCTCCATATAGGGACATCTGCTCCGGCAAGTTCCCAAATCCTTCCCTTCCGTTCCTACACGATTAAGGAGGGTCTTTCTTCAAATCAGGTAAATCATATTTTCCAGGATTCGAAGGGTTTTATCTGGATTGGCACAAACAATGGTTTGAGCCTCTTCGATAGCAGATCGTTTACAAACTATACTTCCCTCAATGGACTTGCAGAAAATGATATCGTCGACATTGCGGAAAGCCCATTACAGCCCGGAATTCTTTACTTTTTGGGAGCTCACCGAACTCTAACGGTTTTTAGGGACGGAAGATTTCTTCCCATCACGTGTAACCGCCCTCCCAATGATCGCAGATTCGATGCCATCGCGGCTGATCCTGGTGGTTTCGTCTGGGGCATATCCGATGGGCTGCTATTCAAGATAAAAAATGATACCGCCACCGCCGTTGAACTTTCGTCACCGGGGCTTGATAATTCTGGTCCTCCTCGCCTCCTTCCTGTAGACGGTGGGATCTGGATAGCCGATGGCACCGAATTTCGTTTGTTCCGGTTCACCAATCCGAAACATTTGGCGGAGGCACAGCGGATACACTTTCCGGATGATATTTATTATGCAATGAACGATGCTGAAGGCAATATTTTTGTTTCGCTTAAGAATAATATGCTCTTTCAAATTCGGAATGGGAGCATTGTCAGTCATCGGAAAATTCCCGTAAGTGATGCCTATGGAACTTCCTGGATCCGTGCAGGAAGAGGCATACTGTGGATTACAAGCCATGAAGGGCTTTTCAGCATTGCCATAGATCGTTTTGATACCGATCCAATCCGCTCTTACTCTGTGAATAATGGATTGCCTGACAAAATAATTTCAGATATCATTTTCGATTATGAAGGTAATCTCTGGGTTGCAACGTGGACCCAGGGTATCGCCTTACTCTCCAACTGGGATATTACGTACATCCCGCTTGATAATACAACCGATTTCCGGGTTGCCACTATGGACCTCAGGGGCAACTTATGGATAAGTTCGGAAAACAATGTTTGGGAACTTTTTCCCGATAAAAATGGCACATGGAATAAAACATTACATCCTTTGAGCGGATTAGTGTGGGATCTCTGTTTTGATCACGATGGCGATCTCTGGATCGGATTCTATAACTGGGTTAATCAACAATCAGAGATTACCGGTTTCTCACGATATTCGATTGAGCGCAAAGATAATCATACAGCCCTTCGTTTGGTAAAATCGTTCAAATATCCCTCGAATCTTCCCAAGCTCGGTGGAATTTATGAAATGCACGTCGATAGTCGAAACAGGCTATGGTGCAGTATCAATCCGTACGGGGTCGCTGTATTCGATTTGAACACCATGAAGCAAATCGCGGCGTATATGCCGGGGGTTGGAGCGCCGGATAATTCTCCCAGGGCAATCTATGAAGACAGGGAAGGAAGAATATGGCTTGGCGGATTTTCCAGAGGGCTTGCCCTTATCGATGGCACACAACCGCTCACAGGCGAAGCGAAGATCTTTACCGAGCAGGATGGCTTGCCGGATAACCGGATACGCGCAATTCGTGAAGATTCCAAAGGACGGATATGGCTTGGTACGCGGGGTCACGGCGCGGCAGTGTATGATCATGGCCGGTTTATTTCATTATCCATGAAGGATGGAATTCTGAGCGAGACGGTATGGTCGATTACAGAGGAAAACAATTCCCGCATCTGGCTCGGAACAAGTTTGGGCGTTCAAAGCGTTGATGAATCAACACTTCAAGTTCATCCTATTGAAGACGAGCTTCGGTCGACAAAAGTTGTTAAGTGCGGGACGTATAGCAACAAGAGCGTTTGGTTTGTAACAGCGTACCAGGTCACCGTCTATGAATCCGGGAAAAACCTTCCCGACACAATCCCGCCCCCGGTATTTATCAGGAAATTTCAAGCCGGGGGATTTGATCAACCTATGGAAGATGCTCAAACATTTTCGTATGGCCAGAATGAATGCACGTTCGAGTATATCGGCTTAGTCTATTCTGAACCCCTGAATGTCCGGTATCAAACAATGCTGGAAGGAATTGATAATAATTGGGCCGCGCCGACAGAGCGGCAGTCTATCACCTATGCCGGACTCCAGCCCGGCCGGTACCGGTTCCGCGTTAGTGCAGTCAATGGCGATCGTGTGATGAGCCGTATGGATGCTTCATTGCAGTTTACCATCTTGCAGCCATTCTGGAAAAGCATGTGGTTTCTTGCAACGCTTGCAATACTACTATTCTCCATTGGGCCATTCATCTTTTACCGTCGCACATTAGTTTTGAAAAAGGAAAAGACAGTACAGCAGGAATTTTCCCGGCGGCTCATTGAATCGCAGGAGAACGAGAGAAAACGCATCGCAATCACGCTGCATGACAGCATCGGGCAAAATCTTCTCATCATTAAAAACCAGGCGGTGCGCGCTATGGACGGCAAGCCGGCGGATACAGCGGGAAGACTCAAGGAGATTTCCTCGCTGGCTTCCGAGACAATAGGAGAAACGCGGGAAATTGCTCACAATCTGCGCCCTGCTCTTATTGAACGGCTAGGAATTACCGAAGCGATTAAATCCCTTGTCAGCAGGGCTTGCGAGGGGACATCCATAGGGTTCTCCGCTGAAATCGATCAGATAGATTCCATATTCTCGTTGGAAAACGAGATGAACCTCTATCGCATTATCCAGGAAAGTCTCAACAATATTTTGAAACATTCCGGCGCCACCGAGGTGAGCATTTCCCTCCGCGTGTCCGACGGCGCCTTAAAATTAACCGTGAAGGACAACGGGCGAGGATTCATCCCCGAGAACCTGGCGCCCGGGAATCAGGGATTCGGATTGCAGAGCATTAAGGAACGCGTGAGAATACTCGATGGTGAGTTATCGATGCACTCCGCTCCTGGAAAAGGAACAATAGTTGAAGTTCGACTTTCAGTGAAAGAAAAAAACAATGGCTGACACCATAACAGTTATTATGGCGGATGATCATCCGATCTTCCGCAAGGGATTGCGGCAGATTCTTGATGAGGCCCCCGGCATGGAAGTCCTCGGAGAAACCGGAGATGGGGAATCCGCCCTCTCATTGATTGAACGCCTCAAGCCGGCGGTGGCTGTGCTCGATATCGATATGCCCAAAAAAGACGGGCTCATGGTTGCCGAGGCGGTTCGGAAAAACAATCTTCCGGTGGAAATTGTTTTTCTCACCATGTATAATGAGGAGAGTGTGCTGAACCGCGCCTTGGACCTTGGGGTCCGCGGGTACCTGTTAAAGGAAGACGCCGCAACCGATCTTGTCCGGTGCATCGAAACGGTCAGTTCGGGAAAATATTTTTTGAGCCCGCTCATCTCCGATATGCTCATCCACCGTAACGACCGGTTGAAATCCCTGACCAAAGAAAATCCCGCTCTTGACCAACTGACGCCAAGCGAAAGAAGGATACTTTCGCTCATCGCCGAAAATAAAACAACCGGCGAGATCGCGGAAACTCTTCATATCAGCGGCGCCACTGTGGAGAAGCACCGCGCCAACATTGCCAAAAAATTGAACCTGCGCGGAAGCTACAGCCTCCTCCGCTTCGCCATCCAAAACAGGTCGTTGCTCTAACCACTTTTTAGGAAACACCGTAGTAGCCGATCACCGATCGGCGTTTTAAATATTTTGTCTTCGCCGGTCTGATGACCGGCTACTACTTAACCCTCACCCTGACAATTTTCATATTTTAATCCCGATTGCTGTTACCCTCTCCCGACGCGGGAGAGGGCTGAAATGCCGTTTCGGTAAAAGAAAATCCTGACGGGGTGAGGGTCAAATGAGGTTCGCGCTAAACATCATCCATTATTGATTATCTTACCCGGGCGATGAAGGCTCATTAGCAGCAGCGGTTGGGGTTATCCAATAAGTGCGAACTCGTCATCCCGAACTTGTTTCGGGATCCAATAATTGGCGAAACAGATACTGAACCAAGTTCAGCATGACGCATTGATCAGAAAAAATTTCTTTTTGAACAACCCCTCAGGGATGGTCTCCGCAAAACAATCTTCTCATCTCCATCCTCCCTAACGAGGACCTCCCCTCAAATAATCCTCCCCTACATGGTTTCCGGTAGAAAAATACATACTCTTTTCCCTCAAAATACATTCCATCGAGTATTTACACACCGCTTGCGGCGCCCTATATTGGTAATACTCAAATTATGATTCTACAAAGGTGTGTTACAGTGAAAATAATGATTGTCGACGATAACGAGAAAATGCGCAGGATGATACGGGAGGCGCTCTCCGGTTATGCCGACAATTTTATCGAGTGCAGCAATGGAGCCGATGCGATAAATGCCTATCCCGACTTCCAGCCCGATGGCGTGGCTATGGATGTTATGATGGAGCCAATGGATGGCATAAGCGCCACGCGGGCAATCACAGCGAACTTCCCCGACGCCAACATTGTGATTGTCACCCAGTATGATGAACAGCGGTTGAGGGACGCGGCGAAGAGAGCCGGAGCTAAAGGATTTATTCTAAAGGAGAATTTGGATGAACTGCCGGAAATATTCGCAAAGTAAAAGAGAGCCTGTCATTGTGAGCCTTGCATTAGCAGGACGTAACAATCTCCTCACCGTTATTTATGTATCAAAGGAATGAGGAAAGCGGTCAGGAGATTTTCCCAATAGGGGTTCACTCCAATGCAATGTTCTCGTTCCCAACGGGAAGATGGGAACGAGTTTAAAATGCTGCTGGTGAAATAACGGTAACCCCTTCCCTTCTCAAGGGAAGGGGCAGGGGGTTGAGTTAAACAACAACAAAATTTTTATAAAAAATATTATTCACTAACAAATTAATCTACTAAGAAAGAGTCCCTATGAAACACTTATATCTGATGCTGTTTATCTTTATCGCAGCCGGCATGATGCCGTTGGTTGCAGGGGTTAAAACTCGAAATGCTGGCGGGAAGAATCTCCCGGATCTGCAACAAATACTCAATCACGATGGAACGGTAAAGCTCAAGGCCGGGATTAACGGTTCGTTCGATCCCGTCGGATCATCTGATCCGCTGGGAAAATATCTTGATAGTCAGGGTAAATTAAAACTTCCGAGGGGTTTTAAAGGCAACCTCGATCCAAAGGGTTGGCGCATCGATGGCGGGCTTAAAGGCGCTCCCCGGTTTATCAAATCGACAACTTCCAATAATCCGGACGACCCGCGATGGGATGACCGGTTTGCCATCGGCGATTTAGACGGGGCGGTAAATGCCATTGCCGTTATGGGGAGTAATGTATATGTCGGCGGAGAATTCCTGATTGCAGGAAACCAGGTAGCCAATCACATCGCGATGTGGGATGGGGAAAAATGGAATGCTTTAGGCCAGGGTTTGAGCGGTGTCCCGAATGCGATCGCTCTGGTCGGTGATACCGTTTATGTGGGTGGTCGAATCGATAACTTCACCGGTAACGCTGTAGAACTGTGGGATGGGCACACCTGGCAGTTTATCGGCAGCTTCGATTCATGGGTATATACCATTGCGGCATTTGATAACGGTCGTGTGTATGTCGGAGGGGCATTCACGAAAGTCTATAATAATCCGATCAGCCATAATATTGCAAAATGGAATGGGAGTACCTGGCAGTCGGTCGGCACCGGAACCGATGGACCGGTCCTGTCCATCGCTCTGGCAGGAGGGAACTTTGAGATTGTGGTTGGTGGGGGTTTTGCTCAAGCGGGGGGCGTCAGTAATACACAAGGGATAGCGAAGTGGGACGATAGCAACACATGGTCAGCCATCGGAACAGGTTTAACCGGTAGCGTCTCGGCAATCGCCGTTTCCGGTAGTACAATCTATGCGGGAGGTGGAAATCACATTTATGTATGGAATAGCTCGAGCTGGTCGGATGTCAATTTGGGAGGAGGAATCAATTATTTGGAGGCAATTGTAATTTCCGGAAGCACAATTTATGTTGCGGGAATATTCACACAAGTAGCTGGTGTGCCTGCCAATTGTGTTGTTGCCTGGGATGGAGCCACAACGTGGACAGCATTAGGCGCGGGAACAAATTTTGGGGCCGTTTTTGCTCTTGGTTGCGTCGGCAGTACCCTATATGTAGGCGGAGAACTCCTGAGCGGAGGTCCTGTGATAAGCAATAATATTGCGCGATGGGATGGCAGTTGGTCGGAAGTGGCACAAACAGTGGCGCCGAGAGACGGCATGAACGGCACCATACTCGCGTTTGCGGTCTGCAATTCCAAACTCTATGCTGCAGGAAATTTCACTCAGGCTGGAAATGAACTTGCCAATAATGTGGCTTGCTGGGATGGCAATTCCTGGTCGCCGCTCGGCAGCGGAACGGATGCAAGTGTCAATGCACTTGCAGTTTCAGGGACAACGCTTTACGTCGGCGGTGGTTTCCAGCACGCAGGCGGTCTCGCGATAGGAAAACTTGCTCAATGGGATTGTATTAATTACCAATGGTCAACCGTGGGAGCCGATCAGCCTGATGGCGATGTAACTGCGATTGCAACCTCCGGAACGAACATCTATGTAGCAGGAACCTTCGCACATATCGGCGCCCTGGCTGCAAATCAAATAGCCAGATGGGATCAAACACAATGGTATGCGATGGGTCAAGGACCGGATGGACCAATCAATGCCCTGGCAGTTTCAGGCACTTCTCTCTATGCTGCGGGGGCGTTTCACCAAATGGATATTGTGCCTGCAAATGATATCGCGAAATGGGATGCTCTATCGGGATGGTCGGCGCTGGGGACCGGAACGAATAATACGATTTATGCACTTGCGGTTTACGGCGGAAGCGTGTATGCAGGCGGAGACTTTACTCAGGCAGGCTCTACCGGAGCTCTTCGTGTCGCCAAATGGGATGGAGATTGGCATACTTTGGGATCCGGTATTGGGAATGGCAAGGTTCAGTCTATCATCGCCTCTGGCGGCACAGTGTATGCAGGAGGTCAATTCCTCCCCCCTGCAGGAAATTCTATCGTACAATTTGATGGTGCCTATTGGAATAATCTTGGCTCCGGCACCAATTCCGGCACCCTTTCCGATGCCTATAATGGCGTGACAGCTCTCGCCTTCTTGGGAAAAGATTTGTACGCTGGTGGTATTTTTACCATTGCAGGTCAAAAACCATCCGCGTACATCGGGCGCTGGGAAAATTCAACTCCGCCTCTTTCGTTCTGGGCAAGAGGTGCTGGAGGTGCCGTAGTATCTTCTAGCAGCAGTATCGCGGTTGATTCCTACGGGAATTCATACGTGACTGGAAGTTTTACAAGTCCGAACATCACCTTTGGTTCAATTACACTGGCTAACAAAGGTTCTGATAATTTCTTTGTTGTTAAATATGACCAGAACGGAACCGTTATGTGGGCGGAAAGTTTTGGCGGAACGGCCGAAAGTTACGGCATAGGCATCGCACTCGACGCTAATGCCAATGTGTACGTCACAGGCCTCTTCACCGATGCTAATCTTAGAATCGGTAATAAGTTCATCATCAACAATGGCGATGCTGATATCTTCCTTCTCAAACTAGATACTGACGGCAACCTCCTCTGGTTCAAAAACGAAGGAGGTTCGAATCGTGATGAAGCACATGGTATCACTGTCGATCGAAGTGGCAATAGCTTCATTACCGGGCTATTTATGAGTCCCTCGATCAACTTCGATGGGATCGTTACCATTACCAACACCGGAATACATAATATCTTTGTCGCGGGGTTTGATCCGGACGGAAATGTGATGTTTGCTACGAGCGTTGCAGGCAACGGGGTTGATGTCGGCAACTCAATTGGGGTTGATATCAACAGCAATTGCTATGTAACAGGAGAATTTAATAGCGCGACAGCGACATTCGGCCCGGGAATCACGCTCACCAATGCTGGCGGCTACGATGCATTCCTCGCGAAATATGATGGTAACGGCAATGCAATCTGGGCACGAGGAATTAATGGCTCCGGAGATGAATGGGGCAGATCGGTGACGATCGGTATGAATAATTCTTGTTACGTGGCCGGATATTTTACCAGCCCTACTATTACCATCGGTTCAACTCCCCCACTGAACAATCCAAGCAATACGAGTTCGTTTCTCGCATCGTATAATTTTAATGGAGATGCCATCTGGTCAACAGGTACAACCGGATTAGGAGACGTTGGTACACTCACCGCACCCGCCACGGTGACAGCAGATACGTTGAATCACATTTATTTAACGGGAACATTCATTGCACCGACAGTGACTTTCGGATCAACTACGCTTACGAACCAGGGTAGTCTCGATTTTTATCTGTTAAGGTATGACTATGCTGGAAATCTCCAATCGGCCCAAAGCTGGGGAGGATCTGGCGCTGATTGGTGTGAAGGGAGTGTTGCCGATGGATGGGGTAATTGCTATCTGGTCGGTGCGTTTGCGAGTCCAACAATCACGCTGGGCTCCACAACATTGACCAGCCATGGCTATCATGACCTGTTCGTCATGAAAACCGGACCGATGGCCGTGCAAAGCGAGTTAGTCCTCTATAAAGCCAAATGGAACCTAGTCTCGGTGCCGGCGATTGTGAAGAGCTTTCAGAAAGATTCAGTCTTCCGCTCGGCAACGTCAGAAGTGTATAGCTATCACGGAGGATATTCTTCCCAGCTCACCCTGCACAACGGTACCGGGTACTGGGTGAAATACGGCGGACCAGACTCGGTATTGTTTAATGGGCAGTCGATTATCTATGATTCCATTCCTGTCGCGGCTGGATGGAATATGATCGGAACGCTCTCTTCTCCGCTGCCGGTTGCATCGGTGCTGAGCGGCAATCCGGGCATGACGGCCAGCCAGTTCTTCGCATATGACAAGAGCTACAAATCGACAGATACTTTATGGCCCGGGAGAGGATACTGGATAAAGGCATCGTTCGACGGAGCATTGATCCTGGACGGCTCCTCTTCGGCAGCCGCGAAGGCGGGTTCAAGCACTCTCCGGCGGCTTCATATCATTCCCACGGGTGAATTGCCACCTCCTCCTCCGCCTTCTGATATAATGGAAGGAAATGCCGCGATGAACATTCCGAAGGAGTATGCCCTGGGCCAGAATTATCCGAACCCGTTCAATCCGGCGACCCGGATCAGTTTTGACTTGCCGGAAGCATCTACGGTGAGCCTGACAATATACAATATGCTGGGCCAGGTGGTTGCAAACCTTGTGAACGGGCAATACTATAAGGCAGGAAGGTATGATTTAAATTTCGATGCGTCATCCTATGCATCCGGCGTGTATTTTTACCGCCTGATCGCAGTCGGGGTGAGTAACGGCGGCCAGCAATTCAGCAGCCAGAAGAAGATGCTCCTTATCAAATAGGACCTTAACCCATCCCCGAGCCCCTTCCCTAAAAAAAAAGCCCGCCCGGCTCGCCGTTCGGACGGGGGAAGGGGTTGAGGATGGGTTAGTAGTTCGTTCCCCCGGTCTCAGACTGTGTGAAAACACCTGAGGAAGTGGTAGCCGCAGGCTTCAGCCTGCGAAATTAGTAAAGACTCGCAACCTGAAGGTTGCGGCTACCGGTTTTATTGACTTTTTACCAACTCTGTCTCCGGGGGAATGAGACCGGAGGTGCTCTGCGCCGGCTCTATGTTTGACGCGGAGCGTCATGCCGGCATTCCACCGCCGGAGCGGTGGAACAAGAGAATCTCTTTGATAGAGAACGGGGAGATGGGGTAAACCGTGTTGCGACCGCTAGTGTGACAGAAGAAAATTTTTAAATTACATTTTTATCAAACCACATCAATAAATTAGAAAGGTTAATATATGAAACGTAGCATCATGCTTGCAATCATAACTATAATCGGTGCTTGTTTTTCTGCCTACGCTCAGGACATGAAAGTAAAGGGCAACTTCACTGTTTTCATGCCGGGCGTTTTCCCTGTGGCCAAATTTAAAGTGGATTATCAAGCCAACACTACATCGATTTATACTCCTCTCAACTTCGGAACCCAGCTCAACTATCAGGGAATAAATCTTTATAGCAGCACGTATGGGATTGGCGTACAAAATAGCGATCTTTACATGCGCACAGACGGGGAAATATTTTGGTACAAAGGCGGCACATATGACTCCCATTTTGGCTCTCCCGGAGGTGGAACGCAGCTCATGCGCTTAGGCAACCAAGGTGATCTCATTGTCACAGGCAGTATCGAAACTATGAAGAGTCTTACGATTGACGGAGGGATGGACCTGGCTGAACCGTTTACAATGTCCACTGAAAAACTTCCCGAAGGCACGATTGTCATCATTGACGATAAAAATCCCGGCAAGCTGAAACGGAGCGAGTTTGCCTACGATACGCGTGTGGCTGGAATCATCAGCGGAGCGAACGGCATCAAGCCCGGAATTTCATTGCGCCAGGATGGCGTGGTTGATGGCGGGCAGAACGTGGCGCTCAGCGGCAGGGTCTATTTGTACGCAAACGCGTCAAACGGCGCCATCAAGCCGGGCGATTTGCTGACTACCTCGGATACGCCGGGATACGCGATGAAGGTAACCGATCACGACAGGGCAAAGGGCGCAGTTATCGGCAAAGCAATGAGCGCGCTTCAAGAAGGCAACGGCATGGTGCTCGTATTGGTTACGTTACAGTAGTCGACCTTAACGAAAGGAGAATCTTATGATAACCACTATAGAACAATCTAAACACATTGAAAACAATCTTAGAACTACCATGAATATTCAAAGGATAATAAAAACCATATTCCGGAATTGTATTGAAAATGCTGGAGCTTTCCGAACCATTTGTAGTTCCTACTTTGTAATGATATTACTTATTGTTGTGTATTTCAACATCACTATTTCTCAAGAGACGAAACATGATCCCGAACGAAAGCTTTCTACGCCCCTTAAGACGCAAGTCCGCCCGGTCGATTCTCTTAATAAAATGGATCAAGGTGAACAGGAAGATGACCCTAACGCGAGGGAATTATATCGATATAAACAACGTGTTGGTGGAGATGGCACGATACCGCCTAATGCACTCATCAAGGCTAAACAACAAATTGATCAAATGCGAGCAATGATGAAAAAATCTTCCGTTAGGACACCGTTTGATGCGGGAATAACCGGTTGGGAATGGTTAGGTCCAGGAAATATTGGAGGACGTATTCGGTCAATACTCATAAGCCCCACGAATTCAAATACGATGTGGATTGGCAGCGTGTCCGGTGGTATCTGGCGAACCGATAATGGAGGCACTTCGTGGTATCCGATTAATGATTTCATGGCAAACCTGGCTGTAACTTCAATTGTCATGGACCCCATTTACAACAATATTATGTATGCAGCGACCGGGGAAGGATTTGGAAATGTTGACGGAGTGAGAGGTGCTGGTATTTTTAAAAGTATTGATGGCGGCATTACCTGGAATCAGTTACCAAGCACTGCTAATCCGCAATTCTATATGGTTATGCGACTTAGCCACCATCCATCAGCAACAAATATTTTGCTTGCCGCAACTTCAACCGGAGTTTATCGGAGCAACGATGGAGGTGTGAGTTGGAATTTAATGCTCGGTATATATGCTGAACAAGTGAAATATCATCCAACGAATCCTAATCGTGTGCTATGTGGAGGGAGTTCTGATTTCTACTTATCAAACGATGGCGGACTTAACTGGCGACAACAGGATACCGCAGCAGCAAACAAACTCCCAGTTTCTACGGGCCGCTGTGAAGGCGATTTCGCACGGTCAGATAACACCGTATATGTCAATATGGATCGTAATGGTGGTGAAGTTTGGCGTTCACAGGATGGTGGGATAACATGGAGCCATTATAGTATAGATCCATCTAAAATATTGGGTACTCAGGGAGGGTACGACAATGTGATGTGGGTCGATCCCACAAATTCAAATGTTATTCTCGCAGGTTATAGAAATCTCCAACTCAGTAGAGACGGCGGACAAACATTTACAATAATTGGGGGTGCCTCCCAATTCTCACCTGCACAAAACGTCCATTCTGATATGCACATGGTTGCACCATCGCCACAATATGATGGCATTAAAAATAAGACCATCTTTATTGGTTGTGATGGTGGAATTTACAAAGCTGTCGATATCACTGTTGCAACCCTAAGTTCAGGTTGGACAGATCTAAATAATAATCTCGGTATTACACAATTCTATACGGGTGCTGCAGCCACTGACGGCAGCTTGATTGCAGGCGCAGCGCAGGATAATGACCGAGTTCAGTATACACCAGGTGGCGGTATTAATGGCTGGTATGGCGCTGTATCTGGAAAAGGAGGTGACGGCACAGGTTCCGTCATCGATTTTACTAATCCTCAACGTGTATACGCAGAAGCAACATCTTTAAACATTGAAAGAAGTGATGACGGAGGGAAAAACTATTCTTCGAAAACTAACGGAATATCGGATGCAGGATTATGGGTTTCACCATTAGTAATGGATCCGAACAATGCCAGCACTCTCTTTGCCGGTGGGTCACAGATTTGGAAAACGACCAATGCGGCGGATAGCTGGAGTCAATTTCGCAAGGCTCTCTCGGGTAATCCACTGTGCAGTGCTATTGGAATCGCCCATGGGAATTCCAATGTCATTTGGGTGGGGTACTCAGATGGAACTGTCTCCCGGACACTCGATGGTGGGAGCACCTGGACCGATGTCAATACTAATGCAATGCCTTTATTTACTACCGTGACTTCTGTTGCCATCAACCCTTATAATAGTAATGAGGTATTTGTCACGTTCGGCCAATACAGCACCGGAAGGGTGTGGATGACCTCAGATACCGGCATTACTTGGTTCAATAGATCGGGAACAGGCTCATTCAGTCTACCGGCTATTCAAATCAACAGCATAACGTATCATCCCCAAAATGACAATTGGATATATGTTGGTACTGATCTCGGGATATTTGCCTCGGAAAATAAAGGCGCAACATGGAAAATAACACCGCTCTATGGATCCAATGAAGGACCTGCTAATGTGGAAATCGCTCAACTCTTCTGGCAAGGAACCGAATATTTGATTGCAGCGACACATGGTCGTGGAATGTTCCGGAGTCATCCACTCACCGTAGTGTGGGTGGATGTTTCAAATCCAAATCCGGGAAATGGGACTTTGTTGAATCCTTTTAACACGGTTGGCGCGGCTCTAAATGCCGCGGGGCCCGGAACAGAGATTGATATGAAGGGAGGTACCTACAACGAAGGTATCCTCGCCTTTAGGAAGAGAGGAGTTGTCCATATATTCAATGGACCGGCAATTATCAAGTAGAGTATATGCAAAACGAAAATTGGTGACCTATTCTCATGCAACTATCTATTTGGTAAAGGAATTATCTGAGTAAAACAACGCGAAATATAATTCATGTTTTCATAACACTTTTTTTGATTTTCTTATGCAGCTACGTACGCAATTAAATATCAAAGCTGTTAGAGTTACAGGAAGGAAAATACAATGAAATTCACATACTATATAACCCTAACCCTACTTTTCATGGTAGGAGTCGCATCGAACGGGGTTAGCATCGCCGGAATGAAGGGAGATGTTAATACTAAACGAGCGATTGTTGGTGCTGCGTCGACTCAAAACAAATCACATGCACTTATCAAACCGGCATTTTCTCCCGATTCTTCCAACGGCGCCGATGTAATTATCGGCGACAGCGTGGAGGTGGAGCTCACAAACGGGGCGGCAATATCCCTTGACGGCGATTTTACAAATAACGGAACGTTCATCGCCGATTCCGGCACAACGGTTGAGCTGAAAGGAGACGGACCTCAAACGGTGAGCGGCGCAACCACATTCGATAATCTTGCCATCATTGGGAGCGGACCTGTTTCGCTTGCCAGTCCAATTACAGTGAACAATGCGCTGATTATCTCGAACGGCATTCTTAACACGGATTCCGGATCGGTTACCATGGGGCCGAACGGGACAGTGAATGGTGTTTTTTCCGGCGGACGCCTGCTTCCACCGGATACGGTCGTATCCGGGAATGTTTCCGTTGCAATGGCGGAACTTGCAGGATGGAATTTGATCTCTGTTCCGCTCGTTGTGAACAATTACAACAAAAATGTTTTATACCCCGGTTCGGCCTCACTGGCGTACGCGTATTCAGGGGGGTACAATTCCGCAGATACCCTCCGGAACGGGATTGGCTACTGGTTGAAGTTTTCTCACAACGATTCTGTTCTTGCGCCAGGAGTAATTATTGCACAGGAATCAGTCAGCGTTTCCGAAGGGTGGAATTTGATCGGATCGATATCGTTTCCGGTTCCAACGTCATCTGTTATTGCCAATGGAACTACTATCCAGTCTCAGTTTTTTGCCTATCATCACGGGTATAATCAGGTCGCTACGCTGCAGCCGGGAACGGGCTGCTGGGTTAAAGTATCTCAGGCAGGCACACTTATCCTTAGCGCAGTGGGAGCGAAGGCGGCTCCCTCATCGAAACCAAAATCCTTAACCGGATTCCCGGATCAACCCATAGCGACGGAATCCGAACTGACTCGTACCTTTAACCGGCTCACCGTAACAGACGCATCGGGAATGGAAAAGATTCTTTACTTCTCCTCCGGCAATCATACCGGTATAAACATGAATCAGTTTGTGCTTCCACCCCTGCCTCCGAAGGATGTATTCGATATCAGGTACGAGACCAACAGCTCGCTCATTATTGGAGATCCCAAGAATCAGAAAGAGGTGGCAGTGCAATTGTCCGGTGTGGAATATCCGTTATCGATCTCATGGAATATTATTGGTCAGACTGCGCAACTCATGATTGGCGAGAAGGCAACTGCGATGGTGGCAGGGAGCGGTTCCATCAAAGTCCCATATTCTCACGCATCTCTCCGGCTGGTATTATCCCCCTCAGCCGCCGTTGAACTGCCGAAAGCGTATGCTTTGCGGCAAAACTACCCGAACCCATTCAACCCTACGACAACGATTCAGTATGATTTGCCGGTGAATAGCTATATCCGGCTCCGGGTATATAACATTCTTGGTCAATTGGTCGAAACACTCGTCGATGGCGTTGTCGCTGCAGGATACCAGTCTGTGGATTGGCGAGCCGACAACAAACCAAGCGGGGTATATTTTTATTCACTGGAAGCAGTGGGTGAAGGAAATCCGGCTAAAGCGTTTCGGCAAATCCACAAAATGTTGCTTATCAAATAAGCGTAGCTTGATAATACACATGGGAAACTTCCGGCGTGATTCGATGCATGTAATTTAGTTAGTGGATTGTATTACTATTGCATGAGCGCCGGGATGTTTATTGGCGTAGATTAGATGTTATTGCTCCCCTGATACAATAAGTAAGCTAAAATACTGAAGGGGCAGTTCAATCTGCCCTTTATCTTTTACCGATTGAGATAATTTCTTTCCATAATATAAGCCTGTATGCTTATTTCACCCCCACCTCGTAGTACTACGGGGTTCCTCGTATTTAATCATCGAAATAAAACCCGTAGAGGTACTATTGTCACCATACCAATCATTTTGTACAATATACATGCCCAATTAGCCACGTAGGGAACCTTTCGTGTGGCGAATAATTTTGGGAATTACTTATGCAAAAAAATTGTGTATGCCGCCTTCATGGCATATCTCAATTTACAGATGTTGGGTTATCCGGGGTCTTAAAATAGTTTCACAAGATGTTGAACGCCGAATCGCGATCTTCGCCATTTGCCAGAGATTGAACGGCTCGGATGTTTGAATCTTGGTTTTCAATAGTTTTTTTGATAAAGGTAATTCCATAATCCATTGTCAACAATTGCTTTTGTGCGTCAGGAGTAATTTATCCATGCGCAATATACAATCGACGGGTTTACGCCCTTCGTCTGTCTTTTCTCAGATATTATATAGAAGGGATCGCGATTTCCTTTTCTATGTTTCGTTTTCAAAACTTTCAAGTTTATTTTCTCACTCGTTTCATCCAATCAATCAAACCACCTGAGGTTCACATGAAAAAAGCTACCATTATCATCTTCGCATTGATTATCCTATTTTCATTATCGGCTCTCGCAGCCGGAAACGGCGGAGTGATCCGCGGCGTCACCGGATTTCAAACCGGGAAAGCCCGCGTTATCAATCTTATGGATCTTCCGCACCTCACCAAACCTTACTCGGGACCAAAACGCGTTATAGATCACGAACCCGAAGGTGGCGAAGAAGGAGAGGAAGCTAATGGTGTGAAGATGCCTCCGCCGGATATTAGTGAATTGAAAAATGTGACTATCGATCCTACAGGACCTCAGGGTGGAAATAACGGCATCCAGGCACCGGTTCAGGTCGGTGCCGGTATTCAAGGAATAAGCCAGGGTGGTTATATCCCCACAGAGCCCTCGCCCGCAGTTGGTCCTTATAATATTTTTACGGGTGGCAATTCAAGTGTCGTTGTAGAAAATAGAGACGGGAGCAACCGTGTGGAAACCGATGGGCTTGTGTTTTTTGGCGGACCCTCTTCCGAAGGCGGAATTTCAGATTTGGTATGCGCGTACGATGCCCGTCGTGGACGATTCGTTGCGGTCGCATTCACAACCGACGGCTCCACATATTCACATTACTACGTCGCTGTTTCAAAAACGAATGACGCTCGCGGTCAGTGGTATACATGGCAGATTGATTGGCGTTATGAAGGGACAACTCTCACAGCATATTGGGGTGATTACGAAGAACTTGGTTTTTCCGATGATAAATTTGCTATTTCGAGTCAGATGTTTAACGCTTCGGGTTCTTTTATTCATAATAAACTACGCGTTTGGGATATCAATCAATTATATGGCGGTACTGTTACGACATTTCAGGACTTCACCGGTTACGGAATTTTTGTGACCAAACCAAGTAGAAATTTAAGCGCCGGAACTAACATCTATCTCTTAGCATCGACAACGGGCGGCGCAAGCAACGTTACGTATGAAACACTTTCCGGTTCGCCAGGAAGCGCATCGATAAACTCAAGCAACACTCTTGCAGTTCAAACGTACGGCGCGACTGCCGGGTCAGGCCATACTCCGCCTTCCGGAAGCAGTTTCGGATTGGTGTATGGAGGAAGCACAACAGTTTCCGTGGCAGATAATGATTGCCGTATGCAGAATTTCGTTTGGAGAAATGGTTATCTCTATGCAGCGTTCCATTTCGGAATGAAAATCACTCCGGATACTGTCGATGCCATTCGCTTTCTGAAAATTAATACATCGACCACGCCCTGGACGCTGATTACCGATGAAACTTTTGCGGCTCCGGCGACATGGTACTATTTCCCAAGCGTAACTGTCGATTCCGTAGGCACGGTGTTCATGGGCATGGATAGATCCAGCCGGACAGAGTTCCCTTCAAGTTATGTTACCGGGAAGCGGAGAAATGATGCCACGCTGCAGCCAAGCGTTCTTGCCAAAGCAGGCAACACTCAGCTTGCCGCAACATACACGCGGTGGGGCGACTATACTGGATCGAATATGGATGAAACGCAATCAGGACCGGGCGGCTCTTATGCCTGGTATGCCGGTCAGGCAACATTAGATGCCAACGACGCGGTAAACTGGCTCACTCAAATGAATTTTCCGTACAGTCAAATTCAGGGTCATGTATACCTTGATCTGGATGCGAATACCGCAACCACCAATGATCGCAGACCAATATCCGGATGGACACTGTCATTAAAACAGGGCGGGTCGGTTTTAGCAACAACAACATCCGACGCTAATGGCAATTATAATTTTGGCTACCTGGAAACCGGAACATATACCGTCGTTCTCACGCAGCAAGCCGGCAATACCATTCCTCTTGATGTGGCTACGGGGTCGGGTGGAAATTCTCAGACAAAGGTTGATAATCTCACAATGTCTATTTCGGTCACAACGGGCAATACGGCGCAAACCTCAGCCGGCAATGATTTCCTTCAACAGAATCAGAACGCTTCCATCAGCGGTTATATCTTCAACGATTTGAATGGCAACGGCGTATGGGACGCCGGCGAGCCGCCCCTTTCCGGATGGACATTTAATCTTTCCGGCACTTCATCAGGAAGCACAACTTCGGATGCAACCGGTTTTTATACATTTCTTAATCTCGGTCTGGGCAGCTATACGGTATCACAGGTAGCCCAAGGTGGGTATATACAATCAGCTCCCGTTTCCGGATCATATAGTTTAACAGTCACCGGCGCCTCCCAGCAGGTCCCGGGACAGAATTTCGGCGATTATATCAGTACGGTCAAAACATGGACAGGCGGAGCCAGCACTTCCAATTGGAGCGATGCCGCAAATTGGAGTCCTTCGGGCGCACCGACTTCGGGAAACGACGTCAATTTAACCGGCGCGAATACGATTAACATCGATGTCGCTGCTGTTTGCAATAATATTCTGCTTCAAAATTCAAGTCTTGTTCTCACAATTTTAAGCGGTCAATCTCTTAGTGTCGGCGGCAATTTCACAATGAACAGCGGAACGTTTAACACTGCGAATGCATTTCCGACAGTTACCGGTACAAAAACGCTATCCGGCGGTACCGTGGGTTATACAGCATTAAACGGTTCGCAAACTGTGACCGCAATTACATACAATAACCTTGTCATCTCCGGTGGTGGAACAAAATCATTAGCCGGGACAACGACTATTAACGGCGCCCTGATCGTGAACGGTGGAACATTGAATCTTGCCGGTGTCACGTACACCCTCGCTGGTGCGCTGACTGTGGCAAACGGCGCAACCTTGCAAACAGGCGGTTCGGTAATTTCGAGTCTTACAAATTTCACGCTTGGATCAACAAGTACGGTGGCTTACACAGGCGGGGCGGAAAATATTCTCACCGCGACTTATGGTAATCTAAGTGTGTCCGGCTCAGGAACAAAGACACTTGCATCGTCCCTTACCGTTAATGGCACTCTTACGCTCGGTCAGGTTATTGCGACCGGTACGAAAACCCTTACCCTGGGTTCTTCAGGAACCGTCTCTGCAACAACCGGATATGTTACAGGATCGTTCTCAAAAACTGTTTCGGGAACGGGAATCACAACATGGGAAGTCGGCTCTTCAACAAATTCTACCCCGTTATCGATGAACGTTAGCGCTATCACCGGCAGCGGACCGGTCACCATTACAACTGTTGGGAATAATCCGGCTTCGATATTCGCCGGCGACCCGACAAAAGCAATCGCTCATTATTATACCATTACAGTTGATCCGGCAATCACAAGCATCACGGCAACTCCAACGCTATCGTTTACCCTGGCTGAATTTAATGTTCTGACCGGAACAAGCAGCGATCAAACGAAATTATTCCTGGCACGATGGAATGGCGCTGCATGGGCTTCCTTGCGAACCACAAGCACATTATCCACTACGGCGGGTGGTTCGGATGGGACCGAAACTTTGAGTTCTGGCGTGAGCCAATTTTCACCCTGGGCAATTTTCTGGGGTACGACAGACGCTCCTCTTACTACGCCTGGCATTAGTGGAGTAAAAACATGGGTTGGTCTCGGTGCAGGCGGGTCTTCAAACGATCTGTCGATTGGAACTAACTGGAGTCCCTCTGGAATACCGGCAAGCACCGATAGTTGCTACCTGAATATTACCGTAGCCGCAAGCGCATCTTTAATTATTGGTGCTGATATGAACATCGGTGCGCTCAATGTTTCCTATCATCCGACAGGAACAACTGAAGAAGATTTGCTAATTCAGACAGCTTATAATCTCACAATCCAGAGAACGTATGTCGCTGATTGCGCCGGTACCGGCACAGGCGCTCATACGGTTCAGCTTTTTCCAGGGGTTGCCGCTGGCGGCGCCGGCTCGGTCACCGTCAATGGGCGTGTTATTCTTGGAAGAAGTACGGTCTCTCCATATTTAGTGTATATCAAAGGACTCGCGAACACGAATAGTTATTGGGTTTTTAGAGGAGACTCAGTTGTCTTAGGCACGCGATCGGTTACAAGTGGCGTCAATTTTCCTCTGAAATATATATTCGACGGTACCGGAACCCAATACCTGAGCAACACATCCGCCAATACATTAACTCTTGCAACGTTGCAGATTGGCAATGTCAATACTCCGACAGTCGTTATGACCGGCACCAGCAATTTTGGATCAATAAATGCTGCCGCACCCTTAGGCGCCGATTTGACAATAAGTCCGGGATGTACATTTGACATGGGCACCCGTACGCTCAATCGATCTGCTGCTGGCGGCACATTTACTCTTGGTGTGGGCGCTACATTAAGATTGGGAACTACAACCGGCGGGCAATCCGGAAGTAATTTCCCAACTAATTTTAGCACACTCGCATTCAGTCCAACAAGCACTGTCGAATATTATGGTACCGGCGCGCAGACTGTTTATGCAACTCCTGTTTATGGAAATGTAACATTTACGGGTGTAGCCACCAGGACGGCCGGAGCTGCAATAACCGCGAAGGGAAATATTAATATTGGCACGGGCGCAACATATGCCGCTTCCACATTTACTCATAATGTTGGTGGAAACTGGAATAACTCCGGCACGTTTACGCCGTCAACCAGTACGATTATAATGAATGGTACTTCGGGACAATCGATCCTAGGTTCTTCAACCACCTCCTTTAACAATCTAAATGCTACAAATTCCGTCGCGGCGATTACTCCTACTGTGAATTTCAATGTCAGCGGGACATTCACGGTCGCTGCAAATGCCATGATCAGCCCTTCGGCAGGAGTAGTTGTTAATAGCGGAGGAGCGCAAGGGACAATCACCGGCGCCGGCACAGTGCAAGTTACCAGTATTACCTCTGCAGCAGATTTTATCAGTCAATATAAGTTTACTACGAATACACTGACCGGCTTAACCATCGATTACGATGGAGCAGGCGCGCAGACTGTAACGAGTACGCTTGGAAATTATGGTGCGCTTAAAACAAGTGGAAGCGGCGCCAAATCCCTTGGTGGGAATATTATTGTTAACGGTCCCCTCACAATTGGGACCGGAACCACTCTGGACGCAACAGCAAGTAACTACACCTTAACAGTACCCGGTGCGTGGAATAATAATGGATCCTTTACGCCGCAAGGCGGCACAGTGACGTTAAACGGTATTTCTTCCCAAGCAGTTGGAGGAACATCTTCAACGACGTTTAATAACCTTACGTTAACAAACACCGTGGGCGCTGCTCTTGGAGCAAACGCAACTATCAATGGCACGCTGACGCTTAATTCGGGCGTTGTCACAACCGGCAGCAATACCCTTGCCATCGGATCCGGAGGTTCTGTCAGCCGAACGACGGGATATATCAATGGCATTTTGCAAAAATATATTTCAACAGGGGCAGCAACGCCAACATTTGAAATTGGCGACGCGACGAACTATTGTCCGGTTAATCTCGCATTTGGAAATGTGTCGACCGGAGGGAACTTAACTGCAAAAACTATCCCTGTCGATCATCCAAATATTGCAACGTCAACATTGAATTCATCCTACGACGTCAACAGGTATTGGACGATTACCAGCAGCGGCATGGTATTCGATAACTATTCTGCGACATTTAATTTTGTCCCCGGCGATGTAGACGGAGGTTCAAACCCGTTAAACTTTGGAGTTGAAAAATATGATTCTCCCACGTGGACGGTTCCAGCTCTTGGCACGGTAACGGCAACAAGCGCTCAGGCAACCGGTATGATTTCGTTCAGTGATTTTGCCGTCGGTACGATACTTGGCGGCGGTGATAATCCGGCTCCAACGATTTCAAGTCTATCACCAAATGGCGCTCACGCCGGTGATCCCGGCTTCACGCTCACCGTAAATGGCGCAGGGTATATTCCTCTCTCCGTAATTGCATTCCGGGGTGTGAATTATACAACAACATACATAAGTGCGAATCAAGTGACTGCATCAATACTTGCTCCGGCAATCGCGGGCGGCGGTGTTTATAATGTTACCGTCTTCAATCCAACACCGGGCGGCGGTACATCTGCTGCCGCGGCATTTTCCGATACCAATTTAGTGCCCACGACCACAAGTATATCGCCGACTTCAGCTAATGTGGCCGGTTCAGGATATTCAGTTACAGTAAATGGCACAAATTTCGATTCATCCTCCGTTGTTAAATTCAATGGCTCAGCGAGAACGACAACATTCATCAATAACACACAGGTGACTGCTGGCATCCTCTCGTCGGACCTTTCCGCGGCGGGATTCTATCCAATCACCGTATTTAATCCGACGCCGGGCGGCGGTACATCTAATGCGCAGTCTGATACGGCGTACAATGTGATTCCTTCGATTACAAGTTTAGCGCCCTCTTCTGTAGCTGGAGGCGGGGTAGCGTTCACGGATACGGTAAACGGTTCGAATTTTGTATCCAATTCCGTAGTCCAGTTTAACGGCAGCGCCCGCACGACAACATTCGTCAATTCCGGAAAAATCGTTGCATTGCTTACTGCAACCGATATTCAGACGCCGGGTTCGTATCCCATCACGGTGTTCAATCCAACACCCGGAGGAGGAACTTCCTCCGCCCAGAATTTGACGGTGACAACACCATCGGGAGTGACACGCACATGGTTCAGCGCGACATCAGGCGGCGATTTTAATACTGCATCAAATTGGAGCCCGAGCGGAGTGCCAACAGTCTCCGATAGCTGTGTATTTACGATGACAGGCACTGCGACAGTTACTCTGAGCAGCAATATCGCAGTAAAAGCAATTTCGGTGTCTCTCAATAGCTCCTCTGCTCGTACGTTCTTAATCGATCCTACGAATTATACTCTTGACGTCAAGGGTATTACATCGGAGAAATTTTTAACTGCGGGAAACACGAACAGTTTTATCGAGATAGGAAATATTGGCAACACCACCACTGGCACAGTAATTTTTGAAGGAAACGATTCTCTCGGAGCGAGCGGCTATACAACCAATGGAATTATTGGTTTCGTTGGCAATACCAACACGCAGATTATCTTTAAAGGAAATATTTATCTTGGGATCCGCGCAGCCACGCAAAACGCCACCTATACATTCACCTATCCTGGTAAATATATATTTGACGGCACCGGTACACAAACGATCACCGAAGCTAACACGGCTTTCGCTTTTAATTTCTATAATCTCAATATCGGCAATACGAATTCGCCTACCGTTACAGTGACCGGATCAGGCACTCTTGCTGGTATTTTGGGCGGTTTGACGATCAATAATAGCTCAATACTCGATTTAGGAACTTCGAGACTTAATCTCGCCGCGCCAGGAGGATTGATCAACATGGTAGCCGGGACACGCTTAAAGCTTGCCGGGTCAACGGGCGGTCAGACCGGAAGCAACTTCCCGTCAAACTTTGATAACTTTAATTTTGATCCAGCCAGCACAGTCGAGTATAATTCCGCAGGCGGCGTCTCGCAAACTATTTATGCCGGTCCGGCGTATGGAAATCTTACCCTCACGCAGGGAAGCGGTTCCGGCGGAACAACAAAAACCGCTGGCGCAGGTTTAACCGTGAATGGAAATGTCACGATCAATGCTAATGCTACCTTTGCCGGGGGTACAAGTCTCTCGCATATCCTTGGCGGGAATTGGGTTAATAACGGCGCTTTCTCCTATACAACCGCTAATACGATGACATTTGGCGGAACGACAAATCAATCTATAGGTGGTACATCAACTACAACTTTCGGAAACGTTACGGTTAATAATCAAGCCGGTGTAACTCTCGGCAATTCTGAAACAGTTGCAGGAACGTTAAACTTGACTTCAGGTTCCTTCGCCGTCAATGCCAATACACTTACATTGAGCGGTCCGGCAATTGCAGGCACATTAGCAAACTTCTCCACAACCTCCGCATCGAGTTTGATCTTTGGCGGAAGTTCTGCAAGCGTAATTATTCCAGGTAATGTCCCTGCGTTAACAAATCTGACAATTAATAACGCAAGCGGCGTTACGCTGTCCAACAATTTAACAATTGGGGGAACGTTAGCGTTGACGAATGGAGCATTCAATATAGGCGCAAATACGTTAACATTGAATGGTCCGAATACAACGGTTACTTCTGGAACACTTTCAACAACATCAGGATCAAATTTAGTGTTCGGAGGATCTTCGAGCAGTGTTTCTATTCCTGCAAGCGCTACGAATATCGGATCATTATCAATTAACAACACGAACGGCGTAACATTGGGTGCCACACTGACTGTGAATGGTTCTTTGACAATCGGTTCAGGCGCCACGTTGAATACCGGTTCATCCAATATCAATTCCCAAGGAGGATGGACGAATAATGGTACATTCAATGCCGGATCGAATATTGTAAATTTCAATGGTAGCTCCGCACAGGTAATAGGTGGTACCACGTCCACAGCATTTAATAATATGACTATCAATGATGCATCAGGTGTTTCTTTAGGAACTTCTGAATCCATCGGCGGCGCGTTAACGCTCACGACCGGCACGCTTGGCGTGGGTGCGAACACGTTATCATTGAACGGTCCGACTATAGCCGGCACGCCGGCGAACCTGATCACGACGTCGTCATCGAGTTTATCGTTTGGCGGCAGCTCGGCAGGAGTCAATGTGCCCGGCAGCGTCGCCTCGCTCACCAATCTGACGGTGAACAATACGAACGGCGTAACGTTGAACAGCTCGCCTGCGATAAGCGGCGCCTTAACGCTCACCAACGGCGCGATCAACACGGGGAGCAACACTCTCACCGCCAACGGAACGGTGAGCCGTACAAGCGGATTTGTGGCGGGTAATTTCCAGAAGCCCGTCGCAACGGGACCGACGTCAATCACCTATGAGATCGGCAGCGGGACAAGTTATACACCCGTTCAGATAGCGTTCGGCTCGGTAAGCGGCGGGGGCAACCTGACGGCAAAAACCACGAGCGGGGATCATCCCAATCTTTCGACCTCGGGACTCAACGGCGGCAAATCGGTCAACCGGTACTGGACGCTGACCAACAGCGGCGTAACGTTTGATACGTACAGCGCGACGTTGAACTTCGTCTCCGGCGACGTCGATGCGGGCGCCACCACGGCGAATTTCCTCGTAGGCAAATACGATTCGCCGAACTGGTCTCGGCCCACTATCGGCACGCGGACGTCCACGAGCACGCAGGCAAGCGGGATGACCAACTTCAGCGACTTTGCCATCGGCGAACAGCAGACCTATACCATCACTGCCACGGCGTCGGCAAACGGCGCCATCAGCCCGAGCGGATCGGTGGTTGTTAATTACGGCGGCAATCAATTGTTTACCATGACTCCAAACACAGGAGCGCATATCGACAGCGTCGTGGTTGACGGAGCAAACCAGGGCGCAATTACGAGTTATCCGTTTAGCAGCGTAACAGCGAACCACGCGATCAACGCCTATTTCTCGCTGAATAAATTCACCATAACCTCGTCGGCGGGAGCGAACGGAACGATATCGCCGACGCCAAGCGTGAACGTGAACTACGGCGACAGCACGACATTTACCTTTGCGCCAGCTACCGGGTATCATGTTGATAGTCTTTATATAGACAATGTTCCCCAGTCGAACAAGGCAAAA
>JBIOHP010000030.1:0-44179 GCA_044449065.1 Bacteroidota bacterium
ACCATCTCCATTGCTGTCATTATTTCCACTCGAATCATCTTTTATGGATGTAAAGGTTATCAGACTATCAGGTTTTCCAATTGCATTCAACGCTCCAGAAATACCGATATCGTTGTATCCTATATCCATCTTAATAATCACACCTGGCTTCATAGTCATCGTATATCCCGTTGCGATAGAAAGACCACCGATTACAAAATACGGCTTATCAGTAACATCCAAGGTAATATTTTGATTATATGTGTTAGACATCAATTCAATAGCATTGTGGACATCATTGTACAAGGTGAGATTCGAAAGTCGGGGATTTATTCTTCCATCAAGAACTATCGGACTACGAGCAGAACAACATCCTCCTGTCCCTGCATATTTTATGACGCAGTAATTCATTATTGTTTGGGAACCAATCGTGGAATTGTTTAATACAATCCCTCCCCAATAACCAACGGTAGGAGTTAAAGAATTAGCGGTAAAGACAATTGTGTCAACGGTAGTACCGTTTGCGTTAAGGGCACCATTTATGTACAGATTTGTACCCGCGTTGAATTGAACCAAAGTTCCGGTTTCGATTGTAAGAATATATCCCGTATTAACAGTAACATTGCCTGTTACAATATATGGACTATTCGCTTTAGACCAAGTTGTATTTACACTTATTGGACCACTTACATTAACTTGTGCAAGAGAAATGCTAGAAAATATTAACAAAGACGATAGAATATAAATAAGTCTCATGATTGTATTCCTTATAATGGCATGTTCGAATTAAACTCATGATTAACGATTCGCTTAGAACACTAAATTCACAAATCACACATTCTCATACACATTTATCTCATCATCTCAGAAATGTTATTCACCGCAATACGTTTACATCAGTCATATAAACATATCAAGAGTGGGGTTTCCATGAAAGGAAAATCCTCAAAGTTGATGTGTTACAATACGAATATTTTTAATTTTTATCAAGTAAATAATTATGTACGCCGTTATTTTTATTGTTTTGCCTGTTTTTATCGTTCCCCCGCTCCTGCGGGGGAACGCCGACCGGACGCTCTGCGTCCCGTTAAAAACAATCCTTATTGCACATCCACGTCAAAGCGGTCCTCATAGTCCCCCTGAAATATATTTGCCCGCTCCGGGGACATGTCCGACCAGTCTGAAGTGTCAGACGCTACACTTCGGATCTTTGGCATCGATGTAAGGAGATCGCGACGTCCGCCGGTGGCGGCCTCGCGATGACGGTACCTCACACACAACCGTTGTCCCTACGACGACTCGGATACCCCCGCCACAGCGGTCAGGCACGAGGCATGTCCCTACACTACTTCTTCCTTCTTCTCCCCTAACGGTATTTTAACGCAAATTTGTGTGCCGTGGTAGGGCTCAGATTGGATGGTTGTGCTGCCGCCGACAAATACGGCGCGCTCGCGCATCGTATCCAAACCAAGTCCGCGGCGATTGCCATTGGTTGGTTTTATCGATTCGCGCGAAAAGCCCATCCCGTTATCGATGATAGACGCTTGCAGCAGCGATTCATCGAATGTAATACCGACGGTGACTTGCGTGGCTTTGGAATGCTTTTCAATATTATTCAGCGCCTCCTGGATGATGCGGAAAATCACTAATTCAATCTCCGGCGGCAAACGCTGAGGAAATTTATCCGAAGTGTAGGATATCTCAACCTTCGTCCTATTCCGAAAATCATCGCATAAATTCCGCACTGCGGCGATAAGTCCAAGATCGTCTAAAACGCTGGGGCGAAGGTTATGCGAAATGCGCTTAATTTCTTCGATAGCTTTTTCCAGGTCGGCGCAAGTTTGCTTGATATCCTGAGCCGCTTTTTGCTCAACCGGAAGAACTTTAGTCTCCGCCGCCTGCAGCCGGAATTTCACCGAGCCGAGTATCTGGTTCACGCCGTCGTGGAGCTCCCGCGAAACCCTTCCCCGCTCCGCTTCCTGCGCGTCGATGATCTGTTTCGGTATCTCGCGAAGTTTCGCTTCAAGTTGTTTGCTCCGCGTAATATCCCTGATAACAGTGTGCACGGCGGGCTTGCCGTTAAAAATCACCGGCAGCGACGCCGATTCAACGTCGATCATCTGGTCGTTCAGCAGGCGAAGTTTTTCAGTGAGAATTGTCGGCTGCCGTTCGCCTTCCGCCTTCGCGGACTGCGGCGCATCAGAATCAGACGCAAAATATCCGAGGATAATAAATTCTTCCACCCATTTACCGACGATATCCATATAATCGCGGGCTTTCATCAGCTTCACGGCGGCGTCGTTGGCGTACTGGATGATCCGATCGGAATGAATAATCATGGGCAGCGGCGAATATTTCACGAGATGCCGGAAACGTTTCTCGCTTGCCCGAAGCGATTTCGAAATAGCGCGCGCCTCGGTAATTTCGCGGGCTATTCCGCGGATTGCAATTGAGGTATCGTTTTTCTTGATGAGCGAATTGCGGTATTCAAACGTGAGGCACTTCCCGTTTTTGCAGGCGAGGGAAAAGGAACCTGCCGCTTCCCCCCGGAGACGAATTTCCATGAGATACGAATCGATGCGGCGCTGGTAACGCGGACCGAATATTTCCGCCAAAGATTTCCCGATAATTTCATCTCCGGCAACGCCCAGGAACGCCAACCCTGAATGGTTGATTTCCAGGATTTCCCCCATGAGCGAGTGGATAAACACAACGTCTGTCACATTGTTGAACAGATCGCTGTATTTTGATTCGCTCTTTTTTACCTCTTCTAATTTATCGCGTTGAATCTTGATATACCGCCGCTGGTTAATAGCGATGGTAGCGATAAAAAAGACTGCGAACGATACTGTTACGCAGGTACCGAGGAAGAGTTCCCACCAGATTTCAGAACTCGATAATGGCAACGGAATCCACAAAAAAATAAATATTGAGTAATCACACCAAAGAATGGTTGAATAAATGACGCTATTGTTAATAACCCGGGATGTTGATGTAAGAGTTTGTCCAAGAAAATTGTTATCACAAGCGTCCAGGAAGAGAATAATAAAATTCCCGAACCAATCCAAAACCGGGGTTGGTCGGTAATAATCGTTTCCGCGTCCCGGTTTGCCTCAAACAGCGTTAAGGATGAGGCGATGATTAAAAATACATTTTCCAGCGGTCCGGAAATTATCGTGAATTGGCGGATATTCCTTAAAACAATTAATTCACCCAACCACACTATCACGAAAACAATTATGGAAAACACCATCGCCAATTGCACGTATGTTCTTTTTTGCCATAACGACATTATCCAAAGGAGAAAACCGATTTCGACGGGTAGGAATAGATTACTTAACCATAAATTATTCCCCTGGAACGCCATCCAAATTGATAATCCAGCTCCAAGGACATTGAGAACAAGATAAAAATAGAAAATCCGTAATTCCCTGTTCAGTAAACGGTAGATCGTCAATCCATAGATTACCGGAAGAAGATTTACCGCCATGGAACCTATCCATATGTATATAAAAATATTCATTTATTTGTCAAGACTGTTTTGCGGACACCATGGGGGACATGGAAGCCACTGTTCAGAAAGCGCTCCATCGCTCATGGCAGTGCCGGTTGCATCTTCGCCTACCAGCACAATTGTATTCTCTCCCGTGTCTTTTTTCGCAAAATAATAACGGATTGAAACGCAGCCGGGTTGTTTAATAATATCCTGCACCGCCTGGATGGGCAATCTACCCCCGATAATTGTGCCGGGAGTGGGATCGTTTTGATAACGCAGAATCATGGCCTTTGCATCGGGTCGGGTTATTGAATAATCTGGCATGGATAATTCCTTTCTTAATAGTAGTTAATAATGGAAAATGAATTAGTTCCGATCATTTGTCCGCCATGCCAGTATAAGGATCCATTCACTCAAAATTCACCTTTTTCAATAGTATCAATGAACTAAAGCGCTTTTAGTCTGCCAATTGGTCTTTTAGCGCATTCAATTCATACCTGACGAGCTATGCTAATTTAGGAATTATGGTGAAATAAGCAAGAAGAAATTTATAACTGCACAATGCGGGATAAATCATCCCGAACGCCTCCCCGTCCGGGTATATTTTTTTGCAGTCTTTTCTTAACGTAACATTAAGAAAATCCGCCTGCGTAGGGTACGTAAATCCACTAATCGATTTTTTGACAGTAGTATGATACAGCGCTGCGGTTGGAAAATCAATACGCAATTCTACCCTATTTTTGATATAAAATTACGTACAGCGAAGGGGATAATTACGTACAACGATGGGGAGGGGAATTACGTACGTTAGCACTAGCAGGGTGTTGAAATAATACTAAATTACTGTGGGTCATTCCGAACTTGTTTCGGAATCTATTTATATTCAGACCCTGAAACAAGTTCAGGGTGACTCGGATTGGCATCTTCAACACCCTGCTAGAACCTTGAAGATTTATCGAGGGATGAACGTTAACGGGGAGTTATTTCCATTCAATAGGGATTGAATCCCGGATACTCCACTCGGTATTGAGAACATTTCTCTCTTTTAAGATTTCACAAGCTTATGTTCAAGGGCGTATTTAATTAAACCGGCGGAATTATGCACGTTCAGCTTAGCCATGATGCGTTCGCGGAATTTCTGGATTGTTCGGTCGCTGGCAAACAATTTTTCGGCGATCTGTTTGCTGCTCAGACCATCCGCAATAAGTTTAAGCACCTGTAATTCCCGAGGCGATAGGTCGATCGGCGATGAAGATTCTTTTTGCCGATTTAGTTTTTGGTACTCCTCGAGTACTGTTTTTGATATATCGGGGCTGAAAAATACCTCTCCTTCGTATACCGCTTCAATTGCCCTTACTAATTCGGCAGGTGAAGTTTTTTTCAGAATGTAACCCATCGCCCCGCATTCCATAAATTGAAGCACGTATTCTTTGTCGTCGTGCATGGTCAGGATAATCACCTTTACGTCCGGATTGATCTCGCGGATAATACGGGTGGTTTCGATTCCGTTTAATCTTGGCATACTGATATCCATGAGGATGATATCCGGAGCGAGAATTTTGACCTTTGAAATTGCCTCCTCGCCGTCCATTGCCTCGCCGATTATTTCAATCTTCTCGTTGGATGTAAGAAACGATTTGATTCCCTCCAGCACCATCTGATGGTCATCAACTAATAAAACCTTTATTTTTTGTTCATTTCCGTCATTCATGGGATTGCCCTTGTAGTCAATGGGAACGATCTAAATATCGTGTCGAAAATCAATGAAAACCGTATCTTATTAAAGAGTGCCATTAAAGATATTTAAAATATAGGCATTTGTCAAGTATAATTGGATTTTATGGTTAAAACAGTCCTAATGGTAAGGTTTTTCAGTCTTATGTTTCCTTTAGTAACCTCAATACGTAGAATGGGAATCAATTTATAGGGATTCATGTTGATATATTATTGGATCGTTTGTATTTAAGTATTTTCTTATTATATTAAATAAATTGTTGATGCATCTATTTACTACACAAAAATAAAGGGATAAATCGAATGAAATTACGTACGCTTAGTGCTATGTTAGTATTGGCAATTCTTTCATTGTCAATTATGAATTATGGTTTCGCCGGCGAGAAAAATAAATCCGATGCGAAAGCCGACGCAAAATCGTGCTGCACAACCGCGACAAAAGCCAGCATGACTTCCAAAGATTGCACAGATCCGTCACAGTGCAAGATGGATAAAGCAGAATGCGCAAAAGTGATGGGAACAGCCGATTGTAAAATGGATCAAGGCAAATGTCCGATGAAAGCAACCAAAGCCAGCTTGAAGACAACAAACGGTAAAATGGATTGCTGCAAAGGCAAAGCATCCAAAGCGTCTAAGGCTTCCAATTCAACAAAAACAAAGAAGACCGTCACAACCGGCGTTGCCGGAACCAACTAAACTAAATTTTTCGTTATTAAGCCGTTCCCGGGTAACTTGGGAACGGCTTTTTTGTTGATGCTTAACTTTCTTTGCAGTAAAAATATTCAAGTTATAACCATAGTATGATCAGAAAGTGTCCATCCTGCCAACGCGTTATCACAGGAGATGAAGTATACTGTCCCCAGTGCGGCGCGGTATTATCAGCCGTTTCGGTGAGCCGTGCTCTTCCCGATCCGATTCCCTCTGCTGCGCGGGCGGTGAAGCATCCTATGACGCGAAAAAGCAAAGTAGTTTACACGCTTGTCGCGGCGTCGCTCTTCACCGGATTCCTCTATTTTTATGTTGTAAACCTGCCCGGTAAACCAAACCCGCTTATCGAAAATCAACCTACGGTTGCGATGGCTGCCGCCTATGCCGGCGAACCGTTGGAGCAGCAGGATATTACCGCGACTGTTGAAAATGGATTTATTACAATTCCGCTCACGGTCGTTCTTGATAAAAAGATTGTCGCTTTCGATTATAATGCGGGAACAACCATTATTCCCCTCATGGCGTTTATTAATACAAACGGTAAACTGGTCACGGCAATCAGGTTATGTGAACCGTGCAACTCGAAGAAATTCCGGATTGAAGGAAATATATTAGCTTGCGGCAATTGCGAAACGCAATGGAGATTAAACAATCTTGAAGGTCTTCAAGGGAATTGTCAGAAATATCCTCCTGCGCCTATTCCCAGCGAGGTTGTGAACGATGTAGTCCGTATCGATGAAAATGTTGTCCGCAGTTGGAAAATTAGAATGTAATGAGGAATTTTTATGTATAAATCCGGAATAATTTACACTATGGAAAAAACAATGAAACTATTGAACTATCTATTCATCGCGCTTATCATCTTTGGATGTCATCCCAAAAAGACAGACGACCTTATAACCAAGACTGAGACAACGAAAATCAATCTACCATCCATGGTCTGCGGCACGTGCAAGAATACCATTCAAAAAGCTATTTATCGTATCGACGGCGTGAAAGAAGTTAATATCGATCTCGATAAAAAAACCGCTGAAGTGACGTTCATTCCGTATCAAACAAGTCTTGAAGTTATTGAAGACGCTGTTACTGAAGCGGGCTACGACGCCAATGCCAAAAAGCGCAACAAGGACGCGTACGATAAGCTTGAAAAATGCTGCAAGATCGACGGTTAGGAAAAATTTAATCTGCAATTAAGGGGCAACCGGAGGAGTGGTGAAATGAGATGATTTTTTAATTTAAATGACCTTAATTGTTAGCGTTTACTCCTCCTTCGCTTCCTGCACTCTTCTCACGATCGTCAATACAAAACCGACAATCAGCGTTATAGTCCCCATCCAGACTAAGTTAATGTACGGTTTCACGCTTGCTTCGATAACCAGCGTTTCAACTTTCGGTTGATTTGGTGTGGAAGGATCGCTGACCGATATTTCTATCTTCGATTGTTTCGTATCTTCCCGGTTTGGCTGGAGTTTTACAATGGTGAACTCCGCCGGACTGAATGAACTTTTTACCGGTATAAATGAAATAGACCCGCCGTCGTTCTGCATCAGCGGTCTGATTTGTTCTTTCTTCCCATTTTTCTCGACCTCAAAAATCGCAGCGATTTTAAATCCGCCACCCTCCACCATTTTCCCTTTTTCGGCGTCGGAAAAATCGTAATCCATAAAAGTTACCTTCATCCCCGATAATTCTTTCGTTTCTCCCTTGTTGAAATTCACGCTCCGCCCCTTCTGGGCTTGATCGGGGGTTTCTAATGAAAGCGGTGAGACGTAAAAATCTTTTGTGTACATATTCAGAATATCCGGATGACGCATCATGCCGTTGCTTTCGTTATTGAACCGCATAACGGGCATCACTGTGAAGTGCCTGTCGCCATGATCCACTTCTACATTGAACCCGTATCGTTCCGCATCAATTTGATGTTCGCCCGTATACGTAAGTGTATAATCATTTAATACGCTGGTTGGCTTGCCTTCTTCGAGTGAAACCGTTTGTTTATCGTCATATCGCGCGCTCGCTACAAATCCGAGGAACAGGAATGCCAACCCTATATGGGCAATAGCCCCGCCTGCATAGCGGGGATTTCCTTTAAATATCGTATACCCGACGAAAATGTTGACGAACAGCGCAAAGGACGACGCGAAAACAAATAATACTATCGGGAGATCACGCACGCCGATATAAAATAATCCCGCAGTAAACAGAACCGTCGAGATCAAAGGATAGATCATCCCTTTAAAAAACGTTCGGGAGTTGGAATTCTGCCACCATAATAGCTGACCGATCCCCATGAGGAACGCAACAAATATACCCACGGGAAGCGTTGTCTTCACATAATAGACCGTATCGATTGCAGCTTTTCGCCCTTTTATTAATTGCGTAATGATCGGCGATGATGTGCCGATAGTTATAAAAAACGCCGCAAAGACTATAGCAAATGCGCCAAGGAATAGAGCAAATTCGCGCGAGTAGATGCTGTGTTCAACAGGTATCTTCGGCATTTCTTTCGATCTTCTCATAAAGAGAAATGCACCGACGCCGCCGAAAAGGAATATCGCGCCAAGGAGAATCCAATACGCCCACATTCCCGGGTCGACAAAAGAATGCACCGATGTATCGCCGAGGACACCACTTCGGGTTAGAAAAGTGCTGTAAAGAACCATCAAAAAACAGAGCATGGAAAGGACGAAATTCGTGCGGACAAATGTTCCCGATCTCCGCTGCGCCATAATGGTGTGAACCGATGCAATATTGACTAACCAGGGAATGAGCGATGAATTTTCCACCGGATCCCATCCCCAATATCCACCCCAGCCAAGAGTTTCATACGCCCAATATCCGCCAAGAATGATTCCCGTTCCTAATGCTGTTGCGCCAAATACTGTCCACGGCTTTGCTATTTTCACCCATGTCTGGTAATCTCTTCGCATTAAACCCGCAATAGCGAAAGTGTACGGCACCGCCATTGAAGTAAACCCCGTAAACAATATTTGCGGATGAATCACCATCCAGTAGTTTTGCAGCAGTGGATTCAAGCCCCTGCCCTGAGAGGGATATTGCGCCCATATGCTTTTTGCTTTATCGATCCAGACAAAGTTTACCATATCTATCGGCACCGGACCGGTATGAATCAAATCTTTCGGGAAGGCATCCCAGATCATTTCGAACGGATTCTTCACCAGAAGCATGAGAAGGAGAAACGAAAGAATAAGAGACCAAACCGCCATCACTTCCGGCTCATATCCCTTCCGGGCAGTATATCCCATCAGAAATACGCCGATTATTGAAGTATATAAAGCCCATAAAGAAAAGCTCCCCTCCTGCCCCGCATAAAATGTCGAGACGAGAAGCGGTGTTGGCAGATCGGTTGAGCTGTAATTCCAAACGTAATTATATTGAAACTGGTGTGTGAGTATTAAATAGAGAAGGAAAGCGGCAAATCCCATGATCGAAAACACCGCGCCCTGATATGCGAACCGGGCGTAATTCAGGGTAGCAATCGTGTTCTTTTTGAACGTGTAGAAGTATAATCCCCCGGAAAGGATTGCGCATAGAAATGCGACTTTAACGAGTATGTTCCCTATCATCTAATCAAAAACCTAAGTATACGTGTCGGAAAAACTGCTGCCGTTATCTAATCTTAACTAACTTATCGTACGTGATCTTATGAGAGATTTTCATAAGATTAAAATCTCGCAACCTGGCAATAGACGCCGGGTTAAATCGTCTTTTTCACCGTTTCAGAATTGCCTTCATATTTGGATGGGCATTTGGTGAGTATCTCGGAGGCATAGAACACGCCGTCACGGCATCTTCCTTTCGCGACGATAGCGTTAGCGATCTCGAAATTATTTGGTTTCGCCCCATCAAATACTACTTTCATTTCCTGCTTATTGTCATCATGCATATAAAAAATAAACTGCCCCTTGGCAGGATCGAAGATTGTTTCTTTGTCCTTATCCCATTCGCCTTTCACCTGGATTTTCTTATTGTTGGCGAGGGCGGTTTGAAAATCTCCATACTCCACATTTGTCTCAAAAAATGTCATCGATCCGAATACTACTGCCGCAAGAATTGCTGCAAAGGCGATTATTAATTTGATGTTCATAGGTACCTGCTCATTTGTGATCTGTTTGTTTTTCCAAGTGTGATATTCGTTTATCCATCCAGAAGAGATACCAGAGAATTCCTCCCCAGCATATCAACGCTATAATGAGGACGATAAAAAGCGTGTTGTTTGCTAAAAAAGTGTACACCTATTCTCCTTGTTCAAGTGATCGTTTGAATAGTAATCGTTCGAGCCGAAACTTCAATGTCCACATCCAGAAATATAACGCCGTAAACCCTGCGAGGGAGCTTAAAAAGATTATCAACATGGTATGATTCATGTCTATCTTCCCCCGGTTATTGATAATAGGATCGGGATGTAAACTTTGTAATATCCTCGGCATAATGAAAATAAAAAATGGCACCGTCACTCCCGCAAGGATGGAATACACAGCCGAAAGAGTCGCACGCTTTTCATCCACATCTAACGATGACCGTAATGCGAAATATGCACCATAGATTAACAATAAGACAAAGATCGAAGTTTCCCTCGGATCCCAGTTCCAGAACGAACCCCAGTTAAATTTTGCCCAGAGCGAACCGGTTACAGTTGCAAGGATGCAAAACATTAATCCTAAACTTGCCGAAGACACGGATTTTATATCGTCATCAGGATTTTTCTTCACTAAATATTTTATCCCATAACCCATTGAAACGAGGAAAGCGACCACGGTTACCCATGCCATGGGAACGTGAAAGAACAAAATTCGGGCTTTTTCCTCTAAACCCGGGACCATCGGTAAATCATACCAGTTTTGCGGCTGCGATACAATAGGAAATGAAAATGCTACAATAATTACAATGGTAAGCCAAAGTCCTAAAAATATCTTCATTTTCGTCGTTTTTTAAGATTTATTAAATCTATCATTTATAAATATAAGAATTTTTCCACACTATCCAAGTTTCCTATTCTTTCCAAATAAACTCGAAAAGTATATAAGAAACGGCATTTATTGCAATAATATAGCTAAAAAGTATCTGAAACTCGCCCATTGCCTCGCTAAAAGCGGCTCCTTCTACGGCAATTTTAGTTCCGTTGATGCCCGTCATCAAAAGCGGGAGTAATATAGGAAACGATAAAACGGGGTACAATGTCCCCTTCGTATTCGCTTTTGCAATGATGGCTGCGATAATGGTTGCCGCACTCGCCAATCCAATCGTCCCGAGGAACATCGTGAGCATGAAGATTGCCAAATTTCTCACTGTGAAATTATTTATGAGAAGAACGTATAATACCAATGTAAAGAGATTAATGACAAAGAGCAGCGCGAGGTTAAGGAGAAGCTTTCCAACATAAACCGACATGGGTCTGGCAATAAGATGGAGCGTCATCACCGTGCCGCGTTCCTCCTCGGCGACAAACGTGCGTGATAGACCCGACATTGCGGCAAAAAATATTACAATCCAGAGAACGCCGCAAAGAACTTCTTCCGAAACGTTTTCATTGCCGATGGCAAATAATATGATGGATAATGTCGTTATCACAAACATCAGAAGCGCATTGAGGGCGTAGCGCGTGCGCAATTCCGACCGCAAATCTTTTAAGAAGATATGAAACGCCGGCGTCATCACTCCGGGAACGGTTACCGTGCGATTATCGTCCATCGGTTTTATCCAGGTTAATCGTTTGATCGCACCAAGCGATCTCCGCCGGTTCATTCGTTGCCACGATAACGACGCCACTCTTCTTCTGTTCTGTTACTATATTCTCGACGATCGTTCTCCCTGCAACATCAAGATTAGCGGTGGGTTCATCGAGCAGCAGAAAAATGGGATCATGGAGGAGCGCGCAGGCATATTTCAACCGCTGTTTCATCCCCGATGAATATGTCCGCACAATATCATGCCGCCGGTTATCGAGTTGTACCATTTCCAGCAATTCCCGTAAACGCGGGTCGCCGATCTTCATAGCGCGGATATCACTGAGGAGCCGGAGATTTTCCCAAGCGCTGAATTCCTCATAAAGCTGGAGATACGGTGCGACGAACCCAATATATTGAAACCACACAGCCGCGTTAATTTCTTTCTCATTTTCTTTTGCCGATATTCTCCCCGTTGTTGGGGAGGACAACGCGGCGATAATTTTTATCAGCGTTGATTTGCCTGCGCCGTTGCGTCCTGTAATAACAAGCGATTGAGTGGATGAAAGATCGAAGGAAATATCGGAGAAGATTACCTTCCGGTTGAATGTTTTCTTAATCTGTTCGGCGCGCAAAAGATATCGGTTCATTTATTTCTTCACGATTGCAAGTTTACCGTGATATTCGCGGGCATCAACCGATATTGAATATATGTACAGACCGGAAGATGCCTTTAGGCCGTTGGCGTTCTTCGCATTCCAGGTTATTTCCCATTTCCCGTTTAAATTGAGGGTAATCGGAAGAGTATTGTCACATATCTTATGATAATCTGTTGCATACACCGTTAACCTGCCCTCGGTCGATATTATAGTCCCCGGAAGGATAAATTTTAAACAATCATCACAGGTCGATTGACTATTGGGATAAACCAACGGGTTGGGATAAACGAGAACGTCAGTTTGGGTAACAACGGGCGGTTGAACAGGCGGCGGTTCAACTGTTGGCAAAGATTCCTGCGATTTCCAATTCATCGGATCGGAAACGTCAATTTTAGCATACACTAAGGAATCAATCCATTTATATGTCGTATCAACCGCATCCTGCATCAGGTATCTCACGTTCTGGAGGGCGAAAAAGTTTAATGCCTGAGAATTTATCTCGCTGATAACAGTATAAAATTTCCTTGAACTATCTAATAAAATTGGATGATACACCGACGCAAGTGATTGGAGACTATCGGTAAAAAACCCGGTCGGGGAATGATAAATGGTCGTATCCCTTTCATGGATAAGGGGATAATTTTTTCCTTCATTATAATATAAAACCGAATCCGCCCTCCTGCCGGTATGATAGTTCCATACTGTCCACTCTAAAAATCCTTGCTGCAATGAGCTGCCGTGATTCACAAGCGCCTGGTTGATCGATGGAAGGATCTGAGACGTATGGATAAATTCCCATATTTCCCTCATTGTTTTGGGAGAAAATCTTTTCTGGATATATTTTCCCCATACTGCCCGGCTGTATTCGATCAAACCATCTGCTGCCACGAAAGAAATTTCCGGAGTTAAAAATTGACCCCGCGGACTGCCGCCCGGAGATTCGAGATAAGCATAATAATCGTCGACATCGTCGTGGACATAATCTTCCAACCATGTGGATGTAATTTCGTGAAAATACACCGCCGATGGACCCCAGTATCCGTACCTGCCCATTTGAATCGAGTGGTTAAATTCATGCGCAGATGTTACCCTTAATCCTGCCATTCCAACGCTGTAAAATTCCGCATAATCATTGTCTATCTCGATGTAGGTTGTCCAGAGCGCCGGTGGTCCCGCGGCAATCTGATCGACAAATTGCGTTAACCCGTAGTAACTTCCCCCCTCTTCCACAATATTCACAACATAGGCGCTATGTCCTGCTTGAAACGGCGGCGCGAGAAAGCCAAGTGAATCGACCTCTATCGTCCACGCATAGTTGAAATATTTTCCCACAGAATCGACATATTGTTCAGCAGTGTTCGGGATGCGGGTGCCATTCGGAGAGAGCAGCCCCGGTGTATTAGGGTTCGAACTTGACGTGTCATAGTTGATTTCAAAATGACCTATCGTTCTCGTCTCTTCAAATGTCACGCTGAGAAACTGACGAATCGCGTTTTGTTGCTGCGGAGTGAACGAATTCCAATACTCCCGTAGTACCATCATTAATTTCAATCCGCATTTACCATCGACGATATTGATTCCTGAGATCGCTGCCCCTGAAATGGCGGGATTTGACCTCACAATGTCCGCAACCTGTTTTATTTTCTGAGAATGCGACAATTGTTCCCCGCTTAGCGTAATTGTTATCATCATCGCGCTAACGCAAAATATCATGAATCCTTTTTGGAGGAAGCTGTTCATCACTGATTGAGAGGAATTATTTTCAACAATCCATTTATATTATCGATCAAAATTAAGTCGGTTGTTTTATCTTTAGCGAGGTTCGATACTTCAAACCCGCCAAGCCCGTTTGTGCTGATCAGTCGGTTCTTTGATGAAAATGTTCCGTCCCCTTTGCCTAAATATGCCTCTATGCTTTTATCCAGATCATTCTCCAGAACTAAATCTTTGACCCCATCCCCATTCACATCTACAATCTTGAGCCGATCATACTGCGAAACGCTGATCGCATCGGTAAGAAGCAGCTGCGGCGGGCTAAAACTTGAATCACTTTTTCCAAGCAATGTGTACAGTTCACTAAAGGGATCGAGGATATCGAGGACGAGATCATCTATGCCGTCATTATTAAGATCTCCACGCCATAAAGATACCACCGGTTGATCTTGAAAAGGAAGAGAAAAAAGAAATTTTTGTCCGCTATATTTTTTCTGTTCCGTCGCTGCGGAACGATATGCCTGAATCGATTTCGATTTGTTATCAAAAACGATATAGACAATATTTTCCCTGTTCCCATGATTACCGTTAAGCACGCATGCTGCGATGAAATTCGGCGCCGGCGTGTAATTTTTTTCGATAAATCGATCCGGCGCAGTCCCTTCAAATTTTGTCAGGGAATATTTTTGCCTGCTCCGTTCATATTCCAGGGCAAGGACGTCAAAAAAAGAATTATGCGGCTGTTTTATCACGCCGAGAATTGAGGGATTACTCTGTGTGGGGATACTATAGCTCACATGTGAGTAAGTATTTATATTAATTTCATTGACGGAGATATTCTCCTCATATTTTCCGCTGAGAAACACCACCCCGATCGAATCATTTTTGGAAAAATACTTTACACCGGTCGGATTCATCGCTACGGGATAAACGATTTGACCGTCAAATGTTCCATTCCTTCTATTCTTGAAGAGACCAAAATTTTGGGAACCGGTATTGGAAACGATGATATCAAGCCATCCGTCATTATTGAAATCAGCGATGGCAACGCCGACGGGATTCGTTCCGATACAATAATCGAGTTCCGCTCCGGGGTTTTGTTTTTCCATAGAATTATATAACACGCGAATCCGCGAAGCGGTCGAATCAAGGATCGCCAGGTTCATGCCGCCGGTTTGCCGGTCGGGAAACGTTATAAATTGCGATGGATCTTTTCCTCCCGCGAAACTTATGTGATCTTCAAAATTTCCTTTTGAATTGTTGAGCCATACGTCGATACTTTTTTCTTCCCGGCTGAGAATGGCGATATCATCCCTTCCGGATCGATTGATATCGAGGGCTACAACGTCTTGCGGCTGCGGATCGAGATATAATTTTTGGGAGAGTTGAAAATTTCCATTTCCATCCCCGGAGTAAATCTGGAGGACATGCTGATCGTCGAAACCTATCATTAAATCCATGACTAAGCTGCTGTGAAAATGCGCGGGCACGACGAATGTCGGTTCGCGGTCAAAAGGCAGAACAACAGGATTGCTGAATTTTAATCTCCCATAACCGGAAAATATGTTCACTTCATCGGTAATCCAATTCACTCCCAGTATATCGCTGACTTTATCGTCATTGAGGTCGATTACTTTTACCATGCTGAAGGCGATATCCGGAAACAAAATCTGCGGCTTCCGGAACGAGCCGTTGCCGTTGCCCAGAAATACTTCCAGCCCGGGTTCCTTGCGGGTGAAAAAGATTAAATCTTGCTTGCCGTCATTATTGATATCTCCGACAGTCACTCTGTCGTATTTTCTGGAAAGCGAGGTAGTCCAGCGGGATGAAAACAGCCCGCCGGGTTTACCGAGAAAAACGGTTACTTCCGGTTTATGAAGCGATAACGTCACAATATCGGCGTATTTGTCGTTATTAAAATTTCCGACAACGGCAGTAACAATATCGCTGCCAAGAAATGCCATCGAATTTTTAAAAAAGAGGGAATCTCGCTGCTGGTAGTAAAGGGTAATCTGTTGATCGTTGTAACTCGCTAAATCTATTAAACCGTCGCCATTGAAATCCCCGCTCAGTAAACCCCGCGCACGCCGGGTTGTTTTTAATTCCGTGACCACCCCAAAGGTAGGCGTTTGCTGCGCCAGAACAATTGCTTGCGCGAGAAGGTAAAAGATGATATAAAAATATCGGAGATGATGTCTGAGCAACGATGCGTTAAAAAATGTTCAAATTCAATGGAGAGACCTTGCTATAGTCCTGCATTATGCATGCGTAGACGAAGCAGTCTGCGCTCTAATGCCTCTTTGTGCCGTTTCCTTTCTACGGGAGTCTCGGGGTGAATTTGCGGCACTGTTATCGGTTTATTGGAGCCATCCACAGCCACGAAGGTAAGATACGCGGTGTTGGAAATTTTTTTCTCGCCGGTTAGTTGGTTCTCCGCCATCACCTGCACGCCAACCTCGAGCGACGTGCCGAATGCCCGGTTCACCGACGCCCGCAGCGTAACCACCTCGCCGATTTTAATCGGTTGATGGAACACAAGATTATCAACCGCTACCGTAACACAAATTCGGTTTGAATGCCGCTGCGCCGCTATCGCCGCAGCGATATCGATCCATTCCATCAATCGTCCGCCAAGAAGATTTCCTAATTGATTGGTGTCGTTCGGTAGAACAAGCTGCGTCATCTCCACCTGTGAGTTTTTCACGGTGCGCTTGCCTTCGGGCAGAATTTTTTTCCGAGTCATGGGGTTATCCCTCCTTATTCGCTTTTATCAAACATGGAAGTTGAATGGGAAGCCGCTGATTTTGATTTGAGATGTTCCTCAATATCCCGCTGGAGAGATTGCGCTTCCCCTAAATATTTGCTGTTCGGATACCGCTCGAGAAATTTTTCTATATCGGGTTTTGCTTCATCATAATGGTTCCGGGCGATCAACGCTTTTACTTTGCCGAGCAACGCGGATTCTCCGTACGGCGTATCATGATATTTTTCAAATACGCTGTTATAATAATAGACGGCAGCACGGTAATATTCTAACTTCATGTATAACTCGGCAGTTTCGTAATCTTTTTGCGCTAACCGTGTATTCAATTCCTGTATTTTTTCCGCCGCGTCTTTCGCGAGGTCATTGGTCGGATAATATTCGATGAATGCCTGAAATTCATCTATCGCCCGCGCAGTGAACTTCTGGTCAAGAAGCGGTTTGGGAGCAAGGTTGTAATAACATAATCCCGTTTTGAACTGCGCTATCGGAACCAGCGGGCTCGATGGATAGTTTCGCTTCAATTGCTGGTACTCCTCGCCTGCAAGAATGTATTCCTCCCGCTTAAAATGGCACTCTGCGAGGAAATATTGAGCGCTATCCGCAATAGTGCTCCCTGAAAATTGCAGCTTGACAATATTCAGCTCGGTGATTGCCTCGAAATAATCCCCGTTTTCAAATTTTGATTTCCCTCTGGCAAATCGCTCGCCTGCGGATAAATTCTTATCTACGTCGGAAGACGCGCACGAATTAATCAGCACCGAACCGGCGAGGGCTGATGCTATCATTAGAATGGAAATCGATTGCCTGATTAAAGACATAAGTGGTTAACTTCTCACATGAAAGAATAAGTAAACTGCGGTGCCCGCCGCCCCGACAATAACGAGCGGTTCAATGAGGCGATCGAACAAATTATCTTCGGGCATGACGGCATGCGTTGCCCGGATGGAATTATCTTCGAGCAAAGGGATTGCATCCTCGGATACGGTATCGGTTGCTTTCTTGCTTATCATACGACTCGTTAATATTTTGCCGCTGATATTCTCAATGAGCTGGTAGTTAAAATAAACATTCGCTGTGCGGGAAACGTTCTTCCCGCCGAAGATTCCGCTTCGTGATGGTTTATCATAGGAAAGTGAAAGAACCGGCATTACTTCAAGTCGCACAGTATTAGTGTGTGCCGCTCCCGTATCATCGTATGTCTGGTACCCCAACCGATGAAGCGTGGCATGAATCCCCTGACTAACAAACCATTGATCTCCCTCGCCCTTGAGTGAAACACTCAATGTATTTTTTTTATCAAGGAGAGAATCGTTGGTTATCCCGACTGTAAGACTATCGATCAAATGCTGGAAGACGGCAAGATTTGTGGGTACACTATCTTCCTTGCTATCCCGGTTGTCGCTTCTACCGTACGAAATAACGGATGATAAAATAACTATGAGTACAACTATCGTTAATTGAAAGCTAACCCGTGGAGTTACGCGATCGTTATGCGTAGATGCCTCGTACCTTTAGTGTCATGGCAACCTTATCGATGGCGATAATGTACGCGCCAATTCGCAAAGTGACTTTATGTTTTTCAGCGGATTCATACACCGCGTCGAATGAAGCCCTCATCATGCGGTCGACTCGTCTGTTTACCCTGTCAAGAGTCCAGAAATAACCGATGCGATCCTGAACCCATTCAAAGTATGATACGGTTACTCCGCCTGCATTCGCAAGGATATCGGGAATAACCATAATGCCTTTATCGCGCAAAATAGGATCGGCAGCGGCGTCTGTGGGTCCGTTGGCTCCTTCACAGATGATTTTTGCTTTTATTTTACGGGCATTTTCGGCGAGAATTTGATTTTCGCGGGCAGCAGGGACAAGAACATCGCACTGCAATTCGAGCAGTTCTTCCTGCGATATGCGGTCGCCGCCCTTAAATCCCTCCAATGAACGATGTTTGGCTGTATATTCAATCGCTTTCGGAATATCGATACCGCGTTCATTTACAAATCCACCGGTGACATCTGAAATTCCTATCACCGTACAACCCGCCTCGGCAAGCAGGTGCGCGCTCACCGAACCGACATTCCCGAATCCCTGTACCGCAACTTTGGCGTCCTTCGGGCGAATACCTTTCCGCTCCATCGCGCAAAGTGTTACGATCATACAGCCGCGTCCCGTCGCCTCTCTCCTTCCGAGCGACCCGCCGAGAATAAGCGGCTTGCCGGTTACCACAGCGGTTTCAGTTTTTTTAACGTGCATGCTGTAGGTATCCATAATCCACGCCATAATCTGCTCATTGGTATTCATATCCGGCGCGGGGATATCTTTATCCGGTCCAAAAACGTCAAGCATGTTTGCCGTATAGCGGCGAGTGATTTTTTCTATTTCAACTCTGGTTAATTTCGTCACGTCGCATTTAACGGCGCCTTTGGCGCCGCCGAACGGGATGTTCATCACAGCGCATTTCCAGGTCATCCAGGCGGCAAGCGCTTTTACCTCATCGATTGTGACATGGGGATCATAGCGTATCCCGCCTTTCGATGGTCCCAGAACGTCGTTATGAATCACGCGATAACCATCGAAAACTTCTATCCTGCCGTCATCCATCTGAATCGGGATCGAAACAATCACCTGCTTGGTTGGAGTTTTAAGATAGTTATAAATTCCCGGCTCTAAGTTTAAAATTTCGGCTGCAACGTCGAAACGCTGCATCATAGAAGCGAACGGATTCTCTTTATCGGGAATCGGCGTCGGTTCGTTGTATTGATCGGAAATTTCAGTGTTCGGTGATTGGTTCGATTTTTTCGGTTTTTTCGTTTTCATTGAACGGGCAACTATCCTTTCTAAAGAATTTGATGGAAACTTTTTGTTGACAGAATCGTTACGTAAATTAATTTCCGCCGAGCGCTAATTGCTGGAGGCGTTCGATCCGCTCTTCTATGGGAGGGTGAGTTGAGAACAACTTCATTACTCCGCCCCCGCGTAACGGATTGACAATAAACATATGCGCGGACGCCGGGGATGCGTTTTGCATCGGTATTTGCTGGACTCCGCGTTCAAGTTTCTGTAAAGCGTTGGCAAGCGAAAGCGGTCTGCCGGTAAATTTCGCAGAACCAGCATCGGCGGCAAATTCCCGCGAACGCGATATTGCCAACTGAATCATTACTGCGGCGATGGGAGCCAGTATTAACAGCGCAAGCTCAGCCATGCCGTTTGAATTTCTCCGGTCGCGGCTTCCCCCACCAAAAAACATCATCGACCAGCCCGCCATTCGGGCAACAAACGTAATCGTGCCGACCATAGTTGCGACGATTGTGCCGGTGAGAATGTCCCGATTCTTTATATGAGCGAATTCATGCGCGATAACGCCTTCCAATTCGTCATCGCTGAGTAATTTTACAATTCCTTCGGTCGCGGCAACGGCTGCATGGTTGGGATCGCGTCCGGTAGCAAATGCATTCGGAGTATCACCCGGTATGATATAGACCTTAGGCATCGGCAATTGCGCTTCGCTTGCCACCCGGTTTACAATGGAAAATAATCTCGGCGCCTGAGCTTCGGTTGTCTCAGTTGCGCGGTACATCATCAACACAATTTTGTCGGAAAACCAATACGAGCCAAAGTTCATTGCCAACGAGAAAAGGAAAGCATACATCATCCCCTGTTGACCACCCAAGAGTGAACCCACAAGGAGCAATAAAACAGTCATTAGTGTCATTAAAAACACAGTTTTCATCGTATTCATAATTACCTTTAATCCCTATACATATTACAAATTAGTTTAAAATGTATGCAATTTTCACTTAAAAATCAAAGAGATCGAATGGAAAAACCTGAATTTCGGTGAAAATACATATCACTCCCGCGGTGTAAAATCCCCGCGGGATTCACACCCTATTTCATCGCCAATAGCTATAGATATTTCATCCCTACGGGATTAAATGCAATAAATTCAGTTTCCAGTTCAAGGTCTGAACCATAACGCCTTTAAATAGATCGCGGAGGAATGACGTCCTCTGCGAAACTTCGCGAACTCTGCGTCTCTGCGTTTAAATTCATGATGAAATATTGATATAAAAAGTTGAAACTTATCCTAAATATCTCTATACTAACGACAAGATATTTTATCCAGGATGTCATGGACCAATCCATGACATCAAAATCGCAGTTTCACGGTCATGGTTTGGACCATGACCGCCAAGAAATTAAATCCCAAATATTTTAGGAATTGCATAATGGATACACCAACTCAACCACCCGCCCAACCCACGACTCCCCCGCCGCCGGCAACGTTTTCGCCGTTATTTCAGATGATGGTGAATAAACTTTGCAATGACATGAAATTTGTCGGCTTGATCACCATAATCTTCGGCGGATTATACTGCCTCACAATTTTTGGCGCATTGATAGGCGTACCGCTGCTTATTGGCGGCATACGCCTCCGCGAATCCGCCGATTCATTCATGTACTTTCTCACCACCAAAGATTTACGGATGCTCGAAAACGCCCTCGAGCGACAGAGCAGGTACTTTTTCATCCAGAAGGTGATACTCATTATCGGGATTGTGGTATTAATCCTTTACGTCATGTTCATCATTGCATTTGGTTTATCCATGCTCCGTTTGATGCGAGGAGGGTTGGGAGTGTAGTAGCCAATGTAGAGCGAGACGCTGTTTCGTTCACGTCAGCAGCATACTTTCTGACCTCGCCATACTTATTATTCAAGACAGAGAAAGGGAAAAAAATAAATCTATTATGACAAGAAGGAATAGAATAATGATATATTCAGTCGGAGAATAATGAAGAAAAAATATATTTTCATTTTCCTTACAATTATTATTTTTATTCTGATGGGATTTGGAATTTATGGCTATCTCAAAATTAAATCACTATATCCTCCGGTTGAGAGAGGACGAATAACTTCACCAGATTCTTTACTCGATGCGGTATTGCTCGAATTCCCTACTTCGGCACTTGACCCTTATTTTTATAAGCTTTATATCGTACCACGGGGTGATACATCCTTTGATACCGGATCATCTGTTTTTGGTGGTGAAGCATTTGAAGATTTGAAGGTAGATTGGAAAATACCGCGACTTATTGAGATTCATTATGAGTATGGACGCATTGAACAGTTTACAAACTATACGTATTTCAATAAGTTTACACCTCCCATTGAAGTTGAATTGAGGCTTGTTCCGTCGCAATTTCATACATCCCTACCGAGATCAACTTATCATCCGGATTTCATCACAGTTAGCTCGTCCGCTGGTCCAAATGGTACGATCTCACCCTCACCGAGTGTGATCATAACGTATGGCGACAGTGCAACGTTTACTTTCACACCAGCTAAGGGATATCACGTTGATAGCTTGTATGTCGATGGAGTCGGCGCACAGGCTAAAGTATTTGGTCAACGGATTCTGAAACATCAAGATAAACGAGGGGTCGAAATCTTAAGTTTTACTGTTGCTAGTGTCTCAGTTATTGAGAAGATACACGTTACTTTTATACATAATTAATGGCGGGATGTTAGACGCTCGAAAAATAGGGTAAATTTGAGAATGGCTTTTCCTTTATGGCATCGAACAAAATCAATTTCGAGTTCGACCACCCCTCGCTCCGCGTCTCCCCTGGAGATGGGATGTGTAAACGGTGTGATGTTGACGTAGGGGCGTTCAATTGAACGCCCCTACATTCGGATTTTCCTTCGTTAAAATGATTGTGGTAATTGGGAAACAATATGATGCTTCCTCCCTGAAACTCCCCTACCCATTATAGTGTTCTTGTATGTGTACAATTAAATAATAAACATTCAAGCATCATATATGTTAATCAAGAAACAACCGGATATAAAGTCATCGGAAATAACGGACGAGAAACTCTACCGCAACCGGCGGAAATTCATCAAACAAGCAGCGGTTGGGGCAATCGGGCTGACAAGCGGAGCGGCATTGCTCGGCAAGGTGTTCAGTCCGGACACTTCCGGCGATGATAATTGGAAGCCCAAAAAGAAAAGTCCCTACGATACCGATGAGACATTAACATCCTATAAGGACATCACGACCTATAACAATTATTATGAATTCGGCACGGATAAGGACGATCCAGCGGCGAATGCAGGAAGCTTTAAGCCATTTCCGTGGAAAGTATCTGTCGAAGGCGAGGTAAAGAAAGCCACGATGTATAACCTCGAAGATTTGCTCAAAGGCATCACGATGGAAGACCGAATCTACCGGCACCGGTGTGTCGAGGCGTGGTCGATGGTTATTCCGTGGTATGGCTTTCCCCTTAATGCATTGATAAAAAGATTTGAGCCGACCTCAAAAGCGAAGTTTGTCGAGTTCACCACTGTGCTGCGTCCCGAAGAGATGCCCGGTCAGCGACGCGATGTTTTACAGTGGCCCTATGTTGAAGGATTGCGCATGGATGAAGCAATGCACCCGCTGACGTTTATGGTGACCGGCATCTACGGCAAATCATTATTAAATCAAAACGGCGCGCCGCTGCGGATTGCCATTCCCTGGAAGTATGGTTTCAAGAGCTGCAAATCGATCGTGAAAATCCGCTTCACCGAAAACCAACCCGCAAACACGTGGAACCTGATGGCGCCGAACGAATACGGGTTTTATTCAAACGTCAATCCGGAGGTCGATCATCCGCGCTGGAGCCAGGCAAAAGAACGCCGCATAGGGGAATTCCTCAAGCGCAACACGCTGATGTTTAACGGGTACGGAGATCAGGTTGCGGGTATGTATTCCGGGATGGATCTTAAAAGATATTTTTGAGTGAAGATCCTGCCTTGTGACAACTGTAATCTTTCCATTAGTCGAAATTTACAGTTTTATAATTTGCATCCATGTGAGGAGATTGCCCGCCTGAATGAAGGAGTCGGGCAGGTGGTGTTCCGCTACTCCGGAACTCGCGTTGACCACCTCTCGCTCCGCGTCTCCCCTCCTCGATCGAGGAGGGGAAGTCCCGTCAACATCAAAATATACTTGACGGGAAGAGGAGGTTAGAATTTATTTGGATTCGAGACAATGCGTCACTTCTTCATTTTGGTTAGAATTACAATGACGCATACGATGGTCAGATTAATAATAACTCAGCAAGAAGTGAAAATAAAATGACAGGCGCAAAAATCCTGAAAAGGATTATCAAACCTATTGTTTTCGCGCTCTCACTGAGCCCCATCGCGTATTTATTGTATGCGGGATTAACCGGCGGGCTTGGTGCGGACCCGATCCGGGATATTACTCAGGAGACGGGAGTCTGGACATTACGCTACATCGCCGCGACATTATCGATAACCCCGCTCAGAAAACTCACCGGCTGGAACCCATTATCGCAGCTACGAAGAATGCTGGGGTTGTTTGCGTTCTTCTACGTCTGCCTCCATTTTACGACATATATATGGCTCGATCAGTTTTTTGATTGGCATTCGATCGTAAAGGATATAGGCAAACGCCCTTTTATACTTGTGGGATTTTCGAGTTTTGTCCTGCTTATTCCGCTTGCAATAACTTCATTTAAAGCTCTGATGATTAAGCTGGGCGGCAAACGGTGGAAATGGCTTCACCGGTTAGTGTACCTAACCGCATTGGGCGGCGTGATTCATTATTACTGGTTAGTGAAAGCAGACACGCGCCGGCCGATTATTTATGGCATCATTATAGCGATGTTGCTCGGTTTTAGAATTTGGGATTTTGTCCGTAGGAAATATTTACAACCCCTCCCTATTAAACATTCTGTGTTTGATTCGATGTAGGGTTTTATTTTCAATGATACGGGGGGTACAAAAATAATAAAATGAGTCATCCCGAACTTGTTTCGGGATCTAAAATATCGGTTAAAACAGATGCTGAACCAAGTTCAGCATGACTCATAAAATGGGAAGAAGTTCTTTTGGGATGGCCCCTTAACCGATTAAAATACTCTCCTAATTCATCCCGCACATGCCGCCGCCGCAGCATTGCCCGCCGTTGGCTTCGCAACAATCGGAATTAGACGCGCTCTTCTCGCTCACGGCAACGCCCGGAACGGAGACGAGTTTTACATGTTCCTTCGATTGGCATTTTGGACAAGCGACGATCGATTTGTCTTCCTTCCCTTTGAAATATACATCATAGGTCGTTTGACATTCGCTGCATCGGTAATCGTATATCGGCATAGGTTACTTTCTAAAATTAATTGTGAATAATTTAATATTTACAGCTTTTTTTGGATATTTCCAAATGCAAATTCCTGCCATTATGGCATTATTTGACTGTCAACTCATTCATTTATTTTATTATATACGTCATTATGTCATAACCAGTTGAATGGCCAATATACTATATAGCGAAATTAAACTGAATTCTACAATAATGCTTCTGGCACATTCTTTGAGTTATTATGAATCAAGAAATTATAATTAACCATCACAAAAATTAAAAAGGAATAAACCTATGACGTTCGTATTTAACCCGTTAAGAGAATTTGTTCACAACACCACGGAATTCGAAAAAGAATTCGGAAAATGCTTCACCGCCGAGAATCAATCAACAGCAAGGTATGCGCCCGCAGTTGAAATCACCGAAGACGATAATGCCTATACGCTGGAAGTCGATCTTCCCGGTGTGACGAAGGATGAAGTGAAAATATCCATCGATAAAAACGTTCTCACGATTCAGGGTGAGCGGAAATCAATATCCTCTGATGAAAAGAAATCGTACCATTACAATGAAAGAGCATTCGGCAACTTCCGCCGGTCGTTTAATCTTTCAACGTTGGTGAAGAGCGACGCCATTCAAGCGAGTTACGAAAATGGCGTGTTAAAACTTACTCTTCCCAAAGCCGAAGAAGCAAAACCGCGCGAGATTGAAGTAAAAATCAGCTAACGCTGAACGTAGTGAATAGAGAGAGCTGGGCGTGTGCGCCAATGGCGACCGCCCAGCTTTTTTTTATAATAATTTCTTCTCCGGTAATTATATTAGTGCGAAATTATTTGTCTGACCAGGGGACCTGTCCGACTGCTCAGACGGGTCGGACCTTACATTACGGGACTTTTTGGATGACCTCTCGCAATAACTCCGTATTACTTTGCATTACACCTTTTTCAGCATCTGCCTCAATACAAACTGCAGGATTCCGTCATTCTTGTAATAATCGACTTCATTGGGTGTATCGATGCGGGTAATGACCGTGAACGTTATGTTCTTATCTTTCCCTTTCGCGGTTACCTTCATCTCTTTGCCGGGAGTGAGGTTTTGAGCAATGCCTTCGATATCGTACGATTCAAAGCCGGATAACCCAAGCGACTTGTAATTCTCGCCCGCCTTGAACTGCAACGGCAATATCCCCATCCCAATGAGATTGCTCCGGTGAATTCTCTCAAAACTTTCAGCAATAACTGCGCGAACACCCAATAACCGGGGTCCCTTTGCTGCCCAATCACGCGATGAACCGGAACCATACTCTTTCCCCGCGATCACGAGGAGGGGAATCCCTTCCATCTGGTATTTCACCGATGCGTCGAAGATACTCATCGGTTCCTTGGATGTTGGATGAACGGTCATCCCTCCTTCGGTGCCTGGGGCGAGCATATTCCTCAGGCGGATATTGGCAAACGTCCCTCGCACCATCACTTCGTGATTGCCGCGGCGGGCTCCATATGAGTTGAAGTCCTTTGGGTCAACTCCCTTATCAATCAGATATTTAGCTGCGGGACTTGTTTTAGCAATAGACCCTGCGGGTGAAATATGATCCGTTGTTACGGAGTCGCCTAACAAGGCAAGCACTTTCGCGCCTTTAATATCTTTTAACGGAGTCGGCTCCATCGGGAGATTTTCGAAATACGGCGCTGCCTTAATATAAGTAGACTTTGCATCCCATTGGTAGCGAGCGCCTGCGGGTACAGGTAATGTCCGCCACTTATCATCCCCTTTAAATACATCGGAATACTCATTTTTGAACATATCGGATTTTACTGCGTTCCGCATCGTCGATTCAACTTCTTCCGGCGAGGGCCAGATGTCTTTCAGATACAATTTCTTACCATCCTTACCTGTTCCGATGGGCTCATTCACCAAATCGATGTCCATCGTGCCTGCTATAGCATAGGCAACAACTAACGGCGGTGATGCCAGGTAATTAGCGCGCGTATGAGGATTGACTCTTCCTTCAAAATTCCGGTTGCCGGAAAGAACTGCCGCCACAACCAGATCATTCTCCTGAACTGCTTGTGCAATCGGTTCGGGCAATGGTCCGCTGTTGCCGATGCAGGTAGTGCAGCCATATCCCACAACATGGAAGCCCAACTTTTCGAGCGGCTCCATGAGCTTTGCTTCTATTAAATAGTCTGTGACAACTTTAGATCCCGGCGCTAAACTCGTTTTCACCCACGGTTTAGAGGTAAGTCCTAAAGCGGTTGCTTTCTTTGCGAGCAACCCGGCTGCGATCAGTACCGATGGATTGGATGTGTTTGTGCAGCTTGTAATCGCCGCGATGACCACCGAGCCTTGATTAAGGGAAAATTGATCTCCGTTCTTTTTAACTGAAACAGTTTTGCTGAGCTCAGCGGTGGAGACGCTTCCACTACCAGACAACCAACTCCCAAGAGAATTTTTATCGAATTTCGCTCCTTTGCTTTCTAACATCTCAACCAGAGAACTCCGAAAACTGGTTTTAGATTTTGAGAGAGATACCCTATCCTGTGGTCTCTTCGGACCGGCGAGACATGGCTCGACTGTGCCGAGGTCTAATTCAACGGTATCGGAAAAAACCGGTTCGGGAGAATTCTTATCGTGAAATAATCCCTGTTGTTTGCAATATGCTTCCACTAAATCCGCCTGATGGCCTGCCCTGCCGGTAAACCGAAGGTAGTTCACCGATTCTGCGTCAACTGGGAAAAAGCCCATTGTAGCGCCATATTCGGGAGCCATATTAGCGATTGTCGCTCTATCGGCAAGTCTGAGGGAAGATAATCCCGATCCGTAAAACTCGACAAACTTTCCCACCACTCCCTTCTTCCTCAAAATCTGAGTAACCGTTAAAACTACATCCGTCGCCGTTGTGCCGGGCTGCGGTTTACCAAACAATTTGAACCCTACAACCTGCGGTATCAACATGGATATCGATTGGCCCAGCATAGCTGCTTCGGCTTCTATCCCTCCAACGCCCCAACCGAGGACGCCAAGTCCGTTAATCATCGTGGTATGGGAATCCGTTCCTACTAATGTATCCGGATATGCTACCATTTCCTTACCGATTTCTTTTGTGAATACGACCTGCGCCAAATATTCAAGATTAATCTGGTGCACAATACCCGTATCCGGGGGAACGACTTTAAAATTTTTGAATGCCTGCTGTCCCCAGCGGAGGAACGCATACCGTTCCACGTTGCGGTCAAATTCTTTCCCTGCATTGAATGCAAATGCGCCCGGTGTGCCGTATTCATCCACCTGCACAGAGTGATCGATAACCAGATCGACTGATTGCAGCGGGTTGATACGGTTGGGATCGCCGCCCATTTTCACCATTGCGTCGCGCATTACAGCAAGATCAACGACACAGGGTACCCCTGTAAAATCCTGCAATAACACCCGCGCAGGCATAAACGCGATCTCTTTATCGGGAACCGCTTTGGGATTCCAATGAAGAATAGCGTTAATGTCGTCTTTTTTCACAACCCTGCCGTCTTCACAACGAAGGAGATTTTCGAGAAGAATTTTCAACGAAAAGGGTAATTTGGCGAGCGTTTCCCCCGTCGCTTTTTCAAGCCCCTTTAGGGAGTAGTAGGTATAGGATTTATTTTGAACAGTTAATGTAGCTCGCGTATTAAAACTATCATTTGGCATATTTTATTCCGGGAATGTCCTTGGTAAAAAAATATCCATGCATATTCTCGCATGGAATGAAATAATCTTATTAAATTTACATAAAATTTTTGAAAAGAGGTAGTTTTTTATTCAGAGAGAATAATTGTATAAATAAAAATTGATATATAATTCTCATATATCAATCAACAAGAGAAGGCTCGAATTTGTTACACCCTCTATTGTCTCTCACACTCTATAATTATCGGCTCTCCAATTTTTTACTGCCCGTTTGATAGCATCATTACTTAAATTCTTATCAAGAGCTCTTTTAACAAGTGGTAAATATTCTTCATCGGACGCGAACCTGAGCGCGACAATCTGGTTCATGGTGAGTTTTGGATTTAAGAGCTTACCGGTTAAAACAAAATGCCGCATGTTTTCTTCGCTCCGTATTACACGATTCTGTAATTTCGTGGTGAATCCGCGAAGAAAGGCCAAGAGCATGAGCGTACAGATACCGAGGATAGATATTAAGGAAGCGCTGTAAATCCGTTGGTGATCGCCCAGCGACTCATAGAAATTAACGAACGATCCAATAATAGTGATTACTAACACAAATAATAAAACGCCATGAAACATGAAAACATATCGTTTATGATTGGCATAATTTTGTGTTTGCATTGAATATCTCTTTCAGTAATTTTCGAGTGGATAAATAATATATTGATTGACAAATAAACTCGTCAATTGTCTCCCATCTTATAGTAAAACAAAATTCACCTCCACGCTTTTTTTACCGGCAGGATTTTGACTCCGGTTACAACCCCTCCTCCGCCATAACATAGGACATGATCGCCATAGCAATGGCGCCAAGCTCAAGCTCGCGTTCATTCACCTTATCGATTGTATCGCTATCGGAATGGTGATAATCAAAATAGCGCTGCCCATCGACACGAAGCCCGAGTAGGGGGACTTTCTTTGCGCCAAGCGGACCAATATCCGATCCTCCGCCGCCCTGCTTAATGCCGGCTGCATCCATTCCTTCAAACAAATATGCCCACTTCGAGATTTTATCGAAAACGATAGAATCAGCAGTAACGCCGAAACCTCTCGGTGTAAATCCACCGGCGTCGGATTCAATCGCCGCAATTTGTTTTTCACCGGGACGGTCTTTCTCGGCATACGCTTTGCCGCCGCGTCCGCCGTTCTCTTCATTCATAAAGGTCACAGCCCTGATGGTACGTTTTGGTTTCAGCCCAAGCTCTTTCAAAATTCTCAGCGCTTCGATGGATTGGACGCATCCCGCGCCATCATCATGCGCGCCCTTGCCTTTATCCCAGCTATCAAGATGTCCCCCGATAACGACAACTTCTTCAGGATGCTCTTCTCCTTTCAGCTCGCCCATCACATTAGCGGATTCAGCATCGGGCAATGTTTCCGAATCAAGGACTAAATGGACTGTAACCTTACCTTCTTTTTTCAACATTTCGCTCAACCGGTTAGCGGCGATTGTACTGAGAGCCGCAGTAGGAACTTTGGGAATGGTATCGTTATAGCCCATCGCGCCGGTATGCGGTACATCATCTAATTTTGAAGTCATCGAACGGACAAGCGCTGCGACCCCGCCGCCGCGAGCTGCTGCCATCGCCCCACCCCATCGTTGATCAACTGAGCCGCCGTACATTTCAAATGTATTGAATTTCGTTTTATCAAACGGGCGGTTAAAAAAAATGATCTTTCCTTTCGCGTCATCGCCTAACATTTTTACTTGCGCCAAAGATTCAACCTCAACAACTTCGGCAGTAATTCCCTCTTTCGGAGTTCCAACGCTCCCACCCAGCGTGCATATTTTTAAAGGGATTGGTGTTGAGGCAGAACTATTAACTATTTCACAGATTTCGGTTGTCCCCCTCACCCAATGCGGCACCATAACTTTCTCGGTGTGAACATTATCAAAATCCAGATGTTCCATTGTGGATTTCGACCATTCAACGGCCTGCGCGGCTTGCGGCGAACCGCTTAACCGGGCTCCAACGGTTGAAGTCAATACATCTAACATTTGGTACGCCTGACATTCCGATAACCCGCGCTTCATGATTTCTTTGGCTTCGTTCTCGTAAGGTCGTGTTTTACCATTATCTCCTACGGTCTGTGAGAATGCGGCTATGGATAGAATAAATGTTAATGCAGCTATACCCAAAATCTTTATTTGGATTTTCACGGGATTTCCTTAAAATATTATAGGGGATAAATGAATTGAGATCAACTAAGTTCCATCATACGTTTGATGGGTTTAAAAGCGCGCTTGATGATTTCATCGCTCAGTCGAATTTCCGGGGAGCGATTTTTCATGCAGAGATATAATTTTTCCATGGTATTCAACTTCATGTAGGGACATTCGTTGCATGCGCAGCTTGCCTCCGGCGGGGCTGGAATAAATACCTTATCGGGACAGGTCTTTTCCATCTGATGAATTATTCCAACCTCGGTGGCTACGATAAATTGTTTGTTCGCGTTGTTCTGCACAAATTTCAGCAACGCGCTGGTTGACCCGATGAATTCTGCCCTATCGAGGATCGGCTCTTCGCATTCAGGATGAGCAATTAAAATCGCTTTCGGGTGGAGCGCCTGCAAGCTGATGATTTTTCGTTCGCTGAATGTCTCATGAACCACGCATGCCCCTTCCCATAATAACATATCCCTGCCTGTCTTTTTTATAAGATAACGACCTAAATTTCGGTCTGGCGCAAAAAGGATAGGTTTATCGAGAGGGATTGACCGGATAATTTTTTCGGCATTGCTCGACGTGCAAATGATATCACTTAATGCTTTCACCTCGGCGGAGCAATTGATATAGGTAATAGCGACATGATCGGGATTTTGTTCGCGGAATCCCTTAAATAACGAAGCGGGACAACCTTCTGCAAGAGAACATCCCGCGTTGAGGTCGGGCAAAAGAACCTGTTTCTTGGGACTGAGAATCTTCGCGGTTTCCGCCATAAAATGTACGCCCGCAAATATAATCACTTGGGCGTCTGTAGAAGCAGCGCGTCGGGAGAGCTCAAGACTATCCCCCACAAGATCAGCCACATCCTGAATTTCCGATTCCTGGTAATAATGCGCCAGAATAATGCCGTTTAATTCTTTTTTTAACTCTTTAATGCGGTCTCCGAGATTTTCAGGAGCAACTTCGGGGTGAATTTTTGGCGGATATATATAATTTTCTTTAATTAGCATCTACTCAATGTACTTAAAACTCAACATACAAACAAATAAAGTGTGTGCAGATCATCTACCGTTTCTCCGGTTTATATCCCATTTCGAGGAGTATAATACCGATCATGTTCCATACTTCCTCTTCGGAAAGGGATTCCATTGTTTTACCTTTCGCTATTATGTAACGATTTTTTACTCCGACCGGTGCCCATAGTAGAGGATCCGATGGACCGAACAACGAAAGCAAATTTACTTTCGTAGCGCCGGCGACGTGCATTATGCCGGTATCATTTGCGAGAAACAGATCGAGATTGTGAATAATAGCGGCAACATCACGGATTGACTTATTTTCCACCAGAAGATACTCGCACTGCAGATGCTGTTTAACCAATTCGATGGGAACTTTATCCATAGGACCTGAAGTCACAACGATTCCGGCATTATAATCTTTGACAAGCCGACCGGCGAGAGAGGCAAACTTTTGCGCTTCCCAACGGTTCTCTGGATGCCCGGCGCCGGGGTGAAATCCAACGAGTAATTTATGGCGTTTGCGGATCTCTGTTAAAAATTCTATGCCTTGTTTTTCTTCATTGCGAGTCAGACCGATTGTGCTGCGAAGGTCTTCAGTATGAATTCCGAGCGGCTTGAGGATTTCTAAGTTCCTCGCCGAATGATGCAATCGCGGCGTTGTAGTCCAATTGAGATCGACAGGGTGGGTGAAGCAAAAGGCAGTGGGATTTTGAATGCCGTTCAAACTGTTCGGACCGATTCTGTATCGCGCTCCGCAAAATCTCACCATAAGATTGCTTGTCATGGATATCGAGATGGTCGATGGCACTATCGCCAAATCATATTTTTTGGAACGGACGGTTTTGTAAAATTTCATTGAAGCGAAGAGGGACTTTCTCAATATCGATTTATCATAATTCAACACCGCATCGAGAAAGGGATTGTTTCGCATAATCTGATAATTAACAGGACTTGCAATCAGCGTGATTGAACAACCCGGGAATCCTTCCCGCAGCGCGCGTAATAACGGAACGGCAAGGAGCATATCCCCTAGTTGATCGTGTTGACGAATAATGAGGATATTCTTAAGGGCTGATTTTTCAATTTCTCTTCCAAGTTTCGAGGAAAAAATAAGCTTCAGGAACGATGATACGATGCTTTTGAACTTTCCTTCAACATCGCTCACGGATTCGTCTGCTCGAAATTGTGGTTTGAGTGAATAGCGTGTTTATTTCTTCTTGTCCGGATCAGGAGGCGTGATATCTTCAAAATCGGCGTCTTGAATATTGTTGAGCGGCTGCTTGGCGCCCCTGGGAGGTTGTTGCGGCGGTGCGCTGGGACGCTGAGACGACCTTGTTCTCATCACCGTGCCGAGAAAACGCACAATAAAAAGAAACACCAATACCCAAAGAATAAATCGAATCATGACGCCAGCTACTTGAAGGGATTGTAATATTCCACCGGGGCTTTGTTGGGACGGAATATTTCCTTCACAAGGTCGTCAAAATGCTCGTTGTTATTTATGAAATCTATCTGCGAAGCGTTCACGATCAGTAAAGGAGCGCCTTTGAAGCGGAAGAAAAAATAATTGTAAGCTTCGTTCAATTCTTTGACGTATTCTTCCGATATTTTTCTCTCAACATCTCTCGACCGTTTTTTGATGTTCTCCATAAGCCGTTCAACGCTGCACTGGATATACACAACGAGGTCCGGCGATGGAACCGAATGTTCCATACTCGCCGCGAGCGTTTCGTATAACTTCAGCTCATCATCGGCAAGATTGAGATACGCGAATATTTTGTCTTTCTCAAAAATATAATCGGTGATGAGGTACTGGTGAAACAGGTCGACCTGATACAGTTCGCGGAGCTGCTTATACCTGCTCAGGAGAAAAAATATTTGCGCCTGAAAGGCGTACCGTTCCGGCTCTTCGTAAAATTTTTCGAGGAACGGATTATTTTCAAATTCCTCAAGGATCATTTTTCCGTTAAGTATTTCGGCAAGACGTTTTGCCAAACCCGTCTTTCCCGCTCCGATTACGCCTTCGATTGCTATATGGCGTATTTCGGACTGTTTGATTTCAGGAGATATATTTTCCGTCAAAGCGTACCGTTCAGGATAATTTGGGATCAGTTAGTTGATGGTTGGTGCGTGTCACTGTGCTCGTATCAACGCATTCTGCCAGTAACTCTCGAATGGATTTATGCAACACCGGATGAACCATGGCTGGCGCAATTTCATCCAACGGGATTAACACGAAACGTCTCTCTGCCATCCGGGGATGCGGGATTTCAATTATAGTATCAGAGTATATACCATTTCCGTAAAAAAGAATATCTATATCAATTTCTCTTGATTTTAGATGTGTTTCGGCTTTTCTGCCTAATGAATGTTCAATGTGTTTGATCTTCAACAATAAATCAGAGGCAGATAATTCTGTCTCAGCTTTTATAACTGCATTAAAAAATTTATCGTTGGAATTAAAACCCACCGGTTCGGTTTCATAAACCGACGACGTAGCGGTAATGTTCATCATGTACGTTAGCGACGAAATGGCAGAGGTTAAGTATTGTAATTTATTTCCGATATTAGACCCAAGACCGAGATAAACAGTGGTCATCGTTTAAGCGCGTAGTTTTGTAACTTCAACCTCCACATAATCTACAACACCTTTCACCGGCGGGTGGGGTTTCCGCAGGCGAACGGTTATTTCTGTCATGAGTAAAAACGATGCAAGAAGTTGTCCCGCGATGGAATTCGCCAGCGCTTCCAGTAAATGATATTTCTTGGATGTAACGGTTTTAAGAATAACTGCGTAAACTGCTTCATAATCAACAGTTTGGTTGAGACTATCGCTGGAGATGGCTTTAGAAAGATCGCAATGCATATCGACGTCAATTTCAAATTTTCCGCCGAGATTCTGTTCGTCGGATGCTACGCCATGATAGGCATAAATCTGGGCATTCTTTATTCGAATTACGTCGTTACTCATAAATTTCCAGGTAAAAAATATATCGCTTATTTCGTTGAGAATCAAGATTCTAAATCAGATATGGAGAGGATTCAGACCCATGCAATTATTACGATTTCTCTATTTTTGCCCAGGTATCACGAAGCGAAACTGTGCGATTAAATATCAAGTTTTCCTTTTTTGAATCGTTATCGACACAAAAATATCCTATGCGTTCAAACTGAAATTTATCGCCCGGAACAGCAGTTGCAAGTCCCGGTTCTAATTTACATTCCGTCAGCGACTCTAACGAGTGAGGATTGATTGTATCTATCCAATTATCACCGCCCGGATCCTCATTTGTGAATAATCGATCGTACAAGCGTACTTCAGCATTCAGAGCCCTCTCAGCCGAAACCCAATGAATAGTCCCTTTCACTTTTCGCTGGCTGCTCGAAGAACCGCTTTTTGTCTCCTGATCATAGGTGCAATGAAGCTCCTTAATCTCTCCGGTTTTTTCGTCTTTGATCACGCCCGTACATTTTATAATATAGGCATATCGTAAGCGTACCTCGTTTCCAGGTGAAAGCCGGAAATATTTCGGCGGGGGATTTTCACGGAAATCTTCCTGCTCTATATAAATCATTTTGGAGAACGGAATTCGCCGCGATCCCTTCTCCGGGTTTTCGGGATTGTTAACCGCATCAAGTTCTTCAACCTGATTTTCAGGATAATTATCGATGATAACTTTTAAAGGACGAAGCACCGCCATCACACGATTAGACCGGCGGTTTAGATCTTCACGGATACTGTGTTCAAGCAGCGCAACATCAATGGTATTATCGCGTTTCGCAACTCCAACTTTGTCGGCAAAATAGCGGATTGATTCCGGCGTGTATCCCCGGCGCCGCAGACCCGAAATGGTCGGCATACGGGGATCGTCCCATCCGTTGACGATCTTCTCCTCAACCAACTGGAGCAATCTTCGCTTGCTCATAACGGTGTACGTCAAGTTTAGCCGCGCAAATTCAATCTGCTGGGGATGATAAATTCCAAGCGCATCGCAAAACCAATCGTAAAGCGGACGGTGATCCGCAAATTCCAACGTACATATTGAATGGGTTATTCGTTCGATTGAATCGCATTGTCCGTGCGCCCAATCGTACATGGGATAAATGCACCACGCGTCGCCGGTGCGATGATGGGTTGCGCGGAGAATGCGATACATGATCGGATCGCGCATGTTCAGGTTGGGCGAATTCATATCGATTTTTGCCCGCAGAGTACGGAAACCATCCGGAAATTCACCAGCTCGCATTCTCCGGAATAAATCCAGGTTCTCTTCAATTGAACGATCCCGGAATGGACTTTCCCTTCCCGGTTCGGTTAGTGTTCCGCGAAACTCACGGATTTGATCGCCTGTGAGATCGCAAACAAACGCTTTACCTTTTTTTATAAGCTGAACGGCATAATCATGCAATTGGTCAAAATAATCAGAAGCATAATACGGTTTGTCATTCCAGGTGAAACCTAACCAGCGCACGTCCTCCTGGATCGAATCGACATACTCAACTTCCTCTTTGCTCGGATTAGTGTCGTCGAATCGGAGGTTGCAGAACCCTCCAAACTCTTTCGCGATGCCAAAGTTCAGACAGATTGATTTCGCATGTCCGATATGAAGATAGCCGTTCGGTTCGGGAGGAAAACGGGTATGAACTCTCCCCTCGAATTTCTTCGTCTTCATATCCTGGTCGATAATTTCCTGGATAAAATGACGTGGTATGGGAGCTGCCCCGCTTGCTTCGTTATTCTTTAAATTTTCCACACTATTGGGTATCATACTATATACTCGTTAACGCTAAGTTTTTATTTTATAAATTGCCGTTTTTATTCTTCTGATACTCTCATCCTTCCCAATGATCGCCAGGATATCGTACACACCTGGTCCGGTGCCCGAGCCAGAAACCGCAAGCCGAACTTCATGGATCAATTTCCCATTTCCGATATGCAAGCTCCCAGACACGTGATGAAGAGCGGTTTCGTATTCCTCCTTTGACGGATTATTCAGCGTTGAATATTCATCTGCCAGGAATTTCAACTCTTTGGGAGTTTCGTTTGTCCAACGCTTTTTAACTACTTCCGGATCGTATTCTGATGGAGGTTCATAAAAATATGAGCATTTCTCGATAAAATCTTTAACAAATGATGCTCGCGGTCGCATCGCAGCGATTACCTGTAATAGATACTCATCGGCGAATTCCCGTGAGGCATATTTCGATGAGGCAAGCTTTTTCTTCAACACAGTGAGGAGCTCAGCATCGGATTTTCGTTTCAGATGTTCAAAATTCAGCCAATCTAATTTCTCGACATTAAATATAGCGCCCGCCTTATTCACCTGTTCAAGAGAAAAGAGATTAACAAGCTCATGCAATGAAAATATTTCCTGCTCACCGCCGGGATTCCATCCTAACAACGCAACAAAATTCAATAATGCCTCTTCAAGGTAACCCTTTCCCAGGTAATCTTCGACCGCCACATCGCCCTGGCGTTTGCTTAATTTTGAACGATCGGGATTCAGCAGCAATGGCAGATGCGCGAACTGCGGCATTTCCCACCCGAATGCCTGGTACAATAATACATGTTTCGGCGTGCTGGGAAGCCACTCTTCTCCGCGTATTACATGGGTTACCTGCATGTAATGATCGTCAACGACATTCGCGAGATGATACGTGGGATATCCATCAGTCTTCAAGAGCACCTGATCATCGATGAGATCGCTGGAGAATTCAACATTATCGCGGATCAGATCGTTAAACTTCACCACCGTGCCATTCGGCACTTTCATTCGTACGACATACGGCTCACCGTTTTTCAGTTTTCCATCAATCTCGTATTGTGAGAGGCGCAAACAGGTTCGATCATATTTTGGGTTGGCTGATTGTTTTTGTAGTTCCTTCCGCATCGCATCGAGCCGCTCCGGTGTGCAAAAGCAACGATACGCGCTCCCCTGCTCAAGTAATTTCGCAACATGCTCGCGATACAGATTCAGCCGATCCGATTGAACATACGGACCCAATTCTCCTTTTAGAGGTCCTTCGTCATAATCCAATCCCATCTGATGCAGCGTGTTGATGAGCTTTTCCACCGCCCCTTCCACATACCTGGCGCGGTCGGTATCTTCAATCCGGAGAATAAACACGCCGTTATTTTTCTTCGCAAAGAGATAATTATAGAGCGCCGTTCGCAGCCCGCCAACATGAAGATACCCCGTTGGGCTTGGCGCAAAGCGGACGCGTATTTGATTTGAGATTGCCATCAATCCTGAAATAAAAAATCCCCAACGACCGGGGAGACACGATTACTCGATTAAGGATTTACTTACAAAATTCCGCAGTTATTTGAGAGTATGCGGAGAGAGAGAGATTTGAACTCTCGGTACAGGTCAACCCCGTACGGCGGTTTAGCAAACCGCTGGTTTCAGCCACTCACCCATCTCTCCGAGTTTTTGTCTGATACTTTTTCGGAGATTAGGCGGTTGAGCAATCCCGACGCTTCGGGATTAAGCCACTCACCCATCTCTCCGAGTTTTTGTCTGATACTTTTTCGGAGATCAGCCCGTTTAGCAATCCCGATGCTTCGAGATTAAGCCGCTCACCCGTCTCTCCGGGTTTTTGTCTTATTCTTTTTTTGGAGATCAGCCCGTTTAGCAATCCCGACGCTTCGGGATTAAGCCGCTCACCCATCTCTCCTGGAACAAGAGCGTAAATAAACTGATAGGAATAATACGAATTTATCAGGAAATGTGCAATTAATCAAAAGGATGTGAATTCATCGGTTTCCGTAATGCACGGCGTCTTCGATGAGATTACGCCATTCGCTGTAATCCAGATGATCGGTCCAATGAAATCCCCGATCGCGAAGGATATTGCGGATATGAATTCCAACGCCAAATTGGTGTTCTTTAAACCAATCCGGATTAGTTTTCGACTTGTATTTTACTGTGCTAAGATCGCGTGGGGTGAGATGTTTTCGCAGGTAAGTTACCGCGTTATCGTATTGTGCCCGGTCGATTGCTGTAATGAATTCTTCCATAGATAAACCTCGCTAATTCTCTATTCCATCATCTTCCAATCTTATTAATATTGATATAGATACGCGGGTTTACGTCTTTATATCAATTACATACTATTTAATAACCGCCATTTTTTTAATTGTGGTAAAATCACCCGCGCTGAGCCGGTAGAAATACAATCCCGATGAAACATTCCTTGCGTCAAACTGAACCGAATACGCGCCGGCATTCTGTTGTTTACTCACGAGCGTGGTAACTTCTTGACCGAGGAGATCGATCACCTTCAGGGAAACAAAACCATCTTTTGGGAGATCATAACGGATGGTTGTGGTTGGGTTGAATGGGTTTGGATAGTTTTGTGACAGAGAATATCTATCCGGAACCTGTCCATTCCCTCGCGCAACAACTTCGATAGATGAACCCGATTGAACTGAGGTATTACCCTGCCCCGATAATGGAAGATCGTTGCTATTTATTCTCAGCGCTACATGAGGCATCGCCGGTTTAATATCCCAGGATATTTGCAGCGGGTACCGGGCAGAGGAGATTGCAATCGGTAATTCTGTAGAAGTTCCCGTTCGCGCTGTTTCAAGATATTTGCCCGAAGCGAATCGCGCATCAAACACTCCTTTTGGCGGCGGCGGCGGTAATTCATAATTTCCGATAGAGCCGGTGTTCGCCGATACAAAAAGTTGCTGCGTTTTTCCCGCGGCGTCTGTTAATGTAAGCACACTGTTTTCAGATAAAATCTCTCCGCTAAATCTCTTTGGAATTGCCGCGAATGAATTGCTCATGATTATTTGCCCGGCTTGAGATACTTTCGCCCAATACGCACGGCAGGGATATATTGTATCCGCAATAAAATATCCCGTTCCGGAATAACCGTAGATTTCGGATGTTAATATATTTTGGGGAACGGTTTGGATTTGACTTATCGGAATTGGGAATGCCATGCTTCCGAGCAGATTCCATTTCGCGTTCACGTTCAGCGTTTCGGCGGTTTGCGAAAATCCGGTGAAGGATATATCGGGATAGGATAATTTTCGCCAGTATCCAACGCCGTTTTTCATCGTATTTTCCTGAACGTAACCGTTCGAATACCGGAACGTCTGGAGATTTGATACCATAATGGGGCAATTGACTGTTATCGGCAATGAAACCAACTGCCAGCCAGTCCCGAGGGTAGCGCTCACATTGACCATTGTCCCGCTCCCCGTTGCAATTCCGCTGACTTGAATTTCCGGATTTGTCCCGGGGGCGTCGGTGTTAAATTCGATTGTGTCTGTAATAGTACCGGAACCCAACGGCGCGAACGTAACAACAAACGCCTGGCTGCCCATCGCCGGGATTGTCGCTCTCAAGGGTGAGATTATATAATCATTAAATGGAGTTACGATAGATGTAATAGTAATTGGCTGGGGTCGTGCATTGGTCGCGACGATCGTATCGCTGACCCCGCAACCTAATTCGGTAGAGGGAAAGGATATATTAGTATTATCGAAATATAGACCTGCAAATTGAACATATTTAAACGTTGAAATTGAATTAATTCCATGGTTAGCTGTCACACCGCAGATATAGATATTCACAGAACTATCCAATTGCAGCGAGGTGGGATAATCATATCCATTTGAGGGACTATTATAAAACGCAACCCATTGTTGATCGCCGGAAGCATTATATTTCACTGTGGCGATATCATACGAAATCCCTATGTTTGCGCTCGTTCCGCTGACATAAATGTTATCGTAAGGATCTATCGTTATTAATGAGGGCAGATCATCGCCCAAAATCGATGTGAATCGTTTGAGCCACTTTCGCGATCCGGTTGCGCTGTATTTGATCGTAACATAATCGTATGTGCCGTCTAATCCGATGCTGGCGCCTGTAACGTACACATTCCCCTGGCTATCGAAAACGACCCCGGCAGCTTCGTCATCCTGATTATCTATTCCGTCGAATTGCACCGCCCAGAGTTTTGTCCCCGCCTGATCGTATTCAAGTGTATAATAATTATAATCATTCAAATCTGTAAGCGATCTCCCGGTCACGGCAATATTTCTGAATACATCGGTCGCAATACCGACAATTTCACTGCTTTGATTGGTTCCGTTTGTCGGCACGGCGCTCCAGAGTTGTGTTCCGGAGCCATTGTACTTCAGGATAACATATTGTGAATTTCCATTCGCATCCACACTATTACCGGCAATACAAATATTTCTGGAATTATCGAGCATCATCTCAACGGCAATATTATCTTCCTGCAGCGGCGAGCTATATCGAACCACCCATTGACTCGCGCCAGAAGGTGTGTATTTCACTGTTGCAATATCGTACATAGAATCCGTTCCGACACTGCTGCCCGTGACATAGACATTTTCAGCCGCATCGATGGCGAGATCGGATGGAGTATCGTCCGAGTGACCCGTTCCATCGTACGTTTGCATCCAGAGCAGCGAACCGGAGGGATCATATTTCACCGTCATATAATCAAACACGCTATCCGCATCCATCGAAAAACCCGTCACATAGAGATTTCCGGAAGGACCAAGCGCCGCAGTTACTGCATAATCATCGGCATGAGCGGCGCCATCATATCTTCGTGTCCAGACCGTATCGCCTTTGTTATTGTACTTGATGACAAGATAATCATATCCGGTTGAGACAGAATTGCTTGTCCCAACGACATACACCGATCGATCCTGAGGATCAACACAGATAGCGGAAGAGATGTCGTTCGCGTTGGAGATGCCCGATGTATAACTTGCCCCCCAGGCAACAAGAAGTGAATCCGCGCGATCGAATGGTTGATCTCCCGGAGAGGTATGCGGTTTCGGAGGAACTAACCGGTGATGATTGATGGGTCCCATTTCACCCTTGTGTATCCTTGCCAGTGTTTTCTGGAGTACTTTATTATTCTTCCGGTTATAATGATGCGCCGTACTTACAGCATTGATCGAAAAAATCAATACCATGAGAAGGCATATTCTTACAAACAGATGACGTCTTGAGATGGTGTTTTTTAATTTCCCCAAATAGACCATAGTATATGCAATAACGCTTTAGATGATCACCGGTAACACTTTACCCTTAAGCATAAATTTAGATAGAAATTGAAGAAGAGTCAAGAGAAAAATGTAAAATTTTACACTCCCGACTCATTCGCGTGTTTATTGAAATTAGCTACGCGTGTCCTATTTATCTTCATGCCACGTTTAATTTACTTCAAGCATTTTTCCTAAGTTTGCTTATTTTCGCAGGAAAGAGTATATTTTTCAACGATGTGCGCTTTCACGCCCTCTTGATAAATTTTAGTGAACGCTCTAGGCAAACCGTCAGGAAATAATTTATTAATTCGTTCGTCTTGAGCCGCCGGAGGGCGTCGTCGGACAATTTTATTCAACCATCCAATTTCTCATGAGTGACATAGAAGCAATTAAAATAGATGACTTAGTGAAAACAGCAGGCAATAATTTTTCTAAAATATATGCCGATTATCTGCAGGATTATCCCAAGGTCGGAGAATTTTTCGACGCAGATTTTCATACGATAAAAAATTTCCATGCAAAGGCAAAAGGCGTCTGCGAACAATTCCAACACCGGGAAGTATTAGTTGAAGTTTTAACAGAACAAAACACCCGGTTCGGCTGCGGCGAGAAGACGAAAGAAAATATCCACCTCCTTACTCAGCCGAATACCGTCGCGATCGTCACCGGTCAACAGGTCGGAATAGTCAGCGGTCCGTTGTACACGATTTATAAAACTCTTACTGCGCTAAAATTATGCGATCAACTGCGGTCGCTCTTTCCGGAGTATAACTACGTTCCGGTGTTCTGGCTCGAAGGCGAAGATCACGATTTTGCCGAGATCAATCATGTGAAGGTATTAAACGCTGAGAGCAATCCCACCACCATCTCGTACCTTGTCGATGGTCAACCGCTCGATAAAAATTTAGGCGCCGTTGGGGAATTAGCTATCGGTCCGGATATTGAACCGTTCTTTGAACAGCTTCAAAATACATTACCGAAAACAGAATTTAAAGATCACGTCCTTGAACTGTTAAAATCGAATTACCGCCAGGGAGTTAGTTTCAACATAGCATTCGCTACGTTGCTGAATACCATCTTCAGCAATGAAGGATTGATATTCATTTCCGGAAACGACCGGAGATTGAAACAATTGCAGGCGCCTATTTTCAGGAAAGAGATTGACGAGTACCCGCGCACTTCCCAGTTAATTATTGAACGCAGCGCCGAATTAGAAGCGCGGTATCACGCGCAAATAAAACCGAAAGCGGTGAACCTCTTTTATTTCCATAAAGGCGGCAGGTATCTTATCGAACCGCGCGAACACGATTTCAGCTTAAAGGGGACGCGGCAATTTTTTACCAAAGAAGATTTGCTCCGCACGATGAACGAAACGCCGGAGCTGTTCAGCCCGAATGTCGCGTTGCGCCCAATCTGCCAGGACGCCATCCTCCCCACCCTTGCCTATATCGGCGGACCGGCGGAGATCGCCTATTTTGCGCAACTCTCGGTCCTCTATCCATACTTCGGTATGCGGATGCCGATAATTTATCCCCGCGCATCAGCAACATTGGTCGAAGAGAGGCATTTAAAAATCATGGATAAATATCAACTCTCGTTAATTGAGTTTTTCGATAATCCCAAAACGATAAACGAAAAAGTCGTTGAGCTCGTCTCCGAGGTAAAATTGGACGATCTCTTCAACCATGCGTTGGAACGGGCGAACGACATTGCTAATGAGATGAAATTCGGTTTAAATTATGTCGACCCTACGCTCCTCGGAGCGCTCGAAACAACACGCGCAAAAATTGCGGATCAGTTACAGGTTCTCAAGGACAAAGCCGTTGAAGCGCAGGCGCGCAGGCACGAAACTGCTCTCCGGCAGATTAGTAAAGTCGCCAATAACATCTATCCCAACGGAAATTTGCAGGAGCGAGAGCTTACCTTGGCAAATTACCTCAATAAATTCGGGATGGATTTTCCATCAAAGCTGAAGAACGCCCTATCTATCGATTCATTCGAACATCAAATAGTGAATATATAAAATTCGCACACGCGCACTCGACACACCCCTACGTCCCCCTGCCCGCTGGTCAGGCGGGCTCTCCGAGAGGGGATTCGCCTTCGGCGACATTGGATATTTTCAATCCACAAAGCAGCACAATGTATGAGACCCTGAAACGTTTATTTCGGGTTGAAAATCCCCTCTAAGAGAGGGGTGGCTCCCGACATTTTTATCCGCCGTTTTTGTTGGCGGGAGTCGGGAGACGGGGTGTGTTACAGGACGAGGCCACAATCACTCTCGTTACAACGGTCTACATTACCATGAATGGGGTCTGACCGCAACTGTGAGCAAAGCTGGAGCTTTGCTCTA
>JBIOHP010000031.1:0-43865 GCA_044449065.1 Bacteroidota bacterium
CCTGCGGGTCGCCCCCTCCTCCCGCCCAAACAACGGTCGGGACAGCTCACAGCCCGCCTGACCGGACGGGCTAGGATGTGAACGGCCATCGATGAGCATCTTGTACGCTGAAATGTTTTCTTAACTGAAACAGAAATTGCATACCCCTCCCTGTCCGACCAGCAGGGCGGACTCTTAGGGAGGGGCTTAAAAAGTTTTAAGCATAGATTATATGTTCTCCGGGGTGGGCGTATTGCAGTTCGAAGAGGTTGGATTCGGAGTTAGTCTTCGCGGTAAACACATCCTCATAATATTATAACGTTGCTTCATTCTCGAATCACATCGTCACTTATCAGCTTCGTAGTATCGGGGACGCGTAAATAACATAGCCGATCGTTTCGTCGATATATTTTCTCAATCCTTTCAATCGGCAAACCAATTTCTTGCAACAGACATGTTTCCAATAATATCCTGAGTCTATGAGTTGCGTAAAGCAAATCTGATTTTTTTAAGATATTACTATTTAGTGAGTTTTTATTAAAATGAGTGAAATGATTTCTCGTAGAGACAATTTGTTCAATAAATTCATTAAAATCATGGATAAATAGCGTCATAACTGGTTCGGATCTACTCAGTAATTCCCTCAATCTTTTTCTCTGGGAATATTCATTCGCATATTTCAAACGAGCAATAATAGCATTCTTATGGTCTTTTGTTGTAATCGATGGAATTGCTTCCATCAACGGTTTGAATATTAATTCATTAAATTCATTTTCGTTCTTAACATAATTCCCATCAAATAGAAGTCGATGGAATGATTCGAGCGCTTGGGTATAATTGAGAAATTTATTATTGAGGTATAGAGAAGAATTATTCATTACTGAAAAATACAAATCATAAACAGGTCTTAATAGGTTCTCTCTACAGAACCAATTCTTTAGGCAGATTGTTAAATTAAAATATCTTGTATGTCCGGATAACTAAAAATCATATCCCTCGCATAAATATCTTCCGATTCATCAACAGCTATTCTTATTGCATAATAGACGTCGATATATCTAGGAAATGTTTTTCCATCTGATGACTCCTCAATAATATCATCACGAGTGATCTTAAGGGAGATTGGAAACGTAGAGCGTCCCAAACCTAATGCCACAAAATTACGAAGAAGGTAATCGATTTTATCTATGAACTCATCGAATTGAATTGCCTTGTCTGTACGAATAGAAAAAAAAGTCTTTTGTCTTATTGACATTTCCTTAAAAATATTCGATACTGCTGAAAAGCCAAAGGTTAATTCAATGCTTAACCCATCCAAAGCTGCCTTGATATTATCCGGAATAGTATATGTAATTGCCCTGCCTGTAACTTTGATTCCATCCTGGGTAAGATACTTGGGCTCAAAACCTGTAATTCCTAACCATTCTTCCAGGAAAGCATATCTAATTTTAAAAGTCGAGAATACAAGATCATCAACCGAACCGAAAAGATAACCTATAAATACAAATTGAGCGTGATATCTGGACGACGAGAACTTAGGAAACTCCATATGGGTTGTACCTGACCATATGCATCTATATAATGTAATCTTTTCTGCATCTGTTGTTTCACCTAATATAATATCTATCGGTTCGGTATGCTTTTGGTTAAACAATTCGGAAAATGATCCCATCAGTTCCAATTCAATCCCATTCATAGGATTAAATGTTAATATTCCTGGTATTCTATTCAGTTCGTTAGACGGACGCCACCAAAAACCTTTCTTCTGAAATGCTTCCATTTTGTATTTTCCTCATATTGGATGTGTATTGAAATTTTGATTTAGTGCTCTCCATCCGATTGCAATAATAAAGGGGGCGTGAAAAAAGACTATTTGTTGCTCACACCGGGGGTCGCCCAGTCTTTTCAAATTGTTCTTTATCCAATTCTGTAACCAAACTAATCAGAATTTCATCAATGAGTGCATCAGCCATTAATCTATTCGCCCATTTCCACCAATAAGGTCGGTAAATGATGATGTCATATCTCTTCGGTTGGCTATCTTTATTTTCCTCGCGAAGGGCGGAAACTATTATTCTCGGCCCGCTATACATTATTCCGAGGAGAGTGAAGCCATTTTCTTTAGCAAGAGGTTGCAAATTGAAATGTGCGAAGAACCACGCCGTGACGAACCGGCCCTCCGCGCTACCCGACCTCGCGAGACGAAATCTCTTGTTCGGAGGTGCGCTCTCTTTGAAATACAAAATTCTCGCTAATAAGACAAGGTGTGCGCACGCCTCTACACAAATCTCAGCCCTTGTGTAGGTAGAATTTCGCCCATGGACCACAGCATTGGAAAGATTCCAAGTTGCTTTAAAATATGATCTAAGAGCTTCATTATGTGCCCCCTTGAGCTTGCGATTGAAATATTTAGCCAGTATTTCGACAGAATCTGTATTGCTCACATTAATATCTGTTCCGACATATCTTTTTCTGAAAAGCAGAGCTCCAACAGAAACTATCGTCTCCCGACATAGGATACCAATTGCATGATAATCTGTTTCTGACTGGGCAGTTTGCAAAGTCGTTCGAGCTGAACGAAGATTCTGGTCAATATTAGACCAGGCTTCCAAGGGATCTTTACTCATACTCCCCCCTCGTTAAATATTCAATAATTTTTTTGCCGTGCTCTCTGCCGTTCTCGATGAATATGTTGTTGGTAAATTTTCCGCCCACAATGCCGCCGGCGACGAACATATTTGGAATGTTGGTCATAAAACTTTCCGGGTTGTGGCAGGGAACAAGCGAATCGGTTTCTATCTCAATGCCGATCTTTCTCAGGAACGGGACGTCCGGCACGTAGCCGGTGAGCACAAACACAAAATCGGATTGCAGCGCTAAATGTTTGCCGGCGGTTTCCAGCACCGTCATACCCGTGGTGAACTCCCTTACCACGGTATTGGGATGAAATTTAATGGAACCCTTCGCTACCCTGTTTTCAAAATCCGGAATAACCCAGTACTTCACTCCCTCGCTTATTTGTTCTCCCCGGTGAACCACTGTTACACGCGCGCCGTGCCGGTAGAGATCGAGTGCGGCTTCCACTGCGGAGTTCTTCCCTCCCACAATGAGCACATCCTGATGATAATACGGCAGCGGACCCCGGTAGAAATGGGATACATGCGGCAGGTGTTCTCCCGGCACATTGAGGAGGTTGGGAGTAAAATAATAACCCGTCGCAACAACCACTGCAAGCGACTGGTACTCGTGTCCTTTGGAAGTCTTCAGGAAAAATACCTTCTCCGTTTTAGTTACCGAAATAACTTCCTCAAAAAAGGAACAGGAAAGCTGGTAATATTCCGCCGCGCCGCGATAGTAATTGACACAATCCCTTGAGGTCGGGCGCACAGTTGGGACAATGAACGGCAATCCGCCGATTGCAAGCAGTTCCGGCGTCGAGAAAAACGACATATCCTGCTGAAAATGCTGGATCGCGTTGGCTATCCCGCCCTTATCGATCACAAGGTATTTCAATCCCGCTTTTTTCGCTTCGATTGCGCAGGAAAGTCCCGCCGGTCCGGCTCCGATAATAATTATATCATGCATGACAGTTTAATGATTAGTTATTTGTTAGTTCAATAATGGTAATATATCTATTTTTATTGAAAGAGATTTTGAATTATTAATATTGGATACGGGGGTCGCCCAAAAAGAACTTACCTCCCTTTGCTGAGTCATGCTGAACTCGTTTCAGCATCTTTTTTCATCAAGACTCGGATCCTGAAACAAGTTCAGGATGACTCATTATACCTTTTTGGGCGACCCCATAGGTGTAGCGTCCGACTCTTCTGACGGTGCAGACGGGTACCACGATTGGATAACTACCATACCCCTCTTTCACTGCGAAATGTACTCATTTATGTATGTCCATATCTTTTCACATTTTAAAAAAATCTAATAGAAAAAATATCCTTTAAAACAAACAAAATTTGCAGGTGGGATTTTTTACAAAAAACTGGAAAACGTAATAAATATTTATATTACAGTGTTGGAAATAATAGAAGAGGATTGGACGTAAATTAGCAATAATCTTCAAAATAATTAATTTACAGAAAGGAAGGATTTATGAACCGGGTATTCGAATTTCTTGGCATCTCCACCAAGGGAAAACTCCCCCGTGTTCTGGTCGGTTTAACGCTTATCGTTTGCGGAACATTTTTAATTCACGGCACGGGCGGGTTAATTCTTGCAAACATGGGCGCTTTCCCATTTACCTACGGTTTGTTTGATTGGTAAGAAAATGAACCCGCATCGCTAAAAATTTTGACCGATGCTGCGCGATGAAACTGCTCGCAATAACTTTTCAAACTGTTTCTGTATTTAGTGCCAATTAGTTTTCAATTAGATTGAATTGCTTGTTTTAATTGGCATTGTTCATATTTTCAACACTCCTAAAATCAGCCCCTTTCAATAAATTTATAGGCAGATTTTTACCTTAAAAACCTCATTCCTTAATCCCGCATCATACATTGATTTGGGTCAAATAACCCAATGTAATAGCTCTCATCCTTCCAGTTTAACTTCATTAAACTTAAGCTTTTAAGCAATTTCGGTGGATGAAACTTTCCGTTAATCCCGTTGGTGATCATTTAAAATCAACTATATCTTTGCCTCACTGGAGTTTGCAGGTCTTAAATCGTTTTACAAAAACGTTAAATTCGAGCTATTTTATTAGATATTTCATAATATTTATATTAAAATATTATAAAAAATGAGAAAGGAAAAACAACTTTCTTATTTCAATTTTTCCCACACCCCGAATTTAATCCATTTTGGCATGTTCTGGTAATTGCTCTCATAAAAAGTGCTATTTGACCCAATAAATAATTCAGTGTTGAGAAAATATATGAATTTATGGCGAGAATGGCATTAATAAAGCCAATTTAGCCGTTATTACTTGGCACCCTTCATGATGATTTATATCATAAGTTTATTATGCAATAACAATGTTAAAACTCCGGGATATTTTAATTTTCAGCTTACTGCTGGGCCTCCTTTGGATGGGTGAATCTCCAAGTGAGAAAGTGAAAATATTATATCCCTCCCTCCAGGATTCGACCTCTTATGATGAAGGAAGAACACTTCTCGTTTCAATGGAAAAAGATTCAACCGGCTTTTTGCTGGTCTCCACCCAATGGCAATTATTGAAGTACATTAATTTTTCCGATTCGGCAGCCAAAGGAAATTTTCCCAAAACGTTTTTACAGTATTTCAAGCCGCATACAACAATCCAAAAATTGTGGTATACATTTCAGATCTCGAATTATTTCACCGCCCCGGAATCGGTAACGTTTAAGTATACCGACACGATGAACGTACGAACGTTCTGGCAAAGGCCTGAATTTGCGACTCTCCTGAAGGAAGTGAAGGAAGCGCAAGCGAATTACCTCATCTTGAATATTGCCGGCTGGATTGATACATCGTGTACGACGCCGTATGATGATCCTAACGCGGATAACCATGGCTTATACAAACTTCACATTCGTCTCGTGCCGGGAGTAAATACAATTTACTTCGCGCCCTCAGGAAAGAAAAATGACGCAATGGAATTCACAACATCATACGTCAATGAATCCAAGCCCCTTGATGCGCGGACTTCCCACTTCCATAATTCAGATCTCGAAAAAAGTTGTACTCCCTGTCATGAAGGTTTGCCCAGCGCCGATAGCGGCGCCTCGATGAAAGCCGATTGTCCGGTTTGCCATAAAATGCCTCCGCCCGACCTGACAATCCATTCGCCGGTGGAAATGAAAGAATGCGGAACATGCCATAGCTGGTCGGCGGAAAAGAAAATAATGATGGTCACAAAAGGCGTGCCCGACGCGTGTTTCGATTGCCATCCGGATAAAAAAACATCCATCGATAGTTCAAAGTCTGCGCATCCGGTTGCTTCCGATTGCACTATATGCCACTCCCCGCATAGCAGCAAGGTTACCACGCTGTTGAAAAAGAATATCTACGAGCTCTGCACCGGTTGTCATGATGAACAAAGATTGAATCATCCGGTCGGCAAGCATCCGCTCCGTTTTGCGCTCACGAAAACCGGCGAGGAAATTTCCTGCGTCAGTTGTCATAATCCGCATGGCTCGGATAACGAACATCTCCTGGCAATGGGCGGCGGACCCATGGCTGTTTGCGTGAAATGTCATCAATGATTGCATCGATTTCAAAATATTGTACGTATATCGTTCTGCTGGCAGCGGCATCGATCTCGCATACTCAGACGGTGAGTGATCTCGGTATGATGGGTGGAAGCGGATTAACATTTACGCCGATTCTCGCTGTCACTCCGGAATCGCATTTCCGATTCGATATGACGCGGTTGAATTTTCTCAACGCAGGAACGGGTAACATAAACACCTTTGGGATCACAGGCGGACTCTCCTCCAATATGGAATTTTCCGCGAAATTTCAATCCGTTCAAGCAGGAACTTCCCTCTCGCCGGCTTTCATCGGGTTCGGGGGAAAAATAGTGGCTCCGTTAGATTTTCCATACGGGACCCATATTGCATTTTGGGATGAGGTTGTCTCAACGTCAAATGTAGTCTCCTTAAAGCTTATGCCCATACGCGTCAATCGTGCAATGATTATTATCCAACCCGGTATTCTCCGGTACCTTAATGGCGATTTACTCATGGGACTTACTTCGATTGATAATACAAAACGGTTGGTATTCGGATTCAATGGTTCTCGCAGTCTCAACGGGTGGCTAAAGATCGGCGGGGAGTTTCAAAATAATTACTATGGTATCAACGACCGGCAGGAATCGATGCTCATCCTTCTGCGCCCCCAATCAAATCTTTGCCTCCAGTTGAGTCCGGGATACCTGCAATCTTCAGCCGCATCTTCCTGGATGTTTTCCATCGGCATATGCGCCTCCACCGCCGGTATTGAATTTATAAATCCCGAAAAACCTAAAGAGAAACCGATGCTGGTACCCTCGATTGACGACCTGGAGAAACAGCTCAACGAAGAGAAGAAGAAAGAGAAAGAGAATTAAAATTATGAGAGTTACGATGAATTTTCAGATGATATTGTTGATCGCATTCATGGGAATTATTTATGGTTGCAGCGGTTCCAAACAAAGCGCTAAAGATATAGATTTGGTATGGCCCTCTCCGCCCGACGAACCGCGTGTAAAATATCTCAAAACGATGCAGGGTGAAGACGATTATGGATCGGGTTTAAGTGGGATCACCCGCGCATTAGCCGGCGGTTCAACCAATATCGCCCTCAGTAATCCCTACGACGTGTGCACTGATGGTCAGGGACGCGTCTGGGTGACGGATGCAGCCCGCGGACTCATTTTGTTCGACGACAATAAAAAAGAAGTGACCACGCTTGGTGAACTAAGCAAAATCCCATTAGACAACCCCCGCGGTATTGCCTACGGGAATAGTAAGCTATTTGTGGGAATCGCTTCTCTGGGGCAAATTGCCGTTCTTACTCCCGATGGTAAGGATTTGTATCTGATCGGCAAACGGGGAAGCTTTCCTAATCCTGTCGATGTGGTATACGACAGTCTCAAACATCGCGTCATCGTCGTTGATAATAAGTTGAATAACATCTCGGTTTTTTCAGAAAAAGGCGACTCTCTCTTTGTCTTCGGGAAACGCGGTGAAGCCGATGGACTATTTAACTTTCCACAAAGCGCAGCGGTAGACAGCCAAAGCAATATCTATGTCGTCGATGCTTTTAACTACCGGGTTGAAATTTTCGATTCAACCGGAAAGTTCCTCCGAAAATTCGGATCCCACGGCGATGCCTGGGGGATGTTCGCCCGGCCGAAAGGAATCGTTCTGGATACATACGGCAATATTTACGTGGTTGATTCTTATTACCACAATTTCCAGGTCTTCAATCAAAAGGGCGAGCTGTTGTTATTCGTAGGAAAATTTTCTGCCGGGAATGACGGATTTCAAGACCCGGTAAGTTTAGCTATCGATCAGAAAAACACGATTTATGTCACCGATCATTTAAACAGCAGGGTTCAGGTTTTTCAGTTGTTGAAAGGCAACTAACAACGAGTTTCTCATCCGCCTCATGAGAAAATAGTATGGTACCATACAAGAGGCACTAATAACATAACTAAGAAGGAGAAGTATATATGAAATACATAGTAATCGCAGTTCTCAGCATCTGCCTAATGGCGGGTGTTGCGATGTCTCAAACATCGCTGTATACCGGTGGAACGCAAGGTGTGATGTCGGGTATGGCGGGTGGACCGCATGATTTTACCTCGACAGCAACCGATTCCCTCAGTCAAAAATTGGTCGGTCCGACCAATTTTCTCTGCGGGTATTGCCATGTTCCTCACGTTTCGAGCTCCGGTATCGCAGCGCCGCTGTGGTCCCGCAAATCACTCGTGACCGGAACGACCCACACCGGAATCGTATTTGGAACATATACAAGCAGTTCCATGCAGGCGACCGTGAATCAGGTCAATACGACTGATAATTACAGTTCGTTCTGCCTGAGCTGCCATGATGGAAGCCAGATGTTTGCTTCAGCAGCTTATCAATCCAAGCCGGTTCCGCACAGTGTCGCATGGCCAGGTACATCGGTCGGGTTCGATACGGTCCGCAATCCATCATACATGAATATGAGCACAACCGGCTCATACGGCGGTTTAAATCATATTCATCCGGTGAATTTCGTGTACAATTCTGCGTTGGCAGCAGCCGATCCGGGATTGTATGATCCGGGCGCACAAAAATATCTTTATAACGATGCTACGTATGGCGCAGTCGGCCGTTTGTTCCCGGATGGATCGGGTAACTATACAATGCAATGCCCATCCTGCCACAATCCGCACATCAATGTTGCGAATACTCCTGCCTCCGGTGGAAGTTATCCTCTCATTGAAGGTACGCTCGATGGTGGAAAGCTTTGCGTATCATGCCATAAGAAGTAATGATGTCTCGTAATTTAGTTTTGTAACGTAGTATATATTTCCGGCGCGTCCCGCTCTCATTGAGAGCGGGATGGACCGGGAAAATACCAAGGCAAGGGGAATTTGAAGTCAATAGTTGTAATATTGGTTTGCATGGTTGTATTGGGTCGCTTCGGATTTGCCCAGCAATTAAATACACTCAACGGAGAACTCCGTTATCAATATCAATACCAGAGTAATACGAGCGCGGGATCAACGTCAACCACCTCCACCCAAAGCCCGATGTTGAAGCTTGCCACCACCGGCTCCGTTCTCGATCCCTCGTTCATCTCATTCAATATTCAGACAGCGCTCAATTTGAGCAATTCCACATCCAAAGCTCTGCAATATACGCTTTCGAGTAAATCGTTTGCCTGGGATTATTATGACGTTGGGCTCAGCATATTGCAAAATATGCCGGTTACAACATATCTCCGGCTTGACGATGGGATGACGCAATCATATTCAAGTACCCCCCAATATGATCGGGGCGGGTACATGCTGCGAAAGCAGCAACAAAATCTTAGAGTGACGAGTCGTCAAATTCCATCTTTGCCCAGCGTCAGTCTGACGATTGACCGTACGCACCAGTGGTCGCTCAACGCCCCCTCGCCCGTCGATCAATTGGGTACGAGCTATTCGATGAATCTCACGTCCGGGGGAAAGGGCGGTTCGTTCAGCGTAGGGGGCACCATGAGCGAAAGCTCGGAACGGTTTACCGGTTTTAGTACAAAATATTATACCCTGATGGCTCACGGGATGCGCAGCTTTACCGATCAACAGTCGCTGAACTACGATATTAACTATAATCGATACGCTGAAATTACGAATATTAACGGAATGGCGTCTTATCTTAATGTGGCTGATAAACAGTTTCATTACACCACCACATTGAATTGCCATGATAATACCGGACCCACATATCAGTCGTTGTTATCCAACCTGTCGCAATCAATTCAATATATACAAAACGAGAATTTTCGTTACAATTTAGGTTTGAGCGGCAATTATGGGCAGAGCCAATCTCTGACGGGTGATGCTTCCTCGGCTGATAATATCGGAGGCAATGCAAGTTTTTCAATTCAGCATTCCAGTTCAATCAAAGCTATCGGTATTTCAAACGGGCTTAGTTTCGGTTACGGTTTGATGAAATACCTGAACCGGCAGCAAACCTTTACCTCAGCATTCTCGAACGGGATTTCATCGTTCATCGGAAATTATCAGCTTTCTGCGAACCACTCATTATCGTATGGTCAACTGAGTGACGATGCGAGACGAAATTGGGTTAGCAACAACTTTAACTTGAACATTTCCGGCGAGACATTTTACAATTTTCAAATGCAAGTTCTCGCTGATTACCAGTCCGACATCTACAGCGGCGACCTCCAGGGATATGGAAATCATAAAGGAATGCAAATGCAGTGGTCCACTACATCGCCGCTGCTCTATTATTATATCCCATTCGTTATCGGAGCAAGCGGCGGGGAGAATTGGTTTTTTGAAGGCACGGTCGGGAGAACATTTAATTGGTCTGTGAGTTTTACCAGCACACAGTTTTTTTTCCGAAATCTGACGTTAACATATCGCCTCAACCGTATTTTTGATCCGAACTATGACCGTCAATCGATCAATCATTCACTCGCTTCCCAATATCAATGGAGAGCGATCGCCCTGGAAATCCGCTTCGACAATTATCAGTTAGAGAACAACAGAAATGATTTCTGGTTCACATTGTCTCGTCCGTTCTAATAAAACGGGATATTCCAGCAACCTCTCAGCAATTCCCCTTGCCGAGAGAAAAAGGGAACCGGGCGTGTCGTTACCTTCGAAACGACATCCCGGTTACCCTGTATTTTTGATGGAAAATTTGACTCTGCCGGTGATATCGAACGGCAGCAACATAAGAGAAATTCGCAGATTTGAATATGACCCGATTTTTTTAACTCAAGAATTTTGTAACTTGAACATAGGTTGTCGTATAGCTCACTCCGTTTCGAGTGAATAAAAATATTATGCATTTCGGCGAATACCCGAGACGGGTGGAATTCCGGAAAGCGCTCTTGAATTTAATGCAAAGTAATCTTAATTCGCAATGAAAGTGTTTGCAACAATAATATTGTTGTCGGTATGCATCAATCAGCTTTCCTCCCAGATTGACACATCGAAACTTGTATGGCCCGCACCGCCGGAACAAGCGCGAATTACTCATCTCCTGACTATTTCTTCAATCCAAAATTTTAAACATGAAGGAGGATTTTTCTCTAAAATTGTCGGATTTATTTTTGGAGAAAGTCATTCCCAACAATGGCTGGTTCAGCCGGTAGGCATAGCAATTTCGCCCAAACATCAAATCTATATTACGGATCCGGGCGCAAAAGGCATTCATATCCTTGATCAGGACAAAGAAGAATATGAATTTGTCAATCAAACAAAATTTGGCAGTTTTCTTTCTCCTGTCGGGATTGCGTTTTCCTCCGATGGTTCAACATATATATCCGATTCCGAGCACGGAGATATCACAGTATTAAACGAGGATCGCAAAGCTCAATTTCAAATAAAAGATCACCTCCTTCGCCCAACAGGACTGTTAATTCTGAACGATACGCTCTACGTCGCGGATGCAGCACGACATGAAATAGTATTATTTGATTTAAAAGGTAAATTCTTGATGAATTTTGGACAGCGAGGGGAAAGCAGCGGAAATTTCAATTTTCCAATTGCTCTCGCCGGTGAAAATTCGCTGTTTGTGATCGATGCATTAAATTACCGCGTACAAAAATTCACTACAATGGGTGGATTTATTTCGGCATTCGGAAGACAGGGTGGCGCACCCGGTTCCTTCGCCAGCCCGAAGGGCATCGCCCTGGATTCGGAACACCATATCTATGTAACCGACGTTCTCATGGACAATTTCCAGATATTCAATGAAGAAGGACAGTTGTTGCTGGTTGTAGGTAAAAAGGGAGACCGGGACGGGCAATTTATGAGTCCGAGCGGTATTGCAATTGATGATAAGGATAGAATATATATCGTTGATATGTTGAATAAACGCATACAAATGTTCCAATACCTTAAAGAAAATAAATGATCAGAGTCATTAATATAGTTTTTCGAAATGTTGAATTTGTTATCCTTCTCACGGTGTGGATGAGCATCATGGCATATCCTCAATCCCGCGTGTTTGACACAAAACATAACCTCACGGCAATTGGACCCGGGACAATAAAAGCTGCGACAGAAAAAAATACATGCCTGTTTTGTCATACCCCCCATGCGCCGCGGGCTACAACACAGTTGTGGAATCACGCTCTATCCACAGCAACGTATGATCTTTATACTTCCGATTATCTCACAAGTCTCAATTACGCAACTCCTGTCCAGCCGAACGCACAATCGAAGTTATGCCTCTCGTGCCACGATGGAACCGTTGCTATCGGCGCCGTCTACAATAATCGGGGAGGCACCAGTATTGCGATGGCAAATGGAGTGACGACGATGCCGGCAACTTCGTCTTCGAATTTGGGCACATCACTGATGAACGATCACCCGGTCGGATATATCTACGATAATACGAAAGACCCTGAATTGGTGGGTCGCAGTTGGCCCTGGCAAACTTCCATTAAGCTTGATCCAGACCAATCGAACGGCACGGTTGAATGTCAAACCTGCCATGATCCGCATGATAATACTAATCCGCCATTTCTCCGGATGGGAAATACGAATGCGTCTCTTTGCATCTTCTGTCATTCAAAAACGGAATGGTCAAATTCTGTCCACAAAACATCGACGCAACTGTTTGTTAAAACCGATAGTACAACCACAACGGTCGGCGAGTGGGCATGCAGATCCTGTCATAAATCGCATGGAGGCGGCGGCATACCCTATCTTCTAAATCTTGCGGAAGAAAATGATTGTTTTACCTCCGGTTGTCATGGGACGAATGCCACAGGAGTGAATACTAAGAACATTCAAAGCGAATTGAACAAACTCTACAAACATCCAATCGACAAGGTCTCCGGAAAACACAAAAATCCGGATGACCACACAAGTTTAAATGTTCCTAACCGCCACTCCGAATGTCCGGATTGCCACAATTCGCATCGGGCGCAGAAGGGATTGCACGTCCTCCAATCGAATTCGATTTCCAACGTGTTGAAGGGAGTATCAGGCGTTACGCCCTCATTCGCAGCAGAGTGGACACAACCCACGATATTTTCGACAATAAATCCCGTGGTGCAGGAAAATCAAATTTGTTTTAAGTGCCATTCTTATTATGCGTTCGGCGTCGCTATCGAGGGTGTAACCACCATCGAAGGACCATCGGGGCAAAACATAACCGACCAGGGGATGGAATTTAACCCCGCGAACCATTCGGCACACCCGGTGGTGGTATCTACGAATAATCAAACCGGCTCCTTGAGCCCTAAATCACTCATGGCAACACAAATGACCACAACCTGGAATAACGTGGGATCACAGACGATGTATTGTTCCGATTGCCATGGAAATAACGATCAAACTTCCGCCACAGCGCCGCAAGGTCCGCATGGTTCAAATGCAAAATTTATATTAACTGGAGCGGGGAAATATTGGCCCACCAATCGTTTAGATTCTCTTTGGACTCTCGATGATATCCGGTATAATAGGAACAACTGGTCGACAGATCTTTTCTGCGCAAATTGCCACACGATGTACAACGGTCTCTCATTTCTTAATAATGCCCACGATACCAACAAGCATAAAGATATGAACATGCGATGTATCACCTGCCATGTGGTTGTACCCCATGGATCCCAGCGTTCCCGTTTAATCGGATATGCATCGGATGTCGCTCCTTATAATTATATAGGTCCGGGTTTTGATCAGCTCATGATCATCGGATTCCAAAAAGCGGCAATTTCGACCGGTTATACAGTAAGCAGTTGTTCAACAAATAATCCGGCGTGCCATGGCGTACAAACTCAGGTATATGAAAAATAATATGTCTAAAATCGTGAATTGCGATTGCACTTCCTATATGAATATCTATACATTGATTCATTAACGAAGAAAGGAGCTTATGGTACCACAAACAAAATGGACAGACCGTAAATTTGATTTCAGTTATCCGGTTGGTGTTTTTCCCTGCATCCTCGAACGATTCAGAGGGACGCCGGCGCGGCTCGAAGAAATAGTGAAACCGCTTAGCCCAAAAATTTGCACGACGCGGATAGCAGACGCATGGTCGATTCAGGAACATGCCGGGCATTTATACGATCTCGAGGAACTCGGGGAAAAACGCATCACCGATTTTCTTGCGAGGAAAGAAAAACTCACCACAGCCGATATGACAAACCGGAAAACCGCTGAGGCAAATCATAACGCAGTTCCCATACAGGTGATACTTCGCAAATTCAGGGATGCGCGATTTACATCGGTTGCACGACTTGAACGACTCACTGAAGAGGAAGCCGGAATAATCTCGCTGCACCCGCGCCTTAACACTCCGATGAGAATTGTTGACTGGCTTTATTTCATGAGCGAACACGACGATCATCATCTTGCGCGAATAACTTCAAATATAATAACTCTCTCCCAATAACTTCTGCCAATGGTGCCATTAACCAAATGGTCTGAGCGAACATTCAATTTTGATTTTCCGATCGGAATGTTCCCTTCTATCATCGAACGTCTCCGGGGGATGCCGCCGCGATTGGAAGAAGCCACCTTATCTTTGCCGCAGGAAATATTAACTTTACGCGCCGAAAATGGCTGGTCGATACAGGAGCATGCCGGGCATTTTCTTGATACTGAGGAATTGTGGCAAAAACGGCTCGAAGATTTTCTTACGAAAAGAGAAATCTTAACCGACGCCGACCTGACCCACCGTAAAACCAAAGAAGCCAACCACAACGCGAACACCCTGGGAAGAATTCTCAATCAATTCAGGGCTGAGCGGTTCAAACTTGTTGAACGGCTCGAACAAATAACTGAGGAAGAAGCAGCACTCATCTCTAGACACCCCCGGCTTAACAAACCTATCCGTCTCATCGATTCGTGCTATTTTACAGCCGATCATGATGATTATTATATGGTATTGTTAAGGAGATTGATTATGAGCATACAGAACGGGACAAGTTAATTATTCCATTTAGCTGAACATAAAGATAGCATTTCCCAGCCACTCTTTTTCCGGAGGGTATTTCTTAGGTGTAGAAGATTTTCTATGTTCTTGTAATACTTGCCGTTACGCGATTCAACATCTCTATCACTAATTTTAATAAGATACTTGCGTCTGAAAAGTATTTTATATATTATTTATATGGTAAATCTATCATTTATAAATGTAAGATTTAAATTGGAGTGTGATCGATAGTTCAACAGACTCCTTCTTATCCCGTTTCATGTAGACGTTCCACGGTGCATGAGCAGAATGAAATGGGTTGGGAAGAATGAACAAAGAGCTCCCGAAAGGGAGCTCTTATTATTTTTGAGAGATCATTCTCAGAGCTTCTTCCATAACTTACGATCCCTTTTCCAGTCTCCCCAAACAAAGATGAGAACTGGTACCATGTAAAAACAAGATTGATCAAGTGTTGGAGTTAAAGCTTCATAACTTTTTCTATGCAATGAATTATCGATTATTTTTTCTTCAGCATCGTCGGCGGAGAAAGAATGTTTTGCTTTAGTTATCACATTAGTGGCCGTATCAAAATCTATATAGTACCAATGAGTACTATCAGGTCGAATTTTAGCTAACATTCGAACAGTTTTTGCATCACATCGGATATATTTATCAAATCTTTGGTTGAGGTCTTTATTCTGAACATCCAAACCATACATAAATACCGTCATTATGATTCCTGCAATTTTAATTGCCGTTCTCCTATTGGAGGTATCGCTAAGAAATAATGCCGGAAATAATCCAGCAAGAAGTAATATATAAAAACCGCGCGTTTGCCAAATAAGGTTATCTTTATTTGAACTTTGGTTTATATGCAAGGTTTGTACCTGTAAAGTTAGGTTTGTTAAATGTTGGATTTGACTCTGGGATTGTTCAAGATTAAGATAATCGGATTTTGTCGAATCCAGCCAGATATATGAATCATCTGATGATGCCTTAAATCGATTAACATAGAATCCAAGCAATATTAAGCCAATGATAATTAATGTTCCCGTCCACTTTAAGATATACCAACGCATCGCGACTATTTTAGAGCCATACCAATACATGTACTATGCCTTTCTTGGCTTTTTACAAGGTTAAGATGTGGCACTTAACACCAATATTGATTACTGATTTAATCAGTTACAGGATTATACCGTGAATAGGTGGATTAAGTTTATATGTGTTCGAATAATGAATTATTCGAACCGAATCTTTAAATTACATTATTTTAATTGTTCGGAATGTACTGGTAATCATAAAGCATGTCAAATATTTAGATTAAGTACAACCAGACATCATTGCTATTTTTAAATTGAAGAGGAACTAATAAGATTTATATTGAATCCCTCTCCACGCAAAAATCATTATCTTTTTTCTGCATCTTACCCCCCGTTCCTTCCAAGTCGCTTAGCATTCAACATATCTTTCAATACAATCAATTGCTTGCTTCCGGGATTGAGAAAAGCCACGCGGTCAATAAAAAGCTGGGCTTGATCGAGTTCGTCCGCGGCGATGAAGTTGGCGGCAGCAAGCGTGGAAAGTTTCTCTTCAAATCGCTTATTGAGTTCGCCGGCTCCGTTCTTTTGAACAGTTATAATTTGACTGTACAATTTTGCGGCGTCGAGATTTTTTCCCGAATCGCTCAAGGTCGTCGCCCAATTCATCAGGCACTCCATATCCTGGGGGTCGCCGACGTACGTTCCGTTGTTTAATGATATGAGCACTTCCGATATATAATCGGAAAGAACTCTCTCATCATCGGGTTTTACCCGGTACAACATTCGCAACGCAGTAATCTGATCTTCCAACGTGCCACGATATTCCGCCAATTGCCCCATTAAGGAGAGCGTTTCAACGTGTTTGGGATCTATCTCAATACATTTTCGTAAACATTCATGCGTCATCTGAAAATCTCCGATGAGAACCAGATCACGAAACCGAGCCATGTTGAGATAATTTTGAAACGATAATCCATATTTTTTATGATATTGACCGAAAAAGAGATTATTCCCCGAACTGGAAAATCGTTCATCAATGCTATCGGTAATGGTAACATCCGAGCCGGAAAAAAAAGCGAGCGGCGCCTGGAATTCAAGGAGCGGACGTTTTTCCGTGTTAATTTCTCCCTGGCCGAAATATGAAGCCGTTTTCGCCTCGGTGGCGATTTGCGTAGATAAAAGCGTCGCGGCGTCAAATATGTTAATCCGCGCGAAATCATTTGCAATGGAAGGAACGGCGAATTTACTCTGCATCATTTTGAAATCGGGAATTATGGGATCTTCCGACGCCATCACCAATAAGTCCGGATCGCTCATTTTCCAAACGGTTACATAGCGAAATGACCTGACGATGGTATTCAAAATGAGATTAAATACATCGTCATTCATTTCATAGGTATGGAACCATTGCGCAAGCACGCCGCCCTTCCGCAGCCGGCTCTTACTTATTTCGAAAAATTCTTTCGAGAAGAGATTGCCGATGCCGGCGATCCAGGGATTGGACGGCTCACTGATGATATAATCATATTTCTTGGGGGTTATTTTCATGTATGTGATAGCGTCGTCGACATAAATTTTCACGCGGGGATCCCGCGAGAAATTATAGTTCGCTTCGTTAAAATAGGAATTGCATTCTACGACTTCGGGACATATCTCAACACAATCGAGGGATCGGAGCGGATGCGTCAACGCCGATCCGCATGTAATGCCGCTGCCGAGACCGATCACCAGCGCGTCGCCTGTATCCGGAACCATCATCAGCGGCGTTTGCCCCAGGAGTACCTGGGTGGCAAGATCGCCATGCGTGCTCGCATCGACTTTTCCGTTAATGACAAGGCAGCGTTGGTATGCTTTGCCCTTTTCGTTATCAGTAACAGCAACGTTCGCATTGACGCCTTCTTTATACCAGAGAATATGCTCATCCTTTGTTGCATCCTGTTTCATCGCATCGAATGATTCGTATTTTCTGGTGAACAATCCGCGAAACACTCCCATAATAGATATTGTCTGATCCCACGATGGGTATTGAATACGGTATCCCGTTCCTATCACAACCAGAGCAAGCGCTATACCGACCCTCCATCGCATCGGAATTGTTCCGTCAATAAAAATTATCGTCAACCCGAGCAATGCGTTAATTAAGACCCCGAATTCGATCGTCTGCTTAATCCCGAATTTAGGCATCAGCACCAATCCGGTAATCATTGCCCCGATAACAGAACCGATGGTGTTGACCGAGAATATCCCGCCGATTGATTTGCCCAGCCACCGGATATCATTGCTCGCGATGCGGCTTGCAATGGGAAGAGACATACCGGATAAACTGGTGGGAATAATCATAATCAGAAAGCAAAAGACGAATTCATAGAAGAGAAACAACGGAAAATGGTCGGGTGTATTGGAGAGCAGCGATGCAATCTTGATAAGGTAGTACGGGAATCGCTCATAAAAAGGCAGCGTACAAATCATGAACACCGCCGTGCCGATCTGACACATCCCGAGTAAGGTTGTGATATTTTTAATTTTTTGAATCACACGCGACACAATCCAGCTCCCCAGCGTGATGCCGCTTATGAACGCGATTAACATGAGTGAAAATGAATACGTCGACGATCCGAGGATATTGGAAAGCAACCGTATCCATGTAAGCTCATACAACATGGCGACGAATCCGGAAACGGTCGCGGTGAAAATTGCCAGGCGGACGCCGGTCGGGGTAAAGACGGTCCCCGGTTCAACGCTACCGTTCTGCACCGGCTCTCTCTGCGTGGATCGCGGTTGTATTTTTTTGGAAACGAGAAGGGCCGTTGTACCGATTCCAATATTCAGAGCGGCTGCAATACCCAGCGCCCCATCAATTGAAAATAGCCGTATGAGAAAAAATCCGGCGAGCGCCGCGCCGAGCACAGCGCCTAAACTATTGATATAATATAATGTGGCGACGTCTCTTCCCGATGTTTCGATTGTTCTCGTGAGATACTTTGTTAAAATGGGAAGAGTGCCCCCCATAAAAAATGTGGGTACAATGAGCGTGATAAAACTCAGCAAGAATTTTAATGATAGGAGCAGCCATTGATCGGAAACAATATCCATCCGCACTGCGAAATGCACAAAGATTTTCTCACAGATGAGGATCAGGAACGGGTAGAAGATACAATACACCCCGACCGCTAATTCCAATACCCCGTACAAACGAAAAAGGTTCACCGCCCCATCGGCATATTTTCCCCAGTAATACGATCCGAGCGCAAGCCCGCCCATAAATGTTGCCAGGACGATCATGTTAGAATATGACGTGCTGCCGATAAATAAATAAAGATACTTAGACCAGGTTACCTCGTAGATTAATCCGCTGATTCCGGAAAGGATAAACAGCAAAATAACGATAGCTCTAACTCTGGATAACTGCATTGGCATAGTGCGATCAGTGATTGAGTGCAATCATTTATGTTCCCTTAGGTACTAAAATTTATCACGAAGATTACCAGGACCTTCGGTTCACATGTAAGGATAAAATTTAGCAAAAGATTAAAGTAAATCAAAAGAAAATTTTATCGAATTAATAAAATCGTATATTCGGTTCTCTCCCTGTCCGCTTTGATCGGGAATTGAAGAATCTCTTCGGTGCAAACAAGGTACGGGGTATCGTTATCATCAAAAATAGTCTACGGTCCTGCAGAACCGGTGGAATGATTCTCGACAAAAAATCTTCTTTAAAATATAATCATCCCCTTCCCATTTTATCCCAAAGCGACAACGTTGGATGTTCATCCTCTTATAGCGATTCGAATATCATGTAAGTCTATGCCGGATAACAACTTACATGAATAGAAAGACATTAAGATGTCAGCGAGCGCTCAAATAACGTTGTGATAAATGCAATGTGATCTCTCGTACAAACGGGGTTGCCTTTTATCAAATATTTTGCAATATTTTCTTAACGATATAGGGGTTTTCACATGAACGGACTTCGTAAAAAGGTATTGCTCGTCGATGACGATAGATTGCTCGTGATGTCTTTTAGAGATGTGATCAAAGTCGCGGGTTATGAACTTGAAACTGCCGCTATGGGAATGGAGGCATGGGAGAAACTACAAAAATTCTCCCCGCATATTGTTATTCTGGATATTGTCATTCCGGAAATGAGCGGTTTCGAGATTGCCCGGAAAATGAAATCTGACGCCAACCTGCGAAAAATCCCCATCCTCATGCTGACGGGCTTACGATCGCCCTCCGACGCCACCGATGCAAAGCTGGCGGGCGCCGATGAGGTGCTCCTCAAACCGATAAACCCGGAGAAACTTTTAGAGCGCATCAAATTTCATATCAACAAAGCGAGCAGTACATAATCAATCGGTTACGCTGTCCTCCTTCCATCCGTGCAGAATGCCGGCAGAGTTGTTCTGATTCCAATATTCATGTTATTTGTGAGTTCAAAATTCTTAATCGTAAATTTATCAACGGTTAATATCCTGTCCTGACGCTCTATTTTTCTGTAATGTTATTTGCCCGGTTAATTCCGGCAATTCCCTATTTTTGGGATTCATCTTCCTGACCATATTCAGAAATAGTTCCGCATTCTCAATATCTTTTGCCAGTAGAAAGTTCCGCGCCGCTGCGATAGACAGATTCTCTTCCATCCCTTTTGCAAGATCAAATTTACCCTTCTGAAACAAATCAATAACTTTTTGGAATATTTTTGCCGCATCGCCATAATAACCCGAATCACTGAAGCTCGCCGCCATTTTTAAAATATACCTCACATCCTGCGTATCCCTGATGCTGGATTCTTCAAACATCCTTTGCTGCAGCGCCTCCGTATAATACAACTTGAACTCTTTATTTTCGGGCTGGAGAACAAATAATTTTCTTAGCACCGTGAGATATTCATCTGCAATACCGAATACCTGATCTAATTTCGATAACAACATTAGAGCATTCACATTATCCGGATTCATTGCCAGATATTTTTTCAAAATTACATACGTCATCCGGTTGCTGCCGGTTCCAGTTAAATATCGAAAACTCGCAATATTGAAATAGTTTTCCGCTGTTAATTTCCTTTTTCCCGCATATTGATCCCAAAAAAGCGGTCCACCGGAGGGTATGATCCGTTCATCGAGACTATCGATCATTGTTACAGATGCGTGAATAAAAAATGACAACGGCGCTAAATATTCGAGCAGTGGTTTTTTTTCCGTATTAACATCTCCCTCTCCGAAGAGTTCCGGCGGATTCATGTGAGAGGTGAGCTGGGTGGATAACAATGTTGGAACATCGAGGATTTTTATTCTTGCAAGTTCTCCTCTAATCGAAGCCCTGCCAAATTTTGTATCCAGCAAATTTCGGTCTAAAGGAATCGGATTGTCTGACGCTAATATCACAACATCGTATGGGAGAGTTCTCCATATGCTCACAAATTGAAAAGATTCCGACAATGTTCGCATGATGAGCTTAAAAATATCGTCGTTCATATCGTAGGTATGAAACCACTGAGCCAGCACACCGCCCTGCCGTAGATGACTCTTTGTTAAACTGAAGAATTCCCGTGTGAATAAATTTCCCACCCCGGCGATCCAGGGATTTGTGGGCTCGCTCATGATATAATCGTATTTTTGGGAGGTCACCTTTAGATAGGTGATGGCGTCATCGATATATATTTTGACGCGCGGATCTTGCATAAAATGGTTGTTTTCATTCTCAAAGAAAGAATTGCATTCAACAACTTCGGAGCACAACTCGACGCAATCGAGAGAATGAATGGGATGTTGAAGCGCCGACCCGCAAGTAATACCGCTGCCAAGACCGATCACCAATGCATCGCCATCATCGGGCACTATCATGAGAGGAATTTGCGCCAGAAGAATTTGCGTTCCAAGATCGCTTGCCGTGCTGGCATCGGCTTTACCATTAATAAACAAGGTCTTCTGATATCCGTCTTTGAAAGCGCCTTCGGTAACTGCAACATTTGCGTTCATTCCCTCCTTATACCAGAGAATTTTTAACCCGGCGCTGAACCTGCTTTTTAAATCATCGAACGAGTTGAAATGATCTTGAAACAAGCATCTGAAAATACCGGTGATCGTTACCGATCTATCCCACGTTGGAAATTCGAGCCGATAACCGATGCTTATAACCACGATAAATACTGCAATACCGATCCTCCAGTAACGACTCAAACTCCCATCGTAATGAAGAATAAAGAATCCGAGTAAAATATTTATCGATACGCCCAACTCTATTGTTGTTTTCACTCCTAATTGCGGCATAAATAGTAAACCGGTCGCTAACGCTCCAACGACGGTTCCGATCGTATTGATCGAAAAAATTCCACCAACTGATTTCCCCAGCAGCCGGATGTCATTACTCGCGATCCGGCTTGCAATCGGCAACGACATACCCGATAACGTAGTCGGGATAATCATGATCAGCAAACAGAAGAAGAACTCGCAAAAAAGAAAATAAGGAAAATGCGACGGAGTATTTGAAAAATACGTCGATAATCGGAAAAGATAATACGGTAATCGTTCGTAGAAAGGCAGAGTTCCTATCATTGATATCGCTGTCCCGAGCTGGCAGAGCCCGAGAAATGACGTCAGGTTTTTTATCCTGCCGATAATGAGCGATACAATCCAGCTCCCCAAGGTTATCCCGCTGATAAACGCGATCAACATCAAAGAGAATGAATAGGTGGATGAACCGAGGATATTTGAGAGCAAACGCATCCAGGTGAGCTCGTAAATCATCGCTATGAATCCGGAACATGCCGCTGTGAGAATCGCCAGCCGAATCCTTAAGTGTGAAAAACTTTCAATTGGTTTAGGTGTGGATTTGATGCTCTGTATCTCTGGCACAAATTCGTTGCTCGTCTTTGTTGACATAAATAATGCAACCGAACCAACGCATAGATTGAGCACAGCCGCAATCACTACTGCCCCATCTAATGAGTAGAGCCGGATCAGAAAGAATCCTGCCAAACCCGCCCCGATCACCGCCCCCGCACTGTTGATATAATATAAGATCGCTACGCCTTTTCCTGTGTCCCGTATTGTCCGCGTCAAATATTTCGTCAATACCGGCAATGTTCCACCCATGAAAAACGTCGGTATAATAAGCGTCGTAAAACTCAAGAGAAATTTTAAGAGGAGTAGAACAACCTGATCAGACGCAGCGTTGAGTCCCGTCGCTGCCGCGACGAATATTTTTTCACAAATTCCGATAATAACCGGGTAGAATAAGCAGTATATCCCGATAGCAAGTTCCAGCATGCCGTAGAGTTTCAATCTGTTTGGCGACAGATCGGCGTATTTTCCCCAGTAGTACGATCCGAGGGCAAGTCCTCCCATGAATGTTGCCAGCACAATCATGATAGAATATCCCGTGTTCCCGATGAAAAGGGAAAGATATTTCGACCAGACGACTTCATAGATCAAGCCGCAGATCCCGGAAAGAATAAACAACACAATGACAATGAGTTTAATCGAGGTTGGTCGCATGCTTGTAATTATATGTTGTTACAATCGAATGTGGGAGGTGAACTTAAATTCAATCTTTCCGATATAGGACATGGATACGCAACAAATGTTCTCCGGTAATCAACAGGTTTTTCAAATATGTTATGATAATCATCAGATATATTAAGAGTCGCTTTTTTTCTTGTCTAAAATTCCCCTCGTTAATATCGGAATTTGTTGGTTATTCGGATTCAGCATTTTAAGGTGATCTACGAATTGAGAAGCGCCGTCAGTATCGTTCGCGAGAATACAATTTTGGGCGGCGAGGATGGACACCTGTTCTTCAAAATCGCCCGTAATAGGTATTTTCTCCCGTTGTTGTAATTCTAAAATGTCCCTGTACATACTTACAGCTTCGCCATAGTATTGGCACGCGCCAAACGTTTCAGCAATACTCATAAAATAATTGAGCTTTTGGGGAGAAACGGGAGCGGATTGTTCTTTCACTAATTCGAGTTGTTTTGCAATAAATCCGGATATGGTCTGGGGATCGCGCCGATATGCGATAAGTAAATGCCGGAGCGCATCCGCCCCCTCTTCTTTAAGGTTATACTTCGTCGTCAATTTAGATATCATGATGAGCGCATCGATATTATCGGGCTGGAAAGTCAGGCATTTTTTTAACGCCGTATAAGTCATTTGATCATCGCCAAAATTCTGTAAATATCGAAATGCCGCTATGTTGAAATAGTTTTCGAATGTCAGGTCTCGTTCTGCTGCATATCGACTTGCAAAAAGATTCTCCCCGGATGGAAGAAACCGTTGATCAATACTATCAATCATCGTCATTTCGGCATGGGTGAACATCGAGATCGGCGCTCTTAGCTCGAGCAGGGGTCGTTTTTCCGTGTTGATCTCTCCATCGCCAAAAATACTTGTGGGGTTCATATGAGAGATGATTTGTGTGGATAAGAGCGCGGGGAGATCGTGAATATTAATTCGGGCAAAATCTTCGGTAAGTGCTGGACGAGACATTTTGTTCTGCATCTCGTTAAAATCAACTTTTATGGGAAATTCAGAAGCCAGGATAAGCATATCGGCGTCGGAAACACGCCAGAAACTCATGTAAGGAAAAGATTTGGATAGCGTCCGTACTATGAGTTTGAGGATATCATTGTCCATATCGTACATCTGGAACCATTGCGCCAAAACCCCGCCCTGCCGTAAATGTTTTTTGGTCAACTCGAAAAACTCTCTGGTAAAAAGATTCCCAACGCCGACTATCCAGGGATTAGTCGGTTCGTTGATAATGAAATCATACTTTTGGGGCGTTATTTTGAGGTATGTAATCGCATCATCGATAAACACCCTTGCCCGCGGGTCCTGCATGAAATGATAGTTCTCTTCCGAAAAGAACGAATCACACTCAACAACCTCCGAACAAAGCTCTACGCAATCAAGCGACCGCAGCGGATGACGCAGCGCTGAACCGCAGGTAATCCCGCTACCCATGCCAACAACGAGAACTTCACCTGTGTCCGGCCGCAGCATGAGAGGAATTTGCCCGACAAGAATCTGTGGAGCCAGATCGGAGATCGTGCTCGCATCAGCTTTCCCGTTAATGATGAGACTTTTTTGAGTCCCTTCGTCGCTTTCTGATTCAGCAACCGCTACATTTGCATTGACGCCTTCTTTATACCAGAGAATTTTCCTGCCGACAGTTCTCCTATTTTTCAATTCGTCATACGATGCGACATACTCCCTGAATAAGGTTCTAAATACACCGCTGGTTGAAATATAATTTTCCCAAGATGGATACTCGACCCGGTAACCGATGCTTATGAAAATCACAACAACTGTTATACCGATCCTCCACTTGAGCGGCATACTGCCATCATAAAAGATAATTCCCAACCCAAGAAAAATATTCAATAGAACTCCTAACTCTATGGTCAGTTTCACTCCAAACTGGGGCATCAACACCAGCCCCGTCAGTAGGGCGCCAAATACCGTGCCAATGGTGTTAATCGAAAAAATCCCTCCGATCGATTTTCCAAGAAATCGTAGATCGTTACTCGCTAGCCGGCTCGCTATTGGCAGCGACATCCCCGATAAACTCGTCGGGATAATCATGATCAGGAAGCAGAACAGAAATTCACTCGCCAGGAAATAGGGAAAGTTCTCCGGTTTATTGGACATCAAAGTCGAAATTTTTATCAGATAATATGGCAACCTCTCGTAAAATGGCAGCGTGGCTATCATCGAAATGGCTGTACCGAGCTGGCAGAGCCCTAAAAATACCGTCAGGTTTTTTATCCTGCCGATGATCAGCGATACGATCCAGCTTCCCAGCGTTATCCCGCTGATAAATGCAATCAACATTAGTGTGAAGGAATACGTCGATGAACCCAAAATGTTAGCCAGCAACCTGGTCCACGTCAACTCATAGATCATCGCGATAAAACCAGACATCACCGCCGTGATAATCGCTAACCGTACTGCCGAAGGAGTAGATGGTTGATCCGTTGAGACGTGAACTTCATCAGGATGAGTTTCTGACTCACTAACACCTTGAACCTTGCGGGCAACAATCAGCGCTATCGTTCCAATAAGCAGATTCAGCACAGCCGCTATCGCTACTGCACCATCGAGCGAGTAAAGCCGGATCAGAAGGAAACCCGCCAGCCCCGCCCCAATCACAGCGCCCAAACTGTTTATATAGTATAATGTCGCTACTCCTTTTCCTGCTTCCCGGATGGTCCGGGTTATAAATTTCGTCAATACGGGCAGTGTTCCACCCATGAAAAATGTCGGTATGATAAGCGTTGTGAAACTGAGGAGAAACTTTAACATCAGAAGAACAACTTGATCGGATGACGCATCCAGTCCTGTCGCTATTGCAACAAAGATTTTCTCACAAATTCCGATAAGAAGCGGATAGAATAAGCAGTACACACCAATCGCAAGCTCCAGCATGCCGTAGAGTTTCAATCTGTTTGGGGACCGGTCGGCGTATTTTCCCCAGTAATACGATCCGAGGGCGAGTCCGCCCATGAAGGTCGCCAGCACAATCATGATGGAATATGCCGTGTTCCCGATAAAGAGGGAGAGATATTTTGACCAGGCGACTTCGTAAATCAAACCGCATATCCCGGAGAAAATAAAGAGCAGAATGACGATTAATTTAACTGAGGTCGAGCCCATCGGCTTCATCTTCTATTTTAGAAATTGTACCCATTGATTGTCATTATGAAGCCCCTTTTGTTTTGTTGAGAAGTTCCTTTGTTAAAATCGGCAATTGTTCATCCGAGGGATTTATCTGCCTGAGCATTTCGATAAATTGTTTTGCATTATCGACGTCCCCAGCCATCAGACTATATTGAGCCGCCGTGCGGGTTAGTTTCTCCTCAAAATGATTATCAGCGGGAATTTTTCCCTCTTTGTATAAATTGAAAATTCTTTCATAAACCCTCGCCGCATCCGAATACCAGCCCGACTCGCCGAAAATATCTCCTAATTTCATCACATAATCCACTTTGTCGAGATTAAGAGAGTCCTCCGTTTCCAGCTCATCCACTAATGCAGCAAACACATTAGAGATAATTTGATCATGTTCTTTATGGAGGCGCAGCATTCTTCGCAACGCCTCTGTGCCTTCATTGAGGAGAACATATTTCAAGGTATATTTTGACACCATGATGAGCGCTTCGTTATTATCGGGGCTCAACTCTAAACATTTTTTCAGACTGGCATATGCCATCTGGTCATCGCCGGTATTCGTGAAATACCGGAATCCGGCGATATTTAGATAATTTTCCAACGACAATTCTCTTTGCGCTGTATATTGATTTAAATAAAGGGTTGCCCCTGAGGGGGAAAATCGTTGATCCATACTATCGATCAAAGTTATCCCGGCATGAGAAAAGAGCGCTACCGGAGCGTCGAATTCGAGAAGAGGTCTTTTTTCTGTGTTAATCTCCTCGTCGCCGGAGAGAATATCGGGATCGATTTTTGAAGTAACTTGCAACGATAAAAACGTCGAAACATCAAACAAATTTATTCGCGCCAATTCTTCCTTGATAGCGGTCTTGGCTATCTTATTCTCTATCGAGTTAATATCCAAAGGAAGAGGAGAATTCGAAGCGACAAGCAACATATCAAGATCGGAGATCTTCCATATGCTCACATTTTGAAATGACTTGCCGATCGTGCGTAAAATAATTCTCAGAATTTTATTATCCTGATCATACGTGTGAAACCATTGCGTTAACACACCCCCCGGCTGCAACCGATCGCGGCACAGATTAAAGAATTCGAGTGAAAAAAGATTTCCAACGCCTGCAATCCAGGGATTCGTTGGCTCGCTGATAATACAATTGTATTTCTTCTTGCCGATTTTTAAAAATGTGATGGCATCGTCGACGTAGAGTTTTGTTCGGGGATCCCGGAGAAAATCGTGGTTCTCACTTGTAAAAAATGAGTTACATTCAACAACTTCGGATGAAATTTCCACACAATCAAGCGAACGCAACGGATGACGAAGCGCCGAACCGCAGGTAATCCCGCTGCCGAGCCCGATGACCAACGCGTCACCCGAATCAGGCGCCATCAGGAGCGGCGTCTGCGCCAAAAGTATCTGTGTCGGTAAATCGCTGATTGTGCTTGCATCCGCTTTACCGTTAATAATCAAACTCTTCTGAATTTTATCTCCCAATGGAGTCTCAACTATTGCCACATTAGCGTTTAATCCTTCTTTATACCAGAGAATTTTATTCAATCGCGAAAACCCCTCTTTCATATCTTCGAAAGAGGGATAATTCATGAGGAATAATGATCGGAATACTCCGCTCACAGCGATATGTTGATTCCAGGATGGAAATTCTACACGGTATCCGATCCCTATTATGGCGACAAAAGAGGCAATTCCAATTCTCCATCGCAATGGCAACCGTCCATCATAAAATACAATTCCTAATCCGAGAAAGATATTCAATAAGACGGCAATTTCTATCGTCGCCTTAATTCCAAATTGCGGAATCAATAGTAAACCGGCGATCAGCGCGCCGCCAACCGTTCCGATGGTATTGATCGAGAATATCCCGCCAATTGATTTTCCCAACAATCGCAAATCATTGCTCGCAATCCGGCTCGCGATCGGCAAAGACATTCCCGATAGACTTGTAGGGATAATCATCAGGATGAAACAGAAGAGAAATTCACACGCGAGAAAATATGGAAAATTTTCCGGCTTATTGGAAAGTAAGAAGGAGATTTTGGTGAGATAATATGGCAGCCGTTCATAAAACGGCAGCGTTGCAATCATCGCTACTGCAGTACCGAGCTGGCATAATCCCAGAAATAGCGTCAGGTTTTTAATCCTGCCGATAACCAGCGATACAATCCAGCTTCCCAACGTTATCCCGCTGATAAACGCTATCAACATCAGAGAGAAGGAGTAGGTCGACGAACCCAAAATGTTCGCTAACAATCGGGTCCACGTCAGTTCATAAACCATCGCGATAAAGCCGGACATCGCCGCCGTGATAATCGCCAGCCGCACTATTGAAGGCGCCGATGGTTGATCCGTTGGTTCGAGAACTTCCGCTGGGATAATTTCTGGCTCGCCGATTCCTTGCACTTTCCGGGCAACTATCAGCGCTATCGATCCAATAAGAAGATTCAGCACCGCCGCGATGGCTACAGCTCCATCGAGGGAGTAGAGCCGGATGAGAAAGAATCCTGCTAACCCCGCCCCGAAAACCGCGCCCATACTGTTGATATAATATAATGTCGCAACATCTTTCCCTGCATCACGTATCGTCCGGGTCAGAAATTTTGTCAATACCGGCAGCGTGCCGCCCATGAAAAATGTCGGTATAATAAGCGTGGTAAAACTGAGGAGAAACTTTAAGAGAAGGAGAAGTACCTGATCGGACGCCGCGTCAAGTCCCGTTGCTGCCGCGACGAAGATTTTTTCACAAATTCCGATAAGAAGCGGATAGAATAAGCAATATACACCGATAGCAAGCTCGAGCATGCCGTAAAGTTTCAAGCGGTTAGTTGATCGATCGGCATATTTTCCCCAGTAATACGATCCGAGGGCAAGTCCACTCATAAATGTCGCCAGGACGATCATGATAGAATATGCCGTGTTCCCTATAAACAGGGAGAGATATTTCGACCACGCGACCTCGTAGATCAAGCCGCAGATTCCGGAGAAAATAAACAACAATATGACGATGAATTTAATCGAGGCGGAGCGCATCGGATTCAATGACGGTTGTTAAATATAAAAGGTAGGAAAATAATCTGAAATATATTACATCCAACAGGGAAAATCAAAAACCGCCTTTTCGTTTTCTCAAATCATTCGTCAAAATAGATAGCTGCTCGTTCCCGGGATTAATATTCCGGAGGTTATCCACGAATGGTTTCGCTTCGTCGGGTTTGTTTGCGAGAAGCAAATTTTTAGCGGCAAGAACCGACAACTGCTCTTCAAAACCGTTCGAACCGGATATATTTCCTGTTTTGTATAAACTGAACACCTTTTGATAGATTTGCGCCGCTTCGTCGAATCGCCCGCATTCTCCACACGTTCCGGCAAGAGCCATAAAATACTGTACCTTTTGCGCAGTTAAATTCGCCGGGTCCTGGTCAAGGGATTGAACCAGCATGGCGAAGAATCCTGCAAGAATTTGATTATTTTCCTTAAACATAGTGAGAAGTTTTTTCAAGGACGCAACTCCCTCATCGATCAAGGTAAGCTTCATCGCTAATCGAGACATCATAATCAGCGATTGGAGGTTATCGGGAGATAATTCCAGACATCGCGATAGAGTTTTATACATCATATAATCATCGCCCACATCCACAAAATACCGGTACCCGGCGATATTGATATAATTATTCAGCGTTAAACCTCTGGACGCCGCGTATTTACTCAATAAAAGATTCTCCCCCGAAGAAGACCAGCGCTGATCGATGCTAACGATCATCGTGATTCCTGTATGAGTATAAAACAAAAGCGGCGCTCTGAATTCAAGCAGGAATTTTTTTTCAGTATTAATCTCCCCCTCTCCCGCAAGCGCTCGCGGATTGGTATCGGAAGCAACCTGTGTTGAGAGGAATGCGGGAGGATCCAAAATCTTGATCCTCGCAAGGTCTTGTGCGATGGCGGGAGTTGCAAATTTTCTTTCCAGGGAAGGCGCGTCAAGCGGAATTGGATGTTCAGATCCCAGGATCATCACGTCTTCATCTGATGCTTTCCATACGCTGATAGTGGGAAAGGACTCGCTCATCGTACGAAGAATCAATTTCATCATATCATCATTCATATCATACGTGTGAAACCATTGAAGGAGAACTCCCCCCGGACGAAGATGATTTTTTATCAACGCGAAGAATTCCGTCGTAAACAAATTGCCGACGCCGGCTATCCAGGGATTCGTGGGTTCGCTCAGAACGTAATCATATTGTTTTGAAGTTATCTTCAAGTACGTGATCGCATCATCGTTAAAGATTCCCGTGCGCGGATCGCGCATAAAATTATAATTTTCGGCGTTGAAAAACGTATTACATTCAATGACCTCCGAACACAGTTCCACGCAATCCAGAGATCGCAGGGGATGACGAAGCGCTGAACCGCAGGTAATTCCGCTGCCTAATCCGATCACCAATGCGTCTCCGGAATCCGGCAGCACCATGAACGGGATTTGTCCTAAGAGAACCTGAGTGGATAGATCGCCGACAGTGCTTGCGTCGGTTTTTCCATTAATGAGCAAACTTTTCTGTAAGACGGTATCCAGGCGAGATTCAACAACAGCTACATTTGCGTTTATCCCCTCTTTGTAATAGAGAATATTCCTGCCCTCCGATACGTCGCTTCTAAATTCATCGAACGATTTATAGTTGGCGGTATTTAAAAACCGGTATACTCCCCCCAGGAGAATAAATCTATTCCACTCTGGAAATTTAACTTCGTATCCAATTCCAAGAAGAACTAATACAGATGCAATGCCAACTCTCCATCCAAGAGGTAACTCCCGTTGAGAAGAGATTATTCCGATTCCAATTAAAATATTTAATAAGACTCCCAGCTCTATAGTAAGCTTCACTCCAAACTGAGGCATCAGGAATAATCCGGCGACCAGCGCGCCAATCACCGTGCCGATCGTGTTGACGGAAAAAATCCCGCCGATTGATTTTCCCAGCAACCGTATATCGTTACTCGCTATCCGGCTCGCAATCGGCAGCGACATCCCCGATAAACTTGTCGGGATAATCATGATCGCGAAGCAAAAGAAAAATTCACCCGCGAGGAAATAAGGAAAATTCTCCGGTTTGTTCGACGTCAATTCCGAGAGTTTTAAAAGATAATACGGCAGCCGCTCGTAAAATGGCAGCGTTGCTATCATCGCCAGGGCTGTTCCAAGCTGGCAGAATCCTAAAAATTTCGTCAGGTTTTTTATCCTCCCGATGATGAGCGATACGATCCAGCTTCCCAGCGTTATCCCGCTGATAAACGCAATCAACATCAGCGTGAAGGAATACGTCGATGAGCCCAAAATGTTCGCCAGCAATCGGGTCCACGCCAACTCATAAACCATCGCGATAAAGCCGGACATCGCCGCGGTGATAATTGCCAGCCGTACCGCCAAAGGTGTGGATGGTTGATCCGTTGTTTCAGGAATTTCGGCTGTAGCACTTTCCGGCTCTCCATCCCCTTGCGCTTTCCGGGATACAATCAACGCTGTCGCTCCAATGAGCAGATTCATAACTGCCGCTATCGCTACTGCGCCATCTAATGAGTAAAGCCGGATCAGAAAGAATCCCGCCAACCCCGCCCCGATCACTGCGCCCATACTGTTGATATAATATAGCGTCGCTACGCCCTTTCCTGCCTCGCGCATCGTCCGGGTCAGAAATTTCGTCAATACCGGCAATGTGCCCCCCATGAAGAATGTCGGTATGATAAGCGTGGTAAAGCTCAGGAGAAACTTTAACAGGAGAAGAACCACCTGATCGGACGCCGCGTCGAGTCCCATTGCTGCCGCCACGAAGATTTTCTCAGAAATTCCGATAAGAAGCGGATAAAATAGGCAGTATACCCCGATAGCAAGTTCCAGCATCCCGTAGAGTTTCAATCTGTTTGACGACCGGTCGGCGTATTTTCCCCAGTAATACGATCCGAGGGCAAGTCCGCTCATAAATGTCGCCAGCACGATCATAATGGAATATGCCGTGTTCCCGATAAAGAGGGAGAGATATTTCGACCAGGCGACTTCGTAGATCAAGCCGCAGACCCCGGAGAAAATAAACAGCAATATGACAATGAATTTAATTGATTTCGAACGCAATGAAGTTTTTTTAACGTTTACCCGAGAATTCTTGTACTAGGAGTGGCAATTGAGCATTCCGGGGATTTATAGTTTTGAGTCGTGAAATAAAAAGTTCCGCATTATCCAGATCATTTGCAAGGAGATAACTTTGAGCTGCAAGTGTGGCAGCTTCTTCATCGAATACCGAAATTTCGGGATCTTTCATATTCTCGTAATATTCTGATACACCCTTCCAGAGTTCTCCTGAAAGTCTGAATTGATTGTGATTGCTTAATGTGGCTCCCATCTTCTTAAAATATTTCATCGCCTGCGCTCCTGTTAAGGATTGAGATTCGTTAAAAATTGTGAAAACATCCCTGATATACGTCGAGATGATATCATAACCATCGGGAGAGATGGTGGATAATTTTCCCAGCGTGGCGAGATTATCATCAAGAGCTCCCACGACGAGGGAAACGTTCAGCATCGACGCGAGGGCTTCAATATTGCCCGGATCCAATTTCAGGATTTTTTGCAATGTTCCGTATAACATCGAATAATCTCCTGCTTCATGCGACGTCCGGTACCGGGCGATGTTGAGATAATTTTCAAGATTAAAACCCCGTTGTTTTTCATAGAGGGAATAAAACAAATTATCACCCGCTGGAGTATTTCGTTCATCGACGGTGTCCGTCAATGTTAGAGCAGAATGTGTGAACATAGCGATCGGCGCTCTATATTCCAGAAGCGGTTTTTTTTCCGTATTGATTTCCATATCATCGGAAGGTTTCGACGGAATCCATTTCGATACAATCTGCGTGGATAATAATGTGGGAGTATCATATATTTTTATTCGCGCAAGATCGCGAGCTACGGCCGGCTGGGCGAATCGTTTCTCCATTAAATCAAAATTGATCTCCAGCGGCTTTGTCGACGCCATAATCACAATATCCGCCTCCGCCGCTTTCCATATGCTGACATAATTAAACGACTTCGCAATCGTTTGCAAAATGAGATTAAATGTATCATTTTCCATATCATAGGTATGGAACCATTGCGTCAACACACCGCCGGGTTTCAGACGATCTTTGCAGAGATTGAAAAACTCCAACGAGAAAAGATTTCCGATTCCGGCGATCCAGGGGTTGGACGGTTCACTGATGATATCATCGTATTTTTTTTGACTCACCTTCATGTAGGTAATTGCATCATCCAAAAAGATCTTTGTGCGGGGGTCCTGGAGGAAGTGATAATTCTCGGTAGAAAAAAATGAATTACATTCTATCACCTCCGAACAAATCTCAACGCAATCGAGTGAACGCAGGGGATGCCGCAATGCAGAACCGCATGTAATCCCGCTTCCAAGACCGATGACCAGAGCATTTCCCGAATCCGGAAGAAGGATGAGCGGTATCTCCCCGAGTAATATCTGGGTTGATAAATCGCTGACTGTGCTTGCGTCGGCTTTCCCGTTAATAATTAAGCTTTTTTGATTAACGTTGCGCATGGTTGTTTGAGTGACCGCCACGTTTGCATTCAATCCTTCTTTGTACCAGAGGATCATCCTATCTTCGCTCATATCCTTCTCCATATCGGAAAAGGAGGCATAATCCTCCTGATGGAGAAAACGGAATACGCCGCTGATCGACACTTGTTGATTCCACGAGGGAAATTCTATCTTGTATCCAATTCCGATAAGTAAGATGACAGACGCGAGACCGATCCTCCATCCGAGCGGCATAGTCCCCTCATAATAGACAATTCCCAATCCCAGCAAAATATTCAGTAAGACTCCCAACTCTATCGTTTGCTTCACTCCAAATTGGGGCATCAGGAGTAATCCGGTAACCAATGCGCCAATCACGGTACCGATTGTATTAATGGAGAAAATCCCGCCGATCGATTTTCCCAGCAATCTTATATCGTTACTTGCTATCCGGCTCGCAACGGGGAGCGACATCCCCGATAAACTCGTGGGGATGATCATGATCAAGAAGCAAAAAAGGAATTCACCGGCGAGGAAATAAGGAAAATTCTCCGGTTTGTTCGTCAGCAGGGTGGAAAGCTTGCTCAGGTAATATGGCAGCCGTTCGTAGAATGGCAGCGTCAGTATCATGGATACGGCTGTACCGAGCTGGCAGAATCCTAAAAATACCGTCAGATTTTTTATTCTGCGGATGATAAGCGATACGATCCAGCTTCCCAACGTTATACCGCTGATAAATGCAATCAACATCAGCGAAAAGGAATAGGTCGACGAGCCGAGAATATTCGCCAGCAATCGAGTCCATGCAAGCTCATAGACCATCGCGATAAAGCCGGACATCGCCGCCGTGATAATTGCCAACCGCACTGCCAAAGGGGAAAATTGTTGATCGGTTGTTACCGGAACTTCCTCAGAGATAGTTTCTGGCTCACTGACTCCTTGTATTTTCCGGGCAACAATCAATGCAATTGTTCCGATTAGAAGATTCATCACAGCAGCTATCGCGACTGCGCCATCTAATGAGTAAAGCCGTATAAAAAAGAATCCCGCCAATCCCGCCCCGATCACCGCGCCCATACTGTTGATATAATATAACGTCGCTACATCTTTACCGGCGTCTCGTATCGTCCGGGTTAGGAATTTCGACAATACCGGCAGCGTGCCGCCCATAAAAAACGTGGGTATAATAAGCGTTGCAAAACTGAGGAGAAACTTTAACAGAAGCAGAACGACCTGATCGGATTCAGCATCAAGTCCGGTCGCTATGGTTAAGAATATTTTCTCACAAATTCCTATGAGAAAAGGATAAAACAAGCAGTAAACGCCGATGGCAATTTCCAGAATGCCATACAATTTCAGTCGATTGGTAAACCGGTCGGCGTATTTTCCCCAGTAATACGATCCGAGGGCAAGCCCGCCCATGAACGTTGCCAGGACGATCATGATGGAATATGCCGTGTTCCCGATAAAGAGAGAAAGATATTTTGACCAGGCGACTTCATAAATCAAGCCGCAAATGCCGGAAAAAATAAACAGCAAGATGACGAGCAATTTTATTCTGGTTGAACGCATTGTCCTTTGTGTTAGATAATTGACCTAAAATGTAGGAAAAAACTTCAGTAAAAACGAATGTAGTTTTTTTATGAATTCTTCCATGACCGGACGGTAAATGCCATTCATTCTTGTTTCTCAACAGGATATTTTCTACCTTTTGCTGATTGATCTCCGCTGTGTAGCGAGATTGAATCATCTGTATTTTACTTGATTCGGCACGCTTAAGAAAAAGATACATGTAATTCATTGGTCGCAATAACTAAATTATCAATTTTTGTTATGGATCATCATGAAAATAAAACTACCTTCAATTCAACAAGTATTTAAGGCGTCAAGCGGAACATTTTTTCGTTTTCCCATAGCCATCATCGATGCGGTTGCGGGAACCCTTGCGGCGTTGGTTCTTATCGACTTTGAAGGTCCTCCCGGACCAACAATCTTCTTCAATATTCTGTTCGCAGCAATAACCGGCATTCCGTTATTTATGGCAATTGTCCTGGTAACGGAAAAAAAGAATTTTACAAAACCGATTTCCTTTGGTCTTCATGTAATCGGATTGTTGGCTCTTGCCGGATATGGTTACACCATCCCGTCGGACATTATTGGCGCGCCTGCAATCCATCTTTTCCGGATGCTAATCATCGCAATCGCCCTCCATCTATTTGTTGCAATTGCCCCGTTCGCCGGCAGGGGTGAAGCGAACGGTTTCTGGCAGTATAATAAAATCCTTCTTCAGCGGATTCTCATTGCGTTATTTTATTCCGGCATTATGTATCTCGGACTTGCGCTCGCAATGGGCGCTCTGAACAACTTGTTCGGCATCAACATACCGGGGAAACGATATTTTGAACTCTGGGTGCTCATCCTCGGTATTTTTAATACCTGGTTTTTCCTTGCCGGTGTTCCGGAGAAATTATCAGAATTGGAAAACGTAACTGATTATCCCAAAGGGCTAAAAATATTCGTTCAATCAATCCTCTTTCCTTTAGTCGTCATCTACCTGGTGATTCTGTATGCCTATCTAGGAAAGATACTTATTGCATGGGCATTACCTCAGGGTTGGGTAGGTCGGCTGATAATCGGATATGCCGCAACCGGTATATTCTCACTCCTTCTCCTCCATCCCATCCGCGATCAACTTGAAAATGTCTGGATCAGGCGGGGTTCGCGGTGGTTTTATGCGGTGTTGATTCCGCTTATCCTGACTCTGTTTCTTGCGCTTGGGAGAAGGATTGCGGATTACGGATTTACAGAGCTTCGGTTCATTGGCGTTGTCCTTGCGCTCTGGCTCCTGGGAATAACCTGTTATTATATTTTCAAAAAAAACGCCGGCATAAAAATTATCCCGGCGTCCCTTTGTGTGTTATCCTTCGGGATTAGTTTTGGTCCCTGGGGCATGTTTGCAGTTTCAGAAAGTAGCCAGATCGGCCGGCTTCGTGAAATTCTTTCACGAAATTCAATCCTGGTAAACGGCATGATCGAGAAAAAGGAGAGAACGATTGCTCAGGATGACAGGAAGCAAATCAGCTCAATCGTGAGTTACCTTCACGACCTGCACGGGTACGACCGTATCCAGCCCTGGTTCCGGGAAAGCTTAAAAGAAGATCCTAAATCCGGTCCGTGGGGATATAAGGAAGCTCCTGTTGTAATCGCCATGATGGGTATTGATTATGACAGGACGTGGCAAGTACAAACCTTCGATAACAAGTTTCTACTAAGCGATCCCGAACGGTCATTTTCAATCGCGGGGTATGACCACGCACTCCCGTCGCAATATTTTTCTGCAGCAGGTGGACACAGTATTGAAAAGAAATTCCCCGATGATAGAATAACATACAGATTACCTCCAACGTTAGATTCCATCTCTATTGTTTTCAAGAACGATGACAACCGGACCGACTCGCTGCAAACGTCGTTTCATCCGCTGATCGATAGTTTACTGAAAGAGTTTCCCGGCGCTTCCGATAAAATAGATCCCGCGAAAATGTCGCTCGATCTTACCACCCCCAACCTCAAGGTGAAAATTTATTTGCAGCAAATCCGTCTTCATCAGGAAGGGAACGCGATGAAACCGACGTTTGTTGAGTTATCAATATTTTATGGAAAACAATAACTTCCATAATTTTCACTGTCAATTATTTTAAAGGTTCGATTATGGCGAAAGAGTATGACCCGCCGATGCATTCTGCCGAACATATTCTCAACCAGACGATGGTGCGGATGTTTCATTGCGGGCGTTCGGTAAGCGCCCATATTGAAAAAAAGAAATCGAGAATCGATTATACGTTCGACCGCGATATCACAAAAGACGAGGTATCAGAAATTGAACGCCGTGTTAATGATATAATTATCTCTGACCTAAAAGTTACGGCAGATTTCATCCCCCGCTCCGCCGCTGAAAAACAATTCAACCTGGGCAAGTTACCCGATGATGCAGGCGATCCGCTCAGGATCATACGGATCGGAGATTACGACGCTTGTCCCTGTATAGGAGCGCATGTGTCATCCACACGCGAAATAGGTAAATTTCAAATCCTCTCGTCAACGTATGAAAATGGGATATTACGGCTGCGGTTTAAGCTCACCCAATTGAACGAACGCAAGCATTCATTTTAAATGCAATTTGTGTGCATTAAGTTCTCCGGGAAATTAATGCACACTTCTTTAAATCTGGCATTTTTGATAGCCACAGTTTCTATTTCTTCACATAACTCTATGATTTAACTGAGGATAAAACATGTATCGATAATAATCATAATTTAATGAAAGGAGACCGTGAGAAAGTAAAAATTAATTGACGGATATCTTGTTCTACTCTTGACTTCCATCAGATTTGTTGATATATTTAAAAAACCACACCCGTTTGTACTTGGGTTGATTATACGACTGATATCAACAAGTGAAACATTAGTGTGACCTACAGGTTTATTAAAAAGAAATTTCTTAATCGCATTCGCTTCTCTCTTCCACTTGCGATCATAGTATGTATCGTGATACCATCGTATGCGCAAGATCGAAATCAACAATCTTCTTTTATTCCCCCCGGCAAAATTTCTGCTAGTAAATATTCCCGAATCGTTACCAGCGGAAGCCCCTGCGATTTGCCGCCATTCACTTACCAAAACTCCGGCGTGCAAAATAATCTGAATGGAATCGCATCCAATTCGTTGTTGAATATGACAGTCGTTGGCGAATGGGGAACGATACTCTCAACAACGAACGGGGGTTCAACATGGTCTCCTCAAGTAAGCGGTACAAAAGAAAACCTCTTAGCGGTACAATTCCAGGATTTGATGAACGGTATCATCGTGGGAACAAGTGGCACAACACTCTGGACGTCGGATGGGGGAAACACATGGAATCAATCCTATAGTGGAGCAACAGTTGCTTTCAGGTCTCTCGTGTATCTTCCTTTTTATGGTTATCTGGCTGTCGGTGATTATGGCACAATGCTGCTCACCTTAGACGGCGGACTGACATGGCGTGTTCTCTCGTCGGGCGTTTCTTCCAAACTCACCTCAATCGTTTTTTCTCCCGATTCACGGACCGGGCTCGCTGTCGGATGGGAAGGTACTATCCTCCGCACGACCGACTGGGGGTACTCATGGAATCAAATTTCCTATTCTCCTAACTGGAGATTTTATTCCGTCTCTTTCGGTGATAATTCTCATGCCGCGATCATCGGAAAAAATTCCCTCGATGGAACGTCAATTTATCTTTATTCGATCGATAAAGGATTGAGCTGGACACAACCCGCCTATCCCCCAAATCCGATGAACTCGGATTCGGTTGGCACCGTATCGTTGACGCCGGGAGACACTGTGTATTCGACAATGGGAAACATTTTTCGCGCAAGTTCAGATATGGGGAAGTCATGGTATTACACAAATCAATTCAAGTGTAGAGTTATTCGAGCTAGTAATACAACGCCAACACTAATTTGCGAAGGGGGTACAATAATCCGGACGAGCGATTCGCGTTGGCCCGGAGAATTAATTCGTTTAACTACGCCCCTGAATAATTCCCTCAATGTGCCGGTAGATAACGGCGTTCTATTTTCATGGGATGCGTATTCAGGAAGTACCATCGGTGATTCTATTCAATACGGATTTCAACTTTCCATTGATCCGGGATTTAATTGCGCAACACTGATATCAGATACGTTTATTACCAATAGAACTCTCACACTCGGCAATCTGCAAAAAGGAAGAACCTACTATTGGCGCGTTATTGCAACAGGCACGCGTGGACAAACGGATAAATTCGGCGTCTCAAAATTCACAACCGATACGGTCTCATTAGCTCAAGCTCCCTCGCCTGTAACACCCGCGAATGGATCGATCGATCAACATGTGGATATTAACCTTCAATCGATATATGTTCTTCAATTTAACTGGCGTCGGTATCCCGATTATATTTACCCGGACAATTCGGTTGCAACCGCATCCATGCACGTTCAAATTTCGGCATATCCTGTTTTCACGCCTCCAATGATTGTCGATCAAGTGTTATTACCAAACGATACCGTCCGGATCTTCAGTCCATTCGGATGTAGCGTGAAATATTACTGGCGGATCCGACCGGTTTTCGACGCCCCGGTTGTAGCGCCATGGTCTGATACTTGGGAGTTTACGACCGCATCGACTCCAAAACCATACCCGTCGTTGATGCGTCTCTCCCCCTCTAACGGTTCTACCGATTATCCGATGCTGATGAAACATGGCGATATAGCGCTCCGGATGAGATTCAACTGGAAGCCATATCCAGTTAAACTGAATCAAGACGGATCATTTGAAGGCGCTCAATATCTGATGCAATTTGGCGATGATTCGCTTTCGGTAGCGCGCGGCAACGATTCGACCTATACATTCACATCCGCGGAATCCCTTGGGCATGCTTTCTCTTCATATAAACTTTTTATACCGTTCAAAAAATATTATTGGAGAATACGCGCCGGATATACGGTAGGAGGATACCCGTGGTCGGATGTCTGGTCATTCAGTGGCATCGGGACTCCTTCCACTATTCAAAAAGCTCAACGGGTTGATCTTGACTCTCTCCTTTTAGCCGATTCGTTGCAACAACGTGGTTCCCCATCCCTCCAGCAATCATATCAGGAAGATACGCTCCTGACCCTCGCGGTGCGGTGTATTGTTCCTCCGACAATATTGACAAGGGATAGTCTGACCCTGATCGTTTGCGATACGGGGGATGTATCCCAACCATGGCATGCAATCATGGCACATATACTTCCCTATCTTGACGCCTCAAATAACTATAACCCGATATACAACGATTATGAAGTAACGGGACTGGGGAAAGATGGATACCAGGCAGTTCTTCAAACTTTTCAAAATATTCATAAAGGCGACGTCATCACGATGACCGGCTTCGTGATGGAAATTCCCCCGGGAAATATCATGAGCAATTCGGAGTTTCATTGCTTGCGTATTACGGCGCTGGGGTCTTCCGACACGACAATGCCGCTGTATCAATCATCGGTATCAGATTTTTACAACGGGGCAAATATTCATTTCAGCAGGGGCGAACAATACGAGGGATCCATCGTCGAATTGCATAATCTCACCGTCCATTCGATACTTGATGCGAACCGGGGAACGTTCGATATCATCGACGGCGCGGGCGATGTTATGCCCACAACGGATTTATCATGCTGGTTTACCCTTGTCGGACATAGAAATCCCGCCTCAACCTATACGCTCCCTCACGCCGGCGCCCATATAAACGTTATCCGTGGAACTATTATCACCACGTCGGGTAAATACCGTATTGCTCCGATACTGCCGGGCGATATTGTCCTTGCGCCCGATCCTGCACATGCTATCACAGGATTTATTTACTATACAGATAGAAACATTGACAGCGTGTCGGATACCATAATGCATCCGTTACAATATGCAGTGACAATTTCAGGAAAAGTCCAGATGAGCGTGTCCTCCGACTCAAAGGGATTCTTTTCTTTCCCCGGCCTCGATTCAGGTTCTTATGCAATCTCCTATAAATTTCCTCAAAAACCATTTGATCCTTACGTAATCTTTACGGGACCAACATCCTATACCTTCGATGCCAAACCGGAGACTATCTTTGTACAAATGGGATTCAGGAGACCATGGAATCAGATCAGCGGCACAATTTTTCAGGATATCAATGAAAACGGCACACAGGATATTGGCGAGGGAGGGATTTCCAATTGGATGGTAAAGATCACGGGAGCTAATACAGATTCGACCCTTACGGACTTTGCAGGAAATTATCATTTTAAAAAAATCGACCGCGGTTTTACCTATGTAACTGAGAATCTAAAGCCGGAGTTTGAACAGGTGTATCCGAGGTGGTATGAACACTATATAGTAGGCCAGGATACATTAGGAAAGAATATTCAAAATATCAATTTTGCAATTCACCCAATACCGGCGCGGATAAAAATCCAGATGACGGTACATGATAACTCATACCACGTGATGCAGAAGTTGTACTGGGGGAACAGAGTCGGCGCAACCTATGGCATATGGGGAACAACTCCCACTGCCAGCTATATTGATTATTCCGAGGGCGAAACTGAACTTCCACCGACTTATTATCCCCTGATTTATCAATTTTTTGACGCGCGGTTTCAAGACCCGCATCATACCCCAAACCAATTCGGAGAAGGATCATGGACAGATATGCGCAATTACTATTCGCCGGCACAAGTAGATACGCACCTTGTCACATTTCTCCCGGGTTACAATGAAGGCGGAAATTATCCGATGACTATCAGCTGGAATAAAAACGATGTGTATTCCTCCTTTGCAAGGAATGTAGCCCTTGTCGATACGTTTGGTACTACAATTCAAATGAGAGGCACTGATAGTTTAGTTATCACCGACCCGAATATCCGATGGCTCCTCATCATCTCACGTAATCCCGTACTGCCAAGCATCTTTTCTTCAAGCTGGCATCTTGTTTCAATACCCGGACTCCTTGTATCGGGATATATCAACGATATTGTGCCGTTTGTTGAATCATCTCCCTATTTGTACGACGTATCATCAGGATATAAAGCTGTAGATTCTATGATCCCGGGAGTCGGTTACTGGCTGAAATATCCAGATATAGATATCAATGTAGGTGGAATACGCGACCCGCGCCCCTTGCCTGAGACGCTATCGCTTAAGATGGGATGGAATTTAATCGGCGCGGCAAATATTCCCCTCAGCGTTAATTCCCTCACCACAATTCCTCCAGTTAACACCAGTCTATTCTATGGATACAATGAGGGATATCAATCTGCCGATACGCTGAAACCGTATCAGGGGTATTGGGTCAAAGTAAGCCGGGATGCTTTATTGATTCTTGATAATGTTCAAACTAAAAATTCATCTCCTCCCGTACTTCCGGAACAAAAGGCGAATATCATATTCAAAGACGCCGGCGAAATATTGCAAACTCTCGAACTTGGCGATGGTGGAACAGAGTCTAATCCAACCATGAATCTTTTCCGGTACGAAATGCCGCCATTACCCCCTGCCGGTGTGCCGGATATACGCTTTGCATCGGGGCGATATTTAGAACTCATTCCATCGTATAAATCTGCAGATTATCCAATTCAATTATCAGGAAATATTCAATACCCTCTATCTATCGAATGTCGTTCATCAGCGTCGATGAGATCGGTCAATATCTGGGTGATAATCGGATCAAAGATGTTGCCACTGCTCGAAGACGGCTGCGTGACAGTTAACGACTCACATGAGCCCATTATGTTGCGCGTGGTAAAAAAGAGCCAAACAGTATCGCCGAAGGAGTACTCTCTCGAACAAAATTACCCGAACCCTTTCAATCCGGTTACCGTAATACATTATAGTTTGCCTGCCGCGTCTAAAGTGCACATGGTCGTTTACAATGTTCTAGGTCAGGTTGTTAAAACTCTGGTGGATGAAATTCAAGATGGAGGA
>JBIOHP010000032.1:0-42411 GCA_044449065.1 Bacteroidota bacterium
AGCCGTTCGGATTTATCTATGCGGAGATTACTTCCAAACGATGGGCTGTCGTATGAACATTCTTTGATATTCTTTTTTTCCAAGTAAAATACCATCTCCACAACATGACTCTCTTGCTTCGAGAATTTTCACACAGACTCTGAAAATGGAGGGGGAACGTAATGTAAAGATGGAGTTGCCCGATTGTCAAAATGGTTGATTCTGGCCTCAGAACCAAAGCCGCCCGGAATAATTGCGTCGCATATATCGAGAACAAACGTTGTCTGATCCCGTCCCGTCAATGATAGGCTTGACGGGACGGGAGAGTTCGTTTGTTCGCAAAAAAGACGCGATTATTCAGGCATTGGTTCTGCAGCCAAGTTTTCTTTTGTCATTTCTTTTTAAAAAGAAATGACAAATTAAATTAATTGATTTCATTCTGCTCCTAGCGGGAATAGACAGTGCACCAAGTCCAATTCGTGGTTCTAATTTGATTCAAAGATTTACATTCAATATAGATATGAGGAGATTGCGACACCCGACTGCGGTCGGGTTCGCAATGACGAGTATTCTAAATCCCACCGCGACGGTGGGAAACAGATTCGTAATTGTAGCGCGAGACGAAGTCTCGCGTATGAGAAACTAATTTCTTCGGGATCGATGTAGGCGAGACTCTGTCTCGCTCTACACTACGAAATCAACCCCTCTACATACCTCGCAATTGCGGGAGAGCTTGTTAATCCGGGAGATTCGATGCCGATTAAATTTATTAATCCCTCAAGCCCTCTCTCCTTCTCGTGAACGATTACATAATCCCTTGCGGGTTCCCCCTGCCGCTGCAGCTTGGGGCGGATGCCGCACATATCGGGGGTGAGATCTTCTTCTGAGATTCCGGGAATAATCCGCTGGACAGATTTGGCAAAATTACTCCGCTTGTTATCATCGACAGTGTAATCGAATCTTCTCGTTGGGAGGTATTCCTGGTCGGGACCAAATCTCAATCTACCTCCCATGTCGGATAATGCATGCACGCCCAACGTTTCTTCCGTCGGTACGGGATACACGAGCCGCGATACCATTTTCCATTTCGCCGGCGTTACGGTAAAATACGATCCTTTCGCATACACCATCCGGTATTTTGCGCCGTCGATATCGATCCCCGCCATTGCGGCAACGAGATCGGAATTCAATCCCGCCGCGTTAATAATTATTTCAGCCGATATTTTTGAAGGTCGTCCATCTTCCATCAAAACGAGCTCATACCCTCCATTAATTTTTTCAACTCCCTTCACCTCACACCGATGTTGAACGATGACGCTATTTTTCAACGCGGTGTGATAAAAATGATCCATCAAGGAATGAACATTGATGATTCCGGTACTCGGAGAAAAGATTGCGCGATATGAGAGGATATTCGGCTCCAGACGCTTTGCCGCCGCACCATCGATAAATTCAAGCGAGACGCCGTTTGCTATGCCGTTGCGGTAGATGCTTTCAAGTTTGGGAAGCTGTGCTTCGGATGTCGCAGTAATTATTTTTGTTATCCTTTTATGCGGGATATTATTCTTTGCACATATACTATAGAGTTCATCTCTTCCTTCCGTGCAAAATTTCGCTTTAAAGGAACCGGGCACATAGTAGATCCCCGCGTGGATCACCTCGCTGTTGCGGCTGGAAGTTTCCATGCCGTATTTTTCGTTCTTCTCGAGGAGGACGATGTTCGAATGTTTTTCGGATAACCGGGAGGCAATCGCCAATCCGACGATTCCCCCGCCAATAATTGCTATATGAAAATCAGGCATTATTTAGTTATGAGATGGCTGCAAGATTATTTTTTTGATCTATCAAGATATGGATAAATGGCAACACTATCCAGAAAATAATTCGAGACTATTAGAAAATACTCAAGGTACATTATTTCTCCAACGCTCTCAAAGTGACCTTTGTACAACAAAGCTCCAGCATTGTTGCGTATCGCGTATTTCAGCAAAGCAACACTTTGCTGTACAAAACTCTTAACCCCTCCAATCAACTAACGCTTCACCTCGCGCCCGCCTCCGCAGCAAATTTAGTAATTTCCCCCTCCATCTGTAGCATCAACTTTACAACAGCCACAAGCGTGGCTTCTATCTTTTTCGCGCGGGTATCCGCAGTCGTCACGATGGTGCGGGTTCTCATGGAATCCAATCTCTCTTCCTGACGTATTAAAAACGATTTTACCGTCTTCAAACACCGGTTCCAATCAGCTTGGGTGCTTTTAAGATAGCCGTTGGCAGCGGAGTCTCGTTTCAAGGCCGCCTCAACTTCCGCTACAGCAATGCAAAGAGAATCCGTACGCCACCTAGAAATTTTCTTCGAATGGCTCGCCCGTTTACACGCCTCCACGGCTTTCACTCTTCTCTCCCCTATCGTAACGATGGCGTTTTGAAAATTAAGTTTGGGGATCTGAACAAGTGTATTGATTGAATCATCCACGCTGAGCCACTCATGCTCGAGAATTCTTATAAGTGAATCATACGCTGCATCACGTCCGGAAGATAAGATCGGCTGTTCGCGAGTTTCCGTTGTATCATCAATTGTGAGGGGTTGTGTGGTATCGCTGCTGAGGTGGATACCGCTCAAAATCCCCTCAACCTTAATATCTTCATCCTGAGGTGAAATGCGTTCCCGCGCTTCCGCAACTGATACCGGCAGCGGGGGAATTAAATCTACCCATCTGCTGGCTTTTATAGATTGAGGAAAAACGTGAGAAACGGTTTCTACCCACAATAGGATGCAAATGACAATATATTTCCCGCAGTTCATGGTAGATGCGTTACTTCAATAATATCTTGTATTAGCGTAATCGATAGCATCAGGTAAAGCAATGACGGCAGAATATTCAAAGCGTTGTAAATTGACGTTCATCTAAAAATATATTAACTTTCTGTGACAGATTATTAAGGAGTTTTTATGAATAATCTTGCATGTTTAAATTTCCGTTGGGGCGGACCCGGCACTCCCGGTATGACCCAGATGATTGAGATAACGGTAATCATCCTCGGTTTTCTCATCATCGTAAACGGGATTTACAGTTTTTTCAAAAATAAAACGTGGAAGAAATTGTTTCACCGGAACCACCCGGTAATTCACGGATAACGTAAACGATATCCGTGGGCTCGTTCAAAATAATTATCTTAATTTGCTGAGTCATGCTGAACTTGGTTCAGCATCTGTTTTTACCAAATTTTAGATCCCGAAACAAGTTCGGGATGACTCGTCCTTTGACTTTGTACTATCATATCATCTTACCCAAACTGCGTCAGCACGACACCGGCTAATGCGATCGAGCCGCCTACGATAAAAACGGGCGTAATAATTTGCCCCAGCAACACCACCGCAAGGATAGTTGTAAGAACCGGCTGGAGATTTGAAAATATTGCAACCTTGCTCGCCTCGGTTTTCCGGAGCGCGTACGTCCAGAGAACATACATCACCACCGATGTAATCAGCGCCAGGTAGAGTATGCCCGAATAATCCGCGAGCGACAGGATTGCGTAATGAAATTTTACCGCGTTAAAAATACTGAACGGCAGGTACATCATAGCCCCGAGGATCATTGCGGCAGCACTTGTGGTAAACGCGCCATATTTTAAAATCATCGGTCTTCCGAAAACCGTAAAGAGAGCCCACGCTGCCACTGAAACGCATAACAACAGATTGCCCACCATAAAATCCGACCGAAAATCTATCCCCTTCTCAAAAATAACGATTAGAATTCCGGCGAATGCCGTTATGACGCCCAGCGTTTTTAGACGCGTGAGTTTTTCGTGTCCCATGAATGCGGAGATCAGCAGCACCAGGGTTGGTGTTGTGGCAAAGAGGAGAGCGGCATTCCCCGGCGTCGTATGTTTGATGGCGGCTAAGAACAAAAATTGATTCAACGGGATAGCGAGAACGCCGAGAAAAAAGATTTTGGGACGGTCCTCCTTCGCGAAGGAAAATGATGTGCCCCGGTACAATGCCAAAATCACAAGCGCTATAGCCGCGATACCCGCCCTGAAAAGCGTGAGCGTTACCGGTTCAACATCAGCTACAACAACCTTAGCCACGAGATATGTCCCGCTTGATAAGAGCGCATGCGTCACTAAAATAACATAAACATTCATTACAATAATATAGACCTTCTCCCTCCGATAAGCAAAATATTTCCGCAACTCAGCAAAAAAATCGTTATCTTTTTTGTTATCAAATAATGTTAATTATAAAACTGTAATTTCCCGAATGGCTCAGCAATCACGGACTTCAAATACCACAGCAGAACGGCTTTTCCTCCTCGATGGAATGGCGCTGGCGTATCGCGCATATTTTTCATTCATCAGCAATCCGCTCATCAACTCGCGCGGTGAAAATACGAGCGCTATTTACGGCTTCGTCACTACACTTATGAAAATCCTGAACGAGGAAAAGCCCGAACATATCGCCGTTGTGTTCGATACACGCCACCCGACGTTCCGGCACAAGATGTATAAGGAGTATAAAGCGACACGAGAGAAAATGCCTGAAGATCTTTCCTCGCAGTTGGATAAAATGAAGGAGGTCATCCAGGCATTCAATGTCCCCCTTCTTGAATTGCCTGGTTATGAAGCGGATGATATCATCGGCACACTGGCGCGGAAGGCGGAAAAAGAAGGTGTGCAATCGTATCTTGTCACCGGCGATAAAGATTTTATGCAGCTCATCTCACCGCTGATAAAAATGTACAAACCCGGTAAACGGGGCGACGACTGGGAAATTTTAGATGAAAAAGCCGTCAAACAAAAATTCGGGGTAACGCCCGATAAGGTTATCGATGTGCTTGGGTTAATCGGCGATAAATCAGATAACGTGCCCGGTGTGCCCGGCATCGGAGAAAAGACCGCCATCCCGTTAGTGCATCAATTCGGCACGATAGAAAACATTCTGAAGAACGTGCAGAAAATTTCCCAAAAAGGAGTGCAGACCAAGCTGAGAGATAATCACGATAAGGCGCTCCTTTCCAAGAAACTTGTCACCATCGATATCAACGTGCCGATCGATACCGATATCCATCAACTTAAGGCGAAGGATTCAGACCGGAAAAAACTGTTCATTTTATTCACCGAACTGGAATTCAAATCCTTGATGAGAAAATTCGCCGATGAATCGGTTCAGGCGCTCCCCGAAACCGATAAGGCAATTCAATTTCAACCCTCCGATTTTGAACTGACGGATATTACAACCGATAAGCACCAATACCATATCGTGACCTCGGATAAAGAACTGAAAGCTCTTGCAGATCGGATTAAGAAAAACGGTATGTTTGTGTTCGATACCGAAACAACATCGACCATCGCGTTGCAATCGGAACTCGTCGGCATATCCATTGCGCTGAAACCCCGCGAAGCTTGGTACATACCCATTCGCATTGAAGAACCGCAAAATTTGCTGAACGGATACCACGAATCGCATTACTCCAATTGTCCCACTATCGCATCCGTGAAGAAACTTTTAGGTCCGGTATTTTCGGATCCGTCGATCAAAAAGATCGGTCAAAATATCAAGTTCGATATGCTTTCGCTTGCCGCACAGGATATCGACGTAAAGGGCGTTGTGTTCGATACCATGATCGCCAGTTATATTTTACGCGCAGAAGGTTCGCACGGCATGGACGCCATCGCCGCAGAACGTTTGCACTATAAAATGGTTTCGTATGATGAGTTGACGGGTACCGGCAAACACCGCAAAGAACTCCGCCAGGTTGAAGTGCCGCGTATTGCAGAATATTCTTCGGAAGACGCCGATATCACCTATCGATTGTATGAAACGTTAGGCAAAGAGGTTGAGGAAATGGGATTTGCGAAACTCTGCGGTGAACTTGAGTTCCCTCTCATCGAAGTTCTCGCAGATATGGAGATCACCGGCGTAAAATTAGATGAAAAGTTTTTATTCGATTTCTCAAAAGAACTCGAACGCCTTCTCGGCGTCTGCATCGAGGAGATTTACCGCTTTGCGGGAGAAAAATTCAACGTTAACTCAACCCAACAATTGGGAAAAATATTATTCGAGAACATGAAACTCCGCTCCGGCAGGAAAACGAAAACGGGTTTCTCCACCGATATCGATGTGCTGGAATCCCTGCGGAACGATCATCCCATTATCGAACGGCTGCTCGAATACCGTCAGCTTCAGAAATTAAAATCAACCTACGCTGACGCGCTTCACGCCCTCATCAATCCCAAGACCGGAAGGGTGCACACGTCATTCAATCAAACCGTCGCATTGACGGGACGGCTATCGAGCAGCGATCCGAACCTCCAGAATATTCCGATCAAGACGGAAATTGGAAGAAGCATCCGGAAGGCGTTTATCCCCGCTGATACCGGAATGAAAATGCTTGCCGCGGATTATTCTCAAATAGAGCTGCGGATAATGGCGCATTTATCAGGCGATGAAGCTCTCACTGAAGCGTTCAGAAATGGCGAGGATATTCATGCCACCACTGCTTCGAAAGTCTTCGGCGTGACAGCGAAAGAAATAACACGGGATATGCGCCGCAAAGCAAAAGAGGTAAATTTTGGAATCATGTACGGCATCGGTCCGTACGGATTATCGACCCGCCTCGGGATTCCGCAATCGGAAGGAAAAGATATAATCGAAAAATATTTTCAGCGCTTTCCTAAAGTGAAGCAATACATCAACGACACATTGTTTAAAGCGCGGCTTGAAGGGTACGCCTCAACGCTACTTGGAAGACGGCGGTATTTTCCGGAGATCAACAGCCGGAATGCAAACGTCCGCGGCAATGTCGAGCGCCAGGCGATCAATATGCCGGTACAGGGCACAGCCGCCGATATGATTAAACTTGCGATGATTAACGTCCATAAAGCTCTTCAGGAAAAGAAATACCACGCAAAAATGCTTCTTCAGGTGCATGACGAGTTGGTGTTCGAGGTCGGCGAAAAAGAACAGGATGCCGTTCGCGATCTTGTCGTCGATAAAATGAAAAACGCCCTCTCCCTCTCCGTCCCCATCGAAGTCGATTGCGGTATTGGAAATAATTGGTTTGAAGCGCACTGAAAATCACCAACTATAGAGAATAGTGTCTTTCCCTAATTGTAATCGCTGACGGAAATATCTTCCCACTTACCCCGCTTAATCGATAAATGCTTTGATATTCTCCACCCCTTTCTCTATATTTATCGATTGAAAAAATCAAGAATCAACACTATGCACTATGTCCATCGATAAACCGCCAACGATAGCAGTACCGCATGGTCAGCTTGCCCGCCGCCTCGGCTTGTTTGACGCCACCATGTTAGTGATGGGCGGAATTATCGGTTCGGGAATTTTCATGAATCCGTATGTCGTCGCGAAATCGGTTCATTCGCCGTTTCTCATTTTCAGCGCGTGGCTTATCGGCGGCCTGGCGGCGCTGATCGGCGCATTCATTTATGCGGAGCTCTCCGCACTCCGTCCCGATGTCGGAGGCCAGTACGCATACATCCGCGAGGCGTATCATCCTGCGGTGGCATTCGTGTATGGGTGGACGTTGTTGCTGGTTACTCAAACCGGAGGGATGGCGGCGGTGGCAGTCACGTTTGCGCGCTATTTCCTTGAGTTGACCCGACTCCCCGTCGGCGACGGGGCTTTAGCGGTTGCTGCGCTCGCCGTATTGACGATTATCAACTGCCTCGGCGTCCGGGCAGGAAGCACGGTTCAAAATATCTTCATGGTTTTAAAAATTGCCGCTATTGGCTTTTTGATTTTTATGGGACTCACAATTACCAAAACAACAAACATCAGTTTGCTGCCTGTAACCGACCGGCCTTTATCGATGGATCTGCTGACTGCGTTTGGAGCGGCGATGGTGCCGGTTCTTTTTGCTTACGGCGGCTGGCAAACATCCAATTTCGTGGGAGGTGAAATCCGGGAACCCCATAAAAATCTGCCGAAAGGGTTATTGCTGGGAGTTGGCGGAGTCATCGGGCTCTATCTCCTCGTCAATTTGGTCTGCGTCGGCGTGTTAGGCGCTTCGGGACTTGCCGAAACATCCACACCGGCTTCGCAAATCATGAGAATGGCGCTTGGTGAAAAGGGCGCCATCATCATTGCCATTGGAATCACCATTTCCACGCTCGGATTTCTGAGCCAGGGAATTCTGACCGCGCCCCGCGTCTATTTTGCGATGGCGGAGGATAAACTATTTTTCAAGAGCGTTGCATGGATCCATCCGAAGACGCGCGTGCCGGTTGTGGCAATAGTTATCCAGGGTATCTTTGCCATCATTATCGCCCTATCGGGAAAATATGAACAGATTCTGAATTATGTTGTCTCCTGTGATTTTATATTTTTCGGATTGACTGCAACGACGATATTCGTTTTCAGGAAAAGGATGAAAAATACTTTGACATCGAACCAGCCGTTCAAAATACCGCTTCATCCATACTCCACAATTATTTTTATTGCCATTTGCTGGCTTGTCGTCATCAATACGATTATTCAATATCCGCAAAATACCATTATAGGAGTTGTCATTATGCTTGCCGGAATACCGGTGTACTATCTCTGGCAACGGAAAAATAAAAGGGAAGAAAAAACAGTATGAGTGATTTTAATCGCGTTATGCGGTCGGAATATATGCACTATGCAAAAACACTTCAGCATGCGACATATAACCTCGCCATCAGCGGGATGGCGAATTATCCCGCAAAAGAAATCCCCTTCACGCTTGATGATATTGATATTCATGGTATCAACTTTTACGGCTATCCCCCGCTGGTAGAACTGATTGCAAAAAAATGCGGCGTAAAAAAGGAAAACATCGTCTCCACTTTAGGCGCGTCGATGGCGAACTATCTTGCTATGGCGGCAATCATCGAGCCGGGCGATGAGATTCTCGTCGAGCATCCGACCTACGAGCTGCTTCTGGCGGCAGCGGGATATCTTGGAGCGAAAATTAAACGGTTTCCCCGCCATCCGGAGAATGGCTTTCAGCTCGACGCAAGGGATGTGCAACGTGCTATAACCTCTAAAACTCGTTTGATCGTCATTACCAATCTCCACAATCCGTCAAGCAGTTATGCCAATCAGGACGTTTTGAAAACCATCGGCAGGATCGCCGAAGGAATAGGGGCGTATGTGCTTGTGGGCGAAGTTTATCTCGACTCTATGTTTGAAAAAGCCCCTCCAACCTCCTTTTTGCTGGGAGATCATTTCGTTACCACAAGCAGTCTCACGAAAGTTTACGGCTTGAGCGGATTGCGGTGCGGCTGGGTTTTAGCGGAGCCAAAATTAGTCGAGCGGATATATCACATTATCAATCTTCATTACGGAAACCAGGCGCATCCTGCCGAACGCCTCAGCGTGGTTGCATTGCAACACCTTGATAAAATCGCAAAGCGATCGCAGTCGCTCCTTAACGCAAACCGTCCGCTCGTGAATAATTTTCTTGATTCCCGCAGCGATCTCCGGTTAGTGCGTCCGGAATATGGCACCATCATCTTCCCGGAACTGGCGACTGGCAACGCGAGTGCATTTTGCGATCTCCTCCGGACAAAATATGAAACAAGCGTCGCGCCGGGACATTTTTTCGAGATGCCGGATTATTTCCGACTGGGATTATGCGGCGAAACTGAAATATTAAAACAAGGTTTGAACCGAATCGGCAAAGCGCTGGACGAGCACGCGAAGAAGTAAAGATAATCATTTTGTAGAGCGAGACGGAGTCTCGCTTACGATGTTCCCAGTTGACACACCTTATTTCTTTTGACCACCCCTCGCTCCTCGAATCTCCTCCTTGATCAAGGAGGAGAAACCCGCAGGGAGGGGAGGTCTAAAAACATGTTGTTCAAAACTCACAGTCAGGGTTTGAAATAGTGAACAAGCGTTTCAGTTGAACGAGACGAGGTCTCGTTCACATCGATCTCAACTAACACAAGCCACTCCTGCACGAGACTTCGTCTCATGCTACATCAGCAGAATTTCTCGTTCCAACGGTCTCAGAGTGATGTGAAAACTCGGGTTTATGGTTCTAACCAAATTCATATTCTAACAAAAGGCATCTATAAGAGGAGATTGCGACGCGGTGAAACTGCTCGCAATGACTTTTCACACAGTCTGAGGAGCGGGGGAACGAGAGAAGGCAAAATAAAAAGGTGTCATGAAATGGTTCATTACACCCAAGTAATCTTTTTTGTAGAGCGAGACGGAGTCTCGCTCACGACAATCTCAGTTGACACACCTTATTTCTTTTGACCACCCCTCGCTCCGCGTCTCCCCTCCTTGAAAAAGGAGGGGATTCCAGCAGGGAGGGGTGGTTATAACATATCTTTGTCCAAAAATCTTTACACCGTTGGTTGGGTGGGTGGATGTATATGATGCCGGCGGCGTAACATTAATCCCAAACCCAGGAAGATTATACCAATGGGCCAATAGGTGTGCACAATATACCACACATCCCAATAATCCCAGTAGACATATCCCATCTCGCTCAAAAGAAATGCCATACCTATACCGCACAAAAATACCATTGGAATAAGCAGATGCCATTCCCGCACATTATTGAGAAACATCATGAAGAAGGAGATCCCAAAGATGAGGAACATCGCCGGCACCATAAGGTAATAGGCGATATTGAACCGATCGATGCTCCGGAGAAGAAAAAACACCCCGGCAAGAAACAGCACGCTGCTCCAGAAGACTTTGCCGCGGAGGTTATCAGAAAAGCCCCGGATCACTCCCGCCAGACCGGCAAGAATGAGAAAGCCGTAAACGATGCTCATGAAACCGATATTGATGACATTCAAACGGTGCAGGAGCAATGCGCCTCCGAAGACAATCAATGCCGCACCGAACCAGGAAAATTGACGCCGATAAGTATCCATGTTGTGTTTCAAAATGATTTATACAATGGTGAGTTTCTCTTCGGGTAATAAGAACGCAAGAATGATATACAGCAGCAACGCCCATCCCACCGATCCGATCACAAGCAGAACGTAAGCAATTCTCACTAACGTGGGATCGATGGAAAAATATTTTGCAATTCCGCCGCACACACCGAATAATTTCCTATCAGCAATGGAACGGCATAACTCCTTTGGCGCAACTCCGCCTTCTATGGGGGGAACGGTTCCCTCAATGGGCTGCCCAGGTATCACGACGGGTTTTCGGGTCTGGTAATAAATGAACCATGCTCCGATTGTAATCAACATAACCGGGAATACGAACCTCCATGAGAGATGCCACCAATCGAAGGCGGCAAACCAACCTAGATTGGTCATGAGGATCAATGCGCCGATCAGGATTAGGATGATTCCCCAGAATCTTCTCGACTCCGCTCGCTGACGGGGAGGTTCAGGATATGTGGACGGAACTAAATGATCCGGATTCGGCGACATGATAATCATTGCGGCGATATACAGGAAAAATCCCGTTCCATACAGCAGTGTGAACATTACCCAGATCACACGCACAATTGTTGGATCGAGATCGAAATATTCCGCAATTCCACCGCATACGCCGTCGATTTTCCGATTGCGTCTCGATTTATACAATCGTTTGGTAGGGGGAATATTTTGTTTCGTTTCCATCAATTTTTGGCGTTTTTTATGTCCATTCTACATGTATGTACGAAATATTTTTGTTAATTGTTACGTGTATAAAAAAAGCCGAAAGATTGATATTTCGGCTTTAAATTCAATATAAATATTCGATAGTTTAAATCCCCTGGGATTAGACTTCCATAATTTCTTTCTCTTTGAGAGCGAACAGTACATCCATCTCTTTTATATATCTATCTGTCAATTTTTGAGCTTCCCCTTCGCCGCGTTTACGTTCATCTTCCGAATAATGTTCCTGTTTCTCGGCTTTCTTTAAATGTTCAAGGCAATCCCTGCGGACATTCCGGATGGCAATTTTGGCTTCTTCTGAAAATTTCTTAACAAGTTTGACAAGTTCTTTGCGGCGTTCTTCATTGAGAGGCGGGATGGGAACGCGGACGAGAGTTCCATCGCTGACCGGATTTAATCCTAAGTTCGCCGTCAGGATGGCTTTTTCGATCACGGGAATTAATCCTTTATCCCACGGTTGTATGCTGATGGTATGCACGTCGCTGACGCCGACCGTTGCGGCCTGATGCAGAGGCACGAGGGAGCCGTAATAATCGACTTTGATACCATCGAGCAGCGCGGTGGTAGCTTTGCCTGTTCGGATTTTTGTCAGTTCAGATCGCAATACTTCCACAGCTTTATGCATTTTATCTTCGGATTCTTTCAATATTTGTTTTACCATATAATTCCTTTCAAGTAGTCCTACATCATGAATTATGACAATCTTATCTCCTGTGACGTTGTTTGCGCGCAGCTGGTGTAGCGGCTCCGCGCTCGTCGCGGGATGAAACGAATGTACCTATTTTTTCTCCTGTTACCAATTTTAAAAGGTTTCCGGCTTTATTGATGTTAAATACAGCGATGGGCATCGAATTTTCCTTACAGAGAGTGATAGCGGTGAGATCCATGATGCGGAGATTTTTATCCATAACATCTCCGTACGATATTTCGTCGTACATCTTTGCCTTTGGGTTTTTCTCCGGATCGGAATCGTAAACTCCGTCCACACGCGTTCCTTTAATAATAACATCCGCGCTGATTTCGATTGATCTTAATGCAGCAGCAGTATCGGTAGTAAAGTAGGGATTGCCGGTGCCGGCTCCAAAAATGACAACTCTCCCCTTTTCAAGATGGCGGATCGCGCGCCGCCTGATGAACGGCTCGGCTATTTCTTCCATCTTGATGGGACTTAACAAACGGGCGATCAAACCATTATGTTCAAGCGCGCTCATGAGGGCGAGTCCGTTAATGATGGTAGCGAGCATTCCCATGTGGTCGCCGGTGACTTTATCGACGCCATCGGATGAATCCTGCACGCCGCGGTAAATATTCCCGCCGCCGATGACAATACCGACGTCGACGCCAAGCGATTTTACGCTCTTCACCTCGAGCGCGTACTTTTGAATTACCTTCGGATCAATACCGAATTCTTTCTCGCCCATCAGCGCTTCACCGCTGAGCTTGAGAAGAATCCGTTTATATTTTAATGTTTTTTTCATGAGAAATTAAAAAGGAGTTGTCCAAAAAGAACTTCTCTCGTTTCGGTGAGTCATGCTGTCCCGAAGCGTCGGGATCAGCATCTGTATTTACTATTTTTTGGATCCTGAAACAAGTTCAGGATGACTAACTCTTTCTTTTTGGACGACCACCATAAATTTTTAAGAACTTGCTTCGCCAAGATGGTATCGTTGATACCGCCGGATGGTAACTTTCTCACCTGTCTTTGCAGTCAGGTCAAGAATCAAATCCTTGATCGTCTTGCCCGAATCTTTAATGAACGTCTGTTCGGCGAGGCAGGTATCCTGATAATATTTTTCTAATTTTCCCTGGGCAATTTTATCGATCACCTGCGCCGGTTTTTTCTCGTTCAACGCCTGGGTCTTATATATTTCCAGCTCGCGTTCAATAATTTCTTTCGGAACGTCTTCACGATAGATATATTGCGGGCTCATTGCGGCAACCTGCATTGCGATGTCTTTGGCGAGCGCTTTGAAATCGTCGGTCTTGGCGACAAAATCGGTTTCGCAGTTTAACTCCACCATCGAGCCGATTCTTCCGCCCGCATGGATGTATGCTTCAACCACGCCCTGGTTGGTGGTGCGGTCGGCTCGCTTTTCCGCGGTAGCGGCGCCCTTCTTGCGCAAAAATTCAATGGCTTTATCGATGTTGCCGGCGGATTCTGAAAGCGCTTTTTTGCAATCCATCATGCCGGCGCCCGTTTTATCGCGTAATAATTTTACCTGATCTGATGTAATTTCCATGTAATCTAATCCTTCGTTGAAATTCTTAGTGTTGTGAAATTTTTTCCTGCGCCATCGATTCGACGTCGGCGTTCATGCCGGCTTGCGCCATTTCTCCGGTTGTCTTTTGCGATCCTTCGATGATAGCGTCGGCAATAACTTTCGCCATCAATTGAATTGATTTGATTGCGTCGTCATTCGCCGGTATGGGATAATCGACCATGCCGGGATCGCAGTTGGTATCGACCATTGCGAACACGGGAATGCCGAGCCGCTTTGCTTCCGCGACGGCGATTTGCTCTTTATTGATATCGATAACAAACAGCGCTCCGGGAAGGCGGGTCATTTCAACCACGCCGCTCAATACTTTTTGCAATTTCGCTTTTTCGCGGTCGAGGAACAATGTTTCTTTTTTGGTGAGTTTATCGTACGTGCCGTCGGATTCCATTTTTTCAATATTGGTCAGACGTTTAACACTTTTTCTGATGGTGGAGAAATTGGTCAGCATCCCGCCAAGCCAACGGTCGGCGACATAAAACTGTGCGCAACGGTTTGCTTCTTCTTCGATGACCATTTGCGCTTGTTTTTTTGTACCGACAAACAATACACGCCGGCTATCGGAAACAAGTCCGCTCAGCGCGGTGCAGGCGACGTCGATTAATTCCTGGGTTTTTTTGAGATCGATGATATGAATCCCGTTGCGTTCCATAAAGATATACGGTTTCATTTTGGGATTCCAACGGCGGGTAAGGTGTCCAAAGTGGGCGCCCGCGTTTAAAAGATCAGCCAATTCTACTCGTGGCATTTTAAGATTACTCCTCTATGTTTTTTTTAGTTAGTTCTTCTACTCCCGTCATCTTTCGCCGGAATTCCGTTTCGCTGTTGCTTAACGGAACACTGCCATTGAAATCGGAGAGTATGTGTGATTTAAACTTTTTTCCCCTCCTTATGGAGGAGGGGATTGAGCCTGTCCCGAAATGCTTTACTTCGGGAGGGTGGTCCCCCTTTGGCGCTCTGCGCCTTATGACGCGGAGCGTCGGAACGAGAACAATCTGGTCTTAACGTTTCGAGAACTGGAAGCGCTTACGGGCTTTTTTCTGTCCGTATTTTTTACGCTCAACCATCCGAGGATCACGCGTCAGCAAACCGTGAACACGGAGCTGCGCCCGAAGATCTTCACTGATCTTCACCAGCACACGCGAGATGCCTAATTTCATCGCGCCGGCTTGTCCCATCATTCCGCCGCCTCTGACATTCACTGTAACATCATATTTTCCCATCGATTCGGTTGCGGTGAGGGGAAGAAGAACTTCATTGCGAAGCGTTTCAAGCGGGAAGAATTCTTCAAACTTTTTATCGTTGACGGTGATGGTGCCGCTGCCGGTTTTAAGAATTACGCGCGCGACTGAAGTTTTGCGGCGGCCAACCGCGATGTGTTGTACTGTGTGAGAAATCATCTATAATCCTTATAACAAATTTATTTTTTCAGGTTTTTGCGCGGCATGCGGGTGCGATTCACCACGATACACTTTGAGTTTCTTTATAAGCTCTGCGCCCAGCCGGTTATGCGGTATCATCCCTTTTACTGCATGGGTGAATACACGTTCCGGATTCGTCTTCATAAGCTCTTTAAACGATTGAACCGTTGCGCCGCCGGGATAGAGCGTATGATGAAAATATGTTTTCAGCTCTTCTCGCTTGGGGGCGATCTTCAATTTATCGGCATTGATAACAACGACAAAATCGCCGCAATCTGTATGGGGCGTATAGGTCGGTTTATTTTTTCCGCGCAAGACATGCGCAACACGGCTTGCGATCCGACCCAGCGTTAAGCCGGTCGCGTCAACCAGATACCACTTGCGGTCAACTTCTTTGGTTGTGAATGAATGAGTTAATCTTTGAGATAAAGCCACAGTAAAATCCTTTAAATTGGGCGTATTTCGAGATATTAAAAGTCTTTAAATGTAATAAATTTTTGGGAAAGAATCAATGGAAATAATGCGGTTGACATAAAAACTAGATTAGGATCATACCTGGCATGTACCGGCGCAAGCTTTCCCACAGATCAAACAGGGTAAATACTGCTCCAATTCCACGAGTTGGCGTTTAGTTAAATATTTTGCACTAATTGCGGGGTCAACATATTGTGCATAAATTTGCCCGACATAATCTCCCGGCAAATATTGGTATTCCGGTTTATGATGATCGTCATCGATCATCAAATTCGATGCAACTTGAAGATTACTTTTGTCCATTTCCAGTCTTGTTTGATAATAAAAGTCCGAAGTGTAAGTTGATTATTTCTTCGTTTCCAGATTTTTCTTGTGTCGCACCCTTGCCGATGACTTGTAGAATAAGGTTATCATCCAACTGAAAACCAACCTCGACTCTTTCATGATTGTACGGTTTAGGCAAATTACGACTGACAGGAATGGGGAGTACATCTAAAACTTTTCTTCTGTTAGCAGATTTATCAACTGTTTCAGCAATTACCAATTTACCCTCTCCATCTCTGTTATCCGTACAATAAAAACAAATATTCTTTTTCATCACTGCGCTACTTGCAATTTCTCCTTCAGAGAAGATCGTATAGTATGATTTATCGGAAAGTTCGACATCAATTGCCCTTGAAAGTGTTGGTTGAAGACCTTCAGCACTAATGATTGATGCACCCTCAGATATAATTGTATCAGGATTATTAACTTCGACGACCCGATGTCCAAAAATCTCTCGTAATTTATCCTGAACATATGGGATCTTGGAGGTTCCACCGATTAGTAATACTTTATCCACATTTGTGGAGGTTATATTGACTTCTTCTAACATACGACGTATTTCAGCAATTGCATCTTGGACATCACCTCTAATAAGTTCATTCAATCCCTCTCGTTCCAATAGAACCTCGATCGGGTAGTATTTACCATCGATGTTAAATGCCGAGGCGACCTGAATAATTTCATGATCTCGTTTCGATAACGAAATTTTTGCACGCTCACATTCTGTCCTCAAGCGATCTGCATCCCCGGGTAAAATGGATAGCTTACTGGGTGTTATCTTTAATTGTTCGATCACTTGAGTCTTGACATACTTAATCAAAATTGAATCAAAATGGTCTCCCGCCCGGTCTGATAACCCTCCATTGGCCATTTCCACAAAACCTTTATCGTCTACATGGACGAGCGTAATATCCAGAGTTCCCCCTCCCCAATCGAACACTAAAATAGATTGGTCCCTCACACTAGTTAAATCGACTCCGCCCGTTTCACCATATACATAACCGACAATGGCAGCGAATGGTTCGTGGATAAAATTCTCAATGTAGATACCGCTCAAATTAGCCGCGGTACGAAGATCTCTTCGGGCTTGGCCATTAAAATATACCGGAACCGTAACAATTGCCGAATTTAGTTTAAAGCCCCCTGCTCGTGTTTCTGCATCAGTTCTGAGATATTTGAATATTTCCGCAGCAATATCTGCCGACCTTCTCTTTTCATTGAAGATCGTAGTTATTTCCCCCTGTCCGAGTCTTCGTTTTATTGAAGATATAAAATGGTGGCCTGCAATTCCGGAATAACGATTTAGATTATTCTTTGCCGCGTGTCCTACTTGAACGGATCCATCTGCTTTATACCATACTACAGATGGATGCGGTACAATCGAATTGTTCAAAAGTGCCGTAACTTTTTTTGTGGTTGAATCGTAGACCGATACGACACTATTTGTAGTTCCAAAATCGATCCCATAAAAACGATCAGTCATTACTCTTCTCCTCCAATTCTATTAAGTATTCTTCCATGTGCTTAATTCGACTAAGTGCCATTGAAATATTTGGCGTATTGCTTTTCAGCGATAATCTAGCTTCCTGAATTTCATGAGTTAATTTTTTTATTATTTGATGTGCTTGTGCGGCCAGATCCGTTTTCAATTTCGATTTCCAATATTCTTCAAGTCTTCCAGAGCGTTTTTCAGCCTCTGTCAATTCGTTTTTGATAATATCGGTCCCTCTTTCGAGCAACTCTCTCTCATGTTGAAGTTTTTTTATTGTATTATCCTTATCACCGATCTCTCGTTGTATGATTTTGTGTTCATTGACAAGTTGGTTGTGTTCCTCGGATACTTTTCGAAAGTCTCTCTCGACGTCTTCCACCATGTTCTTAAATATTTCAACAAGATCTCTGGCATAGGCAACTTTACTAAAATTGATTTGCCTCGCCGTAAAGGCCGGAATGATTCGGCGCAAATATTTAGCATATTTATTTCTTTCATTCCTACTACCCCTTTTACTTATATTCCCAGTTGACCTACTAATATTCGGTTCAGTCCGATCTATAATTTTATCAATCAGGTTAAAATCCTGTGCACCTAGATCTTCGTTTAATAAGAAAGATAATCCAAGTATTGCAGCGTCAGGATTAATCCTCCCGCTAATACAATTCTGTTCTAACCACTTTTTAAATATTTCGTTTTTCTCGCGAGAATACGATACCGAGAGCAATAATGACAATTCATCAGGTGCGACACCTGATTGAATAGCAATCTCGCTTCTGATCTCCCGTTGAAGATCTTTCATAAATACAGACGTTTTTCTTGTAGCAACTTCAAATCCGATTCTAAGTGCGAATGCAGGGTATAAATTCCAAGTTGACAAAATTTTATTAATTTCTTTTGTTTTATTGAGATCGGAAGGATCTTCATAACCAAACCTGCAGAGCTGAAATATTGCCTCAACAGGTTTATTTAAGGAATCATTATGTAAGGATTTTTCCAACAGAATACGAAATTGAGAATAGTCCGGTCTTATCCGAATTTTCTTTCGCTTTGATACTGATGTCTGACTCTTTGGGGGATCGTCCTTCATTGACAGAATTCAATTTAAATTTTGTTCAGCTTCAGTTCCAAACTCAGGATGAAAACGCAATTTCAAATAATGATCTTTTGCTTCATCTGGTTTGTGCTTCAGTATAGCCAATCTCGCACTCACGACTGATAGTTTATCATTATTGTTCTGATCCTGAGATAGGGGCATCCGATATAAAGTCGTTAGAATTTGATCAATTATTGGAATGTCCTTTTCGTAAAATGCATTAAGAAGACCGAGAAAACCATCTGTAAAGTCATCAATATATACCCCATATTCCATCGTCTTTTGGTATGAATAAGATCCGGTTTTATAGTCAGTCTGGTAATCGTTAAAAAATTTATTTGCGATGGCAAAGCGTGAAGGCAACTTACAATCGGATAACAATCCAAAGCAATTCATGTGTAAGGCGAGAACACGGCTCGCTGTCAGGGAAAATTTTGTGCGAAAATTTAACAATGAACCCAGGGCATTCTCAAAATGATCCTTTGCATCTCTATAGTGATCCTTTTGAGCCATCTGGAAAGCTAATGCATAATCATAAAAACCTTGTGCGTATTTATTTTCTAATATGGTACCGCCGTGTGTATATTTCTGAAATGATGCAAATGAGGGGTCGTGATTATGATCCAATCTGCTGAAAAGATATTTGTTAGCGGCGGTGTCAATATCCGCAGAATTAAATTGAGGCTGAGCTCCCATATAAATACGGAACTCTTTTTTACCTCCACCATATTCAACTGAGATAACTATTTCGCCATCTTTAATCTGTTTAAAATCATTTAAGAGCGATTTTCGTTTTGCAAATTTATACGATTGAATATGATCATTGTTGCGAAGAATCACGTTTGCATTTTCGGCACCGAGGAGTATAAGTTCAACCTTATAGATCGGACAATTTATTACTATAATATCACGTACAATTTGATCGTTTACTGATAAATAACAATGTTGATTAGCATGATGGAATATATGATTTTCCACCATCTTTTCTTCAACCAGGATGCCACATGTTGGACATTGAACAAAGCGAGGTTGATTAGAAACCCCTTTAAGGATAATGTCTCGGCCAAAAACATGTGGGTGATAATCTACAAATTGCCCGACATATTCAGCAGCATCCTCGATTGTATCCATGAAAATACCCATGCAAATCTCCGATCAAAGGATATAGTGAGTATTAAAGCGAACCCAACAGACCAAGTGTAATAGTTTTTGTAATGCTTGGTACATTTTTCCAGAGATCGAGATTAAAGAGCATAAGAGTATGATGAATGTAAGCTGATTGAACATCGCAAGTACCATCAAAATGGAATTAGATTGTGCTCTCAATATAATGAATTACAAAATTATACTCAATAAAATTTTCTGACATAAACACTAATGATCAGTTTGGATTATCCCAATGATGACCATACATTTTTATTGACGATTTTGGAGGCTTTAAAGCAAGTAATTATTAGGAGGTATTTAAAAGTGCTTTTACGTTGGCACACATCTCACATATGCTTCGCCGTGTGGTACGAACTTCGCACCAAAGTTAACGTGTCATTTATCATTTCACAATATCGCTATATTCTTTCAAATTGCCGACGCGGCGTGCACCAATGCAAACCGGAGCTCAAGATTACCCTCATATTAGCGGGTTCTCTTCGTCCTCTTCCCATTGAAGAGGATTGTTCACAATGTATTTTCGGATGGCATTGAGGTCTTTTTCACCCCTGATAATATGTTCGTAATAATTACGCTGCCAAACACGATGCCCCGGTGTATCTCTGATGAGATTGATTTGTTTTGCCGTTAACATTTTGAATCGACCGACGATTTTCGCCAATAACATTTGCCGACGCTGCATTGGAAATGTCGGTTTAGGTAGGGGCAATTCATGAATTGCCCCTACAGCCACATTCGGTTTTCCATGGTTCATCCCATCATCATTGAAAATCAATACAATCCCATGAATGTGATTCGGCATAACAATAAATTCATCCAACCCCGCCACGGGAGAATGCCGCGGCAATTCCATCCAATGTTGTTTGATACCCCGTCCCGATTCATTCAATTTCATTTCGCCATTAACAACCTGCCCGAACAAGCCATCCCTGTCTTCCGTGCAAATCGTTATAAAATAACCGCCGCTTTGGGAATAATCGTATCCCTTCAGCCGAATCGATCTGCGATTGTGTTTATGTGAAGTATCCGCCGTTAGTTCTTGCCAGGGATGTCACTGGCAATAATTTTCCCTGTCGCTCACACATGCTTCGCCGCATGGTAGGAACTTCGCACTAAGGGTCCGGATTCCACGTATTTAAATCCCTTTTTAAAAATTCTATTTCAGTTTCGGCGTTTTTCACAACCTATGTTACGTTTCTGAACTCATCCCCGATCCCCTTCTCTTGCGAAGAGAAGGGAGCGTGAAGTCCATCTCTTGGCAAGAGAGGGATTTAGGGCGAGTTACCACATCCGTTATTTTCCGCAGAACATCTTTCAAATCGTTCTCAATTTCTTCGTTTTTGATTCGCAACACGGTTACACCTAAAGCATCGAGGATAAAATCACGAAATTGATCATATTCCTTTTGACGCTCATGAATTTTTCCATCGATCTCGATAACAAGATTCTTTTCATTGCAATAAAAATCTGCGATAAAGAATTTCTGCTTACCTATGAACTCAAAAAATATCGGATGCTGGCGGTAAAACTTAAGGTCCTTAAACTTTCTATTTCTCACAACGCGCCATAATAGCGCTTCCGGCGTGGTTTGATTTTTCCTCAATTCTCTTCCAAGAGTTTTAGCAGCAATAATTCCGCTTCTGGTTTTACCACGATTAAATGTCATATATATTTTTCTGAACTCATCTCCTAACTTACCTCCTCTTGCGAAGAGAAGGGAGCGTGAAGTCTATCTTTTTGCAAGAGAGTGAGTTATCGTGAGTTAGCGTGAAGTCCCTCTCTTGGCAAGAGAGGGATTTAGGGTGAGTTACCACATTCGTTATTTTCCGATTTATAAATTCGTGCGGCTCACACATGCTTCGCCGCGTGGTATGAGCTTCGCACCAGAGGACCGGATTCTACGTATTTAAATCCCATCTTTAATCCGGCAGTCTTATAGTGCAGAAACTCATCGGGATGCACAAAACGATCGACAGCGATGTGTTCTTTGGTGGGCTGTAAATATTGGCCGATGGTGAGGATATCGCACTCAACTTTTCGTAAATCTTCCATCACGGCAATAACCTCGTCCTGCCGTTCGCCGATGCCTACCATGAGTCCGGTCTTGGTTGTGAACCCGCGCCGCTTCGCGCGGTGAAGCAGCTCGAGCGTCCGCTCGTATTTCGCCTGGGGCCGTACCGAGGGATATAAACGCGGAACGGTTTCGGTGTTGTGGTTGAGAATATCGGGAAAGCCGTCCAACAGAATATTGAGGGCAAATTCATCGCCGCGGAAATCGGGTATGAGCACCTCAACCTTGGTCTGCGTGGTGATGGCGTGTATCTGCCGGACAGTTTCTGCAAAGATTTGCGCGCCGCCATCAAACAACTCATCCCTGTTCACGGATGTGATAACGGCATGTTTCAGGTTGAGCAATTTCACCGCTTCGGCAACGCGCCGCGGCTCGTCGGCGTCAAGCTCGGTGGGCCTGCCGGTTTTTATCGCGCAGAAACCGCAGCTCCGCGTGCAGATATCGCCGAGGATCATGAACGTCGCGGTGCCGGAGTTCCAGCACTCGCCCATGTTCGGGCAGCGGGCTTCCTGGCATACGGTGTGCAGGTGGTTGCTCTCCACAATACCGCGGAGGTGTGAGTAATTTTCTCCCGCCGGAATCTTTGCCTTAAGCCATTCGGGCCTGCGCTGCACCGGGGCTTCCGGTTTTACCTGAACGGTTGTTTCTTGAATGAGATAATCCATTTTCCTTTTCTAACTTTCAACTTCTCCAGTTTCTTTTCGTAATAGGGGCTGTCTAAAAAGTGTCAATTGTGTTATACTGGACAGTGTTGAACGAAATTTATTTCGTTTAAAAAATATAAATAGACTCAAATAATATCAACGAGATAAATCTCGTTCAACAAGTTACTTTTTGGACGACTCCAATAATTTGTTTCTTACGTGCCGAATTGGATCGATATAAGGAGATCACGACTCCCGCCAAAAAACTGGCGGGATCGCGATGACGAATTCCTCAAGCTTCACAGCACCATTTTCTCATCAACATTTTGGAGATTCTGGACGATGGCTTCGAGGAACGAGCCGCCCAGAGCGCCGTCAACAATACGGTGATCGAACGATAATGATAGATACGAAATTAACCGTATCGCAATCGCGTCATTAATCACAACGGGCCGTTTCTTCGCGGCGCCTATGCCGAGGATCGCAACCTGCGGCTGGTTGATAATCGGGATGCCGATCATCGTGCCGAATACGCCGAAGTTGGTGATGGTAAACGTCCCGTTTTCGATATCCGCAGGGGTGAGCCGACGTGTGCGCGTGCGCGCTGCGAGGTCATTCACCGATCGTGCCAGGCCGCCGAGGTTCTTTTCGTCCGCGTTCTTTATGACCGGCACAATCAATCCGTTCTCGGAAGCGACGGCAATGCCGAGGTTGATGATTTTCTTTAAAATAATTTTGTCCCCTTCAACCGAAGAGTTGACGAGCGGATATTGCTTCAACGCTTTCACCACAGCGTCGCAGATGAACGGCATAAACGTTAGCTTGAAGCCCTCGCGATGCTCGAATGCCGCTGCGTTTATCCGCCGGACAGCGTCCACCTTTGTCATATCGCATTCGTGGATCGCCTGAACATGGGGCGAGGTTTGCACGCTCTTCACCATATGTTCGGACATTTTCTGCAAAACATTGCTCATCTGGAGAATTTCGAAATGCGGAGGAGGATATTTTTTTAATAAATCGCCGCTCTCGATTGTCTTTAAACCTGATTCAATCCTCGGCGCTGAGGGTCCTGATGGCGCTGCCGAAGGTGGAGTTGGAGCTGTCGGTGCTGCGGCGGGTTTTACCGGCTGAATTGTGCCCTTCTTCTTTGCGTCGACATAGGCAAGGATATCTTTCTTCGATACCCTGCCTCCGTCTCCTGTGCCGGGGATGGTTTCGAGCTCCGTCATGGAAATATTTTCTTCACGGGCGATATTTAATACCAGCGGAGAATAAAACCGTCCCGCCATTGGAGCGGCTGCCGTTACAGGAGCTTGTTGCGTAGGTGCTGCAACAGGTTTCGTTTCCGGTTTCGGCGCGCTTGCAGGAGTTGCGGCGGGTTTTGGCATCTCGGCGCTGACAGTTGCCGACTCATCGGTATCGATCTCTGCGATAACAATTTGCACTGCGACTGTAGTCTGTTCGGGAAAGAGTAGCTTCGTCACCACACCCGACGCGGGCGAAGGGATTTCCGAATCGACTTTATCGGTGCTGATTTCCAGCAAGGTCTCGTCTTTTTTTATTTTGTCGCCGGGCTTCTTGTGCCATTTAATGATAGTTCCTTCGGTTAAGCTTTCGCCTAACTGGGGCATTACAACGTCAATTTTTGCCATGGTGGTATTTTAGAAATTGTGTTTATTGTTTAAAATTTATAATAAAATCAAGCTATTTGCAAAAATGAATAAACATCTTATGTTGCTACGAATATAATGAGAAAATATTGTTTTTAATCCTTCATCTCGGTTGTTATTGTACAGCAAAGCGCTGCTTTGCTGAAAGATGCAACAAAGCTGGTGCTTTTTTGTACATAATAAAATCGAGCCATTTGCAACATGAATTTGGATGTTAAAAAACAACATCAGAGTCACCCTGAACTTGTTTCAGGGTCTTAGTATAGATAGATCCCGAAACAAGTTCGGGATGACTCATTCTTTCTGGATAATACAAAATACACAACAATCCCGATTTATGGGGAGTGTTGTACAAGGTCTCCCTGTTGCAATTTTTTGTACAGAAAAGCTCTGCTTTGCTGAAAGACGCAACAAAGCTGGAGCTTTGTTGTACAACGCAGGCTGAAGCCGGGGGCTACCGTTTTACTTTCGTGTTATTGCAATTTACAGCCATGTAAGGAGATTGCTACTCCCGACTCCCGCCAAAAAGATGGCGGGTAAAGCGGTCGGGATCGCAATGACCTACTCGATAAACTGCTAATATGCAGCAAGGGCGCGAAGCGCCTCGACTATTTTTTGCGCATTGGGTAAAAAGTATTCTTCCAGCGGTGGCGCAAAGGGAACGGGTGTATCGCAGGCGCCCATGCGTTTAACCGGCGCGTCGAGATAACTAAATGCCCGATCCGCAATGATTGCCGCGATCTCCCCGCCGATTCCGCCGGTGAGATTATCCTCATGCAAAATCAAAACTTTTCCCGTTTTCTTCACCGTCGTTAACATTGCGTCGGTATCCAGCGGCTGCAACGTTCTGAGATCCAATATTTCAACCTGCACGCCTTCCTTCGATAACACTTCCGCAGCTTCCAGTGCCCAGTGGACACCTGTGCCATACGTTATCACCGATAGATCAATCCCGGTCCGTTTGATATCCGCTTTTCCAATCGGCACCAGAAAATCATCATCGGGAATTTCCGCCTTAATGTGGCGGTAGAGATATTTATGCTCAAGATAGAGGACGGGATTGGGATCGCGTATTGCCGATTTCATCAGACCCTTCGCATCGTACGGAGTTGACGGCGCTACAAGTTTCAATCCGGGGGTGTGGAAAAACCACATCTCCGGATTAACCGAATGAAACGGTCCGCCATGTATTCCTCCCCCGGATGGCAGACGAACAACCATCGGCAATGACACGGACGTGCGAAAGTAATATTTCGCGGCGTTATTCACGAGCTGATTGAACCCGTTCGAAACGAAATCGGCGAACTGCATCTCTGCAACAGGTCTCATGCCCACTAATGAAGCTCCCATCGCCGCGCCGATGATTGCGCCTTCTGCGATGACAGTATCGATCACCCTGTTCTCGCCGAATTCTTCCAGGAATCCTTTCGTAACTTTGAACGCCCCTCCATACGCGCCGATATCTTCTCCGATAAGGAAGACGGAAGAATCGCGCCGCATCTCCTCGCGGAGACCTTCGCTGATCGCATCAAGATAGGTGATTGTTCTTCCCATCATTTACCCGGCATATAAACCATGGAGGATATCTTCACCGGGAGGATACGGAGCCGCCAGCGCGTAATTAACAGCGTCTTCAAGCGTTGTTTCAATACCTTTTTCAAACGATGTTTTGATGTTGTCGGTTAAAATTCCTCTTTCTCTATTTATGCGTTCAAACTTATCGATGGGATCTTTTGCTTTCCATTCTTCGATTAAATCCTTTGGAACATACCACGCATTATCATGCGCGGCATGACCCTGCATCCTCATCGTCACGGATTCGATGATCGTTGGACCGCCGCCTGATCGAGCACGCGCGAACGCATCACTGCATATCCTATACACTTCCAGAATGTCCGTACCATCGATAGTTACACCGGGGATACCGTAGCCGATGGCGCGGTCGGCAAAGTTTTTTGCTGCCGTTTGTTTCGTGACCGGAGTTGAATACGCAAATTGATTGTTTTCTATAATCAAGACGAACGGCAGTTTTAACGCGGAGGCAAACGCAAGGCCTTCATGGACCTCGCCGACGCTTGCTCCACCATCGCCGATATACGTCAACACAACGGAATGTTCATCGCGGATTTTTGAAGCAAGCGCCACCCCTGCCGCAACGGGAACCATCGCTCCCAGATGGCTGATATTTCCATAAATTTTTAATTTGGGATCGGCATAGTGACCCGTTCCGTCTCGTCCGGCGGTCATCCCTTCCTTTCTCCCGAGATATTGCAGCATCAACCGGCGGATGGTTTGACCTTTGACGATATGCGAGCCAAGATCGCGGTGCATCGGAAAGACATAATCTTCCTTTGCAAGCGCATATGTGCTTCCCACCGATGTGGCTTCGTTTCCTCTTCCGGAGTACGCACCGCCGACAACTTTTCCCTGGTTATACAACCGGTTAACAGTCTCCTCGAATTCCCTTGTCAGGCGCATATAAAAATACAGTTTCAACAAATCATCTTTTGTTAAACCGGATTCTGAATTTTTTCCATCCGTGCTTTTCAAAGTCACCTGATTCGATGAACTTATTTTAGAGTTGTTCTTCACCATCAAAAGACGACGAGGAAAATGTTAATACGCGGCAAGTTTTTCCAGCGCTGTGACGATGTTGGTAGTCTGGGGAAGCATTCCGTATTCGAGCGTTGGTCCATAGGGAACGGGACTATCCTGCGCCGCGACCCGTTCGATCGGCGCATCGAGATGCGTGAACGCTTCTTTCGCAATAATAGCGGCGATCTCGGCGCCAAATCCTCCGGTGAGTGTGTCTTCGTGAACTATCAGCACTTTTCCGGTCTTCCGCACCGAGGCAAGAATTGCATCCGTATCGAGAGGATTTAATGTGCGAAGGTCTATTACTTCTACATTGACCTGATTCACTTCCAACTTTCGCGCGGCTTCGAGAGATCGTTGGACCATCATTCCCCAGGTAATGATCGAAATATCCGAACCTTCTTTAACGACTTTTGCCAGACCAAATGGAAGACAGTAATCGGCGTTTGGTTCGTTGGTGGCTGCGAAACTGGCACGATACAATCCTTTATGCTCACAAAAAATAACCGGGTCATCACAGCGGCAGGCGGTTTTCAATAATCCCTTTGCGTCGGCTGCATTGGAAGGCATGACCACCCGCAATCCGGGTATATGGGTGAAAAATCCATCAATGCTCTGACTATGATAGAGACCGCCGTGGATGTAGCCGCCGACAGCTACGCGCACAACCATGGGACAGCTCCACTCGTTATTCGAACGAAATCGCAGCATGGAAACCTCGTCGCGAAGCTGCATAAACGCGGGCCAGATATAATCGCCAAATTGTATTTCGACAACGGGTTTGAATCCCCGTACCGCCAAACCAAACGCCGTGCCCACGATGCTTGCTTCCGATAAAGGAGAATTAAATACACGCCCCCATCCGAACTGTTTTGTCAAACCTTTGGTAGCGGTAAACACGCCGCCTTTATCGCCGCCGCAATCTTCGCCATAGACAAGCATTTTCGGATTACGCGCAAGTTCTTCACTCAGAGCATGGGTAATCGCATCGACCATAACGATTTTATTTCCCTCATGCTGCGGTTCTGTAAAATTTTGCGCTGATATGACTTCGGTCGATGCATAAACATGTTTAAGTAAATTTTCGACCGGCTGCTGTTCGGCCGCTTCCGCCTTCATGGCTGCTTCATCGATCCGTTTGGTCACTTCGTCTTGAAGCTTGGATATCTCGGCAGCCGAGGCGATGCCATTATCGATAAGATATTTTTCCAACCGTGGCAACGGATCGCGTTCACGATCACGCGCAAGATCATCGGGCGTGCGGTACTTCCGCTGGTCGTCGGAGGAAGAGTGCGCGAGCAATCTCACGGTGTTTGCAAGAATTAACGATGGTCCCTCGCCTTTCCGTGCGGCTGCTACCGCATGAGAAGCCGTCTGATAGGATTCGATAAAATCGCACCCATCGATCTCATACCGGTGCAAACCCTGGTACCCGCTGACAAGATCGTAAACAGATTTTGCGGCAGTTTGGTATTCTTTTTTAACTGAAATTGCGTATTTATTATCCTGAATCAGAAAAATGACCGGCAATTTTTCACGGGCTGCCCAATTAAGCGCTTCATGAAATTCACCTTCGCTCGTTGCGCCTTCTCCGGATGACACATACACTACTTCATCCGTGCCCTCTTTCACGGCGCCGAGCGCGGTGCCGACTGCTTCCAAATATTGCGTTCCGGTTGGACTCGATTGAGAAACGATGCGCCATTTTTTATGTCCCCAGTGAAACGGCATCGCGAATCCCCCGCTGCTTGGTCCGGTTGATCGGTGCAGCGCTTCAAGGAAAACTTCCTCAACCGTATATCCGAAACCCAATGAGAATGCCATATCACGGTAATAAGGATACGCCCAATCGTATCCCGGTTTCATGGCAAATGCAGTCCCCACCTGCGCCGCCTCATGACCGGAAACGCCGATATGAAAGAAGACTTTGCCCTGCTTCAGCAGGATCAACACCTTGTCATCGGATTTTCTTGCGGTATACATAGTACGATACGCTTCAACGAGCCGATCCCGTGAAATGGATTGATCGCCGTTTCGTTTTGGACCGGAGGCTATTTCACGTTTCCCGGTATCAAGGGAAAAAGATTTCTTATCTTTTTTCTCGGAAGATTGGCGGGATTGTGATGTAGTTAAACTTTTACCGCTTGAATCCATTAATGGTTCTCCATAGTTAATTGTCTTTTCATATTCAGTATTATTTCGGGTGAACATACTTCCATTTCGGCGTTGAAAACATCGCCAAAACGGTTAATCAAAATTTTCGCGACTTCTTCAAGCGGCATATCTTTACCTATAAGTTGCTGTAAGGATGTAACCCCCTTATGGAAAATTCCGCAGGGTATAATTGAATCGAAATATTTAAGATCGGTATTGATATTAAAGGCGAAACCATGCATCGTGATCCACCGGGAAACCTTCACGCCGATGGCGGCAATTTTTTCCCCTTTCACCCAAACACCGGTAAAACCGGGCTCACGCTCTCCTTTTAGGTCAAAATCGTTCAGAACGCGAATAATTACCTCTTCGATGTCTCTTAAATAACGGTGAATATCCTTATAATAGTTTCCGAGATTAAGAATTGGATATCCCACGAGTTGTCCGGGACCATGATAGGTTATATCGCCGCCCCGATCGATATGATACACTTCTGCACCCGTTGATTTTAAAAAATCTTCATTCGCAAGGAGATGGTTTTCATCGCTCCCCTTTCCCAACGTATACACATGACGATGCTCATTGAGGAGTAATACGTCGGGGATAATATTTGCGGACCGCAGCGAATGAAGTTCCCGCTGGTAATCCCAAATAGTTTTATAATCGGTTAACCCGAGATATGTTGCGAGTATGTTACGCACGTTTGCCGGCTTGCCCCATGGAGAATATTTCCCAAACTATGACAATAGTAATAAAATGTACTTCACCCCTATGCTGCAACAATTTTTTGGTGATCAAATATTCACAGAATGCCCGAACGCGTTTTCCGCTGCTTCCATAATCGCTTCGGAGAGCGTGGGATGAGCATGAATCGTCTGATGGATAGAGCCGCCGGTTGCCTCGAGCGTTTTTGCAACGCCAAGTTCGCCGATCATTTCTGTCGCATCCGCTCCGAGGATGTGCGCGCCTAACAATTCGCCATATTTTTCGTCAAAAATTAATTTCACGAGACCGTCCGTTTCTCCAATCGCGCGGGCTTTCCCGCTGGCGCTGAAGGGAAACCGTCCGATTTTTAATTTGTACCCTGCGGAGAGCGCCTTTTCTTCGGTCATGCCGAAACTTGCCACCTGCGGCTGGCAATAGGTACAACCCGGTATATTATCGTAATTGATCGGCACAGGATTTTTGCCTGCTATCGCCTCGACGCACACGATTCCTTCCCGTGAAGCCACGTGCGCAAGCCAGGGAGGTCCGGCAACATCCCCGATTGCATAGACGCCTTGAACATTCGTCCGGCTATAATCATCAACTTGAATCCATCCTTTTTCCGTTTTAATGCCGAGAGTTTCCAACCCGAGGTTTTCAATATTGCCCTGCACACCAATTGCCATGAGGGCGATCTCTCCTTTTAAGTCCTTCTTTCCGTCTTTGGTGGAGACCGAGACAACAACTTCCTTGCCCGTTTTAACAGAATCAACTTTCGTCCCCGTCAGTAGTTCGATGCCTGATTTTTTGAAATTACTTTCGAGGAGCTGGGTGAGTTCTTTATCTTCGATGGGGAGAATATTGGGCATCATTTCAACAACAGTGATCTTAGTTCCAAGCGAATTATAGAAATAGGCAAATTCGATTCCAATAGCTCCTGCGCCTATGATCACCATCGATTTGGGAAGCTCGGAAAGGATCATGGCTTCGGTGCTTGAGATTACTTTTTTCCCGTCGATGGTCACTCCGGGTAACGTGCGCGGTCTCGCTCCCGTAGCAATAATAATATGTTTGGCAATAATAGTATCGGTGGTCTTCCCGCCACTACTAACCTCCAGTTTCCCTTGAACAATTAATTTCGCGGAACCTGAAATAAGATCGACTTTATTTTTTTTAAAGAGGTACTCGATTCCCTTGGAATTCCGTATTGCAACATCGCGGCTTCGCTTAATTATTTTCGGGAAATCAAACGAAAGTTCCTTGTAGGTGATTCCCCATTCTTCGGCATGTTTAAATTGATTATAGATTTCGGCGTTTTTTAAGAGGGCTTTTGTTGGAATACATCCCCAATTCACACAAACACCACCTACTCTATCGCGTTCAATCACGGCAGTCTTAAAGCCAAGTTGAGCGCCACGGATAGCAGCAACGTAACCGCCCGGTCCGCCGCCAATTACAGCGATATCATATTGTCGTTCTGGCATAATTTCTTAATAATAAAAAAAGCGTATGAAACTCCATTATTGTGTAATAGGAGTATTTTGTCGTTAAAAAGTTATAAAAATATATGAAATACGCACGGGAAAGTCAATGAAACTTGCTGATCGTTAATCTACGTGAAAAAATATTTTTATTTATTCGTGAAAATTCATGCAAGCATTTCAATCCAAAATCAATTTTGAACTGTTTGCAAGTTTGGAGTGTTTGATTGCTACTGAACATCAATACTTTCACGTGGTTCATTCGGGGAAGAGACCCATGATAATATTCTTTGGATTATCTTTGGGGAGAATTTAAATATTGAACGTTTTACATAACCACAACAATATCAATGTGTTATAATTTTTTATTATTGGGTTCAGTTATAAAAAATGAATTTTGGGAATTTATGAAGCTGATCAATTGTTAAGATCACGATTGCAGTTTAGCAACTTTAGGTTTTCCTTTTCTCAATAAATATTATTATATGTCAACAAACAACGAGCAAACATTACAATCGAATAGTGAAAAACAGTTCAATTGCTACGATTTTTTTAAGTCTGGACGTGTGTCCTGTATCACTAATAATTGGGGTAATCCCCTTATATTGTTATAATTCAAAGCTTCTCAATTATCTCAAATTAATACTATGTACGAAATCGCTACTCAAGCCAAAGTTTCCTTTACGGATGCATATCGTAAAGTTTCAAATCTTATCGGGAAACGATCCGTATGCCTGTTTCAACATGGATCATTGGAGATAAAGATGTATGCGCCAAAAACGGTTGATCCACAAACGCCGCACAGGCAGGACGAAGCGTATATTGTCATGAAAGGGAAAGGATATTTTTATATCGATGGGTCTCGCATTCCTTTCGAACCAGGCGACTTCCTTTTTGCGCCCGCCGGCGTTGAACACCGGTTCGAAAATTTTTCCGACGATCTCGTGGCCTGGGTCATCTATTACGGACCCGAAGGCGGCGAACAACCGATAGGATACTAATTCAAGATTTTTACGCCAACCTTAAAATTTCCAGAAGAAATTTATTAGGGGTTGGCGATCCCGGTTCTACTATGGGATATTTTCTCACACGGGAAAATACTATAGTTTTTCATATCTTTCGACATCTTCTCGCCTATCTACTATAGCATCAATTTATCATGGCTCCAACTCAATTATATTATAATGATAGAATCAACAACCATTTGGGATGGATGAAGCATTTCAAAAAAATATTGATTATAATGCCTTTCATGATCAAATAATAATTCAAGGAACAAATTTAGTACACGTGAGGAGTAAAGCTTATGAACCAGCCGAATCCGGTCAGACGAAAGATCAAAGAATTGGAAGTCATGGTAGCAGAGGTTATCCCTGAAACTCCTGATACTACAACGTTGATCCTATTTACCGGAAATGATCGTTTGGATTATAAAGCGGGACACTTTCTCACAATCGATCCGCACCAGTTTGGGGGGCTTGAACGCTTCATCGCGTTCTTCGAGGATATAAAAGGTAAAAAAGAGCCATCGAGAGCATATTCCCTTGCATCTGCGCCTCACGAAAAATATCTCGCCATCACCATTAAAGAAGAACGTTATGTATCCGGGATCAGCAAATATCCGCCTCTCCTCTCGCCGCTCCTGGTGAAACGGATGGCGCGGGGAATGCGCATTATCGTGACCGGATTTACCGGTCCCTATACACTCCCCGATGATATCGAATCCCGAACCGATCATATCGTTCATCTTTGCGCCGGTTCGGGGAGCGTGCCAAACTTCAGCATCCTTAAACACACCCTGGTTGAACATCCGAAGGTAAAACACACGATTGTCTATTCTAATAAAACGTGGGGAGATATTATTTTTCGTGATGCTTTGGCGCAACTTGAGCGATCAAATACAGAACGGGTGAAGGTAATTTATTCCTTGACCCGCGAAAAACCAACTCCTGCCATGCATCCGTGCATCAAGGAAGGAAGAATTACCACAGCATTATTGCGCGAGATTATTCCCAATCCCGATTCCTGCCTAGTCTATGCCTGCGGACCGGCAATATCTCCTCTTGATCGTAAAAATGAAGCGGAAACAGGCATTCCAGTAAAACCGCGATTCCTTGAAACGGTTCTAGAATCACTGGCGGAGCTTGGTATACCGGATGAACGCATCATGACAGAAAGTTATGGTTAAATCAACAATGGGGTGAAAGACATTATCCTAACACAATGAGCATAAACGACCTCCATAAGATCACCTCCTCGTTCCAACCCACGGAACCCATGCCCGTGCTTTTTGTGGGACACGGCAACCCGATGAATGCCATTGCCGAAAATGAGTTCACCCGCGGGTGGCAGGAAACGGCTAACACGCTGCCCAAACCGGCCGCGATTCTCTGCATTTCAGCCCACTGGGAAACCAACGGCACATTTGTGACGGCGATGGAAAAGCCAAAAACCATTCATGATTTTTATGGTTTCCCCCAGGAATTATTCGATGTTAGATACCCGGCGCCGGGCAGTCCGGATCTCGCCATTGAAACAAAGAAGAATATTCATTCAACGGACGTGAAGATTGATAAGGAATGGGGTTTTGATCATGGTTGCTGGAGTGTTATCAAGCGTATGTATCCGCGCGCTGATATTCCCATTATCGAAATGAGTCTCGATCATTCGAAACAAGCCCAATGGCATTATGAGTTGGGGAAGGAACTCCTATCACTGAGAAGTAAAGGTATCCTGATTATCGGGAGCGGAAATATGGTGCATAATCTCCGCATGGCTGACTGGGAACACGAGAATGGTTTTGACTGGGCTTTAGAGGCGAATGAGAGTATTAAAAATCATATTCTTCAGGGAGACCACAAGATCCTGACTAATTACCGCACATTGGGAAAGGAGATGCAATTAGCAGTCCCCACTCCCGAACATTACCTGCCTTTGCTCTACACGCTCGCCTTAAGGGATGAACGGGATACAATATCTTTTTTTAATGATAAAGCCGTTATGGGATCTATCTCAATGACGTGCGTGAAAATTGAAGAGGGATAAACGGCGCATTCTATAAACATTCATACATTGGAAATCAGAGTCAATGAAAACTCCAAATCATCGTGCACCCAAGATTTGATGTATTTCAATTTGCACTGATATGAGGAGATCGCGACGCGGTGAAACTGCTCGCGATGACGTGTCACACATACTGAAATCCATGATTACGGAAAATAACAAAAAAATATTTTCGGCTGGAGATAAATCAGAAGAAATGAGTAATGCAGGGGCTTCATCAGAAGCACCTTCGCAGCATCATTGTAGAAAATATGGATGGTTACATTCTAAGGTAGTAATACCGCGCAAGCGATAACGGTAGTCCAGAGACCGTTCTTATCGCCTTCGGCAGATTGGGTCACGTTATACGTTTTAACGATCTTGCCGCTCATTTTATAAATTTTCTCCCGCTCGTCCCAGCCGGTATCGGCGTTGAATTCGACGCCGAGGGTTGTCGCAAGCATGGTTGCGGCTAAATCTTCAGCATACTCGCCTGCTTTCTCGTCGGTCTCGCCGAAGGGATGATGCTCGGAAAGATACCCGTACTGCGAAAGATCGGCTGGTGTTGCAACCCCGATCGACGCGGCGATGAGGCGGTTGGGTTCGTTTGTTGCGTTACGTGCCATTACACAATAAGTTATCTGTCCCGGTTGAAGGAACTTTAATCCCTCTTCCGTAGAGGTCCGTTTGCATCCCGGCGGATAGATGCTCGAAACGGTCACAAGATTGCATTTTTCGATCTTAGCGTCTCTCAGTGAAAGTTCGAACGATTGCAGATAATCTTTATGGCGTCCTACGCCTTTTGTGAAAAACATTTTTTGTGGTACGTACACTTCCTTCTCCTTACAGAAATTATATTGGTTGTTGGTCTAATTGATTTACTAAAAATGTCACCGCGCTCATCGTCTGATTCTTCTTTGCAGTTCGCGCTCGATCTCGCGTTTAGCAATCGCTTCTCGTTTATCGTACAATTTCTTGCCCGTTGCAAGCGCCAGGGTGATCTTTGCCCGGTTCTTCTTAAAATAGATGTTTAGCGGAATCAGGGTAAAACCTTTTTGATTGATTTTACCGAATAATCTTAATATTTCCCGTTTATGGAGAAGCAGCTTTCGTTCGCGTCTCGGGTCATGGTTATTGATATTGCCTTTCTCAAAGGGACTGATATGCAATCCCAGCAACCAGAGTTCTCCATTTTTTATAGTTGCGTAGCTATCCTGTAAATTCGCGTCACCCAGACGCAATGATTTTACCTCTGTGCCTTTGAGCGCGATCCCCGCTTCAATTTTTTCGACGATGAAGTATTCATGAAAAGCTTTACGGTTGGTTGCGACAATTTTTTCTTCACCATCCTGTACTTTCATCTCGGGAGCGATTTCATGTCGGTTAATGATAAGAATTTAGAAGAATAAATGCAATGAATTTTTATTTTTTAATCTAACGGGTGTCTCCGCCCGCTAGGAGAAAACAGATTATCAAGGGGAAAAAAATACACTGTTGCTCTGTTCGTGAAGGCGGGGTTGGACTGATGAAGTATCAAACGGGATGGGATGAATTAAAGGAACAGCGAAACGATTGGCTGTAACTTGTTTATTTTACATGGGGAAATATGAGATGGGATGTATTTATCGCGACCAAACCGGGTCTATCTCGGTCGTAAGGGTGTGGAACTGCTACCGGGAAGCTAAGTCTGCTTCGTGGAATTGAGCTTTGTACTCAGAATAGTATTTTATTACGCTTTCGACATACGAAACAGTCTCGTGGTACTCGCCGTAATAACCCGCTTTCGGTTTCCCATCTTTCCACACTAACTGGTGGAGGGAATAATATCTCATCGAAAGGAGAGGCAACGCGTTTCTCACCGGCAACCACTTCAAGGGATTTTCGCCCATATAGGCGGCGACTTCCATGGCGTCATAGATACGTGCGGGCCCAGCGTTGTAAGCAGCTAGCGCTAATTCGATCTGATCTTCAGGCGATGCTTTTTTAAACAATTCCATCATCGAGGCAAAATAGGAAATACCCGCTTGAATGTTATCTTCCGGGACACTGAGGTCTATATCGGCGGCATCAGTATCATTCTCCGATGAACAAACCGGCATAACCTGCATGAGACCGGTTGCGCCATGATCACTGACCGCATCACTTTGAAAGCGTGATTCCTGTTTAATGATTGAATATATTAAACGGTAGTCAATATCATATTTATCTGCAATTTGACAGATCAGAAGATGATAAGGAGGATTAACCACACGAACGATGACATTATTGCCGGATGATGACGACATTTTGTCATTTGTCGCACGAACCTTTACCGATAGGGGAGAAACGATGATTACGCTCGTAAAAACTAGAATCAGAATAAACGCAGTTATTCTGCTTAATATTTGGTACTTTTTACCCATTTTCCTTGTGATTGATTTGTTTTAAGGAATTTTATTACAAATTCCCTGCCTTGTATTAACAAATATAGAGGGATTTACGTTCAAAGGCAAGCGTTTTCTAAAAATTTCTTTGAAATGTGATTTACCGGTTCGGCTTCCCGGAACCGAGCTCCACCACCTCCAACCTCACCCGTGCCGTCCCCTTGAGGATCAGCCCGATACGTTTAGCTGCTTCATACGAGAGATCGATGATCCGGTCGTCCACAAAAGGACCGCGGTCATTGATCCGGACAACGATAGATTTTGCGTTGGTGAGATTCGTCACCTTCACCGTGGTGTTAAACGGTAGTGTCCGGTGTGCAGCGGTCAGGTCGTCCTTATTAAATGTCTCGCCGTTCGAGGTTGTGTGCCCATTAAATTCATCGGCGTAATAGGATGCATTCCCTTCTTCTATGAGTGAGAAGGTTGTATTATCCGAAGCAGGATTCGTTCGTGTAGCAAACCGGGGTGAAGAAACGCATCCTGCCAACAGGAATGTCAGGAATAGGACACTTGCCCGAGCCGTCCCCTGGTCAGAGCAGGTCATTTTGCTGTTTGCGACGAAGGTAATCAACGACTTCCTTCACATCCTGAGATCTGCCGCGTTTACACACAAGAACCGCATCATCTGAAACAATCACAATTAAATCTTCAACGTCGATGGCAGCCACAAATTTATCATCGGCGTAAATAATTGAATTTTTTGTATCCACGAGGTAGTTTTTCCCTGTCACGGTGTTGCCATCAAGGTCTTTTCCCGATATCCGGTAAACCTCATCCCACGATCCAACGTCACTCCACCCAAAATCGCCCTTAATCACGTACACATTTTTTGCCTTCTCCATAACGCCATAATCGATAGAGATTCCGCGGATCATATGATACACCGTTTCGAGGGTATGCTCGAATTCCTGCGTATCGATCGATGCATCGATTTTTGAAAGTTGTTCATACAACTCGGGGAGCGACCGTTGAATTTCATTAAGGATAGCATCGACGCGCCAAACAAACATGCCGCTGTTCCAGAAAAAGTCGCCGCTCTTGAGGAATTGAACGGCAGTCTGGCGGTTCGGTTTTTCGGCGAATGTTTTCACCCTGTATACTCCCCGTTCGAAGTACGGATTCTCCCCGGTATTTTCATCGATAACCTGAATATAACCATACCCCGTTTCCGGTCGGTCGGGTTTGATCCCAACCGTCACTAAATTTCCTGACGTACGAGCTACCTCGATTGCAAGTGAAAGTATCCGGCGGAATTCTTCTTCGTTTTGCATTACATGGTCTGCGGGCAGCACGACCATTACTGCATCCGGGTTAAGTTTTCTTATAAATAATGCAGCTAAACCAATACACGGGGCAGTATTCCTACCGATGGGTTCTACGAGAATGTTCTCCTCCGGAAGCCGGGGGAGTTGCTTCATTAACTTGCCCTTTTGAACCTTATTCGTCACAACATAAATATTCTGAGTAGGGATAAGATCGGTTATCCTGTTGATGGTGTTCTGCACCATCGTTCCCTTGCCGATGATTTCAAGCAATTGCTTCGGGTTCTTTTCACGGCTCCGGGGCCAAAAACGCGATCCCACGCCCCCCGCCATAATTACTCCATACACATTTGGCATTCTGTTTTCCCTGATTAAGTGGTTATTATCCGCGGCACTCTTGATGTAATGCCGGTAAAGATTTCATACGTGATTGTCCCTAATTTTGATGCGAGCTCTTGTGCAGGAATGCTCTCCTTGCCCTGTGACCCGATGAGGACAACTTCATCGCCAACCCGAAAAGTGGCGTCCGGACCCACATCCACCATGATCTGATCCATTGTCACTGTTCCCACGATGGGATGGCGGTGTTCATGGATAAGAACTTCGGAATGATTAGATAACCGGTAGCTGTATCCATCCCCGTACCCAATTGGAATGGTGGCGATCCGGGTTTCTCTTTTTGTAAGATGCGTCCTGTGATAGCCAATGGCAGTTCCGGCAGATACATTTTTAATAAAAATGATATTCGATTTTAGCGACAACACCGGTTTCAACGCAATACTCTCGCTTGTTTCCCTGGATGGGTATAAACCGAACATAATCATGCCGGGGCGAACCATTGTAAAATACGATTCAGGCATATCCAGCACCGCGCCGCTGTTCGCTATATGGATATAGGGCAATTCGATCCCTTTGGATTTAAGAAAATTCACCACCGTACTAAATCGGTGTAGTTGTTCGTACGCGTAGGTTTTATCGCGCTCATCGGATGTTGCAAAGTGGCTATAGACTCCGACGAGGCGGAGATTTTTCATCATCATTGCCTGCTCGATGAACAAAGGGGCTGTTTCCGGTCTGGTGCCGAGGCGTCCCATCCCGCTATCGATGTTGATATGAATCTTCGGTTTAATTCTAGAACCGGCGGTCAAATCATTTATCGTATGGGCAAGCTCAACCGATGATACAGCCATATCGAGGTCGTACTCCAAAAAGTTGGTGACCTGATGGAGCGGCACACCACCGAGGATAATGATGGGACATTTAATCCCCTGCTGGCGAAGCTTGATACCCTCTTCAACAATACTGACGCCTAAAAAGTCGATGCCGAACTCGACCAGCGCGCCGGATATTTCACGCAACCCGTGACCATACGCATTCGACTTTACGAGCCCCATGATCTTTACGTCCTTGCCGACGCGTTTCCTGATTCCTTCAAGATTAAATTTTAAGGCAGGGAGATTTATTTCAGCGCGGGTATATCTCATCGGGGTTCAATAGTATCGAGTTGAACAAACCAATTCGAATCAGGGCTGTCCAAAAAGAACGTCGTAGAGTCCATTCCCCGAATGGACACAGTAAAATTTGATGAGAGAGGAGGAAAATTTGTCCGATCAGCCCGCCTGACCAGCGGGCAGGGGGATCGGACTCTACCCATCCGATTTTTGTGGATAGCACCTTTAATGTTCACAGATTCCGATTCCGGTTTCATCGGAACTGAATGACTCACTCGCCTTAGATAGATTTTCAACAATTTATTAGTATTAGAAATACCATCGCTCATTAAAATAAAAAACCCACCCCGGTCGCATTGACCCGAGCGGGTTGTGGTATAATTCTGTTTTAGAATCATTGCCTGCCGGCAATGCGAATTCTGTTTATTGCTCTGGCGAGAGCGAGACGCGCCCGGTCGAAATCTAATTTTTCCTGGCGCGCAACCAGCCGTTTTTCAGCCCGTTCTTTGGCTCTTTCCGCGCGGGCAAGATCGATCTCGGTCGGTTTTTCAGCGGAATCAGCTAACATCACGACATGATTCTTTTTTACTTCAACGAAACCGCCGCCGGTTGCGTAACGGACTGAATTCCCTTTCGCATCCACCACTTTCACTTCGCCTACGGTTGTGGCGGAAAGGAGCGGCGCGTGATTATAGAGCACCTGAAATCCTCCTACGATCCCAGGAGCGGAGAAACTTTCCACCTCGCCGTTGAAAACAACTTTGCGGGGGGTTACAATTTCCAGAATAAACGTTTTACCAGCCATTGGAGTGATCAGGCGGCTGATTTATTGAATTTTTCCAGCACTTCTTCTATCGTGCCGACCATGTAGAACATACCTTCGGGTATATGGTCATACTCGCCGTTGATGATTCCCTTGAAACCGCGGATGGTTTCTTCTAACTTCACATATTTTCCGGGAATATTGGTAAACTGCTCGGCAACGAAGAAGGGCTGTGAGAGGAACTTCTGAATCTTACGCGCCCTGTTTACCGTGAGACGATCCTCATCGGATAACTCGTCCATGCCGAGGATGTTGATAATATCCTGGAGGTCTTTATAGGTCTGTAAAATTTCTTTTACGCGCTTGGCAGTATTGTAGTGGTCATCACCGACAATATCCGGCGAGAGAATACGGGAGGTTGAATCGAGCGGGTCGACCGCCGGATAGATACCCATATCGGATATCTGACGGCTTAAGACCGTTGTTGCATCAAGATGGCTAAATGTCGTCGCCGGCGCCGGATCGGTCAAGTCATCCGCCGGGACGTAAATCGCCTGCACCGATGTGATGGATCCCTTATTGGTGGAAGTAATGCGTTCTTGTAGCTCGCCCATCTCGGTTCCTAACGTCGGCTGATACCCGACGGCTGAAGGCATACGTCCAAGCAGAGCGGATACTTCCGAACCCGCCTGAACAAATCTGAAAATATTATCAATGAACAGTAGAACGTCTTTCCCTTCCTCATCGCGGAAATATTCCGCCATGGTGAGCGCGGTAAGACCCACACGCTGGCGCGCGCCGGGGGGTTCGTTCATCTGACCGAACACTAAAACTGTTTTATCAAGCACGCCTGATTCTTTCATTTCCGTCCAAAGATCGTTTCCTTCGCGTGTACGTTCGCCCACGCCCCCGAAAACGGAATATCCGCCGTGGTGGGTGGCGATATTGTGAATCAATTCCATAATAACAACGGTCTTCCCCACGCCCGCGCCGCCGAATAATCCAGTCTTGCCGCCTTTTGAGTACGGTTCAAGAAGGTCGACGACCTTGATGCCGGTTTCGAACATTTCTTTTTGCGTGCTGAGGTCTTTAAATAGTGGCGCTGAACGATGGATGGAGAGCATTTTATCGGTTTTCAGGGCAGGGAGACTATCGATACCTTTACCGACGACGTTAATGAGACGCCCAAGCGTTTGAGGACCAACCGGCACCATGATTGGCGAGCCGGTATCAATGGCTTTCATGCCGCGAACTAATCCATCGGTTGAGTCCATTGCCACCGTGCGGACGGTATTTTCACCGAGGTGCTGCTGTGCTTCGCAGATAAGTTCCTCATCGATCCCTTCGGTATTTTTACGGGGAATTTTTATTGCAGTGAGAATCTCCGGAAGCTTGCCATCCGAGAATTCAATATCGACTACGGGACCGATCACCTGGGTTATTTTACCTTCGTTCATGCAATACCTTATAAAATGGGTTTAATTATCTCTGATAATAATGAAATGCAGCTTTAAATATAAAGATTTATCGGGAAAAGAGCAAAAGAATGTACTCCTTTTTTTGAAGGAGGGGTGTCTCGTTCTCCGCCCTTGCAGGATGGGAACGGTCATCAAGGAGCATCTTGAGCGCTCCATGGATTTCTTTCTTGAAGCTAGAGGTAGACTATGAAATATCCGTTATCGAAAATGCTGTTTTGGGCATCAGAATCAATGCCGCCCGGAATAATTGCGTCGCATATATCAAGAACAAACACTGTTTGATCCCGTCTCGTCAACAAGTGACATGACGAGACGGGAGAGTTTGTTTGTTATCAAAAAAGACGCAATTATTCAGGCATTGATTCTGGAGCCTTGAGTTTTTCTTTGTTTCTTTCTGTTTGCCTCAAGGCAAAAGAAAGAAAAAAAATGAATATTGATGAAAACATAGAAGGTGGATGTCTGGTTTGGTGACGTTCAACGCCTTCGATGTCGCGAGGTATAATAGGTGATCTTGGCTATTAATGTTTGATGCCTTCGGTATCCTCCGGCTGTGCGCCCACCCCCTCGAAAAAAACATCGAGTCCCCTCCCTTACCGTCCGCCTTGCCTGTCTGAATAACAGGCAGGGTTGGACAGGGATGGGAACGGTCGTCGATATGCACATTGCACGCTGAAATGTTATCTTAATTAAAACAGAAATTGCGTTACCCCTCCCTGTCCGACCCGCAGGGCAGACTCTTAGGGAGGGGACTGTCAATATGGGGACGATTATTATTTATGCAATTTCAGAATCTGAATGCAACGCCCACCCCTGACC
>JBIOHP010000033.1:0-37017 GCA_044449065.1 Bacteroidota bacterium
GTATTTTCTTAACCCAACCCCGCGCCCCTTCCCTTAAAAAAAAGGGAAGGGGATGGGGGATGGGTTACGGGATTCATTCCGAAAGTCCCCTCGCCAGCCCGACAAAGTCTTTCCGGCGGGTCAAAGGGGGATCGCCAAAGGCGAGGGGGTTTTATGCGGCAAGATTTAATTGTGATTTCACATGGACTTGTCCCGAATATTTTTATTGGGAATTTGGTACTGGATCAATTTGCCTTCGAGTGGCTCAGTTTGAAAGAATAAAAAATGAGACTATATCTTAAAAAAATCCTAAATTCAGTTTTGACATTTATAGGAGTTTTTAGTAAATTTATCGAACTTACAAATCCAAGAAATCGGCTTCAAAAACTTCATTCTCTATTCAATATGACGATACGATCACCCATAGAGCAGTCTGTTCACGATCTTGTTATTCAGACAGCATTCACTAATCTAGATAAGGTTAAATATGATGTTTACATAAACAGGGGAAATGAGCGAAATACAAGCGTTAGCGGTGAATATCCCGATATAATCGTGACAGGAAAAAATGAAAAGACTGTAAAATGGATTATTGAAGTAGAAACGTCAAGCTTGCTTAATCAGAGTGAAATTATTGTGCAATGGACTACCTATTCAAACTTGGGAGGAATATTCTATATTCTTGTCCCTAAAGAGGTACGTAATATTGCAGAACAAATTTGTGTCCAAAATAATATCAAAGCACGATTCGGGACTTATGTGGTAAATCAAAGCAATGTTTTGATTACCTACGAATGATAACATTTCAACCACAGACAATATCTCCAAGCGAAATGGAGGTACTATTCAAAAGTTTAGCACCTTGGTTGGGTGGTGGAATCGGCGGCTGGATATTATCCTTGGTATATACATGGTATAAAGGTCGTATCCAAAAAATGAAGTGCCACTATGTTGACCACGATGTTATATCGCGCGTTCCCGTTGTTATTGAAGAACATGCACATCAAAACATTTATACAAAAGAATTCCGGTTAGAAAACACGACCAATAGAGATCAAAAGAAATTTTCCATCATATTTGAGTTTGACGCACAATCGAAAATACTAAAAAGCGACACTTTCTCTAAAGCTGGGAAAAATGTATATAAGGTAATTGATTCCAAGCCAAACGAACGGAAGTTTCTCATTAAGGACTATAATCGTGGAGATGAAATAAAGTTTAAGTTTGATATTGCGAACATAACAACCGATAAATACAATATCACCGAAGCAGACTGTTTGGGATTTAAAATAAAAGTCATAGATTTCATACCACCTATGTCGAAACCTCACGGAAAAATCGTTCGCAAGGAAGATATTCGATAGTAATTAAGCCGCCAAGTGCTTTTCTCGCTCCCATCCAAGGAACTCTGTCCACGTCATAAGATGTTTTGAGATTCCCGCTTGCATTGCGGGGGTTACTCTAATCGTTTCATGTAATCTCATAAAATTGTAATGGAAGAAATGCAGTGCTAATGCCGCCTCCAAGTGTTTTAAAGACTTACTGAACCCGTTTGTTAAGCGTGTGAAACGTCTCATTTGCATACGCATTGTGAGGTTTTGACGTTCAATGAAGCTCGTCGAGATACAATCAGGGTCTGGTCTTCCAATGAGAGAATTAACTGTTACTCGTATTATGTTAGCGGGACTATACCGTTTTTCACCCTTATCATCTTGCTGATATTCTTTATGGATTTGACCATAATGAATATCATTGCCAAATACTTGATCTACCGTTTCTTTGTATGGAGCGAACGAATCTGTGGTTAATTGAAATGTATTTACGATACGTGTACGAATCTCATTGAGAAATGAGAATGTATTTTCTCCATTGCGTTTCCCAACACGGAAAGCGGGAATGAGTTTAGTTTCTGCATCCATAGCCACAAATACATATTGATCGCCCAACTCAATACCCTTGCGTTCTTCGGGTGTGAGATTCTTTTGTTTTTTGCCTACGAATGTCCAGATTTCATCAATCTGCAAATAATTCACTCTCAGGTTAATCATCTCACTATCCATAATTTCAAGGGCTTTTTGACCCGCTTCTAAGAGAAGTTTATTGATAGTGTTTCGAGCAACACCGGAAACACGGGAGATTGTGCGGAGTGAGTTACCTTCGGAGAGAAGGGAGAGAATTAAGGTTTTCTTTTCAGTTGATAATACGTTCATTGCTTTATCTTTCATAATGGGTCTTGATTATTTCCCGCAATGAGCGTATATTGAGTTAGGGTCTATGTCCGCTCAGTACGGGCATGGATTATAGGGTTATCGGATGCTTCAACATCCGGTAGCCCGCTAAATAGCGGGCGTTGTCATAGTATTTTAAGCATCTTACTCATACACCGTCCTTTCGTATAGTTTATGGGCAATCTCTGTGAATTAGCCGTTTTCGGATTGCCCATTTTTATTGCTTAATTTCGTAATAACCACGAGCCGCTTTCTTTAACCTTGCGTCTTTTTTCTTAATTTCATTACCAAGAATCGCGGCTAACATCCTATCTGGATTATCAGTATTCCCCAAAGTAAGTTGTTTTTCTTTGGCATATTCCATGATCTCGGAATTTTTAACGGGTCTGCCAAGTTTGTGGACAAGTTCAACTGCTGCGTCAATAATTCTACCGCTTACGGTAAAGGACTGATTTACCCTGACGGTTCGAGATACTGGAACCGCTACGTCAATAGGGGGATTTTCTCCCCAAACTTCAAGTAATCGCAGAATTGCGGTTCTTTCTTCTTCCAGCTTTGTAAGCCGGGCTTTTAATGCTTCGACCTGTTCGTTGTTCATAAATTTTCTTTCGATAGTTACTGAATATAATATACGAAAGAAACTCAAGTTTGTCAAGCATTTCTAAATATAAATTTTTCTAATGCTTGCTTAAATTACAGAACCATTGACAAAGAATAATATTGACAAGCCCTCCTTTCCTTGCTATAATAAAACCATGCAAAACGAGCATAAATCGGCATTATCTTGGTTGCAAACTCGCCTTGACGAGATAAACGCTGAAATTCGATTAATTAACAGGATTTTATGGGCAATTCGTATTGAGAAAGGAACAATCATGGTCAGGTTACAATTATCAAGTGAGCAATTTAAGCGGTTTCAGGAAAATCTTGAAAGTGAACAATCCGCTGATGCTAAAAAAAATGTTCAAATTTGGATAGAATCCGATTCTGCAACCGCTTCGGGGGGATTTGGTTTTGCCTTCGATCCATTCGTTGTGGCAGAACAAAAAATACCGGAATCGAACTGACTTCCGGTATTTTTCCATAAGGAAGTAGCAATGCTAATTAGTGATCGGTTGCCCTAACTAATCGGTATTCTACTTTCTGATGGCACTCCCTACATGGCGGGAATTCTTTGCCTTTTACCATCGTAATTTCATGCGGATGAGCTACATGATTCATAACCGCATAAACTCCCGATGTTTGGCATGTATCGCCTGTTTTTGGCATAATGCACCTTGAGTTTGTTTTAGATGTGTTGATTAATGGGAAGGACTGAACTTAGAAGAACTCCCCTCCCAGTATCAATGTAATATTTTCTTTAGTATAATTCAAAATCAATTTGAGCCACCTATTATGAAACTGAGCCAGTACCGGGAATTTGGTCTCATTGCTATATTCCTTTATTTTTTGTAATATGTATGTCAATATCTTCATGTCTTAGTTTTTGATAAACATTGAACGAATCAATTGAAATAAACAGAACATATCTTTGATGAAAGCCACAGAGCAAACAATTGAACAGGAATTGGTAAGAATATTAGGCGAACGATTAGGAGCCAATATTGTTACTCAATCCTCTGTTAAACATGCGAAGAAAAAGACCGGCAGAAAACAACCGGATACAATAATTAATTTCCCGAATAGTAAAATTGTTTTAGAGCTCGAAGTCGGGAAAAAGAATCTTTTGGCGGGAGTCGTTCAGGCGGTAGATTATGAAAAACATCTTAATGCTGATGGAAGCATTACTATCGCTTACCCGGATAGTGTACGCAGAGAAATTGAGACTCAGCAAGATGTAATCGATCTCGTTATAAACACAAACTTTACGGCGCTTGTCTTAACGCCTTTTTTACGGCAAAATTTCTCTGATATTTCTCTTGATGAATTCTGTCGCAGAATTCTCAAAGCTAAGGCAGAACCGGAGCCAACTGATTTAAACCTTGTGGTATCCGTATTGAGAGAAGCAGTGGATGGGTTGGTGTTAAAACTTCAACGGGGTAGGGGTATATCAAAACCGGCATTACAAAAGGTTGTTAACCAGTTTGATATCTTCTCAAAAATTGCGGGATCCGAGGGAACAGTCGAACCGGATATGATTGAAACGGTTGCCTGTGATTTGGTTGCTTATATTGTGGTAAATCAAATCTTGTTGTATTACCTTCTGCGAACACCCCTCAATTTGCCTCCCTTTAAAACGATAGAGAATTTGGCAGATTTGCGTATCTATTTTAAACGAATCACAGAAATAGATTATCGAGCTGTTTATATTATCGATGTAGTTGAGCAATTGCCTCGAAGATGCCTCACGGAAGTTAATAAGATCATATTAGCGTTCTATCAATTGAAGCCGGAGAGCATGAAACATGATTTGCTCGGACGGATGTTCCATGAATTTCTTCCCTTTAAAACAAGAAAAATCTTTGCCACATTTTATACAAAACCGGTCGCGGCTGAAATGCTCGCCAGGTTGGCTGTACATGGTTTTCCGGAGAAGATTATCGAACCGGCTTGTGGAAGCGGCACATTGCTTGTTGCAGCTTATCAGGCAATCCGCCGCGAGGATCCAAAATTAAACCACGGTCAGGTTTTAAGGAAAATTTACGCGCTTGATATTATGCCCTTTGCGGCCCACTTGGCAGCATTAAATCTTACCTTGCAGGATTTGGAGGCGCATACAGAAAAAGTAAACGTTGGTATCGGCAATTCTTTGTCTCTCGCGAGCGAGAAACCCGAAATGATGACTCAGGGTGAAATGTTTGATAAAGTTGTATCGCGACGAGTTGACGTAAACCAGCAACATGAAGAAGAAATCCAATTGCCAACAAACGCGAACGTTGTAATTATGAATCCGCCGTATACCGATAGAGGCCGCCTTACAGATCAAATGCTGGGGAAACGCATAGGCGCTTTTAAAGAGCGGCAAAATTATTGGGCGTATTTCTTGCGATTTGCAAATGATGTTCTTTCCGAGGGCGGCTCAATCGCGGCGGTGTTGCCTCGTTTATTTCTTGCAGGTTCGACAAGCAAGGAAGTTCGAAAATGGATTTTTAATGATCTTGGATATGAACTTCTTTATATCATTCGCACGACGAAGGAATTTGCATTTAGTGAAGCCGCTGCATTTCGTGATTTTTTAGTTGTATTGAGGAAACCTTCTGAGGAAAATGCAGAACGCGACCAGCCATGCAGGATTGTATATTTGAATCGAAGCCTCGATGATATTAGTATTGATGAAGCGGGTGAGATTGCTGACTCAATTCGATTTAGCCATCAAGGAAGAAATTACATTGAAACCTCCGACTTTACCTCATTTTCCGTTCCCCAGAAAATTATAAAGGAGCGCTGCGAAAATTTATGGTTTACAGTTGGGTTTGAGAAACCGAATAATGCTGCGGTAGTTTCACGAATCTGGGGAAAACTATTTCAAGTATCTGGAACTCGACTTGTTTCTTTGAAAACTGCAATCGGTGCCAATTCACCAAAACTAATAGCTAAATTAATCCCTCGCGGATTTGAGCCCAAACCAAAGGGATTATATTCTGTTATATTTGCTGTACGTCCGTTGGACGAGGCTAGATATTCTGCTAATGATATGGTGATAACCACTGACAGAGAGCATAGTGTGGTTTGTAATTTCCTCAATCATATTGTAGAGATTCCGAAAGAGGCATTTGTTCCTGGGATAAAAACTGCTTCGTATTTTCGTAGATTCGAAATATCCAAGGAATATTGTGATCTGGTTATACAAGAACGGAATAAAATCAGTACTAATCTTCAACGGATAAGTGATATCAGAGTAAATTATGCATACATACGAGAAAGTATTAATGCTACGAAAACTAATCTTCTTGTGACACGAAGATTGAATGTTGTCGCGCCTGGAACTACATTTCTTGCATTTTATTCCAAAAATGAAGCAGTAAGTACGAAATCATTCTATTCAGTTCGATGTTCAGAAAATCAAGCTCTTTCACTTTGTTTATGGTTTAATTCTATCTTTGGAATTATTCAATTTCTTGACAAAAGAATGGAAACTGAGGGAGGGTACTGTGAGATACTAAAGGAAGACCTAATCGAATATTATGTGCCTAATGGCAAGGACTTGCCCCAAAAACTCAAAGAATGGTATTTAAAGTATAATAAGGAAGATTTTCCTCCGCTGTATAAGCAATTTGAAGGTAATCCTAATCGAAGGTTCCTTGATCGGGGAATGATGATTTGGATGGGTTGGCCAGAATCCGAAGTCGATTCAGATCTGGATGAATTGTATGAAGCATTAAATAATGAATTTCAATTATTGAGAAGCGCGATGACGGGATGAATCGGTGACGATTTGACGCCGGTAGTTTTGTGAAACCCCCAATCCCCCTTTTACCCGCCAGAATGATACGCCACACGGCGGATCGGGCTGTCCAAGAATAAAAGTTTACCCCGAGCATCGTGGTATTTTCTTAACCCATCCCGAACCCCTTCCCTTTTTTTTAAGGGAAAGGGCGCGGGGTTGGGTTATGGGGGCACTCCGTTTCACATTGAAATTCCCTCTATAATTTCCTAAATTATATATTATTCAATCCATCAAAACTCACAAACTCTCGACAACGACCATGATTCCCTCAGATTTTTTAAAAACAATCCGTGAAAAAGCAGTCCATCTTCATCGTACCATCGTATTGCCGGATGCAAGAGATGAACGCGCTCTTCAAGCGGCGGAAATTCTCACAAAACAGGAAATTGCCAAAATAATCCTTCTTGGCGATCCGGCTGAGCTCAAAGCCAAAGCCGCCTCGTTGAACATTAAGTTAACCGGCATGAGGATTAGCGAACCAAAATCTTCCGAACATCACCTTGTATTCTCACAAAAATTCGCCGAAATCCGGAAATCAAAAGGATTGACGCTGGAAGAAGCCAAAGAAACGATGAAACATCCGCTCTATTTCGGCGCTATGCTCGTCCGCGAAGGAGCTGCAAACGGAAGCGTTGCGGGTTCCCTCTCCACCACCGGAGACGTCATCCGCGCAGCGATCCAGGTGATCGGTTTGCAGGAAGGAGTGAGCATAGTCTCCAGTTTTTTCCTGATTATATTTCCGGATAAAATATTTTCCTTCGCGGACAGCGCCGTCGTTCCCGATCCCGACGAAAAACAGCTTGCGGATATTGCTATCACGACAGCGATAAATTATGAAAAGCTCATCGGCGAGCAAGCCCGCGTCGCGATGCTCTCATTCTCTACCAAAGGCAGCGCCGATCATCCGCTGATCGATAAAGTCCGCAATGCCACAGGGCTTGCCAAGACTAAACGACCGGACATCATTCTTGACGGCGAGCTTCAGTTAGACGCCGCCATTGTGCCGAAGGTGGCAAAATCGAAAGCCCCCGGAAGTCCCATCCAGGGCGATGCAAATGTATTGATATTTCCGAATCTCGATGCGGGAAATATTTCCTACAAAATGGCGCAGCGGTTGGGCGGAGCGGAAGCGGTCGGTCCTATTGTTCAGGGATTGCGGAAACCGGCATTCGATCTCTCACGCGGTTGCAGCGTAGATGACATTGTGAATACCGTTGCGATTAATTGCGTGATGGGTAATTGAGGTTTACAGTGTCTTGGGTCTCAAATTACAGAGAACCCTGAATTTTTATCATTCATTATTTCGGCGGGTTTATGTACAGCAATCCCGATGTGTCGGGGTTGCTGAAATATTCAACAATCCAGAATCGTCGGGATTGTTGTACAGGGTTTCCTTGAGAATATCGGATCGATCTCTCACGCGGCTGCAGCGTGGATGATATCGTGAATACCGTTGCGATTAATTGCGTGATGGGTAACTAATCTTCTAATAAATTTATTACGGCGGACAGATTTTTCCCAAAACCGTTCTCCGTTTCGCACCCGTTGCGCCGATGATGTTGGCAGGAATGCCTTCAACTGCTTCATTCGCAAGAATTGCAAAACAGATTGCCTCTTTTGCGTCGGAGGAATAACCGAGGTCTTCAAGGGCTGATACCGATACACCGGGAAAGTAATGTTTCAAACCTTCCATCATGTAAGCATTATGCACTCCCCCGCCGCTGACCAACAATTCATTGATCCAGGTTTTCTTTTCAACGAACCGTTTGTATGCCTGCGATATTGTGAAGATGGTAAATTCAGTCAGCGTAGCGATCAGGTCTTCTTTCTTCGTGTTTTTATATTTCCGCAATAGCATTGATACCAATTCTTCACCGAACATTTCTCTACCGGTCGATTTCGGAGGTTGGGAGCGGAAATATTGCATTTTCATGAGATCGGAAATAATGGGAGGGATGATTTCACCAGTATACGCCGTCGCGCCATTGTTATCGTAATCCTTACGATACAATTTTTTCATAAGCGCATCGATAATCATATTTCCCGGTCCGGTATCGAAAGCCATAACGTTGACAACGGTACAATTTTTAGGGAGAATCGTCATATTGGCGATACCGCCAATGTTCAGCAGCGCCCGGTTATTTATCCGCGACCGGAACAACAAATAATCCATATACGGCACAAGCGGCGCACCGCTCCCTCCCACCGCGACGTCTCCCACGCGAAAATCACCCACCGCCGTTACCCCCGTCAGCTTCGCAATGACCGACGGATCTCCGATCTGCATCGTTGCGGAAACTTTCTTCCCGAATAATATCATCGGCTGGGGAAGATGCCTGATCGTCTGCCCGTGCGATCCGATAAGATCGATCTTATGAAGCGGAATTCCCGCTTTCCGCGCAATATTTTTCGCAGCGTCGGAGAATAACATCCCAATGAGCACGTTCAATCGGGCAATATCATCAAGATTTGCAGTGGATGGATTGGAATTTTTCAATAATAATTTTTGAAACCCTTTCGGATAGGGAAATGTTGTAAAAGCGAGCTGCCGGAGGCGGGTTGATGTGCCCTTCCCGCGCAATTCAATGAGAACAGCATCGATGCCATCGGCAGAAGTACCAGACATTAAGCCGATAACTAATTTCTTTTTATCGGCAGCCAGTGAAGAAGTTTTCATTTGTAGATAGTCTGAATAATTTTATATTGAGTTTAACCTAAAATACAACAAGAACAACGATAATATGAAATCCGTAAAAACTAAAACATCGCAAACTAAGAAAAACACTCGCACAATAAAACGGAGTGAGAAACCGGATACCGATCAACCGTTGATCGGCGCGCATGAATCGATTGCGGGAGGCGTGTATACCGCATTCGAACGCGCTGAATCCGTCGGCTGCGCGACTCTGCAGGTGTTCACAAAAAATTCCAACCAGTGGGCAGCAAAACCGTTGACCGAAGAAGACATTGCAAACTACAAATCTGCCGCCTCGAAATCAACTATCAAACCGGTGGTCGCGCACGATTCTTACCTCATTAATCTCTGCGCCGTCAGTCCTGAGATTCTGAAAAAATCACGCGAGGCATTCACCGACGAGCTACAAAGATGCGAAGCGCTTGGCATCCCCTATCTGAATTTTCATCCCGGGGGACATATGGGAAGAGGGGAAGAAGACGGCATCAAATATATTATCGAATCCCTGAACATCGCCCACGAACAAACAAAAGGTTTTCACGTAAAAAGCGTTATAGAAACAACGGCAGGTCAGGGAACCACCCTCGGATACCGCTTTGAACAATTAAAAGCAATGATCAATGGCGTTGATGAACCCGAAAGAATGGCTGTTTGCATCGATACTTGCCATATTTTCGCAGCGGGCTACGACATCGCCACGCCGGAAGCGTACGAGCGGACGATGAAAGAATTCAGTGATATCATCGGATTTAACAAGTTGGCAGCTATTCACGTGAACGATTCGAAAAAAGGATTGGGCTCAAAAGTCGATCGGCATGAGCACATCGGGAAAGGGGCTATCGGAATCGGAGGATTCCGCAATCTCATGAACGACCCAAGATTAAAAAAAATACCAAAAATACTCGAAACCCCGAAGGGAGAAGACCTCGCGGAAGACCGGATGAATCTTGCCACGCTGCGAAAATTAATCAAGCGCAAATGATATTAAATAAAAATCTTTGTAGATTACGGTATAGTTGAAAATCAACCTGAATGCCAACGACGAAAGAATCCACATTGAAAGAACTCCTTGCCACCTACACCAGAGAAGGGACCCTGTACCGCGCTCTCGATGATGGGCGGCTTGAGTGTTTCGCCTGCGGACATCGTTGCAAGATTGGAGAGGGTCGCGATGGAATTTGCAAGGTTCGTTTCAACCGCGGCGGGAAACTTTATGTCCCGTACGGATACGCCGGGGGCATTCAACTCGACCCGATAGAGAAAAAACCGTTCTTCCACGCACTCCCCGGGAGTACCGCAATGAGTTTCGGGATGCTTGGGTGCGATTATCATTGCGCGTATTGCCAGAACTGGATCACCTCGCAAGCATTGCGCGATCCGGACGCAGTCTCGACGCCCGAACTTGTCACTCCGGAAGATCTCATCGCGTCGGCGTACCGCTTCGGTGCAAGCGTTGTGACAAGCACGTATAACGAGCCGCTCATCACCAGCGAATGGGCAGTCGAAATATTTAAAGCGGCTAAGCGGTACAATTTCGTGACATCATATGTCTCAAACGGGAACGGCACTCCGGAGGTGATTGATTATATTACTCCATGGATAGATCTTTATAAAGTCGATTTGAAGGGATTCAACGACAGGCAGTACCGGACGCTCGGAGGAACGCTCCAGCGTGTGCTCGATACTATTAAACTTCTCTATCAGAAAAAAATATGGATCGAAATTGTAACACTCGTCGTTCCGGGTTTCAACGATTCTGATGCCGAACTGCGCGATCTTGCAAAATTCATCGTTTCCGTTTCGCCTGATATTCCCTGGCATGTAACCGCATTCCATTCCGATTATAAAATGAGCGAGACAAATAACACCACGGCTCAATCCATCCTTCATGCAAGAGAAATTGGATTATCAGAGGGTCTCCATTATGTCTACGCAGGAAACGCCCCGGGCAGGGTCGGTGATTCCGAAAACACCCGCTGCCCTTCATGCAACGAATTACTGATCGAACGATACGGGTTTCGGGTAAAACTTAACAACCTCCGCGATGGGCATTGCCCGAAATGTTCCCTGGCAATACCCGGTTTCTGGAAAAAATCAGCATAAAAGTTCGCAGACAATTTTATGCCGCTGCTGCCAACGACATCGACAACATGTGAAAACTTAAGTTTGTCATGCAGGCAAAATTCAATCTTTCACAAAATACATCGATATAAGGAGATTCCCCGCCTGAATGAAGAAGTCGGGCAGGCGACGTCCGCCTCCCGTTAAAAAGATGGCGGGAGGCGAACTCAGAATGACTTTTCACACGGTCTCAATCCTATTGTGTTTGATAGTTGGTTGAATATTTAGTATTATCTTTCATGAAAACGACTAAAATGCCGGCGAAGAAAAAGCCCGACCAAATCGACCGGAGTTCAATCAAAGAACTCGAATTGACGATGGACGATTGGAACGATCTCGAGCGAGGCGTGAAGTTATTTAATGCCGGGAATTACTGGCATGCCCATGAAGCATGGGAAGACGTCTGGAAACGCCGCGAAGAAGACGAGCGATTATTCTTCCAGGGCATCATACAACTTGCGGCGGCTTATCATCACGTCACCACCCATACCAGCTATCGGGGCGCGATCAACAATCTCGATAAATCAAAACTTAAGCTTGAAATTTTCGAACCGCGATTTTTGGGGATAGAAATTCAGCCGCTTCTCGAATCGATCCGGCAAACGAAAGAGGACCTGGAAGACGTCGGTCAAAAAGAATTCGCGGTATCCGATTCTTATTGGTTGCCGAAAATCCAGTTCCACAAACCAAAGAACCTCGACCTATCCATTGAACTTTCCATAATCCTGGAAGCCCCGGAATTTTATGAGGGTGTAAAATTATTTAATAACGGCTATTATTGGGAGGCGCATGAAACATGGGAAGCGTTCTGGCATGAACATACAGGCGATGCGCGGAACATGGTCCAGGCATTCAGTCAAATGGCGGAAGCGTACAGTTTTACAAAATTGAACAAGCCCTCGACGGCAAAATATTTATTCGAAAAAGCGATCGGTCACCTTGCAACATATGAATCGAATATTCCGGATATTAACATCGGCTCTCTTATCAGCATGATGGGCGAAGTGCTCCACCTCATCGAGAGGCAAACGGGCGGGCGTCCTGCCGGTCTGCCATCTGATTTGAAACCGGTGATCAAGATAACCGGGAGAGAGGAATAGATTGAGAAGGGTTTAAGGGGTCACGATGCGCGAAGTTTCCCAAGAATCGCCTCGTGCTCTTCATCGGAAATTATCAACTCTTTCCGCATAGCTTCAACATTCTGGGTATCCTCATCTGTGGGTTGTTTCAATTCCAGGAATTTTTGCAGAAGCGCCGTATACACTTCCCTCCGGGCTTCCTGTTCAAACTCACGGTGCTCCTCATTGCTGATCTGAAAAGAACTTCTGACATTATCGAGCAGCGTGAGCTCAACCGACGATAATGAACCATCGCTCCACGACCGTTTGAGCAGCCGGCAATACATATCGATGAACGTTTGGTGACCTACCGATCTCATCTCATCCGCATGTTTGGAGAATGCTTTCGCGCGTTCCACTCGAATTTTCTCAACGATAGTGTTCGCCTCCTGGTTATTCGCGTCAATCGCCAGGACGTTAAAAATCAATGTAAGAGCTTTATCAAACATGTTGCCGGCCATGGCGGATTTTGCCTGCTCTAAATATTTTCCAACGACGGCATTTAAAGCGTTCGCTCTCCCTTCATTCATCGCGCTTTCAAGCGCTTTCTCTTCCGCCCTGCGATATGCTTCATCAGTCGTATACACCTTATAGAGACGAACGGGCGTTAAAACATTTTTCAACGTCATTTCACCCATATCCTCGGTGTGAAATTCCTCTTTCATCCTGATCTGATTATACACATCCTGGGAAATACAGATTCCCCCCGCTTCGGCGCGGTCTTGAATCCTCGCCGCGATATTCACCCCGTCGCCGATAATATCTTCTTCCTGATAGATTACGTCTCCGATATGAATTCCAATCCTGATGAGAATTTTCCGGTCATCAGAATTCTGAGCATTATAACTGCCGATCGCATTCTGGATTGAAATGGCGCATTTGACCGCCTGAAAAACGCTGACAAATTCAACCAGAAAAGCGTCGCCGATTGTTTTTATCTCTTCGCCCCCAAACTGTTTGAAGATGGGACGGAGGACCCTCCGGTGTTTTTCGAGAAGCTGAATGGCAAGAGGTTCATTCTTCTGGGTTAAAGCGGTATAATTCACCATATCGGTGAACATGATCGCCGCCAATTTACGCTGGAACTCTCTCTTCACAACCGGAATCGGCATGGCGGATACTTCGTCGTTTGAAACTTCATCAACGTGAGAAATTTTTGGCGCGACCGGCGGAAGCGGTTCAATAGCGGCCGGTTCGGGTGATTTTTCTTTCAGTCCTTCAAGGATTCTTCCCTTATACGCCATGGCATAGTAGTTATGGGGATCAAGAATCAATGCCTGCTCGATCTCGACCAGCGCGGCATTGTACTCCAATGCTTTCAACAACCGATCGCCGTTTTTCAAATGTTCGTTGATGCGTTTTTTGCGGTCCGCATCTTCTTTGGGTGTTATCGGTTTATCAGGCGTCATTTGATCGGGATTTGAATTGATTGTTTGAAATCGGCTTCATCGTGGAAGTTAAAAAAATCACCATTAAGAATTTCGTCGATTCTAAAGTCCATCGCCACGGCTTTTTGCAGCATTTCCAATGCCAGCTTCCGTTTCGTTGAATCGATCTCATCTTTTTTATAAGAAAACATCTGAATGGCATACATTTGAGCCGCCTTGTAGAATACCCGTGGATCGGAATGTTCCTTCTCCGTTGCCAGCCGGGCATAACGCGCTGCTTCGGTATAATTTCCAAGACGGGTTAACGTTAATGCCAGCTCAACATTCATCAGAGGATCCCCCTGTCCTACTCGACTTAATTCTTTTCTTATTTTAGCATTCAGATCGTTGAGCACACGCATCCACACGTTGTTTACCCCGTTTATCTGTTCGAGGCGCCCGAGGCGGTACATGGCATCATAATCCGATGGATTACGTTCAATCCGATTCCCCAGGGCACGAGTAAGACGATTGGCATAGTTTGCCGTTAAATCAGGATCGAAGAGCATACAATCTGCCACGGGACCCGTAAGAAACTTCAATGAATCTCCACCAAACTGCAACGCCAGATCATGATACATAAAGCTTTGATGGTATTGACCCATCAACTGCTGAACGTATCCCATAGTGCGTAGGATTTCGGGGTTTCGCGGATCTATCGCAAGCGCCTGTTTCAGCGCCGCAGACGCCTCATCATAATTACCTGCCTCGATATAAATACGGCCCCTCTGCAAGTACGCATCGCTCATATCATTTTCAATCTGAAGGGCATCATCGATCTCTTTTAACGCTGCGTTATATTCCCGTTTAATGGCTCTGATTCTCGCGCGGGCAAGGAGGGCATTGGGATAGGACGCATTGATATATAACGCCTTTTGCACCAGCGCTTCCGCATGCGCCAGCATTGAATCCTGGTCGCCGCTCTCTTCGACAGTCGAAAGTAAGATTGAAGCCGAAGCTACAAGCGGATCGGCAAAGTTTTGATCCTCGTTTGATGATTCCTGAAACAATGCGAGAGCTTTCTGCGCATCACTTTCTGCTCCGCTGCGCAGGAGCATGAGTCCATGAAAATATGACGATAATGCCTCAGGGTTGACAGATTCCTTTTTATCTATTAAAGCAGCGCTCCGTCCTTCGGGTTTAATGTTCATTCCGCTCAGGAGTTGATTGAGCATCTCGCCTTTGTGGTTATCTACCGCAGTAGTATCTGAAACATACGACTTTGTCCATAATTCTGTCCCCGTTGAATCTATCAGTTGAAGTTTGATGATGACAGTCCCGCCTTCATTTTTGAGGCTCCCCAACAATAAATCGTTGAATCCGAGCATTGCAACCTGCCGGTTCGCATCTTTTGAATACTGGCTAAGCGCGTTTGAGGATGGATATCCCATTACCCGGAGGGATGGCACAGTTTGTAATATACCGCTGAGGCGATACGGCAGCGTGTAGGCGATGTACGCACTATTTTCGCTTCCCGGTTGAACGCTCCATGGCATCACGGCAATCGGAATTCGTTCCTGAACAACTGCTTTTTGCCTGCGCAGGAGAACTATTGCGACGCTGATGACGGCAACCAGCACAATGGCAACGACAATTTTGACCATCGATGAACTTTTTCCCGACGCGGAAATAGATTCCACCTCTTCCGGCGCTTCATCGGCGGGTTGTTTCTGCTCCTCAGTTTCTTTGACTTCCCGTATCCTTTGCCGAATTTTTTCCCGCATTTCAATTGCTTCGGGCATCGTCGGCACAAGACTCAACGCTTTGGATACTTCAACAAGAGCGTCTTCAAAAACATTTTGCGAGAGAAGAGTTTCAACGTTGGTGAGAATTTTCTGAGCTTTACGCAGCTTCTCGATTTGTTTCGGGGTTAAATGGCCTACCTCCTGGTATCGCTTAATTGCTGCTAAACGATCTTCTTCCTGTTTACGGTTGCGCTCCTCCTCTTCTTTTTTGCGCCGTTCTTCGTCTAATTTTCGGCGGGTGTGTTCGTCGGCTTTACGACGCTCTTCTTCTTCAATCTGCCGAAAAAATTCCAGCTCGCGGTTCTTCAGACTCCGTTCCTGGATGGCGCGGTCGGCGTCAGATTTCTTTAACTCTTCCTGTTGTTCTTCTTTTTCCTTCACGAGCCATTGATCCAGAAGTTCTTTGCTGCGGAATTGAACTTCTTTCTCAAGACGAGCTAATTCATCATCGTACGCCTGTTGTTTGGCGGCGCGTGATTTTCTTTCAAGAATTTCAGAAACTGAAGAAGCTGTATTATCTTGCACCATTACCCTTACATTATGATACTGCTAAATATATTCAAATCTCATGCTTGAATCAAACTGAGGTGTCAAAACTGTTATTCAAATCACATTTCTTCAAAACCCCGCAATAGATTCAAAATCGTCATTTTTGGTATGAGCGAAGTTCCTTATATCGCTTCAATTTGCCTTCAATAAGAGCCAGAAGGCGATCGGGATTAAAAGGTTTAGTAACATAATCATCGGCGCCGGAAGAAAGTCCCGCAATCATAATTTGTGAATCTGAAACTCCGCTGAGAAAGATAAACGGGACGGTGTTAAAATCGGGCATTTTTCTGACTTCATCGTATATCCCGAGGCCGTTCATGTTCGAATTGGGAAACCTGACGTCGCAGATAATCATATCGGGTATAACGTTTTTCATCTGTTGAAGCGCTTGCTCGGGGGATGTTGCTATGAGGGTTTTATATCCGGCGTCTTTTAGGGTCTCATCGATCACTTCAGTCAAACCGATATCGTCGTCGATGTACATGATCATTTCCTTCTTCTGCTGTCCCTGCAATTCCCCTAAAAGACGGGCTTCCACTTCCATATGTTCTTCTGGTGAAATATCAAACCGCTTCCGGAATTCATCAAATGCCGCGGGTTGAGTCGGGATGATTTTTTTCTGGCGCCATGCATTTTTTATCGACGCAACATATGATTCTAATTTTATTTCTTTTTCCAACCGAAGGTGATCCTCTTCGGTAATTTCAAGTTCGGCGCGAGCTTCAACAAGGAGGGCGGTATCAGCGTCGCTTCTTTTGCCGTATTTCCAGGCGCCTCTCAATAGCTCTTTATACTTATCCGCGGTAGATCCCATACCCGGCTTTTCAAGTTTCCCGCCCGTAAATGCTTGCTTTGGTTTTTCCTCTGCAATCGGATTCGGAGGCGGAGCCGGGGTGGAGGTGGGGGTTGAGCTTGGGGGTATAGGTTGTTTTTTTATTTCTGGAAAACGCGCCGCCTCCAGACGTTGTTTCTGGAATTCTAATTCCTTCTGTTTATAGATTACGTCCTTTTGCCTGCGTTCCTCCGCCTGCCGTATCTCTTCCGCATATTCTAACCGTGCGCGGTGTATTCTTTCTTTATATGCGAGGGCATAAATATTTGTCGGATCCTCGGAAAGCGCGAACGATACCTCTCTCTCTGCGGCGTCAAAATTATGCGCTTTGAGATGTTGATCGGCTTTCTTAAGATATAACCCAATCATCGGTTTGAAGTTCTGATAAGGGAATAATATTCGGCGCAGCTACCGGAAATGATCATTGGTGTATCTAAGAGAAGATCTCGACTTTGGTATACCATTAAAAACTATTATATTTACGTATCATTGAAATAAAGGAATAAACCACCTACGAAATTACCAAGAATACGCCAGAAAATCAATACAACCGATGCCAAAACGTAAAAAAAATGAAAAATCGTTGCAGCCGTTAGATAAGCGATACGATTCCGAAGGTGTATCGAAAATTACGCCGCAAGTTCTCGACACCTTTCCTTATGAATATCCGGGGAAGAAACTGCTCATTAATATCGATACGGATGAATTCACCGCGGTATGCCCGTGGTCGGGTTTGCCGGATTTCGCCACGATCAAATTGAATTACATCCCCGATAAAGTGTGCATAGAATTGCGTTCGTTTAAATATTATCTCATGTCGTATAGGAATGTAGGTATCTACCAGGAACATGCCGTCAATAGAATTCTCAAGGATTTAGTAAAGGCGAGCAAGCCCCGTTGGATGCAGGTTGTGGCGGATTATAAAGTTCGCGGGGGAGTTCACACCGTTACGAGCATTGAATGGGGAAAACGGTAATGCGGATATTTTTTGTCCTCGGCGCTATTTTCTCGTTCCTTGCAGTCGCGTTAGGTGCATTCGCAGCACATATATTGAAGGATAAACTTGCACCCGATTTATTCAATACCTACGAAGTCGGCGTGCGGTATCATTTCTATCATGCATTAGCTCTGTTCATTGTTGCATGGGCATTGGCGAGAACACCGGAAGCAAATTTTGCTCCCGCCGGTTGGCTCTTTGTTGCGGGCATTTTACTTTTCTCTGGAAGCTTATACATGCTGAGTCTAACCGGAATAAAATCTCTCGGAATAATCACCCCGTTCGGCGGCCTCTGTTTTCTCGCGGGGTGGTTTTGGTTGGCGTGGACGGCGTGGAAGGCGTGGTAGAGTGAAATCAAAGTTGGTATTACACTAACGAGACCCTGCGTTTCTTGTTCCGGTCATCAGCACCGAAAGTATATTCGTCCCGGTTACATTGGGTAGTTGGACAATCTTGTCGAACGAATTGTACGGAAGCCAGCAGTCAATCTCTACATCCCAATGACCATACGGAGGACGAAATATATAATTTATCCTCCCCCCTTCTTTGATGATCGCTTGTGTGACTATCAATGTATCTGACATTTGTATCTTCCAGGATAGAGTTAATATAGTTCTTATTCTACCCTCATCATCGACATTCCTCAACCCATCCGAATATTTTTTTGAAAGACTATCCTTATTCGCAGGGGAACCTGCCTTTTCCGCTTTCATTTTTCTAACTAAATCTACTAAATCCCCGTATTTTCTTTCCGATGGGGACAGTGATGCCTTATGTTTCAGAACCCTCTCTCTTTCTCGCCGCTCCCATTCTTTCCTGTTATTCTTGTGGAGTAAGCTATCAATCGATTGCTGTGCAAGAGAAAAGCTTCCACAGAAGATCATCAAACCAAGAACGATGAAAATACATCTCCTCATTCCGGACCAATAAAAAGTTCCGTCTCTCCTTCTTGTTTTAAATATCTTTTTCATAATATTCGTTCTAATATAAAATGCTCTAACAGCATCCAAAATCCGGAGGGGTGAATTTTCCTTCGGTTGCGAGCACGGGTTGCCCTTCGATTATAAACTCGTTCTTCACTACCACTTTATACCATCTCCTGAACGCTTCAACAAGGATAATCACCGCGCAGATCATCATGATGATGGTCAGAATGACGTTCACGTACCCCTGCGTTTCTTTTCCCGGCGTGGATAGCAGCGGCATAAAATTATCCGTAATATTCAGCCACGACGCGGTGAGCGTTGTGGTCGCAACGAACAACAGCGGAACCAGCGTCACCCAAACGTACCGCACTTTGCCCGCGTTAATGATCGCGCTTGACGCCACCGCAAGCGCCACGCTTGCCAGCAATTGATTTGCCGTGCCAAACATGGGCCAAATCGTGCTGATGCTTCCCGTCCATATAAAATACGCCCATGCGAAAACGACTAAACCTGTAGATATCAGGGCGCCGGGGAGCCAATCGGTTCGTTCAAGCGGCTTCCACATTTTTCCAAAGAACTCCTGCACAAGAAAACGGGAAACGCGCGTGCCGGCGTCGATGGTCGTCAGAATAAACAACGCCTCGAACATAATTGCAAAATGATACCAGTACGACATCAGTGTTTTCAATCCCGGAATGCCGGCAAAAATCTGCGCAAAGCCGACCGCTAGCGATACTGCGCCGCCCGGTCTTCCGGCAAGCGTTTCCCCGACTTCGGAGGATAGCTCTTTGAGATTTTGAGGAACCATTCCCAATGCCGCAAATTTTTCCGGACTCACATTAATGGCAAAATAATCGGCGGGAAATAACGAGCTTGCCGCTATCAATGCGATGATCCCGACTATGCCTTCCATGCACATCGCGCCATAGCCGATAAACCGCGCGTCCGATTCTTTGTTGATCATCTTCGGCGTGGTGCCGGAAGATACAAGCGCGTGGAATCCGGATATCGCGCCGCACGCGATGGTGATAAACACAAACGGAAATAATTTCCCCGGGATAATCGGTCCGCCGCCATGAATGTACTCCGTGAAGGCGGGCATCCTGAGATCGGGATGAACGACAATGACGCCGATGATAAGCGCAGCGATCGTGCCGATTTTCATATACGAGCTGAGGTAATCGCGGGGGCAAAGCAGCAGCCATACGGGAAGAATAGACGCGATAAAGCCGTACAACGCCATTGCGATGATGATCCCCTCGCGGGAGAGCGTAAAATATTGTCCGAGAAACGATCCGGGAATATAATGGCCGATGAACACCGCCAGCAGCGTCGCCCCCACGCCGATGAAGCTTGCCTCGCGGATTTTCCCCGGGCGGATTTTATACATCCACCAGCCGACAAACAACGCGATCGGAATAGTCGCGCCGATGGTAAACGTGCCCCACGAGCTTTCACGGAGGGCATTCACGACCGCCAAACCCAAACCCGATAACGCGATCACAACGATGATGAGAATAGCAATAGAGCCGACGATGCCGGCAAGGGGGCTTATTTCATGCCGGGCGATTTCTGCAAGCGATCTGCCCCTTCTTCTGATCGAAGCGACGAGAATCGTAAAATCGTGAACGGCTCCAGCAAGGCATACACCGATGAGCAGCCACAAGAAACCGGGCATAAAACCAAATTGCGCCGCAAGCACCGGACCGATCAATGGACCCGCCCCGGAGATCGCCGCAAAGTGATGGCCGAACAACACCCATTTATTTGTGGGATCGTAATTTTGCCCGTCTTTATAAGTATGAGCGGGGGTGATGCGTTTATCGTCTAACGCGACAACTTTTGCCGCGATAAACGCGCTGTAATACCGGTATGCGATGGCTATGACTAACAACGCGCCGAGGAGCAACGGAAGTGCATTCATATTCTATCCATCCTGTCAATTATAAACATATGTGGTTCAAAATGTTGTTAAAAATATTTTCTTGTCGTTGAGTCGGGGCTGTCCAAAAAGGTAGAGTCATTGCGAGTCCGCCCGCTTTACCCGCCGTTTTTTTGGCGGGAGGCGGACGTCGCCTGCCCGCCTCCGTCGTTCAGGCGGGCAATCTCCTCACATAAGAACAAAATGACCCACTCTAACTTGATCCGGATTTAATATCCTATTAAAACGCATTCTCAAAATGTTGTATATCAATTTTTTTTCCAATATACCTTATCGCTACAACGTCAAACCGGCACTCACGATCGTCGATGTTGTGGAGAAATAAATATCCATCGGCAACTTTTCGTATTTGCGCCCGCTTGCGCTCGGTAACCGCTTCGAGCGGCTCGCCGAACGCCGCCGAACGGCGGGCTTTTACTTCAATAAAGACCAATGCCCCTTTATCATCCGCTATAATATCGATTTCCCCGCGTTCATAGCGGAAATTCCGCTCAAGAATACTATATCCCTTTTTCTGCAAAAAATCAACAGCAATAGTTTCTCCGGTGTTCCCCTCCGCGCGTTTATTGCTTTTCATCGGTCACTTCGAGAGAGGCGACATGGAAACTGCTCCGGTGGATAACCGACGGACCGAATTTTTTAATCGCTTCAATATGATCGCGCGTTCCGTACCCTTTATGTTTTGCGAACCCGTATTCCGGAAATTGCTCATCATATTGCAGCATCATCCGGTCGCGGGTAACCTTGGCGATGATCGACGCTGCGGCAATGGAGAAACATTTGGCGTCGCCGCCAATTAACGTGGTGAAGGGTATCCGGTCATCGTGGTAGATGTGCCCGTCAATAAGGAGATGATGCGGCAGCGGGGAAAGCGACGACACAGCTTGCTCCATCGCCCGCAGGGTGGCTTGCAAAATATTTATCTCATCGATAATCTCGTTCGAAATAATGCCCGTGCCGACGCAGAGCGCTTTTTCGTGGATAACATTAAACAATTCTTCCCGTTTGCCCGGCGTTAATTTCTTTGAGTCATCGATCCCATGAATACAAACATCCGCCGGAAAAATGACCGCCGCGGCGACAACCGGTCCGGCAAGAGGTCCCCTTCCCGCTTCATCCACGCCGGCAATATGAACAAATCCTTTTTGCCGTAGCGTGGTTTCGTATGAGAGATTTTCGATCATTGATGTAAAGTTAATAAAATTTAGAACGGAATGTTCGAAATATTAAACAGATTGCTTCCGTTTACAAAACCCCCTGACCCCCTTTGACAAGGGGGCAGATACAAAATATTATTGTGCAGAATTAATTAAGACATCTTCAAATAAAATCTGCTCAAGTTGCACAATGCAATTATGATAACTCCGCATTCGATTCATCAAATGTAACAATTATTTATTTCTCTTTAATGGAATTAATGAATCCCCCTTGTCAGATGGGGACTGAGGGGGTTTTGGGGATCGAGGGGGTTTCGTGCATGCGATTCCGAATCTCATCCTCGATTTTCTTACAAACAACAGCGATATTCTCGAGCACCTCCTTATTCGTAAATCGCATGACCGTTAATCCATGTTGTTCAAGGGTAAGCGTTCTTCCCTCGTCATAAATTTTACCTTCGTTTGTGAAATGACTTTCGCCGTCAACTTCAATTACAAGCTTCGCTTTTGAACAATAAAAATCGACGATGTAATGACATAACGGTTTCTGACGGGTAAACCGCAAACGATGGTTGCGAAGGAACACATTCCACAATTTTTTCTCAGCATCCGTCGCCTTGTTCCGTAATTCCCTCGACCGCTGTTTGAGGTTCCGATCATACGGAAGCAGATCACCATGTTCCGATTTAGGGTTCTGATTCTTTATTTAAATTCCCCTATCCCATTTTGCCAAGAGGGCAGCAACCAAATCTTGGAGTTCAGAATAAATAACATACAATTATTTTACAAAATTGTTCTTGTTGCAGAAAGCAAATTTAAAAACTCGATGGCACAATCATAAGACGTTACCATCATTAATCTCTCTTTAATGACGTTGATGAATCCCCCTTGTCAAAGGGGGACACAGGGGGTTTCACAAAACCGATCATACAAAAAATGATGCAAACAACATCATCTCATTTTAACAAATAAAAAACCCATTGGCTCGCTTCCACTTACAAAACCCCCGCCCCTTCGGGGCACCCCCTTTGACAATGGGGTAGCGAGCAATCGTTGGAAAGATCGCCATTGGTTCTGGAGCCTTGTCCGCCGCCGCGGATCGGGATTGCACGGGTATAGCGATCAAAGAGAGCCTGTCACTTTTCCACCGGAAATCCTTTGTTTGTCCAATCCAGTTTGAACGTTGACGGCAGATCTAAAACTTTTACTTTTTTGAAACCCATTTGCTTCGTTATCGAATACGCGGGACGGATATTGGGACAATGTTTCCACGGACAGCATCCACAATAAATAACTATTTCCCTGCTTTTCGGAATCTTTTTTAATTGAGCTTTGAGGGTTTCGACGCCCTTGGGGTCCCCTACCTGGCCGACTGCAACTGCGCCGGGAATATGTTCGACGGTGAACAGAGCCGGCGGTCCGGTATGAATTACCATGATTTTTGTCTTATGTTTTGCTGAAATCATTTTGTTCAGCGCTTCCGGTTTTAAAATATCCCCTGCGGGCCATGGATCGGTAACAACTTCAGATTCCGTTGAATCATGCTGCGCCTGTCCGATCAATAAACCAGACGGTAGTAATGCAAACGTTACTAGAATCAAAAGCAATCTTATTATCATTGTATTCCTTTAATATAAATTGTCGTTAAAAAAACTCTTAAAGAGAAATTAGTTACAAGCGCACTCAACGAATTGTATGTTTTATTCATCTGATATAAATGGCAATTTCAAAAAGTTATATATCGTTATTTCGTCTGTCTAGCGACAGGTTACCACACTAACTATTTTCGATTCATAATTCCACTTTGTTAAGAGGCAATCATTCTAACTGATCGTTCTCGTTCTTCCCCTGAGTTTCGGGGTTTTTCGGATGAACAAAACCAATTGAACGGCGGGGTTGTTTCTCATCCTTTGAAATTTTTGAAAATAAAACCTGAAGTGAGGACTGATGAATGTAAGCTGTAATTTCTTTGTCCTTAAGGAAACCGTAAACGATAAGAAAATTTGGACCGGCATAACCGAAAGTATTAACTACAATCTCCTGTCCGTTGAAGAGAATAACCTTAACGGTTATCATCTCATTTGAAGATATTTCTTTCGTAATTTTATCATATTCATTTTGAAGATGCTCCCATACACCCTCTATATGTCCCGGATACGATGTGTGGGGTGACGTCAATGGTGAGAATCGGTCAACAAAATCATCATTCATTGGATTATTATCCTTTCTTCCTTTTGTGCTTCAGTTTTACCTTGATTATAAGCTTCATTGCTTCACCGAAAGACATTTCATCCTCTAAGAGTTTTTTGTGTCTTGTGAGGTATTTGGTTTGTTTTTTTCATCTTTTAACTCCATGAGTCGTCGATCAAGAACATACCACATTATAACGTTATGTAATTCGTTTGCTGTTTCCGACATCTTAATTGCGACCGTATTTAATTCCGATGCATTATGTTTTGTGGGGGTGAGTCTTAGTCCTCTATCTTTCGGTTGTTTACCCTTTGTTTTTAATTGGGGTTTATATTGTTCAAAAATTTCGTCTTCTGTTTCATGCGCCCACACTGCATGGACGATTTCATTTCGTTTCTCTAATAGCGTTCTGATTTGTTTGATAATTTTGTGGAAGTCAGACACACGATTTTCATCTTTTACACGATATTCAAATAAAGCAAAAGCATATTCGGGAAGTTGCCTCGTGCTTAATGGAATGGTTATTAGTTTTCCAAGACGCTCATCATTACTTATTAGCGCTCCAATTAGTGAACAAAGTCCGTCTTCGATATATTGAGAATAAATAGTAACCTTGCCTATTACCATTAAAAATTCATCTTCAGTTTTTGTATAATTTGATGACATATATTAACCCCCAATATCTTCCTCAAAATGAGGAATTAAATAAATTATAGCATATTGAATTTCAAAACCAATAACATGTTCAGCATTTAAGTCCCAAGTCTCAAAACTCATTTATCAACCCCACATGAATCTTCCCCTGGCTGAAGGTATCCCCCTCGCCGAGGGCAAAGCTGACGCCGACGTTTCCAAGCGACGTTTCGAACCGCGTCCCGATGCCGTACCCGTATTTAAAATGCTGGCTGGTTGACGCGCCGGTGAGCGTATCGGCGGGCAGAAAATAATATCCTGTGTCAAAAAAACCGAAAAAATATGTGCGGTACGACGTAATGAAACGGTATTCCGTGTTTGTCCAGGCAATTCTCGATCCGAGGAATTGGTTTTCCCTGTAGCCGCGAAGCGTCGTCGCGCCGCCGAACCGGTAGAGGTCCGCCAGCTCGATATTGCCCGAGGTGAGCTGGCGCCCATGCAGCGTCATGGCAATTACCTGGTGCAGCACGGGTTCAAAATAAAACTCAACATCCAGCGCGATCTTCTGGACGACATTTGAAAGCTGACCGCCCGCCAGATATGCTGCGCCGCTGGTGATCTTTTTGCTCCCGATCCGGTAATCGTTTTTGTAATACACTCCCGTCGCGGGCGAGACGATATCATCGCGCGAATCGAAAAACAATTGCACGCCGGTGGTGGTCGTGCTGCTGCCGGAAAGCGGTGCCCCGGTCAGCGTCGCCGATGGGATAACAGTTTCATTGGTGAACACACCTCCCACCGTAAACACATCGGAGAGGCGCAAATCCCCCGTCAGCTCAATGCTCCGGCGGATATAGGTCGTATCCTGCTGGCGCTGATCGAACGACGTTCCTATATCTACGGGATAATCAAACACCCACGGCTCCAGATATTTGAACGCAAGCTCCTGAGAATACCGGTCGTCTTTCTGCCACAACACGCTGAACTTCCGCGCGGTGCCGAAAAGATTTCTCATCGATACATTCACCAATCCCGAAAAACTTCCGTTGTCGCCCGGCACGCCGCTGCCCGGGATATACCCCAGCACGCCGTCGAACGTATTGGTATTGCCTTCCCGCACGCGCAATTGCAACCCGCCGACGCCATCGCCGGTCACATAGAGCTCCGGATCCTCGACGCGGGAAAAAATATTCAACCGGTTGAGCCGTTTGCGGATATTAACTAACTTATCCGGGTTATACACGTCGCCGGGAGATATCCCGGTTTCCCGCACAATCACATGCTCCCGTGTTTCCGTATTCCCCGAAACCCTTATTTCATTGATGCGTATTCTTGATTCTTCCCTGATCGCAACCGCGATATCTAAATTGTGAGATGAACCTTGAGCAGCGGGAGTTATTTTTTCAATTTTTACGGACGCAAACGGATAACCCGTCTTTTCATATCTCGTAACTAATCCGTCGATGTCCCGTTCAAGCACCGCTGGATTTAAAAGGTTCCCCGCACGAGTATCGAACGCATTTAAAATCTCATCCGTCGTAAAAACGGTGTTCCCTTCAATTTGTATTGAATTAATTGTGCTTCGGTCTCCCTCGTCGATTGTAAATTCAATATTCGCATCTGAACTATCCGCTGAAATATCCAGGCGGGTTACACCGATGGCAGCAGAATAATAACCTTCTGTATTATAGAGATCGCTTATTGCGGCGATATCGCGTTTTATTGTTTCAGACGAATAGGGTGAACCCGGCTTCGTTGATATTGCATCGTTGATTTGGCGGGTCGTAAGAATGTGATTTCCTTGGATGGAAATCGATTTAATTACCGTTGAGCGGGAGAAACGCGGTTGCGCGAATACAGAGGTTAGTGATAAAAAAAATATCGCGATCGGCAGAAGAAGCATCCCATTATTTTCGTGATGCCGTCGCTGCAATGTTCCGGTTTTCAGGGGCGAATCAGAAGTGTTTGGCTGCAATCGTTTGGATTTATTTATCACCGTTACAATCGATGCGGCGAATTCAGCGCCATCGTAATCGAAAAGTCTCGGCGATGAACACCGGCATTAACGGCGTCCTCCGCGCCCGACGTCCCACAGGGGCGTTTGCAGGCGGTAATCGCCGAATCCCGATTGATCGATGAAAACAAATTCCCGGTTCTGTTCAAAATAGGTCCATATTTCGTACCCGTTCGAATCCATATTCATTGAACGCCGCTCGACGTTGCTTGGCGCGCCGAAAATAATAAAGACCATCCCCCGATCCGATTTCCAGCCCGGAAGATAATGACCGAAATTTTTATTCGCGTAATCAACCCGCGAATAATATTCTTCCATCAATTCATTCACCTCGGTGTTGGGATTGGGATCCCGCCTCTTCCAGAACGCCAGAAACATATTTTTCTTCGTTGCAGGATCAGCTTTTTTCATCTTCTCGAGTGTATCCCGGTCTGCGATATAGAGTAACTCGTCAATTGCGGCGTCCAGATCGATAATGGGAGCCGGCAGTCCCTTCCCCTTCACTGTGAACATCCGTTTCACCGGCGGAAAAGAATCGGATACCGCCGCCGCCGCGTTCGCCGCGAATGGGATTCCCTTCACTTCCATCTCATAATTCCCCGTCGCTAGGTTTTCGCTCGCCACGTTTATAAAACATGAATTGCGTTCACGCGATAAATGCTGCCGCAGAGTATCCCGCCGGAGAATATCCCCGTTGAGATTTCTTACCGATAATACAAACAATCCCGAATCGATTGTCGAGAGTTTGTACGCCTCATAAAATATGGAAAATATTCCCGTTTGTTCGCCGATGTATGCTGAAACATTCGGAACAATGGCAGTTTTTTCATCCTCTTTGTTCATGGCTCCCACGACCATGAGATCGCTCAATGCGGGATGAGAACGGGAAAATCGGCGTACTTTAACCGCGCGTTTTATCTCGGCATATTTCTTCGATTCATTATCCCTCACCTGGACAAGCAACTGGAAGGAACCGGGAGTAACATATAAGGTGCGTTCGCTGATGGTACCGTTTTGTTTCGATATCGATTCATCGTACGTATGCGTTTCCACCTTCTCCGTCCATAATTTTTCCGCGATCAACGCGTTCGTAGAATCAAAAATATTGATCGTAACGTCGTACGACGCCCGAAAGGTCTCGTCCTCTTTGATAAACGAAAGCATCCGGTACGGCACCTGTAAAAAAATATCGAATTGCGTGGATTCCGGGGAAGCGCCGGAATAATTTATCACGTCTAAATAAAATTTGGGCGGCTCAAAAACTGCCGGAACGGCTGGCATGACATCCTGCGCCAGGAGCAGGGATAATCCGGGTACAAGATTGAACAGGAGAATGATCAGAAAGTTTCTCATTGGTACTCCATTCTTCGGCTACACCCCTGCCGCCGCAAGAGATTCACGGAACGGAACCGCAAAAAGATCGTATTCTTCCGCATCCGTGATGGTCAAGTCATAAAAATTTCCCACTTGAAAGCGCTTGGCGTCGCGGATTGTTACTTCATTATCAATTTCCGGGGCGTCCTGTGCAGTCCTGCCTATCGCAGTATCGCCGTCTTTTTCATCAATAAGTATGCGGAGTTTTTTACCCACCTTCGCCTGATTAATCGCGCCGGATATTTCCGCCTGGGATTCCATCACTAACTTGCGGCGCTCTTCTTTAACTTCTTTCGGGATGGGATCCCCGAGAGGATACGCGTGTGTATCATCTTCCTGGGAGTACGTAAAAACACCGAGCCGCTCGAATCGATACTCATTAACGAACGACAACAACTCCTTAAATTCCTTTTCCGTTTCTTCGGGATAACCTAAAATCAAAGTCGTGCGCAAGGCAATACCCGGAACTTTAGATCGGATAGTTTCAAGGAGTTCTCGTATTCCACGCGAACTGATTCCCCTCCGCATGGATTTCAATACCGTATCGGAAATATGCTGGATGGGAAGATCGATATAGGGGCAAATTTTCTTTCTCGAAGCAAAAACATCGAGCACATCGAGTGGAAATTTTGCAGGATAGGCGTACATCAACCGGATCCATTCAATGCCGTCAATAGCATCTAGTTGTTTAAGTAGATCGGCAAGCCGCCTCTTACCGTACAAATCAAGTCCGTAATAGGTGCTGTCTTGCGCGATGATAATAATTTCTTTCACCCCAAGCACCGCAAGTCGTCGCGCCTCAAGGAGCACACGTTCAATGGGTTTGCTGACGTGGGTGCCGCGCATTAACGGGATTGCGCAAAATGAACAAGGGTTATCGCAGCCCTCGGAGATTTTGAGATAGGCATAATGACGGGGGGTGGTCAGCAGCCGTTCGCCAAGCAATTCCTTCTTGAATTCGCCGCCCAGGGTCTTTACGACCTCGTCCATTTTATTCGCACCGATAAATCCGTCGATGCCGTCGATTTCCTTGCGTAGTTCTTTCTCATACCGTTCGGCAAGGCAGCCCATGACAATTACTTTATTAAATTGCCCCTGCTTCTTCAACTCAACTGCTCGCAAAATCGATTGAATCGATTCCTGTTTAGCATCCTCAATAAAACCGCAGGTGTTGATGATGCAAATATCGGCGTCTTCCGATTCTCCCGCTATTTCCCAGTTGTTCGCTTGAAGCTGTTTCAATAACACCTCGGAATCGACGGTGTTCTTCGAACAACCCAGGGTTAGAACATTCACTTTTTTTGCAGAGCGGTTCACGTTTAACGTTTTTCTTTCAACCAAAGACAATAAAATCTAAATAAAGATACACAATAGGAGCTACGAAAAGCAAGCTGTCGAAACGATCCAACACTCCTCCGTGACCGGGGATAAGATTGGACGAATCCTTCACTCCCGCGTCGCGTTTGATCAACGATTCCACAAGGTCGCCCATCTGACCTATCGTTCCGACAATAATCCCGATGACAATCGCTTCCCCATAATTGAGATAGGGAAGCACCAGAGCTTTTGCCGCAACGGCGGTTCCGATGGCAAAGATAAAACCAAACATTGCCCCCTCCCAGCTTTTATTCGGGCTGACACGGGGAAATAATTTATGCTTACCTGTCAACATCCCTCCATAATACGCCGCAGAATCACAAATCCAGATTATTGCGAAAATCGATATTACCGTTACCCCCCCCCATCGGTACGCCGTTTCAATATTTAGAACACTCGTTTCAAAGTTAGGGTTCGGAAAAAACCTCATCATGGGAAAATCCAGGGGAATAAAGAGTTCCCTGATTCCGATAAAAGCGCCAAAAAAGAGCGGAATGTAAAGAACTCCCATAATTGTTGTCGAGAGATTCAGGATCGCCGATCCGTTATTCCTGAACAATTCCACCAGACCGAATACCGCGATAGATATCAACAGCGTGATTAATAAAAATTGCGCGGATGTGGGAAACGGAACGCCGCTCACTCCTAACAGCCCCGCAATCATTATATGAAGCTTTGTAACATAGAACGAACAATTAACAAAGACGCCTGAGATGACGCCAAGCGTTACCATTGGCTTTGCGCCTTTCGTTTGCACGAGGGAATAGAATTCTTTCAACGCGAACGCAGAAGCGAGCGCGATAAAGATGAAGAAGAACCATCCCCCCTGCATGCAGATGAAAAGGATGATGGGAATCGCTATTGCTGCGGTAATAATCCTTTGCAGATAATTTTTCATTGTATTCCTTCAGAAAACTTCATCAAGCGCCTGTCGGCGGTGGAAACGAGATCGCTTCAGGCGGGGTTTTCCTGGTCAATTTCATAATGTAATATGTCGAAACGATAAATATCACTCCCGATATCACCGCAGTGAGGAGCAGCTCAACCGTGGACATAGAAGTCGGGCTGCCCGTGACGATTGCATCTTCATCCAGGTGATAATAAACCGCAAGACAGGCAACTGCGTTATTAAAGAAATGCGCAATGATAGATACCCAGATGCTCCCCGCCTGCATCGCTAAAAATCCGAGGTAAATGCCCAACGCTGCCAGCGGGATAAATGAAAACGGGTTAAGATGATACGCGCCGAATATGACTCCGGTAACAAACACTCCTTTCCATGAGCCGAACGCTCGTTCAAAACACCCTTGCACTAAGCCGCGGAAGAGAAATTCTTCAGCAATCGCGGGTATGAATGCCACGATAAATAAAACGAGAAGCAATTCCGGAACGGTGGTGGAGTTTACCAGCATCTGATACATTTCCTCGATCATTTTCTTCAGCGGTTCGATGAATTTCTCCAGCGCATGTGGAAGCGGTATCTTATCCTGCACAACCATGAATACCTGAAGAACCTGCTGGAGCGAAAAGATGCCGATGATTGCCAAAAAGAAGAGACGGACGTCCGGAAATTTCAACCGCAGATATTCAGCCGGATCGAACGAGACGAAGCGGACAAGCAGGAGTGTTGGAACAAAAATAAAAATAATTTGTCCGACGCCCGTCGCTATCCTGAACCCCAGCGCTTGGCTTTGGAGGGGCTTCAGCCCGAACAGGAGTAGCGTCAGCAATCCCCCGACAACCTGATAGAGAATGAACACAAACACAAGGGCAATAAATGCGAATAAGACCGGCGAAATATTATACCTCTCGATAAATGTCATCCTCGCAAGAGGCGGAAAAAACTGAACATCTTCCGGGGGGATGCCCTGAGGATATTCTTCGTTCATTTGCTGCCGAGTTTATTCTTGATCATCGCACAAAGGAGCGGTATCATAATTTCGTGGTGGCCCGTGAACATGTACCCCTTCCCTCCGTTTTTCGTCGGACGGGAGACAATATTCATCCGCGGACGGTAATGCTGCACCATATCGAAATTCGCGGTCGTGAAACGGAAGGCTTTGAATCCTAAATTTCTCACCACGGTGATCGCTTTCAGAAACACCTCGGGCAGCACTACCGCCGAGCCGATATTCATCACCACCCCGCCGCCGCGCAGGTCTTTCACCGTGTTGCATAATACTTTAAAATCGCGGAATGATAATTCCCCCGTCGCCGCTCCGCTCATGGTCGGCTGCTGGTGAATAATATCGGTGCCGATTGCGGCGTGCACTGAAACCGGGATTTTCAATTTGTACGCCGTCGCAAGGATACTTACGTTCGCATGACGGGCTTTCTGAAGAGCTTTACCAAGCACCTCGCCATACCCTGCTGTTCCATCCATTAGTCCCTCGTTAAGACGCCCGTTGATGAAATCTCCGGTCTCTTTCGCCATCCCAAACGTCCCGTTTTGAATAGACGAATCCACATCTTCAGATGTTTTTCCCATCAGCGCAGATTCAACGTCGTGGATGGCAGCGGCGCTGTTCATCGCTATGCAGGTAATCACGTTCCGTTTCATGAGATCGATAAGCAGCGGCGAGAGACCGACTTTAACCACATGAGCGCCCATAAACACAATCACGGGTTTGCGGGATTTATGCGCTTTCAGAATATCGTCGACAAAAGAGTTTAAATCTTTCGCGGTAAGGATATTCGGCAGCGATGAGACGAATTTAGAGAAATTATCTTTCTTCGGATCGTACACGCCGGCAAAATCCTTGAGGGTAACTTTGCTTTTTCTCTTTGAAATAGAGTAGGTTTTCACCTTGCGCAGATCAAGTTGTTTATAGTGGGTCATAGAGTTCCTTAATCTTCCTGTACTTTTGCGGGAAGGGGTCCGTTCAAACCCCGGTATTCAATCAGTTCCGAGTCAATCGATCCGATGACAATTTTTGAGCTGACTTTCACCGGCATCTTGCGGTCGTCGTCCGTCAGCCAGATATACACCTGACCGTCGCTTTTAAACAACCCGCCTTCTCTCGCCAGCGGTTCGATGACAATGCAATTGAATTTGCCGGCAGGGACTTCAACCTGCTGCCTTCCTTTGTATTTCACGTCGAGCTCGTAGGTTGAATCTTTGAAAAAATTTTGCAGATGGATTTTCTGTCCCGGTCTAAATCCGCTGTAATCGATTGTTCGCGCAAAATAAAACGCCGACATGATATCATGCACGTACGGTGGTATTCGATAATTTTTTTCAGAGGTATTTGCCATGTGTTTTACCTGGTCAAAGTCGGCGGTAAAATCCCTGCTGAAAGTCCCCTCGCGGATATGCTGCTCAAAGCGCCATGGGAACAAGCCCTTGCTATCGATGAACGTGCAGTACCGGTCAACAACTTTAAAAATCCAGTTAAAAAAAGGTTTTGAATCGACGGAGAAATTGACGCGCCAGCATTGCCGTCCATTGGGAATCGTGGTATCAATGATCCTCATCGCGGCGTCGCCGGCGGTAACGAACCCGTACTTGACGTCGAACTTGAGATATTCCCCCGCTGTGAATGCTTTGTTCGCAATAGTGCGTAAAGTATCGAATGAATTTATTTTTACCGTATCAATTGTAAGCAGCGTTGTATCGGTTTTGGCTTTCACTGTATCCGGGATTTGGGGCTTCGGCAGCGTGTCTTTCCCCTGCCAGCCATATCCGGTAAGGCACAGGAAAAATAACAACAGAACAGTACATCGAATCGATAGTTTGGAGCTATTCATTTCCCTATTGTAAATATTTTAACGATGCCTGATACACATCCTCAATTGCAATAGTCTCCATGCATCCGCACATCCTGTCTTTTCTCGTTAGACAATCGGTGCAATCGACCGGCTTATTAAGAGGCGTAAAGATAGTCCTTTTATCGGTATAGGGTCCCCAACGTTTAGCGCTTAACGCCGTGATCTGAGAATACAGCCCGATGACGGGAGTGCCAACAGCGGCTGCTATATGCAATGTTCCCGTGGAATTCGCTATAAACACATTCGCCATTTTTGCAAGCGCACCGTATTCTTTCAAGTTTAACTTGCCAACGAGCGCAATGGCTGAATTTCCGGCGTTTGATTTCACGCGGTCTACAATTCCATCTTCATGTTTCCCGCCGGTGATAATAACCCGTACCCCGTTCAACTGTCCAATTTTATGCGCGAGACGTCCAAAATTATCGGGATTCCAATCCCTTGCTGTTCCGCCGCTGCCGGGATGTAATATAACAATTTTCTGTCCATCTTGAACGCCTAACGACCTCACGAGCGCGCGTATCCTGCTGCTAAGCGCGGCGTCAACATCGATGCGGGGAGTGATATCTTCGCTGAGGTAATCAATACCGAGCACGCTCAATAAGCGCAGGTTATACTCAAGCTCGTGGTATTCAGCGGTCTTCCGGTGATCGTATATTTTTTTATTAAAGAAAATTGAATACCACCGGTAACCCGTTCCAACCCTTACCGGAATTCCTGATCGCCACGTCATTAACGCGAGACGGAAACGGGGATAGGTGTGAAAAACAATATCAAATTTTTGCTGCTTGATGAGTGTGATGATTTGAGAGAACGGCAACAATTCATTGCCGTCGTCATAAAATAAAATCTGATCGATATTTTTATCATCCTCGACGAGTTCTTCGGTGTATTTTCGGATGAGCATGGTGATATGGGAACCGGGGTAATGCTTCTTCAATAACCTTGCCATGGGCAGGGTAAGAATGACGTCGCCAATCCTGTCAGTCCGGACTATGAGTATCCGGAGGTTTTTATCGTTCAACGGGTATGTAGTTCCATTAAAATTCGACTTAAATATACGGATAGGTGGGGTGAGTTGCAAAAAGGAGGTAAAAAACGCGCAATCTGTTCTCGTTACCACGCTCTGCATGAATAGTCATCACGAGTTCCGCATCAGCGGAACGTCGTGATCTCCTCATATCAATGTAAATTACGACGAGGCATCACTTGATAGTACAATCTTGCCGTGTTTTAATCCTCTCAGTTCAGCCTCTAATTTTTTCATTTCCTTGATGAATGGGATGCTGTCTTCACCATGAATGGCGGCTTCTCTCATTTTTTTCCTAGTTTCTACGATGGCTTTTCCAATGTGATCAATTTTCAAGAATATGATAGCAGCATGTGCTAATATCTTCGGATCTATATCTTTAAATCTTTCTGTATCAGTCTGTCGGCTGAGTTGGTATCTAGAAAACACAATAGCTGCTATAGCATTTCTGAGTTTCTCATCTTCAATTTGGTTGATTAGCGATGAAGGATCGATTGGGATACCCTCCATTAGTTGATGAAATAGTATTTCTGCCATTTGCCGCGATTGAGGATGGGTAAATTCTATAGGATTGACCAAATCATACGCCATACGGACAACTTCAAGGCCACCATCGAACATGGAATGAATCAAATCGCGCTCACCACTTGGAATTTCAGAGGGTACACCTGCTGTGTGGTTAATGGCAACAGGAACGATTTGGCGATCCGGCGATGAATGGGTAGTTTGACTATATCCCTTCAAACCTGATTGTGAAAGATTTTTTTTCATCTCCCGGTGAAGCGTCGGCTCGGTGATTTTATATTTATCCGCAATCTGTTTGATGTAAAAATCCCGTTTCAATTCGTCGTTGATCTTGGCGATGATCTGCACCAGCGCGCGCACCGTTTCCGCCTGCCCTTCCGGCGTTTCCAACTTGCCCTGGTGCTCGTACGTCTCCGCCACATAATCGATGAAAGAAATCGAGCTGTCGATGAGCGATTGGAATGTTTTCGCGCCCTTCTCACGCACATAAGAATCAGGGTCGTGCCCTTCCGGCAATTCCGCGACCCGCACTTCCAATCCTTCTTCGATAATCAAGTCGACGCCGCGCAAAGCCGCCTTCGATCCGGCGGAATCGGCGTCGTATGTGACGACAATTTTCTTCGCGTAATCGCCGACAAGTTTTATCTGCTCCTTCGTAAGAGCGGTGCCGCTGGATGCGACGATGTTTTGTATCCCCGCCTGGTACATGCTGATAAGATCGGCGTATCCTTCAACGAGGATCGCGTACTCCGCGTCCCGTATCGCTTCTTTCGATTGGAAGAGCCCGTACAAACTTCTGCTCTTGGAATATATCGGCGTCTCGGGCGAGTTGATGTACTTCCCCGCGATCATATCGTCCTCTAAAATTTTGCGCGCGCCGAAACCCACCGCCCTTCCCGTCCGCGAGAAGATCGGGAACATTGCCCTCCCGCGGAAGTAATCGTAGTAGCTGCCGTCGTCACGCTTCCGCGCCAGCCCCGCCTGCTCCAGCCGCTCCATGGGTATCTGTTGTGCTTCCATCGTCCGTACAAGCGTATCCCAGCCATTCATGGAGTAGCCGAGTCCGAAGGTTTTTATCGTCTCATCCGAAAACCCGCGATGCTTGAAGTATTCCAGCGCGAGTTTGCCCTCGACCGTTTCATAGAGGTTTTGATGAAACATCAATCCCGCCTGTCGGCAGACATTATAGAGCTCTTCCTGGAGATTTGGCTTATCCCCCTGTTCGCTCTGATACGTTGGCAGCAGGATACCGGCTTTTTCGGCAAGAGTTTTAACCGCTTCGATGAAGGATATTTTCTCCGTCTCCATCAGGAACGTAAACACATTGCCGCCTTTGCCGCAGCCGAAGCAATGGTACATCTGTTTTTCAGCGGAGACGGTAAACGAGGGGGTTTTTTCCTGGTGGAACGGGCATAACCCGAGGAAATTTTTCCCGCGCTTCTTCAACGCAACAAATCCGCCGATGATCGTCACGATATCGCTCGATAAACGGACTTCGTCTATTTTTTCTGGTGGTATACGCAAAATGAACTACTATTTTTTATGTTAGGTTGTAACATTTCTTCAAAACCCCCTTGCCTTCGGCGATCCCCCTTTAACAAGGGGGAAACGCATTTTCATTACAAAAATTATCTGATAATAAGATGATACCCCCTTGTCAAAGGGGGGCAGGGGGTTTCACGAACCGGTGCCAATTTGGCACCAGTTGATCCTTCTTATTTGTTATTTATTTTCGGGACGCTCCGCGTCCTTACAAAACTTTTATTCACATCAAAGGTAAGAAAATTGGGAGGGTGAAGCAAGATAGATTGCCACGCTTTTTCAAAACCTCCTTGCCTGCGATTCTGCCCAAAAAGATGTTCGACCCCCTAGCAGGTTGTTGAAAAACGCATAAATATTTTCTTTTGAGTGTCGGAAATAGGTGATGATGTATTATATTTGAAGAACGAATAATATTAACCATCAGACGAGCCAAGAAAATGCGCGGACCAGAAATCAAACAAACA
>JBIOHP010000034.1:0-33370 GCA_044449065.1 Bacteroidota bacterium
TACATTTAAGAACGTGAGCGGACTCGCGAACAGCACGGTCTATTACTGGCGCGTCCGGGCGAAGAATATCGGCGGATGGAGCGGCTGGTCGAACAGGTGGAACTTTACGACAATTATAGGAGCTCCTTTTGCCCCGAATCTGATAACACCCACAAACAATGCGACAAATCAATCCGTCTCACCGACGATGGTGTGGAATCTTTCGGCATCGGCGACAGCGTATCACATCCAGGTAGCAACCGACACCGGCTTTACAACCAGAGTCATCCCCGATGACACGACACTGACCGATACATTTAAAAACGTAAGCGGATTAACGAACAGCACGATCTATTACTGGCGTGTTCGGTCAAAGAATGTAGGCGGATGGAGCGGCTGGTCGACAAGATGGAGCTTTACCACGATCATAGCGGCGCCACTCACGCCGAATCTCGTAACTCCGTCAAACGGATCAACGAATCAACCCATCACACCGACGATGGTATGGAATCATTCGGCTACTTCTACAGCGTATCATATCCAAATTGCGACTGATACGGGCTTTACAAGCAGAATCATCCCAGATGACACAACGTTAACCGATACATTTAAAAATGTCAGCGGATTAACGAACAGCACGGTTTATTACTGGCGCGTGCGGGCGAAGAATGTGGGAGGATGGAGCGGCTGGTCGACGAGGTGGAGCTTTACGACAGTTATCGCAGCGCCTCTTTCTCCGAACCTTCTAACCCCCGCAAACAATGCGATAAATCAACCCGTCTCACCGACGATGGTATGGAATCATTCAGCCACCGCGACAGCATATCACATTCAGGTGGCAACCGACACCGGCTTTACAAGCAGAGTCATTCCCGATGACACCACATTGACGGATACATTTAAGAACGTAAGTGGACTCGCGAACAGCACGGTCTATTACTGGCGCGTGCAGGCGAAGAACCTGGGCGGATGGAGCGGCTGGTCGACGAGGTGGGGCTTTACCACGATCATAGCGGCGCCTATCGCTCCGAATCTCATAACACCGACAAACAATGCGATAGATCAATCCATCTCACCGACGATGGTGTGGAGTCAGTCAACGACGGCGACAGCGTACCATATCCAGGTAGCGACCGATACCGGATTTACGAGCAAGGTCATCCCCGATGATACAACGCTGACCGATACATTTAAAAATGTCAGCGGACTCACGAACAGCACGGTTTATTACTGGCGCGTGAGAGCGAAGAATATCGGCGGATGGAGCGGCTGGTCGAACAGGTGGAGCTTCACCACGATCATCGCAGCACCGCTTGCACCGAATTTGATAATACCCGCAAACAATGCGACAAATCAATCCGTCTCACCGATAATGTTATGGAATCATTCTCTCACGGCGACAGCATATCACATTCAGGTGGCAACCGACACCGGCTTTACAAGCAGAGTCATTCCCGATGACACCACATTGACGGATACATTTAAGAACGTAAGCGGACTCGCGAACAGCACGGTCTATTACTGGCGCGTGCAGGCGAAGAACCTGGGCGGATGGAGCGGCTGGTCAACAAGGTGGAGTTTTACCACGATCATAGCGGCGCCACTCACGCCGAATCTCATAACTCCGTCAAACGGATCAACGAATCAACCCATCACACCCACGATGGTATGGAATCTTTCGGTATCGGCGACAGCATATCACATTCAGGTAGCGACCGACACCGGCTTTACCATCAAAGTTATCCCCGATGACACAACGCTAACGGATACATTTAAAAATGTCAACGGATTAACGAACAGCACGGTCTATTACTGGCGCGTGCGGGCGAAGAATGTGGGCGGATGGAGCGGCTGGTCAACAAGGTGGAGCTTTACCACGATCATCGCAGCGCCTCTTTCACCGAACCTCATAACTCCATCGAACGGATCAACGAATCAGTCTGCGTCACCGACGATGGTATGGAATCATTCGATTACTGCGACAGCGTATCACATCCAGGTGGCAACAGACACGGGCTTTACGAGCAAAGTTATTCCTGACGACACTACATTAACCGACACGTTTAAGAACGTGAGTGGATTAACGAACAAGACGATCTATTACTGGCGCGTCCGGGCGAAGAATATCGGCGGATGGAGCGGCTGGTCAACAAAGTGGAGCTTTACCACGATTATCGCAGCGCCAGGTATACCGGTACTTCTCAATCCGATAAGTAATTCGATAGATCAGCCGACTACACTAATGTTTCGATGGCAGCAATTACCCACAACCATATCCTATCATATCCAGGTGGCGACCGACACCGGGTTTACGAGCAAGGATATCCCCGATGATACGACACTGACCGATACGTTTAAGAACGTAAGCGGATTAACGAACAGCACTGTCTATTACTGGCGTGTTCGGGCGAAGAATGTGGGCGGATGGAGCGGCTGGTCAAACAGGTGGAGCTTTACCACGATCATAGCAACGCCTCCTCCACCGAACCTCATAACTCCGACAAACGGATCAACGAATCAGTCCGTGTCACCGACCATGGTGTGGAATCTTTCGGCATCGGCGACAGCGTATCACATCCAGATAGCGACCGACACCGGCTTTACCATCAAAGTTATCCCGGATGACACGACACTGACAGATACATTTAAAAATTTCAGCGGATTAATGAACAGTACGGTCTATTACTGGCGCGTGCGGACGAAGAATGTGGGCGGATGGAGCGGCTGGTCAACGAGGTGGAGCTTTACCACGATCATAGCAACGCCTCTTTCACCGAATCTGATAACACCCACAAACAATGCGACAAATCAATCCGTCACACCGACGATGGTGTGGAATCATTCAGCATCGGCGACAGCGTATAACATCCAGGTGGCAACCGACACGGGATTTACGAGCAAGGTAATACCCGATGATACAACCCTGACAGATACGTTTAAGAACATGAGTGGATTAACGAACAGTACTATCTATTACTGGCGCGTGCAGGCAAAGAACATCAGCGGTTGGAGTGGTTGGTCAACTAGGTGGAGTTTTACTACGATCATAGCGGCGCCACTTGTACCGAATCTCATGGCTCCCCCAAACGGTGCGACAGATCAGCCCGCCTCCCCAACAATGGTATGGAATCATTCTCGTACGGCAACATCGTATCACATTCAGGTGGCAACCGATAGTGCCTTTGCCTTAAAGGTTATTCCCGATGACACGACATTAACCGATACATTTAAAAATGTCAGTGGACTCAAGTATAACATGTCATATTACTGGCGTGTACGCGCGAAGAATGCGGGTGGGTGGAGTAATTGGTCACCAACTTGGATATTAACAACGACTTCACCCAGGATGGTTATCACTGTTTCCACATCGAGAGATACAATCGTTCTTGGAGATACCTTGACCTATTCAATTCATTTTAAAAATACAGGGTTAATTGATCTCACACACTTTACGATATTGGACACTCTGCACCCGCATTTAATAAATATTCGGGTTTCTCCAAATGCACAAGTGAATGGTTCTATTGTTCGATATATTCCCCAAACTCTCAATGCCGGAGTAGAAGATTCGATAATAATTATTGCCAGTGTCTCTAATTCATCTTCAGCAAGTGAGGTTATCAGTAACAGAGTTATTGCGACGTCGGATCAATTAACGCCTCAAGTTGCCGAGGCGTCCTTCCTCGCAAGATTTATTCCTCATCCCAGTTTGAATTTGACTATCTCCGTTTCCACTGATACTGTACTGGTGGGGGATACACTACGGTATATCATCAAGTTCGGAAACAATGGAAATGTTATGTTGCACAGTGTTTCAATTGTCAATAGAATCCCATCCGTTTTAAAGATTATATCAACCACCGGTGGGGACACATTAGAGGGTAATATTGTGTGGACCTCCAAAGACACGATGGTTATTGGTGAAATGGATTCAATTACGGTTCAGACTAATGTTCCGATTAATACGCTGGACAATATAGCTCTTTTAGATACTGTGTGGGCATTTACTAATCAATCGGGTAAAATAATGGCTTATACTAAGACCATAACGAAATACCCCGGGGTTCCATCTACCCCCAGGTTGATATTTCCGTCGAATAATTCTACCGGTCAGCCCACAACTCTGACTCTGGTTTGGCATAAATCGATAAACGGAGTTTCATATAACGTCCAGGTGGCAACGGATACAGCGTTCATGAACATGGTCATACCGGTTGACACCACGTTGGTTGAAACGTTGAAAACAGTCTCAAGTTTATTGAGGAACACCGTGTATTACTGGCGTGTGCGATCAAAAGATATAAGAGGTTGGAGTGATTGGTCAACTCGATGGAGTTTTTCTACAATTCCTCCAACACCCATTACGCCTCTTCTCATTGCACCGGCTGATAAATCCGTAGATCAACGAATATCGCAAATCTTTCTGTGGAACCGGGCGGCATATGCAAGCTCGTACCGTTTTCAGATAGCGACTGATTCCGATTTTGTTCAAAACATCGTCACGGATGATTCGTCGTTAGTTGATACGTCGAAGAAAATCGCTAATCTAAATATTGGCACAACATATTATTGGAGAGTGCGTGCAATAAATGCGGGTGGGTGGAGTAATTGGTCGATGATCTGGAAATTAACAACGGCTTCTCCGCGGATGATTATCTCCAAAATCGTTTCTAAAGATACAGTCATCTTCGGTGATACCGTATCCTATGTTATTCATTTAAAGAATACCGGAATAATTGATTTAACTCATTTCGCTGTTGTGGATACATTGAACCCTCATCTTATCAGGATTCAAGTTTCATCAAATGCACAGGTGAACGGAACAATTGTTCAATATAATCCACAATCGCTTATTGCCGGAGGGGAGGATTCGATAAAAATTATTGCGACTGTATCGAATCCAACCTTTACGAGTGAATATATTCTGAATCAGGTTTTCGCGCGAGCTGATAATTTGGCGCCCCAGGCTTCCGAAGCGAGTATTTATGCAATGCCGCCAATACACGCCGGTTTGGATTTGCAATTACAAGTATCTTCGGATACGATCGTCGTCGGGGATTCCTTAATTTATAAGATCACTTTTGGAAATAGCGGAAATGTAACTCTGCACAACGTTTCCATCGTTAATAAAATTCCGGCAAGCCTTCAAGTGGATTCCGTTTATGGCGGCGATATTATTGTCGGCAACACGATCTTGACTGCCAGAGACACAATGCGGATTAATGAAAAAGATTCTGTCATTATCCTTGCCATCGCCCCGAAAAATACTCCCAATAGCATTAACCTCGTGGACACGGTATGGGCGTTCTCGAAAGAGACCGGTGAGGAGATCGCGCACGTTTCTACAATCACAAAAGTTGTTATTCTGGATCATTCTTGTAGAATGCTCGTTGAGGCAAGTCCGAGGGAAATTGCCGGAGATGGACGAAGTGCAGCTCTTTTAGCGGTATGGGTGGATGATACCCTTGGGCATCCAAAACCGGATGGCACCCCGATTCGTCTGATAACCAACAGAGGCATGTTCTCCAACGGGAAAGATACAATGATTATTTCCACGCGCGACGGTTTCGTGCTTGATTCATTGAAATATTATTTGCCGCTAAATTCTACCGACACTGCAATTGTACAGGTCTCATCCCATGACAGTGATATTTGTTATAGTTCTGCTACTGTTCCTGTGATATTTTATCCGGGAGCGATTTATGGAATTATTTTAGATAATCATGGCGGCGCTCCCGTGCAAGGAGGAACTGTCCGCCTTTATTCCTCCGCTGGCGCTATCGTTGATAGTACAATTTCCGGCACAGATGGGAAATATATAATTCCGATCCAACGAACAGATCTATACAGTATATCGGTAATAACCAAATCGAATTTTGGTCAAACTATGGAAAGTAAGTCTTCAATGAATGTCCAGATTCCGGCCAGCGGTGGAGTTTCCGCACTGCCGAACAATAATTCAATTAGTGGAACTCTATATTTCTTGAACACAAATGCGCCGATTCACAAGCCGGAGATAAAATTAATATTGAAGACCTATTCATCAAATAACGTGAGTGTGATGATTGATTCCTCCAAGACTGATTCGACGGGATCTTATATCTTTCATAATGTGGCGCCCGGACAATATGGTATCGAATTGCAGCATGCATACCTTCAGGGAACCGTTGGTACTCCGAATGTGCTCGCCTCTCAAACGCTCGTGGGCGCGGATATTCCTGTAGGGTGGATCGGGAGTCTTCAGTTCGCGTTAACGGGACCTGGTAACGTATTATCGTCTGATACCGCCGTTTATCATATCGCAATTCAAAATACGACGCAATTCAACGTGACAAACACAATTGTTGTGGATACACTTGATCCGATGATGATGTTTGTAAACGCAAGCGATAACGGCGCCTATGATGCGGCTAACCGCCGGGTAATCTGGAACCTCGATACGCTTCATTCAATGACGGCTAAAACACTTACAATGTACGTTGCATTCAGCAATTCGTTGGTAGGATCAATCACATTGAATAACCATGCAACGGTAACATCGGATCAAACCCCACCCGTTTCAGCCGTTACCTCGAGCGCAGTTACACAGCTCTACTCGCCAGTCCTTCTTGTCCCGGTTAATAACGCCGTCGGTCAACCAAATTATCTTTTATTCAGCTGGAAATCTTCTCAGGGCGCGACGAGGTATCACTTAATAATAAATAACAAAAACACCGGAACGGTTCTTTTTAATGATTCGAATGTGACTTCAACCTCAATTCAGATCAAATTAGATTCTGAAGGAAGCTATAGCTGGACGGTATGCGCAGGAAATTTGTATAGTGAGACTAAAAATTCACAAATATTCACTGTGAACATCGGAAAGATTTCAATAGCGCCGGCAACCCCAATCCGCTTCCCGGCAATTTCCCAATCAACGACGGATTTCAGAATGTTCAGCCTACCCGGCATTGTTGATAGCGTAACAATCGGCACAATTTTACCGGGCAAGTCGGGTATTGATTGGCGGGTGTTCAGGGATAACGGCGCTGATACAAATTATTTCGAACAACTGAATGAGAGTTCAACATTTCATACAGGTGAAGGTTACTGGCTTGTTAAAAACGGTGATTTCAATCTACCCGTCGTCGCCTCTATGCCGTCGTTGGATTCGAATGCAAATTACACAATTTCCCTCCATAATGGTTGGAATATTATTGGAAATCCTTTTGCCGCGCCCGTGGTATGGTCTGAAATTCTTCGTGTTAACACCCTGAATCCAAACACAAAATTAGTTACCTATATCGGTCAATTTCAGGATACAGTGACAGTGCTCGCTCCATTCAGCGGTTATTATTATTCGAACGATGTGAATAGAGATTCTCTTCTTATACCATATCCTATTGCGCCGCCGGTTCAGCCGGTTACCACGGGAAAATTCGATTGGCGATTGCAAGTCATGTTTGAATCATCGTTGAATAATGATGAAGCGAATTATGTCGGCGTCGCGCCTGATATTAATTCGCTTCGCGGAACGATGAATAACCGCAAACCGCCTGCTTTTCTAGATCAGGGCTCGCTTTATTTCAATTATGCTGAAAATGGCCAGAAATATAAAAAATATTGCACAGATTTCCGTCAATCCATGGGCGATGGGCAAGTGTGGAATTTTGAAGTTTTAAATCCGAAACGCCTGGACGCTAAAATCCGATTCAAGGGGATCGAGCAAGTTCCACCCGGCTATAAAATCATGCTGGTTAATCTATCGAATAGCGCCCCGGTGGATTTGCGTGCGGCAAATGTTTACCCGTACAAAACCGTTTCGGAAAAAATGCGGTTTAAGTTAATCGTTGGAAATGCCTCGTTTGTTGAGAAAGAACTCGCAGCATTACAGCCGAAAACGTATGAACTGACTCAAAATTATCCTAATCCATTCAACCCTGCTACATCGATTAGCTTCAGCGTCCCGGCTCGAGCCGCGATCCGGGTAGAAGTTGTCAATATACTCGGTCAGCGTGTTTCAACATTGGCGGAAGGAACCTATGACCCGGGATTTTACACTGCGATTTGGAACGGAACAAACCAGTTTGGACAACCCGCATCCAGCGGCATATATTTCTATCGGTTGACTGCCGACGGGAAAATAATACAATCGCGCAAAATGATATTGTTGAAATGAGGAAAGCCATGACGTCATTGGTCCGATCTAAAAAATTTATTTTTAGCTTGCTCGCCGCCATCTTATTGAACGCGATCGTGTGCCCCTATGCAGCAGCAGATGATAAAAAAGTTGTGGTGGAGAATGTTCACTTCGATCAGAGCGGGAATATTATAACCATCTCTTATGATCTGATTGGACCCGAAGACGCGAATTATACTGTTTCCGTGAAACTAAGAATCGAAGACGATAAATCGTTTGGATATGTGCCTAAAGATTTAACCGGCGACGTCGGCAATGGACATTTTGCCGGTAAAAGTCGAAAAATTGTTTGGAACATGCCGGCAGATTCTCCTATGCTATCGACTACATTTCAATTTTACTTTGAAGTTAACGCAGAAATAGTTTCCACATGGATGAATCCTTATCTGTTATTGGGCGGAGCTTTTGTTATCGGAGGCGTGGCAATAATCTTGCTCTCTTCCGGAACCGATGTTGTTCCGCCTCAACCCCATTTACCATTAATGCCGCCGGGAAGACCATAGCCCCAATTGGACATTTTTAGGAGACTACTACGCTTTCTATTTTGTGAAGGATTGATGGAAAATTCCAAGAAATTCTTGCAAAAAATATACTTTTTGTGTATATTTAAAGCCTGTCTTTATTATTAGAAAACACGATTCGGGGTCGTAGCTCAGTTTGGTTAGAGCGCCTGCCTGTCACGCAGGAAGTCGCGGGTTCGAGTCCCGTCGGCCCCGCCAAGATAGACGCCAATGAATCGGTGAACGTACGGTGTAAGCAATTTATGCGCAAACGAAAAATGTATTATCATACCCTGCCAATTCTACAATTCAAGTTTAGATATTATTCCCTGATCATGGTATGGTTACTTCATGGGTATACAACCCCGGGGATTGCCCAGCCAAAAATTGAAATAGCCGGCGGAACGACATTTACGCTTGGCGTCGTGCCGGAGGATACCATCGTACATAAAATTATCACAGTGAGGAACACGGGGGATGATACGCTTCTGGTTCAACATGTCCGCACATCGTGCGGGTGCACTGTCGCAAAACCGGCGTCGGATCGGGTGCCGCCCCATGATTCGATGGAAATCCCGGTCTCGTTCAACACGAAGAATTTCGATGGTCCCGTAAAAAAGGAAGTTTACTTTGAAACCAACGATTCATCTTCATTAAAAATGGATATCGTTTTGAACGCAATTATCAAAGCGATCATCGAGACGAGACCCCACTATATTACCTTTAACGAGACAAATTTAAATTCAAAAGTTATACGGTTTGATACTCTGCGGAATAACACAAATGTTCCAATTCGGATTGATTCTATTATTACACATGATTCGCAAGTTACTGCGAGCGTAGAAAATAAAATATTGGAACCTCAACATTCGACTCTTTTAAAGGCAATTTTAACGCCGGTTAAACTTGGGAATGTTGTCCAAAGATTAGAAATTAAGACCGATTACCCTCAAAAACCATCAGTAGAAATAACATATGTCGGCTATGTTCGGAAATAGGAATTTATCCATGTACATTATGGGCGCCAATTCTTTCATTATTCAATTGTTCCATTAATCTCTATATTTTGAATAGAACGCTTAAAACATCCACGAAGTAGCTGTCTTTTCCGTCTTTCTCACTATCTTAAAGAATACAATAATAACAATTTTTAATGTTTATTTTTATCGAATCCATTGCGGCTATGAAATGAATTTTGTACCATTAAGAATGACGGAGATCGTCGCCGCAGCGTTGTTATTGGCATATGAATGGATAGGATACAGGTTAATCTTAAAATTTTTTAGAACGGGTAATATTATTTGTAAGGAAAAATAAATGTTGAAGCACATTGCAATTGCCGCACTTTTGCTCATCCGGGTTTCTGCTCATGCTCAGTCCTGGGTGAAGATGAATGATTTAGATAATACGGTATATGCATTAGCCAATGTCAATGATAAAGTATATGCGGGTGGGAGCTTCCATTATACGATGGGTTATCCGACCTCGCCTCATGTGGCAATGTACACCGCGTTGAAAAATTGGCAAACGCTTGGGAACGGGCTCGACAGCACTGTCTACGCGCTGATCGGATATAGCGGGCAGGTGTATGCCGGTGGAGAAGGTCTCATGGGCGGATCCCACATAGCGAGATGGGATGGGACAAAATGGAATATTGCCGGCGGCACGTTGAACGGTCCCGTTTACTGCTTTGCGATTTATAACGGCAATTTATATGCCGGCGGCGCGTTTGCTCTTCCCGGTGGGATTTCGGGAATCGCAAAATGGGATGGAGATCTAAACTGGTTAGCTGTTGGCGCCGGTATGGATAACCCTGTACATGCCCTTGCTGTGCATAATGGAGCCCTTTATGCAGGCGGAGAATTTGGCGCAATTGGCTCGCTTGGCGCGAGTTATATAGCAAAATGGAATGATACGACCTGGTCCATTTTAGGAACGAATTCCATTAATGGAACAGATGGACCTGTCTCTGCCCTGGCAGATTACAATGGAAAACTCTATGTCGGAGGCACATTTACACATGCCGGCGGAAAAAATACCCTCAATTTAGCGAGCTGGAACGACACCACCTGGTCGGCGGTAGGCGCCGGATTAGATGGACCGGTATGGGCGTTGAACGGTCAGAGCGCCGTGTTGTATATCGGGGGCGCTTTTACGTCTATGGGCGGCATACAAACACATCATATCCTTGGATCGGATGGTTCGTCGATGTATCCGCTTGGGATGGGAATGGATAGCACTGGAATCCACGCGCTTCTTGATTATCACGGCGATCTCTATGCCGGCGGCACATATTCGACTGCGGGCGGTATACCGGCGAACAATATTGCGCGATGGTCGTCTACCGCTAATGTATCCGTGCTCTCAGCAGTGAAAATATGGGATAGAGATGGTTCTCTCGCCACATCGGCAGATTGGTTGTCTATACCCTGGTTTCTCTCTATATATAAGGATTCGGTTTCGCATTCTTCTCTAATACTTTCTTCCAATGCCCCGTCAATTTCAACCTATATCACTGCACCGGGCAAATATATCACCGTGGAAGCGGATAGCGGGACGGGATGGACGAGGTTGAACGGCAACCATAGCCGGTTTGATACCATAATAGTTTCACTCAATTCATCGCCAATCGATACATTCTTTAATTTTTTAATGAATGCACGATTACCCCTTGCCCTGGGTGCAGGATGGAATATGGTTTCCAATCCCCTGAATGTACTGAACCGTCAGCTTGGCGTGCTTTTTCCCGGAGCCGCGTCGCAGGCATTTTTCTACGATCATAAAACAGGATATTACTCTCAGACCGACCTAATTAATGGACCCGGTTTCTGGCTTAAATTTAATTCCGATTTCATCGATACCATTACGGGATTCGACATTACTTCATACAATATTGTAGTCAAGAGCGGATGGAATATCATTGGATCGATATCAAAACCGGTACCCGTCAATGCAATTACAGAAAATCCATCCAACATTGTTACATCGCCATTTTATGGATATGCAAACGGATATTTTCAGGCAGATACAATCTTACCGGGGAAATCCTATTGGGTAAAAGTTGGGAGCGACGGTCAGCTACTTCTTCGGGCAAGCGGTTCACTAAACGCATCGGGGACGCGGAAAACCCCTATTGAGAACCTGGGCACGATAACGATTACCGATGCTGCCGGTAAATCAGGCGTAATTTATGTGGGTACGGAACAACAATCAAGTTTGGACGCGTCATCGTACGATTTACCCCCTCTGCCGCCTCGCGGGGCGTTCGATGTGAGATTCAGTTCCGGAAAAAATGTGGAATTTTTATCGAAATCATCGACGGGAGAAGCAAGCCCTCTGCAAATTACATCAGCCATGTATCCGCTGCGTCTCGCGTGGAGCATTCCAAATATGGGCGATGGAAGCGCTTATCTATTATATGACGGAAGAACCGGAAAACAAATTATCACGCTCGATGGCGCAGGAAACGCATCCCTGGCGAAAGAAATTCCGGATGTAAGGATAAAATTGGTCGATGGAATTCAACTCCCTAAAACATTTGCGCTTCATCAAAATTATCCCAATCCATTTAATCCCGCAACCGCGATCACATTCGATCTGCCGGTCAAAGCCGATGTTGTTTTAACTGTTTTCGATCAATTAGGGAGGGTGGTCGCAACGCCTATTATGCACGCACAGTTAGGAGCCGGCGTCCATTCGGTATCGTGGGACGCATCAAATGTAGCTACAGGCGTATATTTTTACCGGTTTTCCGCAACTGCTGCCGGAAACAACAGGCAGGTATTTAGCGATGTGAAAAAAATGCTGGTGATAAAATAATTTAGCCAGATTCAAATTATAGCATTTCACATCGATATGAGGAGATCACGATGACTTTTCACACACTCTGAGAGCATGGCAACGAAAATAGCATGACTTTTTAACATCAACAAGGATTCTCCCTCTGCGTATGTTTAGTAGAATATTTTATTGCTCATTACTCATTGCCTTCATGTCTCCGGCCGCAACGTCGCAGCCGAGCATCGTGGTATCGGATAGCTCGTTCGGTTTCGGCGTTCTCTACGAGGGGATGATTCAAACGCGCGTCTTGAAATTATATAACACCGGAACGACGCCGTTAAAAATTTTACAGTTAAACGCTCCCTGCCATTGTTCAACTCTATCGATGGATACCGATGTTATTCTGCCAAAAGATTCCGCCGATCTCAGGATCACGTTCAATTCAAAAACATATAACGGCGACGTCCAAAAAAATGTCCTGGTGGTCTCGAACGATCCGGCGCATAGAAATTCCTTCATAACATTTCATGCCGATGTTCGCGCGATTTTAAAAATTACCCCGCCCGCGCTTTTTTTCTCTCTCGCAAAGTCCGGACCGGTGAGCGAACGAAAAATTGACATTCAAAATTTGTGGAATAAACCCGTCACAATCGATTCCAGCGCCGACTCGCTGGGATTCGTAAGCGGATTTCCGAAACATGCGACCATTCAACCGGGGGATACTCTCCATGCCATCGTCAGTGCAGCGAAATATCATGGGGATGAAATATCCGGTTATGTCAATATTTTTACCGATTGTACCTGGCAAAAAGTTCTGCGGGTGAATTATTTTATGAGAGGAGGCAAATAAGTTGAATTTTTATTCGCTGAAATTATCCCCCTCGCAATTAAAATTACGGTGAAATTTCCCTAAAAAGAGCTATTTCGGGGAAACTCGCCGGATTAGGCGAAAATATTGTAAATTCAGTTCATAATTGACATTATAGGTGGAAATGAAACTTAAATATTTTTTAAAAAACACTTGACAGTTTGCCGAAGTTTTCTTAAAATTGAACAAGTTTTAATTATTCCAATTGGCGAAATTCAGTCGAAAACGGGTGCCCGAAGTGTGATGTTTATCACGGCAGTTTTTTTCGATGATGAATTATTTGAAAATTTTTTATACAATTTCTCGTAATGATGGCAGAAACGTTGGAACAAGAGATGAAAGCGAATAGGAGCAATGAATACCGTTAATTGTTACGATACGCTTCATATCAATCTTCAGAATCCCGCAAATTTAATTCTGTATTCCTATTGAAAGGTTTTCACCTTATTTTATAACACAGTGGTGTTATCACAAAATGTATTTGTAATAATAGTTCAAGCGTATAACTTTAATACTTAAATCACTATTCACTAATCCACATAATCCATTAACCCATTAGGAGGGTATTATGAAATACCTAAAAATTGCTTTAAGCCTGATGTTAGTGCTGGCGTTAGTCGCGAACGTTTCGTTCGCAGCCGGCAGTAATGCTGCAGGCCGTATAAGGGTTCCTGATCGTGCGATAGATCAGCCGTTGAAGATGGTAAAACACACCATTCAACAGAAGCACATTCAGGCGCCAGTTAATGAGCCGGTAGAGAAAGGCGTCACGGAAAGATTCCAGGCGCAATCTAACAAGGCTCCGGTCATACAAAAAATGAAATCCATTCCTCCCGAAGTTTCGGGCGGATTGGGTGGAACATTTACCGTTGGCGTTAATATTGCCAACAAGTATCATACGATCGCCGATATTGCCAACGTACTAAATATCGCTGGCATAAAAGCAGGCGGCGTTATTTTTGAATTAGAAGATGCAGCGTACACTGAAGGCGGCGTCGTTATCGGCGGAAGCTTCAATGCAAGCGCGGCAGCTCCTATCACAATTCGTCCGAAAGCGGGCAATGCCGCTTGCGCGATCACCTTAACCGATGTTCCCGCTAATGGCGGCGGTTTGGTGCTCGATACGGCGTTGTATCTTACGATCGATGGACGAGCCGGCGGAGTCGGAGCGTCAGTTCTGACGATCCAGCTCTCAGCCACGCCTGTTGGCGCGAACGCGATGGATGCTCCGGTTCGTATCATCAATTCCCAAAACACCACAGTTGAATATTGCATTATCCCCGGCAACAGCGCCGGACATTCATGGCTCAATGGAAATGCATCGGTGTTTATCACCGCAACTCCGGGATATTTTAATTCATATGTTACGATTGATCATTGCGAAGTCTATGGCGGCCATTACGGCATATACTCAAAGGGAAATTTCGTCCTTGATTATGGCTCCTATGGCGTTCAGGACGATCATATCAACGTTACAAATTGCAACGTTCATAACATTGAAGAAGACGGTATCCAGATTGAACAATGCACATACTCACAGATCAGCGGTAACAACGTAAACCATATTGCAATTACATCAGCGTATGGCGCAGCGCCTAATCTGCTGCTCGATGGCTCTCTTGATCATATTGCACCGACTACCGGCGGCGCCTACTTAGCGTGTTTCCCCCAGATTTTCCGTCCGGCGGGTATCACCTACTGGGGCGATGAGGCAGTAATTGAGAACAACGCAATTGACGACATCGTCAATGGACGCACATCTGGCGCTACAGGCAGCGCGCAGTCTTTCGGTATCCGTATGTTCGGATTCGGCAATAACGATCCGGGTCCATACTTTGGCGGCGGTTTCTCTCTTGCAGGGTTGACCTCCAATAACCAGGCGATTCAGAACACTATTACCAGAGTATTCAGCGATGCAGGTCAAGCCAACGGCCAACGATGGCATGAAGTCGGTATCTTCATTGCGTTCGGACGAAGCGATAAAGTGTATAACAATACAGTTTATTTCTCCGGCACGGAACTCGGTTTAACTCATCCCGGCTCGGCTTGCGGTCTTGAAGTCGATGGCGCGTACACCACCGAAGGTGATGTAACCTACGCAGGTTACCCATTCTGGCTTAACGGAGCGGTTAGCAATTTCGCTTCGGAACGCACAAATGCAACAGATAATATTTTCGCATTCGATCGTACTGACGCGACAACCGATAATGCTTGCATCGTCGGTCAGGATGCTCTCGCACCCGCGCTCGGCGGATATGTTGTTGATATTCGTCCTCCGACCGATTATAACGTGTTATTCCTCGGCAACGGCGTCACCGGCAATGTCGGCGTCTCCGGTTCCAGAGGCGGTTATGCCGATTTAGCAAGCTGGCAGGGTTATGACGTATCATACCCGCCCAGCAACGATGGTCATAGTCAGGTCGATGATCCGGCATTAGTAAGTGAAACAGTCGTTTCTATTGATCCAGCCAGACCCAGCACAGCAGATGGTTCAGGCACAATGGGCGCGCTCACACCGGCAACAGATTTTGACGGCACACCACGACCCCTTGGTCCTACACCGAACATCGGCGCGTATGAAGGACATGGCAGCGGCGCTCCTCTTGATCTCAAGATGGCTGCGGTTACCAATCCAACAAGCGCAGGCGTTCCGGCAGGTCTTGATCTTGGAGCTCCCGGAATTACAATTCATGTGTTGAATCTTACATCGACAGCGGCAGTTGCTGCCCCATTCACGGTGCACATTACCGGTCCCGATCCGACCAGAGATTACTCCGGAATGGTTAGCGCTCCCGGACTCGGTTCAGGCGATGCAGCTGCTACAATTGGTCCGCTTCCCTGGCATCCAACTCTCCCGGGAACATACACATTTACATGCGCGGTCAATTTACCGGGCGATGTGAATATCGCGAACGACACATTAGTCGTTGAAATCCCCGTTGCTTCACAGGTATCCCCGGTCGGATATTGCGAAGACTTTGAAACGTCTGATTTCAATGCCGGCAATAACTATGGCGGTTGGTCATGGAACGGCGATTTCGCTATCGGTTCAACTTCCGGCGGAAACACGAAACTTGGCGGCGCCCATGGCGGCGATCAATGTTTAGTGACCGTTCCAGGCGCTGAAAAATATTCGCCACCCGGAGGACCCGGTCCCGATATATCCGATTCTAAGAATAGTTTCATTGTGTCGCCATATTTTGATTTCAGCACCGTATCAGGCGCTATTCTATCATTCTATCATTCGCTGAGCACAGAACCTCACTGGGATCGAAGCACGATGGAATATTCACTTGATACCGGCAAGACGTGGAACGCTCTTGGCGTGTTGAACGATGCAAATGGTATTAACTGGTACTCGACATCCGTATACGCGAATGCCGGACCGGCGAACTACCCCTGCTTCGATTCAACATACGCAAAGACGCCGGGACAGAACTATCCTGGTTTCAAACCATACAGACTTGGTATTGACGTACCCTGCTGGACAAGCAATGGCAACTGCTCGGGCGCAGACCTCCCGACAGGTCCCAATGGATATATCTATGTACAATATGATCTCTCGAAAGCTGTGCCGGCTATTTTTGGCACACAGTACGTCAGATTTAGATATCATGCTTATACAGATTCCGGTTCGCACGGCGACGGCTGGGCATTTGATGATTTCTGCATCACTGCCACTGCTCCTCCGCAAACTCCGGCTCTCTATAGCGGCACAGTATATCTCGACACCGATGGCGATGGCGCCATGGATCATGGCGAACTCGGAATCCCCGGAGCGACGGTGAATTTCACCTACTTCGGCGTAACCGAATCAACCAAAGTTGCGGATGGCAATGGCAATTTCACATTCACCATGACGCTTCCCGGCAACTATAATGTCAATTCCAATGTAGCGGGTTATTTCACAACACAAACCCCGTCTGAATACAATTACACGAGCAATGGAATTGCAGTAACCTTAAAGAACGTCGGCAGATATCAAGGCACAATCAGCGGTGAAGCGTATGCTGATAACAATGATAACGGTGCATTGAACGTCGGCGAAGCGGGGCAGGGTGGATATTTAATTGAAGTCCACAGAGATTCCTGCACGGGCGCGCTCCTAAATTCTATCGGTACAACAAACGGCACGGGGCGCTACACCGTAGCGGCTCCTCCCGGAACATTCTATGTTGTACAAAATGCGGGAGTAAATCCGAAACCTGGCAGAAGCACAACACCGTGCACCATAGTCACGGTATCCGGGAATAGCGGCACCGTCGGTACTGCAATCAGAGACACGGTGAATTTTGGTAACTTCATCTATGCAGACCTGAAGTGCGCGGCTATTATCGACGTTAACGGCGATGGTATCCGGCAGCAGGGCGAGCAAAGCGGATTGCCAACCGGTCTCCAGGCGGCTACTGCGCGTTTGATCTTATCAAAAACGTCAGTACCAGGGACGGTCATCGATAGCACTATCGGTAACGGCCTTGCAAAGTGGTATGATGCATATATTGATACCGGCGCATACAACCTTGCGTTGGTAGTTGATACGGTACCGGGCGGGTGGTCGCACCACGGCTGGATACACACGAATGCAAGTTCCTTCCCGTACAACGTTACGGTTGGTTCACAAATCGATACATTAGCGTTCCTCTTCTATCACTATGCCCAGATGTCGGGCACTGTATTCGTTGACGTCAACGGTAATGCAGTGTACGACAGCGCCGGTCATGCGGAAGTTGGACAAGCAGGATGGGTCATTCATGTCAGCGGAAACGGCTCACAGAATGATACAACCGACGTCAACGGTCAATGGACAGCGACAAACCTCGGTACGGGAGCTCATACAGCTACCATTACCGGTAAAGTTGGCGGTTCACCTGGATGGGTATATACATTGAATCCTCCGGGCGGATATGGGCCATTTACGTTTAACTCCAACAATATCGCATCGGCAAGCCCGAGCAACGATTGGGGTATCTTCCAGACCTACACAATCAGCGGCACAGTTTACCGCGATCGTAATTTTGACGCGGTGAAGGATGCAGGCGAAGAAGATATGAGCGCCACTCTCCATCTAACAGTAGGTGGCGTTGGGCCGGTAGATTATCCGGAAACTGGAGCATTCACCATTGGACCTATCGGTCCTGGCGCTTGTGTATTAACCCAGGGTCCGACAGCGCTATTTGTCCAAACAGATCCAGCCGGTCCGAACCATAACTGGAACGGCACAAGCGGCACAAACCTCAGCAATTTGAATTTCGGTCTCTTCAAAGGCGTAGATTCCTTGAAGTACTCAACATTCACAACCGCTGATTTTGTCGCCGGCTTCACAGTGAAAGCTGCAAAAGCATGGACTGCGAAAGCACCCACGACGCCAAATATCCAGAACCTCGTTGCAAGCGCATTCACAAAAGGCGCTGGAGCTATTTACGTCGGTCTTTCCGGTCAGATGAATAGAAACGCTAAAGAGAAAGCATATTTATTGCCTGCGAAAGCAAGCGATATATTTGCCACATACGTTTCGAAGATCAGCGGCATCAATACGCCTCATACAGTGGGCACAGCACAAGGATTCGGTCTCGATAATAAGGGCAATGTCATGCTCAAACGACAAAAGAACGTGCCGCCAAAAACTCAGAACAACGAGTTGGCAGCGCATCTTGAAGCTTTGAGAGTGAACATGGTCGTTAACGATCCTGGTCATACGCCGGTTTATGTGGCGAATGGCGGTCCGTTAGGCGCCCTCATCATCACCACCGGCACATATGCCAATAAGACCATCAGTCAGTTTGCCATAAAGGCAGATTCCTTGATGACAAATTGGGAATTTGTGCCTGGAGCAACCTATGCTGAATTGTGGTCGATGTCAAATCAAATTAACAATGCATTCAGAGTTCCTCATGCTACGGCATCCGATCCGTTTGTGCTTGCACCTTGGCAGACGATTGTGACTCCGGCTATTGCGGTGAAACCTGTTGCAACAGTGTATGCTGCTGCCGCAAGCTTCCTGAAAGCTCCGGTCGGTCCCGCTCCGGCTACGCCGATCATGAATGAGAAAGATATTCCGGTACCGACGTCCTATGCGATGTACCAGAATTATCCGAATCCATTTAACCCGACAACAACGCTACGCTTCGATCTACCTCAGGCGTCAACAGTTACCCTGACGGTCTATAATATGTTAGGCCAGCAGGTAACAACATTGTTGAACCATGAAGATATGAGCGAAGGACAACAAGAAGTCACCTTCAACGCAAATAATTATGCGTCTGGAGTTTATTTCTATCGTATCGTTGCTCAGGGTCAGGAAACCGGTAAGACCTTCACGCAAGTAATGAAGATGGCTCTTATCAAGTAAGATAGAGGATTTAATGCCGGTTGAATAAGCCGGAATTAATCCGATGCAGTTTTCCCCGACATCCCGAGAGGGATGTCGGGGAACTTATATAAAAGGGTATTGTTAAAAAAAGAAACTCCCGCGCTTTTTAACTTCGGGAGGATTAGATGGAAAAACAACTAAATCATCATACATATTAAAAATCTTAAATAGCGGGAGATTTACTCTATGAAACTTCGCGTACTTAGTTTACTGATTTTACTGTTGGCGGTATCTGCATCACTTTTCGCTACGGGTAAGAATAAAATGTGGATAGTAAGAATCGATTTTTCCAATCCCGGCTATCCGAGTTATAGCGATAGCTTTGGCGTTGGTGTTGGCGGCTATACCGATTGTATCGATTCATTACCCGGAACGGTTCCCATCCGGGAGTTTGAGCTTCCACCACCCCCGCCCTCAGGAAATACCGACGCACGGTTTTACAACGATGTCAATCCTAATCCGGATTGCCTCGGTCAGGGAGTGAAACTCGATTTCCGCGCAGGAAGTTATAGCGCAGGACATGTTGATACCACTGAATATCAAATTCAAGTTGCCGATAACACTCCAGCTAATTATTGGTTGGTCAAATGGGACACAATAGACGTCGGGAAAAAATTAAATTCTTTGTTTTTCCAGGATGCGGCTACGGGCGGAGGAGTTATTAATATCGATATGATGGCAAAGGATTCCATAAAGTTTGCCTCGAATCTTCCCGGCAAAGCCCTACGGCAATTCATCATCGTCGCCGATTGGAAAGAAATAGATTCAAACTACGTTTCACCTGAAACGACCGGCGTCATCGAACGCAAACACGGCGCTCCGCTCCCGAATAAATTTTCCTTGAATCAGAATTATCCCAATCCGTTCAATCCCGCGACGACTGTCGAATTCTCAGTCTTTAAGAGCGCATTCACAGAAGTTGTGGTATATAATATTCTTGGTCAAAAAATCGCCACGATCGCATCGCAGCAATTCACACCGGGCACGTACACCGCAAAGTGGAACGGAACCGATGACCACGGTTTAGCGGTAAGCAGCGGCGTGTACTTTGTGCGGATGACGGCAAATTATGATAACGCCGCCGGTAATTTTACCGCAATGAGGAAAATTCTCTTAATGAAGTAAGCAGTAATGACCGGCATTCTTAAATTGCCATAGTAATTCACCATACCTGCCATGCGCAAGGGTATTACATATCAATGCGGAAGTCCCGGTGATGGGACTTCCGCTTTTTGTTCTTGGACACAATGACATCTCGCTATCACAAACTAACAGCAGCGCTATTAATGATATTGGGAATAGCGTTCTCCAGCGGCGTTCTCCTCGCTCAAACCCCCATGTTCAAAATAGTTATCCGCGGCTCGGACACAGCGGGGAGAAAAGATTCCATCTGGTTCGGCGTGCATCCCAATGCGACCGGCTGCTCCGATAATAGCCCGTTATTATCGTTCAATTCGCCGTGCGATACCGTGCGCGAATTAGAAGCTCCACCCGTTCCGCCTAAAGGGAACCTGGATATGCGGTGGGGAATCGACGGCGTCGATGATCCGTGTATTCATGGCGGAGTAAAGGTCCTCATTCATCCATCATTCAATACCACGCAGTCGGATACATTTCCCCTTTTACTGCAGCCAAGCGTAGGATCAACATTTATTCTTTCATGGGAACCCAACCTCAGCTCATTCTGCTCGTCACTCACCCTTGTGGATACTGTTTTTTTCCTCGTCAATGTTAATATGTTGACCCAATCAAGCGTGACGATCACTAATGGGGCAGTCCTGAAAACCCTCAATGTTTTTATGAAGGGTCCCAAAGTTGTGAAAAATTTTCCCGCAGTTCCGAGCTTAGTTTCCCCAACGAACGGAATGACGAATGTAGATACCAATGCGGTGTTTACCTGGGCAAAATCGGATAGTTCCAAATATTACCACATACAGGTTGCAAACGATACGTCGTTTAAAGGATCTACGATCGTTTATCAGGCCGATACCACCGGAACGACGGTCAGCATTCCACTGCTGCCTGTCGCCAAATATTTTTGGCGGGTGAGGGGTATGAACGCGTTCTTCCGAAGTTGTTATGCAACCACGAATTCGTTCTCGACAATAGTACCTCCACCGGCGAAACCCGTTTTATTATCACCGGCAAACGGGACTCTCAACGCAGGATTAGGCACACCATTGACCTGGAATATGGCAAAATTTGCAACATCATTTGAGGTCGTGCTATCGACGGACAAATTTGCGACGGTTCTTAAGGATACAATCATGGTAGATACCACGATTCATTTTCCCCTTCAGAATTGCGTCACATATTATTGGAAAGTCCGCTCGATCAATCCCGCGTTCACGAGCGCTTATGCCGATAGTTTCAATTTCACTGTTATAGCGGTTCTACCGCCGGTTCCTGCACTGCTCAGCCCTGCGGCGAATGCAACGGGTATCGATGCACAACCCACTCTAAGTTGGACAGGTGATTTCTGCGCACAAACGTATCGTTTGCAGGTCACATTGGCTGCGGATACTCCTGCTTATGCACATCCATTTTATGATCAAACAATCTCCCAGACATCGGTGCAATTACCTTCGCTTATCGGGCAGACTGATTATTATTGGCGCGTGAGATCGACGGGATCAAAAGGATCAAGCGCATATTCACCCATTAGAAAATTTACAACCAAAGTATTACCGCCAACGTCGCCAAATTTGCTTTCACCTGCAAATGGATCAACAACAGCCGATGTGAATCCCACGCTCACATGGAGTAAATCGTTTAATCAACCCGATACCTACCGTCTTCAGGTCGATACAAGCGCGAACTTCAGCACAATCATTTTTGAAGATTCCACGTTGACTGATACAACGAAACTACTAGGCCCGCTGCTTAATTGCACTCAATATTATTGGAGAGTGAGAGGGAAAAACAGTATCGGCAACGGACAATTTTCCGCAACAGGAAATTTCTTTACGCCAACGCTGGCGCCGCAAATTCCATCCTTAGCTGCTCCAACCGACGGGCAAACGGTCAACGATCCCCAGCCGGTTTTAAGCTGGACCTCCGGCGATATTTGTTCAAAGAGGTTTGTTGTTTGGGTAGCATTCGATACGGGATTCACCCAGATTTTACGAAAAGACACCATTTGGCTGACCTCGGAAAAAATTGGACCACTTGGCGGAGAGACAGATTATTACTGGAAAGTCGCATCGCTCAATCGAACGGGAACTGCAAGCGCCTTCACTGCATTTCGTAAATTTACCACCGGCATATTTGCCCCGAGCATCCCGGTTCTCGTATCACCCGCCGCCGGTTTTACTTTGACCGGCGATACGGCAACATTCGTGTGGAATACATCCACCAATAAGCCGCGAAGCTATCATGTACAGATATCTCTGGTAAATACCTTCGCGACAATCTACCTTGATTATCCTTCTATTACGGATACCTCTGTCACCATAGACACCATTAAACATTGCGATCAATATTACTGGAGAGTCAGCGCCCAAAATTCCGCTGCGACAACTGCGTATTCTCCTGTGAGGAATTTTAATACCCGCCGAGCCGTTCCTCTCGGACCGTGGCTGATTTATCCCCCTTCGGGCAAAGACAGTGTGTCGTTCTTCCCGCAGTTCCAGTGGCTGCCGGCAGATTCGTGCCTGCAGAGCTACATACTTGTGCTCACTGATTCAGCGACGAACACTACAATAATACGAGATACCCTTACAGCAACTTCGTTCCAGGTATCGGGCGTGCCGCTTCGTCCGGCGGCTACCTATTACTGGGAGGTGGTTGCGCATAATGAGATAGGCGATGGCGCATCCGTTATCAATAAATTTAAAACTACTTCGAACACGCCGCCGGATATGCCGGTCTTAGTGTTTCCCCCGAATCACGATGCAAATGTATTACTCAATCCGGTGATGCAGTGGGATTCCGCCGCCAGAGCTGATACCTACCGGCTGCAAGGGGCGCTGGATTCAAATTTTGCAACGAGAGTGTTTGATGATTCCACCATTACGACAAATTCGAAAGAGGTGGGTCCGTTACCCAATAGCATGACATTTTATTGGCATGTTCTTGCAAAAAACAGCAAAGGCAAAAGCGCATATACTCCAACATGGAGTTTTACAACTCTGGCGCCGCCTCCAGCGCCGGCTCTTATCGCTCCTCCGAACGATTCTTCGTTTATCTCTCTTAGACCGCTGTTCCAATGGGGAATTCCGGATGGCGCAGTCTACTATCAGATTCAAGTTGCCTATGATTCATCGTTCACGCTACTCATCATTAACGACAGCTCCCTCCAGATATCATCCTATAATTCACCCGTTACTTTGAAGGGAAGGACCACACATTACTGGCATGTTCGCGGAATAAATCAAGCCGGACATGGAACATGGTCGAACGCCTTTAAATTTAAAACAACGCCCGACAGTCCGGGAAATTACTGGATGCCGCTCAGCGTAGCTGAAACGGGGCCCCAACGCGACACTGTGCGGTTTGGAGTTAATGCCCGCGCGACTTATGGAATTGATCCATCGTTGAACGAGTTTGAACTTCCTCCTCCGCAGTTTGGCGAATTCGACGCTCGGTTTATCGATCTTGAATCGCGTCCCGGACTTCTTGGAGAGGGTGTAAGGGTGAATATTTATCCATTCCATAATTACCAGCAGGTGGATACATTCAGGATTCAATTTCAACCGGGTTTCGGCACCTATCCTATGAAAATTAGCTGGCCGAAGAACAGATTACGATTTGTTACCGATAGCACAGTAATTAAGGATGAATTAACCGGATCATACGTTAACGCCCGGATGGATTTAGTTGATTCCGTTGTTGTTACCAGGTCATTTATCACAACGTTGTTAATAATAACCTATTCAGCGTATCCGGATACCAACAGTCTGGGAGTCGGTTCTCCGCTCCGCAATTGGACAGGAAACATTCCAGCAGGTTATCAGTTGTACCAAAATTATCCGAACCCGTTCAATCCCACGACTACCGTATCATTTTCCACCGAGCACGCCGCCGACGTACAACTATCGGTGTATGACGTTCTCGGCAGGGAGATTGCGGTTCTGACCCATGGATCATTTGGTCCGGGATTATACCAGATACGATGGGATGGCAAAAACGGACAGGGCGCGCAAATGCCCAGCGGGGTATATTATGCGCGCATTATCATGACCGGCGCCGGAACGAATAACGAACGATATATCTCCACCCGTAAGATGTTGATGCTCAGATGATCTGAAAATGAACATCATGAGTTAATCAGGATTTATAACAAAGAAAAGAAGATCAAAGGGATATTGGTCATCGAAGCTCGAAAGGGTTGATGGCAATATCCCTTTAATTTTTTTAGAATGTTATTTGGAATAGGAACAATCTGAATTGCGCGGGGATTAATATGTCCGTTCCGTTACCTGAAAAAACTTAGATGCCGCGCCATCGGATTTAACTATCGTACTGAATTAAAAGAGATAAGATATCGGTAAGAATCAATTGCCATTTATTTTATCCGGAAACGGAAATAAGTGGCAAAAATAATTTATTTTATCTACATTACAGTAATTACTGTTTTATATATCACCCCTTTGAATCGGGTTTAAATTCGTTGTTGTTAAATATTGAGATACAAGAGCAGGCAGATTGAATTGCTATAGAATAAGTTTCCTCATACTTCTAACCTTCGCTCTCCTTTCAAATAATCCCGCGGCAAACGGAAAGAAGGGCAAAGTGTCTCCGGCGCGAACCACCACCTCGGTCAATCCCCAGTATTCCCTTATGAATATCAATAATATTACCATGTGGGCTTCCAGTGACGGAATATTGGAGGAGAATATTCCTGCGGGAACGGGGGGCGTGATATATCCCCGCGGAACGGCTACAGGCGTGTATGTTGGTGGTCTGATGTGGGCAGGAAAGGTGTATGACGGCGGATCAACCATCGTCCGAGCGTGTGGTCAAAATTATATCACGGTGAGCGGAACTGCTCCGGGCAGGATAATTTCTAAAGGAATCCCTGACGATACCTTAGGTCCCACCGCCCATATATATAGAATTCGTCGTGATTGGCGAACAGCCGATTTACGGCAGGATGCGTCAGAGCTTCTTAATATTGCAATTGACGATGTGGGAGACTCCGATATTGCAGCCGTGAGAAATCAATATGCGCAGGACTGGCAAAATTGGCCCGCCGATCAGGGCGCCCCGTATTATGAACGGAACGGCATCCCGGGATACCAGCCCGATCAGGGGGATGAGCCGGGTCTGGCGTCTGCCGATCAGGTAATGTGGTTTGTGTGCAACGATCTTAGCGCAAACCACGCGCGCAGATTTCTCAACTCAAATCCAATTGGTATTGAGGAGCAGATCACTTGCTGGGCATATGCCAATCGCCCGAATCTCAACAGCGTGGTTTTTGAACGTTACCGGCTTATCTATAAAGGAACAAAAACTTCAGTCGACAGCTCACATATCGATTCGATGTATATTGGTAAATGGGTAAATCCACATATTGGGAATAATTCCGATGATTTTGCTGGATACGACCTTAACGGAAGTTTTGGGTATGCATATAATTCTTCACCTGTCGATGTTGATTTCGCCAATTTTAATTTAGTGCCGCCTGTCATCGGATACAATTTACTCCAGGGTCCCCGCATTACAAGTCCGGGTGATAAAGCACATTGGAACCTGAACACAATCCCGGGATATAAGAACTTACCTCAAACCTCTTTCACAGTTTTTGCAAATTATTATTTAGAGCTCGATTCTATAAGGCCATTTAGCCCGATTGGGCAATGGTATAATATATTGAAAGGGAACAGGCCCAGGCCGATAAATCCTCCAAAATGTTTTTCCAACCCTTATACAGGAGACTGCTCAAAGTTTGTGCTGACAGGCGACCCGCGTACGAAAAGGGGATGGGTTGACGGGAGGCAGGATTTACCGGGGGATAGGAGGATAGTACTATCATCGGGACCGTTTCAGATGGTTCTTGGCGATACGCAGGAAGTTGTTGTAGCGCTCATGGGCGCGATGGGAAAAGACAACCTGGATGGAATAAACGTTCTTGAATCGGTGAATTCCGCCGCAAACGATTATTATAATCTTGATTTCCAGGTGCCTCAGACGATTCCGCAACCGCCGTTAAAAATTGTTGAACTCGATCAAAATTTTATACTGGATTGGGAAACAGATACTGCCGCCACTCGCTATCTCGAACAATATAATTCGATTGGATATAAGTTCCATACATACGATATTTACCAATATTCGGATACCACAGTTTCAAGTTCGTATCAAACGTTTCCTCCCTTTGATATCCGGAATCCGCGATCGCTGTATGTTAGCACGGATATTATTAATAATAAACCGCTCATCGACGGACAAAAATATTATTATGCCGTAACAGCCGTCATGTACAATCCGGATGCGTCGTTATCAAAACAATTTATCGAATCAACTCCCGTTATTAAGACCGCGACGCCGCATAAACCAAATCCCGGCACAATTTATCCCTACGAAATCGGCGATACGCTACAAAATTTTATAAACCTTGTGGGAGTTAATGATTCACCGGTTCATATGGTTTATGACGATCCCACGAAAGCTAATGGCGATGTCTATGCGCTCCTTTACTTCCGCATTGACTTTTTGGATAAACCGAAATGGACGTTGATCGATACCACAAAAAAAGACACTCTTCTGAGAAACATTTTAGTCGACTCAGCTCCTATCCGGGTTATCTCGCGCGGGTTTTCTGTGGACGCCGGCACTCCCCATTACGGGGTAAAGGGGGTTTCTGTGACGCAATATAAGAATCAACAGGTTGATTATCCGGTTTTTAACCGCGCAGATCCAGCCGGAGATATCATGGTTCTCAGCGCCGGATCATCGGTGATCGATACGATCACCGGCGGGTCGGCGGATGACGCAGATATTGAATGGCGGTTTACGGGCGATTCGAGTTGGGCGCTATTATGCAAAGAAACCCAGGTAGATTCACGCTGGCTCCGCGTTCCCTACACAGTATGGCAAATGACAAGGATTCCCACTGTCCAAAAACCCAGACAGGTATGGTCGTTTATAACGGATGATAATCAGGATTCGACATGGACTCCTCACGTGCTCCTAAACAGCGCCTACCAGGGGAAAACGTTATCGACGTTCTATCCGGTTACAATTTATGCCGATAGCGGATATGTTCAACCCCGGTATTATGGCGGAACGTATATCGATTCTCTGAATGATACCGATATGGTGCATATGAAAATCCTTCTCTTCCAGTTAAGCACTCATACCCGGTATGGAAGTTATTGCGTTATCTGGCACGCATATCTTGCCGATCTTGATGGAGACGGAAAACCGGCTCCCCTGGGAACGATTATCAGGTTTAAAAAATATAAAGATATCTATTCGGGAGATGAAAAGATAATCCATCCCTCAGCCGTGGTGATGAACGACGTCAATGCCGCTAAAAACGCTATTCAACAGATCAATGTATTTCCAAATCCGTATTACGGGCTCAACACGGCTGAACGATCGCGTTCAAATAAATTTGTTACGTTCAGTCATTTGCCGGTGGCTGCCACCATTCGGGTATTTAACATCGCGGGCGTTCTGGTGAAAACGATTTATAAAAATGATCCATCGCAATTCGCTCAATGGGATCTGGCGAATGAAAACGGTTTACCGGCAGCGAGCGGTATTTACATCGTTCATATGGAATTGCACGATATGAACGGCGTCGATCTCGGCGAAAAAGTTTTGAAACTTATGCTTGTTCAGGAACAGCAGTTCTTGCAATAAAATTTTGATGAAAAACGATCTGAAAAAAAAGGATAGGATATTTGATGCAATCAGCATGGGTTTGATGAGAATTATTGTGCCCGGTATACTGATCTGCCTTCTGCCGATGGCATTAATGGCCGGACGAGGCGATAAAGCAGGCACGGCAGGCGCATCAGAATTGCTCATCCCGATTGGCGCACGAGGGATAGCGCTTAACGGTTCGGCTCTGGCAATGAGCGATGGACTCGAATCGATTTACTGGAACCCTGCCGGAATTGCCCGTTCGCCGTATTCCGCAGATTTTATGTTCTCTCATATGGCGTACTTCGCCGACATCGGCGTTGACTATCTTGGGATGAGCACTAACTTAGGAGATTTCGGGCGATTGGGATTCAGTATCAAATCGTTATCGTTCGGAAAAATAGCAATTACCACGGAAGATGCTCCTGATGGAACCGGAGAATACGCTACTCCGGCGTACTATGTCATTGGGGGCACAATAGCCCGATTGATTACGGATCATATCGCGTTTGGAGTCAATGGAAATTATATTATAGAGAACATGGAAAAGGTTTCTGCTACCGATTATGCATTTACTATTGGTATTCAATATAAGGGGTTGGGTGGAATTGATAATTTAAGTGTTGGCGTCGTTCTTAGGAATATCGGACCCCAGATACAATATACCGGCGATGGGCTGTTGCGCAATGCTGTTATTGACGGAGCTCTTCGACCCAGTTCTACCGTTCAAATTGAAGCGGCAAGCAATGATCTTCCGTCTACCATTGAAATCGGATTAGGGTATACGTCGGTTTTAAACGAAAACTCATCGCTCAATTTGACAAGTACATTTCAAAATAATAATTATTCGGATGATGTGTACAGATTTGGCGGGGAGTATGCGTATCAAAAATTTATTTTTTTCCGCGGCGGAATCTCGCTTCTATCTTCGGAAAGTTCCGATAATTCCGTGTTTGGACCGAGCGCCGGAGTAGGTCTTTTTACAACTATTGGAGGTACATCAGTCAATGTTGATTATGCGTTTCAGTCTACAAAATATTTTTCCGGGAACCATATTATCGCCATTTCGGTAGGATTATAAAAATCCTTAAAAAAAACTCATAATTCAACCCGTTTTGAGGGTAATTTTTTAAAAAAAAGTTAAAAAATCTTCAAAAATGCTTGACAAATTTTTAGAAAACGATTATATTCTTAAAGAGTTTGGAACGAAGAAATTCGTATAAATAATTGATTTTTTTGACATTTAAATCTGCTATAGCGTAAATCTACAATTATATACTAACAAGAAATTTATTTTAAATCATATCTACTTCCCATGTTCAATCTTTTAACCAATTGTATAAAGGAGAAAATCTTATGAGACTTGGTGCATTGATTGTGAGCATTCTACTTCTGAGCGCGTCGCTATTTGCTCAGAAGCGTTACGTAGTAAGCTCAAACGGCGACTCTTATCTCATTCCGAAAGGAAAGAGTGCATTAAGCATAATTCAGAGACAGTTGAATAAACCAGTGAAGGCGGTAAACGGTGCACCGGTGTGCACCCCCAGCCAAACGTTCGGAAATGTGCCGTGGCTTCACACACATATTCCGTATACCGCATTTTTACACGCACATCAGGATATAGCGGCTTATTGGTATGAAGCGCCGGCATCCGGCACGATCGATTCGGTGTATCTATGGATGTCAAGTGATTCGTTTTCTTCACCGGATGGCAAAGGATACCCGGGGAAACTTACCTTCCGTATGCATCATGGAAATCTTTATACAGGCCACGGACCCGGTTATGGCGGCTTGATGAAACCACCGAGAGAATGCTGGGGTTACTTCCTCAATACCACAGATCTTGAGAATGGTATTGCCGCATTTCCCGATGACGCCACAGATAAGCACTGGCACTCAACATACAATATGAATAACTGGGGTACTTCGCCAATAGATCATTATGGCGATATTGTGGATACTACTTTATCCACCTTCGCCCCGGCTGCTGAAGAAATTTATGGTTCAGGCGGCGGCGGCGTTGATGTTACTATTCATCCGGATTCCGTAAGCGGAATTAATCTTGGCGACCTTGGCGTAGTGCCTGTAACCGCCGGTTACCCGTTTTTCTTATCGTTTAAAAATCCACAGACCCGTCCGTCAGATCTGGGAACAAATCCCCCATACACTGATCCCAGCGTTGTGACCTTTTTAGGAAACGACGATGGACATGGCGGCTCTGCGGGTGGACATTCTGATGGCGATCCCGCATGGCGTATTAAATACCACAACTTCAAATATTACGAGCTTGAGAGCTATTGCGCTAAGGGCTGGATAGCCCGCGGTGATTGCTTCCTCTTCATGTGGTATACCATGACTGCAACGGGCGTTATTCCGCCAACTATTGCCAATATGGATATACTCGGTGCGACGACAATTCAAACCGGCAACAGATTTGTTTATACTGATTTGATTGCTTGTAATTTTAATAATCCGCCGAGCAATCTCGACACTATTGCCACAGCAAATTTAGTTTATAACCAAAATGGCGGCGGCGATGTAACAGTTCCCATGAGTTTTCTTGGCGGAACAACCTATAGGGGCGCCATCCCCAATATCGCATGCGATGGCATTACGAACTATCATCTTGAGGTTACCGACACCCACGGCAACACCTCGCAAAGCGTTGCGGTAACGTATCGCACTCTTTGCCTGCGCGAAAACATCTTTGTCGCAGATACGGGCGCTGAACGATCATTCACCGGTTCGCTTGCTCACTCAATCGGCAGGCATGCCGTGAACGATTCGTTATTCAACGATCCGAGCGCCAGTGTTATCGATACAGCATCGTGGTTCACGTTTAACAAAAATAAGCAAGCCAACAAGTTAGACGATGGCACTGCGGGACCATTCGCAATCGGCAACGGCGGTTTCCAATTCTGCGGTGATACCATGCATTACGCGTGGGTCGGCGCCAATGGCGGTTTTGCCCTTTCTAAAACAGCCACAGATACCATAAACGTAAATTCCTCAGGCCAATATAATAACTGGGATTTACCAAAATATATTCACAAAGCTCCCCCTAATGATACCTCTTTAGGAGGCAACAATACTTGGGGTGGAGTGCCGAGAAACTTTATCGCTCCTATGTGGAGAGATTTTATAGCCGGCGATTCTCTCAATAAATGGGGTAATGTATACTATAGAGACGAACCCACGAAATGGATCGTTGAGTTCGATTCGTTAGCCGACTTCAAAACTGCCGGCCCAGTTCCCGATGAAGGAATTTTCCGGTGCATTTTACATAAGGATGATCACACGATTGAGTTCCAATATGACGCCGTGGGCGTCAACGGCTCAGATTCTGCGAGTGTGGTCGGCATCCAATCGGATTCTACGAATCCGCTTGAACGGCCCGGATTTATTTTACTCAATAATTCCACGTTCCCGATTGAGACTAAGCCGCGAGATAATTGGGCAATTCGATTCTATCCCATGAACAGTATTGCGGTTGCATCGGGGTGGAACATGCTATCCGTGGCGCCGATTCCTCCGCCAACGGGCAATTATGGTAAATCGTATTTGTTCAAATCGTCAAGTTCCGATGCATTCCTCTATAATGCAGGATACAAGACCACAGCAACACTCAGCAATGGTCCCGGATATTGGTTGAAATATAACGGCGCGGGCTCCGAGGGCGTCCCCGGCACCCCGAACAATAGCGTTGATATTTCGTTATTGAATAAATGGAATATGATCGGTTCAATCAGCACGCCGGTTGCGACACTCGGATTGGCAGCGCATCCTCCCGGAACGGGCTCTCTAAAAACCGCATTTTATGGATATAGCGGCGGTTATGTCGCTGCTGATTTCATCCAACCCGGACAAGCATACTGGGTGAAGACCGATGGCGCATGCATTCTTACGCTGACCGGTGCGGGCGCTTCTGCTCCGAAACCACCTGCATTCAGGGATGATCTAACAAAGCTGAACACGATCACACTCCACGGCGGCAACGGTTCAACGAAGTTGTACCTGGGTGAAGATACCTTTGTAAAATCTTCTAGTTTCTATGAATTGCCACCAGCTCCTCCCGCGGGTATCTTTGACGCGAGATTTGGTTCGCAGCAACAGGTTGAAACCTATCCTGCGGTCCTCGATAAAGGATCGAATTACCAGTATGTCATTAACATACAGAGTTCGAGCTATCCGGTGACAGTTGAGTGGAATATTGTGAAACAGCCCGATGGACGCCAATTGATTATTACCGACGGAATTAACGGCAACATTCTCGGTAATAACGTCCTGAGCGGTTCAGGCAGCATTAGAATTACCAATGCTTCCGTAAAGTCCTTGATCGTGAAACTCGGCGAAGGCGTACAGATGCCCAAATCCTTTGCCTTGAGTCAGAATTATCCGAATCCGTTCAATCCAACAACCCGCATGACGGTAGAAATGCCGAAGAGCACCGATGTTGAAATTGCGGTATATGATATTCTCGGTCAAAAGGTCGCAACACTGTTGAGTGGACAACAGGGCGCTGGCATTCACACTGTTGAATGGAATGGAACGAACCAGGCGGGATTGAACGTCCCATCGGGAACCTATTTCGTTCGCATGATCAGTGAGAGCTTTACAAAAGTTCAGAAAATTATGTTAATGAAGTAGTATCCAAACAATTTGTATGAAACGCTCTATGTAAAAATAGAGCGTTTCATGCAGTTGATGATATTGGATTATTAAAATAAAAACCACTATATCCACTAAATTAAAACAACATTACAGCGAGGTTATTTATGAGAAGATTGTTTAGTGTTTTATTTGTCCTCGGCATGTGCATTTTCACTGTAAGCAGCATGTACGGTCAGGCATTCCATATCAAAGTTTACGCAACAGATGGA
>JBIOHP010000035.1:0-31680 GCA_044449065.1 Bacteroidota bacterium
CTCTTGTTGTGTTTAACAAGTTCTTGTTGTATTTTTATCATATAGGTCTCCTTTCTTTTGATGAGATGTCATTATTTATATGCTATGTTAGCATATCTACACCTCAAAAGGAAGTGAGACCTTTTCTAATATACCGAGGGTTGAGCTGCCGGAAGATATGAAGAGCGTACTGAATTATTTAACAGATACTTGATACGCACGAGGCGGGGTGAGATAGAGATAATTTCAATTTATTACTATTTCCAAATTTTCAATGCATCATTAAGATTGGTCGCCTTATCTTTCATTGTTTTTGCAATCATTTCAAAATGGTCCGAAACCAATTTCATTAAATGAGTTCTATTCTCATTGGCAGCTTTGGATTGAAGAATTATGGGTAATATTTTGATGGCACGGGGATCTTCTGAATATTCCACAGCTAATTCCTTAAGAGGCTCAATATAATGATCTATTAAATACTGTGGATCTTCGCCTTGTCTCGTCTGTTGATAATGTGATACAATATTGTCGAATCCACTTAAAAATGGATCGTCTATTGGTTTAACATTAACTCTGGACGCTAGACTTGAAAATTCATCAAATGAACGCTGTATTTGATCATTCGCTCGATTAAATAAACCAAAATATTCTTTATACTCCTTTCCGAAATTGTCATACGTTTCTTTATTTAACGAACCTAACTTATCAAAGCTATTTAAAATATTAAATATATCATTGAAGTATCCCCTTCGTAGATCTTTTTTCTTACCCCAACCATATACTAGCGCATTAAAAAGATCTATTTGCGGTAATGAAAGGAGATAATCAAAACGTATCGCATTATCCTTGTAAACAATGTCCGTGTGCTTTAATGTTTTTAGTCCAGCTGATAATTTTTCAAGGAATTCAACTTGACGACCGATGGGTGATATAATGCTCTCTAAATGCACAACGACAAGTTTTCGAATCCTACATAGATATCTCTTTCTTCCGAACCACTTGATTGTGCCATTTATTATGAAACCAGCAGAAAATGTAAAGATGGAAATAAACGTGGTAAAAACAACGCTCCGTGAAATGCCTATTGATTCGAAGTAGAGGAAGGTCTTCTCAAACATTTTTTTATCTTATTAGTTGAGCTTTACAATAATAGCAGAGATATTAGACTTATCGCAAAGATATAACTTTTCAAACCTGATAACAAACGATAGGTTTTAGTGCAGCACCCAAGGTGGGACATAATTTTTAGGCAATAGTGTAAAGGCTGTATTTTTTGAATCAAACAATGATTTTGATTTGTCGAATGGATAGTGTGGTATTTTTATCTTTGATGATCGACCGTTTGCATCATAAAATGTGAAGATATAGTCACCCCAACCTTGATGTGAAAGTTCAGTATTTTCGAATGAATAAAAAACCCATCCTTCGATTGAATGGTTTGGTTCTATCATTGAATTAATTGCCTTCTCATCAAAAGCGTATTTAGAAAAATCGATATAACTTGGTTTGCTAGTATCAGTCGATTGCCAAATCGCGATTGAGGGGGCAACAAAATTAATTTTATTTAAACGTATTAATTTATTTTGTGAATATACATCTAAATCATAGCCAATTATCCTTAGGGGATTTGAACTATTATTTGTTAATGTGATATGCATAAATAAATTAATGGGTTTGTTTACAAAACCATTATTTTCAAATGTTATTGTGCTCATGGATAAACGTGATCGTTGTACCATTATTAAATTTGGAATAATAACAATATCAGCGTGAATCAATTTTTCAACTAATGAATACCAAGTCGGTATATTGGGAATTATTAATCCAAATATCAACCAAAACCACCATGCTGCTCTAACCTTTTCCCATGTTATTTTTTTATCAATTTTAGACATGTAAATTATATCATATTCAAAAAGGGCACCTCAGATAAAGTTAATTAGTGAATTTATTTAACGATTATAAAATCACATAACCAACATAATAATATAATAATTATTTTCATAATTCATGATATAGTTCAAAGGTTAGGAAGTGGTTACATTCCAATGCAGGGATACCGAATTTAATTTTTAAAACTTGATTATCTACATTTTTATATTTTAATTTACTACCATAGGTTTTCAGAAGAATCGAAAAAGTTCAAATTACTTGAAATATGAGGTTTTTCTATCCCAAAACGGTTTTATGCAATGTTGAATGAGTGTAAAGGTTAAATAGCATATAGTGCCTTGATCGCTTGTAAATAGTATAACTATCTCCAATGTCTGCTAATTAAAATCGATAATAAAGAAAGCTATTGCAATGAAGATTTTTACCCAATCTCATGTCCCCAATCGTTACTACACGAGGCCGCTATGAATTATATCCAAAAAAAGAAACAGAGGAGGGAAGAAAGAAAACACAACCACATTATCATTACTCGCGTAATTGTATGTTAAGATTCGTTTGGAATTTCGTTATCGCCAGCTTTCGTTGGCTGTTTTCACGTATTGACAAGCATCACACCATTATTGAAGTTTTTCTTACCGCCATTGCCATTTGGGTGGCCTGGCTTTTGCTGAATCGTACGAGCGATCAGGTTATCGAAATGCAAAAGGCAGACAGTATTGCACAAAGCAGCCTTGATCTTGCTAATAGGCAATTTACGACCATCAATAGACCCTGGGTGATTGTCGAAAACATTGAGCTTAGTTCTCCTACTATTACCGCAAACACGTATTGTAGATTTCAGATAAAAAATATTGGCAATCTTCCTGCACAAAATGTGGATATGACGAATGGCATTATATATTCTATGGTAAAAGAACTTGACACTGCCCCACTATACCTCGATCATGAGGGCTGGCATCATATTGGGCCGATTGTCCCAGGTCACGGAATCCAAGACTCCACTCGAACTTTTAATTCGAAAGAAATCAAGGACATCTTGGCAGGGAAAGCGTTTCTTTATGGATATGCAATACAGATTTATAGCGATGCGGTCGGTAGCAAGGACACTACCACGTTTTGCGCAAAGTATGACGTTAATTTCGGGGGATTTATAATTTATGAAAAATATAACGACGTTAAATAATATGAAAAAATAATCCAAGCTCTACCGACAATAATAAGAAGTAACTCCTCATGCTGCTCAATGGACACCTCCATTTTCTCGCGTCAGATTGAAGCTGTCTTGCGTGTAGTCCCGAATATTAATGGGTTTGATGAATCAAACCCTTACAAAATGATTTTATGTTTATTATAAAAAGCGCCGTAGGGATTTGATTCATCAAATCCCACATAGTATTCTCCCCATCTAACTCCAATTCACACAGCAACTTACAATCTCAGCGATGGGCTTTATTATTTACATCGTTTTTCATTATTAAACCCCGCCAATTTACGCTTGTCTATATTATAGAATAATTATAAAATTGCCCTTTCCACATGGCACCAAAGGAAATAGAGTATTGTTTTAATATTTTAGGATAGCAGAACAAGTTATTTGTTTTTTGAGACGGCTTTTATTAGTTTAAACTTATTATTATTGAAAGAATTGAATCTATGCATATGAAGTTGTGGCTCGGAACCATCATAGCCCTTATTTTTCTGAGCACGCTCCCCGCATTTTCCCAGGCAACCCCATTTGGACAGAATAAAGTCCAGTACCGCGATTTTGACTGGTATTTTATCCAATCAAGCCATTTCGACGTCTATTTTTCACAGGGCGGAGAATATATCGCAGATTTCGCGGCGGATATTGCGGAGTCGTCCTATGCCTCCATCAGCAAATCGTTCAGGTACCAGATCACCAACCGTATTCCGATTGTGGTGTACAATTCGCACAACGATTTCCAGCAAACGAATGTTGTCAGCGAATACCTTGAGGAAGGCATCGGCGGTGTAACGGAGTTATTCAAAAACCGCGTGGTGCTTCCGTTCGAGGGTGATTACGGCAAATTCCGCCATGTGATTCATCACGAGCTTGTCCATGCAGTGTTGAACGATATGTTTTACGGCGGATCGATTCAATCTATTATTTCAAACAACATTACCCTGCAGCTTCCCATGTGGTTTAACGAGGGGTTGGCCGAATACGAAGCATTGAAATGGGATGTTAACTCCGATATGTTTTTGCGCGACGCAACAATTCATGAATACCTACCCCCCATCCAGTATTTAAACGGGTACATGGCGTATCGCGGCGGTCAATCCGTTTGGAATTATATCGGTACGAAGTACGGCGAAGAAAAAGTCGGCGATATCCTCATGCGAATAAGAGGAACCCGGAATGTGGATCAGGGATTTCGGAGCGCAATAGGTCTGAGTATCGATGAACTATCCGAGCGTTGGCAGAAAGAACAAAAAGTTTTATACTGGCCCGATATCGCAAAGCGGCAAGAGCCCGCCGATTATGCTCGGAAATTGACCGATCACACAAAGGACGGCGGATTTTATAATACCAGCCCTTCGATATCTCCGCAGGGAGATAAGGTGGCATTCATTTCTAACCGCGACGATTACTTCGACGTCTTTATCATGAATGCATTCGACGGGTCAACGATTAATAAAATCATTAACGGACAACGCACCGCAGATTTTGAAGAGCTTCACCTCCTGACGCCAGGCATGTCGTGGTCGCCAGATGGTTCGAAACTTGTTCTGGCGACAAAAAGCGGCGATCAGGATGCGATTTTTATCATCGATGTGAAAAGCGGCGATGAACAAAAGATCACCCTGAATCTCGATGGCATATTTTCCGTCGATTGGTCTCCCACCGGCAATATCATTGTATTCACCGGCAATTACCGGCAGCAATCGGATATCTACGCGTATAATATGGATACGAAAGTATTGACAAATTTAACCAACGATCTCTTCAGCGACGCAGATCCTAACTGGTCGCCCGATGGTAAATTTGTGTACTTCTCCTCCGACCGCGGATCGTATTTAAAATCCGATTCCTGCACGGCAGATAATTTCAAAATGTCCAATTATCCCAATCGCGATCACGATATCTACAAGATCGACGTAGCAACGAAGGCAATTACCCGCGTCACCAATCTCCCGACAAGCGATCAGACGTCCCCTGTTTCCGATCCCGATGGCAAGCATTTATACTTTATCTCAGATCTCAACGGCATCAATAATATCTACGTCTATAATATTGATAGCGGCACTACGAGACCCCTCACAAACTCGTTGAGCGGCGTATACCAGCTCTCTATCTCGCGGGATGGAAATAAAATGGCGTTCGCGTCGCTCATCAAGGGTGGTTTTGATATTTTTGTTATGCGAACCCCGCTCGATCACGATCTCACGGTGAATACCCTGGAACCGACCGAATTTATCCGCCGCACCACCGCGAAACCGCATCCCGTGCAAACCGGCGATGAGAATAAATCGATACAGCTTTCCGACGACGTTGTTATCAAAACAGCAGTGCAGGATACTAATGTGGTCTACGATGAGAAGATGAAAGCGGATTTCCGGAACTATGTTTTTAATGACGCATTCGACGAAAAATTTGACAAGAAAAAAGATACCGTGCAGGAAATCACTGTTAGAAATAACGTCGATAAAGAAGGAAAATATCTTGTTAATAAATACAAGCTCAACTTCTCGCCGGACATCGTCTACGGCAACGCGGGGTTCAATACGTATTACGGCGTTCAGGGTTCCACGATTATGGCGTTCAGCGATATGCTGGGAAATCATCAGATCTATATCCTCACCAACCTTCTCGTCGATCTGAAGAACAGCGATTATGCCTTGGCGTATCTCTATCTGCCCAAACGCATCGATTACGGCATCCAGGCATTTCACAGCGCCCGGTTCATTTTCCTCGATGACGACACGCCAAACGGCAGCAGCGAATACCGGTTCCGGAACTACGGCTTGACCCTCCAGGCGTCATACCCGCTCACGAAATTCAACCGGATAGAATTCAGCGGCTCATGGCTCACCATCACCAGGGAAAATTTAGATTATATCAATTACCCCAACCAGCAGCGGAGCGTGATCGTGCCGCAGATCAGTTACGTCCACGATAACTCCCTTTGGGGCATGATCTCTCCCGCAAACGGCGATCGGTATAATTTTAATATCATGGCGAGTCCAAAGTTTAATGATAACGCGCTGGGATTTTACAGCGTGCTCGGCGATTATCGCAATTATTACAAATTCTGGAAGAATTATACTCTTGCCTTGCGGCTGGCGGGCGGCGGAAGTTTTGGACAAGACCCGCAGCGGTTTATCATCGGCGGAGTGGATAACTGGATCAACAGGTCGTTTGAAAACAATCATATCCCTCTCGATAGAGCGGAAGATTTCGTATTCCTGACCACTGGCGTGCCTCTTCGCGGATACAATTACAACGCCCGCATGGGCACAAAATATGCCATGACAAATATTGAATTCCGGTTCCCCTTCTTCGGGTATGTCACCGCAGGTCCGTTACCGGTATTTTTTCAGACTCTCAACGGGATACTTTTCATCGACGCCGGCGGGGCATGGAACGGCACATACGATTTCAGAGGCGTTGACAGGGATGTTAACGGCGATCTCTATTTAAAAGATTTGCTCGTCGGGTCGGGATATGGCATACGCATGGTTTTCCTCGGATTCCTTGTAAAAATGGATGTCGCGTACGCATACAACCTGCAGGGATTCTCGCAGCCGAAATATTATTTATCCCTAGGCTCAGATTTTTAAGCAATCAACTATAGATTTCTCAGTTTGTACTTTTTGCTGACCGACGGTTATATAATAATATTGATGGGAATTACACACCTGTGAAGCTGTCATCGCGAGTTCCGCAACAGTGGAACGTCGCGATCTCCTTCTATCGATGTAATTTGAAATACTTCGAATTCCTATTATAAGGCGAAGAAGAGTTTACAAAACTCTAATAAATGTAGAAAGGCAAGTGACTAAAAAAGGCATTCCGGCTAAGCCGGAATGCCTTTTTACTTCAAACGAACTGTTGCTTACTGCTGTTGCTGTTCTGCTGGTTTTGCGGATGTTGAATCTGCGTCAGCTTTCTTTGCTGATTTCTTTCCTTTTTTGCTCATTTTCTTCATCCCTTTTGTTCCGCCCATTTCGCTCTTTGCTTCACCCTTCTTCATCATGTGGTGTTTCTTGGTCACTTTTGGCGCTTCAGTCTTTGTCGAATCTTGCGCAAAGCCGGCAAACGCGAAGGTAAAGACCATCAAGAACAAAACGAGGATTTTCGTGAATTTCATACAGACTCCTTTTATAATTTTATTATGGATATATACTATGTGGTTTATTTTTTTAACACTCTAAAATAATATACGAAAACGATATTAACCCACCATTAAGGGTAAATTAAGAGATTTTAATGCATTCAGGGCAAATGGTGAGGCAAATCCAGCATTATTAGATGATTCGGATATGCTTCGGGAGGTCAATCAAGAAATTCTTTCACCCTCTGGTCAAGAATGATATCGCTTTGCCGCAGCCGGGTTTTTAGCTGGATGCCTTCAAACGTCTTGCATCGGCTTAGAGCCACATATGCTTGCCCGTGCGTGAACGCCCCAGTTCCCAAATCGATGATAACCTTGTCGAACGTCTTACCCTGGCTTTTATGAATTGTGATAGCCCAGGCAAGCTTAATGGGAAATTGAGAAAAGGATCCCGCCACGAGCGGTTCAACCATGCCGGTCTCTCTATCGAATCCATATTCAAGTTTTTCCCATACGACAGGATCGACATACCACTTTTCTTTGCCAAAGGATACCTCGATTGAATCCACCGCGAGCCGGGTAATGACACCCAATGATCCGTTGAACCAGCGTTTCTGCGGATCGTTTTTTACCATCATCACCTGCGCGCCCTCGCGTAGGCGAAGTTGTTTTTCGGTGGGATACGTCCTCTCATCAAATTCTCCGTCGATCATCGCGTCAAATGTATACTCTTTAGATTTCAGGGATCGTAGCCGGGAGAGATTGATTTCGTTCGCAACCGCATTAGTGCCGGTAAGGATGATGGGCAAATTGCTGTGATCGGAATCGAACGCCGCATCGTACCGTTTATTCAACATCTCAAGATGCACGGGGGTAACTTCATTATCCCGCACGTTGTTCAAGAGCCGGATAAACTCCGGATCGTTCTGGCGGAATATTCTCTGAAGCTCGTATTTTACCAGACCGATCTCCCGGAAAACTTTTGCGCTGAAGAAAAACGGACTCTGGTAATTTTCCGAAAAATATTCGTCAAGATCGTTTTCCACCACGGGCGGAAGCTGGTACAGATCGCCGAAGAAAATCATCTGCACTCCTCCGAACGGCTCGTCGGGACGATCCCGGTTTTTCCGCAGAGCCAAATCGACGCCGTCCATGATATCGGCTCTTACCATCGAGACCTCATCGATCACCAATGTATCAAGATTTGTGAAAAGCTTCCCCCTGCCCTTGCGCTTTCTAATCTCATTCTCGGTTATCAATCGGTGAGGAAAACGGAAGAACGAATGGATCGTCGCCCCGCCAATATTAATAGCCGCGATTCCCGTGGGGGCAAGCACAACAATTTTCTTCTTCGATTTTTCCTTAAAATATTGCAATAGGGTAGATTTTCCCGTCCCCGCCTTGCCGGTAATGTACATATGCTTGTTGGTATATTCCATCATCTCAAACGCCCGCGAAAACTCCGGCGTCAGCTCAAAATCTTTCGGGATACCCGAAGCAAACTCCGAGACTTTTTTCTTTTTGTCTTTTCGTTTAAACGTCCGGAAATACTCCGATGGCTTTTTCGTGATTGCTTCCGGGTTTTCGTCTAAATAGCTTATGTATTTGGAGGACATTTGTTAACTTTAAGTAATGAAATTATTTCAGGAGTTGATCCTTAATAAGATAATGAAATAAAATGGAAAAGGAAGGGGTTATAACCTAAAAAATTCCCTGCCTCAAAATCGGAAGCAACATTATATTTATTCCCGTATCTTAATTTTATGACTACATTGCCTCCAATAAAAATTATGTACAAAGCGCTGGTGGAGAAGGACTCCACCTTCGTCGGCGTGTTTTATGTCGGCGTGAAAACGACGGGGATATTCTGCAAACCCACCTGTCCGGCTAAAAAACCGAAAGCGTTCAACGTTGAGTATTTCGCCGATCCAAAAGAAGCGCTCTACCGCGGGTACCGCCCCTGCCTGCGCTGCAAACCGATGCAAAACGGCGAAGAACCGCCCGCAATCGCCAAAAAATTGCTTCTGGAGGTCGACAAATCTTCTTCAGAAAAAATCACATGGCGGGATTTGAGGACATTGGGCATCGATACCTCAACGGCACGCCGGCAGTTTCAGCGATATTATGGTATGACGTTCAACGAATACCAGCGCGCCTCGAGGATGGGATTGGCGCTCCGGCAAATCCACGAGGGTGAAAAAGTAATCGGCGCGCAGCTCGATTCAGGATATCAATCGGCGAGCGGATTCTGGGATGCGTTTAAGAATATTTTCGGCACCCCTCCCGCCAAAGCCGCCGCCCTTGATTGCCTGATGGCGCGCTGGTTCGAAACTCCCCTCGGTCCCATGATCGGCATGGCAGACCGCAGCGGGCTCTACCTGTTCGAATTTATCGACAGACGCGGGTTGGAGAATGAAATTCTCTTCATCCGCAAACGGACGGGCATGGCAATCGTCCCCGGAAACAATGCGGTTCTCGATAAACTTGGAAGTGAATTAAAAGATTATTTTTCCGGAAAATGTTTCAGGTTTACCATCCCGCTGAAAGAAACCGGCTCCGATTTTGAACGGTCGGTGTGGAAAATTTTAAAATCGATTCCCCCGGGGAAGACGACGTCGTATTCAGCGATTGCAAAACAAATAGGCAAACCCGCGGCGTCGCGCGCAGTCGGTCATGCCAACGGCAGGAATTGCATCGCGATACTCATTCCCTGCCATCGCGTCATCAACGCCGATGGAAGCATCTCAAATTACGGCGGCGGTGTATGGCGGAAACGGTGGTTGATCTCGCATGAAGCGGGAGCAGGCAGGACGCAATAATTTAATTGCAAAAACACACCCCTTAAATTCCCCTCTATAGAGGGGATTCGCCTTCGGCGAAATGATATTTTTTTTGTAACTCCATCCAACCTGGAAATATCGATTCATACTTTCACTTTCGGGTAACAATCCCCTCTGAAGAGCCCGCCTGACCAGCGGGCAGGGGGTGGCTCCCGACGAGTTTACCCGCCGTCATTTTGGCGGGAGTCGGGAGACGGGGTGTGTTACTCTGTAGGGGTCGTCCAAAAAGTTCGGATATGTAGCGTCTGATCCCCCGATCGGACAAATATTTATTCAAACTCAATGGATTTTACAATGTCCATTCGGGGAATGGACTCTACGCGGTTCTTTTGGGACGACCCCTTCATTTACAAACATTTTTTAGCTTATTCCCGGCAGCCAAACGGTGAAGGTGCTTCCCTTTTGAACTTCACTATCGACTTCAATCTTGCCGTGGTGCAGCTCAACAATCCACTTCACAATCGAAAGACCCAATCCGCTGCCCCCAAGATCGCGTGAACGCGCTTTATCGACCCGGTAAAAACGATCGAAAATTTTCTGCTGTTCATTTTCCGGAATTCCAATCCCCGTATCCTGAACGGATATTTTCACATTCCCATTAAGGCGGAAGAGCGATAACGAAACGTTCCCTTTTTCCGGCGTGTATTTTATGGCATTATCGACTAAATTCAACAGCAGTTGCCGCAGACGTACCTTATCCCCGAAAATAAACGCGTCTTCCTCGTGTTCCACTTTCACCTGGATTTCTTTTTTCATCGCGAGGATTTCAGCGTCCTCATATAATTCGTCCATCATTTCCTTCATGTTGACGGTTTCAAATTTTACGTCAACCTGACCTAGGTCGGCTTTCGAGAGCGTGGCTAAACTATCGATGATCGAGGTAAGACGGGCAATTTCTTCAATGGTGCTGGCAAGGACCGTTCGGTATTGGTCGGCGTTTTGGGGTGAACGCAACGCCATTTCCGCTTCGCCGCGCATAATCGTCAGGGGAGTGCGGAGTTCATGGGATGCGTCTACGGAAAATTGCCGCATCTGCTGGAACGAGCTGTTGAGCCGGGCGATCATTTCGTTAAACGTTGAGCTTAACCTGCCGATCTCGTCGTTCACATCGGTTATGGGCAGCCGTTGATCTAAATTATGGGCGGTTATCTCCCTTGCTGTTTTCGTCACCGTGTCGACGGGACGGAGCGATTTGTTCGCCAGGAACCATCCCCCGCCGATGGAAAGCACCCCCGCTATCGGGATGAGGATGATAAAAATGAAGAAGAGGTTATCGAGCAAATCCTTTAATTCATCCAGCCGGTATGCCGCTAAAATATTGATATTCTCCGTCGAGGTCGTCGCGACGCGTAAATTCTCCCCTTTTTTATTTTTCACGGACGTTAACTGCATGACGTTGAGGGGCACTTCGGTGACCACGAGACTCTCCCCGCCGACGCTATAAAGACTGTTCCCCGTTTTTTTATCGACGACTTCGATCAACGCGTTTTTGGTATTCAGGAGCGCGTGCTCATAGACGTGGTTCCAGATTTCTTCATCCGGATCGCCGGCGGCGGTTTCCGGATTATAGAGCAATTGGGGGACGGGGGTAGGAAGATCTTTTGGAGATTTTTTCTTCACACGGAATATCTTGCTCGGTTTTACCTTCGATGCCTTCGACTCGATATACGTTTTCACCCATTTAACTTCATTTTCCAGCGATCTGTCTAAATTTTCTTCCAGGGTTTGCCGTACATAAGTGTACGCCACCAGCCCGAATGCGGTGAGGGTAATAAGAAGGATGAAGGTATACCAGAGGGTCAGTTTTACACGGATGGATTTTAACCAGCGGGGCATATTACTCATCTTTTAAGACATATCCTACTCCCCGTACGGTATGAATGTATTTTTTCGGAAAGCCGTCGTCCACTTTTGACCGAAGGTGATTCACATAAACGTCGATAACGTTTGTGCCGGTATCGAAATTATAGTTCCAGATATGTTCGGAGATCAGCGTGCGGGTAAGAACACGATTGATATTTCGCATCATGTATTCGAGAAGCGAATATTCTTTTGCGGTCAGTTGAATAGTCTTCCCTTCCCGCTGCGCTTTGTGGGTAATGGTATCGAGATGCAAATCTCCGACCTTGAGGAGGGTAGATTTTTCGGCGGCGCCCCGGCGTAATAACGATCGCGCGCGCGCGAGCAATTCTTCAAATGCAAATGGTTTTGTCAGATAATCATCAGCGCCGCTATCCAATCCCTCCACCTTATGCTCGGTCGCGCTTTTTGCAGTAAGGACGAGAACAGGTGTGTTAATCCGGTGGCCGCGTATGCTTCGCAGCACCGTTATCCCGTCCTTTTTGGGAAGCAGCAGATCAAGGATAATCAGGTCGTACCGCTCGGAAGTTGCCAAAAATTCTCCCCGTTCACCGTCGTTGGCTATATCCACCGCATAATGTTCCTCTTCCAGACCCTGCTGGAGGAATTTGGCGACTTTCTTCTCGTCTTCGACGACTAATATTCTCATTTCTTGTTCCATTCTATAAACATAGACAAAATTCCTTCTTGAAAGATTAATACAAAGTTAATTGTTTTTAATATTAGAAACAAAGCGGGATCGTGGGGATGAAGTCCATAACCACCGGCAATAATTGTGCCGCCTAAACGCATGGATTTAATGCATTTTCAATTCGCGGCATTTTTTATCATAAAATTTTGCTATATTTACCACACAGTAATCGATTATGGAAAATTCAATTAGAAAACAGATCATCGTTGTCGGCGACCGCGTGTTGATCATTCCCGATTCGGATAAAGATCGCTCCGAACACGGCTTATTCCTTCCCCCTTCTGTCAAAGAGAAGGAGAAAATTCAGGGGGGATACATCCTGAAAGTCGGACCCGGTTACCCGGTTCCAAATCCACAATTCATCGATCAGGAGATATGGTCGAACACTCCCAAAGAGCCGGTAAAATATATTCCCCTGCAAGCCGAGGAAGGCGACTATGCCTTATTTCTCAAAGATCATGCAATCGAAATTGAATTTGAACATAAAAAATATCTCATCGTCCCCCAGAGCGCTATTCTTGTATTGATACGCAAAGATATGTTGGCAGAATTGGGCCGCTGATATATTTCTCGCGACCAAGTTGCCCGCATCTTGTTATCTCAATTCATCCATTATTGTGAAAATTTACAAATGAAGATATCTTCATGAACAAAATTATTATTACAATCCTCGTTTTCATCGCGCTGTTCGGAGTAGGTCGCATCGCGGCTCAGGAAAACTCTGCCGGCGATTATACTGATCTTTCCAAATCGCTGCCATTAGATTCAACGCTCATTGTTGGAAAGCTCGAAAACGGACTGAGATATTATATCAGAACAAACCACAAGCCCGAACACCGCGCCGAGCTGCGGCTCATCGTAAATGCGGGTTCATTGATGGAGGATGACGATCAGCGTGGGCTTGCCCATGTCCTTGAGCATGTCGCATTCGACGGTACTGAACATTTCAAAAAGCACGAGCTTACAAACTATCTTGAATCGGTCGGAATGAGGTTCGGTCCCGATATCAACGCATCCACCGGGTTTGATGAGACGATTTTCATGCTGGAAATCCCAACCGATAGCGCTTCAATCGTCCAAAATGCATTCCGGATATTGGAGGATTGGTCGCATGCTCTCAGTTTCGATAGCACGGAGATCGACAAAGAACGCAAAGTGGTTATTGAGGAATGGCGGCTCGGCAGGGGCGCCGACGCGAGAATGCGCGACAAGCAATTTCCTCTCCTCTTTAAAAACTCCCGCTATGCTGAACGGCTCCCCATTGGCGATGTCCATACTCTCGAAACGTTCAACCATGATCTTCTGATGAAATTTTATCATGATTGGTACCGCCCCGACCTTATGGCGATAGTTGCCGTCGGCGATTTTGATAAGAATGTTATCGAGAAGCTGATGCGCGAGCATTTTACCCATCTCATAAATCCGCCCAATGAACGCCCCCGTGTTGTTTATCCGGTGCCGGATCATGTAGACACAATCTTTGCCATCGCATCCGATTCGGAAGCGACCTCATCAGAATTTGGGATTTATTATAAACACGAAATCCGCCCCCAATCGACTCATGGCGATTACCGCCGCCAGCTCGTTGAAGCCCTCTACAGCGGGATCATTAACAGCCGGCTCGGGGAGATTTCAAGGAAACCCGACCCGCCTTTCCTTTACGGATATTCATCAAACGGTACCCTTTCACGGACAAAAGAAACATACATTCTCGGCGCCGGGGTTAAGGATAATGGCATATTGCGCGGCATGGCTGCTCTATTAACTGAAGCGGCAAGAGCGCGACAGAACGGAGTAACACCTACAGAATTAGAACGCCAAAAAAGGGATTTTATACGCTCAATGGAAAATGCGTACAATGAACGCGATAAAACCGAATCGCAGAGCTACGCGGAAGAATGCGTACGCAATTATACGAGCGGCGAACCGATCCCCGGCATCGCGTACGAATTCGAGCTCTATAAAGCGTACATTCCCGGAATTCAATTGGCGGAAGTGGATGACATTGCTTCCAAATTTATCTCCCGTAATAACATGGTTCTCACCATCAATCAACCGGAAAAAAACACAATTATCTCCCCGGCGATTACCGAGTTAAAAATGCTCCTCGATTCTATCGGGCATCTTACTGTTCCTGCTTATATCGATACTGTGTCGGATAAACCGCTCCTTTCCGCACAACCTGTTCCTGGAAAAATTATTGAGCAGATTAACCGGACCAATCTCGGCATTACAGAATGGAAGTTATCCAACGGCGTCCGTGTAATTCTGAAGCCAACAGATTTTAAGAACGACGAAATAGATTTTGTCTCCTTCAGCCCGGGCGGTACTTCACTGGCTGCCGATTCGGATTATATAGTGGCGTCAACAGCCGGCTCAATCATCGATCAGGGAGGCGTGGGGAATTTCGATCTCATTACGCTTTCGAAAAAACTCGCCGGCAAACTGGCAAGCGCAACCCCGTTTATCGGTTCGCTCGAAGAGGGAATATCCGGCAATTCTTCCGTCAAGGATGCCGAAACGATGTTCCAGCTTGTTTATCTTTATTTTACAGCCCCCCGGAAGGATAGTTCGGCGTTCCTCTCCTATCAAACGAAAATGAAATCGGCATTGGAGAACCGCAGCGCCGATCCTGAATCGGACTTCGAAGATACGTTGCAGGTTACCATGGCTCAGCATCATCCGCGCAGAATGCCCTGGACTCTTGATATTCTTAAAAAGATGAACCTCGAAAGATCGTACAGTATTTATAAAGACCGTTTTGCCAACGCAAGCGATTTCACGTTTATTTTTGCCGGAAATTTTAATACCGACTCGCTGAAACCGTTGGTGGAAAAATATCTCGGAGGTCTTCCCTCCCTCAAGCGTCACGAACATTGGCGCGATGAAGGCGTCCGTCCGCCGAAGGGCGTTGTTGTGAAAACAGTGAAGCGCGGCGTTGAATCCAAGAGCGAGGTTCGATTAATCTTTACCGGTCCATTTAAATGGTCGCCCATGAACCGGTTTGAACTCAATGCGCTTGTTTCAGTCCTCCGCATTAAACTCCGTGAGGCGCTCAGGGAAGACAAAGGCGGGACGTACAATGTCGGCGTCTCCGGCAATCCGTCCCTTGAGCCAATCCCGGAGTACAGCTTATCTATTTCATTCGGCTGCGACCCGAAACGAGTCGACGAACTCACCAAAACGGTTTTGCAGCAAATCGACAGCGTCAAAAATTTCCCCGTCGATGGATCATACATTGAAAAGGTAAAAGAAATTCAACGTCGGGAGCGAGAGACCGGATTGAAACAAAACGATTTCTGGCTGACGTTTCTCCAATTTTATTACCGGTATAACGAAGATCCAGGGCAAATTCTTACGCTTGAGGAACGGCTGAAGAAATTAACCCCGTCCATGGTTCAGGCGGCGGCAAAAAAATATTTTAATGTTCAGAACTATGTCAAAGCGGTTCTGTATCCCCAGGACACAAAATGAGGGGAACGAATATGCGTCTATTTTGAGTTATTGTGATGAGCTTTATGCGGAATGCGGTTCGCATAGGCAATCCTATTCACAAAACCATAAATTCGTCATATTCATAGTAAATCATTATTCCACCAATAATTAAGGAGTCCAATCATGACCAATAAACTCATACTACTCGCAGTAGCTGCGTTGCTGTTGTTTTCATCGTCAAAAATGAAAGCGCAGGATACGCCGCCAGCGGCTCTACCCGGTTTCCGGGGAGATTTGATCAAAGATATCAATGATGTTGAGAATAAAATCCACGACCTTGCTGATGCGATACCGCAGGAAAAATACGGATGGCGCCCGGGAGATGGCGTTCGCTCAATAAGCGAGGTCTACATTCATATCGCCGACGCCAATTTTATGTTCCCCACTTTTTTCGGCGCAAAAAAACAGGAGGGGTTGGAGAAGGACATGGAAAAGACTGTCACCGATAAAGGCAAAGTTCTTGCCGTTGTGAAACAATCGTTCATCTATTTACGCGAAGCGATAACCAATCTCACCGACGCCGATCTCGATAAGCCGGCAAAAATGTTCGGTGAAGAAACAACCGTGCGCGGAGTCCTTCTTACAACTGCAACGCACATGCACGAGCACCTCGGTCAATCAATCGCGTATGCCAGAATGAATCAGATCGTTCCCCCGTGGACAGCGGCTGAGCAAGCGGCAGCAAAAGCGAAGAAAGCTAAAAAAGAAGGCGGAGGAAATTAAATAATTCGGATGTATCCATTGGAGCGAATTAACTTTCGGATCATAGAATGATATAAGGCGAATTTCTCTCTGAAAATAGCATGAACAAATCGTACCGGAAGAGCGGTGGCGGAACATATTTCATTATTTTTATTATTCTGCTCGTCGCTCTTTTCCTTTATATCCGTTATCATCATAGAATCCTCCATCCAGTCCAAGGATTTCCTTTGCTTGCAGAGAAGCCAAAGCCGCAAGAGATAACTTTCCGCGGCTGTCCGCCCGAAGGTGAAGGCGGCGATCCCGAAATGAACAAATTAAAAAACCGTGTGGATGAAGGAAATTATCTTCCCGTCGATTTCGATATCCTCGAAGCACTTCCCTGGCCCCCGGAAATAGAAAAGAAGAAACGAATGCTCTGGTCAACAGACGACGATGAGGAAATCAACCAATATGAAGGGACTCCTGTTGTGGTAGAAGGATATCTCGCCGGCGTGCGCGAGGAGGGTCCTGAATCGCCGAATTGCCGGGGATTGGATCATGAAAGCCGGGATTATCATATGTGGCTTACCAAAACTGCGGGTTACGATCGTTCAAATTCAATCGTCGTTGAAACGACGCCGCGGGTGCGTCAAAAACATTTTTCCTGGAAATTACGGTTTCTCAAAGAACTGAGCAACCGTCATGAACAATTTCGCATCAGCGGATGGGTGATGTTAGACCCCGACCATCCCGATCAGGTCGGGAAAACTCGCGGAACGATTTGGGAAATCCATCCTGTTATGAAGATAGAGGTGAAGCTCCCGTTAGGATGGAAATCACTCGACGACATGGTTCCACCCAATGGGCAAAGTACTACAGATGATGAAGATATCGACGGCGAGTAAATTTTTCTCCTATCCGGAACTTATAGTATGACCATCCAATCAAATCCTGCAGAATTTATCAAACAAAAAACATTTGCGATTATCGGCGCATCACAAAACCGCTCCAAGTACGGGAATATTGTTTACCGGAATTTACGAGCTAAGGGATACAAACTATTTGCCGTGAATCCGAATACGGGCACGGTAGAAGGCGACCCGTGTTATACCGATATTGCATCACTTCCGGAAATTGTCGATGGAATTGTTACCGTTGTCCCGCCTTCCGTTACGGAAAAAACTGTCCGCGAAGCATACGCGGCGGGTATTACACGTGTTTGGATGCAGGAAGGTTCTGAATCAGAAGATGCAATTCAGTATTGCAGGGAACGTGGAATAAACGTTGTGTACGATCAATGCATCATGGTAGTCACAAACTATGCGAGCTTAACAGACAGAGCTGAATAGAATTCAAATCAATTTATTCAGTTGACTCACTCTTCCCACTCCCCAAATAATCATTGCCGCCAATAAACCGGGATACATCGGCTCGATACTCAGAGGATAACTTCCCCCGGCATTACCAACATGCCCTGCAATCAACCAACTCGTCGATGTCAGCCACCCAAGAAGCATCGCAGCGAAAGCGTAACCGGATGATATTGTTAACTTGTCGTAATAACTTGCCACCAGTGGTATAAGGAGTCCCGGAATCACCACAGTTCCAATTGTGTACCACTCCTGAATAACGCTTGGAATCGCAAGCCCAATGACGATGGAAGCACTGAATGAAACCATCAGGCAAACCTGTGTATAGAGCGTAACTTTCCGATTAACCTCGGCAAGCGGCAGGGATAAATCCCCCCTCAACCGCAGGATGATGTCTCTTCCCAGCGTTTGGGCGGACACAAACGCAAGGGCATTCAACGATGACATGATTGTTGCAATCATGCCGACAAAAAATAGACCTTTTGCAATCGAAGGGAGAACCGTTTCAGCAAGCATGGGATATGCCATAACGGGATTTGCAAGATGCGGCAGAACCGCGCGCGAATATAATCCCGCTGAAGCCGTCATAAAATCGAATCCAAACCAAAATATTATTGAGACCAGCACGCCGCGCTGCGCGGTTGCGCCGTCCTTCGCTGCATAACAACGCTGGTGAAACGGGGGATCGACCAGAGTCCATAACGCAATAAAAAACCACACAAGAATGTACTGGATGGAATTTCCCCCGTGCCATGTAAGATGAAGAGGCGGCAGGTGTGTTTTTAAAAAATCATACCCGCCATATGTTGTATAACAATACGGAAGAATCACTGCGAAACCGATAAACATGATAATAAATTCGAACACATCCGTATGAACATCCGATCTGAAGCCGCCCAGGTACAGATAGGAAACGGCAACAATCGATGTGACAATCAGACACACAAGCATGCTCCATCCGAAGATCATCTGCAAGAAAATACTTAACATCAGCACATAGGGTGCGGGAGTCATGAGAATAAATGTTAGCAAGGAACCGAGAATTGCGGTTTTCCGGTCGTATGCCGCTTCCAACTTATCCGGGATTGAATAAAGATTCGTCGCGCGGATCCTTTTGGCGAGGAGAAATGCAAACACTGCCGCAAAAATATAATAGGGCAATCCCTGCGTCACCCAATTGGAAATTCCATACCGGTAAGAGAACTCACCAACGCCTAATATTCCACCGTACCACGATGAAACCAGCGTCATGACGAATATGGGGAGCGTCAGCGAGCGTCCTGCGAGGAGAAAATCTTCTTCCGAGGAAACAGTGCGCCTCGCAGCGCGGAAACCGATATAAACAACGCTGATAAAGTAAATAAATATGACTGTGATATCAGCGGGTGAGAGATGAATCATATCAAATCACATATCATACTTTGCATGGAAAACAATAGAGGAATACCCTCAAGAAAACCTTGTACAACAAAGCGCCAGCTTTGTTGAGTATTTCAGCAAAGCAGCGCTTTGCTGTACAAAAACCCACCGAAATAATGATTGGTAAAATTTCAGAACTCTCTCCAGGTTGATTAGCAACATATTTACTTAATCGCAAGGCAGGTAAAACAATTATTCAAAATATATGCGTACCAGAACATTAGATAGAACACTACAACTTGTTCGTGTCATGAAACCTATACAACAACAGCGTCCCTTTTTTCACAGTAATCGTTATGCTCGACGCCGTTGCGCAATTACTGATACCCTCTCTGTACCCAAGCTCAAGAATCTCATTCTTCAAAGGATATTGCAGATTGGTTGTTGTGATTCCTTCGCATCGTTCGAGTGGAATCAGGGAAATTTTCTCGTCGCGTTTCGTTTTCAATATCGTTTTTCTGCCGATATCCGTTACGATGCCAACCGTATCGATAAATCGCAATAGTATCTTATTGCGAAATTTTTTAAAACATCCCAATCCGCCGGTTGAATGGTCAATCCTTGTTCCTGTTGCCCCGACAATATCTGCCGAGGTAATTTTTCTCATTAGGCAATAACTAATGGCTTTTTCCAGATCGGTGCTGTATTGATCAGGAATATGCATGATTTCCACATTCCGGAAATATCTCCTGGTTGCCGGAGTAATCGAATCGAGATCACCGAGAATGATATCCGGCTTAATCCCTAATCTCCGCGCATGATTCGATCCCCCATCAGCGCATACGATGCAATCTGACGAACGTGCGATTGCGCGGAGAAGATTTTTACCCGGCAGTGTGCCATTTGCTATGATGAGCGCTTTCATATATCAACAACGATAGATAAATTTGAAATAATTATAAAGAAGTCGTTAAGCCGATGACGTAATTTCTTTCCGCTGCGGGGAAAAACTCTTCGCCGATACCGGTATTGAAATACAACGTGTTAAAAATATTACGCACTTCTCCCCTGATCGTGAATTGCGTATTTAAAACGACCGGAAGTTTGTAAGATACCTCGCTATTGAATACAACATATGAGGGATTCATGTTTACTTTAGCGGGATCGGTGTAAAATGCCCCGATATATCTCATTGCTAGTGAAAGAGTCAAAAGACTATCGCGATAATTTCCCCTCAGATTTCCGAGCGCATCGGGGAAGCCGGCAATGGGATTGTGATCGTATAAGTAAACACCGCTCGTATCTTCAATTCGGTAATGAATTAATTTATTTGATGACAGCGAATAATTTCCGCTTACGCTGAACATTTCATTGAGGGCTATTGTCCCGTCTAATTCTATCCCCACGTGGCGAGAACGGTCGGCGTTGCTTGTGAGGGGTTGCCCATAAATATCCTGGCGGCCGTTATCTACAAGCTCGTCGGTAAATTCCATCCAATAGATATTTGCCGTAAGCCGGTTTCTTCCCTCCCTGAAACCTGTGCCGAGCTCAAAATCCAGGAGATGTTCCGGCTGAGCAATCGGCTTTGTGAAATCATATTTTCCGGAGTTACCAACTGCAAACTGCGGGGTAGACCCGCCGTAGGAATTTTCCGCGTAGTAAATATCTGTTAGTTTCGGTTCCCGTGAGGTATACGCTATCGAAACGTAGCCGTTCCATCGATCATCGAAATTGTAGTTGGCGCCCAGGCGCGGATTTACGAAGAAATACGGAACGGTAAAATCATACGAGACGAAATTTCCGTTGGCGTCGAGATATGGTTTCTCGTTTGCAATGCCATATTTATTATAAGAGAATTGCACATCCGACATGATGTTCAACTGCTGCTGTGGATGATAGATATTATGGATATAGAATGAGGCAATATCCTTCGAACCGTTAAATTCATAAAAATGATAATCAGGATCAAACCCCGCAGGCAATCCTTCGGCATATTGGATCTTTCCCCAATGCGTCGACCGGTGAATCCTGATCTCCGCGCCAAGCGTGAGACTATTGAAATCGGTCTCGGTTACAAACCGCGGCAGCCAGCCCCATTGTTTATTTCCCACAAAACCACGCACGAGGGCATTGCCCGGGTTGGCGGTCGCAGGAATTCCATACCGGTAGCCGATCCGGAATGCGGACGTATCGCCCCACGACGCGTCATAATCGAAATAACCGTCGCCCTGGATGAGAAACAATGTGTTATAGAGCGTCTGTGTGGATGAAAGACGGTATTCATTCAATAACTCATAGTGCGGCTGGGAATAATATTCTGTCTCTTGCGTTCGGCGCATTGTACCGCTGAACACTCCGGAAGTATCCACCCAACCGGAAAAATTTTGCCTCCGTAATTTCAAATCGCTTTTTGCAGAAAACGGAAGACCTGTATACGCCAGCCCATCGGTGATCGGTCCGCCAAAAAAATGGAATCGAGTAGTCATATCTTTGTCGAATCGCACGGCGCCAAGAAAATACGAATTCAAATTTGTCCATGAATTCACCCGGTACCCGTCGCTGAGTATCTGACCGAGCCGCCCGTAAAGCATATACTGCTGGTTAATTAAACCCGAATTGATCGTTGTGGTGTATTTCCGGGTATTCAATGAAATGGATCTGCTGCTATCGCCAAACTCCTGAAATCCGAACATTGTTTCAAATGTAACTCCCGGTTTTCTGCTGAACGGGTCGGTCACCAAATTGATCGAACCGCCGATTGCCGGCGGACCGTAAAATGCGCTTCCCGCTCCGCGCTGAACCTGAATATCATCGGTGCTTGCGGTGAGATCGGGAAAATCAATCCAGTACACGTTATGTTCTTCCGGATCGTTCTGGGGAATGCCGTTGACCATAACCGAGACTCTGCTCTGATCGAATCCCCGCAGTTTTAAGTAGCTGTAACCGATACCGTTGCCGTTCTCAGAATAAAACATTGCAGAGGGCATTTCGGATAAGAGGACGGGTATATCCTGAACGGAATACCGGTCGTTAATATTTTGCTGTGAAAAATTTGAAAATGTTGCAGGCGTGGCGCATTCCACCGCGCGCGTCGCGGTGACGGTTACGGGTGACAGCGTGAAAACAGTGTCTTCCCCGTTTTGTTTTCTCTCAGAATTATTTTGCGCAAGTAAATTGGGTCCGGTGAAAAATAGTATCGAACAAATTATTAGTACAAAAGGTCGCATTCTAAAACTCCATTGATCCGTTGAACATAAAAACAAGACGCCGTTTCCTGACTGCGAGAGATTCAGAAAAACGGCTGCGGAACAATGTGTCTTTCCGTTTCCCTACGCCGGCATTACCCGGATCAGGTTTATAGGGTGTATTCTCAGTCCCTGTTTTTTCAGGAACACCCCTAACGGTGCTATAGTGAATATAACGGATTGAGGGAGGAAAGGCAAATTAAAAAACTTGCATGATTACTCTCAACGACCTATATTGACACAATAAAAACTAAAATTTCACCGTAAAATCATCATTTCATCAACATGCGGCATTTACAGGTCTCGATAATCGGCGATGCGGATGCAACTCCGCGGGCATGCGCTCTGGCTGAAAAAATCGGCGCAATGTTTGCCGGACACGGTATAACAGTCGTCACCGGCGGACGCGGCGGCATAATGGAAGCTGCGAATCGCGGCGCAGTAAAAGCGGGCGGAATAACTATCGGGATTATTCCGGGGCATGATATTTCAAAGGCGAATGAATGGTGCACGGTTGTTATCCCTACCGATTTAGGCCAAGCCCGGAATGTCCTAACAGCATTGGCGGGAGATGCTGTCATCGTGCTGGGCGGCGGTGCCGGCACGCTTTCCGAAATCGCATTTGCATGGATGTACAACAAACCGATTTTGACGATGAAAGGACTCAGCGGCTGGTCGGAAAAATTAGGCGACACGGTTATCGATCACCGGCGGACAGATCCCATTATCGTTTGCAATGATATTGTCGATCTCGAAAAAACTATCCTGTCGATTTGCGAAGGAATTCGTCCCGCATGAAAAATCCCCGCGCGCTTGTCTTTGGCGGATTGACTGTTCTCTCGATCCTCATCGCTTGCTTCTTTATTAACACGTATGCCTGGACTTGCGATGATGCGTATATCTCCTTCCGGTATGCCCGCAACCTCGTCAATGGTTTAGGATTGGTTTTTAATGCCGGAGAGCGAGTCGAGGGATACACGAATTTTCTCTGGACCATGATGATCGCAGCAGGGATGAAAATGGGCGTCGATCCTGTGACATTCACAAAACTGATCGGCGGTGTGTTCGCGGTCGGCACAATTACGCTTCTTTCCATTGGAAGCTGGAAATTGCAATCCTCCCTTCCGGGGAAAAAGTGGATCATTCCCTTTGCAGCGCTCGGATTATGCATTCATCATGAGGCAAACGTTTATGCGACCGGCGGCTTGGAAACCTCCATGTTTACGTTCCTGCTGACATCGTTGTACTTTGCGCTGATTTATTCCAGATCGAAGAAGTCATTGCTCGGAACCGGTGTACTTTCGCTGCTCTTGCTACTCACGCGTCCCGATGGTATTTTGTTCCTGGTCGCGGGAGTCATCTACCTCTTCTTGACCCGGCTGAACAAAATTAAAAGTATAGTTGTATTTATCCTTCCCGCCATTCTCATCTATCTTCCCTACTGGTGGTGGAGATACGCATACTACGGATATTTTTACCCCAACACGTATTACGCAAAATCAATCGGCATGCCATACTACACGCAGGGTTTCCTGTACCTCACAATCTATATGGCGTCATATTTTGTATTCCTCCACACCCCGGTTATGTTAATCGTTGCGGCGCTGCGGTATAAGAAAACGATATACTCGTGGTTTCGGGAGAAATCATTTTTTAGATTCATAGAATCCGACCATCTGTTTTTCAATAATGTTTTTTTGGGAATGTTTTTTATCGCCGCACAGGTTCTTTTTGTGATTCGTATCGGCGGAGATTTCATGTTCGGGAGGTTTTTTATCCCCATCACACCAGTTGGTTTTTTCGTTATTGAATGCCTTATCGTCTCTCTGTTTCAAGGAGTCACGGCGCTCTCCCTCGGGCTCCTGATGCTTCTGACAACATACAACCGGATCAATTTTTATAACGATTCGATTTTTAAATTAAAAATTGCCGACGAGTGGAAGTTTTATGCCAATGGTGTTCTACCGGATGTAAAAAAATTGGGGGAAATACTGAACGTGTTGTTCAAAGGAATACCGGTGCGCGTAGCTTTTATGGGGGCGCGGGCAAAATTGGTGTATTACATGGATCCCGAACTTGCCATCGAAGCCGAGACCGGGTTGACCGACGTAGAAATTGCGCACCAGGAAATAATAGAACGCGGAAGGCCCGGTCACGAAAAAAGAGCGCCATACGACTATCTCGTTAAAAGAAAAGTCCAGATATTTTTCGATAATGTTCCATCGAAGGATTCAACTTCGTTCCGAACGATCAGTTTTAATGGTTTTCTTGCGAGAATTGTAACATACGACGACTCCGTGATGAATCGGCTCGCCGCTGATCCCGGGATACGGTTTGCCAACGTCTCTAGGGTGATTGATAGTTATGTATCCAAAATCGAACGTAAAAATCCCCTCGACGTTTCCAAAGATTATTCAGTTTTTAAGTCGATGTATTTCGATTCCCACAACGACACCGTGCGGGAAAACAAATTTAAAAGGTTTCTGCGGATGCCGCCGGGGGGGAAGTGATCTATTTCTGGGCGGCGCCGTCCAAAATGTCAGAAGTATAGTGTCCGACCCGTCCGACTACACGGGCTGGTTCACTGATCGGACATATATTCCTCTTACCTCATTTCTCAGCGGTCAAGGTCCAAGACTCTGTCCGAGAACTCGTAGTAGCGGGTCACCAGACCCGCGCGAATGCCCAATCGTATTCAAAATAGCCGCCAATCCGGTGACCAGCCCGTACGGTCAGCCCGCCTGACCAGCGAGCAGGGCGGGTCGGCTACTACAAAACATGGTACGCGGATAGACTAATGGTCCACGACACATGGGGAATAAACACCCGGAAACCGATATGCCACATTTTGGTAGTCGGGACTAAAAACGAGGAAGCCCCGCCTGTAATGACGAGGATTAATAATTTACAATCACGACCCAGCGCTTGCGGTTTGATTCGCCAGGTAATTCTGAATGCCCATCATCTCAATTTGTGTGCGTTGCATCTCTGCCCAGTCAGCATGTTCTTCTTCCATCTTTAGAATTTCAGTGAGCAAGACCGCCGTAGATTGATCTTTTCCCTCTTGGGACAAATGAATCGCCTGGTTGTATGCTCGAATAGCGGAAACTTCTGATTCTTGATCGTTTTTGAGCATGTCGATGACACTTTTTCCAATTTTAATCGTTTTGAGGTTTGACACAACTGGCAGACCCTCTAAGAATAGAATTCGTTGAATTAGCGATTCCGCGTGGTGCATCTCCTCTTTTGCTGTATGTTCGATAGCCTTGTGGAGTTTCTCGAAGCCCCATCCATCGCAAATTTCAGATTGAACCATGTACTGACTGATAGCAGTTAATTCGTCAGCCAGCAAATCGTTGAGAACGTTTATAAATTTGTCATTGCCTTTCATATCAGTATTCCTTTCTGAGTTTCTGTTTAGAACATCCTATCGTACAATCTTTAAAATACCACCTATTATGCAACTATTAGTTCATTGAATGTACCAAATGCCCCCGCCAGAATCAATAAATTAAGGGGATTCACCCTACCAAGATATGACATAGCCATCGTGGAATGGTCCACGACGGCCAGGCATTAATTGAAGCTATTTCCTCTCCATAATACCACTCACCTGTTCAACCGTTCTTGGTTTAGCGATAATCTTTTTATCCTTATCCACTAAGAACATCGTCGGCGTGGCATAAATATAATAATCCGAAGCCGCCTTGCCATCCCAGCCCATCAGGTCTGAGATATTATGCCAGGTAAGATTATTTGCGATAATAAAATTAATCCAATCCTGCCTGTTGCCATCCAGGGATACCGCAATTACCGCCAACTTCTTTTCTTTTTGTTTTTGATATAAGTCATTTAGTTTGGGAAGCATTGTCTGGCAGTGCGGGCAGGTGCTCGCATAGAAGATGATTAACACGTTTGTAGCGTTCATCTTCTTCAAGTCGATTTCATTCCCGGCTGAATCAGGAAGATCAATATCCGGCACCACATTGCCAATTTTGAAATTCTTTGCCTGATCAATCCGCCTTTTAATTAATCCTTCCGTATTCACGTTAAGACACAGGTCGTCTTTAATCACATAGTTCTCAACGATGTAATCGAGCGGCTGATCGAACCCGAACTTCTTAAATCCATCAATCAGATACTCCACAATAAACTGGTAGACCTGCTGATTTATCTTTGCTTTATTGAGTATCGTATCAACCGCGACCATGAATTCTTTTTCCAATAATTCTTTGGGAAGCTGCGGATTGCGGTAATACGTTAAATATTCAATTGTCTTGCCGGTAAAAGCATCGGAATTAATTAAATCCGCATTGTTGAAGTTCACGTTGTCCAGCGCGTGAGCTTTTAAGAGAGCTAATTGCTTCTCCATTGGCTGATTAACATCCACAACCGGCAATTGGGCTGAGCGGATGTATCTTGCAATAAACGAGCCTGGTTCTTTTTGTGAAGCGGCGTCAATAAAATCCAAATATTCTTTTTGCAGCTCGCTTAACTTGGTTTCTGTCGTTCTATAATAATCATCTTCTTTGGGATAACGCGCCAAAACAAGCTGCAAAAGTTCTGTTTTAGTTTTGTATTGCTTATTCAGTTTTATGAATGAATAATACAAACGATTGCCCTCCGAGGTAACAACTTTTAAACTATCCAAAATGTTGTTCGCATCGGTCGTAAGGGTGATATCTTTGCCATCGTTAAGGAAGTCGATCCATTTATTTTTATCGAATGAGAGGCGGTAAAATCCATGATGCACATCCTTCCTGTTTAACGAGAATTGAAATCGACTATCTCCATGAGACATGATCGAGTCTACCTGCGATGTTTTTTCTCCCGACAATGCTGATAAATACGCTTTATCCACACCGAGATGATTGACTGTAATATCAACTTGTTGTGAAAACGAAGTTTTATGGCAAAGAAGGAATATGCCGAGAACAATTATCTTATTCATTATTTTTTTTAAAATTATTTTTAATGCACCGGACACCGAAACCAAAACTCTTGCTGAAATAGGACATAGTGGTGGGTTTACTGGGGTAAAGTTTCAGAGTGGTTGCTACTGAGTCATCGCCCGTGGAAGTCCAAATGTTCAGGCCAATCACGAGATTGTCATAATTACTTCCGTAATCGTAGTCGACCGCAACTAATGCAGAAAACCCGCTTGTGTTTGTTCCGGCTTCTTGATACTTCCCTTGACCCACGGCTTTTAATGAATTGATATCATAATTTACCGTTATTAGCAATTTATTGAATTCAAGATATGTAGGTATATGCCAACCGGCTGGGCAAATACCTTGTGAGCCATCTGTTGTGTGATACTTCATTGCTTCATCCCACTGATATAAACCTCCATAGGTGGTGCATTTTGCCGTGTCATTGTTATAACAGTACTTTTCAATCACGCCGTTATCGGTTTGGATTTGGTTGCTGTCTATCATCGTTCCAACATCAAGGTTTTCTTTTAACCAACATTGGCTTCCTATTCGGACAGTGTGGTAGGTTCTACCGGTATATGTAATTGTTGAACCACACGTAAATTTGGGCGTACCTCTTATGGTAGGTTGTTGCCCCATCATCATAGTAGCGAAAGCTATCAATGAAACTAATATTTTTATATAATATTTCATATCATAATCCATTTCATGGGGTACAAAGTTACCTTCACAGATTTATTTCACAAACCTAATTCTTAATGCAGCGGACGCTGTAACCGAACGTCTTGTAGACGGGGAGCACGTAAATAGCGCCATCGTCGTAGTACAGGGTCATGTTGAATGCGGTATTCGCATCATACTGCGTGGAACTCCAAAGAAACGCATAATCTCCAAGATTCAGTAAGAAACCATACATGTCGCGGTAGCCCGTCAGCAACCCGGAAAAACCGCTTGAGTCTGTAGCCACCGGACCTTCGCCCACAGCTTTTAATGTATTGCCGTTTTTCTTTACCGCTGTTGTTAATGTTTCCAATTCAGCATAAGTGGGGATACGCCAACCTGTGGGGCAAATACCCTGTGTGCCTTCTGTTGTGTTATACTGCATCGCCTCGTTCCATTGGTAAAAGGCGCCATAGGTGTTGCAATTTGCAGTATCGTTACGGAAACAATATTTTTCAATCACGCCGTTATTCGTTTGGGTTAGCAGACTATCCACCATCGTGCCCACATTCAGATTTTCTTTCAGCCAGCATTGACCACCGACTTGAACAGTGTGGTAGGTTTGACCGGCGTATATCACCGTTGGGATGCCGGGACAAGGCACTCCCTTTGCCTGATTTACATAAACGGTCATGGTAGTATCTCCCGTTAAACCGATGATGAGAATCGTTGTGTACTCTATTGGAGGATCGGTGAAGGGCAAATTGCGCAATTTTACCATGATTTGTTTTGCCTGATATTCCGAAATCGTACCGGATCGCTGAGACCGCGATTGCATGCCGGAAGAAACAAGCGTCAGTTTTGATTTCCCCGGCTTTTCTCCGCCGAACTGTATCATCTTTTTTGTTTCAGTAAAATCCTTCGTTATCAGCCGGTAGAAGACGACACCTGCCGCGCCTCCCGGGCTGTACTGCGCTTCATAGCTTCCGGGCTCGAGCGTCAGCTCAAGCGATGCATCCTCCTGTCCCAGGATTGTGTACGTCTTGAGGGATACGGGTCCCGCATGTGGAACTGTAAATTGTATTCTCGTGGAGGGATTAAACGGATTCGGATAATTTTGCTCAAGGGAATATCCTGTCGGTAATTCACGTGAGGAGTGTATGCTTGTTATATTCACGTTGGAGAATTTAACAACGTTTGTATCTTGTGCGACCAGGGAATCGATTCTTATCCCCGATGAATCATAGAGAGCAGCGGCAAAATTTTTCACGGGCGTTGCTATATCTTTTGTATATACAGAAATGCTTATGGTGGCTGTGGAGGAATAACCGCTATGAATTATGGGTACCTTCACTTGCGCCTGTATTGCACAAACTTGGAAGGCGAAGATCAACTCTACTATAAACAGAAAAACTCGTAAACGAAAACACTTCATGACGACCGCTCCTATTTTTGTGATTGTTGTCCTTTAATTATTACTTCCTTTGAAATCGGTATAACAGTATGTCGGAGCTGGTCTTATCGGAACGAGCAGGTTTCAACCAAGATAATACATCGTTCCATTAACCGCACTTCATTTGAAAATTAATCGGATCGGACAATTGTTCTCATCAACAGCATTACATCAGGCATAGAAACGTATCGACACTGGAGAAATTCCCATTGAAGGAAAGAAAGCAGGGAAAAGCTTCAAAGTTGATGGTGATAATTTAACAAATGCCTAAGGGATTGTCAAGCAACTGTTTTATTTTTTTCCCGTGGCGGTCCTCCGCGCTTAATCCCGGCGCTTTTCTCAGCGGTCATGGTTCACACCATTTCTCGGTGGTCATGGTCCACACCATGACCGGGATTATGCGAAAATTGTTATTTTTAAATAGCCATCGTGGAGTGGTCCACGACGGCTGGGACCGCACTTAATACCTACGCTTAATTGCTTGGAGGGGCATGTTCTGGAACTTGTTGGGCACAGCGCGCATTACGAGTTTGCGTGTTTCAACAAAACGGTTCGGCTAAAAAACACTTTTGGACTTTCTATAATGCCAAATCCGACGATTCTTAATCTCGCAATCATGTCTTCAAAGGATGGCTTAGAAACATGAATCTTGGGCTCTACGATGTATAGTATACCATCGGGTTTCAGGATTGATTTCAATTCTCTAAACAATGCCTCTTGATTTGGAACCTCGTGAACCATGTAGAAAGCTAAAATAAAATCCACCTGTTCAACAACGCCGATTCTGTCTTCCTGGCATTTATGCAGCTCTATCCTTTGTTCCAAATTCATTCGTTTAATTTTCTGGCGGACCTTTTCAAGCATTCCCTCCTGTAGGTCGGCGGCGATAACTTTTCCGGAATCAAACAGCATCTTTGCGATTTCCGCGGAAAAAAAGCCCGGGCCGCAACCCAAATCCAAAACCGTCATCCCCTTGCGGATATATGGTTGTAATATTTTCTGAGGATTCTGGAGTAGTCTCCTGATAAAATTATCAAGTCCCCCCGCTCGTTCGACTGGGCAAATTCTATTATCATGCTCTTTACTCATATGTGTCTCACTGATGTGATTAGTTTGTATTATGTTACGGCAAAAGATAATTCGGAAATTATTGTAAAAATAAAACAGGCGCCGTAGAAATGAACCACGACGCCCATATATTTTGACACATGCTGCAACTCTGGTGATAATGGTGGATTAAAATTTTCCAGTGTACACCGGTTTTCCGGCTTTACCGAGCGAATCAAAGGCGATAGCAACCGTAGAGCCCTTGAAAATCTTTGAGGAACCTTGAAGCGTGATCGACGAAGCCGTTTTCTCGGTAATGGAAAATGTCGCATTCGGATTGCCGGGACCCCACTGCGCCCACGGTCCATCGGTCTTGAGCGTGTACGGGGCAGCGCCTGTGCTGCCATCATACACTTTATTGCCGCCGCCCATGTCGGTCGGGCGTATCTTGTACTGGTAGGCGTCCGCGCCAAGTTTTGTAAGATCGGCAATGATCGCATCACGGTTCAATTGGACCTTGTTCGCAGGTGATGATTGGCCACGCTTCACATCTTTTTTCGATTGTGCATCCGCGTTTGCCGCAATAAACAGCCCCAGTACAACAAGCAGTATAAGAGAACGCTTCATTAAGTTTATCCTTTCTGTATATGTGAATTGATTGATCCGAATTATAACGCTATGAATGTAAGAAAGACCTTGACAAGTAGCAATACATCACAATAAATAAATTAAAATCTGTAATAGCTCTTTAGAAATGTCATGGTGCGCGCTCGATAGAAATGTCATGTAATACGCATATTGGGAATCCGATAAAAACGAAAGGAATTCCCCGTAATGCAGGACTTGACGATGAGCCATAAAGAACGAGAACGTCTC
>JBIOHP010000036.1:0-29947 GCA_044449065.1 Bacteroidota bacterium
TGACCAGATAACGCGTGAAAGCATTATCAAGAAATTGATAAGCCGGTAACCACACGCGATCAGGTCAATAGCGGTCGATTCGCAAGTCGGGCGAGATGCAACATTCCCGCGCGAATCAACAAATCAATATACTAAAATCCGGCATTCAAATCAAGTAAATACTTGCCTATCACCGATAACTACATTTATAATCAATAAGATATACCATCCTACCTCTACCAAACTACTATCACATATAAACGATCTAAATGAAACAAATAACCTGGAATTAATATTGGACGAATATCAAAACAATACATTTTTCCCTACTCATAGGATGACAGAGATATTATCTATAAATTAAAATCTTACTCTTGTCCAATTTGATCAGATCCAAGTTCATGATAAATTAAACGAAGGATCCCGTTTTCGTTAAAATTGGCAACCTCCCCAACGAAACCAGAACGATTATTTAATAATTACCTCCCCTTGACAAATTCAAAATTTCTTTGTATCGTTAAAATATGAAGTTCGGCGTTCAATATTGGCTTGGTTCTTATTGGTGGTATATTGTTACTCCACCGGGTGGGATAGGAACGGCCTAACATATTAGATATTGATTTTTCTTAAAAGCCCTTTCTGGAACACCAGGAAGGGCTTTTACGTTTATAGTGAATTATTTCAATCAATTGACGTAAAGTATAAATTCAAAGAAGATGGATTTCAAAGAATTTCAAAAATTTGCTGAATCATACAATGTAATTCCGGTGGCGAAAACGTTGCTTGCGGATATGCTCACCCCGGTCTCCGCGTACCTCCATTTACGTAGAGAAACCGGCAGCTCGTTCCTGTTCGAAAGCATTGAAGGAAATGAGCGCATCGCGCGGTTTTCGTTCATCGGCAGGGATCCGGTATTGTTATTGAAATGCAAGGTTAAAATCACTACCATTACTGAAAATGGCGCCTCAACCGAGGTGGAAGAAAATTTCTTCGATCTCATCGATAACACCCTGAAACGATTTACCTATCCTTCGCTTCCCGATCTTCCCCGCTTTACCGGCGGGTTGGTCGGTTACATCGGATACGACGCAATCCGTTTTATTGAAGATATTCCGGATACCGTAGAAAACAATCTCTCATTTCCCGATAGCATGTTGGGCGTCTTTACCACCATCGTGGTATTTGATCATTTCAAACATCAGCTTACCATCATCCACAATGCAGTGATAAAAAAGGATCTTGATCTTCGGATGCAATTTGACCACGCTCTATCAGATATCGATAGAATTGAAAATCTGCTGACAAAATTCAACGGCGCCCCGCCAAAGTTTGTATCCGAATATCGGTCTCTTAATTCGGAAATGACAAAAAACCAATACCAGGATATCGTCCAAAAAGCCAAGGACTATATCTGCAGCGGAGATATTTTTCAGGTGGTGCTTTCACAACGGTTTTCCACAAACTATCGGGGTGATCTCTTCAATGTCTATCGTTCTCTTCGCGTTTTGAATCCATCGCCGTATCTCTTCTATCTTGATTTCGAGGGAAATAAGATAATCGGCTCTTCCCCCGAAGTTCTCATACGGATAGAGAATCAAACAGCAGAATTATATCCCATCGCCGGCACAAGACCTCGCGGAAAAAACGATTCGGATGATCTGCGAATGGAGCAGGAACTCCTCGCTGATGAAAAAGAACGAGCCGAACATATTATGCTCGTCGACCTCGGGAGAAATGATCTTGGCAGAATTTGCGATGCCGGTTCGGTGACCGTTGATCAGTTTATGTTCATCGTAAAATATTCGCACGTCATGCACATTGCCTCCCGGATCACGGGAAAAGTGTTAAATTCTAAATCTTGTGTTGACGTTTTTAAGTCGACATTTCCGGCAGGCACCGTGAGCGGCGCGCCAAAAATCCGCGCGATGGAAATCATTGATAAACTTGAAATTAGCAGGCGTGGAATCTATGCCGGTGGTGTTGGGTATTTTGGTTTCTCCGGAAATATGGATTTTTGCATTACAATTAGGTCACTTTTTGCGTCCGAAAACCGAATCTATTTTCAAGCCGGAGCCGGTATTGTTGCCGATTCTGAGCCGGATAACGAATATTTTGAGACAATCAACAAAAGTAAGGCGCTCATTGAAGCCCTGCGAACTGCGGAAGGAATAATATTTTGATTCTGATCGTTGATAATTATGATTCTTTTACTTATAATTTAGTACAGCTTGTTGGACAATATACCTCTGATTTTATTGTTTTACGGAACGATAAAATTGAGAGAGGTGTTATAGAACTGGAGATGGGTATCCAAAAGATACTCATATCCCCGGGGCCTGGACGACCCGAGAATGCCGGTATTTGTGTCGAAACGATAAAACAATACTCCCCTTACATACCCGTTCTCGGCGTCTGCCTCGGTCATCAAGCAATCGGATACGCCTTCGGCGCCAAAATCGTAAACGCTCCAGTCTTAATGCACGGTAAAACCTCCCAGATTAATCACACCGGTAAAGGAATTTTTGCAAACATTGATACCCCCTTCGAAGCAACGCGTTATCATTCGCTGATCATCTCAAAAGAAAATTTTCCAGACGATCTCGAAGTAACCGCGCACACTGATGACGGAATAATTATGGGTATCCGTCATAAGAAATATCCTGTCGAGGGCGTTCAGTTTCATCCTGAATCTATCCTGACAAAAGTTGGCGCTCAGATTATCAGGAATTGGTTGATGCAGGATATTCCTTCCGTATGAAATTCTTCATCGAAAAACTTTGCAACCATGAACATCTATCCCACGATGAAGCGCAGGATGTTATGCGAAATATTATGGAAGGCAAAGCTACCAACGCACAGATAGCTTCTCTCTTGATTGCGTTAAAATTTAACGGCGAGATTCCGGAAGAGATTATCGGCTTCGTAGAGGTAATGCTTGAAAAAGCTGTAAAAATTCAAATTGATGATCCTGAGGCAATCGATATGTGCGGTACCGGCGGAGATGGTAGCGGAACGTTTAATATTTCTACCGCAGCATCGTTCGTAGTCGCCGGCGCGGGGATAACGGTTGCCAAACACGGAAATCGATCAATATCCAGTTCATGCGGCAGCGCGGACGTACTGAAAGCGCTGGGAGTTAACATCGAATTACCGCCCGAACGGGTAGCTGATTGCATTAATAAGATCGGGATAGGATTCCTCTTTGCGCCGATGTTCCACCCCGCCATGAAGTACGCCGCGCAGACACGCGCCGATTTGGGCGTTAAAACCTGTTTTAACATTCTGGGTCCGATGACTAATCCCGCCCGCGTTAAACGCCAGCTCGTAGGCGCTTTCAGCGATGAAGCCGCCGCAACCTTAGCTGCCGGTTTTTCAAACTTGGGCTCCAAAAAGGTTTGCATTGTGCACTCATCGGATGGTCTTGATGAGGTTTCTCTTGGTGCGCAAACCAGAGTCTATGAAATTACCGGCGGAAGTTCTATGGAAACGTATACAATCCAGCCCGATGCCCTTCAACTCCCAATTGTGAAGCCATCGGAAATAATCGGCGGCTCTTCAGATGTGAATGCGAAAATATTATCAAACATTTTAAAAGGCGAACGCGGACCTCATCGGGATGTCGTGCTTGCGAATGCTGCGTTTGGCTTATATGTCGCCGGGAAAGCGCAAAATCCCCGTGAGGGGGTTTCGCTTGCGGTAGAATCGATCGATTCCGGAAGCGCGCAGCATAAACTTCATCAGCTAATCATGGAAAGTAATAGATGAATATTCTTGATACAATTATCGAGCATAAGCTGACTGAAATAGAGAGCAGAAAACGCGACATTAAGCTTTCTACGCTATATGCAACCGAGTGGTTTGGCCGAACGAGCCATTCTCTGCTGATGAGCGTCACGAATAAACCGAAATTTTCTATCATTGCCGAGCTTAAACGGTCATCGCCTTCCGCTGGAGAAATGAATACCATGCCTGCGCCGGAAATTTATGCTCAAGAATATCAGGAGAACGGCGCTGCTGCGATATCTGTACTGACAGATTCAGTATTTTTTAAAGGGAATTTATCCGATCTGGAGAACGTTCGCCGCTCGGTATCAATACCGCTCCTCCAAAAAGAATTTATCATCGATGAATATCAGATTGCGGAAGCAAGAGCGTATGGCGCAGACGCAATCCTCCTTATTGTGCGCATCCTGGATCGAATCCAGATCGATGAGTATTTCGAGGTCGCTCGCGCATATGGAATGGAATGCCTGGTCGAAATTTATGACGAAAAAGATATCGATAAAATTAATTTTGATAAGATAAAACTGGTTGGCGTCAATAACCGCGACCTCAGAACGATGGAAATCGATATAAACAGAACGCCTCGAATCGCCGAACTTTTACCCTCTGGCTGTGTGATCATAAGCGAAAGCGGTATCCAATCCGTCGATGATCTCCGGTTGTTGAAATCACATGGGATATTCGCAGCGTTAATCGGAGAACTTTTTATGAAATCCGGGAATCCCGGCGAAAACCTCTCCCGCCTCTTGACTCAGATAAACGCATGAAACCACGTGTAAAAATTTGCGGCATAACAAATAAAGAGGACGCGCTACTCTGCGCTCACGCCGGGGCTGACGCACTGGGATTTATTTTTTATCCGAAAAGCCCCCGCTATATCGATCCGATGAAAGCGAAGATGATCATCGATACTCTTCCCCCTTTTGTAACGCCGGTCGGTGTGTTTGTGAACGAACAACGGGAACGAATTAATCAAATTATTTCGATCTCCGGTATCCGAGCGCTCCAATTAAGCGGCGATGAAAAATCAGAAGATTGCGAAAATTATCCCATCGATGTTATCAAAGCATTCAGGATTCGCGACAAATCTGATTTTGAGTACGTGAAGCAGTATCCCGTATCAGCAGTAATGCTTGATGGAGCAGATAAGGACACGTATGGCGGATCGGGAACCCTAGCTGATTTTTCCATTGCAGTCGAATTGAAAAAATATTTTCTTCTTATCCTCTCCGGAGGACTTTCTCCTGATAATATTACAGATGCAGTTAACCGGATTCATCCTTATGCTATCGACATTAATAGCGGTATTGAACACTCACCCGGACATAAAGATCATCATAACGTGCGATTGCTTTTCGAACGACTCCACCAAATAGAAGAATAATTTACCCAAAGGAAACTCCATGCTTATTCTCATGAAATTAGACGCCTCGCGATTAGATATTGAGCGGGTTAAATCGAAAATTACAGCATTAGGGTATGCAGCGCATGAAATACCCGGCGAACAACGCGTGGCGATAGGGATTACCGGGAATCAGCGAAAGCTCGATTCCGAATCATTCCTTAATCTGCCCGGAGTCATCGATGCAATTCCCGTAACGAAACCCTTTAAACTTGTCAGCCGCGATTTTAAGCATGAAGATTCGATTATAAGGGTGAACAATATCGATATTGGAGGGACAGAATTAACCATGATCGCCGGACCATGTTCCGTGGAAAGCCGCGATCAAATTATGGATATTGCCTTTGTGCTTAAAGAACTCGGCATAAAATTCCTCCGCGGCGGCGCGTACAAACCCCGAACATCTCCATACGCTTTTCAGGGATTAAAAGATGAAGCGCTGCAATACCTCGTCGACGTCCGCAAAGAAACGGGAATGAGGATCGTGACTGAAGTCAAAGATACTGAAACGCTTCCCTCCGTTGCCGAATGCGCCGATATTCTGCAAGTCGGTGCAAGAAACATGCAGAATTATTCGCTTCTGGAAGCGTTGGGCGATATACGAAAACCGGTGCTCTTAAAACGCGGTTTATCGGCTACAATTGAAGAACTTTTGATGGCTGCCGAGTACATCCTGAACGGCGGAAATTACGACGTAATTTTATGCGAGCGGGGAATCAGAACATTTGAGACCGCGACAAGAAATACGCTTGACCTCAACGCTGTTCCGATCATTAAAAAATTATCCCATTTACCCGTCATTGTGGATCCGAGCCACGGCGTTGGGGTATGGGATGCGGTCATGCCGATGGCATTAGCTGGTATTGCCGCCGGCGCTGATGGACTTATGATTGAAGTCCATGCCGATCCCGCAAGCGCTTTATCTGACGGATATCAATCGTTAAAGCCGGCGAAATTCAAAATATTATTGAATAAACTGGAACAACTCGCGCCGATTATGGGCAAGAAATTTACAATAGAAGAGGTTCGGTCGGAGGTGACTCTATGAATCTAAAAGGTTATTCGTCACCCGATATCAATGGTCATTATGGCGTTTACGGTGGTAAATTTGTGCCCGAAACGCTTATGGCGACTCTCTTCGATCTTGAGAGTGCATATACATCTGCAAAAAACGACCCGGAGTTTAGGAATCAATTTAATTCTTTATTGAAAGATTACGTAGGTAGACCCACTCCACTCTATTATGCTGAACGATTGACGCAATATTTTGGCAGGGGAAAAATATTTCTCAAACGGGAAGACTTGTGCCATACCGGCGCGCATAAAATTAATAACACTATCGGGCAGGTACTACTTGCAAAACGGCTTGGCAAAACAAGAATCATTGCCGAAACCGGCGCCGGACAACACGGAGTCGCCGCTGCAACAGCGTCTGCAATGATGGGCTTATCGTGCGTGGTTTACATGGGCGCTGAGGACATGATTCGCCAGGAAATCAATGTCGTAAGAATGAAACTGTTGAACGCGAAAGTAATCCCCGTAACAGCAGGAACACAAACATTAAAGGACGCCACCAATGAAGCTCTCCGCGACTGGGTAACAAACGTCCGCGATACATTTTATGTGATCGGATCGGTAGTTGGACCGCACCCTTATCCTATGATCGTGAGGGATTTTCAATCGATCATCGGTAACGAGACTAAAAAACAACTTCAGGAGCAGGTTGGAAAATTACCCGATTATCTTGTGGCATGTGTTGGCGGCGGAAGCAATTCCATAGGATTGTTTTATAATTTTATTGAAGATGAAGTAAAGATGATCGGCGTGGAAGCGGCTGGTAAAGGTATCGACACCAACCAACACGCAGCAACACTAACCTTGGGGAAACCCGGTGTGCTGCATGGTTCCTATAGTTACCTTCTTCAAAATGGTGATGGACAGGTACAACCGGCGCATTCAATTTCAGCGGGTCTTGATTACCCGGGCGTTGGACCGGAACACAGTCATCTTAAAGATCTGCAGAGAGTTTCGTATGTTTCTGTCACGGATGACGAGGCAATTGCCGCCTGCCAACTATTAATGCGATGTGAGGGTATCCTCCCCGCGCTCGAGTCCGCACACGCTATCGCGTATCTGGAATACCTCATGCCAAAAACTCATGAATCATCGAATATTGTTGTAAACTTATCCGGGCGGGGAGAAAAAGATCTTCCCTCGCTTAGAAAAACCCTTGATTCGTAAGCTATGAACCGAATTACTGAACGATTGGAGTCGCTCCGGCAGCAGAACAAAAAAGCGTTATCGTTATTTATCACTGCCGGTTATCCAAATATTGAGACAAGTATAAACACGGTGATAGAATGCGCAAATGCAGGAGCAGATTTAATCGAACTCGGAATCCCCTTTTCCGATCCTATTGCCGATGGACCGGTGATCCAGCATTGTTCAGAAGTATCGCTTAGAAATGGGACAACAATGGAGCAGGTGTTTCACATTTGCGGTGAAGTTAGAAGCAAGACCTCGATCCCATTGATACTTATGGGTTATTCAAATCCGATACTGGCGTACGGGATGGAACGATTTTTTGACAAATGCGCATCACTCGGCGTCGATGGTTCAATTATCCCGGATATTCCCCTTGAGGAAAGCGAGGAATATCGAAAAATGGCTTCAGCCAAAAACATTTCCACCATCTTCCTTGCCGCGCCAACGACTTCAAATGAGCGTCTTGCGAAACTTGATATTGCATCGAATGGTTTTCTATATTGTATAACAGTGACTGGAATAACCGGCGAACGACCGGGTGTGGCAGGATCGGCTCTGGATTTTCTCATCCGGGCAAAAAAGAGCGTAAAAAAGAATCCTCTATTAGCTGGATTCGGTATCTCAACCGTTGAGGATGCTATGTTAATCGCTAAAGCAGCAGATGGTATCGTCATTGGCAGCGCACTGATGAAAATATTGGGAAATTCAAATGGAAGCGATCCAATCACCAATATTGTTAATTTTGTTACTACTATTCGTTCAGCGCTGGATAATGTATCGAGCATCTTAATATCATAAAACATGGCTACTAAAATCCATCTGAGTTTGAATCATTCTCATGATTCGTCATATGACGTGATCATCGGTTACAAATTCGAACAAATTGCGCGTGATATTCATAAACTGAGTTCACGTGGAACGTATTATCTCATCACTGATGATATTGTTGGGAGATTATACGGCAAGAAATTTGATTCGCTTTTTAAAAAACGAGGTTTAAAAATCCATCGTGTGACTATCCCGCATGGTGAACGATACAAAACCCGCCGGATGAAAGAACAAATTGAAGACCGGCTTATTGAATTACATGCAGACAGGCAAAGTGTTATCATTGCACTGGGTGGGGGTGTGATCGGAGATCTCGCCGGATTTGTTGCCTCCACACTTTTTCGAGGAATACCGTTCATTCAGATTCCAACGACACTCCTAGCCCAGGTCGATGCGAGTATTGGCGGCAAAACCGCCGTCGATCACCCTTTGGGAAAAAATCTTATCGGAACATTTCATCAACCTGAAAGAGTGTATATCAATACCGCCGTCTTATCCACTCTGCCTGAGTATGAATATAAAAACGGTCTGGCGGAAGTAATTAAGTCCGCAGTTATTTTAGATAAGATATTCTTTGCATATCTTGAGAATCATATCGATCAGATTAAATCACGCGATCTGAAAATATTAAATGTCATTATCACTCGATGTTGCGAGTTGAAAAAACAGATCGTGGAAAAGGATGAGAAAGAATCCGGGTTGCGGCGTATCCTGAATTTTGGCCATACGATCGGACATGCTATTGAGCGTCTCGATAATTTCCGGGTAGGACATGGATACGCAGTTGCAATCGGGATGATCATCGAAGCTAATATTTCTCAGAAATTGGGTTATGTAAATTCCAATGACGTTCTCAGGTTGCGTTCTTTGCTCGATGCATTTGACTTACCGCTCGTGCTGCCCAACCATATCCGTATAGATGATGTGTTGGAGGTTACCAAAGCCGATAAAAAATCTCGCAATGGAACCGTTGAATATACTCTTCTTAGAGAAATTGGACACGCCGAACCCGGAATTGGACTCACCGATAAACAGATGCACCGGATATTAGGAAAATGAAAATTTGTTTATCCATAGCTCCTACCTCATTACAGGCGGCAAGAGACGAAATCGAACATCCGCACTCTTATGCCGATCTCATTGAAATTCGTGTCGATGGATTATCGAATATCAATATGGCGGAGCTGTTGAGACGCCCGCGCGCACCGGTTATTATCACTAATCGAATCAGCGAGGAGGGTGGAAAATTTCGAGGCAACGCGCGTGAAGAGTTCGAAATACTCTCTCAAGCTGCGAAAAATGGAGCGGAGTACATTGATATTGAATGGAAGTGGGGTAAATCGTTCATTGATCGATTGCGGTTGGAAATAAAGTCATGCAAACTTATCATCTCGCATCATAACATGGAGAAAACGCCACAAAATCTCAAAACCATCTATAATAATATAAAAAAAACCAAACCCGATATAATAAAAATAGCGGCACGGGCACGGACCATTTCGGATAATATAAAATTTTTCGATTTATTATCATTGGCGAGGAAAGATAAACGACAACTTTCAGCATTGTGCATGGGTGAATACGGTCAGATAAGCAGGATTTTATCGGGCATGTTTGGAAGCGCTATCATCTATGCATCAAAAGATGATTCAACACCTACAGCCCCCGGTCAAATCTCGATTGATGAATTGCAAAATGTATTCCACGTCAGTAAATTAGATGCATCAACCAACGTGTTTGGACTTGTAGGCAACCCCGTGAACCAAAGCAAAGGAATATATTACCATAATGCCGTGTTTCAAAAGAAAGGGGTGAACGCTGTTTACGTCAATTTTCTCGCCGACAACATTGGTAGTTTCGTTGAGAAATACCGGAACTTAGTCCGGGGATTGAGCGTTACCATGCCATTCAAGAAAGAAATTGTGTCGCACCTTGATGAGATAACCGGTAATGCTAAAACCCTTGGGGTTGTTAATACTGTAGTTAAACATAATAATAAACTGATCGGTTACAATACCGATTATATGGCAGTGGAATTGCTTTTACAAAGTATCTCCGGAATGCGGAAAAAACATGTAGTAATCCTCGGTACTGGGAGTGTCGCCAAAACGATGGCAACCGCAGCGCTTGCGCGCGGTTCCGAAGTAACTATCGTCGGGAGATCGCTTGCTAAAGCTCAGGCGCTTGCCACTGAACTTCGCTGCGGGTACGACGTCTTAGAGGAATTGTCGTCGTTCCCCTGCGACATCCTGATGAATGCAACCCCCTCAGGGATGGTTTCCTCACCGGACCGTATGATAATACCGCGCGGCTATCTAAGGAAGAACATGGTTGTTTTCGACGCGGTGTATGCACCGGAGATTACACCACTCTTGAAACAAGCGCTCGAAACTGGATGCAAAATCATTACAGGCGTTCAATTCTTTCACCGGCAAGCTAACCTTCAATCAAAACTATTTATAGATGCAATCTAATGCTACAAAATGAAATCCGCAGCATAAAAACCGTTGAACGGGTTGATGCTGAGATAACAGTTCCACCTTCCAAAAGTTATATGAACCGCGCATTGATCGCCGCCAGTTTGGCGGAAGATCAATCGACAATTATTAACCCGTCGGAAAGCGACGATTCAAACTATCTCCTGAACGCCCTCAAAGAATTCGGCGTTAAAATATGGAAGAATGATTCGCAGCTCCATATTGTGGGAACAAACGGCAAACCCAACGTCCCCGCTAAGGAACTCTTTATCGGGAACGCGGGGACAGCGATTCGATTCCTGAGCAGTTTTGCCGGAATACCGGCAGGCATTACAACCCTTACGGGCGACGACGATATGAAACGACGCCCCATGAACGACCTTCTGGACGCTCTTCGGACAGCCGGCGTTAAGTCATCGAGCGCAAACGGTTATCCGCCTTTGAAAATCCATGGCGGAAAATTCATAGGCGGCGATATACCGCTCAAGGCAAATATCAGCAGTCAGTTTGTTTCGTCGATCTTGCTCTCGGCGCCGTACGCGCGGCACCCTACTAACCTTCAAGTTCATGGGAAACTTAGTTCTCTTCCATATGTCGATATGTCGCTGCAAGTCATGCGCACATTTGGCGGCAAAGTTGATTTTATCGAGCCGTCGACCTACTATATCTATAATTCAGAACGGTATATCGGGCAGGAATATACAATCGAAGGAGACGCCTCGTCTGCATCGTATTTTTTCGCCGCCGCCGCAATCACCAAAGGAACTGTGCGGATAAAAAACCTTTCCTCCGAATCGTTGCAAGGCGATATAAAATTCCTTGATATTCTATCGCAAATGGGTTGCAAAATCACAAAAGGAGAAGATTTTATCGAAGTTCGCGGCGCCGATCTTCTCGGCGTCGAAGTTGATATGAATGAGATTCCCGATTGTGTCCCTACTGCTTCAATCGTCGCTGCGTTTGCCCAAAACGCCACGACTATTACGAATATACCCCAGCTAAAATACAAAGAAACAAACCGGCTCAAAGCGATTTCAACCGAGCTGACAAAATTAGGCGCAAAGGTAGAACTCTATGAAGACTCCGTCATCATTCACCCGCGTCCTCTCAAGGGCGTAACGATTGATACGTATAACGACCACCGCCTTGCAATGAGCTTCGCTATCGCCGGACTACGGGTGCCGAAGATTCAGATAACCAATCCATCCTGCGTTTCAAAATCCTTTCCGCGATTTTGGGATGAATTTGCAAAATTAGAAAATTAATTATGGCGGGTAATTCTCTCGGTAGCATCTTTCATATAACAACCTTCGGTGAAAGCCACGGAAAAGCCGTCGGCGTTCTCATTGATGGCGTAAAACCCAATATGCCGCTCAATGAAGCAGATATTCAAAAAGAATTGAACCGCCGTAGACCCGGTCAAAGCGTCGTGACCACGTCACGGGTCGAATTGGATCAGGTGCAAATACTCAGCGGGGTATTTGAAGGAAAAACACTCGGCACGCCAATCTGCCTCCTGGTATATAATAAAGATCAGAAATCCAAGGACTATGACAGCATTAAGGATCTCTTCCGGCCCGGACATGCGGCGTATACCTATCTTTCGAAGTACGGCATTCAGGATTATCGCGGCGGGGGAAGATCATCAGGAAGAGAAACGCTCGGTCGCGTGGCATCCGGCGCCGTGGCGTTAAAGATACTTTCCCAAAAGGGAATTCGAATTATCGCTTATACCAAGGAAGTTGGAGGAATAATAGCTCAAAAAATCGATTATAATGAAATTGAAAAGAACCCCGTCCGCTGCCCCGATCCGGTCGCGGCAAAAATAATGAAAAAGAAAATCCTCACGGTGAAAAATGAGGGCGATTCCATTGGTGGAATTGTCGAAGCGGTTGTTCAAAACTGTCCCATCGGTTTGGGTGATCCGGTATTTGATAAGTTGGAAGCGGATCTCTCAAAAGCTTTAATGTCGATTCCCGCCATCAAAGGGGTTGAATTCGGTTCCGGGTTTGCCGCTGCCCGCATGAAAGGGAGCGAAAACAACGACGCCTTTTATAAGGACAAAAAAACAGGCAAAATCAGGACGAGAACGAATAACGCCGGAGGAATTCTTGGGGGCATATCGAATGGCGAGGAAATCATTCTCCGTGTCGCTGTAAAACCCCCGTCATCCATTCCCAAAGCACAGGAAACGGTTGATACGAAAGGGAGAAAACAAATCATCAAGGTCGAGGGAAGACACGATCCCTGCCTCTGTCCCCGCGTCGTACCCGTTGTTGAGTCCATGATCGCTTTGGTTCTCGCAGATCATCTCCTCCGCCAAACACTTGTGAGTGAAAAAGAGAGTATCTCACGTATCAGGGAAGAGATAGATTTCATGGATGATATGATTATTCTTCTAATAAGCAAACGCCAGGAGCTTGTTTCCGAAGTCGGTACGTGGAAAAAAGAACATAAGAAAAAAGTATCCAATCCTGCACGGGAGAAAACTATCATGAATCACATTTTAAGTTTAGCTCCGGAGGCAAATCTTGATCCGGCATTCCTCAACCAATTATATGAAGTGATCTTTCAGCATTCACGCGATTTGCAAAAAATTGTCTGATGCCGGAAATTGCTATCATTGGCTATGGCAGATTCGGTCAACTCGCCACAATGCATCTCAAGAAAAAAGCCAAACTCTTCGTTGCAGATAAGAAATTAATTTCTAAAACACCACAAGGCGTACGAACATTATCCATCGAGGAAGCCGCTGGGAAAAAACATGTTGTTCTCGCCGTCCCGATCAATCAAATTGTAAATTCAGTTAAACTCATTGCGCCGTACCTTCAACCCGGTTCAACGGTATATGATGTATGTTCGGTGAAAGAACAGCCCATCAAATGGATGTGCAGGTATTTACCCTCATCGGTTTCTATTATCGGCACCCACCCCCTCTTTGGACCCGATAGCGCCGGTGCATCGTTGAAGAATCGGATGATTGCAGTAAGTCCGGTTAGGACCTCCCCAACCGGGATGAAATGCCTGAAGAATTTTCTCGAGTCGCTGCATCTCGATATCGTAGTAATGGGAGCAGAAGAGCATGACCGGCTGATGGCATCAACTTTATTTCTCACGCAATTCGTTTTCAGGGGCATCAAACATCTTCCCTTAAAGAAACATCAATTCACTACTCAGAACTACAAAATTCTGATGCAGCTTGTCGACGCAGCTAACAACGATAGCGTCGAGATGTTCAGGGATATGTACAAGTATAATCGGTTTGCACGACCAATTCCCCCAAAACTGATTAAGTCATTCCAAAAATTAACCGACTCCATTAAATAAGTGCTATTGTTTTCATTTCAAACTAATTATCCTTATTTTGAAATTTATAAATCGAGCATATCTATGACAATTTAAACATGATATGACTACTAATGAACTTTTTTCTGTATCAACCGCTTTTGAACGGTGTAATTTAATGTTCGATCTTTGGGTAAATCATAAGGACGAACTTCCTGCAAAGTATCCTCAATTACATGGACACGAAACGACAGACGATATTTTAGTCCAACCCGCATCATGCTATCTCATCTTGGGAGTAGCACTCTTACATACGGTATTAGAGTATTCGGTCAAAAACAAGAAATATGAAATCCCGCCTGAAATTCGATCAGAAGTTGACGAATTATATCCCTTGACGAACGAATTCCGAAATTGTGTCTTCCATGTCCAAGATGAAGTATTGTCCCCACGACAAATAAAGCTCATGAATGTTCCGGATTCTTTGGCACGGTTGGCGAAAATACGCCAGAGTTTAGAATATTTTCTGATTGAGGAGTTGAAGAAAGTGTCCGCCCCCCAATAGTCCGCTTAATTTTTGACTCAACCATCTCTTTTAATCCGTGAATTTGAAGATCTTTGACCGGCGGAAAAAGGAATCCGTTTTCCTAAAAATATATATCATTTTTCCCATTATGCTGTTTATCCTCCAAATTTGACTTCTAATGGAACAAGAGATATATTATATGCAAAATAATTCACCTCACTCAAAGAAAGAGCGTCCCATGCGTATTAATATCATCGCCATTTTTTTCCTGTTCCTATCCGGTTGTGTTAGCACAAACCTCAGCTCTCTTTACAACCCCCAATATTCTGGTAGCAAATTTAAGAACCTTATGGTTAAAGCCAAGTTTTCTGATATTGCTACGATGAAATCTTACGAAAATCACTTTTTGAGTCGTGCAGATGAGCGAAATATTCCGATCATAAGAGAGAGCGACGTCATGCCTGCTATTCGAGATTACTCAGCGGCGGAAATTGATTCCGTTGTGTCCTTATACAACCTGGATGGTGTTATCGAAATAAGCGTGCAAGCATCGGTAATTACCTCTCAATATTTTCATCTGGGGACTAAGCCGGGCGAATCCAACACATCCGGCTCAGTTCGAACTTATGGCAATGTGGTTTACTATGAGGAACATACTGAATCCAAACCGGCAGAAGAGCGAGGTATAACGTTAGAGAAACCATCCCAGTATTTTACCGCAAAGTTGTTTGACGCGAAAACAGGTGATATTGTTTGGGTTGCCACAGGGGAAGCGGGTGGATCAATCTTGACTAATTTTGATAATCTCGCATCCCATGAGGCATCAGACGTAATGGATTTGCTTTTGAAAGAGCAATTTGTCGTTCCATCTGAAAGTGGAGTCACAGAAGTAAAAATTAATGAAGAAACCGATATTTTAAATCACACAGCGACTATGAGTTATCGCCAGGGTAACAACGGTATTTTATACGTTTCAATGAAGATGGTCGAAGCAAGCCATGATCGTAGGGGGGGTAAATTTTCGGATCGGTTGTTCGACCTTAAGGAGGGAGAAAATGTTTACCTTCGTTCATTGAGTGGTGATAAAATATATCAAGTAATAATAGTTTCCATCGGAAATGATGCTTTAAGACTGAAATTTTTAAAATAACAAACAAATTGTTTTTCTTGGATCCGCGAAGTTGATTATTTGCGGAAGCATTTTATTAGATCTCCTACCTCATATTAGAGTTCCAAATAAATCATATTTTTGTTCCCCCCTCCATTTTTCCGTACATTATAGTTTAACATCATATTCAGGATAATAAATGTATAATGTAACGCTGATTCCGGGGGATGGGATCGGTCCCGAAATCACTAAAGCTGCTTTATTGGTCATCGAAGCATCAGGCGTCAAGATTCAATGGGATGTTCAGGAAGCCGGCGTAGTTGCCATTGATAAATATAAAGACCCGCTGCCCCGGAGCGTCATCGAATCCATTGAGAAGAATACCGTTGCGCTAAAAGGACCGCTGACAACTCCAATCGGATCAGGTTTCAGGAGTATCAATGTCGCCCTGAGAAAAGAATTCGATTTGTACGCTAATGTTCGTCCCGCGAAATCATTCGAAGGGCTTACCTCTCACTGGAGTAATATCGATCTGGTAGTAGTCCGGGAAAATACCGAAGAATTTTACTCAGGAATCGAACATTATATCGACCCGGCGCGAAGCGCTGCAGAAACCATCGGCATCGTCACCCGTACCGGCTCGGAACGGATTGTCCGGTACGCATTTGAGTATGCTCGCGCGAACAACCGGAAAAAGGTTACGGTAGTTCATAAAGCGAATATCATGAAATATACAGGCGGGCTGTTCCTTGATACCGCCCGGAGAATCGCAGGAGAGTATCCGGATATTCAGTGCAACGATAAAATCGTCGATAATATGGCGATGCAATTGGTGCAGAATCCGCATCAATTTGACGTCATCGTTACAACCAATTTATTTGGGGATATTTTGTCCGATCTCTGTTCGGGGCTGGTTGGAGGTCTCGGATTAGCTCCAGGGGCGAATTTCGGTTATAAGAATGCCATCTTTGAGGCAGTCCATGGCAGCGCACCGGATATAGCGGGTAAAAACATCGCAAACCCCGGCGCCCTCATATTAGCTGGTTGTCTCCTCTTGCGACATCTTGGTCAGTTCGAAGCGGCCCGTAAAATTGAAAATGCTGTTGCAACAGTGATCAAAGAAGCTAAGAAAGTCACCAGAGATCTCAACCCGACTCAACCGGTGAGCACAATGGATATGGCGGAAGAAATTGTAAAGAAAATGGGCGAGATGCGTTAGGGAATATGATGTACCACTCCACCGTTTACGAAGGGGCATCACTGTTTTCGTTACAATGCTCTCAGGTTGTCTAAAAAATGGTAGTTTAATGTAGTAGCCGGTCACCGACCGGCGAAATAATGATATTTGTCGCGCCGATTTGGTGATCGGCTACTATACTAAGTGATTTTTCATACAGTATGTCTGCAAGGAACCAGATATAATTAAAATAATGCCTCAAACATTTAAAGATATAATCAAACCACAATCAATCCTCCTTGCGCCGATGGAGGATGTCACCGATATGGCATTCCGGCTGATCTGCAAACGGTTGGGCGCGGATGTGGTGTTTACGGAATTTGTCAATGCCGAAGGATTGATTCGTAATTCCGAAAAAACAAAATCGAAGATGGTATTCGCGGAAGAAGAACGCCCGTTTGGAATTCAGTTGTATGGTGGTCTGGAAGAATCGATGGAAAATGCCGCGCGCATGGCGGAATCGCTCCAACCCGATCTTATTGATATTAATTGCGGCTGCTGGGTAAAGAATGTTGTCGGTCAGGGTGCGGGCGCAAGTTTGCTGAAAGATCTTCCCAAAATGCGTCGAGTCATCGCGGCGGTAGTGGATACGGTTAAAATTCCGGTCACGGTGAAAACACGCCTTGGCTGGGATAGCGCTACTGTCAATATTATCGATATCGCAAGGATGGTTGAGGAAACGGGCACGCAGGCGCTTACAATTCATTGCCGGACAAGGGCTCAAGGACATAAAGGAGAACCAGATTATAGCTGGATTCCCAAAGTGCAGGAGGCAGTATCTATCCCTATCATCGTTAACGGCGGTATCACCTCTCCGGAATCTGCAAAAGAAGTATTTGATCAAACCGGTTGCTACGCCGTGATGGTTGCGCGGGGGGCGATTCAGAATCCATGGATATTCAAAGAGATAAAACATTATCTCGCGACTGGAGATATACTCCCCTCCCCTTCCTTTCTAGACCGCGTTGAAACGCTGCGGGAACATCTTCGTTTATCGGTTGAGCTAAAAGGAGAGCGGCTTGGTGTGATTGAATTCAGAAAATATTACAGCGGTTATCTTTGCAAATATCCTGGAGTGGCAAAATTACGGATGGAATTGATGCAATACCGGGAGATGCAACCGATCCTGGATCATATCCGGAAATATTTGGATACCGTCCCGCCTTCGTCTAATATTGAGGATGGAGATCAAAAAGCGGCGTAAGGTTTGGCAGCGAAGCTCTCAACGTGAATCTTTTTCAAAAGTTTCAGTTTGACAAGGTATTCATTCCACACCAAACCCCCGATCCCCCTTTGACAAGGGGGCTTTATATAAACTAAAATACAACTTATCATTTTGTAAGATTCCCCCTTGTTAAAGGGGGCACGCCGAAGGCGTGTGGGGGTTTCGAATTGTTCCAGCTTTGTAATCGATTCAAATCGAGACGAGGAGATCGCTACTCCCGACTGCTGTCGGGTTCGCGATGACAGTTTACTCAGTTCAGTTTTGTTCACTTAACCCATCCCCGACCCCCTCCCTTTTTTTAAGGGAAGGGGTAAGGGGTTGGGTTAGTTAAAAGAAGTAATAATGCGCGCTGAGTTGCGGCAGGGGAATAACCGTATCATTGCTGAAATAAGTTAACAATATTTCCAGCGCTATATGAAACTGGCTCGTATTTACATTTGTCCATTCATTTCCTGCGCCTATTCCTACACGATACGGAGCTTCAAGTTCGTTCACTCCCCCCTCGCCGGTAAAATAATATCCGGTAGCCGCGCAGGCATAAAACCGATTCGAGATTCCTTTCATGATATCTGCCTGTAATTCAAAGCCAAAATCGTATGACAGGCGGTTATCAGGTTTTATAATTCCTGCAACTATTTGGTATGACATTACTGATGGAAAATGATGCCTGAAACTTACTCCCATACCGCCCGCTAATCCTATGGCAGCCCCAAGTCCAAAGACTGTTCTTCCCAGAGCGACCGGTTGAGTAGAAGCAGATCCAATAACCTGCGCTCGTCCGCTAAATGATACTAACAGGAGTGTCAGGGTAAGAATGAATTTTTTCATCGCATTCTCCTCTCAGGTAGATTTTACAATACGGATAAGTTCTCCAAGACTCGGTCGTTTGCCGACAACGAGTATAGTCACGCGGAAGATTTTACCCGCTGCCCACATGGCGAGAACTGCCGAAACTCCCAGGACGATCATCGTGGTGATTAGCTCAAAAGGCGAAGGCATTTGTCCCGCAATTCTCATTGCCATCATGGTCGGAGTCAGAAGCGGAATGTAGGATAGAATTTTCACCATGAGAGAATTAGGCGATTCCATAATGGGAATAATGAGAACCATAGGAACGATGAGCAGCATCACAAGATAACTGGTCAATTGCTGCGCTTCTTGTTCCGTGGAAACCGGCGCGCCTAATGCCACAAACAGCGCGGCATAAAACAAGTATCCCAGGATAAAATACATGAACAGTAATAAGGCCGTTGTTACCGTCAAAACGCTCACCAGAAAACTGAGGGCGAAGGTCGCTCCGATGAATCCCCACACTGCAAGTTGTGTTAATCCGAGGCCGCTCAATCCGAGGATTTTCCCCACCATTAAATCTGTAGTCGAGCAGGAAGAAACCAGCACCTCGATGATTCGGTTAGATTTTTCCTCCATCATGCTACGCACAAGGAGCTGCCCGGAGCTGATCACTACGAAAAACATCACCATCATAAATATGTATGCCGGGATGAAGACTTTTTCGAACCCACCCTCTTCCTCTTTTCCGGTCTTCGATATTTTAATTGTCTTTAATTCCATCGTTGCCGTAATATCTTTCAATGCAGACGTATCGATACCCCGGCTGACAAGTTTTTTCTCGGTAACAACATCCTGGATGGCGCGGTTGAGCCGCTCGATCAACTTAATATTGCCGGTGTTCGGCGAGCGGAATATTTCCGAGGCATCCGTCATAAACGATTTCGATATGATAACATAACCCTCTATATCTTCATGAATTGCAAGCGAATCTGCAATCCTTTTCGCAACAAAAGTATCCGGGTCAATAATCTCCCGCAACAGATAGTTGGGCTGCTTATTGGGAAGTTTATACTTTTCCTCAAGGCGTTTAGACAATGGCGCGATCATTTGACCGCTTTGATCGATAATGCCGATAATTTTTGTTTCGGTATCCGGGCGCGACGCAAAGAGCGAAGGCAAGATACCGAATGCCAGCATCAATGCGGGCGTCAGAAAAAGGGAGACAATAAAGATCTTCGATTTTATTTTTTCAAGATATTCCCATTTCGCCACAACAAGCATTTTGTTCATTGACGTGTCCCCCCGTTAGAGTGATCGTTATCGCCGCCGACCGTTTCGAGAAATATAGAATTTAACGACGGTTCGATAAATTGAAACGAGCGAATGTCTAACTTATCGGTAATGGCGTGAAGAAATTCATTGGGCATTGTAGAATTTTGCAATTCAACCTCGGCATAGTTTTCGTACAAGAGAGCTTTTTTAACTATCGGGAGCGATTGTAAAAAAGCTCCATCGCCATTATATTCAACGCGTATTGCATTTTTCCCGAATCGTTTGCGAATTTCCCGGAGCTCTCCATCAAGAACGACCCTCCCTTTATTGATGAGCGTGATTCGCTCGCACATTTTCTCGGCCTGCTCCATTTGGTGAGTTGAAAAAATAAGCGCTTTCCCATTCTTTTTCAATTCAAGAAAAATATCTTTCAATAAAATCTGGTTCACCGGGTCAAGGCCGGAAAATGGCTCGTCTAAAATCAACAAATCGGGATCATGAAGTATTGCCGTGATGATCTGCACTTTTTGCTGGTTTCCTTTTGAAAGCTCTTCCACTTTGCTGTTTGATTTGCCGGCGAGGTCGAATCGTTTAAGCCAATTTGTCGCCCGTTGTTTCGCATCGCTCCTCGGCATACCGCGCAACTCGGCAAAGTAAAGAATGGTGTTCATCACCGTGCTTTTGCGATAGAGTCCCCTTTCCTCAGGGAGATATCCGATCACTTTTTGGATTTCCGGACTGAACGGCTTCCCGCCAAAAGTGATTTCGCCTCTATCGGGTGTAATGATATTAAGGATAACACGAATCGTAGTGGTTTTTCCTGCGCCGTTCGGTCCGAGCAAACCAAATATCTCCCCGCGTTTAACTTCAAGGGAAACATCATCTACGGCAACAACAGTTGTGAACTCTTTTCTAAGATTCGTAACCTTGAGCATGAAGGTCCTTTTAGGGTGTAAGCCGGTAAATCATTCTCGGGAACGGAATGGTTTCACGCACATGATCCAATCCGCATATCCAAGAAACAGTTCTTTCGATACCCAGGCCGAACCCTGAATGGGGAACACTCCCGTACCGCCGGAGATCGAGATACCATTCGAATGCAGACTGAGGCAAATTCTGTTCCTTGATGCGAGTTAGAAGCAGATCGAAATCATCCTCGCGCTGGCTGCCTCCTATAATTTCCCCGTACCCTTCCGGCGCGAGAACATCCATCGCGAGAGCCAGGCTCGGATTTTTGGGATCGCGTTTCATATAGAATGCTTTTATGGCGCTTGGATACCGGTGAACAATGACGGGGCGATCAAAATGATTAGAGATTACTGTCTCATCCGTACCGCCTAAATCATTTCCATATTCAAAATCGATTTTTTCATTTTTTAATATATCGACAGCTTCATCATAACTGATCTTGGGGAGCGGTTTCTTTACATTTTCAAGAAATTTGATGTTTCGTTCAAGAGTTTTCAATTCCGCTGAGCGGTTTTTCAGCACGGAGGAAACAATATGCTCGAGAAATTCTTCGGCAAGCTCCATGTTGTCGTTCAAATCGTTAAACGCAACTTCGGGTTCCACCATCCAGAATTCAGTCAGGTGCCGCCGGGTTTTGGATTTTTCAGCGCGGAACGTCGGCCCGAAAACGTATACTTTACCGAAAGCCATAGCGCCCGCCTCACCATACAGTTGACCCGATTGGGTGAGATATGCCTGACCAAGATCGAAGTATTCGGTGGCAAAGAGCGTGCTGGTTCCCTCGCAGGCGGCTGGAGTAAAAATCGGGGCGTCGAGGAGCACGAATCCACGGTTATCAAAGAACTCACGGATCGATCTGATAATCTCATGCCGGACGCGTAATATTGCGTGCTGGCGGGATGATCGCAGCCAGAGATGCCGAATATCCATCAGAAAATCAACGCCATGATCCTTGGGAGTAATAGGATAATCTTTCGAAATCTGGATAATCTCGATATCTGCGACCTCAAGTTCAAACCCTCCTGGCGCGCGATCTTCTTTTCGGATTTTTCCCTTTACCCGGAGCGACGTTTCCTGACTCAATAAATCGAAACGGTTGAAGACCTCCTCGGATAAAGCATTTTTCACCATGACGCATTGTAAGATTCCTGTGCCGTCGCGAATAACGAGGAAACGAACCTTGCCGCCTGAACGCTTATTGTATAACCAACCGCTGATGGTAACGTCTTCACCAACATGTTGTGAAAGATCTTCAATATAGATACGACTCATATTATGTTAACTATGGATAAATAAAAATATATTAGGAAATAAAACTCACTGGATATCTCTCCTGATCCTGCGTAGTTCAGCGGTAACAATATCGATATTCTCGTCAAGAAGATGCCGTGAGAATTTCCGCGATCTGCGGACTTGTTCCGGATCAATATCGGCATAAATTATATCTTCTTCAAAAAGTTTTGCCTGTGCGATGATCTCACCCTGTGGATCAGCCACAAATGAACCACCCCAAAAGTTTACGCCGTCTTCGAATCCTACCCGATTACAAAACACTACATAGGAGCTTAACAAACGCGCATATGCGGCGCAATTGTTGGCATTCACTTCGGCGATTTTTACTTTTTCTTCACCGGGGATCAACCGCGTGGGACTTGCTATCATCCCGATGATTAACCACACTTTTTGCAATGCCATGAGGTAGGGAAGCGACATATGCCAGAGATCTTCGCAGATCAGAATCCCCAATTTGCCCACTTTCGAATCATAGGGTTTCACAACTTTACCGGGAAGAAAATACCGCGACTCCTCAAACATGCCATAAGTAGGAGGATATACTTTTCGATGTACATGAGCGATTAATCCCATTTCAAGAAAAAATGCTGAATTATAGATCCCGAAATTGTCTGATTCTTCCACCCCACCGATCACGATGGAGATATCTTTACTTGCATCTTTAAGCGTTTGGATAATGCCATCATTCTTACGCGAGATCGCTACATCCCAATTTAAGTCCTTAATAGAATACCCGGTAAGACTTAATTCGGGAAAAACAATGAGATCGGCGCCGCGTTCTTTTGCCTTGCTGACAAACTCAAGGTGTTTGATTACATTCTTATTCACATCGCCGAGCACAGAATCGATCTGTGCCAGTGCGATCGTAAATTTCTTCATTGGATCAGCGCGAGGAAAGAGCAGTGTGTAGCCATTTATGATAAATCAATCATCCGTATATCTTTTATATACGGAACAGTTTTATCGTCTTTTAAACCTTTTAATTTTTCGACTTTTGTCAGGATCCGCTCCACATTATCTTTGATAATCTTGATGTAATTTTTATTGAGTTCGTCGGGATATTTTAGATGAATATCGTTCGCTATTAGTTCCATTTCATGCAATGGAGCTTCAATATCTTTCAAAACCGTTGAGAGCATATCCTTCATAACCGCTACGCGATGTTTGCTTATTTCAATTTGCATAAGCTGCTGTTTCAATTGCGCCTTCTCAAGGACATTCAGGATTGTCTTCGGAAGAACCGGCGAAGATATTTCTTCCTTAACGAGATAGTCGGCAATGCCGAGCTTCATGACCTTGAGAACAATATCGAAATCCTTGTTCACGGTGAGAAAAATTATCGGCACGCGGATATGCTTCTCAATGATTTCCTTCGATATCTCAAATCCATTTTTCCCAGGGAGGAAATAATCCATCAGCACAACATCGATGGATTCATTGGCAAAGAGCTCATTCATGGCGTCGGAATAATTTTCCTTCCAGATGATATTGAATTTATCCTTTTCATACCGGTGAAGATATACCTGCAATAATTTGGCGAAATCCTTGTTATCTTCGACCAGGAGAATATTCACTTTTTCGATAGCCATGGGTAATCCTTTATTCGTTCAATACATAACTTGGCAGGGTGAAGTAAAATGTTGAACCCTTCGCCGGCTCGGATTCCACCCAAATTTTACCATTGTGAATTTCGATAATTTTCTTCACAATCGCTAATCCAGCGCCGGTTCCATCATAATCTTCCCGCCGGTGCAATCGCTGGAAAATGACAAATATCTTCTCAAAAAATTCTTTTTCTATTCCAATACCGTTATCCCGTACAGAGAAAAGATAATAATTATTTTCCGCATTCTGAAATCCGATTTCAATCGTTGGTTTTGGCGATTTATTAAACTTCAAGGCATTCCCGATAAGGTTTCTGAATACTATTTTAACTTGTGTTTCATGCCCCTGGACGGATGGGAGCGCCTCGGGGATGACAAAATCCACATCGCGCTGACGGATAGTAAATTCCATATCATTCTGGATATCGAGCAATACTTTATTGACGTCAACCTGTTTAAATGATTCTGCCGGTCTGCTTACGCGGGACAGCATCAATAGGTCGTCGATTAACGCTTTCATCCGAATTGTGGCTCCGGTAATGGAATCGAGATATTCTTTTCCTTCCTCTTCAAGTTTGTCGTGATAATCAATTTGCAGAATCTTACTGAACCCTTCGATACTGATGAGCGGCTCCTTCAAATCATGAGATACGACATACGTAAAATCATCCAGTTCGCGGTTTCGGCGTTCGATCTCGCTCGATTTTTGGATCGTTTCTTCATATAATGTTCCCTTTTCAAGGGCGATTGCAGTGAGATTCGCAATATTTTCGAGTAAACGAATATGAAGCTCTGAATATCTTTCCGATTCTTCCGCGTTGACATTCATCACCCCGATGATGTTATTTTTAGAGAACATCGGTACGTACAACCTGGTATATGTTTCGTTATGATATGAATGCCTGGTTTCAATCACTTTCCACTCCGGCGTCTCTTTCCGTAATCGCAGCACCTGTTTGATATCTGATTGGACAACAAATGAATCATCTTGCGCTGCAACCACGAAGCTGGAGATGATTTCGCCAGCCATCGAGCTCACTAATGTGATCGAAAAAGTTTTAAAAGGAATGACCCGCGCAATGTGTTCATACGCGACTTGATAAATTTGATGCACATCAAGTTTCGAGGTGAGCTGCTCGCTAAATTCATATAATACAGTCAGCCGCTCGATCTGTGCGCGTAATTCACCGTACAATTGGGCATTCTCAATTGCTGACCCTAACTGATTGCCGATAAGCGTCAGAACTTCGCGCTCTTGTTCCGGGAAATTGTGCCGTGAGAGATAAAATATGTCGAGCGCTCCAAACACTTCGTCTTTCGATGTAAGGGGAATAATTGCCAGGGATCGAATTCCCTCCTTCAACAGGAAATCTTTGCTCGAATGAATCAATTCATTATGCTCAACCCCCACTTGAGAAATATACAGCGCTTCTCTCGTTCCAACCGCTATCCCCAAAGGAGAACCTCTGGCAATCAGGTATGGCAGCATCGGTCTTAAATCTTCCTTGAATCCCACCTGATGTACAAGTTTCAGATTTGTCTCTCCGCGCGGAACAAGATATACAACGGCAGCATCCGCTTCGATCATTTTTTTTAACAGAGGGATAGTTGTGCTTAAAATATCCTCTAAGCCATGAGCCGTTCCCTGTAACGCTGCAATTTCATTTAATGTGATAAGTTGTTCGTTGCTTGCCTTCAACGCCAGTTCGCTCTCTTTTAGCGCCGTAATGTCCGAATGCGAAATCACCAAACCTGTGATTTTTCGATCAATTACAGTGGGATTCATCGTTAGTTGATAAATTCTCGTTCCAGACTTTATTTTTTGTGAAAATTCTTGTGAGAAGAAACGGACGCTGCCTGAGAGAACGTCAACGGCGACATTCTGAAATAGCGTCTTTAAGGATTCATCGGGCAGAGCGGTAAAGATCGGGATCCCGGCATAATCCTGGAGAGGTTCTACGCCGCTCTCACGGATAAACTCATACCATGCTTTATTTACTTCGAGGATCCTAAATTGAGTATCAATTGTGTAGACCACGCTATCTATGGAATCAAGCAAATTATGGATATAGGACGCATCCTCGCTCACCTGTTTGAAGAGTGAAATACGATCCATAATAGCGCCGATTTGGGGCACGATCGATTCAAGGATGGTAAGATGATTCTCGGTGAAAACATCCGGCTCCCGGTGCGCAATACTGAAGGTACCAAGTATTCGATCTTTGAGATACATTGGGAGCGAAATGATCGACTCCAATCCTGATTTCGCGTGGAATTTATCCTGATATTTACTCTTGGAAATATTTCCGACAATAACGGGTTTTCGAAATTTGACGGCGTCGAGTGAAACCAATTCCACTCCCTGTTCGATACTACTCATGCGATCGGCAGATATGCCAACACCGGCAAGAAGATTCAATGATTTTCCATCCGGTTGAAGTGTGGTTATGGTCAATGCGTCGCAGGGAATCACCGCGTTAATTTCAGTATGGATTTTCTTGAGTATTTCATCGAACTCCATAGATTGGTTTGCAGCGCTGATGATCCGGTTTAATAATTCTACCTGCCTGTTCCTATCTTCGAGATCTTTCGTTAATCGTTTTCGTTCGCTGATATCCCGTGCAATATTCACCATTGCAATAGGGTCGCCAAGGGAATTTCTCAAAAGCGTTGTGCTCAAACTCATAGAGATGAGCCTTCCATCCTTTGCCTTCCAGGTCATATCGAAATCGTGCAACATGCTATTCTCGCGGAGGGTAGCGATCCACAACACGTATCGTCCCATTTCTTCTTCAATCAGCCAGGGATACGGAAATTCGCGACCTATGACTTGCTTCCGCGTATATCCAAGGTGATTCAAAAATGCTCTGTTGACCTGGAATATGTTGCCTTTCAAATCGGTGATCATCAAAATATCTCCGATGGTATCGATAATATTCCTGAGAATTTGTTCCGATTCCTTGAGCTCGCGTTCGAAAGTTTTTCGTTCACTGATATCTGTAACGATCCCAACAACACCAACGATATTCCCATGAGAATCCCGCAAGGGTGAATATCTCCCCCAGACCGTGATATCCTTATTGCTTTTTTTTATCCGGTAAGGAATTTCTTCAGAAGTAACCACCTCGCCATTCAGAGAGTTCTGAATCAACCGACCGGGATTTTCGGGAAGTTCATCGGAAAATATCTCAGAAGCGACCCTACCGATTACTTCTTCTCTCTTTAACCCGGTGATTTCTTCCATTGAGTTGTTCCATTGGATGCATTGGAGGGATTTATTGTACACAACAACACCCTCGCGGATACTGCTCAAAATACTCGAATTTAGTTCATTCGATTGAATTAATTCGTCAGTAAGCTGTTTATAATTTGTTATCTCGCTAATAATACCCTTAATGCCAGCGACGTTATTATTTTCATCCCGTGTTATTGCATTCACGTCCCTCACCCAGCGATAGGATGCTTTCCCTTTGGGGAGAACGCGATACTCAAATACAAATCGTTCTTCGATACTATCAATGTTCGCGTTGCGATCAAGCAGGAGCTTTTTATCATCCGGGTGAACCATGCTCAGCCACAGAGTCGGATTGCGATAAAACTCTTTCGGGGGATAGTGGACGAGCATCTCAATGGTTGGACTTATGTATCGAAACGCTCCGTTTGGAGCCGCTTCATAGAGCACATCGGTTACTGTTTCGATTAATTGTTTGTATTCTAATTGAGAGTTTTTAACGTCGGAGAATGATTTCGCGTTATTTACCGCAGAACCAATTTCACGCCCCAAAATACCGAAGAAATCCTTCGATGGATAATTATCCTTACCGGCTTTTTTTGAACAAAGAAATATAAAACCGTTACAAACTTCTTTGACGACGAGAGGAATAAATGCAACGGAGGCATACACAAGTTCTTTGAACAATTTCCCATGAGGCAGGAAACTGGGATATTTTTTCACGTCAAAGACGTGCGCCTCGAGGGTTTTCGATAGATAACCTCCAATGCCTTCTTCAATAGATTGTTGATCTAACTTTACGAGTAATGTTTCTGGAATATTTCGCCGAACTTCGAGGTCGAAGGTTTTATTTTTTTTGTTGATAAGAAAGACCCCTCCTGATTCAGCATGGACAAGGTCAAGCAGTTTCGACAGACCGGATTGTAATATTGAGTGCAGCTCCCGGGAATAATCCATCGCTGAAATTACTTCATTGAGAATGCCGGTCTCGATTGTTTTGCGGTCGAAATCAATTTTCGTCGATATACTTTCCGTTTCATCGCGATGGTAAGCAATGAAAGTTGATTTCGTCGTTTCATCGGTTTTTACCCAATCTACTCCCGCTTTAAAGGTGGAGCCATCTTTTCGTTTAGCTGTGAAGTGGGCAGTTTGAGATGGTAATTTTTTCTTCTGAAACTTTAGCAGATGTTCCATAGTGTGAGCTTGATCCTGGACATCAATTAACGAAGAATAATCATTTCCACATAGATCCTTCGTTGAATCATACCCGAATAACACGGCGAGCCCGCTATTTGCGAAGGTAATTTTCCCCTCGGAGATAAGACAAATCCCTTCCGGTTGTTTCTCAATGAGTTCTTTGTAGAGATTTTCCGATTGGGATAATTTCGTCAATTCCTCGTTGCGGTTGGTGATATCCACAAATGTGAGTTGAAAGGTCTCGTCGTTATTATCAGATGATTTCGCTAAAAATACCAACCCATCAATTTTCGATCCGTCTTTTTTAACGAGAACCGCTTCAAAACCTGATGGAGGTATCTCAGGGGGATCATTAATGTATTGAGATAGTTTCCTAAAATGCGGCGGTGTTAAGATATTCTTCACCGATCGATGCAGCAATTCAGACGAAGCGGTGAATCCGAGTGAAGATAAGAATGAGTTATTACATCCGATTATTTTTGTTTTTTCAAGGACAACAGTAGGAATTGGAGAATCACCGGCTCGTTGAACAAGTTGATTCCTTCTTGAGATCGTGTTCTCGTTTAATGTGTCTAACGCCATAAATGCTGTTACTTACCTGATGTGGATATACTTTTCTCCAAATCACGATGAGAAATTATTTTCTTAATGTATAAAGATTTTTCCTTCATAACAAGAAAAAAAAGGCGTTCCCTAATGGAACGCCTTATTACGACATCTAATTAATGATAAATGCTGGTGGTCACTATAATGCCGAATCGCTAAGGAGAAGCGATTCGGCATTAATAGCAAATGAAATTATTAGCTTCCAGTAATATGTAGCTTAGATACCGAATTTCACGCCAACAAATATCTGAAATCCAGTTGTTTTTATCTTCTCAGTAGCACTCGCTGCTTTGCTAAGATTGGTCAATCCGAGTGAATAACGAAGATCACCGAAAAGAGACGTCTTTGCATCGAGGTTATATTCAGCACCTGCGCCGAAATCGACGCTAAGGTTCATACTCTCGGTGCTGTCTTTTTGATCAACAGTGGTCGAGGTGCCGCTTGTCGGGTCGTTTTCAAGTTCCGATTTCATAGTGAAGCCAATTTCAGGACCTGCGAACACGTATGGTTTTATATCGCCTGCAGTGAATTTAGCTTTTACCAAAATCGGAATTGTGATTACATCGTATTTAAAGGTTGATGACCCACCAGTGTAATCGAATTTTGCACCACCTGTGAGATACATCAATTCTGGTTGTATGAAGAACATTTCACTCACTCCAACCTCTAATAAGGCGCCAACTCCAAAATCAGTACGAGTTGAAGGCGACGGCGTTATAGAAGGATCGAACGAAAGATTAGATAAATTCAATCCAACTTGACCACCAATAGACATTGGGGTTTGTGAGAATGCAATTGATGCCAAACATAGCATGAGAATAACAGTTATTAATGATTTCATGGAGTTTACTCCGAATTATGTATAAA
>JBIOHP010000037.1:0-29748 GCA_044449065.1 Bacteroidota bacterium
ATCGTGTATTTATTAAGCATAATTATTAATAGACTTTTATTCAAATTACAGGAAATTATTCGATTTTTTTAATCTAAAATGTGTATTTTATGACACGAGATTTCACGACATCCAAAAACAAGGTATAGCATCAAAGCTTTTAATGAGTCAGGGCGTGCTGTTTTTTGTTAGATAATTAGAGGTTATTGTATGGAAAAAATGATTTATTTGCGCATTATTGGGTTTAATAATAGTGAAGGTAAATTTCAATTCATTTGTCTAGATACTGATATTGCAGTGTCTGCTGAGACCATGAGTGGTGCAAAAGCAAAAATGAAAGAAGCAATCACCGCCTATTTTAAGTCATTTTCAAGGGAAGGTATTGAATCTCTCGCTTTTGAGAGAAAAGCCCCATCTAAATATTTTATTCTTTGGTATTTCTTCTCGATAGTCGGCTTTGTAAAAAGAATAGTATTTTTCTTTTCCACAAAAGCGACTTATGATCCCCATTCTCATAATTTGAGTCTTGCCTAAGAAATATCCTCCGCTTAAATTAACGGAGATACATGCAATAATTAATTATAATAATTTCAAATTGGATAATGTTGTGGGAAGCCATCAACAATGGGTTCGCACGGTGGACAATAAAGAATATCGAGTAACTGTCGATACTTCAGTTACAGATTTTGATGAATTTCTTATCGGGAGCATGATCCGACAGTCGGGCTTATCCAGGGATGAATTTTACTGCTCTTGTAAGACTGCTGCCAAAAAAATCAACAAAAGATTTTAGAATTAAGCGACATGCTATTCCGTTTCCACCACTTCTAAAGATTCTTCTTACCTCTAGAATTATTTACATAATCCGGCTTCTATCGCAGGATTTACGCATAAGATTTGATACCCCTACCGGACGCCTCAACCTCCGTTGGTTATTCATCTCCCCGCTTAGTATATTGATGGAAACACGATGTAACAAGGTTTAATTACTTATTCTACGATGGCTGATCAGGTTTCAAACGCATCAGGCAATACAGGCAAGGACAATCCCCCCAACCGGCTGATCCATGAGAAAAGCCCGTACCTGCTGCAGCATGCCTATAATCCCGTAGACTGGTACCCGTGGGGCGAGGAAGCGTTTGCCAAGGCGCGGCAGGAAGATAAACCGATTTTTTTGTCGATCGGTTATTCCACCTGCTACTGGTGCCATGTGATGGAACGCGAGTCGTTTGAAAATAACGATATCGCCGGGCTGATGAACGAACATCTCGTCTGCATAAAATTAGACCGCGAGGAACGCCCCGATATCGATCATGTCTATATGACGGCTGTTCAGGCGCTCACCGGCAGCGGCGGCTGGCCCATGTCCGTATTCCTAACGCACGACCTCAAGCCGTTTTTTGGGGGCACATATTTCCCCCCCGAAGACCGCCACGGAAGGCCCGGCTTTCCCACGCTGGTAATGAAAATATCAGAGCTCTGGCATACCGACCGCAAAAAGATCATCGAATCGAGCGAAGAGATCACCGAACAATTACGCACAATCGGCGCTGCACCAGCCGGCACCGACCTGCCCGGCAATGAAGTATTCGATTTTGCCTTTGAAAAATTCCACGGGAGATTCGATAAAATATTCGGCGGGTTCGGCGGAGCGCCAAAATTTCCCCGTCCGGTATGTATCAACTTTCTTTTTCAGTATTATGCCCGGACAGGCAACGAAGACGCGCTTAACGATAATCTCTTCACGCTCCGGCGGATGGCTGAGGGCGGCATGTACGATCACCTGGGCGGCGGATTCCACCGCTACAGCGTCGATGAACAGTGGCGCGTGCCCCATTTCGAGAAAATGCTCTACGACCAGGGACAGCTTGTTAACGTGTACATCGACGCGTACAAAATTACTAAGGACGATTTTTTCAAAGATATCGCTGAAGATGTTTTACGGTATGTCCTGCGAAACATGACCGATCCCGGAGGCGGATTTTATTCCGCCGAAGACGCCGAGAGCGCGTTCACTGCGGAAAATCCCCACAATAAAGAAGAAGGCGTATATTACCTCTGGACAAAGCAGGAAATAGAAGGGCGGTTGCCTGCCGCTGAATCAAAGATTTTTTGTTACCGGTATGGCGTGAAGGAAACAGGCAATGCGCTGCACGATCCGCAGAGCGTGTTTAAAGGAAAAAATATTCTTTATATAGCCCATTCGCTGGAAGAAACGGCAAACACATTCGGGCTGACGGTGGATGAGATAAAACACATTCTGAGCGAGGGGAAACTACGATTATATTCCAAACGGGGAAAACGCCCGCGTCCGCACCTCGATGATAAAATACTGACGGCATGGAACGGGCTGATGATATCGGCATTTGCCCGCGCTTGCCAGGCATTCGGGAAATCCGAATATCTCCACGCGGCGCTGGGGGCAGCGCGGTTTATTTCAACGCATCTTTACGATGGAACGAAAGGAACACTCCGGCGGAGGTATCGGGACGGCGAAGCGCGTTTCGAGGGCACATTGCAGGATTATGCGTTCTTCACCATGGGCTTGCTCGATCTCTACGAGGCGTCATTTGATACGCGCTGGATCGATCTTGCGATCAATATCACAAAAAAACAACTTGAGTTATTCGGCGATGAACTACACGGCGGATTTTTCGATTCTCACGCAAAAGATTCTGGGTTGATCCTGAAAACGAAAGAAGATTACGACGGCGCCGAACCCGCGGGAAACTCCATCGCCGCGCTCAACCTCCTTCGTCTCGGCCAATTGACCGATAACAATACCTGGCGAAAACTTGCCGGGAAAACGATTATGGCATTCGGCGCAAGAATAGAACATTCACCCGATATACTTCCCCAGATGCTTCTTACGCTTGATTGGATTGACGGGTCATCCCATGAGATTGTCATCGTAGGGAATACAGATGATGCGGCAACAAGGGAATTGATCCAAGCGGTTCATTCCCAATTTATTAGCAACAAAATTCTTATATTACTCGATTCTGATCATAACAGAAAGTACCTTGAATCGTATTTGCCGTTTCTTGAAGGGATGAACACGATAGACGGAAAAGCCGCGGCATATGTTTGCCAAAATTATGCATGCAACCTGCCGACGACGGATACTGAAGAAGTGCGGAAATTGCTTGTCCGGCAGGGAGATAATTAACAATTATCCAAATTAGTGAAACCGTTGGAATCCTTTCATGCTTCTCATCGATTTAGAAAAAGCGATTTAGCAAGGAAAGTACCCATGAACAAAATTAAAATCTTTACATTTGACTGCTACTCATACCGATGGCTGATTCTGTGACGGTGCAAAAAATAGAAAAAGCATCGTACGCGCGCGAGGCGAAATTGTCTATGACGATATCGCTTGTGATCGGTATCTTTATGCTGATCATAAAACTGTACGGGTATTTTATCACCGGTTCCGCCGCAATTTTATCGGACGCTGCCGAATCCGTCGTGCACAATATCGGGGTGGGATTTGCGTTTTTCAGTCTCCGTCTCAGTTTAAAACCCGCCGACCGCGCCCACCGGTACGGTCACGAAAAAATCAGCTTTTTCTCCGCCGGTTTTGAAGGAATGCTTATCGTCCTCGCCGCGATTTACATTATTGTCGCATCCACCCAAAAGTGGCTGGCGGGATTATCGCTGGAAAATATCGGGACCGGCATATGGGTCGTAACCATCGCCACAGTGGTGAACGGGGTCCTTGGGTTTTATCTGATCTACCGCGGCAGAAAATTTCACATGCTCATTCTCGAAGCCAACGGGAAGCACGTTCTTACCGATAGCTGGACAAGTTTTGGCGTTATCGTTGCTCTCGTTCTTACCCGTTTCACCGGCTGGCTCCCTTTCGATCCGATCATTGCCATTCTTCTCGCGTTGAATATTCTTTACACAGGCGGTAAACTTATGCGGCAATCGGTCGGCGGATTAATGGATGAAACAGATCCGAATGTTGATAAAGAGTTGCGCCGGATTTTGAAAGAAGGATCAGATCGGTTTGGCATCCGGTATCATAACCTCCGGCACAGGAATACAGGCAACAAACTTCTCGTCGAATTTCATCTGATATTTAACGATACAGTAACGATTGCGGAAGCCCATAGCAATGCCACCTATATTGAGAGACAAATTGAAGCTGCCTTTCCGTTCGAAACCGAAGTGCTCACGCATCTCGAACCGCTCGAAGCGCATGATAAAACACACAAACATCTCGCGGAGAACGAAGAGCAGGGTGCAACTCAGATAACTTGATCAAAGATTAATCCACAGCAAGATTTATTTTAATTACTGAGAATATACAGAATCAATTAAGGAGGAGGTATACGTTATCATGAAAATTATTAAGAAAATACTTTGGGCAATCGGCGGATTATTGATACTCATTCAAGTGTATCGCCCAGCAGGTAATAGTTCCTCAGAACCGGTTGAAAATGGCATTGCAAAACATTTTACCGTCCCCGCTGACGTCGATGAGATGCTCCGCATATCCTGCTACGATTGCCATAGCGATAATACCGTGTATCCCTGGTATTCACATCTCCAGCCGATCGATTGGTGGTTGAATCAGCATATCACTGATGGTAAACGCCATTTAAACTTTGACCAATTTGGAACTTACAAAGCATCAAGAAAATTCGAGAAACTGAAAGAAATTGCCGAGCAGGTAAAAGAGGATGAGATGCCCCTGACCTCGTACACGCTCATTCACCGTTACGCGATCCTCAGCGACGATCAAAAATCCCGGCTGTATCGTTGGACAGACGCCATGCGCGATTCGATGAAACTGCATTATCCGATGGACAGCTTGCAGCAGAAGAAATAAAACACGGCGCTTCCCATCGCGGATGGTAGGGTGCACAATAAAAATAAGAAGAACTAAAAATGTATACGTATCTTTTCGCATACTTTTATAAAATGGCGGTAAAAGGGAAAAATACATTCCCCCGGTATACCGCGGCGCTTTTTGTTGGGTTTACAATTCTGACTGAGATATTTCTGATTGCAACGCTTGTCAAGGTATATATCGGAATTGATTTGATATTTTCTCTTTCGAAACCGGGAGTAGTTATTCTATTAATCTTGCTCGTTGTCATTACTTATTTATATTATAATGAACAACGGATAAAACTTTTTCTTTCGGAGGTCAAGCCCATTCCAAATACGAAAACTATGCTGAAAGTTATCGGGATAGTAATCGGACCAATATTGTTAATGATAATTTTGCAAAACATTCATCACTCTTAATATCTATCCTGCATCACACCGTCCTTGGTAGGAAACCAATTGGAGACGATCCTGAACTCACTCCACACCAACTATCGTCATCGTATTTTCATAACCCAACCCCCTGCCCCTTCCCTTAAAAAAAAGGGAAGGGGTTGGGGATGGGTTACAGTGTACAACACTAAACTGGAAATAAAAAAGGCGGCCCGTTGGGGTCGCCTTTTTTGCTTTAATGGGATTCGGAGACTTATGTTCCCGTGGAGTAATCGTCCATGTATTTCTTTTGTTCCGCAGTCAGCTTATCGATTGAAATATTCATGGTTGCAAGCTTCAATGCGGCGATTTCCTGATCCTGCTCAACAGTGATATCGTGAACATCATTGCTCAACCGTTTGCCTTTCTTATCGAGTTCTGCAAGGTTCAATTGCGCCATGAATTGATTTGCGAACGACATATCCATAACTTCGGAAGGATGCCCTTCCGCGGCAGCGAGATTCACTAACCTGCCCTGCGCCAGAACATAAATTCTGTTGCCGTTCTTAAGGTTGTATAATTCATTATTCGGGCGGATTTCTTTCGGCGCCGAAGCAATAGCGGCGAGATGGTTAAGATTCAGCTCGCAGTCATAATGTCCGGTATTGCAAACTATTGCGCCGTCTTTCATTACTTTGAAATGCCGGTCAATGATTACGTCTTTTACGCCGGTAGCCGTGATAAAAATATCTCCGATCTTCGCGGCTTCATCCATTTTCATAACGCGCATACCCTCCAGCGTTGCCTTGAGGGCTGCCGTGGGTTTCACCTCGGTCACGACGACGTTCGCGCCCATGCCTTTTGCGCGCATCGCAACGCCTTTACCGCAATGACCGTATCCAGCCACAACGAGATTTTTTCCCGCCAGCAGTACGCTTGTCGCACGAATGACTCCGTCGAGCGTAGATTGGCCCGTGCCGTACACATTATCAAAATCCCATTTCGTTTCGGCGTCATTCACGGCGATAACGGGATATTTTAACGCTCCGTCGTTCGCCATTGCCCGCAGGCGATGGACTCCGGTTGTGGTCTCTTCCGTACCGCCGATAACATATTTTTTGGCGAATTCCGGATGCTTGTTATGGATTGTAAAGATTAAATCCGCGCCGTCATCCAGCGTCAGGTTTGGATGAAATTTCAATGTTTCTTCGATGCACCAATAAAAATCTTTTACCGACATGCCGTGCCAGGCGAAAATTGAAACTCCATCGGCAGCCAGCGCGGCTGCAACAGCGTCGTTGGTGGAAAGAGGATTACACCCGCTCCAGCTTACTTCCGCTCCTGCGTCAATGAAAGTTTTTACCAGCACTGCTGTTTCTTTGGTTACGTGAAGGCAGCCCGCAATGCGGTAACCTTTCAGGGGACGGGTTTTTTTGTATTTTTCCCTCAATGCCCCTAACACCGGCATTCTTGATTCAGCCCACGCGATAAGTTGCTTGCCTTCGGCGGCTAATTTGAGGTCGGCAACTTTATATTTTCCTTTTTTCGAGTCCATTCGTTCCTTATGATGTAATGTGATGATTTGTTAAACGATAATTAAAGAGCTTTGAGAAAAGTTTTCACAAGATCGAGCTTTTCCCATGAAAATTCTTTTTCCGATCTGCCGAAGTGACCGTACGCCGCGGTTTTGCGGTATTGCGGTCTGCGAAGATTGAGACGGTCGATGATTCCTTTTGGCGTCATATCAATATTTTTCTTGATAATACTTGCCATTTCAGTGTCGGGAATCTTCCCTGTGCCGCTGGTATTGACATAAATAGAGATCGGATCTGAGACGCCTATTGCATAGGCGACCTGGATGAGGCATTCATCAGCCAGACCTGCGGCAACAATATTTTTTGCAAGATGCCGCGCTGCATACGCGGCGCTGCGATCGACTTTGGTAGGATCTTTTCCTGAAAATGCGCCGCCGCCGTGTGGAGCGCGACCGCCATAGGTATCGACGATAATTTTTCTACCGGTTAATCCGCTGTCGCCATGAGGACCGCCGATTTCGAACCTGCCTGTGGGGTTGACGTGGTATATTGTTTTCTTATCGAGCAAATGGCTCGGTATAACATGCCTAATGACGCATTCGATTACGTCATCTTTAATTTTTTTCTGGGAAACATCCGCGTCATGCTGTGTGGATACCACAACCGTGTGTACGCGTTTCGGTTTATTCTTCTCGTATTCAAGCGTAACCTGCGATTTTCCATCGGGGCGGAGATACGGCATCATGGCATTTTCTCTTTTGCGGATATCGGCGAGCCGCTTCACAAGCTTATGGGCGAACATGATCGGCATCGGCATCAATTCTTTTGTTTCATTATTCGCATAACCGAACATCATTCCCTGATCGCCTGCGCCGCCGGTTTTAACGCCCCTGTAGATATCCGGCGATTGCTGGTGGATTGTGGATAACACGGAACAGGAATCGGCATCGAACTTGTATTCCGCTTTCGTGTAGCCGATATCACGGACGACGGACCGGGCGATATCCTGAAATTCGACATATGCGTTTGTCGTAATCTCTCCCCCGACAAGAACCAGCCCTGTCGTACAAAACGTTTCACATGCTACGCGCGACATGGGGTCTTTTGCGAGCAGCGCATCGAGCACTGCATCTGATATCTGGTCGCAAACTTTATCAGGATGGCCTTCGGATACGGATTCCGATGTGAATAAATATGACATAATGTTTCCTTTTAATTAATAGAAATCAATTTCGGCATGGTTGCCGATGTTAATTCGTTTGTATGATCCCTTTACAACTGCATTATTCCCCACGAGTGAATTTTCGAGAAGCGCCTTATGAACGTGGGCGTTCTCGCTGACGATTGAATTTCGTACAATGGATTCGTTAACCTCAGCGCCGGACGCAATCGTTGCGTACGGTCCGATGACGGAATTCGATATTTTGGCGTCCGGAGCAATAAACACCGGCGGAACAATCACTACGCTGTGCATCGAAACAAACGTAGATTTATTTTCAAGCAAATGCCGGTTGGTCGAGAGCAACGTTTCGGATTTCCCGCAATCGTACCACCCATCAACATGAAACGTTTTGATTTTTTCGCCGCGCTCCCGAAGGAGTTCGAGAGCGTCGGTGAGCTGATATTCTCCTTTGGTTTTCATGTTCCGTTCGAACAGATCGTTAATACATTCCACGAGCAGCATAGGATTGAGAATCCAGTACAATCCCACAATTGCGAGATTGCTGGTTGGATTTTCCGGTTTTTCGATGAACTTTTTTACCGTTCCGTCATCCAGTTCCACAATTCCGAAGCGCCGCGGATCATCAACATGTTTAACGCCAATCGACGTGAATCTTTCTTTCATGACCGGGCGGAGATCGACTTCAAATATCGTATCGCCCAGTATGATTAAAAGAGGTTCCTTGGTAAATGTGCTCTGCGCAAGATAAATCGCGTGAGCCAAACCCTTGCGTTCCTCCTGCTCGACGAAATCTATCTTAAGCTTGTAATTCGCCGTTACATATTCCTTCACCATATCGCCAAGGTAACCGACGATGATGGTCGCGGAATCAAACCCATCAAGGATTATCTTATCCAGTATATGGCCGATGATCGGTTTGCCGCCAACGTTTAACAGGACTTTGGGAATGGCATAGGTATGCGGACGAAGCCGGCTGCCGACGCCTGCAACTGGAATGATCGCTCTCATTTCACCGTATCATATTCATCATTTGCACAATTTTTTCATGTGCCCCCAACCGGATTCGAACCGGTGTCGCAAGCTTGAAAAGCTCGTGTCCTAGGCCTCTAGACGATGGGGGCGTAGTAGTATTATAATAATTGCTTGGGGGTGTCCAGTGGGACTCGAACCCACGACCTCCAGGGCCACAACCTGGCGTTCTAACCAGCTGAACTATGGACACCGTGTCTTTCTCGCTCGCGTGTCATAACCTCATTCGGCTGGATGAACAGTTTTTGAACGAGGATATTGCTTGGATCATTTTGGAAAAGGAAACCCTTCAATTTATCGGTTTCACAATAACTTTCCCCGGAAATGCGTTAAATTGGGTAGTGCATTTCTCCAACTCATTCGAGCTAAATAAGGTAGGAAAAAAATGCCGTAAAATCAAGGCGTTTTATCGCTTAATGAGCAGTTACACGCTTAATGAGCAGGATCGAGACTTTTTCACTGCATGGGTGAATCGCAGTGATAACTGTTATAACGGGATTTGTAAAATAAAGATTCTGCCGAACTTTCATACGATTCAGAAACGCGAATTATTTTGTAACGCTTACTATGGAAACTCAGTTTACTTAGCTTTAAAATAGCTAAGCATCTTCGTTTTACAATCAGGGCAAATACCGTGCGTCAGGGGTGGAGCGCCGGTGTGTTGTAGATACTCCTCGATAGTCTCCCAGGATTGGTCCTCTTTGCGAATTTTCTTGCAATTCGCGCAGATGGGAAGAAGGGTTTCAAGTTCCCGAATGTGTTCCTCTTCTTTCAACTGGAATTTAATAGTTCGGATGAACCCATTTATTAAGAAGAACACTCCGGTCACATCAAAAAAGTCACCGACACTATTAATATTGGTTATCAATCTTTCATCATGGAGATTGAGTGCCAGGGCAGCGGCAATTGAAGGGTACTGGACAATAACATCTAAACCACGCGCAATGGCGAGAAGGAACACGCCGAAAATGATGGAGAAAACCGAGCCGAGGTGTTCTTTCTCTTTCCATAATAGAACAATTATCCATAATAAAAATACGGCGGGAGATACACTTAACAGCAATCGGGGAATTGAAATAAGAAATACCATTGTTCAGGTCTCTGCTAATGTGACGTATATACAATATACGACATTCTGGGGAAGTTTAAAATATGATGAGTGCTTATGCCGGAAGACACATCAATATTGTTCAATGAAATACATACCTGGCGAGTTTAATAATGTTATACAATTCTAAACATGTGGAATACTGAACGGGTTATTAAGTTTGACCGTTAAAGTTACTGCAATTGGCGTTTCTTTTTCGTTTCCACCTCCTTCAATAATTTAGATTTACATTCAGGACAAATGCCATGGGTAATTGGCGGGGAGCCGGAATGTTCAAGGTATTCTTCGATATTTTCCCAATTATCGTCATCATATCGAATTTTTTTACAAGTTGCGCAGATTGGTAATATCGTTTCAAGAGCGCCAATATGTTCATGTTCTACCACTTTCACTTTGAGGGATTGCATAAATCCCTGTATCAAGATTAAAGCCGCGATTGTATCGCTGATATTTCCAAAACTCGCGAATGAATTGAACAATGAATTCTCCATTGGGAGAAAATTTAACTTATGGAAAATCGAAGGATAATTTCGAATCATCTCAAACATATCCTGCAATCTGGCTATCATCAATAATGAAACCCCCAGAATAATCGGCCTGGTATTTTGCAGGTTTTTTTTCCCCTTCCAAAAAGTCACCAGGATCCATAAGAGGACGAAAATAGGAAGGAGACTCAATAAAAATCGCGCTGTGGAATAGGGCAAAATTATCTCTCAGTTATAATTAGATAGTTTCATACTAATTTTAATATAATGCATATCAAATCATCATGGAAGAGCCCCTGTGATTTAACTCACGAATATTGCATTGTTAAGTATATAAAGTTTGCCCCGCTCTGATCTTTTTTGTAAGATAAGAGCTCCACAAGTCGCCGAATTTTTTGGATAGGTGAGAATATTTTCCGTAAATTTATGCCAACAATGATGATTTAGATATTACAGGTTGTAATATTTACAAAGTCTCACGACTTTAGTGTTGTCGGATACGAAATTGTCGAACATCAGATAGTCGAATTTAATTGCTAACGGGAATCGAACATCCTTGATAGTATTTCAACTATGTAAAATGAAATCCTCCGCAAAAAAACGGTTTTATATATAAAAAAAGGTCGTCCTTTACATTTCGGACAACCTTATATTTGTGGAGCTGAAGGGATTCGAACCCTCGACCTTTCGGATGCGAACCGAACGCTCTCCCAACTGAGCTACAGCCCCGTTTTTTAGTTTATTAATATACTGAGAATCGGGTAGATTTCAAATCTTGTCCCTTATGTTTTTTGCACATTTTCTCCTCAAAAAATATTTTGTTACTTGCTATAAATTTATTACCTCAACATCATCTCGCGGATATATTTAACAGGGGGCGAACCATAACTTAAGAATGCTTCATTAAATTCTTTCAGTGAGTATTTATCCCCCAGCTTCTTCTTGTACGCGTCTCGCAAATCCCATATTTCCTGAAATCCGACGAAGTAGGTCGATAATTGCGCTGAGGTGAGATTCGCGCGTATCCATTTTCCGGCAGCTTCGCGTTCTTCCTGGAAACCTTCCTTCATCATTAAATTCATCGCCTCTTTTTCGGTCATTTTACCCGCGTGTATCTTATTATCGAGGATTGCATTGATAACAACCCTGATATACCATTTGAGATTGATGAGTTTCATTCGGGGATCGTTGTTATTGTATCCCTCATCAGTCATCATTCGTTCTGCATACACTGCCCACCCCTCGATCATTGATCCGTTGCCGAAAATGCTTCTCACTACAGAAGGATTACGATTTGAATAATATAGCTGGACATAATGTCCCGGGACGCCTTCATGCATACTGAGGTCAATAAGGGACCAAGTATTATATTCCCGTAAATACGATTCAACCTGCTGATCAGTCCATTCGCCTGGAATAGGTGTAACGTTATAAAACGATTTCATATTTTTTTCCAACGGACCAGGAGATTCGAGCGAAGCAATGGAGATACCCCGTTCATATTCGGGAGTTTCACGGATAACTAATGGCTGGGTCGAATCCAGGGTCAGAAGATCATGATCGGTAATAAATCGTTCCAATTGTGGAATGATGGCTTTCACGCTATCCATCACATCCCGTTTTTTAGGATGATCGAGCACAATTTTATCCAGCGTTTTTTTAATTACGGTAAGTTTGTTTTTTCCTGTTGGATCCTCATTGAAATATGTTTTATAGAGAGGAGCCGCAAGGGTATACATCTCATCATGGGCTCTTTTCATTTCCTTTTCCGCCCGTTTCACTATTTCATCTGCTGACAGATTAGATTTCAAGGCATGCCCGAGTTTCTTTGTAAACATTGTTTTACCGATTCTCGTGTCACGTTTTGCGGCTGGCTTAACATCCTTTTCCAACCAGTTGCCGAACTCCGTCAAGGCTGCAACGGCAACCCCGGATGCAGATTTCACCCCCGCCTGCAAATCAGGATTAGCACCTGCAGAGATGGTCAAAACATCTCCGTTGATCATTGAAATATTTCCCTTATTCTGACTGACTGCAGTCTCAACATTAAGTTTTGCTGGGTTTTTCAGAAGAGCTCTCGCGTGGTCAAGGTACTGGGGTATTCTCCGGAGCCGGGAAGCGGTGTTGTGCATTCGCTCATCGAGAGGGGCAAAATCTTGATAGATCAAGGATGCAATTGCATTCCCGATATCTGCCGTATATTTAAGCGGATCCCAATAATATTCTTTTAGTTCATTCAATTCGAAAAGCTCTTCATCGATTTGTTCTTGTAACATGCGATAATCAATTGAATGATTTTCGGAAAGATTTTGCGGATTGATTGCTTTAAAGCGCTCTTTAAACGAGAGAAGCCGTTTTGCTTCTATCTCTTGCGCGAGGGGGCTGATATCATCCATCAGACTGTCATATGTATGGACACCCATTTGAGTCGCAGTTATAGGGCTTGATTTAAAATATCCCGCGAGAAATTCTTTTGTGAGTTCCTCCAACTTGCTGTTTTCCGTTTGTGCATTGCCCACTGTTACTATGCAGCTTACCATAAATACGAAGTAAAGCGAGAAATATTTCATGAGATTTCCTTAAGGAAATGAGTTCCGGTAGTTAAATTTCAGGAAAATATAAGGAGAAAGCATATGGAAAGCAATCTACGCCAATTTATAGAGTATAACTCGATTTCATTGATTCCATGAACTTTTATTAATTCTCACAAATACGTATATTGAACAACATTAAGTATCACCCTTGGGACTTACCATGTATCATATAATAGAAAGTATAAAATTATGTTAAGCAAAACGATTCAAAACGCCTTAAACGAACAAATAAATAAAGAGATGTATTCATCGTACCTTTATATGTCGATGGCAACGCACTGCGTGGAACACAATCACTTAGGATTTGCAAGCTGGCTGAGGGTTCAAAGCAGGGAAGAATGGAGTCATGCTATGAAGTTGTACAACTATATCCATAACGACGGCGGACACGTTGAACTGGACACCATTGAGAAACCTGCGGTGAAGTTCAAAAGCCCGAAAGATATTTTTGTGCAGGTGCTGGCACACGAACAAACGGTCACTGCCTCAATTACAAAGCTCTACGAACTCGCGATGAAAGAGAAAAACTATCCTACGCAGATATTATTGCAGTGGTTCATCACCGAACAGGTCGAGGAAGAGAACACTGCCAAAATGATTCTGGATAAACTTACGTTGATTGGAGAAAACGTTCCGGGGTTGCTCTACCTCGATAAAGAGTTGGGAAAGAGAGCTGCAAAGTAATCTCTGAATGGTTAATTTGTATGATTACTTCTTCGTAAGTATCGATCATAAACGACAATCAAATCCATTAAAAAGCCAGTCCCCAGTCGGGATCGGCTTTTTTTATGGTTTTCTTCACACAAATCCATTTTTGAAATCTGTTAAATTTTCCCTCGTTCCTTAATCCGCTGGATTTTCTTCATCACCTTTGAGGCACACGCCCGAATGCCGGGACTTGCGCCAGGGATATGCTGAAGCGTTTCTTCGATTTCATGAATGAGACCGGGCTCCTGCGCTGCGGCATTTGCAAGAACATACATTGCGTTCACCTGGATCGCATTCGGAAGCTTTGGGTTGATCGCATAACTGAAACAGAGTGTGACAACCATGCCGAGCGACGACCGGGGAATATCTGCGTCTTTCAAGATGCGAAGAACGTTTCGCGGTACTGCATTATGCACGCCTTTTTCCTGCATCTTCTCAAGCATTGCCGGTATCCAGCCATCGAGCAACTCCGGATGCCGTTCGATGCAATAGCTAACCATCCAGACAGACCGCTGTGTGACTTGATGTTCGCCATGGAGAAAGAGATCCATTAACTTCGCGAAGCGCCTGCGGTCATTCCCGACCAAAGCGCCTATTTTTATGACCTGGCGTTTAGAGTGTTCCCTCAGGATTTCGTATTCGATATCGAAGAGTTCTTTTCTATATTGTGGAGGCACGTTGCTAAATAATGGACTATAGTCTAAGGTAAAGTTGAGAAAACTCTGCTCAATTTCAATCTTAAGTTATTCGGAGCTTGAATTATAAACATTATTCCTTCTCAATTTTGCATAAAACCGATTCTAACGGATTTAATACAAAGGCATCGGGTTCTGCATCAATATCATAAGAGAACTCTTTCGATGGTTTGTCTACATTTTCTTCTATAACAAAATACAATAACAGGGCAATTCCATAATTTTCTGTATGCTTTCAAGTTGGATTTTTAAAGCCCAATTTCTTGAGTCATGGTATTTTATAAATACCTTTTATCTATCAAACAAAAAGGCAAACGATGCGAGTAACACCCGGATCGGAACCTGTTGCGGGAAATGCTCGATGGTCACCTTGGGATTTGAACTGAGGGAATGAAAATCAGCATACGATTGAAAATCAATGTCCGATGAGAAATAATGGAGACCGAGCTCAAACCGGTTCCAACGGATTCCCCCTCCCACTTTATATCCGAATGCAGTCACAGCGGGAGCTGTAATAATCCCTGATTGATTGTAACTATCAATGATTGATATTTGCGGATAATTAGAATACAGTATTCCTGCCTGTCCATCAACATAAAAATTGGTGGAAACTGAAAAATCTTGATCTATAAAAATACCGGCAGTGGACCACAACAAAAGCCAATTGTTTATTTCGAAATTATAATTTGGATATTTTTCAACCCATCCATCTTTTTTCGTGTTATGAAGACTGAATGTCTCCCCGAACGTTATACCCAAACCCCTTATAACTTCCGCGTTATATTCAATGCCCCCCGAAACAGCCGTTGCAGCAAATCCTGATGATGAGAAGGATGGATCGGGAGAACCGAAATCTCCTAACGGAACACATACTCCTGTATAAACCCGGATTTGCCGGAGAAGCGGATGAAGACTTCGGTCGTATGGATGGTTCTCTGAAGAACGATTTGAACTTTCTTCAGATGTATCCCTGCCCGCTACGGTGAGTTGTGCCTGAGAATTCAAAGTAAATAACGTGAATAGAAAGAAAATACTTACGTGAAGATGTGTCCTGGTCTTGTGTTTATCATTCATAAGATCTCCTTTATACTATTTTGTGATAACACATTACGTGTGGAGCAGCAACATGGCTTGAGCGAGCTATAAATAGACAAACGTGTCATGAAGTGAACATTTTGAGGGGGGCGTGAATTGTAGCATTTTGACTCAGTCTTGATCTTTGCCGTATCATAGGAAATTATTTTGGGTCCATCTCGGTAAATAGTGAAAGAATCGTCACCAAGAATGTAATAAATGCCCCGTAGAGAATCAATCAAATTGAAACGAATCGATACATCCAACCACGTGCCCCCGATCAACAGAACTTTGCTTCCTTATATTTCATCGTATAATGGCGTCCCACAGATTACATCAGATTGAGGTTTGCAACACTCGATAACCGCTCTTTTGAATGCTCATTGGAAAAGTAATGGTTTTGTGCTAAATTAAATTACTCGAGAACTGCAATAATGAAAACTAATTTTAGTGCGAATGACTTTACACTCCATGATTCCTCAATATCTTCCCAACAATTGCAATTCTTTATCGCCTTTTTATACATAGAAGACTTCATGGCATCGTTGTTTCGTTGGAAAATGGATAATAATGAATTCATTTTAACACGATACGCTTAAGGAAGGAATGGTTATGAAAAAACAAATTTCATTTTTAGTTGCGCTTGGTTTCATATTGTTAATCTGTATGTCCCTGCTCACCTGTTTTATTCTTATTAACCAATTGAACAGGAATACTGAGCAAACCCAAAACCTCGTGAATCTCACAACGAATGTACGGTATTCGACGCGCAAATTGATTTCCGATTATCTTCTCCAGGGGGAAGCGTTGAGCTCGGTGTTGCTCGGCGTCGATACATCCGGACAAATGGAGAAAAAATTACACTCCGATAGCGCTTCAATCTCCCATCTCTTTTTAGCGCTATCAACAACGAAGAGTGAAAATTTAAAAATCCTTTTGAATGAATTAAAAGCTTATGATCGAAGCGTTACAGATTCACTTGAAAATAGTATTCTCTCCCTCGCAAAAACAGACGTGGATTCCGCTAAGAGGTTATATCTTATTCATTATCTCCAGGCGCGCCAAAATAATATTGCCATGGTGCGTAAGGGGATTGCTTTTTCAAACCTTGAAATCACTGAAGAACTACAGCGTTCGCGCACATCCGCCGACAAGGTTCGATCATTTGGGTGGAATGCAATGGGTGTGCTGGGCATTGCAGGAATTCTTTTGGGATTTATATTTACTAAATCTGTCCGCTCAATTTCTCATCAATTGGAGAATTCCTTCAACCGGAATAAACTCATCATGGAAAATGTGCTCGATCTGGTTTGTTCGTTGGATGGTAATGGAATTTTCAGATCAGTAAATCACGCTGCGTTACGCCTTTTAGGATATAACTCCGAGGAATTAATCGGGAGATCATTATTTGATTTCATCAAACAACAAGATATTGAGAAAATTAAACATCTGCTATCGGAAATAATTTCCGTTAAAAACGCCGCGTTTTTTGAAACTATTTGCATTCGCAAAGACAATCGGGAGATTACAATGACCTGGTCCGTTCAGTGGTCTTCCCCGGGAGGGCTTCTATTTTGTGTAGGTCATGACATCACTGATCGCAAACAAGCCAATGCAGTTCAGTCCCTTCTTGCCGCCATTGTCGATTCTTCAGAAGACGCTATATTCAGCCGAACGTTGAAAAATAAAATTATGAGTTGGAATCCGGGTGCAGAAAGATTATTCGGTTATACTAAAGGGGAGATAAAACGTAATTCTACGTCTGTCATCGTACCGCCGAATTATCAGGATGAATTCCCTAACTTTATCGAACGTATAACACGGGGTGAACATATCGATCGTTACGAAACCGTGAGAGTACGCAAGGATGGTCGGTTCATCAATGTTTCATTAACCATTTCACCCATAAAGACCCAGGCAGGAAAGATTGTCGGTTTATCCACAATCGCACGAGATATCACCGAGGAAAAAAATCTCCGGAAACAGGTTGAGGAATCGACACGCCGGAGAGCGGAACAGTTGCGTCAATTTGCCGCAAAAATCCAGCAAGTTCAAGAAGAAGAGCGGCATCATATCGCCCGTGAATTGCACGATAGCCTGGGTCAACATTTAAGCGGCACAAAGATGAAGGTTGAAGAATGCCTCGACGATAACTGGCTCGCTGGAGATCAGAAATTAGAGCGACTCCGGTCAATTAAAAATCAAATTGAATTGATGATTGATGAAATTCGACGATTGTCTGCAAACTTAAGACCTCTTGCACTTGACAACTTTGGACTTGTGGCGGCATTGAAACTTTTGTGCAAAGATTTTGAAAAAAATCATTCTCTTCTTGTGCATTTTGAAACGAATGACGCATCTCTCCGCCATTTCGATACCCAGATAGAAATCGCTCTTTACAGAATAGCCCAGGAAGCTCTCACGAATATCGCAAAGCACGCTCAAGTGACAGAAGCCAGACTATCGTTTGATTCCACCGGGGACCGTCTTTTATTATCCATCAAGGATGAAGGCATAGGATTTCAATATCCTCAGCAAATTGCTGCCGAAAGCGGCGGTCAGGGTTTTGGAATACTCAGCATGAAAGAACGCACCGAGTTATTAGGAGGGACATTCTCCATAGGGTCGACACTGAATTCTGGCACAGTGCTCACGGCACAGATACCAATTCACGGAGATTAATACGATGAAAAAAATTAAACTTATTATCGCAGACGATCACGAGGTCGTTCGTTCCGGTCTCCGAGCATACTTTCAAAACGAACCGGATATTATCATAGTGGGAGAAGCCACCGATGGCGAAGAAACGTTAGATCTCGTCGCAAAAAGATCGCCCGATGTAGTGTTGCTGGATATCTCTATGCCAAAAGTAAACGGCATCGATGCGACACGGAATATCAAAAAAAACCATCCCGGCGTCAAGGTGCTCATCTTAACTATTCACGATAATGAAGAATTCGTATTTCAATTGATCGCAGCCGGGGCAAACGGTTATGTTCTGAAGGACGCTGAAAAAAAAGAAATTATAGAGGGAGTTCGTCGCGTTGCTTCCGGGGATCGGTTTTTCAGCTCCCGCATTTCTCATTTATTAATAGAAGAATTCATCAAGCGGATAAATGCGGAGAAGATATCGCGAGTTGATTCACATGAAACGCTTTCCCCCAGAGAAATCGATGTTCTCCGGGGTATTGCTCAAGGTTTAACCAATCAACAAATTGCTGAAAAATTATTTATTAGCCCTCTTACCGTCCATACCCACCGCAATAATCTTATGCAGAAACTCAATATTCATGATATAGCCGGATTAGTGCATTATGCGATCCAGAATGGTTTCGTTTCCGAAAAATAACTATTCGCAATCTATCCTCTCTCTTTTTCTATCCTTAACGTACTACTACCACCCTCCTACTCCTAAGAGAGTATTATATAAATTACTCTCAATAGTCGATTGTTTCGTTCCGACGTTATCGTTAAAATATAAGTGATGCTATTTGTGATTTAAGCGCTTATTGTTAAAGTTTCGATGACCGACGAACCAGGTCGGAATATCTCATCATGATGAAGCGATGAATGATTTACTGGGTACGATAGTTGAATGCAAGAGTATGAACTAAGGGAGATTATCCATCCCATCCCGTAAATTTTTCATCCGTAGAATCGATAAATACTTTGCGAAAGTGAATAAAATCACAGTGTTGAAGCGAGATATACGAGCTTGGCATGAATCGATGAGCTTTTTATAATGCTAATAACATCGAAATTATAATAATCATTATTCCAATAAATTAAACAACAAAACTGCGAGGTTAATTATGCGAAAAGTCTTTATGGTTTTATTCATCGTTGGGATGTGCATGTTTACCGTAAATATGTTGTACGGTCAGGCGTTCCATCTCAAAGTTTACACCACCGATGGAGTTGGATTGGATTCGTTGATTTTGGGAAATGCGGTCGGCGCGACAGAAGGCATTGATACCCTTTTAGGTGAAATCGAACTGCCCCCCCCGCCCTATCCGGGGATCTTTGACGTCCGATCGCAAGATTGGGGATCACACACCGAACGCGGCACTGGAACAAAAGTGGATTACCGTCCCTACCGGCGTTTGATACAAACGGATACATTTCAGATAAGTTACCAGCTCGATTCTGCCAATACTCTTGGCGGTAAATTACGAGTTTCGTGGTCCAGCGGATTGGCAAGCATGGGCGGCGGATATTGGCACCTACTCGATGTAGGCGGCGGTCGTCGTTATGATATCGATATGACTACGCTAACAACATATGATGTTTCCGGACCACCCAATATGTTCTATATCATCTACGGAGATTCCACACGCTATCAAACAGTTTCCTACTTTAGAGTTGCCTATGATCATGACGCTAAGATGGCGCTTGGTAAAGCGACCAAACCCGAAGCGAAGTTAAAACCCACCGAACGCCCAAATATTCACGCAATCGCAATTCAACTTGATAAAGCCGATCCCTTAACTGAAATTGGCGGCTTCGGTTTACCGGGAAAAGGCGCGGGACCATATAAAGCAGGCGTAGACTCAACGGTTCGAAGAATAGTTCTCAAAAAGTATGGGGATATCCTCAAATCGTTATTTATAGCAAAAACCCAAACAATGCATACATGGCTGCGGAGCTGTTTAGATTCAACCGATGCAAAAAAGAAAGGTAAAATTGTCAAGAAGGTCCAATATGATAGTATCCGCGCCTACATCGGAAAAAAAGCATTAACGTCAAATCTTCCTGTAAAAGGGTTCCAGAATAACGCCTTGTTTGCAGAAGTCATCGTCGCGCGGCTTAATGTAGCTCTCAATGATGCAAATCGCGGAACGCGTCCCTTGGTAACAGGTCATCCCTCAGGTCCGAATTTTGGAGCGCTGACCGTTAACGCTCCCGATCCGACACATCCCTTACATCCGTGGGATGGAAAGACGGTAATGGATGTTATTGCAGACGCAGATACTGTTTTATCGTGCGGTGTTCCTCCCTTTCCTGCTGAACCAGGCATGGCGACATTGTCGGAATATCGAACTGCAATGAAGATGATCAATGAGTCATTCATTAAGACGTACCCTGACACAGCTTCTTTCAGCACGACATTTGCGGTGTTTGATACAACTCCCGGCACACGCTGGAATGGAAAATGGCTGACCGGCATGGATAAAGTTTACCGGATCACGGGAGTACCGATGCCGACGTGCGGTTATTTGATCCGTGGTCCGCAACCAGCGGTTGCGGCAGGAAGCAGCGTCCCCCATGCAGTGGCGAATGCGCAACCCAAACAGTATACGCTCGATCAAAACTATCCTAATCCGTTCAACCCGACAACGACGATTTCATTCAGTCTTGCTAATGAAGGATTTGTAACTGTGAAAATATTCAACATGCTCGGCCAGGAAGTTGCGACTCTGGCAAATCATGAAGAAATGGCAATAGGATCTAATGAAGTGGAATTCAACGCGAGTAATTTTGCATCGGGTGTTTACTTCTATCGTATTGCAGTCAACGACGCAGCCGGAGCCCTGAAGTTCCAAGCTGTTAAAAAGATGATGTTAGTAAAATAGTGGCACCGGAAAGTTCTTCTGTGTGCGGTTCCTATTATAAAGAATACCGCAGGAGGATTAGGAAATTGTGATGTTGGGCAGCTAAATTACCTCGCTGTAATGCTGACCAAAATACCCCTCCGACCGTGGAATCGGGGGGGTTACCATAAGAAACAAAAGGGCAGCTCATGCTGCCCTTTTGTGTGATAGCTATCTCCCTATTATTTTATCAGCAACATTTTCTTGATATCCGTAAAGGAACCGGCATTAAGTCGGTAGAAATATACTCCACTCGGCAGACTTCTCGCATCGAAGGAGACAGATTTATACCCTGGTTGCTCCATTTCGTTCACGAGAGTTGCCACTTCCTGACCGAGGATATTGTACACACGCAACATAACTTGCGATTCTTTCGGTAATTCATAATGAATTATGGTCACAGGGTTGAATGGATTTGGATAATTTTGATCGAGCGTAAATTCACGGGGGGTTCCCTGTAAAACCTGTCCCTTGACGCCCGTCGTTTGATTAGTCACAACCACTGAATCGTGAATCGTTCCGGTGTTTCCGCTATCGACATAGATTTTCACGGGCTGGTGCTGTATATCTTGCCAGTTCGGAACAATAAAGTGTGTGGAATGCGCCGGCACGGTAATTGAACTATGCGTAAACTGGCCCGATCCGCTTCCACCTGCCAGCAGGATATTAAGGTCATACGTTTTTTGTGGTCCTAAATTGACCAGCGCAAACCGTGCACTATCCGGAGTCAAAATGCGAACGCTGTCATTCGTACCGATTGCACAATTCATGATTTGATAATCGCGCTCGGTGCTATCGAGCGTCACAATCGCTTCAAGGTTCACTAATTTAGTCTGTGGGTCAGGATTTCCAAAATCGATTCCATTGTTAAAGGTAAGCCGATCGGATTGGTTATTTGCCGCATCCGTGCGCCGGTAACTAAAAACATTCGTAGCGCTAAAAACGGAGAACTCAGAGAGCGTGTCTTGGTACGAGCTCATTTGAATTGAATACTTATTTGCCGGGATGTAGTAACCGATGGGCGGCTGAAAATTACTGGTCGCAGGAACAATCGGGATGCCATCCGCAAAGGTATTGACGGCAGTGCTATCATGAAAGCCAATAGTATCACCGGCAGAATCGGTTATTGAAATTGATGCATGCGTCGTATTGAAAACCTCCACATATGATCCTGTGGATTGTGTACGCGCTGGAAATGGTTTTGGGCGCATCATAGGGGATGTGCGAGGGAAAGTCGGGGGAAGAAGAAAAGTACCGACGGGAGGTTCAAGATACAAACCCTGGTTGCCGATACCGCTCCCCCAGCGTTGTGGAGGATAATACCATGTATCAAATGCAGAATCAATTACCACCGCAGGATTGAGAATCCCACCACCGCAATCACCACCGGGGCAGTTGTTATCATAAACGGTTAGATTAAACTTGCTCGTATTGGGGATTCTTTTCAACTCTATGGGTACCACCGAATGAGCATGCGCTCCACCAAGTTCAATCATATATAAAGATTGATCATTCCGAATTTCCGAAAGAAACATTTTCTTCAACTCTTGAAGCGTTTGGCGAACATCGGTGTGCCATTTCTGTTCTGAATTTTGAACATACGGCGCGCCCATGCACGATTGCCAAAGTTGATTGATCACTCTTCGTGTGGTGTCGGTAAGAGATAGCTCATAGAGTTCACTGTAGCTAGGAACATCCGGGAAAAATGCCGCGAATGCCGAAGGGAAGTCGAACGCAAGTAGACTGCTGATAGAAAAACCGAAACAGGATCCTCCCCACGAGCTTTTGTTGCTATGCCAGTATGTTGCCGCTCTTGGGGAATAGGGCTGTACAGCTGAAAGGTCTCTGTAACATTGATTGATCCCGAACGCCCGCACAAAGAGGGGCCAATCAGGGAAATCGTAATTGTTCGCGTCGAGATCGCGCGGATTTGTAAATGCGGGTGGATATCGGCGAGCAGTATAAGGATCCGATCCGTTAGCATAATCGAACTGGTTCCACCAACTTTCGGGCCACATATTATTTCTAGAATTTTGGAACCGCCACCCATGAATCCAAGGTAAGAATTGTTCGTAATCTCCGTTGGAGTTAAACCTGGCGAGGACGTATGGCTTTATCCTGAACTGCGCGCTCTGTGCGTTTTTCGTAGCGTCAAGAACATCTGAAATTCTAATTCTGCATTTGGCGGAAAGCGTATCCGGAACATTCCATTGGTACTTATTTGCTCCAGCCGGAACACTATTAATAACAATGTTAAACGTTTTTCCGCTGTCGAGACTTAGCTCTATTTTTAGCGAATCGATTCCCGGCGCTTGCCATTGTATGGTATATTGATCACTGGCGAGCACTACTTCAAGTGAAGTAGGGCTGGTAACAACGAGATGTGGTGGATTCAGCATGAAAGCTCTCTTCAAAGGACCATACACATATCCCACAATCTGACCGGCGTTGTTGATATCGCTCATATCGCCGAACGATACACCGGACGGCAAAAACTGGTTTAAATCCGTCATCACGCCGTCTTTCCAGATGACCGGATGAACAGTTCCAGGAGGACTGGTTACAAAAGCGCGTCCGGCAATAACACCGGAATCGTTTATGGCTGTTGCGGTAGCTTTTAAATACCCCGCAGGCACTGTCAGAAGCGTCATTCCAGAATCGGGTCGCCAGAGAAATGCTCCCTGCCCCGATGCTCCGGACGCATTTCCCACAATCCAGCCCTGACTGTTCATTCCATTTGCCTGCGCATAGTCATACCCCGGAATGGATCCCAGATCGATCATCGTATTGTTCCGATAGATAAATGAACCGGGAAAAGTATTTGGTCTATAATAAAAACCGGCGATCAATCCGCTGTCGTTAATATCCGTCGCGAACGAACTCCCACCCAGGGTGCCAAGATTAATCAGCGTAGTATCCTTCCACAGGATCGCAAGACGGTAGCCCGGAGAATTAGTCGTATAGGAAAGACCGACAATATCCCCGGAGTTGTTCAATCTTTCGCCTATCCCTTCCGCAATTTGTTTGCTGAGGGTGGGAAGAAGAGTATACGTATTGTTGGCGTATCTGAATGCTAACGGGGTGCCTGAATCATGAATCCAAACTTCCCCGCAAACAACTCCGGAATCATTGATGTCCAACGCAGAACCGTTGAAATATCCCGGTGGCAGAGGGAGAATGTTATACGTGTGTCCCGACCAAACTATGGGCAAATCATAATAGGTGGCAGAATCAAGAATATATCCAACAACGATTCCTGCCTGATTAATGCCAAGCGCTGTGCTATTAGGCGCGCCGAAAGGCGGGTTAAGGTCGATATACTCATATTTTTGTTGCGCATGCGCGCAATCAAAAGTCACAATCATTAGTAGTGCGATACATAATGTTACCAAGTGAATTTTCATTAACCACATCGGATTTATCCTTTCGGGCAAATTACCTTATCCTGTGAATTCGTCAAGTGTTATGCCGGCTATTAGATTCAATTTGAAGTAGCGAATATATGGAGAAATTTAAAAACTATCAAGAGGTTAGGAAAAATTATCTGAAAATTTGAGAGTATTCTTAGGTATTTAGTAAAGAATACGTTCTATGCCTTTATTCGAACTTCTTTGGTTGGAGATGAAATTGGAATTTTTCCAAGAGCAGCGCTATCACTTGCTCAGTTTAAATCGAAGTTTCACACCGAACGTTTCTTCAAAGAGTTGTTTTTTTTGCTCCGGACCCCAGAGATCGATTGGATCGGACCTTCCGGGAAGGTCGATGAGGAATGTGATAGATTTCCGGGATATTTTTGCGCGGATCCTTTTAACACGTTGGTGATGCGTGCGATCAAGACCGTCTGCGATGCGCAGGATTGCAGAAAGTTTTTGAACGGTTTCCTGGTCCTGAGGAGAAAGCTTGCTGAATCCTTCGTGCTTCAGTTTCGGGTGACTTTTACGATGGTATCTGGCTATGTTGGCAACGATCTCCTTTTCATTTTCAGTAAAACCGAGCAGTTCCGAATTCCGTATCAGATAATAAGAGTGACGGTGATGCTGAGCATGCGAAATAAAAAAGCCAACCTCATGCAGAAGAGCCGCAGCTTCCAGAAATTCGCTCTCGGTGTCGTCAAGTCCGTGTATGGACCGCGTCGCATCGAAGATCAAACCGGCCAATTTTGCGACATGGTTGGCATGTTCTTTTTCATAATGAAACGTCTCGGCAAGATGGAGAACGGAACCGTATCTGAGATCGTTGAGATGCTGGAGATGGGCATGTTGGACTCTTTCCCTTTGCGTATCGAGGATGATGCCTTCGCGAAGAGCGAACTCCGACACGGTCATATCCTTGAGTTTAAATTCCTCGAAGATTTGTTCCAGGATCAACGCTCCTGCGGTAATGATGTCGCATCGCGCCGGGTCAATCCCGGGCAACTTTAATCGTTTTGCGGATACATTAGCTTCGATGATATCCTCAATAACCGCACCCAATTCTTTCCGGGTAAAGGTATAATTGTTAATGCGGCCATCGCCAACTCCTTCTTTTCTTGCTCGCACCATATTTGCAATTGTCTGAATGGTGCCCGATGAGCCGACAGCCATTTCATAATCGGCTTTACGCGCTGCCCTCACGACAGGATACAAGATGCCTTTGATAAACGCACGGCATTCGCTGATCTGACCGTGGGTGATCACATCGTTCCGGAAGAACCGTTCCGTCAATCGTATTGCCCCCAGCTTCAAACTATTCGCATATAACGCGTGCGCCCTGCGGCCGACCAGGAACTCTGTGCTGCCGCCCCCGATATCCACCATAAGCACTTTCGAGGAGAAAACGGCAAGGGCTTGCAAGACCCCAAGGTAAATAAGCCGTGCTTCTTCGACGCCGGAGATAACCTCAACCGTGATTCCTGTTTCGGTCTTGACCCTGCGGACAAAAATATCCTGGTTCAGCGCTTCCCGTACGGCGCTCGTTGCGACGGCACGGATTGGAGCGTCGAACGCGTCGGCAAGACTTTTGAAACGCCGGAGCGTTTGGATCGCCCGGTTCATCGCACCCTCGGAAATGTACTTCATATCACGAGAGCCGGATCCAAGCCGGACAAGCTCCTTCTGGCGGTCAAGAATCGTAAACCTGCTTTGTTCAGGTTGCATCCGGGCGATGACCAAATGAAACGAGTTCGTCCCGATATCGATTGCTGTAAGATTAGAGGGCTGAATCCGGCGGGTCAAGGAGCTTCTTGATATGATTTTTGAGAGTAAGGTTCGTTCCTTCAAAGGTATCTGAAGCGTCGACAATGGTAAAATTAAATTCTTTCGCCATGCGTTCGAACTCCCGGAGAACTCGCCTCTGATAGCGAACGAAACTGTCGTAAAAATCTTTCCCCAAACGCATGTCCATACCCGATTCCCAGTAGTCGATTCCTTCCCCCGATTGTTCATCCCAATAGCGCTTTTCAAGGGTTTCGCTGTTAATGACGCGGGGAATCAATTCATTGATGGAAATCCGCATATAGAAAATTGCATCGGGTACAAGGGCAAAACCAAAAATTGCGCGCAGCCATTCTGGATCCGTTCCACGAACTTCCGAGCGCGCGAAGAGCGTGTACACATATCGGTCCGCCAGTACGATGAATCCCGCTTTAAGAGCAGGAATAATTTCATGTTCCAATCGATCAGCGAAGTCGGCTGCATAGAGCAAACTGTACGTGTTCTCGTTCAAAGTATGACCCGATTTTGCCTCGTTGATGGTTTTTCCAATGAGCGGAGAGCGAGTCCAACCCGTCGTGATTACCCCATATCCCTGAACCTCAAGCCATCGGTTCAGTTCTGTGATCTGCGACGACCGTCCCACACCATCCGTCCCCTCGATGACTATAAGTTTTCCCTTGAGATCGGAGAGATCGAGATATGGCTGACCAACACTGAGAAATTTTGGTGAATTATCGGGAGGCGCCATAAAATTTCCTTTCGTATGGAGATGTGGGGTAACCCTGTAACGCCTTTGTTACAATGCCGCGGATTACCGCTTGTTGCTTCTGGATGGGTTTCGTGGCATCCATAACAAAGAGTTTATATTCGTCGGAGATCAGATCATATTCGTTGAGCACTTCAGTTTGAAAGAGCTGGAAGCTTTCCCGCGGGTCGTCGCTTAGACCGAGATCCATACCTGCTTCATGATATTTGATCTCCGCCCGCCCATTCAAAATTCGTTTGATCGACACATCGATGGGCACCTTGAAGTAGAACGCAAGATCGGGTTGCACGGCAAAGCCATACAAATTCCGCACCCATTCGCGATTGACGCGGCGGACTACATCTCGTGCAAAGGCGGTATAAATATATCTATCCGCAAGCACTATCATTCCGGCTTTTAAGCCGGGAATAATGATATGAGCAAGCCGATCGGCAAAATCAGTGGCGTGAAGTACACTGAATGTCGTGGGGGTCAGGAGGTTCTTTTTCTTTCCCCGTTTGATCGTTTCATTCACCAATTGGGACGAGTTCCATTCGGTGAACAGAACTTTGTGGTTCGCGTTCAACAGCCAACGGTGAAGAAGCTGTAATTGTGTTGATTTTCCCGATCCGTCGATCCCTTCGACAATAATCAATTTTCCCGGATACGGATGGGGTTGTCCAAAATGTCTGATCATAGTATAACTAAGTATCGTGATTTAAATTCGTGGATCGACAATCGGTAATCGTTGTGCCATTGAATATTCATCCCATCCTCTTCAAAATCTTTGGCGTTAGATGCCAGATGAGTGAACCTGCTCCTCCAGGTGGAACATGGTCGATATCAATTCTACAGATTCCTCCCTTTTTGAATTCTATGAATGGAAGACTCGTTCCAATAAGCAGCGCGCTTAGCGTGCTCAAGCTGGGTTCGTGACCCACCAGCATGATCCGTTCCTTCCGCCGGAATTTTCCCAGCGCGGAGAATACGGTAGAAGGTGAAGAGTTGGGAGAAAGCGGCTCGAAAATTTCAACAGGAACTTTCATGAGCGCATCGCTGGCAATTATCGCGGTGTCGCGCGCGCGAATAAGTGGGCTGGTGAGTATCAACTCAAGGTCAGTAATGATATGCCGGAAGCCCCTGGCAGCTTCGACCATTTTCGCTCGTCCATCGTCAGTCAACGGACGATCGTCGTTCGGATACCCCGGTGTGCCCCGTGGTACAGCGATTGCATGTCGGAGAAGATAAAGATTCATTAAATAGTGGTTAGGTAGTTTTAGAAAGCGATGGAAAAACGATCGCCTGAGTTCCCTGACTCTTCCAGCGCTGAAGAATTCCGGTGCAATCCTCAACTCTTTGCCTCCGGGAAGATAAAAGATTGCTGAGGATTCTTCGTTCTGCACCGATTGCAATGCGACCCCGTGCATCACCGAAAAGCAGGTTATATTCCTGGATCTCTGCCAGATTACCGCGTAACACCGGAATAAAAGTGTCCGCGTCATGAATCTCACCAAGGGCGCCCACGAACGTTTTCACAACCTCGTATTCTTCTTTCAAATCGGGGACCATTCCAGCGGCTATCTCGAAGAGATACCGGAACGGTTTTGCATCGATGCGTAGTTCATGAAGAAGGGCGGCATTATCCGCATGATTGAAAATTGCATTGCCATGCTCGAGGAGACGACTAAATTCCGCGGAAAGGATCGTATATAGATACTCCAAAAACGTTCCACTAACGCCGGCGACATCCGAACCGTGTTTTCGATGATGTTGTTTGATTAATTCTTTCAGATCAGCAAGATCAAGTTTTCGGAGTATAATTGCGGTTTCCTTCGTCACTGAACGTTCTTGTTGTTTTCGATTATGCGTGTATCGCGAGGTAAGAAGAAATAAATCATTTCCTTCCTCCGGCGGTAGATCTTTACGGCATAAATCAAGCGCCTCAATAATTATGTCTAACTCACGCAGCGAGCCGAGCCGGCGGAGCGCTTTTCGAATTGTTTTACGATAAGGAGAAATTTTTTTCCGTGGCAGAAGGTCCTCGAAACGCTCAAGAAGGGCTTGAAGCCGTCGCAGCGCAACCCGCAAGTCATGGACCGATTCCGGGTCTCCGGTGGTGAAATACTTTTTTTGAGCTTTTGCAAGTTCACTGCACCGGCTTCGAATTATCTTCAAAATTGCACGCGCCGGAGGGTCATTCGCGAGAAGAGAGGAAATTCCCCTTGTGGCAGTCACTTGCGCCTTTCTGGTTGAGCCATAGATAATCGGAAATATTCGAATTCAAAAAAGTAATATATCTATTTCGCCGTCGAAATTCAACCGCTCAAGATTACCAAATTGTTAAAATTATGGAAGAACCGTTCACCGGTAAAATAAAGTTTATCCATTCCAGCGCCAGAATATAAAAAAACCCCACCAAAAATCGTGATGGGGCTTCCATTTTATAACCGGGGATAGATACATCGACTATGACCTTACCCGTGGAAGAAAGAGATATCCCTTCTATGTTTTTATTAGATTACAAGACTCACAAAATAGAGTTTATAACCCTGTAGCCGAAGCGGTGCACGTGATCGTTCCGGTATAGGTATCGGCAATAGCTGCCGGGGGAACAATAAC
>JBIOHP010000038.1:0-28867 GCA_044449065.1 Bacteroidota bacterium
ATTCATGGCGGCGGTATTTTTCGTGTTTCGCCCGATCAAACTGTTTGACCATCTGCGCTATTATGGCGCATACGATCTTCGCCATGATAGACTTAATTATTGTCAAAAACGTCTCGTCTTAAGTTGACGCCTATGCGATTTATCGGGAGAGTGATCGCAACTTTGAGGATCCCGCCTTCTTTTGGCGGGAACTGCGGGAGAATATCCTTATGATCGGACAAATTATTTCCCACTATCGTATACTCGAAAAATTAGGCGAGGGCGGCATGTCCCAATATCACCCGCGAGTTGTTTTTACGAACGGTAGTGATATTGCGGATCTCCCGTTGTTTGGATTCCGCTTTTACAACTGGATTCCAAAAAGCGGAACCGTCGAGCGTAGCGAGAACGGGAGGCAGGGATGATTAGCCAGACTATATCGCATTATAGAATTCTTGAGAAGTTGGGCGAAGGCGGAATGGGCATCGTCTACAAAGCCCATGATACGAAGCTCGAACGGGATGTTGCTTTAAAATTCCTCCCTGAAAATTTATCCGCGTCGCCGGAAGACATTGCGCGCTTCGCGCAGGAAGCGCGGGCTATTTCCGCGTTGAATCATCCCGCCGTTGAAACGATCTTTGACGTCGACGAGGTGGACGGTCGGAGATTTCTTGTTCTGGAATATATCCCCGGCGGCACCGTCAAATCAAAACTCAAGCGGTTGAGATCGGAGGACAAACAGTTTTCGATAGCGGAGGTTGTTGAGTACGGCGTCCAGATTGCCGATGGGTTGGCGCACGCCCACCGGAACCAGATTATCCACCGCGATGTGAAAACGGAAAATATGATGCTCACCGCCGACGGGAAAATAAAGATCACCGATTTTGGTCTGGCGAAACTGCGCGGAAATGTTCATATCACTAAATCCGGCAGCACCGTGGGAACTGCGGCGTATATGTCACCGGAACAAATCCGCGGCGAGGAGATTGATAACCGGTCGGACATATTTTCTTTTGGTATTGTTCTATACGAGCTGCTTACCTCGCATCTGCCGTTCCGCGGCGAATTTGAAACTGCATTGAGTTACTCTATCCTGAATGAAAATGCTCCCCCTATTTCCTCCCTCAGAACTGATGTGCCGCAGGGACTTGATAAAATTATTGATCGCTGCCTCGAAAAAGATAAAGCGAAACGGTATGAACATGCCGAGCAGATCGTGACTGAATTGAAGATCGTTCAGCAAGAGCTTACCGGCACGGTGAAAATTGTTACCAGGCATTCAAAAATTCCCTGGTTCGCTGCTGCGGCAGTTGTGGTGATCGCGCTTGTTTGTATTTACTTCTTTTATCCGAAGACGGCGGTATCCGCAAACGCAAAAACTATTGCCGTTCTTCCCTTCGGCAACCTGAGCGGCAATCCTGACGATCAATATTTCAGCGACGGGATGATGGAAGATATCCATACCAATCTTTCCAAAATCGCCGATCTCGAGGTTATCGCGCGGACGTCGGTGGAACAATACCGGGGTACAAAGAAGCCAATCCATGAAATCGGGAGGGAACTCGGCGCTGGCGTGATCCTCGAAGGAATCGTGCGCCACATCGGGAACCAGGTGAAGATATCGGCGCAGCTCATCAATGCGGCGAATGACAAAGAACTCTGGGCAAATACCTACGATAAAGAATACAAAGATATCTTCTCGATCCAGAGCGACGTCGCGCAGCAGATTGCGTCCGCCCTCAATGCCAAGCTCTCTCCGGCTGAAAAAGAACGGATTACAAAGAAACCGACAGAAAACATAGAAGCGTACGCCTATTATCTTAAAGCGCGTGAAAACGTGAACAAAACAAATCCTGAAGCTATCATAACATCGCAGCAATATCTCAGGAAAGCAATTGCGCTCGATTCTAACTTCGCCCAGGCGATCGCAACGTTGGGTGCGACATATTCAGGATTATTTGTTTTTGAACATAAAATGACTTTGCTTGACACTGCTCTAACTTTTGTTCAAAAAGCGCTTTCCCTGGATCCCAACCTGCCGGAAGGTTATAATGCAATGGGAATCATTAGTAATGATTCTGGTAATCCCGGCAGAGCTGAAGAAAATTATAAGAAGGCGCTTGAACTTAACCCGAATTTTTACCAGGCATTAATGAATTTGGGAGGGATTTATTTTGAGCGAAGTGAATATTCAAAAGGGATAAGATTTACGAAGGAAGCTCTAAAGCTTGCGCCTACAGAGCTCGGACCATACGAAAATATAACTCGAGGATTTCTGTGGATTGGGGATATCGAAAATGCTCGTAAATATACCGAGATACTTAAGGAACTAAATTCAAAGAGTGACCAATTATACACACTGCAAGCTCAAATCTGTTTGCGGGAAGGAAAAACGAAAGATGCCATAGTGTTTGCCGATAGTGCTTTAAGCAACAATCCGAAGGATCCACTGATTTACTGTTTTGCGGCAACTATGAGGTTATTAACGGGCGATATAAACGGCTCGAAAGTTTATTTTGAAAAAATCGTTACCGCCGATTCGGCTGCTTTCTCCTTTCCGAGTGATATAAATAATACAACATATTTGGGATATATTTATTTGAAACTTGGAAAACGCGATTTTGCGGAGAAATTATTCAATAACAGCGTGAAGCGGGATTTTGAAGATATGAAGGGCTCTCCTAAGGAACCATCGATGCCTTATGATCTTGCAGGCATATTTGCAATGCGGGGAAACAAAGAAGAAGGATATAAGTGGCTGGAGGAGGCGGTTAAAAAAGGATTTATTGATTATCGATTCGCGCTTCTTGAACCGACGTTTGAAAATATCCGCAATGAAAAACGTTTTCAGGATATGATTGCGGCGATGAAAAAGAGCTCCGAGGAACAGATCAAAAGCGTTAGAGAGATGGAGGAGAAAGAAGGAAGGTAACAACTTGTTGGAGGAGGGCTGGAACATCTGTAAAAAGTCATTGCGATCCCGACAGCTTTACCCGCCGTTTTTTTGGCGGGAGTCGGGAGTCGCCTGCCCGACTCCGTCGTTCGGGCGGGCGATCTCTTTTTATTGATGTAAATAAAAAAAATTGAATCTATTTTAAAGGACGATTCGGGGGTCTCAGTTTGGGTTATTCAACATCCCACTAATCGCTTTCCACAAGAGTTTTAACCGGTTCTATTCTGTACGAGTGCGTTATCTTGGCAGTCGCTCCCAGCATTGCGCTGATAGAGCAGTATTTTGTAGTTGAGAGTTCAATTGCGCGTTCAATTGCTGATGGGTCGATGTCTTCTCCGTAAACGACATACTCAATATGAATGGATGTAAATACCTGGGGTTGCTCTTCCCTTGCCGTGGCGGTGAGGTGAATATCTATATGATCGAACTGTATTCTCTTTTTTGTGAGGATGGGAATTACATCGTTCGCGGTGCATCCGCCTAGAGCCATCAGAAGCAGTTCTTTGGGAGAGGAACCGGCGCTGCTGCCACCGAACTTCTCAGATCCGTCCATAACAACCCAATGATTGGAATCTGATTTTCCAAGTAATGTAACTCCCTGAACCTGTTTTACTATTGCAGTTTTAGTTTGCATGATGAATTCCTTAATTTAAAAAAAATGTAATTAATTTCTACGATTATCGTTCTCAATTAGCGGGGTGTTGAATATGTATCTAATTGGAGCGAGTCATTCCGAATTTGTTTCGGAATCTGTCTACATTCAGACCCTGAAACAAGTTCAGGGTGACTCCCATGGGGTTCTTCAACACCCTGTTAGATCTTCCCACGAAAGAGGTGAGATTGTAAAATTACGATTCAACCGTTATTGCGTTCATCACCTCTTCGAGATATAAATCTTCCGGCAAAACGCCCTCGAAATAATGTGTATCATTGATAACCACCCGTGGTACGCCGTGTACATTATAGCGGTTAACCAAATCTGGGAACGCTGTAATATCAATCATTTCCGAAGTAATCTTCTCCGAAGCCGAAGCCAATCTGTGTCCCATAATGACATCCGACGGGCAGTATGGACATTTTGTGTTCACAAATACCTGTATATGTATCGGTTGTTGAATTTTATTCAACTGCGCAACGGTACGAGGATGCAAGTCAGTTCTTTCATTTCCGATCATCTCAATCGCTTCAAGAAATGATTCCGTTTGAAAACCGCCCGGTAATCCGTAAAACCGGATGCGGCTTGTCGTCCCCGTTATAACCAGCAATGCGGGCGCCATATCTACTTCAAATCGCAGGGCAACATTCGAATCTTTTTCGATGTCGTAGATGCTGAAACTCAATTGTGTTGAGAGTGTTTCCAACTCTGATATGAGCTCGCGAACCGCCTGGCATTGTTCACATCCGTATTTTTTCAGAAAGCAAATTATTTTTACGGCTTTCTTAAGTTTTGTGAGGCGGGACTTGATTATGCTTTTATCCTGCTCGGGAATAATCGCCATTTAAAAGTGTATCTCCTGTTTTTCCAACTCGGAAATTCCCAACTGTATAATAATTGACATCAATAAATTCATTCAATGCTCTATTATTAAGAGCTTCTAAAAGTATGCCACAGTTATTCATATTTGTTTTGGGGACAATTAAGAGGTTCGATTCTTATTCAAATAATACAGTTGTCAATAATGAAATCTCTCGTAGATGCGATTATCAACCATGATAAGCTTAGCCGTTTTTCATCCAAAAAGGCGCAATTTTTACCGGATTTCCCTCAAGAGTCTCTGGCACATTAATTGACCTTGATTTCATTGAAAATGCAGGTAATTTGATGGATTTTAACTTTTTCTATAAATGGACAAGCAAACAAATACACATTGAATACTTATGAAATGGCATGAAAGATATAATGCAAAACTTCGTACGGCTGCGGAAGCCGTAAGCATTATCCGATCAGGACAGCGCGTTTACGTGCATCCCGGTTGCGCGATGCCTGAAATTCTGGTCGATGCAATGTGTGCCCGGGCTGAAGAATTAAATGATGTTGAAGTTATTCATCTCTTAACCGTTGGCAATACGACCTATTCACTTCCGGAAATGGAAGGGCACTTCCGTCACAATGCATTGTTTATCGGAAAAAATGTCAGGGCGGCTGTTAACGATGGGCGCGCGGATTTCACGCCGATCTTTTTATCTGAAATTCCAGGATTGTTTTTACGGGGTATCCTGCCCCTTGATGTCGCTCTTGTTCATGTAAGTCCGCCTGATGAACACGGGTATTGCAGTTTCGGCGTAGGCGTTGAGTGCACCAAACCGGCGACGGAAGTTGCCAAAGTAGTGATTGCGCAGATCAATCCCCGCATGCCGCGTACGCTCGGCGATTGTTTTATTCATATCGATAAACTCACCTACTGTGTTGAGGTCGATACTCCTATTAAAGAATTACCGCAGGTATCGAAAGACCTCACACACACCGAACGTGAAATGTATCGCAAGATCGGAAAAAATATTGCAGAATTAATTGAAGATGGATCCACCCTGCAGCTCGGTATCGGCATTATACCCGAATCGGTACTAAGTTTCCTTGGCGAGAAGAAACATCTCGGCGTCCATACGGAAATGTTTTCCGATGGCGTGGTGAAACTCGTGGAAGACGGCGTCATCACTAACGAAAAAAAATCGCTTCATCCGGGAAAAATCATCGGCTCGTTTGTGCTGGGCTCGCATATCGTCTTCGATTTTATTAACAATAATCCAATTATAGAGCTTCATCCATCTCACTATACGAACGATCCGTTTATCATTGCGCAGAATGATAAGATGGTGGCGATTAATTCCGCTATCGAGATCGATCTTACCGGTCAGGTATGCGCAGATTCGATTGGACATACGTTCTACAGCGGTTTTGGCGGTCAGGTAGATTTTATGCGGGGCGCGGCTCGTAGTAAAAACGGTAAACCTATTATAGCCATTCCTTCGACTGCAAAGAATGGTCAATATTCAAGGATCGTTCCTTCCCTGGCGCAAGGTGCAGGCGTTACAACCTCCAGGGGAGATGTTCATTATGTTGTGACGGAATATGGCGTTGCCGATCTCTATGGAAGAACGATCCGCGAACGCGCAAGGGCATTGATGGATATTGCCCATCCAAAATTCCGGGAAGATCTGGAACGATATTCTTGCGAGCAAAAATATTTCTTCTTTCCCAGGCATGTGCCGTATAAGAAAGATGAACTTCTTAAATCAACGACGAATCACCTCCTGGACTTATATTGATGAAAATAAATCAAGAAAATCTTTTTGGGGTTAAAGGAGAATTGTAATGGAATCACCTGTGAAAGAGATGAACCTTCTTGAAATGAGCGCGTACGAAGCCGCGCTGAGGAATTTCGATCTGGCAGCGGATCAGCTTGAGCTGGATTATGACATCCGTATGATGTTGAAATATCCCGAACGCTGTTTAACCGTGAGTATCCCGGTGAGAATGGAAGACGGACGCATAGAGCATTTTGAAGGATACCGTGTTCAGCATAATACCGCGCGTGGACCGGCAAAAGGCGGAATTCGTTATCACCCGAATGTAAGCGTCGATGAAATAAAAGCCCTTGCCTGCTGGATGACCTGGAAATGCGCCATCGTGAATATCCCGTTTGGCGGCGGTCAGGGAGGGGTTACCTGTAATCCGAAGAAAATGACGATAGGAGAATTGGAACGAATGACCAGGCGATACACCAGCGCCATACTTCCTCTAATCGGTCCGGATGTTGATATTCCCGCGCCCGATATTTATACAAATCCTCAAACCATGGCTTGGATCATGGATACCTATAGTATGGTAAAAGGGTATTCTGTTCCCGGAGTTGTGACGGGTAAACCAATTGCAATTGGCGGCTCTCTTGGTAGACATGACGCTACGGGACGGGGAGTGTTTTACGCAATTATCGAAGCGGCGAAATTTCTTAAAATGAATTTGAAAAATGCCAAAGTCATTATTCAGGGCTTTGGGAATGCGGGTACGGTTGCTGCAAAGATGTTGTACGAGGCGGGCGCGTTAGTCATAGGCGTGTCTGATTCAAAAAACGCTATCGCGAATAATGCCGGCTTCGACGTTCCGGATTTGATTCGCTTTAAAAGTCGAACCGGGAGTCTCTCCGGGTATAAAAATGGTGAACACCTCCATCATGCGGAAGATGTTTTATACTTCCCGTGTGATATCCTCATACCTGCTGCGTTGGAAAACACCATCACAGTTGCAAATGCAGATCGGATCACAGCGAGAATAATTGCCGAAGCGGCTAATGGACCTATTACACCCGATGCCGACAGCGTGCTCTTTGAGAAAGGAACGTTTATCATCCCGGATATTCTGTGCAATGCGGGCGGTGTTACTGTTTCCTATTTCGAATGGGCGCAGGATGAACAACATATGTCGTGGGATGAAGTTGAAATCTATGCCCGGCTTGAAAAAATACTCCGAACAAGTTTTAACGATGTGCTCAGGATTCACTCCGATCGCGCGGTGAATATGCGTTTAGCGGCAAATATGCTCGGCATCAGCCGTGTGGCGGAAGCTGCGAAACTTCGGGGATTGTACCCATGATTATACAGATTATTTCATAGGAGGAGAAGTCCATGGACGAGAATTATTCCTGTAATTTATGCGTCAAAATATCATTTGATCTTCACAGCCCTAAATCGCTCCGGAATCTTTCGGATGCGCCGAGCACCTACGACGGTGTTTCTAAAAAGTATGAATGGAGAAAGTATGATTTGATGAGTTATGCAATCGTTCCGAAAAATTTTCTTCCGCACGGCGTGCAAGTGGATATTTATGTTTGCATGGACGAAGATGATCTGGATGATATGGACTTGAAGCAATATGTGGGCGATTTTTTTACCAAGTCGATACTTCCGGGGTGGCGGGGTTTTACAATAAATAGTATTACAGAACCGACCGATGAACCGCCCTTTGAAGTCGGCTGTCCAAAAGTTATGCACAAATCAACTGAAAATACAAATTGAGAATCGCGGCAGTGAATTATTTTAACCGCATAGTATTAAACGAAATTACACTACCCGGAGTGAACCACGAAGGCAGCCAATCTCCGGAGAACCGTTGTACGCGAGACGTGTCGTCAGCGATAACAATCGAACTTTGAATATAAGGATTAACTATTATGATACGGAAACAAGAAGCTCTTGATTATCATTCGCAGGGTCGGCGCGGTAAGATTGAAGTAACACCGACAAAACCATGCGTAACCCAGCACGATCTCTCCATGGCGTATACGCCCGGCGTGGCGGAACCCTGCATGGAAATTTATGCCAATCCTGAATCGGCGTATATGTATACTGCCAAAGGAAATCTCGTTGCCGTGGTCAGCAACGGCACCGCGGTGCTTGGATTGGGAAATATCGGCGCGCTTGCCGGTAAACCGGTAATGGAAGGAAAGGGAGTCCTCTTCAAACGGTTCGCCGATATAGACGTCTTCGATATCGAATTAAACACCCTCAATCCTGATGAGATCATACGAACGGTGCAGATGCTCGAGCCGACGTTTGGAGGGATTAATCTTGAGGATATCAAAGCGCCGGAATGTTTTTATATCGAGGAAGAACTTAAAAAGACGATGAAAATTCCGGTGTTCCATGATGATCAGCATGGTACTGCAATTATCAGCGGAGCCGCATTATTAAATGCTCTGGAGATTGTAGGAAAAAAGATTGGCGATATCAAGGTCGTATTCAGCGGTGCCGGGGCCGCAGGTATTGCATGCGCGAAGTTTTACGAACGGCTTGGAGTAAAGCGCAAAAATCTGACGCTTGTTGATACTAAAGGAGTCGTTTACAAAGGCAGAACAGAGGGAATGAACCCGTACAAAGAATATTTTGCGTTGGATACAGAAGCGCGCACTCTCGCCGATGTTATGAAAGGGGCGGATGTATTTGCAGGCGTTTCTGCCAAGGGATTGGTGACCAAAGCGATGATCCGTTCTATGGCAGATAATCCGATTGTATTTGCGATGGCGAATCCCGATCCGGAAATAACCTATGACGACGCTACCTCCGTTCGGGATGATATTATTATGGCAACCGGTCGATCCGATTATCCCAATCAGGTTAATAATGTGCTGGGATTCCCTTTTATTTTCCGTGGAGCGCTTGATGTTCGCGCTTCCGCAATTAACGATCATATGAAGGTTGCTGCAGCGCATGCCCTTGCAGGATTGGCGAAAGATGGCGTACCGGATTCTGTCATCCGCGCCTATGGCGGGAAAAAGATTGAATTCGGAAGACAATACATAATTCCGAAACCGGTTGATCCGCGCGTTCTCCTGCGTGAAGCTACAGCGGTTGCAAAAGCGGCAATGGAATCTGGTGTTGCCCAGCAGCCAATTCAGGATCTTGAAGCATACAAAGATTCTCTCGAATCGCGGCTTGGAAAATCCCGCGAATTAATGCGGTTCTTCATCCATAAAGCTCAGGATGAACCGAAACGCGTTGTGTTTCCCGAAGGAGAGGAAGAGAAAATTCTCCGCGCAGCCGATATTATTATAGAAGAAGGCGTAGCGCATCCGGTTCTTCTCGGCAATCGCGCATTGATCCAGCAGAAAATTACCGATCTCGGCTTGTGCCTTGAGAATGTTGATATAATCGATCCATCTGAATCGCCAAAATTAGATCAATATTCTACTGTTTATTATAACTTGCGCCAGCGGAAGGGTATCACGCGCTTCGATGCTGAGCGGCACCTGAAAACAAATAATATTTTCGGCATGATGATGGTCAGATCAGGCGACGCCGAAGGATTAATTTCCGGCTTAACACAGCATTACTCAGAAACCGTTAAACCGGCAATCCAGATCATCGGAACGCAGGATGGCGTTTCAACTATCGCCGGTTTGTATATGCTGGTATTTAAACAACAGACATATTTTATCGCCGATGCGACTGTGAATATCGATCCGACTGCAGAGACACTGGCAGAAATTGCCCTTCTCGCAGCAGAGAAGGTGAAGCAATTTGGAGTCGAACCCCGGGTTGCTATGTTATCGTTCAGCAATTTCGGCAGTACACGGCATCCGCTCGCGGATAAAGTTCAACGGGCGCTCCGTATTGTGAAAGAACAAGCGCCGAATTTGCTTGTGGATGGCGAGATGATGGCGGATACTGCCGTTGTCCCTGAAATTTTAAGCGAGCTGTTTCCGTTCAGTCCTCTGAAACAGGGGGCGAATGTATTGATCTGTCCGGATCTCACATCCGCCAATATCGCGTATAAATTGTTATGCCGGCTCGGCGGAGCAACGGCTGTCGGTCCGATTTTAATGGGTATTCGTAAACCGGTCTATCTGCTTATTCCGGGGAACGATGTCAGTGATATAGTGAACATAACCGCAATGGCGGTATTTGAAGCGCAGCGGAAGAGCTGCATATCCGAAGACGTTCGACAGCGGGTTTCACAGGTTGTTCATCCCGGTTGAATAATATAGAGTGAAAGGAAAAACCATGGATATTAAAATTATCGGAATTTCGTGTCCGAAGACGGAGCGAACCTTCCTCAATGCCCAGGTTGCAGCAGGCGAATGGGGCTTTGAGGATCAGGTTCAATTGATTACCGATATTAATGTAATCACAAAATACGGTATCGTCCATATGCCTGCCGTTTTTATCAATCATAAAGAGAAAGCATCGGGAAGAATCCCCAGTCTTTATGAAATGCGAAAATGGATCAAGGACGAGATCGATCAGGAAGTTGCTGCCTGAAGAGGTTGCAGTAAACACGGAGTTAGAAACCGTATTATTTTTTTACATCGATGTGAGCCATCGAATTCATTGAAAAACCATTTTGCGCTGGTTGCGCAAGGGGGTGTGTGATGAAATCGTTCACGCGTGTATTGGTCATAGCATGTTTTACAATTTCCCTGTTTCCGGGGTTGAACAAACTCATAGGGCAGGAAAAAATTACTGGCGTCTATAGCGTCTTTGCGAAGGATAAGGTGATTCAAACGGATTCATATGAAATTACCCCCGGCAAAACCTACATAGATGATATGAAGGGAATCGCCGGCGGTGAATCGGATCGCCGGTATGAAATGACGTTGGACAACAATAAATTTCAGTCGATGGAAAAGAAAGTCGCTGGAATTGTCGTGTCCTCTATTAAGTATTCGGCAAAGATGTTTTCATTCTATGATAATGACGCAATGAGCGGCATGCTTGCAGATGAAACGAATCCGCCGGTTTTTGAAGCGGCTGCATTTTCTCATTACGCGCTTCTGGTTGATTTATATCAGAAGACAGGGGACGGAAAACAAACAGTATCGGTTGTAATTCCGGCCCTGCAGGATTTAATAAATGTAGAAATAGAGCGGCATGGCTCCGATGCGTTCAACATTGGCGAACAATCGCTGACGGCAACGCATTACCGGTTCGCCATCGGGAAAAAACGCGAGACAGTAAATCTTTGGACGGATAACCATAAGGTTATTGCAATTTATCTCGCTTCGAATGATCGATTCGTCGTCGATAATTCGTATCCGAATCTCTATGAGAGCATTAAAAAAGTAATTAACAGAGCAATGTAATATTTACTAGGAATCCATTATGGCAAACATCCGCGGCACTGTAAATTTTGATATCGAGACGTGCAAAGGGTGCGAGTTGTGTATCGAAGCTTGCCCCCAGGAGAGTATAGCGCTCTCGAAGGAAATCAACGCCATCGGTTATCATTACGCGGTATTAATTCAGGATAATTGCACCGGATGCGTCAACTGCGCGCTTGTCTGTCCCGATGCAGTCATTACTGTCTATCGGGCAAAGAAAAAATCTTCATCGAACATGAACCCTGAAAAAGAACCTATCGCAATTATCAGTAAAGTTAACAGCAATATCAAGGTCACGGTAAACGACGTACCGGACGGAGGAGTTGAAATATGAACGAAGTAAAATTAATGAAAGGCAACGAAGCGTTAGCCGAAGCCGTTATCCGGTCGGGATGCCAGGGATATTTCGGGTATCCTATCACGCCGCAATCTGAGATTTTAGAATATTTAGCCGATGAAGGACGTAAACGCGGCATGGTGGTTATGCAGGTTGAGAGCGAGTTGGCGGCGATCAATATGGTGTACGGAGCCGGCGGCTCAGGAGCTCGTGTTATGACTTCTTCATCAAGTCCGGGCATCAGTTTAATGCAAGAGGGTTTATCCTATATTGCCTGCGCTGAGATTCCGTGCCTCGTCGTGAACGTGAACAGGGGTGGTCCCGGTCTGGGAACCATTCAACCTTCGCAGGGCGATTATTTTCAGGCAACGAAGGGCGGCGGACATGGCGATTACCATCTCATCGTACTGGCGCCATGCAGCGTTCAAGAAATGGCGGACATGGTTTACGAGGGATTCGATTTAGCGGATAAATATAGGAATCCCGTAATGATTTTGGCTGATGGCGCCTTGGGGCAGATGATGGAAAAAGTTTCCTTCAAGAATTATAATCCCGAAGAACACAAAATTCCAAAACCGTGGGCTACGGTAGGCAAACCACCCACGCGGGAAAGAAATATTCTCACATCGTTGCATATCCAGCCGGAAAAGATGCAAGAGATCAATCTTAAATTGCAGTCGAAATATCAATACATTACCGACGAAGAAACGCGCTTCCAGACTATCAACACCGATGACGCGGATATTGTTGTGGTCGCGTATGGATTGGCTGCCCGTATCGCGCAGCGCGCGGCTGAACTCGCCCGCATCAACGGACTCAATGTCGGTGTGATGCGTCCCGTCACCCTCTGGCCCTATCCGTACAAAATTCTTCATGAATTGCGAAAAAAGGTCAAGGGAATGCTTGTCGTTGAAATGAATGCCGGACAGATGATCGAAGATGTGCGTTTAGGCATCGAAGGAAAAATTCCAGTCGAATTTTTCGGGAAAATGGGCGGAATCATCCCCTCTCCCGAAGAGATCGAACAATATCTGAAGGAGTATGCCGGCAGACTCGGAATCAAGGTCTCGCACAAACAAACCGGAAATAAAAAACCAACCCTTGAACACGAAAAAGTATAAAGCTCAGAGGAAACTATGAATGAATTAGCGGTAAATCTTGAAGAACTCGATTGTGTATGGGTGAAACCCGATACCCTTACATCGACACGGATGCATTATTGCCCCGGCTGCGGACACGGTGTAGCGCACAAAATATTAATGGAAGTCATAAATGAAAGCAAGATACAGAGCGAAACGATCGGGGTTGCTCCGGTGGGATGTTCCGTCTTTGCGTATAACTATTTAAATGTCGATATGCAGGAAGCTGCCCACGGGCGCGCCGCTGCGGTCGCCACCGGAATCAAACGGATGCATCCGGATAAATATGTGTTTTCCTATCAAGGCGATGGCGATCTTGCGGCGATCGGCACAGCGGAAACAATCCATGCCGCAAACCGAGGCGAGAATATTCTCGTCATCTTTATCAATAACGCAATTTACGGAATGACCGGCGGGCAAATGGCTCCGACGTCACTCATTGGAATGAAAACCAGCACAACTCCCGAAGGGCGCCAGGTAAGTACCCAGGGATTTCCATTTAAAATTACCGATCTGATGGCGATGCTTCCGGGGACGTACTATGTTACGCGTCAGTCTGTTCACACCCCGAATGCCGTTCGTCAATGCAAGAAGGCAATTCAGAAAGCTTTCCAGCATCAGAAAGAGAAGAAAGGATATTGTTTGATCGAGATCGTGTCAAACTGTCCCTCCGGATGGAAACTTACGCCTCTGCAAGCGAATGAGTGGATGGTGAAGAACATGTTTCCGGTCTACCCCATGGGCGATTTAAAAGTGGATGGCAAGATGGTCGATATCCCAAAAACAACGATACCTGTTACAGATCAAAAGAAGAGAGGAGTAAACGCATAATGACGAACGAAATTTTATTTGCCGGTTTTGGGGGACAGGGAGTGCTTTCCATGGGCATGACTCTTGCGTATGCCGGAATGATAGAAGGGAAAGAAATTTCCTGGATGCCGTCGTATGGTCCCGAGATGCGCGGCGGTACGGCGAATTGCATCGTCATCGTTTCGGATAAGTTCATCAGCTCGCCCATCGTCACAAAATTCGACATGGTAGTGGCGTTGAACCAGCCATCGATTGATAAATTTGAAAAAGCAGTCCGGCCGAACGGTATTTTTATTTATGACAGCGATAATGCTATTATCCCGCCCTCGCGAACAGATATTACAGTGGTTCCGGTGCCGGCGGATACCGAAGCCGCCAAATTGAAAAATTTGAAGGTAAAGAATATGATTATGCTCGGAGCAATGCTGAGTGTTGCTGAGATTGTCAAAGTTGCATCCGTGAGCAAAGCGCTCGAACAGGTGCTGCCCGAGCGGTATCATCATCTTCTCCCCGTCAATCGCCGGGCGCTTGACCGCGGAGCGGAACTTGTTATTGAAACTGCCACACCAGTTGTTTAAAAAGGATATTTTTATGGCTTCAGATAAAATTCATTGCGACCAAACATGTAAGGGAATTTGTACATCGCTTGAAGCTGCTTCGGCGGCTGAGTTGAAAGCGATCACGCTGTACACCACCTTACGGAATCAGTGCACGTATCCGGAGATCCAGGAAATGCTGGATGTTCTTATCGAGAAACGACGCGAGCTGATCAAGCTCATCGATGATACGCAAGTTCAAATGAAACAAAAATTCGAAGTGCTCGATCAAATTCGGGAAAGTTTCACTTCATAATACTATCTCTACGACCGAAAAGGAAACAGGAAGAACATTTTCATATCGAAAGGATAAATAGTATGGAAACCCAGAAATACTGGCAAGTAATTCAGGAAAAAGTTTGCCAGCGATGTATCGACGGGGACGGTAAAGGAAATTGTCGCATAGATCCTTCGCATGTTTGCGAATTAAAAGCATATTTTCCTTTGATCCTTGAGGTAGTTAATAGCGTGAGCAGCGAATATATCCAGGATTATGTCATTCGACTCCGATCTGTTGTTTGTTCGGAATGCAGTCACCAATCAGAGGACGGACAATGCCGGTTCCGGGACAAAGTGGATTGTGCCCTTGATCGTTACTACCCGCTCGTGGTTGAAGCGATTGAAGAAGTAAAAAAACAGGAAAAGGCGTCGCGCAAAGCGGTTTAGCCCGTCAATTTTCGTCGGCGACGTGGAATAGTGTAACCAATCTTTCAATCATCGAAAGGCAGCCGGTATGAAGCGGAAGAATAACCAAACAAAAAAATATTCCACGGAGACTAAACTAATTTATGGGAAAATGGCGACTAAGAAGTGGGATTTCAATCACCACGTCATTCCCCCCATCTCTTCATCGGCAACATTTCGTTTAGATACCGCTAAACGCGGAGCGCAGGGCTTCGCTGAATTTGCCCATAGCACGAAAGATGAAACAATCACCTCCCGCGCGCCTATCTATATCTACGACCGGTTGGGCGAACCAAACAAGGAACTTCTGGAAGAAAATCTCGCGATTGCGGAGGAAGGCGAAATTGCGATAACGTATTCCACGGGGATGGCCGCCGTCTCAGCCATACTCGGATCCTTGACCGGCCATGGCGATGAAATTATTGCCCACCCGATGTTATATGGTTGCACCTATTCGCTGCTGACGAACTGGTATCCCAGGTTGCAGATCAAAACGAAATTTATTGATCTGATGAAGCCGGAAAACCTGACCCATGCTATCAATCCCCAGACTCGTGTTATCTATTTTGAATCACCCGTTAATCCAACGCTGGATTTGATTGATATTCGGACGATAGTGAATATCGTTAAAAAGGCAAATGAACGCCGGTCTAAAATGCGTAAGATTTATGTCGTCATTGATAATACGTTCGCGAGTCCCTATTGTCAGCGTCCGCTTTCCATGGGCGCGGATTTTTCCGTGAGTTCTTTGACGAAATCAATTTGCGGCTTCGGGACCGATATGGGAGGGGTGGTGGTGGGTCCAAAGTGGAGCTATGACATCCTTATGTTGTATCGCAAAGATTTCGGCGGAACGTTGGCGGCAAAAAGCGCATGGCCCATTCTTGTGTATGGTTTGCCGAGTTTACCGGTACGAATGCGGAGACAAATGGAAACCGCTCACGAGGTAGCATCCTTCCTGGAGAATCATCCCGCGGTTGAATTTGTCGCGTACCCGGGTCTGCCGTCATTCAAGCAATCCGCGCTTGCTAAAATCCAGATGCGCGACTACAATGGAAATTTTGCGCCGGGCGGCATTATTTGGTTTTCATTGAAAGGGAAAAACGCAAAAGCCCAGCGGGATAAAGGCGAAGCATTCATCAATTATCTTGCTCACCATGCATATTCAATAACGCTTGCAGTAAGTCTCGGGCACATCAGGACTCTTGTCGAGCATCCCAGTTCGATGACTCATTCTGCGATTCCTTTAATTGAACAGGTCGCCAAAGGGTTACAGCCCGGCGGCATTCGTTTATCGATTGGTTTGGAAACTGCCGAGGATCTTCTCCTCGATATATCTTGCGCTCTTGATCACCTGCCTTGATAGTCAGATTGATTAATAAATAACCAATGTGATTTTCAAGTTTGAAAATCACATTATAAGGATTATCAATACTGATATCTAGTACATCCAATCTCCTTTGATTATTACGTTATTTAGATTAATTCTAAATTATAAATTTAGAGATTTTATGGCATAATCGTTGTACGTAGAATGGTACATGTGATTGAATTCCGAAGGAAAGTTTCTAATGACAAATCCAAAACACGATAGATTGGTACCATTATTTGGCATAACCCCGGGTTCATGGGTGAAAATTACGTCGCTCCCCATGGATATCATCGGCGCTAGATTTATTCGGCTGGGCATTACCCCCGGATCAAAAGTGAAATGTATTGAGCGATTACCGGGAGGTACGATCGTTATTCAAAAGAAACGCCAGCAAATTGCCATAGGTCATTTATTGGCTAAGCAGATTATTGTGTGTCTCCTTGGCGTCAACGAGTAACAAGAGATAAGCAGACAATGAAACCCGAGTTTGATCACGAAGATAAACACAAGCATCTCAACCTGCCGCTGCAGAATGAGAAGAGAGGGCGGTTAAAAATCGTCCTCGTCGGCAATCCTAATGTCGGGAAATCGCTCATCTTCAATCGATTAAGCGGCATGCACGTCGAGGTTTCCAACTTTCCGGGCACAACAGTCGAATTAATCAAAGGCGAATTTGAAAAATATGATCTCTATGACACGCCGGGAATATACGGCATCTCGTCGTTCAATGAAGAAGAGTGCGTAGCGCGCGATATCATTCTGGGGGCGGATATCATTATTAATGTGGTTGATTCAATGCACCTTGAGCGCGATCTTTTTCTTACCCAGCAGGTTATCGATACTGGAAAGAAAGTTGTCGTTCTCTTAAACTTCATGGATGAAGTGGCGAAAAATCATGTAAAGATAGATTTTGAGATGCTGGGCAAATTCATGGGTGTTCAAATAATACCCTTCACTGCAGCCGATGGAAAAGGGTTCGAGAAACTATCCGGGGCGGTGGAACTTGCCCGTCAGGGAACCCAGCGGGAAGAACTTCATTCAATGCTGCACTACCTGCTCAATAGGGTGGGATCGCAGGCGGAAGCTCTTTTGATCGCGGAGGGAGATCATATCATCGCTGAACGACACGGTGTTGCCAGGGGGATGCAAAGGGATAAAATATACATCGACCGCCGAAACCGCGTCAATTATATAATCGATAACGTTGTGATTGATGTTTCAGGGAAACGGCAACTATCTGAATACCTTGGACGGTGGTGCATTCGGCCCATTACCGGTGTTCCAATTCTCCTGCTGGCGTTATACATGATGTATTTGTTTGTTGGAAAATTTGTTGCGCAAGAACTAGTCGGTTATACCGAGGGTATACTTGGTAAAACAATTTGGGAACCCTGGCTGAGGCATACCATCGGATCATTTATCCCGGAATCGACCTGGCTCTATACGCTGCTTCTGGGCGAGTTCGGCGTCATCACCATGACAACAACCTATCTCATTTTTTTATTGCTGCCGCTCGTGATCGCATTTTATATCACGTTATCGTTGATGGAAGACAGCGGTTATCTTCCCCGGCTTGCTACGATGGTCGATAAAAGTTTATCAGGTTTAGGATTGAATGGGAAGGCGGTAATACCGTTGATCCTCGGTTTCGGATGTGTAACATCGGCGACCATTACCACGAGGATGTTAGGAACAGAACGCGAAAAAACGATAGCGACGACGATTCTTCAATTTGCCATTCCCTGTTCCGCCCAGCTCGCTGTCATCGCTGCGTTGCTTGCCGGCGCGGGATTCGGACCTATGTTGATATATATCAGCGTGATACTGGCTGTCCTCATCGCAATCGGCACCATATTGAATAATCTGATCGGCGGAAGATCAGAACCGTTGCTCCTTGATTTGCCTACTATGCGTTTGCCCCGTGCGAGGAACGTTTTGCGAAAAACACTGTACCGGACTACTCACTTCATGATGGAGGCGTCATTGTGGTTTTTTATCGGTGCCCTTGGGGTTGGCGTTGCGCAAATGACCGGTGCGCTGCAATATGTAACGAACCTGCTTGTCCCGTTAACCACACACTGGCTTCAACTTCCCCCGCAAGCTGCAACGGCATTTGTCATGGGTATTGTCCGGCGTGATTTTGGCGCCGCCGGTTTGTACCAGCTCTCATTGACGCCGATGCAGATTACCGTTGCTCTCGTCACCATTACTCTCTTTGTTCCGTGTATTGCTTCCTTAATGGTTATGATGAAAGAGCGCGGAGTCAAAGAAGGAATGATTATCTGGGTTGGAACATGGGTGGCGGGTTTTGCTGTCGGTGGTTTCGTTTCTCATTTAGTGATGTAGAGAAATGTCGGCAACTGAAACATCTCGTCTTTCATTAGAAGAAAAACTCCTCTCCGAAACGCGTGTATGTCCAAATTGTTCGTTCCAGGTCCCTTCGCCCTTCGTCGAAAAATGTCCTCGTTGTTTCACTAAAGTACCTTCAGTTCCGGTTTCTTGTCCGGGTTGCATCCACCGTATTACCTGTCCCGTAGCTAAGAAGTAATTTCCTGCCATAGCTCGCAGAGTTTGTAAAAAGAAGTTATAGACAGCTTCACCTTATCGCGCCGTGGGACTGCCGATTTATTCGTTCAGAGGCGTAATTTCCCCGGTCACGTCAATTTGTGAAGATTCCGAGCTCGCCGGAATCACAATTTAGAATTTTCATAGCATCTGTTCAAGGTGGGAACGCATCTCTCAAATCTCGTGTTAAAATTAACGATCAATTTAATCCTTAACGATGCATTAAAAAATTTAGATTGCTATTTGTTTTGAAAATTAAATTGTTACAGAATGTGTCCAACATCACTATTCTCAAAATTGAGAGAACGAGTCCCTCTCACCGATGGTTTATGCATATCATATTTATGTTAAGAAATTGTTATGAATATTAAATTTTCATCATATCGATTAATCCCTTGATTTTTAACTTGAATACTCTAAATTTATAATGGTACCTAATAGTATAAAATGATCCGATTCATATATAGGAGATATACGTATGGCAAATTACTTTAAGATAGGGAGTGTAATTGTGGTGTTGTTGCTTTTGGCGGCATTGCTAACGATAGTTCAGGCACAACCGAGAGAGTTGCAGGGTGGATACTTTGCGGGACGTGTATTTTTATTCTGGCGCCACCAGCACAATTCTAATCCCAGCTCATATAAAGTTTACAGAGAGGGACCGAGTGAGAGTGCATTTTCTGTAATCGGCACGCCGACGATAGCAATGTTTCAAGATTCAAATGTGACGCCTAGCCAGGCGTATCAATATTATGTTACCGAGATAGATACTACGGAAAGCTCGCCCTCCGAAACTCTTACAGTACATACAACGCCGCGTCCTCCGAGTCCTCCCGCAGAACTTGAAGGAGAAGTTTCTGACAGCACACTGGCGATGCTTCAATGGCAGCCTCCGGAATCGCATGACTCTATACTCTATTATAAAGTGTACCGGGCAGTTTTGCCCGAAACAATATTATCCGCCTTCGATTCCGTAACACAAACGAACGATAGCGATAAATCCTTTAATGTTCATTCGCCCACGTTATATGCTGTAACTGCGGTCTATCAGACGGGACCTACAGAAAGCCGTTTCTCAAATATCATTCTTCTTCCGCATCAACATGATGGTCATGGTGGAAACCCCGGCGCGCTGCAATTTACGTCTACGCCGCCGGAGAGCGTCCAGGTTGGTCAATTATATCAGTACCACCCCGTAGTACAAACAACTCCGCCAAACCTGCACGTCTGTTTCTCGTTCGAAGGTCCGCATACGATGACCCAGGATTCCACGGGCACTCTTACCTGGACTCCCGATCAAGCGGGAATATTTGAAGTCCAATTGAACGCAAGAATTTGTGATACAGTGGAAGGCGAAGCGGAGCAGCATTTTAACATCCTGGTATTTTCAGGCAACCCGGGTAGTATATCGGGCACCGTTCAGGATCAATCAAGCCACGGGATAGGCGGCGTGACTATTAAGTTATTTGATGTTGGACAGGAAGATTTTGGAATGAGAACCATGACTGATTCGACCGGTCATTACAGTTTTCCGGCTGTCAATCCGTCAATGTATTACATCCGCGCACGATCCGATAGCGGAGGTTTTGCCCCGCAATGGTATAGTGGCGCAACCAACATCGCCAGCGCAACTCAGGTAACTGTTCCACCCGGAGGTTCGGTAGTTGCAAACTTTACACTTCTGCCGGCAGATTCAACCGGTCCGCTTTTCACCATCTCCGGTGTTGTATCCGACACAGGGGGGACGCATCTTGGCGGAGCGAAAGTGATGGTATTTTTTGTCTCTCCACCAGGCCATGATAATAACCAGTTCGATGACGGCGACCATCAACGCGATCATGACGCAGTCCAGACCGGCTCCACCGATCAGAATGGAAACTATTCCCTCAAAGTACCTGCCGGTAATTATATCGTCGGAGCGTTTGACGATGGTTATTTGCCGCAATTCTGGGATCACAAGTCGTCTCCTCTTGAGGCGACGTCAATTGCGCTTCAAGGCGATACTGGAAATATCAATTTTAATTTAAAACCCATTGGAACGGGACATGGCATTATCACCGGCACTATTTTTAGCGCTGCGGATAGTTCTCGCCTGCGATCGCTCGTGATAGGGTTCCAGCGAACAGCTCCTGATTCCGGGTTCACAGGATTTTCAACCTCCGTCCACGCCGATTCAACCGGCAATTACTCGCTTCGCGGTCTTCCTCCCGGATATTATGTGGTGCTTGCTGTTCCGAGGGGAGAATTTATACCAACCTTCTATAACAGTGCCGGTGGAACGGTATTTCACGACAGCGCTCTTGCCGTTGCCTCCAACAATGATTCAACGGGCGGCATCAATATTTATGCGCAACGCGATTCTGTCGATGGACTTAACGATCTCTCGGGTGATGTTGATTCTGATACCTCCCACGGATCGAGCGGCAGACAGACCAATTCGCTCTCCCCACTTGCTGGCGTGATTGTGACTATTACTTCTGTGGGCTCAAACACTCCCTTATTGAGCGGGATTACGGGCACAGATGGAAGCTACAATATTGCCGGTCTGGGCACGGGTAACTTTAATGTCTACTTCCAGGCGCCCGGCAAAACGACTACAAGTGTTTTAGCGGGGATTGTTTATTCCAATAATACGCCCACCACTACCACACTTAATGCGGTACTAACGAATTCCGGTGGTCCGATTCTCCCCGGCTTGATGAATGTTCAACAGGGATGGAATCTGGTTTCGGATCCCGTGCAAGGCAATACTACCAATGTGGCTGCGATATTCCCAACCGCGATATCAGCTGCATACCAGTATGATCCATCTACCGGGTACGCCGGTGTGTTGCAATTTAATTATGGTCAGGGATATTGGTTGAAATTCTTTAGCGCCCAGGGATTAAATCCTGCAGGTAGTCAACGCACGAGCCAGACGATCAATGTTAAAGCGGGATGGAATTTAATCGGTTCATTATCAGCGCCGGTTGATATTACGACCATAACGACGAATCCATCCGGTATGATACATTCGCCTTATTTTGGTTATTCTCATGGATATAAGAATGCTGTTTCTCTCGTTCCCGGCATGGGATATTGGGTAAAAGTTACTTCAGATGGATCAATCACCATGAATGCTGCAGGATCAGCGCCCAAATCAGCGGCAGTTCATGATGATCTCTTGACGAGGTTGAACACGCTTAAGGTTACGGATGCATCCAGTAATACCCAGACACTGTATTTCGGCAGTTCCACCGGAACACAGAACCTCGAAAAATATGAATTACCGCCTGTTCCCCCAAGCGGAATATTCGACGCACGGTTCTCATCTGACCGGTTCGTTATTATTCCGTCCGACAAACAGACTGAGTATCCCATTCAAGTTCAGTCAAACTCTAAGACGCTGCATTTTGAATGGACGGTTACCGACGCCCGAAATATCTACCGTCTCACCGATGTAAAAGGTGTGATACTTGGTAAAGGAGCACTTTCTGGAAATGGTTCCACGGATTTAGTCGTTTCGAGCTCAACGAAGTTATATTTGAAGGTTGAATCTCACAACGTGCCGAAGGCATTTGCCCTTTATCAAAACTATCCAAATCCTTTCAATCCATCGACTGAGATTCGGTTTGATTTACCTTCGGCTTCTCCGGTCACGTTAAAGCTGTATAACGTGCTGGGACAGGAAGTGGCAACGCTTCTCAATTCTCAACCGATGGATGCGGGTGTTCAATCGCTTCATTTCGACGCATCCAAATTGTCGAGTGGAGTGTATTTTTATCGCCTTCAGGCGGGTAGCTTTACGAATACGAAGAAAATGCTTCTCTTGAAGTAAGATCCGGTCATATCCATAAATCTCAAAGCCGTTCCCGGTTATAATATCGGGAACGGCTTTTTTGTTATTACGGCAATACTACACTTTGGAGGTGTTTCCGTTTGTTAACCATTCCCACCTGTCATTCGTTTTATAGATAAATTTAGATATTTATGTTTATACTTTAAGAGAAGGAGAATTGCATGGAAGAATCCACTTATGGCGCACTAATGATTCTTGTCGTCTTCGGAGCATTTTTACTAACTGGATGGCTGCTCTGGTTAATTTTTAAAAGAAATCAGCTTATTTTGAAGACGAGGTTTCAAAAACAAGACGTTTTCAATAAAATGATCGATAAATTTTCGAGCTCGGAAGCATTTATTGACTTCCTAAAGACCGATCAGGCGAAAAATATTATGGATTTTCCACAACCAAATGGCGTCAACCCACTCAACCGGGTTATTGTATTGGCGACGATTGGCGTCTTGTTGATCTTTATTGGTATTGGATTCTATATCAACGCAAATTCTCTCCGGGGCGAAACAGACATTCATTACGTGTATAATATGAAATCGTATTATTTTGATGCCTATATGGCGATTGCATTGGGAATCGGTTCACTCGTTGCTTCGTTTATAGCATACACCCTGGGTGTAAAATGGAATTTATTCGATAAAAAATCCGATAAAAGATAGAGTCCATGCGAATATGGTATTTCGGTTATTTATCGCTTATCCTGTATTTCAATAATGGATGAATCAACTTTCCGTCAATTTTACGATGCGACTCAAAAGGAACTGTGGGCGTATATCCGAAGAATGACAGGAGATGAATCTTTAGCAAGCGATTTTGCGCAGGACGCCTACATTCGATTTTATAATTCGAGCGGAAGGGAATTGCATTCATCGAAGTGGAAGGCATATCTCTATCGCGTAGCAACTAATATAGTATATGATCATTGGCGCCGAAATAAGAGATTGAAAGAACTGACTGATGTTCTGGATAAACGAAATTCCATGAACCATCAGGATGATTATATAATTACTCATGATATCGGAGAAGCGTTCGAACAACTTACACCACAACAGCGATCATTGTTGTGGCTTGCGTATGTTGACGAGTACAAACATAAAGAAATTGCAGAAATATTGAATTTAAGCGGGAAGAGTATTCGTGTATTACTCTTCCGGGCGAAACAACGATTTATTGCTATTCTTGAAAAATGCGAATATCATCCGGAGAAGTAGGTATGGAACTGACGACGTGTGAACATGAAGCTGAAGTTATATCGGCTGTGAAAATGAAAACCCTGGCAGGCGAGCTCGGCATTCATGCCGCTCAATGTTCTGTGTGTGAACAGGCAATTCAAATTACCGGCGTAATGGGAGATATAGCATTAACGACTATACAAAATGGTTCTCCTATGCCCAATTTTCAATTTATCTGGTTGAAATCGCAATATACCCGCCGGGAGAAAGATCTTTCGCTGGTTGAACTCATCGCATTGCTGGTGAGCTCGTTGATTGCGGCGGTTGTCTCTGCTTTCATCGTTCTGAATAAATATGGGGACGGGTTCGATAAATTTATTCAAACCATCTTCCAGTCAACGCATAACTGTGGAGCTGTCGTTACACTCGGATTGCCGGCTATACTCCTCTTTGGATTGGTATTCATGATATGGTTTTTTGCTCTCGATTCGTATTTCCTGGAACGTTGAAATGGAATCCGGATAGCAGTGCAGGTTCTCACGTTTATGATCCGGGGGTTTCCCCAAATATATTTCTTGCCCAGCAACAGTTATAATTTTATATTCAATCATTATTTCTAATAAAATAACTTTAAATCAAAACCGATTTGCATGATTGATTCAAAACGCTCCCACTTGATATCAAAACCCATCATACCCTATTCTTTCGTTTTGGAAAATCTTTATCCGAAAGAATTTCGGATTAAACCGATGTTCGGTTGTTTTGCCGTATACATTGGAGAAATAATTGTGTTGATGCTTCGGAAGAAAAAGGAGCATCCTTCGGATAACGGGGTATGGTTTGCGACTTCAGAAGCATATCACCGGGAATTGAGCAAATTAATGCCCTCGATACGTTCGATTAAAATTTTAGGAAAAGGTAAAACCAATTGGCAGATTATTCCCGAAAGCGGAACAGGTTTTGAATCAGACGTTCTTTCATTATGCGAATTGGTTCGGAAGGGAGATAAAAGAATCGGTCATATCCCCAGCAAGAAAAAAAATCGAGAAGCAAATTCTGAGCGATTTATCCATCTGTGAATTGGTCACGTTGTGACGACCATCACTTTAAAATCTCTCAAAAAATTGTTATATTTACAAAGGGTTAACTATTTTCATGCACAAGGTAGGTCTTTATGGCTGAGTCGGATGAACTCAAAACTATTATAAAATGGCTTGGATTTGCGGTTATTGCTGCGATTCCAATCTATGTCTTGATAAAAAAACTTAGTTCCGAATCGGATTCTGATATGTTCGATGAATCCGAGATATTTGCAGAAGAATTAGCGGATTAGGGCAGGTCGTTAAGCTGTACCGGAGATATTAAAAGCTAATCTTCGATTTTCTTTCTTGATCCTCTTTCCACCGCCAGGTGGTGTGAATATCGCATTTACCCGGAACAAATTTCTTATTAAAAACTTCCACTTCCCGTTCCGGACAAAATTCCGTCGCCAATTTTTTCGATTCAGAACAGATCGTATCGGTTTCAACCCCTTCCGGTTGTTTGAAATCGCTTATCGGCAGGGAGATTGACGCGTCGTCATAAACCTGCTGCATAAAAATTCCCCAAATAGGAGCTGCCGCGTGCCCGCCCTGCCCGTCCAGTGTCGTAAAATGGACCTGTTTATTATCGAATCCAACCCAGACGCCTGCCGTCAGATGGGGTGTGAATCCGATAAACCATGCGTCGGCGTATTCCTGCGTTGTGCCGGTTTTTCCGGCGGCGGGGAGATGAAAATAATTTCGCACCCTCGCTCCGGTGCCGCCATCCACATTGCCTTTCAACATACTCGTCATGAGATACGCAGTTTCTGCGCTCAGCACTTCATGTTTGCTCGGCTGGTTATCTTCAATAACATTTCCGTCTTTATCTTCAATCCGGAGTATAGATATCGGATCGACATATACTCCTTCATTTCCGAAACAGCCATAAGCGGCTGTTATCTCGAGGGGCTGCACCTCGCCCGTGCCGATCGCTATCGATTCATACGGCGGTAGGGTTGATTTAATCCCCATTTTATGCGCATACGAAATCACTTGCTGGATGGGTGCGATTTCCATCACTGCCCGGACTGCAATCAAATTGATTGACCACTTTAACGCTTCGCGAAGAGTCATCTTTCCTCCGGTTGAATGGTCAAAGTTGGAGGGAGTCCAACGCTTACCATCAGCCATTACCACAGTGACCGGTTGATTGAGTAATTCAAAACAGGGAGGATAACCGTTATCAATGGCTGCCGTGTAAACAAACGGTTTGAATGCAGAACCGGGCTGCCGTTTTATCTGTGTAACGTGGTTCAAACCATATCTAAAATTTTTATTGTTGGTCCCGCCAACCATCGCGACGATATTTCCATTACGGTGATCGATAGCCACAAATCCGCATTCTATTCGTGTAGCAACCTGTTTAATGGAGTCGATAAATCGCTTATTCTTGCTAAGGGCGTGGTAGATACTGTCGCGTTTTTTGGCGCCTTCCGCATCGCGATAAGCATCGGATGTTCGGATGGCAAGATTAATTGACTGGGTGAGTTCCGGACCATGGGAAGACCATTTCCATGCTTTATCGAAATTTGTTTGATACTCGGAGATATGTTCGTCAACGGCTTTGTTTGCATACCGCTGCATACGGCTATCGAGGGTCGTATAGACGGAAAGTCCATCGCGATAAATATCAAAACCATACTTCTCGGCTTTTACAAGGAGCTGTTGCCGAATCCACTCAACAAAATGGGGAGCAATTCCGGCGCTCGCCATCTCTTCAGTAGTCCGGAGTTTAATCGGCTCAGCCTTCGCTTTTATTGCCTGCGCTTCCGTGATGAAACCGTATTTTTGCATTTGGTTGAGGACGATATTTCTTCTCCCCAGGGCGCGTTCATGGTGTCGAACAGGATCATACGTTCCCGGACCCTTAAGCATGCCGATCAGCAGGGCGTCTTCGGCAAGTGTAAGTTTTGACGCAGATTTTCCAAAATATATTTGCGACGCCGAAGTTATTCCGTAGGCGCTTCTCCCGAAGAATGATACGCTGAGATACATTTCCAGGATTTCGGTTTTAGTATAATTTTTTTCGATTTGAACGGCAGTGATGAATTCGCGTATTTTTCGTGTAAATTTTCCGAACACCGATTCATGGGAACCCTTGAGTTCATAGAGGTTCCTCGAAAGCTGCTGCGTAATGGTGCTGGCGCCCTCGCGGAGCCGGAGCGATAACGCATTTTTTACCATCGCACGCATGAAGCGTGGTAGATCAACTCCCCAATGGTTGTAAAAATCTATATCTTCCGTTGCGAGTAATGCGTTAACGAGGTCAGGTGGTACGTCTGAGAGCGAAACCTGAGTGCGGTTTTTTATGAAAAGGTAATCCAAAATTTGGCCGTCGACGGAGTAGATTTTCGTCGCGAGCTCCGGTTTCGGATTTTCAAGTTGTTCAAGGGAGGGAAGCCCTGAGACGAGATAAAACCAAAACACTACAATCAATCCGATGGCGACAAAAGAACTGACATATAGTACGTTGCGTCGGGTGTTTGAATTATTCTTTACCATGCGATACTATGATTTCCACGTTTTTAGTTCGATATTCCCGTTACTGAAAATGGCATAGGTATTGAATTCCATCCAATCGCCCAAATTAACATAGATGCCATTATCGATTTTCTGATATAGCGGACGGTGTCGGTGTCCCATAATAACAATATCGATGCCCGACTGAATAATTTTAGACGCCGATTTTACCATTCCATCATCTTCGCCATAATCTTTCACAGATGTATGGGTGCGGCTTTTTTGTGAAGTTGAACGGGCAATGCCATATCCAATATCCGGATGGATCCATGTGTAGAGCCAGATTGCAGCAGGATTACGGAGCACTTTTTTCAACAGGCGGTACCCCCCGTCGTTATTCGCGAATCCATCACCATGATGGAGATAAAACCGTTTCTCGTCAATTTTAGTTTCAATGGGTTCTAAGTAGGTTTTAATCCCTAATTCTTTCTGAAAAAAATCTCTCATCCAAAAATCATGATTGCCGGCAAGGTAGTGGACTGAAATTCCATGAAGTGTCAGATCTTCCAATTTCGTCAGTAACCGATGGTGACCTTTCGGGATCACCGTCCGATATTCGATCCACGCGTCGAAAAGATCGCCGAGAATGAATAATTGATTTGCATCCCGCATGATGGCGTCGAAGAAGTCGATCAATCTCCGCTCCTTCTCCTTGTCCTGAGTTTTGTCGCCAAGTCCCAGATGTGCGTCGGAAATGAAGTAGACCGTCGACATTATCCGCTATTTTGCAATGGTAAGTACCACTTCAAAAGGTTGTTTGAATTTACTGCACCATCCCTCTTCATCCGAACAATAAAAATAAGTAAAATTTCCTTTGATTGTCGTCGTTCCGGGTTTGGCGTTCTTTGATATCGCTATTTTTTGAACAATGTTCTTTGAGATATCCAAATAATTGTCGTTTGCATTTTTGGGTAAGACCAGATCACCGGCAGCTTTCACGATCTCCGAGCTGTCAAATTTAATCGATGTCGGTGTTTGAAGATTGATGTGAATACCCTTCTTAGGATTCAGGGAAATCAGAATGCTTGCAGTAGACCCCGCCTTAACGGTTTTTTCCTTGCTTTGTATTTTAAAGCTCACCGATTGATTTATTGAAGTTTTATCCGCAGGGCGACAAGGGAGAAGTAGGGCGAAAACCAAAAATATAAGGGAGATATATCTCATATGATGATAAATAAACTTAGCCATAGGATTAATATATTATAAAAATTGATAACTTGTTACTATAGTAG
>JBIOHP010000039.1:0-27683 GCA_044449065.1 Bacteroidota bacterium
GCTCCCGCTGATGATGTAATCGTATAGGTGTTAATGGCAAAGGTTACACGGATCGTATGAGTCGTCGTTACATTATAGAACGTATACGTTGTTCCGGAGTACACTGCAGCGCGTTTGATCACGGACTGCGGTAGACGGATTCCTTTGGTTCCCTGCGGAATATCGTCAACATATACACTATCCACATGATATCCCGTGGCTGGAGTGAATGTAAAGACTGCACTGTCTCCATAACTTACATTCGCGCTTGGCGTCGGAGATATTGATCCATTCGGACCCGACGACGAGGTAATCGCAAATTGATCGATCGCAAATGTCGCATGAATTGTATGGGTTGCCGTTACATTCGTAATCGTATACGGCGAGGTATTGCCAACGTACCCTCCATCGACAAAGATACTATCTATACGATAATTTGCGGATGGGGTAATCGTGAATGCCTGATCGGATCCATAATTTACATCGACAGTCGGAGTAGGTGATATGCTTCCATTAGGACCTGCCGACGATGTGATGGTAAATTTGTCAATGGCAAAAGTAGCATGAATCGTATGAGTAGCTGTTACATTGGTAATGGTATACGGTGAGATATTCCCGACATACCCGCCATCGACGAAAATACTATCAATGTGATAATTTGCAGATGGCGTAATGGTGAATGCCTGGTCGGTTCCATACGCCACCTGTACGGTTGGCGTCGGAGATATCGACCCGTTCGGTCCCGCCGACGAGGTGATTGTAAATTTGTCAATCGCAAATGTCGCATTGATCGTATGGGTTGCGGTCACATTGGTAATTGTGTACGGAGAAGTATTGCCAACATATCCGCCATCTACAAAAATACTATCTATATGGTAGTGTGCATTAGGAGTAATGGTGAATGCCTGATCCGCATGTTTATTAACGATTACACTCGGTGTTGGCGATATTGAACCGTTCGCACTTGCCGAAGATGTAATGGTATAGGTTAGCAACTCGCCTGCTGCAAAATCGCTGAATGTCGTCATCCCTGACGCGGAGATACTCGTCGCTGTTTGTCCGGACGATGTAGGAAGCGTCCATGTTGGATTATCATATTTTGCCACAGCAAAGTTTGCAGTATTTGCTCCCGCATCGACATCAGCCGCATTCCAATTCAGGGTTGCACTGTAATTATCGAATACTATACCGTTGTTTGTAACAGTCCAGTATCTGTTTACGTCTTTACTCGAATTTAATGCTGAACCCGATACCGAGGGATGTTCGCTGCCGGTTGTATTTGCCGTCAAAGACCCTGGCGTTGTCACATTATTAATGGTGATGGAGACCGGGGTGTACCTACTCGCGTCTCCTATCTCAAACGATTTTGCCGTCGGTCCGCCAGCTGGATAATTCTTCAGGAGATTGCCGTTTACATACTTTCCGGTCCCAGCTCCTGTTACCGTTCCAGCAGTGAGAATATTAGCACCTGTTGCGATTACGCCATTGGTAAATGCTAATGTTCCGCTAACAGTTTCATTCGAGGTTAAATTAAGTCCCGCCGCATTCGCGAGAGTCAAGTTATTAAACATTGTCGGAACGCTTCCCCCCATATTCTGGAGACTGCTTCCGTTGAGCGAAACCGTGCCGCTGTTGTGTGTAAAAGTTCCAGAATTGCTGAAATTTCCAGCAACATTTAACGTTCCTGATGGTGCAGTAATGGTACCGTTGGTGATAGTAAAAGCACCACCGACATCAACATTGGCGGGAAGTGTCCATGAAACAACGTCGTTAAAAGTGAGGTTATTAAATTTGTTCGCACCGGTTAGCAAGCCGCCGATCGCAGTGCCACCGTTATTATGATAAAACGTGATTGTACTACCGGTTGAAGTAAATGTGCCATTATTGTTGAAACTACCGCCGAACGTGTGGGAAAGTCCACTGGCGTTAAATGTGGTACCGACGCCAATTGTGATATCACCGCCAATATCGAGACTCGAAGCAGCTGTAGCTGAATCCGTGCCGCTCATTGTGAACGTATTTCTAATTGTGGTTACACTTGTCATGGTTTTTCTTCCACTTCCAGCGAGTGTCAGGTTATAGTAGGTAATGGGGAAAACCGTTTGAACCGCGCCGGTATAATTTACCATATTGATCGTGCCAAATGCCGACATCGTCGTTATGGTAACAGTTCCACCAAGGTTTAGAACAACAAAGGAACCTTGAGTGAGCGATCCGGCTCCAGCTAGAGACGTACCAATGGTTAATGTGTCATTATTTGTATAACTACCGGAAATGGAAACTGAGGCAATAGAAATTGCCCTTGATCCATTGAATGCTTTCGATGCACCTGTAAATGTATGCAGACCGGTATTTGAAGTCAACGTCCCGTCATTCTGCAAATTTCCAGCGAACGAAAATGCTGGCGCTGCGGTTTCAGTCCAAGCGCCGCCGCTATTCACCACAACATCTCCAGTGAAGGTTTTCGTCCCTGTTGCGCTACTAAACGCGAGGGTACCGGATACTGATGTGCTACCCGTAACTCCCAACGTAAACCCGGCGATTGTTAAACTGTTCCCGCTGGCAATCGATAAATTGCCCGACACTGCCAAATTCGCTGCTGTTGTAGTTGTAACAGTTCCGCTTAATGTTAAATTACCACTCGCGGTGGTAATAGCTCCGATAGTCACAGAGCCGCTTCCGCTTAAAGTTAGATTATAATAAGAAATTACTCGAATCGTTTGCGCGGCACCTGTATAATTCACGGTGTTCCCGGCTCCAGTTGCAGTCAAAGATGTAATTGCAAATGAACCACCCAGATTAAGAATAGACGACGCTGAGGCGCCCTGGGTAAGACCGCCTGCTCCCGCAAGCGCTGTATTAACTGTTAATGTGCCATCGTTGGTATAGGTACCGCTGATCGTGACGCTCGGTATCGAAATGGCGCTTGCACCGCTAAACGTCTTTGCCGCCCCCGTGAATGTATGCACACCTGTGCCTGCGTTCATCGTGCCGTCATTTTGTAAATTCCCGGCAAACGAAATTGCAACCGCGGCTGCATTATCATTCCATATACCACCGCTGTTAATAATCACATTTCCGGTGTACGTTTTTGTTCCGGTGGCGCTGCTGTGAGTCAATGTACCGGTTACAGACGTTGTTCCTGTAACAGTTATATTAAATCCCGCAACGGTAAATGTTGTGCCGGTGCCCACTGTGAGATTACCCGTAATAGCCAGGTTTGCAACGGTGGTTGCAACGGCTGTACCGCTGAGGGTGAGATTTCCGCTTATAGTGATTGTAGCGGCTTGCAAAACTTTTGTACCGCTGCCGCTCAGTGTGAGATTATAGTAATTTATTCCAAAAACTGTCTGTCCGGCGCCGTTATAATTTACGGTGTTACCCGCGCCGGTCGCGGTTAGTGACGTTATCGTTGAGGTCCCACCTAAGTTGAGAGTATCGGTTGCGGCAGCTCCTTGTGTTAAGCCGCCCGCTCCCGCAAGAGCCGTAGCGACCGTCAATATACCATTGTTTGTGTACGTACCGGTGATCGTTACACTCGGAATCGAGATAGCATTTGTGCCGCTAAAGGTTTTAGCCGCGCCGATAAATGTATGCACTCCGGTATTAGAGGTGAATGTACCGTTATTCTGTAAATTTCCGGCGAATGAAAATGCAGGCGCTGCCGTCTCAGTCCACGCACCGCCGCCATTAATGACGACATCACCGGTGAAGGTTTTCGTCCCCGTTGCACTGCTAAACGCTAATGTACCAGTTACCGAGGTTGCTCCTGTAACACCTAGTGTAAATCCTGCTATAGTTAACGAGGTACCACTACCAACCGTAAGAGCGCCTGTGATAGCCAAATTTGCTGCCGTAGTTGCGGTCGCAGTGCCACTGAGTGTCAAACCTCCGCCAATTGTTGTAGTACCTGCCTGGAGTGTTTTCGTGCCTGAACCTGATAAGGTCAGGTTTCCGGCGTAATTTTCACTCGAGACTGATTGAGCTGTCCCACTATAATTGATAGTCGATGTAGCATTAAATGTGTGAGTGGTAAAATTTGAGGGTATCGTGTTCGTCCCACCGATGGTCAGTGTTGCTCCTGCGCCAACTGTAAGCGTGCCTCCACCTGCCGTTCTATTTGCCGTGAATGATTGTAAATCAAAATTCCCTGTCGTAACCGATAAATTGGCAGCTTCGGAAATATTCGCTGTAAGTCTTACGCCTACTGAATTACTTATTGTTAACGTGCTAAAAGCGGTTGTTGACGAACCACCAATGGTATCCTGAGCAGCGCCGTTAAATGTTACAGTAGCCGTACCTGCCGTATACGTACCATTGTTCAACCAATTACCAGCCACATTAAGAGCAAAATTTCCAGACGCTAAAGTAGCACCCGATGAGATAGTTAATTTACCGGTAAGAGAAGTCGCAACGCCGAGAGTTGAAATGCCACCATTGAGTATTAAATTATTATACGTCGTTAAGTTTGGATCCATCGTACTCGTGGCGTTAAATTGGACAGTTCCTGTCCCGGGCGTCCATGTCCCTAAATTTGTTACGGTAATAGCGTTACATATAAGCGTTCCTCCACTCGTCATGGTAACGCTACCAAGTCTAACTGCACTATTACCGAGATGTACTAATCTCGTTACGGTGAGTTGAGATCCGCTATTGAATACTAACGTACCAGCTCCACCACCGGTAGTTGGACTGCCTATTTCCATACCGATGCATGCTGCGGTATTAATATCCACTGTAACCGTGAATCCACCGGCAATGATAACCGAATCACCTGCTACCGGAGCTGTGCCGCCCCAGGTCGCAGCTACGCTCCAGTTGCCTGTCGTCGCGCTGGTTCTGGTTGCCGCGTTAATATCGATTGTCGTTGCTCCGATAAGTAACATTACAATCATTGCAAATGAAAAAATTCTAATAAAAGTTCTCATAGTAATCCCCTGTAAATGTGAGATAATTGATGATTTTTAAAAAATATGTTAAAAATGTTAATGTTTGTGTTTTTTTCTGGGAAAATTTTCATGTCGAAACTCGTCTATGATACGAATTTTAGAACAAAGTGTCAATACGTCGCTATAAAATAATTAGCGATTATTAATAAAATGAATTTATTGTGGTTTTTGATTTGTTTTGGCAGAATATTTAGTTGATCTGTATCACGGTGTTTTACATAATGTTTGTGAAATCAGGTCGTTGAAAAAATTACATTAGAAAGGGACTACTTTATATGACAATCACATATTAGCTGATATTTTAGATATCAGATGAATTAAACGCTGATCCCGAAGATAGATTGATTAACAATTATAGAAATTAGAATTATAAAATCTTTTGCGATGCTGGAATCCGGAAGTTTGTTATCAACTACCGAGGATGTATGATAAGATCTCTTTGATGTGAAAGTACAATACAGAGCTCGGTCAACGCGCCATAATTTAACTAAATTGTAATCTGAAAAGTGGGATGTCTCGCTGTGTTATTCTCTTCCCTCCCTCCATCGCCAATAAAACGCGGCGGAGGGAGGGGATCGAGAATTATTTAACTGATGTTATTTCACTAATATCATCCGCATTACTTGCGTGTTTGCACCGGCAACGATCCTGTAGAAGTAAACTCCGCTGGAATAATCTCCGGCATTCCAAACGACGGAATAACGATTTGCTTCCTGGAAGTTATTGACTAATGTTGCCACTTCTTGTCCGATAATATTATAGATCTTCAGACTAACAAAACCGCTCGTTGGAACCGAGTAACGAATTGTCGTCGTTGGATTGAATGGATTAGGATAGTTCTGCGATAATTTAAATACTAACGGCTCCTGACCGTTAACGCCTAGTACGACATTAACTTTTATTTCAGAAGAATATTCAACATCGCCATTCAAGTCGACGGTCCGCAGGCGGTAATAGTACACTCCGCCAGTCGCTTTAGCATCGGTCCATGAATAATGATGGAGTTGATTGACTGATGTTCCGGCGCCTGCAATCAAATCGCTTACGTCAGTATACGCCTTTGAGCGTTCATCATGGCGTTGTATAAAGAACCCATAAGTATTTTGTTCTGTAACCGTCGTCCAGTCAATTTTTATTGTATGGGACGCAACAGTCATCCCGGTAAATTCAGACAGCGTGATAGGCAACACACCTGGATTACCGAGAGTGTATCTGCCCGTGTTCAGGATGTTGGATATAGTGCCGACATAAGGATTCGACCCGACTGGAGGAGTAAGATATGTTCCTTCTTCCACCCATGCCGTGCCATTATTCCGCCACGACGCCGCTGAATTCCTCAGAAACGCTGTTCCTTCTTCGGAACCATTCCACTGGAAGGTCATCGTGATTAATCCGACACTATCGGCAGTTGATCGGCTTAGATCGATTGTCCGTTGAATTGCTGCCGAATCTTTGCTGCTTGGCGGATTTACCGATGAAAGAATCCTGACCCCGAATGTATCCGCGCTGGTTTGTGTTGCCAGAGTTACGTTATTAAACCCGGTCACCGTACCGACAGGGAATGCTACCGTTGCGGTGGTCACATACCGGACTAATTTTCCGGCACCGTTCGTTACGACATAACTGGAAGCAGAACCACCCCCGATGATGGCAGTAGACAATAGGGTGAGATTATTGTTTCCGAGAACTACTTTACCATTGGTAAGTGTTAGTCCGGCTTGTAGTGTAAGCGGAGACGTTACGTTCAGATCCGCTCCACTATTATTCACCTGTATTCCGCGGATTTGCGCGCCCGAAGATAGGTATTGTGTTCCGCTGCCATTGAAGATAATGAACGATCCGGTTGAACCGGTGCTGTTATTGACCAGAGCGCCCGTACAGCTGAAATCTCCGCCGACGAAAATTCTCTGACTTGCTTGAGCGGCAAAAACAACAGAATCTGATATAATCATACTACCGGAGAGCGATCCTATGGTTGAGACGATTAATATACGTCCTGCGTTGTTGCCGTAATTCAATTTTCCCTGCACATTGATCGCACCGCAAATACCATCGATGTCCAATGTTACTATCGTCCCCGGAGCTATTATAACGCTATCGGAACTTGAAGGGACAAGATTTTTTGACCATGTCGATGGGGAACTCCAGAGTCCTGTCGGCACAATACTGACCTGATTCGGTCCCGAGATAAACGCAGCCCGAATTGTATGATTTGCCGTTACAGTGGTAAACGTATATGTCGGAGCAACTGGTTGACTAACCTCATCAACAAGGATACTATCTGTCATGTAGCCATAATTCGGAGTTATTGTGAAAGTTTGGTTGGAATCCACTATCACAGTTACCGGTCCTAAGGGTGATATTGTTCCGTGTGGTCCGGCAGATGAAGTGATAGTAAATACGTTCACCGCAAATGTCACATAGATAGTATGAGATGTTGTTACGTCTTTAATTGTGTCGGGCGAGGTATTTCCGATATAACCGCCATCGACAAATATGCTGTCGATGTGATACCGTGCATCCGGCGTCATCGTGAACGCTTGATCAGCGCCATAATTAACATCAACAGATGGAGTCGGAGATATATTTCCATTTGCTCCCGCTGATGAGGTAATAGTAAAGGTATTGATAGCAAATGTTACGTAAATTGTATGGCTCGTTGTCACATTATAGAACGTATATGTTGTTCCTGAGTACGATTTCACATGTTTTATAATCGATTGCGGTAAACGGATTCCTTTTGTCCCCTGCGGTACTCCGTCAACATAAACACTATCCACATGATAGCCCGTAGAAGGCGTGAACGTAAATACCGCGCTGTCTCCGTAACTGACACTAAGGCTTGGTGTTGGAGATATCGATCCGTTCGATCCAGAAGATGATGTGATCGTGAATTGATCGATTGCAAATTTGGCGTTTATTGTGTGCGTTGCAGTCACATTAGTAAACGTATATGGCGATGTATTTCCCACATACCCGCCATCTACGAAGATGCTGTCAATATGGTAATTTGCGGATGGCGTAATGGTAAACGCCTGATCGACATGTTTAACAACATCAACACTTGGAGTCGGCGAAATAGAACCGTTCGGACCTGCGGAAGAAGTTATTGTATAGGTTTGCAACTCTCCTGCTGCAAAGTCACTGAATGAGGTTAATCCCGTGGCTGAAATACTTGTCGGTGTTTGTCCCGAAGATGTTGGAAGCGTCCAAATGGGATTATCGTACTTTGCTACGACAAAGTTTGCGGTATTCGCTCCGCCATCAACATCGGTTGGGTCCCAATTCAGCGTTGCGCTATAATTATCGAACGCTATTCCATTATTCGTTACTGTCCAGTACCGGTTAACATCTTTAGCTGAATTTAACGAAGATCCAGATAACGACGGATGTTCGCTGCCGGTGGTATTTGCCGTCAACGATCCCGGAGTCGTTACGTTATTAATCGTGATGGAAACCGCCGCGATCTTACTGGCATCCCCGATTTCAAATGTATTCGTAGTTGGTCCGCCCGCCGGGAAATTCTTTTGCAAATTACCATTAACATATTTCCCTGTCGCTGCGCCGGTCACGGTTCCTGCCGTGAGGATATTAGCACCGGTGGCAATCACACCGTTTGTAAATGTTAGTGTGCCGCTTATGGTCTCATTTGAAGTCAAGGCAGCCCCACTACTATTCGTCATGGTTAAATTATTAAAAGTCGTGGGTATACTCCCTCCCAGATGTTGGAGTCCGCTTCCGTTAAGCGATACAGTCCCGCTATTATGCGTAAATGTTCCGGAATTGCTGAAATCACCGGCAACATTTAAAGTGCCTGATGGCGCCGTAACAGTACCATTCGTGATTGTAAATGTTCCACCGATATCAGCGTTTGAACTGAATGTCCAACCACCACCGATTCCGTTGAAAACGATATTATTAAATTTATCCACGCCCGTAAGTGTGCCGCTGATCGTTTTTCCTGATGCCGTGGAAGTAAACGTAATCGTTGATCCCGTTGATGTGAATGTGCCGCTATTCGAGAAACTCCCTCCAAATAAATGTGAAAGAGACCCCGTGTTAAATGTTGTTCCGCTTCCAACAGAGACATCACCGCCAACCGTCATACCGGTTGCAGCCGTTACACTTGCTGTACCGCTTATAGTAAGATTACCGTTAATCGTTGAAACGCCCGTCATCGTCTTTGTGCCAGAGGCGCTTAATGTAAGGTGATGATACGAGGTAGCATTTACTATTTGTGCTGCACCATTATAATTCACAGTATTGCCGACTCCGTTGGCAGTCAAAGTAGTGATACCGGATGTTCCACCGATATTCAGTATGGATGATGCTGCGGCACCCTGAGTAAGGGAGCCGGTTCCACTGAGTGCCGTGCCGACTGTTAACGTAATGTTATTGGTATATGCGCCGGGATTCGTTATCGTCACGTTTGCGATAGATATCGCATTCGCTCCATTAAATGCTTTTGAGGCGCCTGTGAACGTATGTACGCCCGTATTTGAGGTAAATGTACCGTCATTCTGTAAATTTCCTGCAAATGAAAACGCCGGAGCTGCAGTTTCAGTCCACACACCGCCGCTATTTACCACGACATCTCCCGTGAACGTTTTCGTCCCTGTTGCGCTATTAAACGCGAGTGTCCCGGATACTGAAGTACTTCCCGTAACTCCTAACGTGAATCCGGCGATTGTTAAACTGTTCCCGCTGGCAATTGATAAATTGCCTGCCACTGCCAGGTTCGCAGCAGTTGTTGCTGTAACCGTCCCGCTTAATGTTAAATTACCACCAATAGTGGTAATTGCTCCGAACGTCACCGCGCCGCTTCCGCTTAATGTAAGATTATAATAGGCGGTCACCTTAATCGTTTGCGCCGCGCCGGTATAATTCACGGTGTTGCCTACCCCGGTCGCTGTCAAAGTGGTAATAGCGGAAGTGCCACCAAGATTAAGAATAGACGACGCTGAGGCGCCCTGGGTGAGACCGCCTGCTCCCGCAAGCGCTGTAGTAACTGTTAATGTGCCATTGTTGGTATAGGTACCGCTGATTGTGACACTTGGTATTGAAATAGCATTCGCTCCGCTAAACGTCTTCGCGGCGCCTGTGAAGGTATGCACACCTATGCCGGCATTCATTGTGCCGTCATTTTGTAAATTCCCGGCAAACGAAATTGCAACCGCGGCTGCATTATCATTCCATATACCACCGCTGTTAATAATCACATTTCCGGTGTACGTTTTTGTTCCGGTGGCGCTGCTGTGAGTCAATGTGCCGGTTACAGACGTTGTTCCTGTAACAGTTAAATTAAATCCCGCAACGGTAAATGTTGTGCCGGTGCCCACTGTGAGATTACCCGTAATAGCCAGGTTTGCAACGGTGGTTGCAACGGCTGTACCGCTGAGGGTGAGATTTCCGCTTATAGTGGTTGTAGCGGCTTGCAAAACATTTGTACCGCTGCCGCTTAATGTGAGATTATAGTAATTATTTCCATGCACCGTTTGTCCTGCGCCGTTATAATTTACCGTATTGCCTGCACCGGTCGCGGTTAGTGTGGTTATCGTTGACGTTCCCCCTAAATTGAGAGTATCGGTTGCGGCAGCTCCTTGTGTTAAGCCGCCAGCTCCCGCAAGTGCAGTACCAACCGTGAAGGTACCATTGTTTGTGTAAGTACCGGTGATCGTTACACTCGGAATCGAGATAGCATTTGTGCCGCTAAAAGTCTTCGCCGCACCTGTGAAGGTATGGACACCTGTGTTTGAAGTGAATGTCCCGTTATTCTGAAAATTTCCGGCGAATGAAAATGCTGGCGCTGTCGTCTCAGTCCACGCACCGCCGCTATTAATGACGACATCTCCAGTAAAAGTTTTAGTTCCTGTTGCACTGCTAAACGCAAGTGTGCCGGTTACCGATGTTGCTCCTGTAACACCTAGCGTAAATCCTGCTATTGTTAACGTAGTACCTGTACCAACCGTAAGAGTGCCTGTAATCGCCAAGTTTGCAACGGTAGTTGCCGCGGCTGTTCCACTGAGCGATAAACTGCCTCCAATTGTCGTTGTACCTGCCTGGAGTGTTTTCACTCCTGAGCCGGATAATGTTAGATTACCGGCATAATTTTCGCTCGAAATCGTTTGAGCTGCGCCATTATAATTAATCGTTGATGTCGCATTAAAAGTGTGCGTGGTGAAATTTGTGGGCATGTTGCTTGCCCCGCCAATTGTTAGTGTTGCCCCGGCGGCTACCGTAAGAGTACCGCCACCAGGAGTCGCCCGGTTAGCGGTGAATGTTTGTAAATCAAAATTTCCGGCTGTTACAGATAAATTAGCAGATTCAACAATCAACACGCTGAGTCTCACACCAACTGAATTACTAATCGCCAGCGTGTTAAATGCGGTTGATGACGAACCTCCGATCGTATCCTGGGACGTACCGTTAAACGTAACGGTACCCGTCCCCGCTGTAAATGTTCCGCCATTATTCAACCAATTACCCCCTACGTTAAACGCAAAATTTGACGCACTAACAGCTAATGTTGTTCCAGATGAGATGGTCAAATTACCCGTAAGCGATGTGGCAACGCCAAGGGTCGATGTGCCGCCATTGATTATTAAATTATTATATGTGGTTAGCTGAGCAGGGAGAGTGTTCGTTGCATTAAATTGAATCGTACCAGTCCCCGGCGTCCATGTTCCCAAATTTGACACTGTAATCGCGTTACATATCAGCGTTCCTCCACTTGTCATGTTAACACTTCCCGTCCTTACGGGACTGTTACCGAGATGCACTAATCTTGTGACCGTAAGTTGAGATCCGCTATTAAATGCCAACGTACCTGCCCCGCCGCCGCCGCTCGGACTGCCTATCTGCATACCGGCGCATGCTGCGGTGTTGATATCCACGGTGACTGTAAAACCACCTGCAATAATAACTGAATCACCGGCAACGGGTACTGTTCCGCCCCATGTCGCTGTTGCGCTCCAATTACCTGTTGCAGCGCTCGTTCTCGTTGCAGCATAAAGATCGATCGTCGTTGCTCCAACAAGCAAGGCAATGACCATGGTTAATGATAAGACTTTTATAAAAGCACTCATTGAAATCCCCTCAAAATAATGGAACATATATTATGAATTATTATCTATTTTAATATGCCGAATGATTATTTATTGAATGTATAACTTTAAGTATAAACCCATAAAGTATATGAATTTTTGAGTTCAGTGTCAATATATCGTAATTGTGTAATTAGATATTTTTAATCATTATCACCACGATAAAATATTGTAAGTTATTTAGTACTATGAGGTTACGACGATAAGAGGACATTCGAGAGAATTTCTCGAATTAAAATTATTTAATTATCGTTTCAAATGCTATTAATCTGTAGGATACAATGAGGGGAAAAACGAAGAAATCCTCTTTATCGCAATACAAAAATTAATAAGGGAATGCTTTTAAGGAGATAATTGGGAAGGCGTGCGCCCACCAGGACTCGAACCTGGAACCCGCTGATTAAGAGTCAGCTGCTCTACCAATTGAGCCATGGGCGCAAAATTACAACAGGCCCGTTAAAAAATTAAATTATTTACCTTTTTGTTGAGGCTGAGCTGCCGGAGTGCTTCGAGGAACACTCGGTGCGGGAATCGATGTTGGAGTTCCTCGTTGTATAATACTCTCCGTTTTACCCGATGAACCGCCTAAGAAGAAAATATTAATGAATAAACACATGAATAAAAACGCTATAGCTAAGCCGCTCGTTGCCTTAGTGAGCAAATCTGAGGTTCTTCTGACGCCAAATACCGTACCCATAGCGCTGCCCCCTAGTGATCCCGATAAACCGGTTCCTTTACTAGATTGTATTAAAATAATACCTATTAAAAGAGTTGAAACGATTAGCTCTATTAAAACTAAAAATGTGTACATAATCTTCCTAAATTAATCAAATTTTGAACTTTTAATATAACAATTTGTTTGATAAACATCAAGAAAATGTTCATTGTATCTCCGGGAAGTCTATAGTTGTTGTGAATCCCTCATACCCTCTCCCGAATCTGTTTCCATCTTATCGTATCTCAGTATGGTAAATTCTTCAACTTTTTTATTAAGATCATATCCCTGAATGTCATCTCCATTGAGATCGAAATCATTCTCAAAACCAAGCCAGTGCCAATCATTGACAATAGAACGGCGTTCATTGATGTCCAATTCGTTAAAATCTGAAATTGTTGTTTTAAAAGTTGGATATTTATCGTATTTCGCAGAATCGACCACAGAAAAAACATGCTTGTTCGCAATCATAGTTTCGTAAAATGATGTTTTCGACGTGTCTACTAACTGGAGAAGGACACGACCCGATCGTAAGAGCACGAATTTTGGCTTAATAAATTCTCCTTCGTCGATAACCGTAATGGCGGCATTTTTCAAAATACGGGATGCGTGAAGAAGAAATTCGCATACGAGGTAAGCATTCCATTCATTCGCTGCAACGCGGGTAAAACCGCTTGCGAGACACCCATCGAAATATCCTCCCTTCTTTGCAATAATAAGATTTTCATATTCCAGTGTTTTGATGATCTCATCCTCGCTATGTTTTGCTTCCCGTAGTTCTTTTCGACGGGTGATAATATGATTCCACAGTTCGTCTTCATTCACAAATGGATGATCAAAATTTGGAAACACAGCATACATTTTGAAGGCAAGTTTCCCAGCCGTCCACATAAATTCAGAATTATACCAATGTTCCAGTTTGATAATTTCTTCCCATTCATCGGCGGCAATCGCATTTCTTCCGTCCTGATTGATTTTATAATAGAGCTTACGAGCCATAGTTCCCCTTAATACCCAAGTTCGCGTAATTGTGTTTCATTCATAAACGGTTTTTTATCGGTAGTTGTTCCATCGCTTTGTATCATTCGTTCAATATATTTTCCAATAATATCAAGTTCCACATTCACGACTGTACCGGTTCGATAATGTTGAAAAATAGTGTTTTCCATTGTGTAGGGGATAATTGAAACTCCAATTTTATTTTCATCAAGTTTCGCAACCGTTAAACTTACACCATCAATACCAATTGACCCAACGTGAACCAGGTATTTGTGGAAATTATCCGGGATACGAATAAAAACAAGCCAACTCCCATCCCGTTTTTCAATGCCGAGAATTTTACCGGTAGTATCCACATGTCCCAGAACCAGATGCCCTCCAAGCCGTTCATTTAATCTCATCGGAAGTTCCAGGTTCACTCGATCTCCGATTATCAGATTTCCTATAGCGGTTTTTTTGATCGTCTCTTCCACTGATTCTACCTCGAATGACGTTGACTCATGCCAGACAACGGTGTGACAGGCGCCATTAATATTGACGCTATCGTGCACTTTCAATTCACCCGCCGATTTGGGGGCACGGATCCGCAATCTTACTCCTGTTCCGGCAGGATCCCTTCGCTCCACGGTTCCTATTTCTTCTATAATACCCGTAAACATAGTTTAACCTTTAAAATATCCTTCCAGGAGAATATCATTTTCTAAATTGGCAGCGCTGAGATTATGGAGATTTACTTCATTCCCGAGCAGACGTTCCGGGGTCATGAGCACGGATGCGAGACCTGATCCGAGCAATTTTGGCGCAATAAATAGCATCAGATGGTCGGCGGCTTTCTCCTGAATGAACCTTCCAAGTGTCGATGCGCCTCCTTCCACAAGCACGGATGCGATTAAATTCTTACCCAATAAAAGTAGAATATCCTTGATTGCAAACTTTCCATCCGATCCCGGATTTAGAAAAAATATTTTTACACCTCTTGCCGAGAGTATTTTGATTATTCTTTCTTTCTTCGTTACATATTTTGAATCAGCGAATAGAAAAACTGAACCGGGAGTAACATCGGAAAATACATTTGCATCAATCGGAATATCTAATGCGGGATTAATAATTACTCGTTTGGGATTCCGTCCTTTTACATTTCGAACTGTAAGAAAAGGATTATCTTTCCGCACGGTTTCCGCGCCAACCAGAACCGCGTCATATTCCGCTCTCAATCTATGGGTTAATGATCGAGATGTTGCATCTGAGATCCACTGAGAATTACCTTTGCAATCAGCAATTTTTCCGTCAAGAGTCTGCGCAATTTTCAACGTAACATATGGAAGATGCGTGGTAATGAATTTAGTAAATGCCCGATTCAATTTTCTGCATTCATCCTCTAAAACACCGAGTTCAACTTTGATTCCTTCTTTTCTTAAAATCCGAATACCTTTTCCTGAAACTGCCGGATTAGGATCTGTCATTCCAATCACGACTCGTTTAATTTTTGATGAGATTATCAGATCGGTACAGGGCGGGGTTTTTCCCGTAAAATTACACGGTTCAAGATTTATGAAGAGAGTAGCATCATTCACTTTCTCTTTAGTGTTCCGAATTGCGTTTACTTCGGCATGCGGTTCGCCATATCTCGCATGAAATCCTCTTCCTATTATCTTCCCATCTTTCACAATGATCGCGCCCACCATAGGATTAGGACTGACGTACCCGGCGCCTTTTTTTGCCAGGATAAGACATTCCCTCATATACTCTTCTTCACGCTCTTGTAAGGATTTGGACATCGTAACTTCTTAGGAAAGTAAAAAACGGATTAAATTGTTACCTCTTTTCCTTTTTTTGCCGCATGATAAATTGCTTCCACTACTTTCATACGTTTCGCAGCTTCATCCCCCGTGGATATGATCGGATGAAGTCCCCGTACTGCGCCGATGAAATGCCGCAATTCATTTTCATAACTTTTCTTATGCAGATTCTGCGAGGATTCTACCTTCGCCGGCGTAACATTAACCAGGTTCCCATGGAGTTGTTTATGAACTCTCAAGGGATTAATCATCGCGCTCCCCTCTGTGCCATAAAAATTACAGTAGAAAAAATCTTCTTCCGATTTAAATGACCAGCTTGTTTCAACAAAAAGCGTCGTACCGCCTTTTAATTCAATTAATATAATCGCGGAATCTTCAACGCTCTTCGTCGTATGCTGAAAAGTTTTGGTGGTTACTCTCGCGACGCTAGGAAAATCAAGCATCCATAATGCGAGATCAATGATCACGATTCCCAGATCAAGGATAACTCCGCCGCCGGAAAGATCCTTTTTCGTGAGCCATGTATTATTCGAAGTGACATTTTTGAACCAACCCGATTTGCAGTAAAATACCTTGCCCAATTCTCCTTTATCGATAAAACTTTTCAAGATCATCGAATCGGGACGGAAGCGGTTATTCATTCCAACCATCAATTTTCGCTTATTCACTCTTGCACATTCTGCCATTTCTTCCGCCTCGGAATGAAGACGGGCAATCGGTTTCTCAACGAAAACGTCTTTCCCCGCTTCCAGAGCTGCTTTGGTGATAGCGCAGTGTGCGTCGGTGCTGGTACAGACAAAAATTACATCGGTATCTGATTTCAACAACTGATCGTAATCGTTATAATACTTCTTGATATTAAAGCGTTCGGCGATAAACCTCGCACGTTCTTTATTCTTATCGCATACCCCGACAATTTCTACATCTTCAATCTTCAAAAGTTGTGGAATGTGAAATACCTGGGAAACCCACCCAAGTCCGACAATACCAATTTTAATTTTTTCCATACACGAAGCTATCCGTTGTTAAGCAGTGATTGATGCAAACTGTGATTTAGGCGTCGCCTTAATAAAATTTCTGACAACATTGGCAATTCCGGTCGGGTCAAGACTCAGCAGGGCATATAATTCAGCAGGTGTGCCCTGTTGAATAAAATGACCGGGTACTCCATGAAGTTTCACCTGAACTTTATCCAACATATTTGACGCAGCGATACATTCTAATACCGCGCTCCCAAATCCACCATCGACAACATGATCTTCGACCGTTATAATATGACGAAATCTGGTACAGCACTGCCTGATCAAATCCGCATCGATCGGTTTGACAAATCTCATGTTCACGACTTCAGCATCAACGCCTTCAGTTTCAAGAATATCCGCAGCTTTTATTGATGGATAGACCATATTTCCTATCGCGAGAATTGCAACCGATTGACCCTTGCGAACGACCTCGCCTTTCCCAATCTCTAATTTATCAAAGCCCTCTTTGAGAGGAACACCTACGCCATTTCCCCTCGGATATCGTAAAGCAATAGGTCCTTTGTCATATTCTACCGCCGTAAAGAGCATATCACGTAATTCTGATTCATCCTTAGGCGCCATGACCACCATTTCCTGAATACAGCGCAAGTATGCGAGATCAAGAACACCATGGTGGGTGGGGCCATCCGCGCCAACAAGTCCGCCCCGATCTATGCAATAAACCACATGAAGATGCTGAATTGCCGTATCGTGGATGATTTGATCAAACGCTCTTTGTAAAAATGTAGAATAAATCGCAACAATGGGAATATAACCCTGCGTTGCAAGCCCGGCTGAAAATGTCACCGCATGTTGTTCAGCAATTCCGACATCAAAGAATCGATCGGGAATTGTTTGTTGCAACTGGTCAAGCCCTGTTCCATCGGGCATAGCTGCACAAACGCCAACAATTTTTTTATTACGTTGAGCAAGCTCAACAATTGCTTTTCCTGCAATCTTTGTATACGCAGGAGGTCCATCGTTTTTTTTAGGAGATAAACCTGTCACCTTATCAAATGGAGTCACACCATGCAGCGCCTGCACATCTTTTTCAGCCGGTTCATACCCCTTCCCTTTTTTCGTGTTCACATGGACTAAAATAGGACCCTGAAAGTCTTTCACATCGTTGAAGATTTTAACAAGCTGTGGTATATTGTGACCGTTTACAGGTCCAAAGTACCGAAATCCAAGCGCTTCGAATAATATACCGGGTGTTATAACGACCTTGATCCCTTCCTGTACCCTGGCTGTAATTCTCCGAATTCTGTCTCCGACTGTTTCAAATTTTCCGGTGAGATCCCAAACGTTTGCTTTAAACTTGTTATATGACGGGTTGGCAATTAATTCAGTAAAATAATTCGAAAATGCCCATACGTTTGGTGAAATGGACATATTATTGTCATTAAGAATAACGATGAGGTTTTTTTTCAATAGTCCTGCATTATTCATGGCTTCATAACTCAGTCCGCCGGTCATAGCTCCATCGCCGACAATGGCAATGATTCTGAATTTCTCCCCACCCAGATCGCGCGCGACAGCAATTCCCAAAGCGGCCGATATTGCCGTACTGGCATGTCCGGCGCCAAATGTATCATATTCACTTTCCTCGCGCTTGAGAAATCCGCTAATCCCTCCAAACTGCCTGATAGTATGAAACGAATCCCTTCGTCCTGTCAGGACTTTATGAGGGTATGCTTGATGTCCCACATCCCAGACTAATTTATCAATAGGGGTATTAAAAACATAATGAAGCGCAACTGCTAATTCCACCGTACCGAGTCCCGATCCCAGATGACCGCCTATTTTCGATATTGTGTCGATAATAAATTCACGTACTTCGCCCGCGACGGATTTCAACTCCACGATCGAAAGTTTACGCAAGTCCGCGGGTGAATCTATTCTTGAAAGGTATGGATAGGTAGATTCAGTCATTCATAACTTCGTTCATTCGTCAGCTTCATCTTCCTCCCTAATAGAAATCTCTCCTCCCACATCTTTCATTATAGTTTTTAAACGGATTTCAGCCTGCGTCAATTTTGAGATACATTCTTTGGAGATTTTGACTCCTTCTTCATAAAGATTCAAAGCCTCTTCAAGAGGAACGCTTCCCCCCTCTAATTTCTCTACAATCTCTTCTAATCGTTTAAGTGATTCCTCAAATGATGCAATTTCAACTTTCTTAGTTTGTTTTGTCTGCGCCATACTGATTTCAAGGTTTAATTTTATTTACCGTAGCCGGAATAGTTCCATCATGAAACCGTACAGTGATGGGATCATTTTCCTCGAGGGCAGCTTTATCGCTGATTATTCGGTTTCCCTTCATTACCATGGTATAGCCGCGTTTCAGTACTCCATCAGGACTTAATGACGCGATCCGTTGTTGTAACGAGTGGAGTTTCTGTTCATCCATCGTATAACGATGAGTTAAAACAGTCGTCAAAACCCGTCGAAGTTCATCATGCCGTTGCGTTTGCTGCCGCAACGTATCGAGTGGCCTATTAAACGCGTAACTTTGGAGTAAGGAGTGGATAGCGCTTTTTTGGGTACTGAGATTATCGTATATCAATTGTCCAGCAGTATAGCAAAAATTGCGCACAGTTTCAAGAATTTCTTCTTTATCCGGAACAACCAGCTCGGCGGCTGCAGATGGCGTTGGAGCTCGTAAATCAGCCACAAAATCCGCAATGGTGAAATCAATTTCATGACCCACTGCGCTTACAACCGGGATGAGGGAGTCGTAGATAGCCCTTGCAACTATTTCCTCATTAAAGGGCCACAAATCCTCAAAAGAACCTCCACCTCTCCCTACAATCAAGACATCAACTTTATACTCCTCATTAAATGTTCTAATCGCCTCGGCTATTTCTTCCGCTGCCCCTACGCCCTGCACCTTTACGGAGTATAAAATTAAATTGACGACCGGATACCGGCGGGAAATTATATTAACAATATCTCTGATCGCGGCGCCGGTCGATGAGGTTACGATGCCAATGTTCCGGGGATATACTGGCAATGGTTTTTTATGATCGGCATCAAAAAGACCCTCCTTTGCCAATTTCACCTTTAATCGTTCGAACGCGAGCTGCAGTTCTCCTACGCCGAGCGGCTGCAATTGAAGAATATCAAGCTGATAGACGCCCCGAACTTCATACAGGGTAATATTTCCGCGGGCAACAACCTTCATGCCATCCTGCGGTGTGAATGATAACCTCGCTACCCGGCTTCTCCAGATAACGGCAGACAATTGACTTTGTTCGTCTTTTAGTGTAAGATAACAATGTCCCGAGGAATGCAGTTTACAATTGGATATCTCCCCTTGAACTGTGACGTTGGAAAACCCTGCCTCCAGTACTTCTTTAATTCCCCGTGTTAATTCCGTTATGGTAAATATGGTTTTCATTAACATCAAATATATCCAATGGTTGGGTAAGAATCAAAAATGTTGTTATCCTAATGATAATACAACATTTGCCATATGGTGTTAATTTTCAATCATCAGTTATAAATTTTCTATTCAATAATGACGTTGCCTTTCACTCCATCATTTTCTATATTCATACTCGCAAGTTCGCTGATGTGTTATTAATGAAAATGAAATAATGATGGAATTGGATTTACTGGCAATCGGCGCCCATCCCGATGATGTTGAAATAGCCTGCGGGGGAACGATTGCAAAATTGGTGAAACTCGGCTACCGTGTTGGAATTCTTGATCTTACCGAAGGGGAGATGGGAACTCGCGGCACAAAAGAAATCAGGGCAGAAGAATCCGCCGCCTCGGCGAAAATCCTGGGCGTAAAAATCAGGGAAAACTTAAACCTGGGGGACGGACATTTTGATAACACGAAAGTCAACCAGCTTAAAATTGTTCAGTTATTCCGGAAATACAAGCCGAGAATTATTTTAATCCCCCATTGGCATGAACGCCATCCCGATCATGTACACGCGCACTATTTGGCAAAAGAAGCATGGTTTTATTCTGGATTGGAAAAAGTGGAAACGATCTTTGCCGGAAAATCACAGCAAGCGTGGCGGCCCCACCACTACTTCCATTATATGCAAACATATGAATTTCACCCCAGTTTTATTGTCGATATCTCCGACGTCCACGATGCAAGAATGAATGCCTTGGCGGCATTTAAATCTCAATTTTATGATCCGTCCTCAAAAGAGCCCCAAACGTTTCTCAGTTCAAAGTATTTTCTCGACCTCTTAGAAACCCGTATGAAATATTTCGGACAAAAAATAGGCGTCGAGTATGGAGAACCATTTTTATCTGTCGATACTCCTGGAATTTCAAATCTTTTCGATCTAAAATTTTTTAAAGGATAGCGCTAAAACGTTCCCTGGATCACAGAGTGTGTGAAAAGTCATCGCGAGTCCGCCTCCCGATAAAAGATGGCGGGAGGCGGACGTCGCGATCTCCTCATATCGATGCAAAATGCGAACCTTTGAATCTTTTTGAAACGACGAATCGGAGTTTTCACACACTCTGTCACGGAGGGCGTAGTCCATTATCATTCACCGAACGTGTAAACGAACGTTACCCGCGGTTCAACTTTTCTTTGTGGTTCATAACCGACGATATCGCTTCCGTTTCTTATGGGAGTAAATGTCCACGAATACAACATCGAAGTAATTAAATAAGGCAGCGGTTTATATCCAACTTCCGCATACAGATACGATCTATCATCCGTTGTTACTAAATCGGTGAAATCAACAATGTTTACTTTATCGTAACCTGCTCGCGCTACGATTGGCATCCCTTCAGGCGCTACGTTCGTATATGCATGAAAGATGCCGCTATTTGAAACGTTATCGAGTTTTTGATAACTTCCCAGGATATCGAACGTTCCAATCAACCTGATCAATAAATCTCCGTAATATCCGTTGGAATTATCGACCATACTCGCCAGTAATCCGCTTTTTGTTGCTCCCGTGATAATATTAACGCGTTCAATCTCATAGAGCGCATCGAAATATCCTGCGATATAATGATCGCCGTTAAAACGTCTCTCCAATCTTGCCCTTGCAGTAACCAATGATGACAGATCGAAATGAAACATCCCCCCGATCGCCTGTCCGCTGCCATAGGTAATGATCTTGGTATAATTTGCATACAGATCGATGCCGGTTAGGTCGGAACGTAAAACCGGAAAATCTATATCAAATCCGGTAATGGTCAAAGAATTTGCCATATCGATTATTGAATAACTCTGACCATCGCCACTGGTAGCAACTGCGCTCGCATTCGCCGCCGTGGCAAAATCCGCTGCATACGTGGCTCCGATTTCAACATTACTGATGACCGGTATATCAGGGATAGAAGTTAATTTGAGCGGATGAACGAAACCACGTACTCCAACAACGCCCGCTTGGGCAAAATTACTCCAGAGCGTCTGCACGCCATACTTATCCAGGTTTAAGTTAAATTGCATTCCTGTTTTTCGGGTATCAAAACTGGGACTATTGTTATATTCATTAATGATATTTCCCTGGCCGAGCGTGACCCAATCGAGTGAACCCAGCTTCAGGAAAACAGTGTCTCTCTCCGTACCATATCTCACATAACGGATTACCGCGATATAATCGGAGAATTCATTGAAATTCTCTTTTCGAAGTTTGCCTTGAGAATCGAATTCGAGATTGAGATCGAGTCCAACACCAATTTTACCAAAGCTGAGATCGGGCCGTAGATGGAAGGCATAAAATGGTTCGTTGTTGATCCAGGTTAATCCGAACCCGCCTTGAAATTGATTTGGCGCTGTGCTTGGAAATTGAGCGCGAGAACGTGAAAATATTACCATCGCCAGTAAACAAATAACAATACAATGTTTCATGTGAACCCTAAAGTTAGGTGACGTAAATATTTATTTATCGGAGGTTAAGGTAATGGAAACGAGAATGAGAGGCAAATAGAGCTATTAACACGAATATGTTGAAATATTTGATGAACTATCAGGCAGAATACCGTAATTTATCGAGGCATTTCCGGCAAGGGGATCTATTTGACTATGCTAATTATAATATTAATGATTTACCTTTTGTTTTAATTCTTCAATTTTTTTCGTAATCATTATAGCATTTTCACTTGTTGGCGGAAGATAATTCAGATATCGTTGAAGAATTTTAATCATCGAAACGTTATCCTCTTTATAGGTGTATACGTGCACAAGTCCCCGATAAGCATTTTCAAACTTAGGATCAATAGTTAAAGCAGCAAAATAACTTTTTTCAGCTTCATCTACCTTCTCTAAATTAAATAAGGCGTCGCCGAGGGCGTCGTAGGCGACCGCATCCGAATTGACGCGGCTGACGTACATCCGAAAATTAATAACTGCCTGCTCATATTTTCCCATCAATATCTCGACTACCCCAAGATGTTTGCGAACATCAGCGAAAGTTGTATCACAAGCTGCGGCATAATTCAACACCTCTTCGCTCCGCTGTAATTTACCTTTTAGGGAAATAAACATGCCCAAATCATCTAAAAACTTTCCGGCTAATTCCGGGTCGTTGACATCATCCATCGCTTTAAACAATGATGTATCAATTGGGATGTCCATAGAATCTACCGGTGGACTGTAAATCCAGAACTTCGGTCCGTTGCTGTATTCTGACGGCGTGATGGTGTCAATCAATTTAAATTGCGATTTGAGAGAATCATAAAACGCCAAATAATTTTTAAAACGATCCGGTTCTTGCCGATAACGATCGTAATCATAACTCGAGACGATCACCAGATCAAAATCCTTGTACCATTCAGTCCGGTAAAATGCTGCAAACACGTCGGTTCTAACGGTTTCGAACGGAATATTTAATACATGAAATGCTCTCGGGAAATTTATCCCGTAAGGACCGGAGGCAATTATCCCTTCTTCGGGAAGATGATCTATAACCGACATCTTTGCAAGAAGGCGCGTATCGGGTTTGGTAAACCTTTTATTATAAGCGAAGACCTCTTGCAATGGCTGGTAAAACATTATTACTAATACTACAACTCCTATTCCCCATCGGACAAAATTCGATTTAGCCGGTTGATTCTCCTCGTGATCAAAATAACGTGCATAGAGGGAGATTAAGAAAACCGAAGCCGGCAAAATTAAAAACGGGAAGATAGGCAATAAATATCGTTCCGCCCGCATCGACCATGAAGCGAAGGTGGGAAAATATATAACAGGAAATATCAACATCATCAAAAGAGGTTTATTCTTTTTGATAAGTGAATAAATGATCGAAACAATGATGATAATAAAGAGCGCCCATCCTAAATTTTGAGGCAGGGTATCAAATAAATAGTACCACCATGAACTCACGGTCGGATCGATTCCCAAATGGCCATACTTCATGTGCGAAAATGCCCCGCTGAAGGCGTCCCTGAACTCGCCAAATCTTAATAGGATGTATGGATTGCAAATAAGAAAGGTGAGGAAGGCAACGCAGAGCGCAAGATAGAGGTTGATATTTTTTAGATTGCGTTTTAGATCTTGTAATGTAGATGATTGACTCATGAGAGCAAGCGGGAGAAACAACGCAAGCAATCCGCCGTTATATTTTGTAGCCGCCGCCAAACCAATGGAAATGCCCGCCCAGATGTACCATCGTTTTTCCGGGGTAACGGATGCACGGTAAATAAAATATGCGGTTAGAATAGCGAAAAATGTTAAGGGCGTATCGACATTAACAAGGTTGGATTCTTTAATATGTAGTGGATTGAGCGCGATAATTATAGCCGCCACTAAGCCGGCTCTCCAATCGAGCAAGCTTTTTCCGAGAAGGTAGACAACATAAACCGTTCCCATATCGAAAGCGATGGTGATGATTCTCCCGATGACAACAAACGTAGAATAGTTATCCTGGTTTATCTGTTGAAACGTTGCAAAGTCCGGATATACTCGTAATATATAGCCGATAAGAAATGTCAATCCTTGAGCGATATAATTCAGATAAAAGGTGAATGCCGGATAGGTGAAATAGTCCGGATTAAGTGTGATCCCCTTCCCATCCCAGTTCCAGAAATCGTATGCTGCTCGATACGGAATGGCTTCTTCATACAGGTCGGGCAATCCCCAACTCATCTGCCATAATCGTAAAATCCCCGCGGCGCTTAGAATTAAAATAAGTAATACGCGCTCGGGTTTATATTTCGAAGTACTCAACATTTATTGAAGCTCAAATTATAATTATAAAGAATTCATGCGAAATGTTGTTAAAAATACGAAATTTATGATAGATGGACAAGTTAAACCAATTACGCGCAATACCTTGAGTTCAGATATCCTCACAATGTTTCCAATCGGGGTCCCCAACATGAAATAAATTTTCGGGACAAAATGGGGACACTATTTTTATTACTATTGAAATCGTTGTGCATTTGGGGTTTTGACCAATTTTCTGTCCCCATTCTGTCCCTATTTTGTCCTCATTTTGTCTCCACTTTGTCCCTGTAATATCCCTATTCTGTCCCACATTTTTTCCATAAAATTCGATTCCGCACTGACGATAGTAATGATATATCCGTATTACTACTATATATAATATAATGACTTTTAGTTAATAAAACAAGGGAAATAATTACAAAAGTGGTCATTTCTTCCGGAGTACATCATTACAAGATATTTTCAAGCAATTTGTACTGTCCTTTCTTTTTGTAAAGAAAGGACGAAAGAAAACTTTGCTCCAGAATCAATGCCTGAATAATTGCGTCTTTTTTGCGAACAAACGAACTCTCCCGTCCCGCCAAATTCCTCTTTGTCGGGACGGGATCAGACAACGTTTGTTCTCAATTTATGCGACGCAATTATTCCTGGCGGCATTGTTTCTGATGCCATTCATTAACAGATTGCAAAGCCTTTGGCCTTTGAATTCACATCGAACGATTATCTGAGAAAGCTGCGCGGAGAAGAACGAATCGCTGTCTGATCCCGTCTTGTCATAACCAAAAATGACAAGACGGGAGAGTTCGATTCGTTCCCGCGCAGTGAACGAAGATGTTCGATGGGAATTCAACAGCCTTGAGTTTTTCTTTGTTTCTTTCTATTTGCCTCAAGGCAAAAGAAAGAAAAACAAGATAGAGAGTATTATTGAGATAGAAATCTGGGGTTGGAGGGGTGTATTTAATTTACTACATTTCAATTCGAGAACTTGGGCTTATTTCTTTTAATATTTGAAGTTTTTGACAACTCACCTCTAAATCTTGTCAACCTGACCCTTCAAGGCATGGTAAAACGATGAATTTCACTTTGAATCACTTATTTGTTTTCTAATTGTCAGTGTCCCCTTGTCTCAGGGATTTTAATATATCTGCGCAGACGGGGATACCTGAAGATCTTCTCTGATCGATGTTGAGGCAGTCTACATTATTTTGTGTTTTGCTAAGTTTTCGAAGTTTCCACTTTTTACTCCTTAGAGAGTATGCCAACTGTTGATTTACAAACATATCAATCTCCGCGCAGTAACGATCTACAGATGTGTAACTAAAAGCTGCCATCCACCCCTTCACTAGATTTCTACATCTGGTTAAAATTGTTATGATATTCTGATTCTTCTGTGGATCGGTCACATCTCGAATCTTGACCTTTAACCCGTCTAATTTATCTTTTGAGGGATAAGTGACATCCCCATTGAAACAGATTGATAGAAATTTTGCATCCTCTTTATGGGGATTGACAATTCGGCTCTTTGATTGCGGGTCATCATTCAAGGGATAAACTGAGAGCTCCAACCCCTTAAGCAAATTTGAAGCGTGCTCGTAAGCATCATGAGCTTGTTTTTCGTCATAACACATCACAACGAAATCGTCTGCGTACCGAATGAGCTTGTAACCTAGAGATATCATTTCTCGATCGAAGGGAGCCAAATAAACATTTGCAAATAAAGGTGAAAGTGTGCCACCTTGGGGTATCCCACCTTGCGAATTCTCAAATATCATCCATTCATCGCAGTTGAAATCGTCCCGATTGCCTATTTCTTGTTCCAATGCATCTGCAATTAGAGTATTGATGGAATCATCAGGTAGGTTCGGAAAAATATATTTTTTCAACAAAATCTCTCTATTTACACTATCAAAGAACTTTTCGATATCGCATTGGAGTATCGTTTTGTAGCCTCCTTTGTAGAGGGATTCCATTCTCCAGATCGCTTCTCTGACCCCAATTCGCTTTCGGTATGCATAACTGACATCGTTATTCAAGTTAAAATTCTTAATAAAAATGGGTTCAATTTTTCTAACCATTGCCTTCATTACGATTCTATCTCTTACTTCAGGTATTCGCAATGGACGGTATCCGCCGGAGTTTCCTCTCTTCGGTATTCGAACTGCGCGTAATTTTGAGAATGAGTATTTTTTCTCTTTCAATAAATTTCGAATAGTTCGAATATTCGATTTTAAATTAGCTGAAAATTCTTCGATGGTTTCTTGGGAAAGACCATGTGATTTTTTATTGGTCTTATTTATTGAATCCCACGCACCTTCCAAATTGAGAAGAGAGTAAACCTTCTCCAGTAGATTCGATTTAGACATGAATATTTTTGAGACTTTCTCCTACTTTGAGCACTCTGAATCCTGCACATCAGAAACAGCACGCTTCTCAAAGAATATAGACATTACGTTGACCAGATAACGCGTGAAAGCATTATCAAGAAATTGATAAGCCGGTAACCACACGCGATCAGGTCAATAGCGGTCGATTCGCAAGTCGGGCGAGATGCAACATTCCCGCGCGACCGAGAGCGGCGCAACGTGCGATATAATTCATCGACAACATCCACCACAAGACCGGCAGTTTTCGTCGCAAGATTGATTCCCTTCGTCATTTCCATTGTCCGCATCATTCTCTTGGTGTAGTCGAATGAATATACGATTTTTTTTCAATGACACAAGTATTTTTTCAACCATTGCGCCGCGCTCCCCCCACAATTCAATAAAATATGCTATTACCAAAACACTCAGAGCAAAACAAAGCGTGCCGCATGTAGTGGTCAGCGAATTGTGCGGTGACCAGATAACGCGTGAAAGCATTATCAAGAAATTGATAAGCCGGTAACCACACGCGATCAGGTCAATAGCGGTCGATTCGCAAGTCGGGCGAGATGCAACATTCCCGCGCGAATCAACAA
>JBIOHP010000040.1:0-22745 GCA_044449065.1 Bacteroidota bacterium
AGCCGTTCGGATTTATCTATGCGGAGATTACTTCCAAACGATGGGCTGTCGTATGAACATTCTTTGATATTCTTTTTTTCCAAGTAAAATACCATCTCCACAACATGACTCTCTTGCTTCGAGAATTTTCACACAGACTCTATTCCGAGTGGGTCAACAATCGGTACCATTGTGCTTGCTGGTAAAGAGACAGTATACGTTCCGACTGGTTCGTACACATTTAATGGAAATGTCATAATTAACGGAGCATTAATTGTTCCTCTATCTTATACACCAGATATTAGTGTAGGAGGAAACTGGATCGATGCCGAGCAGGGCTTTGTTTCAGGAATGTCGATAGTGAAGTTCATTGGGTCGGGTAATCAAACTATTTCACGAACCAAATTTTATCAGTTAGCCGTAGACAGTACCGTGGTGGTAAGAACTAGTGGTACTGTTGATGTAATTAATACTCTGTTTATTGATGGGACGATAAATCAGGCGGGAGATACCATCTGCATTTCAAATAATGATCCAAATGCAATAATGGGGCAAGGGATAATTTCCAATGGTTCAATAAAGCGAGCGATAATGTCTCATACGACTCTACCATATAGATTTGAAAGCAATAGCACCTTTGTTCAGTTTGCCGATAGAGGGACATATCCGGATACGATAACCCTCACAAACTACACTGGCATAGCACCATTAATGTTTCAAAGTAATTGGAAGATAATTGGGGGTCATGTTGATACGCTAACGCACACAATTACTCTCGATTCTGTGAGTGAGTTTTCATTGTGGGCATTTGGAACCAATTCGCTAAGCCCGAATGATGCAAATATTAATCGAATATACAGACTTGCACAAACAGGTGGTCATGATTACAGCGCAACGGTTACATTACGTTATGATTTATCGGAGATACCGAATGGGATTTCACAAAGTTCACTTGCAGTCTGGCAATGGACTCCTAGTGCTGCTCCAACCATAATGAGCGGTTGGAACATGCTATCATTACCACTTGAGGTGGGCGATCCTGCAATAACATTTGTATTCCTAAAAGCAAAATCGAAAGCTTTTTCGTACAAAAATGGTTATCAATCATGCGATTCTGTTCTTAACGGATACGGTTATTGGTTAAAATTTGATTCGACTCAAAGACTCTTTATCAACGGAACTCTTATTGCGTCAGAAACTGTGTCTGTGCGAAATCGCTGGAACATGGTCGGATCCATCAGTTCACCATTACCTGTTTCAAGCATCACCTCGATTCCTGGAGGAATGGTTACTTCACAATTTTTCGGTTATAATGGATCGTACAGCGTGGCGGACACGATTCAACCAGGCAGGGGTTATTGGGTCAAAGTAAATCAAAATGGTTGGTTGATTATGTCGTCCTCTGGTTCAATCACTTCTTTGAGCCATGTTAGAATTATTCCTGATGCTGAACTGCCGCCTTCCCCGCCCAACATTGGTTCATTCGGCAATCAAAAAAAGGAGCTGACAGAATATCTGTTACAACAGAGTTACCCCAATCCTTTTAACCCAACAGCATTAATTCATTATCAATTACAAGAAGAATCCCATGTGCATCTTTCTGTATATAATTTACTTGGGCAAGAGATTCGGATTCTAGTTGATGAATCAGAACAACCCGGCTACAGAACTGTTCAATTTGACGCAAGCAATTTGCCGAGCGGTATCTATTTCTATCGAATAACAGCAGGGGCGTTTACGGATGTTAAGAAAATGGTTTTAATCCGATAGCATGATATAACCTTTCAGTGTGTTAAACGTCGAAGCCGGCTCATATGTTGGGTCGGCTTTTTCTTTAATCCTGTCTAATTCTTTTGTTAATCCCCCCTAAAATTCTTATCTTTTATACTTAAACATTTATTTACTTTTAGTTCTTCTAAGAAGAATATATTGTGTGAAAAGTCCAATTCGTAGTATAAACGAAATTTGAAGCGTTGCGAATTGCATCGATGTGAGAAGATCGCCCACCTGAATAACGAAGTCGGGCAGGCGACGCGGTGAAACTGCCGCTAATGAACTTCAAAATTGTTTATATAACGAAGATCCTTCGACTTCGTCCCGACCGTCACTCTGAGCGAAACGAAGTGAAGTCGAAGAGTAGGTCGGGACTTCGCTCAGGATGACGATAACCGATGGCGATCAGTATCGCTGAAGTTCATCTTCGGGCACAAAGTCTCGCGATGACGTTTCACAAAGACTGAATACGGTAGAACTGATCGTACAGCAAAAATAATTATCCAAACAATGACGTATCCATTTTCAGAAATAGAACCCAAGTGGCAGAAATATTGGGACGAACGCCAAACATTTAAAACTCCCGATGATTTCACAAAAGAAAAATTGTATGTTCTCGATATGTTTCCCTATCCATCGGGCGCGGGGCTTCATGTGGGGCATCCCGAAGGATACACCGCCACCGATATTTATTGCCGGTACAAACGCATGCGCGGCTATAACGTGCTCCATCCCATGGGCTGGGATGCGTTTGGCCTCCCCGCCGAGCGGTATGCGATGCAAACGGGCATCCACCCGCGGATAACCACGTTGCAAAATATCAATACGTTCCGCCGGCAGATCAAAATGCTCGGCTTATCGTATGATTGGTCGCGGGAAATCAGCACCACCGATACGGGCTATTATAAATGGACGCAGTGGATATTTCTGCAGATTTTTAATTCCTGGTACGATACAAGACAGCAAAAAGCCCGTCCCATTTCGGAATTACCCGTGCCGCCAGGATTGCAAGGAAAAGACCGCACTGCATATATCGATCAACACCGTCTCGCCTACCTAACCGAAATGCCGGTCAACTGGAGCGAGGATTTAGGGACTGTTCTTGCCAATGAAGAAGTGGTGGAGTGGGTGGAGAAGGGCTACAAAGTCGAACGGAGGATGATGCGCCAGTGGATGCTTCGCATTACGGCGTATGCCGAACGGTTGGAAAACGATCTCAAGGATCTTCAATGGCCCCCCGGCATCATCGAGATGCAGCGTAATTGGGTGGGACGATCAACAGGAGCCGAGGTGGATTTTACGCTGCCCTCCGGTAAACCAATCAGTGTGTACACAACCCGTCCGGATACGCTATTTGGAGCGACGTATATGGTATTAGCTCCGGAACATCCCCTGGTGGATGAAATTACCACCGCCGAATACCGGAAAGCTATTGCGGATTACCGTGACCAAACAAAACAAAAGAGCGAACTTGAACGCACCGCGCTGGAGAAAGAAAAAAGCGGCGTGTTTACCGGCGGATATGCAGTTAACCCGACAACAAAAAAAGAAATTCCCATCTGGATAGCCGATTATGTGTTGCTGACGTACGGCACCGGCGCGATTATGGCAGTCCCCGGTCACGATGAACGTGATCATGAATTTGCTTTGAAATATCAACTGCCAATCGTTGAGGTTGTGAAGGGTGGCGATCCTTCTAAATCCGCTTTCACTGAAGAAGGTACAGCATGCAATTCTGCAAATGACGAGGTATCATTGGATGGACTTGCAACGCCTGTCGCTAAAGAAAAGATTATTCAATGGCTTGAAAAGAAAAACATCGGTAAGGCGGCGGTGAAATATAAATTACGCGATTGGCTTTTCTCACGCCAGAGATACTGGGGAGAGCCATTTCCCCTGATTTATCTTGAGGATGGTACGGTAAAAAGTCTGTCGGAATCTCATCTCCCCGTTCTTCTACCCGAGCTTGAATCATTCAAACCCAGCGGCACGGGAGAATCTGCTCTCGCAACAGCAGAAAGCTGGCTCAATATCGTGGATGAAGAAACCGGAAAAAAAGCGCGCAGAGAAACTCACACCATGCCCCAGTGGGCTGGTTCGTGCTGGTATTATCTGCGCTATCTTGATCCTTACAATAATACGGCATTCGTATCGAAGGAGAAGGAACGCTACTGGATGCCGATCGATCTGTATGTGGGCGGTGCGGAACATGCTGTGTTGCATCTTCTCTATGCGCGGTTCTGGCATAAAGTATTGTACGATCTCGGCCATGTTTCCACGAAGGAGCCGTTCCGCCGGCTTGTAAACCAGGGATTGATCCTGGGTGAAAATAATCAAAAGATGTCGAAGTCGCTTGGTAACGTTGTCAACCCTGATGACGTAGTGGGTGAATACGGAGCGGATTCGCTCCGTCTTTTTGAGATGTTCATGGGACCGCTTCAGGATGTTAAACCGTGGTCGACACGCGAAGTGGATGGTGTTCATCGCTTCCTCAATCGCGCATGGAGGATGATGATCGATGAGAATAGATCTGTCGTTTCGGCGATCAAAGATGTTGCCATGAGGCCGGATCAGGAACGGCTCTTGCATCAGACGATCAAGAAGGTCACCGATGATATTGAAACACTGAATTTTAACACCGCCATATCTCAGATGATGATATTCGTCAATGAGTTTCTTAATGCCGATCCCAAACCGCGGATTGCCATGGAAAAATTTATCCTGTTGCTGGCTCCGTTTGCGCCGCATATCGGTGAAGAACTTTGGCATAAGTTGGGTAAAAAGGACTCGCTTGCGTACGAGTCGTGGCCCACATACGATGAATCCAAAATAAAATTTGATACAATTGAGATTGTGGTTCAGGTAAATGGGAAGTTGCGGGCAAAATTACAAGTCTCGCCCGGTTTGCCTGATGAACAGCTCCTCGCTATGGCATTGGTGGAGGAATCGGTAAAGCGCCACATCGACGGCAAGGAGCTTGTGAAGAAGTTAGTGGTGAAGAATAAGCTCGTTAGTCTGGTGATAAAATAGATGATATTGAATATTTCAGATAGAGATATTCCTGAATGAAAACATATATACGCATTCTCCGATTCGTTAAACCATACAGAGTGCGGATTACCGCCTCGATTATCAGCGCGGTTTTCTATTCCATATTCAACGGCATGTCGATCTACCTGTTTCTTCCGCTGCTCGATATGTTGTTCAAAGCCGGGCAGGGAATATCGGTTCAAGCGAATGCCGGCAGTTTCAAAATACCCTTTTTCTCGTCCGATACGGCTGCCGGATGGAAACAAAGTATAATCGATTTCATGTTCGCGGGCACTGCCCTTGACGCCCTTGTCAAAATCTGCGTGACTATTCTCATCGCCTTCTTTTTTAAAAATTTATTCCTCTATTCGCAATCGTTTTTCATGAATTATGTTGAGGAAGGCGTCATCAAGGATTTGCGGAATACGTTGTACCGCCATCTTCACGATTTACCGCTCGGATATTTTACCAATGAACGTACCGGCGAAATCATGTCCCGGATCGTAAACGACGTTGCGCTTATCAACGGCGGCGTGACGGCGTCGTTCGATACATTATTGCGCCAACCGTTATCCATTCTAGTTTTTCTCACGCTTGCCATCTCGATTAGCTGGCAGTTGACGCTCATCTCGCTCCTTGTTTTTCCATTTTCGCTCTCGCTTATCAGCTTTATCGCGTTGAAGCTGCACAAAGAACGGGGCGTATCGCAGGAACGTCTTGCCGATATCACCTCCCTCTTGCAGGAGACGATTTCAGGCGTAAAGGTTGTTAAAGCGTTCGGGATGGAGGAGTTTGAGAATGGCAAATTTAATAAGCAGACGACAAAATATTTCCGTTCGCTGATCAGGATTGGCAGAATGCGCGATCTCGCCTCGCCGATCACCGAAGTGATGAGCGTCGTTGCCGGGGTGATCATCATATGGTATGGCGGCAACCAGATCCTCGTCAATCATAATTTGAACGCCAGCGAGTTTCTCACATTTTTGCTGTTGATCTTCCAGATCATGCCGCCGATTAAGGAATTGACCAGCGTTAACAACCGTATCCAGGAGGCGAGCGCGGCGGGGAAACGGATATTTGAAATTCTCGATACCAAGCCATCCATTGCTAATCCCGAACGGATTGTGCCGATGAAAGAGTTTTCCAGTTCGATTGAGTTCGAAGACGTCTGTTTCGGGTATAACGGACAGGATAAAGTCTTAAAAAATATCAACGTCAGAATATCAAAAGGGGAGATTGTTGCCGTCGTCGGTCCCAGCGGGAGCGGCAAGACAACGCTGGTCGATCTCATCCCACGGTTTTATGATCCTGTCTCCGGTAAGATATGCATCGACGGCATAGACATCCGGCAGTATGATGTAAAAAAGCTACGGGAGAATATCGGTATAGTAACGCAGGAAACCATCCTGTTTAACGATACGATCAGAAATAACATAGCGTACGGACTGGAAAATTGTCCTCTTGAACTTATTATGGCGGCAGCGAAAGCCGCAAATGCCCACGATTTTATTTCTGCAATACCGGATCAGTATGAAAGCTATATCGGCGAGCGTGGTGTAAAACTATCCGGGGGTGAACGCCAGCGGCTCTCGCTAGCCCGCGCGATATTAAAAAATCCACCAATTCTGATCCTCGATGAGGCGACCTCCGCGCTCGATACCGAATCTGAAATTTTAGTGCAGGAAGCAATTGACCACCTGATGGCAGGGAGAACCTCGGTCGTAATAGCGCATCGCCTCTCAACCATTCAACATGCCGATAGAATCATTGCTTTGAATGACGGAGTGATCGTGGAAGTCGGCAAACACGATGAACTTCTCTCTAACGAACGTGGATTGTACAAGAAATTGTACGAATTGCAATTCCGGACATAACCCACAACCCTTCAATCATACATTGAAGACAACATATCAAGAATGAAGCAATCCAGATTTTATAAATTCGTAACGATCGGTCTTCTTGTTCTATTTTGCGCTTATATAGGATACCTCCTCATCCGGAAACATATTGATGTGCAGCCGGATGGACAAACCATCATGCGCTCGGATGTGTTAACGTACGTTCTTGCTGCCGACCGGATGATTCAAAATGCTGATATTTATTTTTTCTCTCCGGGTCAGGAAACCGGCTACGTCTACCCGCCGTTTTATGCCTTCGCGAATATCCCTTTAACATTGGCTCCGCCCCTTGCCATCGATATCTTCTGGTATATTTTCAATATTGGACTCCTAATCGGGACAATCCGGTGCGGATATATTCTTCTTACAGGCGAACTGTTTAGCGCGTTATCTTCAAAAGACCAATGGCTATATGCCGGTGGTTCGATACTACTCTCGATCCGATATTTAGTGAGGGGATTTCAGGACGCCAATGTTAGCATGTTGCTCGTTTTTCTTATCGTATATGGATTAATGAGTATTGAACGACGGAAAAATTCATACGGAGCAATCTGGATGGGAGTCGCTGCAGCGATAAAAGTACTTCCGCTCGTCTTCTTGTTGTATTTTATTTTCTTCCGGAAATGGAAAGAGCTTTTTATAGTTTCGGTAGTATTTCTTTTTTGCACATTCATGCCAATTATATATTTAGGCATTCCGCGATTTATGGAATGCATGAATTCTTTTATCGATTATACACGCATACAATTTTCACCGGCAGGATTATCGCGGGAAAATTTCTCCTTTTGGGGAACGCTCGGCAGGCTGTTTACGCACACCGATGCTCAATTGGGCCCCGATGGGAAGCCGATTTTCATCAACATTGCTAATTATCCCGTTCTTTATGTTAAATCGGTGATTATTGGAATAAATGCCTCGCTGATTTTATTATATGGATTAACATTATATTATTTCCGCAAGAGTTATTCTGATAGCCGATCGCACGCGGGAAAAGAGGAATTATTCAGGATGCTGCCGATGTTAATAACGCTCATGCTCGGTAATCTTCTTTCTGTCCTGACGGAAGATCATCACATGATACCATTGATGATGGTATATCTTTTCCTCCTCATCGGCATTCGAGGTCATTATTTTTCAACAAGGATTCCGGTTATCATCACCCTGGGAACTGGAATCGCATCCATAATACTAAATTATGATATAATGGTGCCTCTGATCGGGAAATTAAATTATTTAATTTTGTTAGGATACTCGTTGCCCACCTTCGGGGTAACTCTGCTGCTCTTCGCATTGCTCTTGGCGCTGTTGTATTATCCCGGACGTCTATGGCGGAAAGAACGGGAGAGGACAGTCATTGCTAATGCTGTTCCGGTTTAATCACTTATTGAAATACCACATTTATAACTACGTGTGAATAATCCAACTCCGACAGCTTCTGAATTTACTCTTCCCGTTAATCAAACCGGGGATGCGTTATTATCGGATGTCCAAACAGGTCAGGTGATGAAATGGCTGGGCATATCTCTCCGATTGCTGTTGGGATGTTTGTTGATTTCCATTGTTGCGGTTCAAATACTTATTGTGGTATGCGCTTTTCTCTGGTGCCTGCTTCTCTGGAAAGGTGTTAAGTATAAACCCACCATTCTCGATCTTCCAATCTTAATTTACCTCGCGTGCCGCGTTCTCTCCATTTTATTTTCGACTCATATTTCCCTGAGTATCATAGCAATAAACCGTGAACTGCTCTTCTATGTCACCTATTTTATTATGGCATTCTATATCGGCAACACAAAGGAAGAGGAATTATTCTCGTTGTTCCGCTGGTTGTTTTATCCGACTGCCATCGTGACGGTTTACGCGATAGCCGATGTCCTTCTAGGATCGATCTATCGCGAGCATGGATTGAGCGGAGGCGGCACAATATCACTGCATCTCTGTTTCTCATTCATTATTCTTTTGATATATAAAGATCGACCCGGACTGTTGAAATCATCCTACCATTGGTGGGGATTGTTTATAATATTTATCGCGGGGATCATCGTATCACTCACGAGGGGCGAATGGATTTCTGCTACCGTTGTTACGATAATCTATGGCTGGCTCTATAATAAAAAAGCGCTTTTCGGAATTCTGCTTATCGCGGTAATAGCCGCATCGACCATCCCCCTTGTCCGTGAGAGAGTATTGACGTTCAGCTCACCGCTGGAAAATACCAGTGACCGGCTGACGTTATGGAAAAATGCTCTGAGCCACTCCGGCGACCATCCAATTCTTGGGTTCGGACCGGAAACATTCCTGGTAGTCTTTAACGATTGGCAAACGATGGGCGACCGGCATGTCGGATCGTGGCATAACGATTTTATACACCTCTATATGGAAAGCGGTATAGTGGGAGTGCTGGGTTGGTTGGGCGTTCTCGGCACTTTTTCGTTTGTTTCTCTCAAAGTATTACGTTATGGAAAGGATGTATCCAGACGGATCGGATGGATGGGAATTTTGCTGATAATTGCATACCTTATTACGGGATGTTTCAGTATACCGACATTTTCCATAACCAATGCTATTCTATTCCGTTTTTTGCTCGTTATCGTGGTTGTTGAATATTCAAAGATCAAAACGGCGCCAACTTCGACATGATGAATCCGATGACTGACGATTCGAAGATAATAAACTATCCACTTTCCGTCATTCTCATTACTCACAACGAGGAACGGAATATCACCGAATGCCTCCAAAGCGTTGCCTGGGCGGATGATATTGTTGTTGTAGACGCGAAAAGCGAGGACAGAACGATTGAATACGCTAAAAAATACACCACAAAAATCTTTATCACCGATTGGCTTGGATACGCCGCAGCGAAAAATTTCGCTTTATCCAAGGCGACAAACTGTTGGGTTCTATGGATCGACGCTGACGAGCGTATCCCGGAGGATCTCGCGTCGGAAATTCAAACGATTATAAGTGCTCAATCGGTGAATCATGCGGGCTACGAGGTTGGACGGCGCGCGTATTTTCTGGGAAGGTGGATCAAACACTGCGGTTGGTATCCGGGGTATGTAGTTCGGTTATTCATGAAGGATTGCAGTCAGTTCAACGATGCCCTCGTGCACGAAAAACTTGATGTAAAAGGAAGCATCGGCAGGTTGCGCGGCGATATTATCCATTACACCGATGATAATCTTTTCCATTACTTTTCAAAATTCAATCATTATACTTCGCTCGCTGCCGAGGATCTTCATAAAAATGGAAGAAGATATTCGCTCGCTGATTTGCTGATCCACCCGCCGTTTCTTTTTTTTAAAATGTATATATTGAGAATAGGTTTCCTTGACGGGATTCAGGGATTTATTCTCTCAGTACTATCTTCAGCGTATGTTTTCACTAAATATGCTAAATTGTGGGAATTACAAAGAAAAAAGTAATAGATTGTCTGCATGATATAGATAATAACGATCATATTCTGTTGTTAACTTATAATACAATCGGCTAAATTCAGGGAAAAATATTATGGACACATCACAAAAAGATGAATTTTTAATCACTCAAATCATATTTATGTTTCAGGCGGCAGCCCTCCAGCAAATGGGAAAACTAAAAAGTCCTCTCTCCGATAAGGTTGAACGCGACCTGAATCAGGCGCAAATATCGATCGATATTTTAGACGTGCTTCATCGGAAAATGAAAGGAAATTTAACGATGGAGGAGGATAAAATGTTTACCCAGGTATTGCAGGAATTGCGGCTGAATTATGTGGATGAAGCGGCAAAAAAAGAACCGCAGCCCGAACCGGCGCCACCGAATCCTCCAACAAATTCCTAATCGCGAAATTGACCACAAGAACCATTATCGGAAGATTATGAAAACTGTTCATCGGCAATTCGGCATTTTCGGCAATACCGCGAAACCGGAAATTGCCAGGGTAACGCACCAACTCGTTTCGTTCCTGCGTAAGAAAAAAATTTCGTTTTTTGTTCATGATGAGCTGGCGAAGTGGGTCAATTCTATTTATAGCGCCCGTTTCGTTTCGAAAGCGGACATGTCCGATAAAAACTTTTTACCCCAGAAGTGCGAAGTTATTATTGTCCTGGGCGGGGATGGAACGATGCTACAGGCGGCCAGATTAACAGGTCGCTACGGCAAACCAATCCTTGGCGTCAATGTCGGTAAATTAGGTTTTTTAGCGGAGATCTCTACGAAAGATATGGATCACTGCATACTCGACATGCTGAAGGGCGATTATCGCGTTGAGGAACGGATGGTTCTGGAAGCGCAAAATCTTTCAGATAAAAAGCATTTCTATGGATTAAACGATATTGTAATTGATAAAGGCACGACATCAAGAGTAATCTCTATTGAAACTCATGTCGACGACGATTATCTTACTACCTACACCGCAGATGGTATCATTCTTAATACTCCGACCGGCTCGACAGGATATTCTCTCTCAACGGGCGGCCCGATTGTTGTTCCGCCCACGCAGGTTATAACGATAAATCCGATAGCGCCCCACACGTTGACAGCACGTCCGGTGATTGTCCCGGATAGCAGCGTGATCCGTGTTATTGTGCACACCGATGCCAGACATGTTCGGCTGACATCTGATGGTCAGGAAGACCGTTTGTATACTACTCCCACAGAGTTTATCATTAAAAAGGCACCCTATACAGTAAAATTGGTGAAGAGGACGAAGGGCTCGTTTTATGATACCTTACGGAAAAAACTCCTCTGGGGAAGAGATCCGCGGGTGCGGGGAGATCATAAATACAGCATCCTCTTCGAAAAACGCTGATGAAATTATTCTGATCTCAGGTTCCCCCCCACATGAAATCCCAAACTAAATATGTGTGTCAAAGTTGCGGTTATGAATCACCGCGGTGGGTAGGCAGATGCCCCAATTGTGAGGGGTGGAACACCCTCGTGGAAGAACTTTCGCAAAAAGTTTCCGCTAAAAAAGTAATGGTTCGAACCACGGCGAAGGCAGTGCCGTTTAATCAGATAGAATCTCTCGAAGACCAGCGCATTTCCACCTGTATCTCGGAGTTCGATCGCGTTCTAGGCGGAGGAGTAGTCATTGGTTCTGTCGTTCTCTTGGGTGGAGATCCCGGTATCGGAAAATCCACACTGATGCTCCAGCTTTCAGCACAGATAAAAGACAAAATTATACTGTATGTCACCGGGGAAGAATCCGAAAAACAAATAAAGCTCCGTGCGGAACGACTCAATCTAGATATTCCGGATTCACTGCTGATTCTGGCTGAAACAAATCTTAACGTGATCTCTGATATCATCGAACGATCGGCGCCTGATATTCTTGTTGTGGATTCCATTCAAACGATATTCAGACCTGAATTCGAAAGCTCAGCGGGCAGCGTCGGACAGGTGAGAGAATCGACTGCCCAGCTTCATCGATTGGCGAAAAGCAAATCGATTGCTATGTTCCTTATAGGTCACGTTACCAAAGAGGGCATCATTGCCGGTCCCAAAGTGATAGAACATATGGTTGACGCAGTTCTGCAGTTTGAAGGAGAGAGGCATTATTCGTTCAGAGTTCTCCGTGCGATTAAGAATCGATTCGGATCCACAAATGAGATCGGTATATTTGAAATGCGCGACGCCGGCTTATGCGAAGTTAAAAATCCATCCGAACTCTTCCTTTCGGAACGATCATCCGGATTTTCCGGCTCAACGGTTGTGGCAAGCATTGAAGGCACCAGGCCGCTTTTGATTGAAGTTCAGGCATTGGTAACTCCCGCCAATTACGGTGTGCCCCAGCGGAACACAACCGGTTTTGATATTCGGCGGCTGGGATTGTTACTCGCCGTGCTCGAAAAAAGGATCGGCGTGAATTTGGGACAGTTCGATGTTTTCGTGAATATCGTCGGCGGAATACACATTGATGAACCGGCTATTGACCTTGGAATTGCGATGTCGATTCTCTCCAGTAAACAAGATTTATCGATAGATTCGCAGACGGTGATTCTTGGCGAGATCGGCCTGGGGGGAGAGGTTCGCACCATCAATCAAGTCGAGAAACGCATGCAGGAGGCGTCCAAATTGGGCTTCAAGCGCCTGATTCTGCCAAAAAATAATCTAAAAGGCATTCAGCGGAAATCTGAAATTGAGCTTGTTGGAGTTGAACGAATTGAAGACGCTGTCGCGATGTTATTACAATAGAATCGATTTGGAAGAAATGTCTTGGCAGATAAATTAATAGTTGCTTCCTCCAATCCCGGGAAAGTTGAGGAAATTCGCGCCATTCTGGCAGATGTCCCGATAGAAATTCAGAGTCTTAGCGAGTACCCGAATGTTCCTGAAATTGTGGAAGATGGGAAAACACTCGAAGAAAACGCATTAATTAAATCCCGTATTATATTTAATCATATGAAGATACCCGTCATTTCAGATGACAGTGGTTTGGAAGTGTTTGCCTTAGGGATGCAACCGGGAGTTATTTCAGCAAGATACGCAGGTCAAAATGTCACTTACGCGGATAATAACCGGAAACTTATCAGGGAGATGAAAGATTTAAAAGGCGACAAACGCAAAGCTCAATTTCGGTGCGTTGCTGTTTTTAAGGATAAGGATATCGAGAAATCTTTTGAAGGGGTGTGCGAGGGAACGATCATTGACCATGAGATGGGCGTGGGAGGGTTTGGATATGACCCCCTTTTCGTCCCGAAGGGATTCGATAAAACGTTCGCAGAGCTACCGAACGTCGTGAAGAATAGGATCAGCCACCGGGCGAAAGCGTTTAATCAATTGAGACATTTTCTACTTCGAAATTTCGTGAACAACAATCCAAGAAGTTGAAAAATAATCCTAATTTCATTAACTTAACATTAGAAATACGCTGTGTTATTCAAGAGCAGTCGGCATAAAACGATAAAAATAGGATGGCAATATATTGCCCAACACAGCATCTGGCGCATCATCATATCCGACGAGGGGTATTTCGTCTGCGAAGATCGCGACAAAGAGAATAAAAGCGTGTCATTTTTTTGTCTTGAACAAGCCACCGGAAAAATTATGTGGAAAGATTTGCGGTTTGAGGAGCCGTGGTGGATAGGGATCGAGGCATGTTACAAAGAATATCTTTTTTTTCACGAATTCGCGACGCCTGATATGCCTGATCATAAAAAGATTCATGCGCATAATCTCCGGACAGGTGAACGGTTATGGCGGAATACCGAGGAGCGGTTTCTCTTTGCTGCGAACGACGCAGTTTTTACATCAAAAGATTTATTCGAGCGCAGAATTTTCCGTGAATTGGATATTGCAACCGGCGAATTCAGGGGAGAGGTAGATGTTCAGAGGGTCAACAGCGTGCGTGATTCGCTTCCGGAACCTGTGTTGCAGGTACAATTTCCATCCATCCTCAATCCGGTTTTGCTTCAACACGAACAAATGAAAGCATCGGTAGCGCACGCAACATCAAAAACAAAATATGTTGCCCTGATAGAATTTTTAGAACATGAGGGATTACATATTATCGGATATTATGATAATATTAGTTCGATTCCTGATAACCCTCAACTCGAACAGTGCCTCGTGGTCATCGATCCAAGTCTTCAAAAGATTATCTATAACGATCATATAACCTCCGGGGTTATGGCGCCGATCCCGGATACGTTTTTTTGCAGCGGCAGCAACATCTATCTTGTCAAGGATAAAAATATCCTCACGGCATTAGAGATAGCAAAGTAAGTTATAATTCGCACATAACTCTTCATTATTCATCAAATCATTGAAAATGCAAGCAATCGTTTTTATCATTCTGCTACTTGGTTCTCTGATATTTTTCGCAAAGAATGTTCTGCGTCTCATTTCCTATCTCAAACTCGGGAAATCCGAAAAACGGGAGGGGAAAACCGGACAACGAATATCCGATGTTCTTTCCATCGCGTTTGGCCATACCAAGCTCCTTCGCGATCCCGTAGCGGGTCTGATGCATTTCTTTATTTTCTGGGGATTCGTTATTCTCCTGCTTGCCATTCTCGAATCGATCGGGCAGGGAATTAGCACGGGTTTCTCATTTGCATTTCTCGGTCCTCTCTATCCGCCGCTGGTTTTTATTCAGGATATAATGGGTTTGTGCGTGATCGGATCGATAATTGTCGCATTGTTCCGGCGATTTGTATCCGGTCCCAAACGGCTGGAAGTGGACGCCGAACACAAATGGGATGCTGCATTCATACTGATGATGATATTCATGATCATGTGTTCTATGTTTTTGCAAAACGCCGCGCATATTGCATTGGGAAAAGATGAAGCAAATGGTTCACGAATCATCTCAATTTTCGTAGCGTCCATTTTTCGGGGAAATCCCCCGGAACAGGTTGAATTTCTTTTCAGCTTTTTCTGGTGGGTGCATGTCGGGTTGGTGCTTGGCTTCTTAAATTATCTTCCGTATTCAAAACATCTTCATATTGTAGCATCTATTCCCAATGTTTACCTGGCGAAACAAGGCGTCAGGGGAACGTTAAAATCGCTCAATCTTGCCGATGAGACGGCGACGAAATTCGGAGCATCCGATATCGAGGACCTCACCTGGAAACAGTTGTTGGACGGGTATGCCTGCACCGAGTGCGGAAGATGCACCGCTGCGTGCCCCGCTGCTTTAACGGGAAAGCCCCTCTCTCCCCGGAAGATCATCGTCGATATCCGCCAACGGTTGATGGAGAAAGCCCCGCTCATGCTTAGCGGTATGGATACGCAAGCCGCTGGCGAATCGCCTCAAGCTGCGTTGATGCAAAAGCATCTGATCGATAATTATATTACAGAGGAGGAACTATGGGCATGCACCACATGCATGGCGTGCATTCAGGAATGTCCCGTGCAGATCGAACACGTGGATGCGATCGTAGATATGCGGCGGTACCTTGTTCTCAATGAATCGCGATTCCCCAAGGAAGTGCAGACTGTATTTCAGAATCTCGAGCGGAATTTTACGCCGTGGGGATTCAGTCATTCAACCCGCGCTGATTGGGCGGAGGGATTGGATATTCCCCGCATGGCCGACGCCAAAGAGGCAGAAATTTTATTCTGGGTGGGCTGCGCGGGTTCGTACGACGCCCGGTATCAGAAAGTATCACAGGCGTTTACGAGAATAATGAAAGCAGCGAATATCCGGTTCGCTATATTAGGAACGGAAGAGAAATGCAACGGCGACGCGGCGCGTCGCGCCGGAAACGAATATTTAGCGCAGACCCTTATGACGGAAAATGTCGCCACGCTGAATAATTACAACGTGAAAAAAATTGTGACAACCTGCCCCCATTGTTTTAATATTTTTAAAAATGAATACCCGCAGTTCGGCGGCAAATACGAAGTAACCCATCACACAGAATTCATCATGAATCTGATTGAATCGGGCAAGCTGAAATTAACGAACGCCCAAAAAGCGAAAATAACGTATCACGATTCCTGCTACCTCGGCAGGTACAACAGCATCTACGACCAGCCGAGAAAAACTCTGCAATCAATACCCGGCATGGAGGTAGTTGAGATGGAGCGGTCCCGCGATAAGGGTCTATGCTGCGGTGCTGGGGGCGCCAGGATGTTTATGGAGGAAACAATCGGAAAGCGGATAAATATCGAACGAGCAGAAGAAGCGCTTAATCTGAAACCGGACGTCATCGGAACGGCGTGCCCATTCTGTATGACGATGATGGTTGACGGCGTGAAGGCGAAAGAAGCCACCGAACAGGTGCAGGTCAAAGATATTGCAGAGATCGTCTGGGAGGCCATGGAAAAAAGCGTTTAATCAGGAGATAGCGTTGAGCGTCTCTGCCGGTTGGGGCCGCCGGAACTGGTCTGCAGCAAACGCTATTCCTATCATGATGTAATACGGGATAAAAAACCGGTTTGCGACAACCGGAAAAACCAATAACCTTCCTGCTATAGCCAGAAGCGCAATGAAGCTTAATTGTTGAAGCAAATTGTTTTCTGCATTTTTCCGATATACATGATATAAATTCAGCATCCCCAATCCCACAAATAATAACACCGCATTTGAATACCCATCAAATACAACTTGCTTGATGCTCACTGCTGTGCTGACGAGATAATTCGTAACGATTCTCAGAATCATCGAGTGTGGCGCTGCCTGTTCCTGCCAGTGGTAATTATTGGGAAAGAAGAATTCCGGAGAATGTCCGCCGAACACATACAAGATACCTGCCGAAAGCAACAAACTGCTCGTGATGAGATATGTAAATAGTTTCTTTCCTCTTCGAATCTCTTCTGCTGAAAAATACCTGAAATAAACAGCATATATAATTATAAAAATGACGTTATCGACTCTCGTCGCTGTTGACAGAAGAAAACATATCCAGGCGGGAAGGAATTTTCTTTTTTCAATGAAGAGATAAGTGCCGGCTAAAATAAAGACTGCCGATAATGCATCGGGGGTTGAGAGCCGCGCCGCCTCAAGAATTCCACTTACCATCACCAGTAGACTGCATGAGACCAGATTGGCAATTCCTACAGTATATTTTAAGAGCCAGATTCTTACCAGGGTGCAAACCAACGCACACGATATGATCGATATTGCCAAAGTCGCTTGCACAATGTTCATTCCCATTTTATAAAGGATGAACAACATCGCGATATAGAGGGGTCGGATCGTGTAATAATGAAGTTGTTCCGCAAAGAATTTCGGGTCGGTTGCCGTTAATGTTCTGTAGGAATTATCGTTTGCGATCAGCGAAGCATAATTTTGTTCCGGGATGCTGTTTTTTACATACGTGTATGTCTTTTGATGGAGTATTTCCGCATTATGTTCTTCAATGGAGAGGGTGGTGCCCACATATCCGAGGAGATCCCAGTTATAGTATGGACGAAGGAATGAGAAAATGCCTATCCCGCAAATAAGTGTTGCGTAAAGCAATGAGTAGAATATTTCAGAACGTTTATTCAAAAGTATCTTCTCTTACTAAAAAAACAATGGAAACCCCAATTTAGGCGAAAATGGAATGGAATTCAAATACATGGGGTGCAAGAACTGAAGAGAGGGAGAACTCTCTCAAATTAAACCGGGTTCATCCCCATTTAAATACATTAAGCGTTGGCAGCAAGAGGGAATAGGCGAACCACATTGTTGTGCCCGCGGAGAGGGGTACCGCAAGATTATCATCGATGTGGACGATCAGCGCTTCCACTAACGCGCCGATAATTACCGCAACGAAGCCGATCAGATATTCCGCTAACCTGTAATCGATTTTTGGCGTCAGCAAAATTATTAAAAAACCGCTTGCGATGAAGGCAAGTGTCCCCTCGATGGATTTTTGATTAAACCTGTGTTTCCCGTATTTTCTGCCTATCAATGCCGCCATCATATCACCAATGATGAGAATTGTGAAGCTGGTCAGGGCAATATATTTTGGGAAAATGTAGACGCACAAGGACGCTGCTATCAACACATACGTGGCGCCGTTGAGACGCTTACGTTTCGTATCCGTTTCGTGACTCCTGAGAAGGGAGCCGAAAGATTGATAAAAGAGGGTTTGAAGGGGGAGAAAATAATAGCGACCGAGATCGATAATGATAAAGAATATTGTCGCAGGCAATAGCAGCATCAGCGCCTGCTCCCGCGCGATGAAAAGATAAATCACCGGAATGGAAAGCGAACTGAGATGAATTGCCTTTCGAACCAGTTCGGTTCGATAGGTAATCTGCAACGGCATTTCCTGATAATTCACTGCGAGCTCATCCGCTTCCGAATGGGTTCTATACCGTCAAGCCGGGTGGTTTCACCGCCTGGGGGACTTGTTGCTCTCCGTTTGTGCGATCTACCGGCGGCAGCGTCTCGCCGCGAAGTATTCTATCAATCTCCTCCCCGTCAAGGCTTTCACGCTCGAGCAAAGCCAATGCGAGTTTGTCTAACAAATCTCTATTATCGAGAAGAATTTTTTCTGAGCGAGTGACCCCTGCCATGATAATCAATTTAATTTCTTCGTCAATCGCGATGGCGGTATGCTCGGAATAATTTTTCGAGCGCGTGATTTCCCGTCCCAGGAATATCTCTTCTTCTTTGGTGCCATAGGATAAGGGACCAAGTTTTTCGCTCATACCCCACTCGCAGACCATTTTCCGCGCGAGATTGGTTGCGCGTTCAATATCGTTGCCCGCGCCGGTGGTGAGCTCGTTGAAAATCAGTTTTTCAGCAGCGCGTCCGCCAAGCGCGTACGCTATCATCGCCTCAAGATACTCTTTAGAATACGTGTGTTTTTCATCAATCGGAAGATACGTTGTAACACCGAGAGCGCGACCGCGAGGAATAATAGTCACTTTGTGCACCGGGTCGGCTTCAGGTATTTTTTTCGCAACCAGAACGTGTCCCGATTCATGATACGCCGTGATCTTTTTCTCCTCTTCGGAGATGATAAGGCTTTTCCGTTCAATCCCCATCATCACTTTGTCTTTAGCTTCCTCAAAATCGTTCATTGTCACCGATTTCTGGTTTTTCCGGGCTGCAAGAAGCGCCGCCTCATTCACCAGGTTGGCAAGGTCCGCCCCGGCGAGTCCCGGAGTGCCTTTTGCTAGCACATCAAGATGGACGTCTTCAGAAAGAGGAATATTTTTCGAATGCACTTTCAGGATTCCTTCTCTGCCTTTTACATCTGGTCTATCGACCACGACCTGCCGGTCGAATCTGCCGGGTCTGAGAAGAGCGGGATCGAGAACATCGGGTCTGTTTGTCGCCGCGATAATAATAACGCCGCTGTTTTGTTCAAATCCATCCATTTCAACAAGAAGCTGGTTCAAGGTCTGTTCGCGTTCATCGTGACCGCCGCCTAAACCCGCGCCCCTGTGTCTGCCGACAGCATCGATCTCATCGATAAAAATAATTGCGGGAGCGTTTTTCTTTCCGGTCTCAAATAAGTCGCGCACACGGCTGGCTCCGACGCCAACAAACATCTCGACAAAGTCCGCGCCTGAAATCGAGAAGAATGGCACGCTTGCTTCGCCAGCTACTGCGCGGGCGAGCAATGTTTTTCCTGTTCCGGGAGGTCCCAACAGAAGCACGCCGCGGGGAATTTTTCCGCCCAACCGTTGAAACTTCGTCGGCTCTTTGAGAAATTCTATAATTTCCAACAATTCGACTTTTGCCTCGTCCGCGCCTGCGACATCCTGAAATGTTACACGCGGAGCTCCCTCGTTCAATAACTTTGCCCTGCTCTTACCGAATGAGAATATACCCTTCGTTCCCATGCCGCCCTGCATCCTCCGCATGATGATCAACCAAACGGCAAAAATAAGTATCCAGGGCGCTATGCTCAGCAATGCATTAAGCCAGGTGTTATCTTCCTTGGTGATCCTGAAATTGATGCCCTTTTGAGTCCATTCGTTTATGGTAGTCGCATCGATATAGGGAAGCGTGAGGAAAAATTTATCAACCTGGGAGCGCTTGCCGTTCTGCGTCGTCAATTCGATGGGTTCTTTCAGCGTGCCGTGAAGCTCAAAATTGTTCAGATCGGATTTTTTAATAACAGCGTCGCGGATCTGACTGTCGTTCAGAACTTTTTGATACTGCTGATAGGTCAGCTCATACTCGCCGTCGGTATTCTTAAAAAGCGTCATAAAGATAAACACGCCGAGAATAATAGCCGACCAGCTTAAGACGACTCGTAGTACTTTGCCCCAATTAAAGTCATCGTCATTACGCTTTATATTCCGGTTGGGCTTAGTCTGACGTGGTCTAGGAAATTTATTAAACCGACCGTTGCCGCGTTGTTTATTTTTCTGATTATCTTCCATGAAAAAAATTTAATCCTTAATATTTATTTATATTCAATCAAACAGTATATGTTTTTCAGGTTTCGCATCCTTTGCATATAATCCAGTCCATATCCGACTATAAAATAATTCGGAATCGAAAACCCAATATAGTCTATTTTAACATCTTTCGGGGTCTTCCCGTTCTTATAAAGTAACGAAATTATTCGTAAAGAACGAGGATTTAATTTTATTACCTTGTTTTTAATGAATTTAAGCGTTTTTTCCGTATCGATAATATCTTCGATGATAATGACATCTCTATTCTTTATAGTACGTGGAATTGGAGTGATAAGTTTAATTTTTCCTGAGCTTTTCATGCCGTTTCCGTAGCTGGAGACTTTTACAAACTCCACGCTACAATCGATTGTAAGATTCCGAAGCAGATCGGCAGTGAACATGAACGATCCGTTAAGCACGCTGAGAAAAATCGGCGTCCGTCCTTTGTAATCGCGGTCGATTTCTTTCGACAATTCCTTCACCCTTTGTTGGATTAAGGAATCCTTAATCATCACTACGGATTTAAATTTCTTTTTGATTGCAGATAGTTTATCCATTAGGTGTCACTTTGTTTGATATTCCATTTTTATGGTATTCTTTGTCGCAGGGGTGACTTTAAATCGATTATCGAGCCGGTATCCGCAAACCCAAACGATTTCGTTATCCGATTCGAGTATAGCGACGGAATCTTTTTCAAATAACGGCACTTTTGCGTCGATGAAAAAATCGCTCAGCTTTTTTTTCTGGTTTTTTCCGAACGGAATAAACCAATCGCCATGCTTCCAATTTCTCACGGCCAGGCGGGCGCCTAATTTATCCGCATCGATATATTCGACGAAGGGATTGTTTGTGAACTCAGTTTTTTCAACCTTCACGAGCGACAGCCGGAACATTTCAAATTCATACGACTGATTACGCGCGATGGCATACGTAAATTCCTTCATCGTAGGCAATGTTTTTAGAACAATAGTATTCCGGTCCCGGTAGAAAACGATATTATGCTGTAAGGTGCAATATGCCCCGGTATCCGAATGGACAATGCCTATCAGTGATTTGATGGTTGAGAAATCCACATCTCCCGGATGATGTTCCTGCATTGCCCGTTTTAACAGATACTCTTGCAGGTATGGCGGCGACGCTAATAATTTATCCCTGTCGAGGTGGATTGTCGTAGCATTCCGTAACACGATCAGCGTCGGATAAATCCTCTCGATTTCAGATTGCAGAAAAATCTCCAGCGCACGGAATATCTCCGCCGAGCGATTGATTGTAGCGGTGATATTCGGGTTGATATTCTCCCTGATCAATGGCAGCAGGTCGTGCCTGATATAATTTCTCGTGTAAATATTTTTCGTATTCGATGAATCCTCGCGGAACGGCAGATTGCGTTCGAGCATATACCCTGCAATCTGTTCCCTCGTAGCGAACAAAAGTGGGCGGATGATTTTCAAATCTTCACGCCGCATGGGAATCCCCGATAACCCGTGTACCCCGGAACCCCGGAAGAAATTAAACAAGATTGTTTCGGCGTTGTCATCGGTGTGATGCGCGGTAACGATATTGGCGTACCCCAGCGATGCGCGTACCTCCGTAAAAAATTTCAACCGCAGATCGCGGGCTGTTTCCTGAATGGAACGATGCTGGGATTCCGCTATCCCCCGTGTATTTACGCATTCGACATAAATTTCAAGACCGTAATCCTTTGTCCGTTCACGGACAAATTGTTCGTCAAGCTCGGATTCCGAGCCGCGCAACTGGTGATTGCAATGGGCTGCCACTAATTCGAGGTTATAGGAATGCCGCAGGCGTTGGAAAAGGTCGAGGAGAGCCATAGAATCGATTCCCCCGCTTATGGCAAGGACAAGCTTATCGCCCCGCTCGATCAGCCGATTGCGGTGAACGTACTCTTGAAGCGCATGAAGGAGTGAATCCTCTGGCATGTCACTTTGCGATTCGTGAATTAAAAAAAATCCCTTCAGATTATAATTCCGAAAGGGCGTTGTTGCGGTAGCGGAGGAGGGAGTCGAACCCCCGACACATGGATTATGATTCCATTGCTCTAACCAACTGAGCTACTCCGCCATAAGTCGTTTAAATATAGGAGAAAATGGGGAGAATTGCAAAAAAGGGGGTTGAGGAAACGAACGCCTGTAATAGCTCTTTAGAAATGTCATGGTGCGCGCTCGATAGAAATGTCATGTAATACGCATATTGGGAATCCGATAAAAACGAAAGGAATTCCCCGTAATGCAGGACTTGACGATGAGCCATAAAGAACGAGAACGTCTC
>JBIOHP010000041.1:0-18714 GCA_044449065.1 Bacteroidota bacterium
AGGGAAATATTTACAAAAATCAATGCTCGATCCTCACCCCCTTAAGATATTCAATTACATAGATAAAACTCGTCCCTCTCCCCGGCGCGGCCCGCCCAGCCCGCTGGTCAGCCCCCCTGACCATCGGGCAGGGCGGGGCGGGACGGGCCGGGGGAGGGGGTACCAATCTCTCACGAATCGAAAAACTATCCCGGGTGAGTGTTAGTTTGTTCCAACGGAGGACAGACTCTAACGTGAAAAATAACTCATATCCCATTTCGATCATTTATCGCCAAAACTTAACCTGATTTGTATTTCAACCAACAAATAATTAACCAAACAATAACAAAATCTTATGCGATTTGTCCCGGTTTTTGGAGACAATGTGATCTTCTATTAAATCACGAGTCAGAGAATTTGCCAGTACCATAGTATAATGCTGGCGGTTTTACATTATGTAAAGTTACATACGCCGATTGCAGACGATATTATGCAATAATGGCTTTTGACAGCGCAAACAAAATATAGGTAGTTGACCGGTACAGCCCCTATTTGATATAAATGATAAACCCACGAGTCAGAGAAATTGCCAGTTGCAGATATATTGCTGTGATGCGTTGGATGTAGGGGTCGGCCAAAAAGAATATTGCTTAGTTTATGGAGTCATGGTATCCCGATTTATTGGGATCAGCATCTGTTTTCAACCATTTTTGGTCCTAAAACATGTTCAGGATGCCTAAGGCTTTCTTTTTGGGCGACCTCGGTATAGTCAATCAAACAATTTGGACAGCAGACACGTCCAAATCGTCGGAACCGTCCGACAGTGTTGACCCTTAGGGCATACCCCAGTCCTTAGCGGGGACTAAGCATATGCCTATTTAATCAGCAACATTTTCTTATCAATTCTCACCTGATGATGTGGTGCGTCGAGCGGGGTTCCTTCAAGGCGATAAAAATAGACGCCGCTGGGCATGTTTGCTGCGTTCCACTGAGCTTCTTTTAACCCTCCATCCTGAATTTCATTAACTAATGTTTGAACCACCTGACCGAGCACATTAAAAATAACGAGTCGCACATGCGATGTCGCCGGGAGGGCATATTGGATTATGGTAAGAGGATTGAATGGATTGGGATAATTTTGCTCGAGACGGAATTCTTTCGGCAGAGCGCCCGCCATCTTGTTTTCCACTTGAAGCGAAATCTGATCTTGAAGATTATCGATGATTATCCGGGCTCCTCCCTTGAGCTGAATAACCTTCGAGCCGCTTCTGATGGAACATTCTAAAGGAGAATCGGCCGATGAATGCTCACAGTTAATTGTCAACGGGAATACGATATCACCGGTAATTTGAATCTGATAATTTATGCATTTACCGGCTGGGATATATTCAAGGTTGCGCCCCGACGAAAATCGTATATCGCTGCTTCCATTTGGCGGTAATGGCGGCAGTTCGTAACGGAATATATCAATATTTGAGTTTGCCCCCGTGTCTGTACAGGCAACATATAGTTGATGTTTGTTTCCCCTTCCATCCTGAAAAATAATCGTTATTAAATGTTCGGGAAGTTGGGCGGTCGTTGAATATTTATTTTCGACAGTCCCTATAATCATTGATCCATTCTGCTTCGCCTTTACCCAGTATCCTTCAAATGGTTTCAGACTATCAGCCATCTCGTACGACCATTGATAGGAAAAAAATGTGCCGGCGATGTTTGAGGGAATCGTTGCAATATCCGGTGTGCTGATGGCAATTTGAGGCGCTCCGATTATATTCCAACCTTTGGCGATTGCGAGTGTTTCCGGCAACAGGGGTGGCGCCGCGAGATTGTATGTGTTTTTCTTATCAGGGATGCATTTAAGCCAGTAACCCCGCCCCGGTATCATCGGTTTGCTAACTTCATATCCGATTGTACGATTATAAGCGTACGGATCTGACTGTGTGAGTTGAAAGACTGCTATACCGCCATCGACCAGCGGCAAAGCCGGAATCGATACAATGTGCCATCCCATCTGGGATGAGAACGGCAAATTAGGTCCTTCAGCGATGATAAGAATCGATTTGATGGCGCGATTCCGAATTACCAAACTATCGGAGAGTTTCATATCTGTCGTTGTACCGAGGGGATCGACTAAGAGGACTTTTCCGGAATAAGCCGCCGCTACCTGGTCTCTATCCCACGCGAGGGTCATTGGATAATCGCCTCCTTCATTGTAACCGGGAAGAAAGGCAACAAGATGAGTATCAATTTGGGCAGGAGTGTAGAAATCCCGCATATCGACCCACGCCCCCTCGCCAAATCTGCTCGAATCACCGCGTGGATCTTGAAAACGCGCATCGAAGAAATGAAAAGAGAGAGGATATGAAACAGGGGGTAATTCAGTTTCTTCTTCGGCGAAATCGATGGTACTCGCGTGAGGGTCAACTCCCCAGATGCCGTAGGTTGCGCCGCCTCTGTTGCCCCAGAGTAATTTCTGAACGGTTCTGTAAGAATTGTCATGCACTGTTAAACGCAGTTTGATCCTCACGGGGATGCGGTGAATGGCAAAATTAATATTCGGGAAACTCGCTCCTAATGTGTCGCTGCCGATAGTATATTGTTCCCAAGATCGTGGATATATTTGCTCCCATTGCGGTTGAGCATACAGGTTAATCAGATTCTGCCCCGATTCAACATGAAGAAATGAATAATTTCCCGAGGTATCTGTGAGGACGGAATCGTTTGAATGACCGCTTAGTTTCACACTCCAATTTGCAAGCCCCGGTTCCCCGTTATTCCATTCCCCGTCTTCATTGAGATCATCAAAAACTTTTCCACTGATATGATTCCAGGGTCGATAAAACCCGAAATAAATGACGATGGTTTCAGGATTGGCGCTGAATGTGAACGAGGTCGCTCTGTTGGTGTTTGGTGGAGCATGCCAGGGAGGTCCTGGAGATTGGCAAACGACCGTGTACGCCCCCGAATCCAATTGCGAGAATGTAAAAACACCATTTGAATCCGAGAGGACGGTGACATTTCGTTTGCCGGTTAGTGTTGCCGTGATATTGGAAAGGGATGGCTCGTTATTTTCCTTCATGCTGTCGAGGTTGTAATCATCATACACGTAACCCCGGATAAGATGCGGAATATCGGGTCCTAAAACGATATCGCCGGGAAGGAGAGGAGCTATGCAGTATTGTCCGTTTGTTGTCACAATCGCGCCGCGAAGCAAATTGATATGCGCGCCGGGGTGAGGGGGGATATAGCTCGAAGCAGGATTGCGATGCGAGGCAAGCGTAAACCAACACGAATAATCTGTTGTCGCCATGATATTGCCCGCGCCATCAATTACTTCAAACGTCCCCGCCTGCCCATCGAGGATGGAATACACTGAAAGATCGCGCAATTCTATCACCGATCCTTCATATTGCTCGCCTGTACTGAAATGGATGTTGGATTTCGTGTAAAAATCTGCTGCTGACGCAGGAAGCGGCGGAACAAGTTTGTCCGAGTGTCCGAGCGGCGAGAGTTTTACACAAAGCAAAACGGTGTTGCTCATATAGGAGTTTGCCGGGGTCTCTACAATAAATCCCGTCACGGAGAGAATATCACCGGTGTGAACTGCAGCAAGAGATGCGCGGGTATTCAGATAATCTTGATACGATAATCCGATAACGTTATAATCAGAATAATAACCTCCAATCCAGGGATCGATTTGTACCATCAGTTCATGCCAGGGGAGAGCCGCAGATCCTGTATCGGCTACGATAAGAGTTAAATCTCCCTTGGTCAGTATATCCGCCGGTACCAAACATTGTACTGTAACCGTGTAAAGAAAATTTTGAAGACGCGATTGCTGCAGTTTTGGGGGACTTTTCGTTTGAAGGGAATCGGCGATATGCAGCGAGAGTGAATCGACTTGTTGTATTTCTTGAACGGTTGTGGCAGGGGTCGTGCCGGTAAACGATCCGATCTGCGACCAGGGAGCGCCTCCAAGCGAATAACCCGCGCGCATTCTCCAATAATATTTTACATCCGGGATCAAACCGATTATCATGCGTCCAACCGAATCATCCGATCCGAAGATTTGGAGCGGAATGGTACCTGAAGCGATTGCGTTAGAATCAGTCGAGAGTTGCAAGAGATAATACGGGTGATCGATTGAACCATCGTCGTTTAACCGGCTGGGGTACGGATTCCATATAAATTGTATTGTTGGGTATCCCCCGTGCTGCATCTGCATGGGATTCGTCGATGAGCCGAATACAGGCGCGGTTTGAATGAACGGCGGATACAGTTTGGGAGCTGCGGCTGTTCTGAAATTCCAAATATCCGACCACGGGATGTTGACGAGTGTAAATAATGGGCGGATGCGCCAGTAATATTTAAGATTAAATCCTAGTCCGCCAATTAATGATGTGGTATCATCAGCCGCAAAGATTGTATCGATGACAAGATTGCTTCCAAACGTCGAATCGGGGGCAATTTGGAATTCTATCCGCGGTGATTCCACCGCTCCATCCTGGGCGACATAATCCGGGTACCGGTACCATGCAAACGGCAATAAATAATTCGAGTGGAGATCGATATCTAACGATTGACCGACCGAACCATTTTCGGGTGAGAGAAGCAATGGGGGATCCATGAAAACAATGGTATGAGCACGATGTTTTCTTGCAGAGATATTCGGATGTGTGCTATCCCTTGCTGTGGCGCTCCCAATACCGAACAAACTAACTAAACTGAGGATGTATAGCCCTCTGGTGTACAACCCCCTGAACGCGTTCATGAGTTTTTCCTGTGAATACACAATCTTTTAATTGCCGATTATTATTTCTCTGATCTATCGATATTCCCTATTATAAAATATACCACTTAATAAGTCTATCATCAACCGGTTCTACGTGTCCCTATGGGATAAATATTCAATGAAACGTCCTGGTCTCTGTAGCAACGTTTGTTTTTTAATGTTACATGCATCTTAATAATACAAAACCCCGATCCTGCAAGAATCGGGGTTTAGAATAAATTTTATATTGTGTTCTCCCGTATGCTTATTTCATCAGTACCATCTTACGGGTTTGAGTGAACGACCCGGCGCTGAGACGGTAGATATAGACTCCGCTCGGCAGGTTTGACATCTCGAATCGCACCGATTTATATCCGGCATCCTGTTTGCCGTCGACCAGGGTGGCAATTTCCTGTCCAAGAATATTATACACTTTCAATGTAACATATTCCGGGTTTGGCAGTGCGTAATCGATTACCGTGCTCGGGTTGAAGGGATTTGGATACGCTTCGGAAAGTCCAAATTGAGATGGCAGCGCTTGTTCCGGCGTTGTTGACGCTTCCGGCGGCGGTGGCGGATATTCCGATGTTGGAACAATTATGATCCGTCTGGATGTGTTGGCTACCGGAACATAATTCAGATACAGCATTCCATCCTGATTTATTTTCACCCAATGTCCTTTGCCGGGGAAAAGGGAATCCACCGGGATATACCCGTTCCGGTAGCTAAAGAACTTTCCGGTCACTAAATTTGGCGGTTTTGAATCGATAGTATTCACAGCTACCGGGAGCGTGATAGAACCAATAAGATTCCAACCCGCTTTCACACCGATACTATCGTGATCGATAATCAGTCCATGTATTGGAACCGTTTGATCGTGATCAAACTTCAACCAATATCCCTCGCCGTACGAAAGCGTGTCATTTTGAATATAGCCCCCGGAATAGGCAAACGCATACGAAGTGGCGCTCGGATAAAGATCGGTTTTAAGATAGCTTGAGGGCGTTACCGGCACGGAAACCAGATTCCATTTATTAAGAAGAGACGCATTGAAGGTGGTGCCTTTGAAAACATGAACTGTAAGCGGTTCAATCACATCACCGGTGAGCGTATCGTTACTTGATATTTTCAGAGATGTGGGGTATGGACCAGGGGATAATGAGTTTGCGTTAATCGTAAGTTCTACCGGTAAGCTGTCTCCAACTGCTGTTGGACCGCCGACGGCGCCGATTGTTAGCCAACTTGGCGGTGCAATATCATTATCTGTAACAGACCATGTTGTGAGGGGCATGGTGCCTATATTATGAATCCACAACGTATCTTTTGCCACAACACCGGAATCTGTTTCGAAGCTGAGGGAGGCGGGGGTAGATATTTTTGGTCCATCAGTGGAGAGGGCGATGGGTACTTCCTGAACAGGATCTGTTGTATCATTACTTGATACGGTGATCGTATCGAAATAGGAAAACCATTGTCGTAATCCTGTGGCATTGATGGTAAATTTTAAGTAAGCAGAATCGCCGGGGGGCACGCTTGGAGGCGCCGGATCTACTGTGAGCCACGGTTTGTGAGCAGCAAGCGAATAATTTAAGGTCAGATTTCCTTCGTTGTATACTCTCAATGATTCGGGTTTTACGGTTCCCGGAGTCTGTAAATATGGTCCCGGTGGAATTTTTACGCTAAGAACAGCCGAATAATAGGGGACATTGCCGCTGATGATAAGCGAAAATTTTTGGGATCCACCCTGCAGAGTTCCTTTATGATTGATTCGGGCGACATACTTCCCGGCTCCGGGGGATGGCACTACAACTTGCTCGATATTATCACGAATGTTATCACCTGTTGTCGCTGGATTTGAGGGATTGTTCATATCAAGAACCCATGGCATCGATACCGATAGGTCTGCAACTTTGATAACGCGCAGGTCAAGATCGTTAATCAGCATGATTGTGGTTGGATTTAGCGATGGCGTTGGTGAATTTGCCGCCGGATCGATCCAGCAAATTGTCACTTTCAATGGCGTTGTACCATCCGTATAGAGCGTATCGTTAATGGTGGCTCCCTGATTCAATTGTATCTCCTTTATGTGAGAACCCGCGCCATCAATGCTGTCCTGCTGCATCAGTTTCACTGCGCTGAGGGTATTCATTAACCCCCAACCAAAAGAATAATCGGGTCCCGGATTGCCGGCGTCATCGGCGGTGTGGCAGATAAGCCCGCGGAGAGTTGATGAAAGCAATGGCGTATAGCCATGGAGGTTTCTCTGCTCTTGCAGGAGAAGTCCGACGGATCCGGTCACGCTCGGTGTTGCCATCGATGTGCCGCTCATGGTTGCGTAACTTGTATTGCTTGTGGAATAGGTTGAATATAAATTCACGCCGTCTGCTACAACATCGGGTTTAATTCGTCCATCATCTGTGGGACCCCAGCAAGTGAAGTAGGGCTCCGTAACATCGCTCGGCTGGTTGTAACCCGCGGGGATAGAATATATTGCCCCCACACTCATAATGTTCTTTGCAAGGGAAGCGCCCTGAACTGTTCTGTAACCGGTTGAGCCGCCATCGTTAGGCCGGTAGGTGTTGCTTGAATGACGTTGATTAGATCGGTCAAAGATCCAATGAACGACCTGAGCGTTCGGACCTTCACCCCGATCGTTGCCGGCAGCTTTATCGATAAGATAATATGGCGCTTGATTTGCAAGATCGTCCCACGATTGTGCCTCGGAGTCGTAGAACCCAAAACGGTAATCTTGTGTTGCGCTGATTATTGTATCGCCAAACCATACCCATTTATTATCGCCAAAATAATTGTACGTCCAGCCGGTAATTAAGCCGTAGGAATGGTTGGAAACGTGTAAACCGTTGCCTGCTTCTATCAACATATTGGCGACGTCGTTATTCCAATCGTAGCAGATGAGATTTGCTTGAAAAGACATGCCGTGAGCAGCGGCTACTATACCTTGAGCGATGATCGTTCCAGCGACGTGGGTGGAATGGGCTGCTAACGATCCCGATGTAGTAAGTATCCTGCTTCCAAATTCCTGATGGGTGTTTAGCGGCACCCCGCCATCCCATTCGCCAAGGGTATCGTTCGCGCCGCTGAGCGCAAACCCAAACCCTGCGCCGGGCCAAACTTTGTTGCTTGACATGGTTTTAGCAGAGTTCAAATTGCATGTCGTGTAAACACGGGGCATACCGTTCTCAAATCGCTGAAGCTCTTCGATTCGTCCATCGGATAATTCTTTGCGGATCGGAAAATGATTCGCAGTCGCGATAGATTCAGCTCTGGAGCGTTCAGAGCGCCATTTCATTGCCTGTCGTTTGGAATTTTCTTTAAGGCGCAACTGAGCAGTTAGATTTCCGGCAGTAAAGCATAACATCGTTACAATGGTTATAGCACAGATAATAAAATTTCGCATAATGGAATCCCGTGTTTAATGAATTTAATCGTTTACATAAATAATGTAGTTAAATCTTGTGATTGCCGCAAGGGTTTTGGGGAAGAAGTTAATGAATTAGTTCTCGTATAGCGGTTAAAGTGGATATTCTTGTCCTTTCTCATAATCCCGTTTTTTCCTAATTTGCGATAAAATCCTTTAAATGCGCTTTATTTCTAAAACTATTATTCAGAAAAAGAAGATTGTGCAACTACTATGGTTTAAATAGGGGAATCATCGATTTATGATTCCCCTCGAATGATGTGCGGGATTTATCTTTAAAAAAAGGGAATTATCCCTTTATTTAATTAAAATGAGTTTGCGGGTTTCGATGAAAGAGTTTTTGGGATTCTCAACGCTTGATGCTTCCAGACGATAGAAATACACGCCGCTGGCGGCATTTGATGCATTCCATTCCATTTCCTTAAAGCCCTCATCCTGAATTCCATTCACTAATGTTTTCACCATTTGTCCTAAGACGTTATAAATTACTAAGTGAACGTTGGATGTTGCCGGCAAGCTATACCTCATCGTCGTTGTGGGATTGAACGGATTAGGATAATTTTGTTCGAGTTGATAATTTGTCGGAAGAGAGATATTTCCATTGGAGTTATCAAATCGCAATGCAGCTTTTGCAGGTAATACTTCCACCGGGCTCATCTGGAAATTATCCAACCGCACCGGTGTTGAGAATACGCACACGCGAACGGCGAAATACCATTGTGCCGGCATATATACCGTATCTACGACCGAAATGACCTGAACTCCATTCACCAATCCGACTAATGTTTTATTATCACAAAGGACTCTGAATGTAATAACGTCATTTATATTGAGTGTTTTGGAGACAGATGCCAGCGTTGTGGAGTTGGGATAACCCGTGCCAACCCGATGAATTTCAATAATATCCGTTCCGGGCTGTTGATAGTATCGTAATCTGTACCCTACGCCGGTGTTATAATTTATGTTGTTCATTTTGGCGTACAGGAAGAAGGAAGAGTAGGAAAAATTTCCACTTTTTTGGACGAGAGTAAAACTGATTTCACTGCCGGCGGTATTTAAGCTATCCCATGCTACGCCGCCAAAATTTGTATTCCCCGCCGAACTTGAGGGCTGGATAGCATTGTTCACAATCCCCATCGCGCCGCTGGATGGTTGATTTTGGATCAGTATCCATTGATTACTTCCGGCAACGGGACCATCTGGTCGGTTGAAATCGTCACGAAGCAGCGAGATTGGAAAAGTCGCAAATCCCCATCGAGTTGAAAATGCGCTCGATCCTCCGGCATTCTTCGCGCTTACTTTCCATGAATACGCGGTGTTGCCGTTAAGGTTCGATACTGATCGTGACGGCGTCGTGAGACTTGAATCGTCGATAACGATGTTCTGAAACAATGTATCGCTTGCGAGCTGGAACCGATACGTTGTTGCGCCGCTGGAAGCTGACCATGAAAACGTTAACGTTGTCGGTTGACATGATGCCAAATCCAGAGGCGCCTTTAGAACCGGAGATGCTGGTGGCGCAGGTACTGTTGTGAATCGCCATGTCGTTGAAAACGCGCTAGTGCCCCCGCTGTTTTGCGCGCTAACATGCCAGTAATATGTGGTTGAATTCGGTAACGGTCCAATCCTTTGACTGTCTGCTGATGTTGTATCCACTGCAACTAAATGAGTGAAGAGCGAATCTGACGCCGCCTGGAGAATGTATGAGGTTGCGCCGTTCACTAAATTCCAGTATAGCTGGAGTGTGGTAGCTTGATTCAGAGAACCGGAAATCGGGCTGACCAGAACAGGCGCAGCGGGAGCTGGAAGCACTGTTGTAAAACTCCATGTTGAAGAAAACGCGCTCGTGCCGCCGGCGTTTGAGGCGCTGACGCGCCAATAATATATTGTCCCTCCGGTTAACGATCCAACCTGACGCGTAGTTGTTGAAATTGTCGAATCGTTCACAATCAACGTGCTAAATAATGAATCGGTTGCCACCTGACAGCGATAGGTTGAGGTTCCGGTTGACGCGTTCCAAGTGAGGGTCAAAGTTATCGGTTGATTAATCGATCCATTCGATGGAGTTGCAAGGATTGGAGCTGCTGGAATGGCGGGGATGGTCGTAAAATTCCATATCGTTGAATAGGCGCTTGTACCGGTAGTGTTCTTTGCATTGACGTGCCAATAATATTTTATGTTGTTCACCAATCCATTGATCTGCCTTGATGTCGATACAATGGTTGAATCGTCGAGCAGTATGGCGGTAAACAAAGAATCCGTTGCAACCTGGCACCTATATGATGCTGCACCGCTAGCCGCATTCCAATTCAGCGTAAGGGATACCGGCTGGTTGCTGGAATTATTCAATGGCGACGCAAGAGTTGGCGCCGATGGTGGGGCAATTTGCGTGGTGAAATTCCATACTGTAGAATATCCACTTGTCCCTCCGGCATTCGAAGCGTTTACCCGCCAAAAGTATATTGTTCCTCCCGCTAAAGATCCAACCTGACGCGTTGTGGTTGAAATTGTTGAATCGTTCACAATCAACGCGCTAAATAATGAATCCGTTGCTACCTGACAGCGATACGTTGTTGCCCCAGTTGAGGCGTTCCAAGTCAGGGTCAAAGTTATCGGTTGATTAATCGATCCATTCGATGGAGTTGCAAGGATTGGCGCTGCCGGAATAGCCGGGATGGTCGTAAAATTCCATATCGTTGAATAGGCGCTTGTTCCGGTGGAATTTTTTGCATTCACCCGCCAATAATATTTTATGTTGTTCACCAATCCATTGATCTGCCTTGATGTCGATACAATGGTTGAATCGTCGATTAGAATGGCGGTAAACAAAGAATCCGTCGCAAGCTGGCACCGATATGACGCCGCGCCTGTTGCCGCAGACCAATTCAACAGCAACGAAGTCGGTTGATTGATAGCATTATTTGTCGGCGATGATAACACCGGAATTGTTGGGGGAGGAACTTGCGTAGTAAAATTCCATACCGTCGAGAACGCGCTTGTTCCTCCTGCGTTGGCTGCATTCACGCGCCAGTAGAACATCGTGCCGCCGGCGAGGGCGGTCACCTGGCGCGATAGCGTCGTAAGCGTGGAGTCATTGACAAGTTTGTTATTGAAAAGCGAATCGGACGCCACCTGGCAGCGATACGTAACGGCGCCGTTCGACGCATTCCAGCTTAATGTTAAAGACGTCGGTTGATTTACCGAACCGCTGGTCGGCGCCGCTAAGATCGGTATGGACGGGGGAAGCGGAATAGTTGTAAAATTCCAAACAGTCGAATAGGCGCTCGTCCCCATAGTATTTTTTGCATTCACCCGCCAATAGTAGGTTGTGCTGTAACTCAAGCCATTAAGCTGGCGTGTGGTTAAAGTAATTGTTGAATCGTCCAATATCGGAGATCCAAACAATGAATCGGTTGCTACCTGGCATCTATAAGAAGCTGCGCCGATGGAAGCGTTCCATGATACCGGCAAAGATGTCGGTTGGTTAATGGAAATATTCGCCGGCGACGCTAAAATCGGCGCTGGTGGAGGGAGAATGGTGGTTGTAAAACTCCATGTGGTAGAAAATGCGCTTATCCCACCCGCATTTATTGCATGAACGTGCCAATAATAAGTGGTGCCATTGGTTAAGGGTCCAATTTGACGCGAGGTCGTGCTAAGCGAGGAATCGTTCACGATCGGTGAACTAAACAGTGAATCGGTAGCCACCTGACAATGATAAGTCGTAGCTCCGCTGGCTGCATTCCACGTCAGTGTCAATGTCGTTGGTTGGTTGGTTGATAAATTTGCCGGAGAAGCAAGTATTGGAACAGCCGGCGGTGGAATTGCCGGTTGTTGACTGTTGACAAAAAAGTTATCGAAAAGCACGGGAATGGGAAATACACAGCTCAACACTGCATAATACCACTGAGCCGGATTATATGTTGAGTCCGCGATCGTAAGAACCGGATTCCCGTTTATTAATGCGATCATCGTTTTGTTGTCGCATAAGATTCTGAAGGTTATGACGTCGCCCACATTGACCGTATAATTGGTTGAGGTGAGCGCCGTTGTATTTGAATAACCTCCGGTGACCTTGTCTATCTCGATAAGATCGGGTCCGGATTGTTGCATATACCTCAAACGGTAACCGGTGCCGGTATTATAATCCTTGTTATTCATCCTTGCATAAATGAATAACGAGGAGTTGGATGTAACACCGCTTTTCTGCGTGAGCATAAGACTTGCTTCGTTTCCGTTGCTCATTAAGGTATCCCATGCGAGTCCGCCGAAATTATAATTTCCCGCGCTGCTGGTTGCTTGCATCTGATTATTTAAAATCGCCAGGGCGCCGCTGCTGGGATAGTTAGGCAATAAAGCCCACTTATTACTTCCGGCAAGCGGTCCGTTCGGCCTGTTGAAATCATCACGCAATACAGAGGTTTGAAGTGTTGTAAATTGCCAATCTGGTGAAAATGATCCTGATCCTCCGGTATTTTTTGCGCATACGCGCCATGCGTAGGACGTATTTCCGGTAAGATTCGTTACTTGACGCGATGTGGTACTGAGCGAGGAATCATCAATAACTATATTGGTAAACAATGTGTCCGTGGCAAGTTGAACATGATATGAAGCTGCGCCGGAAACCGACGACCAGGTTAAGGTTAACGCCGTGGATTGACATCCCGCTTGATTCAGGGGAGTTTGAAGCACGGGTGTTCCGGGTACAGGCACAATCGTTGTAAATTTCCAAATTGTTGAAAATATACTTGAACCGCCGTTATTTTGAGCCGATACCCGCCAGTAATACGTTGTGGAATTCAGGAGGGGTCCAATGTTTTGAGATGTTGTCGACCCGGTATCGATATCGATCATCTGGTTAAATAATGAATCTAATGCGACTTGAAAAATATATGATGATGCTCCCGCGGAAGAATTCCAGGCGAGTGTTAACGATGTGGGTTGATTCACCGCGTTATTCATTGGAGACGCAAGCACCGGAGGGGCAGGCGGCGCAACGGTCGTGGTAAAATTCCACGGAGATGAAAACGCGCTCGATCCTGCCGCGTTAGAAGCGCTGATCCGCCAGTAATAAGTTGTTGTGCCGGAGAGCGGACCAACTTTCCGGGATGAAGTCGATACCAGAGAATCATCCAGAACCAACGATCCAAAGAGCGAGTCGGTTGCTACCTGGCAGCGATACGTTGCTGCGCCGGAAACCGCATTCCATGTCAAAGTTATCGTTGTCGGCTGGTTTATAGAATTGTTTCCCGGAGATACCAGAGCAGGCGTCGATGGAGGAATCGGGACGGTTGTAAAGTTCCACACCGATGAAAATGCGCTTGTTCCACCCGCATTAGTTGCATTCACACGCCAGTAATATTTTGTCGCGTTCGCTAAGCCGGAAACCTGCCGGGATGTTGTTGACACTGTGGAATCATCAAGGACAACACTGTTAAAGAGCGAATCTGTGTCGACCTGAATTCTATAGGTCGCCGCTCGCTGTGCAGCTTTCCACGATAAAACAATCGTTGTTGGCTGGTTCGCAGAACCTGTTGCCGGCGTCGCAAGAACCGGGGTTGGCGGTGGCGAGGGTATTGTCATGAAATTCCAAGCCGGCGAGAAACTACTCGTTCCCCCTGAGTTTTTCGCATTTACGCGCCAATAATATTTTGTGCCGTTTGAAAGACCGCTAACCTGCCGCGAAGTGGAAGAGATGGTAGAATCATTTAGAATGATCGCATTAAAAAGAGAATCCGTGGCGACTTGGCATCGATAGGTGGCAGCGCCGTTTGAAGAATTCCAGCTCAGAGTTAGTGAAGCAGACTGGTTCAGAGAACTATTTACGGGTGAAGCCAACACCGGCGGCGGAGGCGGGGGAGGAACAGTTGTGAAATTCCATGTTGATGAATACACGCTGGTGCCGCTGCTGTTTGTCGAGTTCACATGCCAGTAATATTGGTCGCCGTACGCTAATGAAGGTACCTGTCTCGATAATGTGGTAATGGTTGAATCATCGAGGATGATGCCATTAAAGAGCGAGTCGGTCGCTACCTGACACCTATAAGTGGTTGCATTTTGGGAAGAACTCCAGCTCAGCGTTGTGGTTGTCAGTTGGTTGATCGAGTTGTTAACCGGCGCGACAAGCGTGGGCGCGGGCGGAGGCGGAACGCTGCTCACCATGAAATTATCAAACAAAACAGGAGTGGGAAAGACACAAGGTCGAACCGCAAAATACCATTGTGCGGGGCTGTACGTTGTATCTTTGCAGGTTAGAACAGGGTTCCCATTAACAAGGGCTACCATTGTTTGGTTGTCGCAGAGGATCCGAAAAGTTATAACATCTCCCGGATTGACCTCAAAGTTCGTTGACGCAAGAACAGTTGTATTTGCATAACCATTTATTACTTTATCGATTTCTATAAGATCGGCTCCCGTTTGCTCCATGTACCGTAAACGATACCCTGATCCGGTGTTGTAATCTTTACTGTTCATCCTGGCATAAATAAACAGCGATGAATAGGTTGTGACGCCGCTTTTCTGGGTAAGGGTCAGACTTGCTTCCGAGGATGCAGTGAAGAGCGTGTCCCAAGCCAGCCCTCCAAAATTATAATTTCCGGCGCTATTGGTTGCTTCCATCTGGTTGTTATAAATCGCCAACGATCCATTACTCGGAGAATTCGGAATAAGAGCCCATTTGTTGCTGCCGAGTAGTGTGCCGTTTGGTCGATTAAAATTGTCGCGTAAGACGCCCGGGATGACGGTTCCGCCGGTTACCGTGACAGTAAAGTTAATAACGTCTCCGGATGTATCGGAACAGCTTACAGTCGTTGTTCCTACACTAAAGTATGAACCGGATGGCGGGGTGCATGTTACGGGACTGCAATTTCCGCTGGTAGTTGGTTGGTTATAATATACTGTTGTGCCGCATTGACCTGGATTTACAGAAACTGTAATGTTAGGCATTGGATTAATAATGCAAGAAGAACGAACCGCATTGTAAGCGTTCACAAATCCCCAGCCGTAAGTAGTGTCATAACCGGCGGGTCCGTAATCAACGCTGGAGCATTTCATTTTTGCTTCAACCTGCGCTGCAGTCATCGTCGGAAAACGGGATAAAATTAATGCAGCAACTCCTGCCGCGTACGGTGATGCAAAGCTGGTTCCTCGAAAGAGGTAATAATCTCCGGATGAAAAACCACTTGAACCTGTCCGATCAGTCACCCAGATGGAATCACCTGGAGCGACAAAATCCAGAGCGGCGCCGCGATTACTGAATGAAGCCAAAACGCCTTTACTATTCATCGCGCCCACCGCGTTCACGACGGGGATTGACGCGGGATAGTATACCGATGTGCTGCCATTTCCCGCGGCGGCAAAATGGATAACATTTAAAGTATCATGCGTATACTGGTATTCCGCCTCAAGCGCGCTGGAATGTGTTCCAAAAAATTGATTGCTGAAATTCGTGATGCGGATTCCATTCGCCCCTGCATACGCCAGAGCGTTAACAGTCCAGCTAATTTGCGATGTATACGTAAGATCACATGTTGGGTTCGAAACGAGAGTTCGCGCAGAAATCACGTAACAACTGGGCGCAATGCCAACGATTCCGATGCCATTATTCATAATCCCAGAGATACAACCCGCGACGGCAGTTCCGTGGTTATCGCACGAATTTACCGGACCACCGCCTCCACCCTGACCTGTAAAATCAATTCCCGCAACTTGATGAATGTCGGGATGATTCTGCTGGACACCGCAATCGATCACCATCACTTTCACCGTTGAACTGCCCGTGGTTATATTCCATGCGAGGTCTCCCTTCATATCATTGCCGGCTACTCCGCCGAATTGTCCCGTGTTATGAATTCCCCAAAGTTTAGGGTAGTATGGGTCGTTCGGAGTTGATTCATGTTCCACGGAAAGAATCATATCCGGTTCAGCCCACTCGGCGTATCCATCTTCTACCAATTGATTTGCGCTGGCGAGCACATCGAATCCATTTGATGAAGCGCTGTGGAGTTGGTATGTTGCCGGCATATTTCCAAATCGTTCCTTGACGATTGAAAGATCCGGGGCAATTGAGTTGAGTAAGGAGCGTACCTGCGAGCTGTATTCCGGTTTAAATTTTACAAGAATATCCTGCGTCATAATAACGGGGTAGTTGCGTTCACCCCTGAAGATCGGCGTGCTGAACTCGATGTTCTGTGATTTCTTTAATTTTTTTATTTCGTTGTTTACGTTATCGGCGCCGGTTGCAGCATTCTGTAGACCGGTCGTATGCCATTCATGGATACCGATTGGTTGAGAGGATGACGCCTGCAAACCGAGCGAATGAAGATGCGTCAGTTGATCGTTCTTGGTAAGCTTTTTACCGTATTTTACCGCGATAGTTTGTTGGTCAAGATTAAGATAAACTCGTTTACCATGGTACATATAATACGTAGGGACAGACTGAGACCGTAGATGAGTCGGAAAACAAATGGAGATTATCAACAAGAAGAGATGTACCCATCCGCGCCGTATGATCGACGGGTAGATAAATCGCCTCCCTGGTTTGCACCCCTGCATAGTTTCTAACGTTGTTTCAAAGTGAATTAAGTTCTTCTCCATATGATCAGAATGCTTGATTATTTGAACGTATTGATCTGTATTAAACATTAATATTGTCCCCATTAACTATAACGATAATTAATAAATTGTCTTGATAAACTTGAATTGTGTCGAAGGGGCTGGATTCCCGTTGGAATCAGCTTCTATTTATAATACTATTAACTGTAAAAAGAGGCAATATGTTACCGTTTTTTAGAGCATTAGGAAATTTTTAAAAAGACGCAGTTTTTATAACTTAACTACTATTTAATAATATGTTATCAACGTAAGCTCTGAGGTAGTTAGGCATTATGGATATACCTCTTTATCCTGGACCCATTTCGATCAGTCTCATGCGTTTTATTAGAATATTCTATAATTATGTTAATAAAGTATTAGATGATGAAAAATGGTTAATAGCATTATTCAAAGTCATCTAACAACATCCGGGGGGAACATAATGATTAGATTGTATCGGTATGAAATTACATGCTTCATAATACTTGTCATGAGCATCTGCGTATCCATTGGGAAGGAATTTCAACGATTCGGATTCACACCGTTGTGCGGATCATGATCTTATTGTTCTTTAACAGCGAGGATATAAACGCCCGAGGTTGTTAAATCCGTGTCGGTAAAATGTTTGAACCGTTGTGCAAGTTCCGAACGTTTAATCCCGCTGCGATCTTCAACGGGCTGGAGATACAGGGGTTTAAATTTATATCTTTCCAGCATCTTTATGTGAGTGGATAGCGGCTCCCTGTTGAGTAAATACGGTTTATTACCCTTAATTAAACCCCATGTAAAATCCGAATATGCCCAGTGTCCATTCCAGATATTTGAAGTTCCGTGGCACTTAAAATCGATTTGATGAGAAACCAACCCGCCCTTCTTCAACCAGTAAAAAATCGATTGGTATGTATTATCGAGATCTTCCACGTGTTCCAGCACGGCTTGTGAAAAGATCAGATCCACGGTTTCGGGTTTAATAATGTTCCGGTCATACCAGGGACAATAATATTCGATTGATTTTTCGTGAGAATCGGCACCGATAATATGGAACAGATCGTTTCTCAATCGTGTGAGTCTGGTTTTATCAAGAGACGCCTGTAATCGTGCTTCACTGATAACATCGTAAGGGAATTGATGGGATTCGAGTTTAGGTTTCACCTGTGTGAATTCTGTGTCGTCGGGAATTGCAGATTTATTTAAAAACAGATCGGATATTTCATCAAATATTTTTACATTGCGTTCGTTGTTGATGTGAGGGACAACATCGAGAGAATAATATTTTTTGGCTCCGCTGAGGAGTCCTGCTAATCCGATGCCGATAGAATCCCCTGGACCCAGTTCGGCGATGATTTCCGGAAACGAGTGTCCGTTGCGATAGATATTACAGAGATGTCTCAACCACACAGAGTAGCAATACCGTGCGGATAGGGTTCCGCCTGTTCCCATCGTGCGGCCGATGACGGGGAAATAGCTTTTGATTCCGCCAGCTATTGCTTTCAAACTCATGTGGTTAAACATATTATTTCCCGTAGAGGAAGTTAGTATTTGTCCATTGAAATAGTTGATTAAAAAAGTGAGAAAGTTCATCTCCACCCACATCCTGTTACGGTTGTTATGATCGTGTAACCGGGAAATTAACCGCTCACCCCGAAAATTTACAGAAGAATGGAGAGAGAATCAAGTGACGGATTTTGGGATGGCGCTTCCCCGATTACTTGATGAGGATCATCTTTCGAATTTGCGTGTAGGATTTTGAAGGGTCGTCTGTACGAGTTGCATCAAGCCGGTAAAAATAAACGCCGCTCGATATATTCACCGCATTCCATATAGTTTCCCGGTATCCTCCATCTTGAATTTCATCCACCAGAGTTTTAACAACCTGACCTAGAACATTGTAAACGACCATGTGCACTTTAGACGCGGCAGGCAAACTATAATG
>JBIOHP010000042.1:0-17420 GCA_044449065.1 Bacteroidota bacterium
GAGTTGTATTGAACAACTCAGCCATGGGATCTCAAACAGTTATGAGGTATTGTGTAGTGAAATATTCAGGACACGGAGGATGTTGTTCTGCTCGCAGTCCGATAGTTCTTGATGGAAGAATAAATCCTCGACTTTCAAATCTTACCTTGTACAATGATGTCCATAATGCTATTGAATTGATGGCGAATACATATAGTCAGAATGTTACCCTAGATATTGTTGACAAACCATATATAATTTTGGGAAGTCTAACTATCGCCTCGAGTTACAGCCTATTGATAAAACCAGGCGTCATAATAAAAACTGACGTAGGGAAAAATGATATTAATATTTCTGGAGCGTTGAATGCAATTGGAAAACCTGATAGTCTGATAACCTTTACATCCATAAAAGATGATTCGAGTGGAAATAATGATAGCAATGGTGACGGTCCCTCGATCGCCTCTGTCGGAGATTGGGGAGGAATCATACTAAATAATTCACCGATGGGTGCCCAAACAATAATGAACAATTGCCTAATTAAATATACAGGCACTGGAGGATGTTGTTGGCCATACACGCCGATTCTTTTAGATGGAAGAATAAATCCAACGATACAAAATCTGTCCCTCTACAACAATTTGTATAATGGCATTGAACTAATGGCTCAAAATTATACTCAAAACATAGAAATAAATATTACCTCAGTTCCTATAATCTTGAGAAACGGTTTCAGCATAAATAGCGGTTCGATCTGTACCATCGATGCGGGAGTAATTTTTAAATGCGAATCTGGAGTAGTCATCACTATCAATGGAGTTTTGAAGTCTCAGGGAAACTTAGCAGATCACGTTATATTTACCTCGATTAAGGATGATTTGCACGGTGGAGACTCTAATGCAAATGGTACGAGTTATGGGTCAGGAGGTGATTGGGGCGGAATAACCTTTGGAGGAACGTGTATAGATTCCCTTTGTATATTGACTAACACAGAGTTTTTATATGGTGGAGGATCTGGGAGCACGGGCAATTCTCTCGTTTCTTTTACGGATGCAGCGGCAAAGATAGAATTTTGTACTTTCTCCACATCGAGCAATCATGGCATTCGATGTTATAATACTGCGGGTCCCGACGTAGGAGGGGGAAACTTTGGTTCTCATGGTTTCAACAAGTTTATTGCTTTTTCAAGTCCCAATAACTACGGTATTTTCAACGATGGTTCAGGAAATATCCAAGCACTGCATAATTGCTGGGGTTCAACTGATACAAACCAAATCAAGCAAATAATTTATGATTTCAACAATAATGCAGGGAAAGGGAGGGTATATTATAATCCCTTCAATATATCTTGTGATACGACCTCAATTCCAACGATGATTCCAACGAAACCTTTGAATCTAATGGCTTCTGTAACTCTTTCGTCTGTGGCTCTCAGTTGGACAGCTTCGGGAAACATACCTGCAGGTTATTATGTATACTCAAGCACCGATCATGGAAACACCTTCACGAAAATTGGATCGACAACGACAAACGCCTTTTCAGACACTGGATTGACCGCATACTCGTCTCATTGGTATTATATAACTGCTTACAACATTATGGGCAATAGCCCGCCAAGTGATGTGGTCGAAACTATGACTGCCCCGGCTAATATCACGATACCAATTATTCTTGGAGTCCCCGATACCGGTGCAAATAGCATGAGACTTCGATGGTCGCGGGTATCGACGGCATCGTTATATCATGTTTACGCCCGCAGATCAATTGACCCATCATTCCAACTAAGTGGGTCATTCTCTGATTCCATAGGTACAATTCAAAATCTGACTGCACTGACACAATATGTGGTACGCGTATCTGCGCTTAATTCTGGAGGCGAAAGCTCGCTAAGCGATAGCATCGTAGTTACAACAAAAAGTTCTAATATTGACGTGAATATTGTGGATGGTAATCCAGCCCTTCTGGGAATCCCTTATGATCAAAACGGTTACCCTGATCCATCGACGATTAAAAATAAGTTCGATCCGCCCAATGCGAATTGGAATGTTAGCGGAACCTGTGCCGACGGTGTATCTAATCTTATCATTGTTCTAAGAACCACATCATTGCCTGGTCCTGTTGGGATCGTAGTTAGTGACGATCAAGGAACAAATAATAGCATAGTCGCGGGCCAACTCGGTAGGTTAAATCAATCTTTAGGAGGCGCAACACTTCAACTAACCAATAGCGACTTCTTATTGACAACTTCGGGCATATTTGAAGCGCTTGTAGTTTATGCTCCCCCTATTGATTTTGTTCGGCAATTCGTTCCAACCGATACAACGATTAGGGAAAGGATTATTCACATTCAGATTACGAACAACAGCATCGTAACCGATAAAACAATCCAATTATACCGACCTCCTCTTGTCCTTGCCCATGGACTTTGGGAAGACCAATCAATTTGGGATAGTTTTAAATTGCCGGTACCTTACAATCTCGATAATTCTATTCGATTTGACTACAAATCCACTTCAGGAAGTTATTTTAGTACAAACACCGTACTCTTAGAAAATTTCATTGATACGGTACTGTGTTATGTTCGCAAATCAGCGTTAATAGCCTGTACTCAAATCGATATTATTGGTCATAGTATGGGAGGTATCCTCCCACGGCTTGTATCACAAGATGCATCTTTTTCTCAAACCAAGTCATCTTTCTACAAAGGATATTTCCACAAACTTATCACAATGGATACACCTCATTTTGGAACAAAATTCGCAAATTACCTCTTTCAGAATAAAATACCGGATTCTATGACAGATCCCTTATTGACAAGGTGTAGAGATATCCAGCCAATTATCGTGTCTGTTTTGTGGGCATCTAAACATTTTGTTGATCAGGGGGCAGTGCAGGATTTGCAGGATCAAGAAAGTGGTATATTATCGATCAAACCTACTCTTGTCCCTTCTCATCCAATTTATGCATATCCATATTCTGATTTGGATTATTGGAAAGATCACAATTTGGCAGTAATATATCTTATGATGTCAACAATGGGAAATCCCCAGGGTCATGTATTTACATTTTCATCTATCTCTAACGGGTTTCTCGGACAAAATAACGATATGATCGTTTCTTCTTTCAGTCAAACCGCTGGGTTATCAGGTCGTTTAGTATCGTTAATTGATTTCAATGTTCATAACAGTGTCTACAAAGATCCTAGAATATCAGACACTGTTAAGTACCTATTGAATGCCTCTGCGGTGAATACATCGCTATTTTCTAATTTGCAATCTGCTCCAACTTCAAGCCCTTCAACTATTATCTCTAAACAGCATCCACTAAGACAAGACATCGGAGTATCCTTACTACCTCCTACTTTCGCGACTCATATAGCTAGCCCGGACTCCACTTTTGTTCCATATCCAGGATCAGAATTCACACTAAAGCTATCCGTTCAAGATTCAACTCGCCTTAAGTACGTCTTCTACGCGGCTCCTGGATTGCTTGTTGCTGATTCGACAAGAAGTTTGACTAGAAGTATATTGATTCCATACGATTTTGTTGGAAAGTATATATTATATGTCATTGCAACAGACACATCAGGTAACTACGGGATTGACTCGTTGCGTTATGCCCTTACGCCAACCTCATCACTTGTTGCTATCTCCATTTCACCTGAGTCGCTACAGATCTATAAATCTTCTCCATCGTTTGGGTTAACCATTCAGGGAACCTATTCAGACAGTTCACACCGAAATCTAACGGGCTTGACAGGGATCAATTTTCAATCGAATGATACCAGCGTGGTAAAAGTAGATTCGATCGGAAATATTACTCCAATGAATGCAGGGCGCACCTTTGTTAAGGCACTTTATAATGGATTAAAGGATTCGATTGCGATAACGGTTACCGATAACAATTCGGTGTCACTTATTAGCCCACTGAATGGCTCTACCGGCTTTCAAATACCGGGAATATTTGTATGGAATAAGATTAATAACTCACTTCAATATCAAGTTGATGTATCGCGATATAATGATTTCTCCAGTTATATCTTCAGCGATTCCACCTTCTCGGATAGCACAACAACAATACCATCATTGCGTGTGGTGACACATTATTTTTGGAGAGTGAGAGCAAAGGTCCGTGGAATTTGGCAACCATACAGCGCCACATGGTTATTTAAAACAAAAGGTCCTGATATAGCACACGCTAATGGATGGAACATGCTATCTAATCCAGTTGTTATCTCTGATAGTCGTAAGACAACATTGTTTCCTTTGGCAGTATCCCAGGCATTCTCTTATAAAAAGGGTTATATCCCCGTCGACTCGATGAATAATGGCAAAGGATATTGGTTAAAATTCAACGGAGATGGAAATTCATCCATGACGGGTGATTTCTTACCTACGGATACGATCTCTGTAACCAGAGGTTGGAATATGATAGGTTCAATTTCTTTGCCGGTTTTAACGACATCAATCACAAGCAACACTGTAGGATTAACTATGAGCCCTCTTTATGGATATGCGGGAGGATATTATTCAGCGGATACAATAAACCCCGGAAAAGCGTATTGGGTCAAGGTAAATGAAGATGGTGTAATTATTCTTAATGCGCCTTCAGGGATGATGGCGCCGAAAAACAATGTTCGAATTGTGCCAACATCCGAAATGCCACCACCGCCACCTGATGAACAGGAGAAAATACTTGAACTACCTAAAGAATATTCACTTGCTCAAAATTATCCTAACCCTTTCAATCCGGTGACGATAATTCATTATGCGTTGCCGGTTGATTCTAAGGTCACTCTAAAGATATTTAACGTATTGGGTCAGGAAGTAAAAGCACTTGCGGATAAAATCGAATCGGCAGGAACTCGATCTGCTGACTGGGATGCAACAAATATCGCAAGCGGCGTTTATTTCTATCGATTAGACGCGACCGCGGTAAATGATCCGGGTAAGCATTTTAGCCAGGTAAGGAAAATGTTGGTCATCAAATAAGGACATTTGTCGGTTAATCGCGTACGCTCTGAACACTGGTGTTGATGGTTCGGGGCCATCCAAAAAGATAGAATTTGTCATCCTGAACTTGTTTCAGGATCCAAAAATTGGTGAATATGGATGCTGAACCGAGTTCAGCATGACTCAGCAAAGTGAAAGAAGTTCTTTTTGGACGGCCCCATAATTTATCATCTCACCCACCCATCCTCTCCAGCTCCTTTGTCAATTCTCCCCATTTATAATACGCGTTGGTAAGGTCGTTGCCGGTGGTTTTGTATTTGGCGGTAATCTCTTTAACTTTTTCACTGTCTTTGTAAAAATCGGGATCGCCCATGAGGGCTTCGCATTCTAACTTTTGCTGCTCAAGCTGCGCTATCAGTTTTTCTATCGCGGCAATCTTATCCTGTACCGGTTTGGTTTTCTTGTAGCGCTTCTGGCGTTCCTGGGCTTCGAGGCGTTTGCGCTCCTTTTCGGATACAACAGGTTGTGCGTCAGCAGGGCGGGTGGGGGACGTGTCCGGCTTTTGTTCCTGTTCCTTTTGCCGCATGTAAAGATAGTCGCTTATTGAGCCGGTGTAGGTTTTTATATGACCCTGTTTAAACTCGACAACTTTATTCACAATCGGCTCCAGAAAATCCCTGTCGTGCGAGACGATAACGTAACTCCCCTCAAATTTCATCAACGCGTCCTGCAAAATGCCTTTCGAGCGCATATCCAGGTGATTCGTGGGCTCGTCCATCACAATCAGGTTGGTCGGCTGGAGGAGCATTTTTGCCAGGGCGAGTCGGCTTTTCTCCCCGCCGGAAAGCACGCTTACTTTCTTGAACACATCATCCCCGCTGAAGAGGAAACATCCAAGCAAATTGCGCAATCGTTTCCGTACCTCGCCGGTTGCAACCGCGTCAACAGTTTCAAGGACGTCGAAAGCGGGATTTAATTCATCCGCCTGGTGCTGCGCGAAATAGGAGACGATAACATTATATCCCGCTTTTCGCAGTCCCGAATCAATCGGTTCTATGCCTGCGATGATGCGGGAGAGTGTGGATTTTCCAGCGCCGTTCACGCCTACAAACGCAATCCTGTCGCCCCGGTCGATATCAAAATCCACGCCGGTAAAAACTTTTAGCGCGCCATAGCTCTTAAAAATATTCCGCAGCTCCATAACGGATCGTCCGCTTGCAGGAGCGGGGGGAAACTGAAAACGGATGGCGCTTTCCTCGTCTTCCATTTCTATGATATCTATTTTCTCAAGTTGTTTAATGCGGCTCTGCACCTGCCGCGCCTTAGTGGCTTTGTACCGGAACCGCTCGATGAACCGCTCCGTCTGTTTGATCTGCTGCTGCTGGTTCTTCATGGCGGAAAGCGTAAGCTGTTTCCGTTCTTCTTTGGCGACGACGTAAAAGGAAAAATTCCCGGCATACTCCGTCAGTGCGCCGATGCTCAGCTCGTAGGTTTTCTTTGTCATTTTATCCAGGAACCGCCTGTCGTGCGAAACAAGCATCACGGCGCCGTCATAAGTCTCTAAATATTCCTCGAGCCATTCAAGTGAATCCAGGTCTAAATGGTTGGTCGGCTCGTCGAGGAGCAGGAGGGAGGGCTGCAGGAGCAATAATTTTGCCAGCGCGATACGCATTTGCCACCCGCCACTGAATTCATCCGTCTGGCGCGCCATATCATGGACGGAAAAGCCGAGACCGAGGAGGATTTTTTCAATTTTGGATTTCAGCCGGAAGATTTCGCTGTCTTCGATTTTATGCTGAAGCTCGCCGTAAATTTCTATCAGTTCCTTAAATTCATCCGATTCGTGGTCGGTGATTTCCATTTGCCTGTGGACTTCGTCTAATTCCGATTGCAGGGAGAGCACGTCCTCAAAAACCGATTCCACTTCTTTATACAACGTGCGCCCTTCTGTGTGCATGCCTTCCTGCGGGAGATAACCGACGTTGACGTACTTTGCTTTTTCGATTTGCCCTTTCTCAACCGTTTCCTGTCCGACGAGGATGCGGAGGAGCGTGGATTTCCCCTGCCCGTTCGAACCCACCAATCCGATGCGGTCATGCGGACCAATGCGGAAGAATACATCCTCAAGGATGTATCGTCCGCCGTATTGAAGCGATATGTTATTGGCTGAGATCATGTGGGACTAATTAATTCACTTACCATGCGGAATCTTACAAATAGTAACCCAACCTCATGCCCCTTCCCTTCAAAAGCCCGCCCGGCTGCGCCGTTCGGACGGGGGATGGGGTCGGGGATGGGTTATGGAGTGAACTATAAATGATACAACATAATATACACAATTACCCCCGTTACGGAAACATACAACCATACCGGATATGTCCACCTCGCGATGCGCCGGTGCTTATCGATTGAATCTTTTAGTCCGTAGCGCAGTGAAATAATCGCCAGCGGCGGAACTGCAGCAGCAAGGATCGTGTGCGAAATTAAAATAGTAAAATATACCGGTCTGAGTATGCCTTCTCCCATAAATTTTGTCGTGCCGTGGATCGCATGGTATGTGAGATAGGAAATTAAAAACAATACTGAAACGCTGAACGCTGTTATCATGATTTTTTTGTGAATCTCTTTGTATCCCGTTTTAATATATCTTGTGCCGATGATGAGCAGCATTCCGCAGGTAGCGTTGAGGATTGCGTTTAGTGTTGGGAGGAAGGCGAGCATGGGATTAAAAAGTGGAATTATTAGTATGTCTTGGCAACCACCCCTCCCTGCAGGTTTCCCCTCCTCGAGCGAGGAGGGGAGACGCGGAGCGAGGGGTGGTCGTGACGTAATCGGTTTCGATATTAAAGTTTTCGAATTCGGTATACTCCATCTCTACTATTCCTTCGATAACTCTCTCGCATCCGCGAGCAGCTTATCGGTAGATATTTTATCCCCGCTGTCGTAGTATCCCCGGATTCTTGATTTTTTATCGATCAACACATACTTCGTACTGTGCGCTATTGCATTTGAATCCGCGTCGATGGTGAGATGGAAGCCAAATCGTGTGAGATTATAAATTGAGGATTTATCGCCGGTTAAAAATGTCCACCTATCGTTCTTAGCATGAAATTTATTGCCGTATGCTTTTAAAACCTCCGGGGTATCGGTTTCGGGATCGACGGAGAAAGATAGCAGATGAACTTTGGAATTATTTTGAAGCGCGTTTTGAAATTCACTCATCTCCGCGCTCATTAAAGGACAGGGACCCGCGCATTCGGTAAAAATAAAATCGGCGATGACGACATTCCCCTTAAAGTTATCAGGTGTGATGGTTTGTTTATCTTGATTAATAAGCGAAAACGCTGGTACGGTTCCAAATACCGGCAATCCGGGATGGGGAAGTGAATAATAGGAGATTAATTCGTAACTGATGACGCTTACAATAGCGATGCAAACCATAACGATAAAAAAATTCCAGGATCGCGTGTGCATCCCGCTACCTTTTTTTACTGACGCTGATTGCTGAGAGCACAAAAGTGGCGATTGCAAACAATGTTACGATGCCAATAGAAACCGGAATAGTCGCTATCGCGTTCATCGATTGATTGCTATTTAGGGATAGAATATCCCGTACACCCTCGACGCCATAGGTGAGGGGATTGGCGAGCATGACGCCGCGAATCCATCCGGCGGCTCCCGATGGAGGAAATAACGCTCCTGATAAAAGCCACAGCGGAATCAAAAATAGATTCATGATGGCATGAAAACCCTGCGTGGAATCCATCCTCCATGCGATGATGAATCCCAATCCCGTTAATCCGAATGAGATAATGAATAGGAAAATGAAGATCAATATGAATGACAGAATGCTTAACGGCATTCCTATAAACGGCGCCAACACAAGAAGAATTACACTTTGGATCAGCGAGAGAATTGTTCCGCCGAGAATTTTACCAAGAGCGATGCTTGACCGAGTTACCGGCGCCACTACCACCGATTGCAGAAAACCCGCTTGCCGGTCTTCAATAATGGACATGGTTGAAAAAATCGCGGTGAATAAAATGATTAAAACGACCGTACCTGGGAAAAAATATTCAAGATAATTCATCTCACTTGAGGCGGTCGGATGTCTGAAACTTGAGCCAAGTCCTGAACCAATGATAAACCAGAATAACAGCGGAGAGCCGATCACGCCAACCATTCTGCTTGGCTGGCGATAGAAACGCACAAGCTCGCGCCTGCAAAGCGTGTAAGCGGGAAGGAACGTATTTGTTTTTGCGGTACTCATACTATTCTTTATTTTCTCCATCTACCCAAAATTTATGTCCTGTTTTGTGGATAAAGACATCTTCCAATGTGGGTTTGGAGAGTGTGATGCTGTCAATTTGACCCGGGAATGCCTCCACTACCTGCGGAATAAATGCATGACCATTTTGAATTTCTATATGCACGGTGTTTTCAAGAATTGACGGTTTGCTGCCGAACCGTTTTTCTATTTGCGTGCTTAGCGCGGAGGCATTTTGTGATGTAATGGAAATAACATCGCCTCCGATTTCTTTCTTCAGCTCGGCAGGCGAACCGATTGCAACCAGAGATCCCTGATCGAAGATGGCAATAGTATCGCATCCCTCAGCTTCATCTAAAATATGGGTGGTGAGGAGAATGGTTGCCCCGTCTTTATCGCGAAGTTCCTTAAGGTAATTCTCAAATTCACGCCGTGCTCCGGGATCAAGTCCTGTGCTCGGTTCATCGAGGAGGAGCAGTTTTGGATGATGGAGAAGCATTTTTGCGAGTTCGACGCGCCGTTGAATTCCGCCGGAAAGCGTTTCCACAAGGTCATTTTTACGTTCAAGCACACCGACTTTTTGCAGCATTTCAGATATTCTGCCGTTTAAATCTGCCCCGCGTAATCCATAAAGATGTCCCTGGTGAAGCAGATTTTCTCCGGCGGTTAGTTTTTTATCAAGACTTGGGCTTTGGAACACCACGCCGATCTTTTCTCTTATTTGTTCGGGTTGCGTTGAAATATCAAGATCGAGAATTTTAACCGAGCCGGATTGAATCGGCGTCATCGTGGAGAGAATACGAAATAACGTGCTCTTGCCGCTGCCGTTAGGTCCCAGCAGGCAAAATATTTTTCCCTCGCCTACCTGAAAGGAAATATCCTTTAAGGCACGGCGCGATTCTTTTTGTTTACGCGCTGGCGGATAGGAATGACTCAATCGTTCGATTGATACGACACTCTTCATGCTCAAATATTTATCCTATGAGGATGGATGTGTCTTAAATTTTATCGGCGCTCATGAGTATCATGAGCAAAGGGAGATAAATAAGAGATGCGTAAAAGAGACGGCGCGAAAGCACGTGTATTTTTGCACTTGGTTCGGATGAGTTTTCTTTTGAATAGACATTTAATAATATACCAAAATACAAAAAACCCAGCCCTAAAACAACCGCGCCAATAAGGTAATATGTTCCGGTTAATCCAAGAATGGTAGTCATAATACTCGCGGGTATTAAAGCGAGCATAAAAACTAAAATAAAACGGTTTGAACGAACCCCAGTTGGATCTGTAACAGTTAACAATTTATATCCCGCCCTCGCATAATCCCTGCGGTACATCCATGCCAGAGAAAGAAAGTGCGGCATCTGCCAGCAAAAAAGAATCGCAAAGAGCGCCCATGCTTCAGGGGTTATGCTCCCTCGTACAGCAGTCCATCCTAATACCGGCGGTAACGCTCCCGGTATTGCCCCGATAATCGTTGAATATAGCGTTACTCTTTTAAGCGGTGTATAGAAAAAGATATATGTAACGAGCGTTAAGGAAGCGAGATAACCTGTGAGGAAGTTCGCAAAAAATGTAAGTTCCAAAATTCCGGTTAGCGATAGAACAACGCCGAATATTAAAACCTCAAGAGGGAGCAATCTGCCGGCGGGTAGAGGGCGCCGCTCCGTCCGCCGCATCATCGCGTCATATTTTCGTTCGATAAACTGATTCAATGCGCCTAATCCGCCTCCAAGGAGCGCGGTGCCAAGCGCCGTATGAAGAAATAGCCAGCCATTTACGCGGTACGGTGTTGCAAGGTAAAATCCGCACACCGTGCTGAGAACTGCGAGGAACGTAAGTTCCGGTTTCATCAATTCGGTATAATCCAATACCCTTGAACGGGTACGGATGAACGGTTGGGATAAAACCTTTACTTCGCTGTTCAAGCGATAACCCCGGTCGTTTTAACGTGAACTGCTAAGCGGGGAATTTGAATGCCGTATAATTTAAAAGCATTCAATGTTGTGAGAACCGATGTGACTAATAATAACGCTCCGGTTACAACGTGAGCCGTGGTGATATCGACGGATTTCCTTGATAAAACAGTAAATGCTCCTAATGAAATCTGAATGCACACCAATGCGACGAAAGCATACGAAAATCGGGATAGTCGTTTTGATATGCCAGAAAGTTTTGATAATCTGAATGCAGTCCATAGAACCATCACAGTGACGACGACAGCCCATACCCGGTGAATCATGTGAACGAGCACCTGTGAAGCGGTGAGCGGATCATCTGCAAAAATTCGATAATCGTTGCGGATGAGCTGATCGTTATAGCGCGCCATCGCATCCGGCGAGACGGATGGAAAAATCTGCCCGTACGCTAACGGAAAATCGGGAACGGCGAGCCCGGAATTCGTATGCCTCATGAGAGCGCCAAGTATTAATTGAATAAAAATTGCCCCTGTCGTAAAGACCGCTAACGTCGCGATATGCGGCGTGCGTGAATCATGCTTAAGCAGCGGTTGATTTGATTTCCACCATTCAGATGTGAACAGTGCGATCGACGCAATAATTGCGAAGAACGATTGCGCCAGCGTTGCATGGCTGACCGATATCGGCGTGGGAAGTAAAAAGAGAACCGTTAAGCCGCCCAACACACCCTGGGCAATTATTGCGCCGAGGGCAATCAATCCTAAGTTACGTACCCATTTGCGTTCCTCCCGTTTCCAAAGTAAAATTGCTAAAATAGTGGTGAGGAAGCCGACGAATGTTGCCACCATGCGATGACCATGTTCGTAGAGAATTCCACCCACCATGGGAGGCATAAGTTGACCGTACGAGAGGGGCCAATCAGGAACTGAAAGACCGGATTGAGTGCTTGTAACTAACCCTCCGGCGATAATCAAAAAGAACGTTGCAATTGCAGTGAGCAACGCAAACTGGTGTAAATTCTTTTCGGTTTTCAATGTGTTATCCCTTTCAGTGTTGTTGAATCGGCAGACGCCTGTTGGGTTACCGCTGAACTATCAGTTGATTGGGGCGTGGGATTCTCAGCGGTATTGGCGCTTTCCTGTTGCTTAATCCACTCGTTAAATTCTTCCTCTGTAACGATGTGAAGATAACCGCGCATGCGATAATGTCCCAATCCGCATAATTGGGCGCATGCGATTTCCATCGGAACTTCCGGGGCGGTTTTTAACTCGGTTACATTCATTGCAAGGAGTTTTTGCACGGCGTCATCGGTGACGAGGTCTCCTTTTTTTAGAATTGAGTTGCCGTCTTTGTCGTTGTAATCTGCCATGGCGACTTTGCCGGACATATCTGCGCTTACCATCATATCTTTCATACCCATTGAACGCAGTTGCGTGGTTACGGTGTCGGTGATCATGTCGCCGCCTTTGATAATGGTACTGCCGTCCGAAGCGTTGTAATTTTTCATTGCTGTCATACCGGAAGCTTTTTCTAACGGCATGGATTGAGGGCTGATGGTTGTTGTATTGATGAGTTCTTCCCTGACCTGAATCGAAGTTTTAACTGGAGTAAACCAGACTGGAATCCTCTCCCCGGGGATTGCATCTTGTTTCACTCTCATATAGGGCAGGGAAAAGCTATGGATCACATCTTTCGTGGATAAATAGATTAACACGGGTTTATTTACCGGAAGATAAAGCTGGTTCAATGAAACGATATCATCCTTCGCGTCGGGATCAGTGCGGTCAAGCCCAAGGGGATTATCGCTATCAACAAGTTTCGGGTCGGTTCTGCCGAATTTTCCATCCGGTCCGGGATAATGGATATTCCATGCAAATTGTTCGGCGACAACACGCACAACCGTAGCTTCTTTTTCATTTGGATACGCATCGACCCGTTTTGACCATAGGGGAATAGAAAGTGCAATGAGAAGAACTGCCTCAATCAAAGCGACGGCGCCTTCAAGATATGTGGAAACATGGCTTTTCACACCATGATAATTCGCTTTGGGATTTCGTTTCTGACGAAAACGAACCAATGTGAAGACATAAAATGTTCCCCAGCCGAGAAATAATACCAGCATCAGCCAGTGGATGAGCACCGTTAAATGATCGAGGGCGGGGCCATTTGCCGAGGCATCAGGGGGTAAACCTAAAAAGTGTTCCATTCAGTAGTCCTGATTAGTTTTGCGGAGCATTATTCTGTTCGTTATATCTCATCAACCGCGAGCGTTTCCAGATTCCGAAGAAGACGGTGCTAATTCCGGTTAACACAAATCCGGTTATGCCGATCATGGTCATGATTGCCGCATTCATACCATCGATACGGGAGGAATGGGCTGCGCCATAGCAGGCGGGGCATGCCTGAGCATTCCAAGCCATGAGCATCATCATCGAAATTATCAGTGGAATTAATCTTCCGGGAGACTTGAAGAGATTCATGTGGTTTTTAACCCTTTAAATTTTTTCAGTACGCGAGTGCAATAAAAAATTAATCCAATGGCTGCCGCAAATGATGTAACAAGCAAAAAGAGATCTATTGAATGCCCCCCTAATCTGAAGGAAATGAATTCCCAATAGGTAAAACCCAGGGCAAACGTTATTGAGACAACAATAAAAAATATGTGAAATGCTTTAAGAGACATGATTCAGGAAGATTGAATTTGCATGGGAAAATAATGGCAGACTCATCAAAACGACAAACAGAATAGCTGTAAGAATCAATGCCGCGTAAATCAACTTTTTCTCAGAGATAAGATGCATGAAATAACATGCCACTAACGATCCTTTGATTGCTGCGATCGTGAGAGCCACGAAAATTGCCGGCACTGTTTTCAAATGTAGATAAGAAACAGTAACCGTGATGATTGTTAATGCCAGAAGCGTCATAAAGACAACGATGTATGTCCTTACATGTTTCTTGATATCGATGGTATGTTCTGTTGAATCCATAAGGTTTTCCTATAATAGATAGAGTGCAGGAAAAAGAAATATCCAGACTAAATCGACGAAGTGCCAATAGAGACCCGCAACTTCAATCCGATTGGTAAATCTCACCGGTTGGGTTTTCCACATTTTACTTCCCGGTCCCCAGAAGTAACTATTGACGATAATACCGCCAATAACGTGAAGAGCGTGCAATCCCGTCATCGTGAAATAAATTGCGAGAAATGTGCTCTTACTTGGCAATTCACCCGATTCGAAGTGGTGTTTATACTCAAATCCTTTCAATACGAGAAATGCCAGCGCCAACAATATTGTGAAGCCGAGATACATCCGAAATTTGCTAAAATTCTTCTCCATCAACGAAGCCCATGACATCACCATTGTGATGCTCGATGTGATGAGGATGGCAGTATTTGCAGTCGCTAACGGGATATCAAGCTCACCATGGGGCCATTCGGCTGCGCTGACGCGTAATAAGATCAACGAGGTGAAGAGCGCACCGAACAACATAATTTCGGATGCGAGAAAGAGCCAGATACCAATTTTCGCGTTGAAAAGACCAGTATCGGGTCTCGCCTCAATAGTATAGGGTATTTCCATAATTTCTTAAGCTTCCTGAAATTGGTTTTGTGGAGTAAAATCGAATTTTGAGCCCGGCACGCTATACTCATACGGTCCGCGATAAACGGTTGGCAATGTAATAAAGTTACCATGCGGAACGGGGGGCGTCGGGGCGGCAGACCATTCAAGGGTGGTTGCCTGCCAGGTATTTTCTTCAACTTTCTTGCCTGTTTTCCAACTCAGGAAAAAATTGATAATAAATAAAAGCTGCACAAGCCCCATCACCCATGCAGCAATTGACATTACTTCATTTAAATATAATACCGGCTGAGCATGCTGATAACCGGCGCCACCATCATATAATCTGCGTGAAACTCCGTGCAGGCCCTGGATAAGCATAGGAAAGAAAATAAAATTCATACAGATAAAGGATCCAATGAAATGGAGCTTGCCGAGCGTTTCATTCATCTTCCGACCTGTAACTTTCGGATACCAGTAATAGATTCCAGCGAAGAGCGCGAAAATTGTTCCTGGAGCTACAACATAGTGAAAATGCCCAATGACATAATAGGTATCATGCAGATGAACATCCGCCGACGCTAACCCCAATGGCAAGCCGGTTAATCCTCCCATACCGAACATCGGAAGAAACGCTAACGCAAAGAGCATCGGAGTATTGAACCGAATCGAGCCGCCGTACAATGAGATGAAAAATGCCGATAAAATAATTACCGAGGGAATAGAAATAATCATCGTAGTCGTTTGGAAGAACGCGCTAATCGCTGTCCCCATCCCGGTTATAAACATATGATGCGCCCAAACGATGAACGACATAAAGCCGAGAAAAATCGCAGAATAGACCATCGGTTTATATCCCCAGAGAGGTTTTCTGGTATTATTAGCGATGATCTCTCCGACTATCCCCATAGCAGGCAGGATCAGGACATACACTTCCGGATGAGCCAGGAACCAAAAGAGATGCTGCCACAGCAAAGGGCTGCCGCCTCCGGTGTTCGGAAGAAGTTGTCCGCTGATGATTAAACCGCTTGGCAGGAAGAAACTTGTTCCTGCTAAACGATCCATTAGTTGTAGTACTCCCGCAGCTTCAAGCGGTGGAAATGCCAATAATAATAAAAATCCCGTTACGAACTGCGCCCACACAAAGAAGGGAAGTCGCATAAACGTTAAACCCTTGGCGCGTAATTGTATTATAGTCACAATGGTATTCACCGAACCCAGAAGCGAAGAGGTAATCAAGAACACCATCCCGATTAACCACATAGTTTGTCCGGTGGTAGCAATAACTGAAAGCGGGGGATACGAGGTCCAGCCGGAATTTGCGGCTCCTCCGGGGACGAAAAAGCTTGTTAACATCGTCACGCCCCCCAGGAAATATACCCAATAACTGGACATGTTCAGTTTCGGGAACGCCATATCGGGCGCTCCGATCTGAAGCGGCATAACATAATTCCCGAAAGCTCCCACTGCCAGCGGAACGACGCCAAGGAACACCATGATGGTGCCGTGCATGGCGCCGAGTTGATTATAAAATTCCGGGAGCATGATGCCATCTGGCGCGCGTTCCTCACCCAAAAATTTACCAATCCAGGGAATTGGCTGGCCCGGGTACGCAAGCTGCCAGCGCATCAGCATCATCAGCATGAATCCGAAGAGAAGGAAACATAAACTGGTAATTCCATATTGGATCCCGATAACCTTGTGATCCGTTGAGAATATATATCTGCGGATAAAGCTTTGATGGTGCCCGTGATCCAGCGTGGGGGCGACGTTAACTGTGTGAGAAATTTTTTCTGAACTCATAGCACATTTAATAATTTTTAGGATACCAATATCCGACTATACCGGGCAATCGGCGGATATTGTAATGGATTTACTTGCTATTGAATGTAAAGTCAGCATTATTGGTATCGCCGCCGCCAACTTTCACATGTAATATTTGTGTACCAAACTTCTCATGCCACGCTTCAAGATCGTACTCGCCGGCAGGTAAACCTTTTATAGTATAATTTCCCTTATCATCGCTAACGGCGTAAAACGGATTATTAAGCACACCAACCCAGGCACCCATCCAGGGATGAACGTCGCATTTTACTTTTACCATAATTTCCGGCTTATCGAAGGTTTTAACATTTTTTTGACCCATCTTTGGTTGTCCAATATTAAACGCGGGACTGTTCTTTGGCAGCGCATGGATATTGTGAATTACAGGATCATTGTTGACAATTTCAAGCTGCTGTTTTGCCATAATTCCAAACACATGAGGTGTGTACATACATCCTTTTTGGTCAATGGTAACTTTCTCTGTTGGGGTTGGAAATGTTTTACCTTCCAACCCTTTTTTAACGTAAATAAAGACATCTTTGAGCGATCCGTTCGAGTTCACGGTTGTTTGTTCTGAAGCTACATCCTTGTTTCCATGCATTTTAAAGCATTTTGGATCGGCATTCATTTTTATCATTTGTTTAGCGGTGGGGGTGCCCTTGAAATTTATTTTACCGGTGAGATTACCGCTGAATCCTTGAACGGATAGTAATACGGTCATTATTGTCGTCGTGAAAGTAATAGCTTTGAATGACATGATTAGCTCCTAAATAGTATGGTTTTTATCGTGTTACAGGGATTTTATGGAAATTGAACATTAATTATATTTATTATTTTGTCGAAACTCATAGCGTGAATGTAAACAGCTATATACAGTTATTAATACAATATTTTTAGTGAAAAAGTGCTATTTATA
>JBIOHP010000043.1:0-17221 GCA_044449065.1 Bacteroidota bacterium
CGCTGTAATAAACCACAATATATTATGGGGAAACGGAGGACCTGGAATTAACTCTGTGTCCTCAAATTCCACAATTGAACAAAACACACTTGTTGGAAACAGCGGTGGGGGTATAACAGGTATTTATTCGAACAGCAATGTCGTTATCCGCAACAACATCATCGCAAATAATACCGGTAGTGGACTCCAGACATCGGCAAGCCCCGCACCTGGGGTCAAGTTTAATGATGTCTATAACAATACTACAAACTATTCGGGGTTCTCAGCATCATATGGCAGTCTAACGAATACGAATTTCCGAGGTGATCCATGCGATATATATTCAAACATTAATATCATCCCGGGTTTTGTCGACGCGCTAAACCACGATTATCATCTTCTTTCAACCTCAAGAATGATTGATGCCGGAGACCCTCTCTCGCCAAAAGATCCCGATATCACAATAGCCGACATCGGGCGATATTACTATGACGGACCCGGCGCAAATGGATTGGTGATAATTAATCCAAAACTTTCCATATCCACCTCGTCTATACAACAAGGAGGCAATTTATCAATCTCAGGGACTGATTTCATTCCCAATGGTCAAATAACTCTGAATATTTTTGGACCATATGGTTATGGTTCCCAGAACATTACGTTATCAGCCAATTCACAAGGAACTATAAGTTACACCTTTACATCGACTCAAAGTACTCCCTACGGAAAATACTCATGTTATGCAGTCGATGCAACCTCAAATAAAAGTACAACGGCTATAAAATTCCAGATCGAAGAACCACCCGCCTCATATCAATTGGCATTATCCGCACCTATCACAGGATATGTTGGTTCAGTGGGTAACCCTTTCCTGGTTGTATGGACGGATAAAATGACCCGAGATAGTAGATATCCACTTGCTGCCTCAAAACGAACGTACGCTTACACACTCGATATTTCCTCAGATGGCGGCACAAACTGGACAAGGATGAATTCGGTTCAAGGATTAGGCCAAGTTGATGAAATATTAACAATTAATAGCTTTGTAACGGTCACACAATCAAGTCCACATCTACTGCTTCGAGTTAAAGATTACTATAATAGTGCACGAATGGTCTTGAGTGGAGATTTTTCAATTGCACCTGCACAATCGACGAATCTACAAGTTGATTTATTATGGGATTTTAGTTTTGCACAACCGACAACTCCGCCAATCGGAGTGGCTGCAGACGGTGTTTCCAGAATATATTGTAAATTATCAAAGATTAATCCATCCATCGGAGATCCGATCAGCAATGTAAATATTTCATTGTCCGATGTGGATAATAATATTTCAACACGTACCCTTGGCAAAGTGATGAAAGCAACCACAATTTCTGGTTATACTGAAGAAGGGAACATAGCCACCTTGATTTCAGCCACCGATAACCAATCCGGACAATCAAATTACTTTTTCTGGTATGTCGCACCTGATAATTTTGTCGGCAGCAACCCTCAAGACACTCTGAAAATCCAGCGCACCATAAATGCAACTTTCCTTGTCAATTATCAAAATGGATCCCAGGATGTGATCACGAAAAATATCATTATTGTCCGACCCCCTCTTCTTCTTGTTCATGGCCTCGGTGGCGATGCACATACATGGGACGACTTCTACTGGACTACTCCCGGAGGAACAAAAACTTATTATCTCAATGACGCGAGGTTTATTGTTCGGAAAGCTGTTAACTTGGATAAAGCTGCGGCATTTCGGACGAACGCCACGGCTATAGTTGGAGGCGACAGAATCAATTCCGCACCAGCATTAATTAAAGAAATGCATTCTAACGGATTTGCTTCAAATCAAGTTTATTATCTCGCACATAGTATGGGCGGCAACGTAGCCCGCGCTGCGGTAGAATATTTTAAAGATTTTTACTATGGAAATTCTTCGACATCTGTTTATCACAATTATCATAAAGGATATTTTAACCGGATCATAACTATCGATTCACCGCACAATGGTTCCCCCTGGGCTGATTTTATTAGTAATTCGATCGTGCCATACATAAATAATTTCTGGTCTGCGAAAAGTTGGGGTCTACGAATATTCCTATCGGATCTTTCTGGAAATTCACCGTCATCCTTCGCGTTCAACTTCCTTGCACGCAAAGATTATACAAATCTTGTTTCGGACTTTGAACAAACACCAGCAGTCGATAATTTGAAGGTATATGGAGGTATTCGATTTAACGAAACAGCGATTCCAAGCCATCTCATTGCAGGAGATTTAATAACGGGCGACCAGAACCTTTCCGAGGTAGACCCTCGAGTTTGGGATATACTCCATGGGGCTGAAGACTATCTTAATTTTTTGGATAAAATATTTGATCTTTATTTATCTGTTGCGCCCCCCGATCTCAGGCATGAAATTGAATCCTTTAGCGGTTTAGATAGGGCAGCAAGACTAGTGAGGTGCCTAGATCTTGTACTCCAGAGTTATAGTGGACTCGGGTTTATCATAGACAGCGACTTCATTGTCAGCGTTAACAGCCAAATCGCCGGTTTGACAAGATCGACAGCTAATGTCTCCGTTTTTGAACCGTGGGTATTTCATGCTATTTTACCATCATTATCTGTAACTTCGAACGGGGCAGTCGGTAATAGGGTAAATACGCTTTTACATGAAGATTTAACTGGTGGGGAATTCGCAAATATCCCGGGTGGTCAGAGTGCGAGTCTTCCAAAAACATTAGCTCAACAATTGAAGAAGGTAACATTGCCTCAAAGATTAAATGTGACGGCAATCAATCTATTATCACCAATCGACGGACAAACATGTTTTGCAGATAGCATATTGCATGTGAAGGTTTCCATACCTGACACAACTAATTTAATGTATGTAAAAACATACTTCCAAAATAATTCGTATATAGAGACAGTAAAGGCAAATCTCTATGACTTTGTAATCCCGGTATCAGTAGCTGCGCTTGATTCTCAAAGAGTGGAGGTAGTTGCATTTTATGACTCGATCGGGTCGGTGGGGATCTCAACGGATTATCGTACGGTAATTGTAAATCCCAAAAATTCACCTCTCTTATTTTCAGTGACCCCTGGCGTGAATGACTTTGAAGTTAATCAATCATTCAGACCACACTACGAAGCATTATACCCTACCGGTATTAGCGATTTAGGTGGATTAACTCCGACAATAACAGCTACCATTGAAAATCCATCGATTGTGTCTTTTGATCCGGTTACAAAGGCCTTCACCGGAATATCCGAAGGAGGAACATCTGCAATTCTTTCCTACAAAGGTCTATTAGACACAATCTATATTACAATTAATGAAACCCACATTACACCTATCGCATCACAGGTGGTAGTAGGCCGGAAATGGAATTTAGTCTCTTTACCACTCAATGTGAGCGACTCGAGGAAAAATACCATTTTTCCGTCATCGGTGAGCGAAGCCTATGCCTATAACTCTACATTGGGCTATCAGCAAGCAGATACTCTATATAATGGAACCGGCTATTGGTTAAAATTCGATAGTGCAGCAGCAATATCTTTTTCTGGTTTACCAAATTTCTCGGATACTATCAAGGTTCAGCAGGGTTGGAACCTTATAGGTTCAATTTCCGATCCAATCCCAACAGGTTCGATTGTTAGCAATCCCCCGGGGATTGGTATGAGTCAGTTTTTTCAATATGCAGGTGGATATTCAAAATCAGATACAATATTTCCGGGAAAAGGATATTGGGTGAAAGTCACCCAGGCTTGCTCCCTAATATTATTATCAAATAATCCGAATTCAACATTGGCAAGAATTAGAATAATCCCTAGCTCAGAACTGCCTCCGCCACCTCCTGATGAAGATGCAATAAAAATCGAGTTGCCGAAAGAATTTGCGCTCGAACAAAACTACCCCAATCCGTTCAACCCGATAACCACGATTCATTACGCCCTTCCGGTCGATTCAAAAGTAAGTCTAAAAATATTCAACGTACTGGGTCAAGAAGTGAAATCGTTAACGGATAAAATAGAGCAGGCGGGTTCAAAATCTGTCGAGTGGAACGCTGGTATTATTGCAAGCGGTGTCTATTTCTACCGCCTCGAAGCAACGGCCATTCACGATCCATCAAAACATTTCTCGCAAACTCGCAAGATGGTTTTGATAAAATAGATTCGTGAATGAAAATCAATGGAGTTGACCGAAGCTCAGTTTTACTCCGTACGATGCCTTCGGCATCGGAAAAATCGCTGCTCTAATAACCTATAAATGTTCTATCCCTCCGGGATAGGCATGTGAGTTAGAGATGCCGAAGGCATCTAACGTTAATAGCGAAGATCGCCAAATCCTCCACGCGACACCGGAGGTGTCGAACATCTCCACGAAATGTCGAGGGGGACGTCCTCGTCGTTTTCCTTCATAATTTCCATGTACTTAATTGCCTTTCGTGGAATTATTGCCTATTTTACCTTGTTCTATGTTCGTGAGATTGTTCAACGATTCAAGGGGTACATTTTTGCCGCGCCGGGCGAATTTCTTCGTAATAGTTTTCATATCTGTCTTATTTCTTACAGTGTTATGTTCCAACGGGTGTGGCGTCTATAACAACCTGACAACGTATTTCAATACGTTTTACAATGCCAACCATCTCTTCTCCGATGCAGTGGATCAGGTAAATCGTTCGCCCCAAAAAGCCCGCGATACTAATTATTTTGCGGCGTATGTGGTGCCAGCGGACGCCCAAAACAAGTTCGATTCGGTGATTATCAAATGTTCCAAAATTATTCAGTACCATGCCGAAAGCGGCTACATCCCTGACGCGATCTTTATGATCGCGCAATGTTATTTTTACGAGAAGCAAGCCGAATCCGCCATAAAAAAATTTCAGGAGCTGATAAATAATTTCCCCAAAAACGGAAATGTGATCCCGGCAAAACTCTGGTTTGCAAAAACTGAATACCTTGATAAAAAATCCGACGCTGCAATGACGATTCTTCTGGCGCTGATTCCCGAAGCGACGGATGCGGGGAAAAAAGATATTGCGCTTGAGGCAACCATGTTGAAAGCCCAAATTCTGACCGACCAGAAAGATCTTGACCTTGCCACCGAAGAATATTTGAAGGCAGTCGATATTGATGGCGAAGGTCACTTGAGAGCCATTGCTCAATTTCAACTCGCATCTATTTACGAAATACTCGAAAAGTACGAGAAGGCAGCCACGGCATATCACGATGTGTTGAAGTACAGCCCTGACGAAGACCTGAAGTTCAAGGCGCAGTATCATTACGGGATGATGATGGCGACAGCGGGAAAATATACCTCCGCGTTGCAACTTTTTGATGATCTCAAAAGCTATCACCCAGTCCCCGAAGAAGCATCGCTCATCGATGTGGAAATAGCCAAAACATATGCGATGAACGGCGATACAGCCAAGGCGTTCGATTTTTTCCGTTTCATCGATACAACATACCGGAATACACCTGCATTGGATAGAAGCAACTATGAACGCGCGTTGCTCTTTGAATACCGCTACAAAGATTTTAACACAGCGCTTTCGTATTATAAAAAGGTGACCGGCTATGGATTGACCCCGGAAAAATCTAACTTCTGCAAGCAAAAAACAGCCACCTTCATGCATTATTTTAGCATGTTGAATAATCTCACCAAATGCGACAGCATGCTGCATCCTGATCTCTATAAAAAAGCGGTAAAGGATACCGCAGATTCGTTGGGGGGCAAAAATATCGGCGGTAAATTTAGCAAAACCACCGATAGTCTGGGAATTGTAAGAGATACGCAAAACGTTTCGTCCGGTTCTGCCGGGCGCGTTGTCAAGGGAGACTCGTTGCAGCTATCTTCTCCGGTAGTCACAAACAATCTGCCTCCCGGCATTGTCCATGATACGACCAAAAATCTAACCGGGATGCCGCTCCCCATTACGGAAAAAAATTCGACGACAAAATCCCTAACAGATACATCGACCATAAAGCTCAGGTATCCTCCAAGAGATACCGGACTTATTTCGTCGAAGCTCCCGGGAACAACGAAGAAACCTGATTCATTATTAGTGCCTCTCCCGGATACTTCAAAGAAAATTGTGCAGAATGCTAATCCTGATACTACGAAGCGGGTTATAGATACTACTTCAGGAACTGTTTCATCCAAACTACCGGGAATAACAAAGAAAGGTGATTCAACTTTAGTAACTCCACCGGATACTTCAAAGAAAATTATTCCGAATGCTTTGCCCGATTCCACCAAATTGGCAATAGATACATCTTCAACGAAGTTTAAGCCTCCGGATATAGCAAATAGCGAAGTGAACGATTCTCTTTTTCGCGGTCGACCGGGCTTAATTCCGCGCGGGATGAATCCCAAAGGACTTGAGGTGGGAAAATTGCCCCCTGATAGTCTTGGTAAATTCGGCAATCCAATGAATCGCCATGAGAATCCCCCTGAAGAGATTTCCAAAGGGAGAGAAGGAAAAGGAAATATTGCCCAGAAAGATACTGTCCGAAATCTACCGAAGCCGCCCCCGCCGATAGTATTGACGCCGGATTCTATACGGAAGCTGATTGTGGCGACTGACTTCGAGTTGGCTGGAATATTTTATCTTGAACTGCATATGCCGGATAGCGCGATCACCCTCTATGAAAAAATTATTGATGATACCAACTCTACGCGGTATATTCCGGGATCCCTGTACGCATTAGCGGAACTCTACCGGACGCCCACTGATACGACTGCTACCGATTCCCTCTATGATATCATTCTGGATAAATATCCGAATACCGAATATGCGCTTAAAATTAAAAAAATGCGTGGAATGCAAATTGAAGCTGCGAAAAAGAACCCCGCCGATACTGTCTTCGTAGAAGTGGCGTCATTAATCGCCGATAAAAAGGGGAAGGAAGCTATTGAATTATTGCAGAGCTTGGTAGATCAGGGTGATACGGTAACCGTCGTACCAAAGGCGCTCTATACACAAGGTTGGATTTATGAAAACCTTCTTATTCAGAATGACAGCGCCGCTTCCATCTATAAAAAGTTACTCAATAGATATCCAAAATCTATCTATGCGCTTGACGCCAATCCGCGGGTGTCGGTGAAAGACGATACGACAAAACTATCAGAATTCGTGAAGATAGACGAAGTGCAAATTTTCGGTAGACCTGAGGTTGCAAGAAGGACCAACAATGTCTTGAAAAAGAAAGATAAGACGGGCGCCGAGGAGAATAACTATCAACAGGAGAGCCGCGACATGCAGGAGCTTCGCAAAGCGAAACGTGACGTAAATGAAGACGCCGATCAACCGGATGAGGAAGAAACGCCTCAGGAGACAAAACCTGAAGATAACAATAATAATAACTAGTACATTTCCTGCATAAAAATTTAATGGTTCATATTTACGCTCCTGTCACCTCGATAAATCGTATCGGACCGGATATTTACGTAATGGGACTTCACGCTCCGGAGATCGCGTCCGGCATCTTACCCGGACAGTTCGTTAACCTTCGGGTTCACGATGGGTACCAACCACTTCTTCGAAGGCCTTTCAGCATTTACCGCGTAACCGGAGAAACGATCGAACTGATTTTCAATTTAGTCGGAACGGGTACAACTATATTACATTCAAAAAAAGTTGGCGATGAAATCGACATGATCGGACCCCTGGGTCGTCCTTTCCATACCGACGATAAATTTGAAACGGCTATTGTAATGGGCGGGGGCATGGGGGTTGCCCCGCTGCCGATTCTAACCCAAGCATTAAAACGCAATCGGAAAATTGTCACCTACCTCGGTGCCAGGTCAAAAGAATTTCTTGTAACGAGCTATCTTGAAAATTTATGCATTGCTACAGACGATGGAAGCGCCGGATTCCATGGCACCGTCGTTGAATTACTCCGATCGAATCTTACGGAAAAATCATTGCCCTCGTCGAAGATATTCGCCTGCGGTCCTAATCCGATGCTCAAAGCCGTGTCGAAGCTGGCGGATGAATTCGGTATTCCCTGCGAATTATCACTCGAAAGCGTAATGGCATGCGGGATCGGAATCTGTCAGGGTTGTCCCGTCGAAAATGCCAACAGTGAAAAGAAATATTCGCTCATTTGCAAAGATGGACCGGTGTTCAACAGCAAAGCGATCATAGTATCTTGATGGTAAATACAAGCGTAACTATAGGGACACTCAAACTTAAAAACCCCGTGATGGTGGCGTCCGGAACATTTGGATACGGCGATGAATGCTTGGGATTGGTGGATGTGAATAAATTCGGCGGGATTGTTACAAAGTCGCTTTCCAGCAAACCGCGCGATGGAAATCCCGCCGTTCGCATCGTTGAAACTGCCTCCGGGATGTTGAATTCCATCGGTTTGGCAAACATTGGCGTGGATAACTTCATCGACGAAAAGATACCATTTTTAGATACGCTCAATACAACTGTCATTGTAAATATTGCAGGAAGCACCATCGAGGAATATTGCGACGTTTTGACTCGTCTGGAAAGTTTTAAAGCAATCGACGGTTTTGAAATAAATGTCTCATGCCCCAATGTCAAAGAGGGAGGGTTATCGTTCGGGACGGATAGAAAAATGGTGGCGGAAATCACCAAACAACTCCGAAAATTAACCCGGAAAACTCTGATCATTAAGCTGACGCCAAATGTCACCCATATCTCCGAATTCGCCCGCTCCGCCGCAGACGAAGGCGCCGATGCGGTTTCCGTTATCAACACTGTAATCGGCATGGCGGTGGATATTAAGACACGCAGACCAAAACTCTACACAGTAACAGGCGGACTTTCGGGTCCGGCAATTAAACCGGTTGCACTCTCAAAAGTTTATGAAGTTGCACAGGCGGTAAAAATTCCTATTATCGGTATCGGAGGGATTATGACGGCGGAGGATGCAATTGAATTTCTGATGGTCGGAGCTTCGGCAATCCAGATTGGAACTGCGAATTTTATCGATCCAGCTGCCGGAATTCATGTTGCGGAAGGCATCGAGGCATATTGCGAATCTCAGAAGATCGAAAATGTTTGTTCGCTCACCGGCTCGTTACAGACTACGAAAGGACGCTCCGTTCTCAATAGCTGGTTATAACGCTGCCACTATGAAATCCCCTCCCAACGAATATCGGCGATATTTACGGTTTCTTTATCACTTACAAGTTTTTGGAATTAAATTAGGCCTCGAGAACATTCGTTCGTTGTTGAATTTTCTTGGAAACCCTCACCTCAAGTATCCCGTCATCCACATTGCCGGAACAAACGGCAAAGGATCAACAGCTTCAATGATAGCATCGATTCTAACCGCTTCCGGTTACACAACAGGTCTTTATACCTCGCCGCATCTCGTTAATTTCACAGAGAGAATCAGGATCGATGGAACCTCGATTGCGGAGGATCAAGTCGTCGCCTACACAAAAATTTTGAAACGTGAAGTCGAAAAATGCCGGGCAACCTTTTTTGAAACGACAACAGCCATGGCATTCATGTATTTTGCCGATCAGAAAGTGGATGTTGCCGTGATTGAAACCGGCTTGGGTGGGAGATTTGACGCCACGAATATAGTAAATCCTGTGCTCAGCATTATAACATCAATCGGCATGGATCATATGGAACATCTCGGTAATTCGATTTCTGAAATTGCGTTCGAGAAGGGAGGAATTGTAAAACCGGGAATTCCCTGTATTGTTGGTTTCAATGAGAATCCCGCCCTTGATGTTGTCCGGCGCATCTGCCGTAAGAATCAGTCAAGAATTCTTTCGGTGCACAGTGATACGAAGTCAGAAGTAATGCGATCATCTATTGAAGGAAGTATTGTAAATATTTCAACACGGAGGGTAGATATTCAGAATCTTCATCTATCTCTTGCTGGCAACTACCAGATAAATAATGCCTGTATGGCGATTCTAGCGGTTGAAAATCTGGCACTCAATGGATCATTCCCTGACATTTGCAAAAAAAGTATCAAATCTGGATTAGGCGCCATAAAAAAATATTCTCATTTGTGCGGACGGTTGGATATTCTTTGTAAAAATCCTTTGATTCTCTGCGATGTCGCGCATAACCCTCCCGCTATTGAAAGGTTGTGTGCCGCACTTTCTGATTTGAATCTTCGTGATTTAATCCTTATTTTCGGGGTTATGAAGGATAAAGACGTGGTTGGAATCGTGGATTCTCTTATCGGATTCAGTAGAATGGTTATCGTTGTAAAACCCGATACGGTTCGCGCGATGGAGGAAGGCAGTATAGTAGAGATATTCCACGCAAAGCATTTTAAAGCAATAACAGGCGGATCAGTTAAAAGGGGCGTGGAACTTGCCGTCCAGAAAACCCGTTTAAATGACACTATCCTTGTCCTTGGATCCCACTATGTCGTAGGAGAAGCGATCAACATTAGTTTAAATTAATTTTTCATATATTTGACTTTAAATGGAGAAGGTTTTATATTTATACCTGAAATACAACTTGACGGGCTTATCTCTTGACCCTGTTTATTTTCCACAATTGTTTACATATCAGTTATAATATCCTGATTTTACTTTTGATAGCGCTGGAAGGCGTTAAGTTTTTCAACAACTGAACGATACAATCGCAGTTATTCATATTCATTATTAACACTTTAAAGGTAATTTAGTCATGCCAATGGACATAGCAGAACTGAAGGGAAAGAAAATTTCAGATCTGACGAAGATCGCGAAGGAGCTGAACATCAACGGGTATTCCGATCTTCGAAAACAAGACCTCATCTTCAAAATTCTTGAGGCGCAAACCGAACAGGATGGACTCACATTCAGTAAGGGAGTTCTCGAAACGCTTCCCGATGGATATGGATTTCTTCGTTCTGTGGATTACAACTATCTGCCCTCGCCGGACGATATTTACGTTTCGCCGTCGCAGATAAAAAAATTCAATTTGCGCACCGGTGATACAGTGAGTGGACAGGTGCGTCCTCCGAAAGAAGGCGAGCGATTTTTCGCGCTTCTCCGGGTGGAAGCGGTAAATGACGAAAACCCTGATGCGATCAGGGACCGCGTCTTATTCGATAATCTTACCCCGCTTTATCCCAATGCCCGTCTTCATCTCGAAACGTCCCCGGGAGAATACTCCATGCGTATTATGGATTTACTAACCCCGATAGGGAAGGGCCAGCGCGGTATGATTGTTTCACCACCCAAAGCCGGCAAAACAATATTGCTTCAAAAGCTGGCGAACAGCATCGTACGTAATCATCCGGAAGTTTTCCTTATTGTTCTTCTAATCGATGAACGACCGGAAGAGGTTACCGATATGGAACGCTCCGTTAATGCGGAAGTAGTCAGCTCCACATTCGATGAACCCCCGGAACGTCACGTTCAGGTTGCTGATATGGTTCTTGAGAAAGCAAAACGCCTCATCGAGGCAAAACGCGACGTCGTGATTTTACTCGATAGCATAACACGGTTAGCGCGAGCGCATAACACGGTTGTTCCTCACAGCGGTAAAATACTTTCCGGCGGCGTCGATGCAAACGCTCTCCATCGACCGAAACGATTCTTCGGGGCAGCACGTAATGTTGAAGAAGGCGGCAGTCTGACTATAATAGCAACCGCCCTTATTGAAACCGGCAGCAGGATGGACGAAGTAATCTTCGAAGAATTCAAAGGCACGGGCAACATGGAAATTATCCTTGACCGTAAATTGAGCGATAAACGGATGTTTCCAGCACTCGACGTAAACCGCTCGGGCACGCGTAAAGAAGAATTATTGTTAGAAGCAGAAGAATTGAATAGGGTGTGGATTCTGAGAAAATTCCTCAGCGATTTCTCTACCGTTGAAGCGATGGAGTTCCTGATTGAAAAAATGCGTGGAACGAAGTCAAATAAGGAATTTCTCCGCTCAATGAATACGTAATTCAGGAGATTTAACTACTGTTAAAACCTCCAATTATTTTTCACGAAATACTTGATTTTAGCTCGGTCGCTTGTTACATTCTTGTTAAGATTAATTATATACCAATATGAAACCACCTAACCATCGCCTATTGATTCTGGGGTGCATATTCCTCGTTTGCGAGGTTACCATCGCCCAACCGACCCAGGGTGATTTTGGAGCAGGAGCCAGTTTTGGGGTTTCGAGTCCGATGACACCGATTCATGGTCCCATCAGAGAGCCATATATCCGTATCTTGATGCGCTATTATATTAACGACTATTTAGGTATCGAGGGAGGAGGCGCATTTACGTATTTACGAGGGGAAAATATCGGCGCATACTTCAACACGATATCTGAACCGGTCGATTTGCGTTTTCACGTCGGTATTCCTCTTCAACCGAAAGTGTATTTTATAGGATATGCCGGATTCGGATTGATGCACTTTGATCCCCGCGATAGAAATGATAAACCGCTTCCCAATAACGCGCTTAACAATTACCGCAGAATGACCTCGTATGTTCCGATAGGGGGAGGGTTTCAATATTTCTTTGAAAAACATACCGGCATTGAATTAACAGGAACATATAATTATACTGCCACTAAAACCCTTGATGATACCCCGACGGGAAATAACGATGCGTTCTGGACCGGGACTTTTACTCTGTTTGGCATTCTTTCAACAGGTAGTGGAGACTCGGACGGAGATGGACTATCTGACGACCTTGAACGACAGATAGGCACCGACCCCCACAATCCGGATACGGATGGCGATGGACTTTCTGATGGCGATGAGTATTATAAATATCATACCAATCCATTGGATCCCGATACCGATCATGATGGGTTAAATGACCGGGAAGAAATATTTATCTATCACACCGACCCGAATAACCCGGATACCGACGGGGATGGATTGACCGATGGCGATGAAGTATTAAAGTATCACACCGACCCATTACGCAAAGACACGGATGGCGGCGGCGTGGATGATGGCACAGAAGTTCGCCGCGGTACCAACCCACTTGATCCGACGGACGATTTTCCTCCGAAAAAGGCCCCCGTAAAAGAGATTCCTCCGGTGGAAATCAAACAGCCGGAACCACCCCCGCCCTCCAACGATATCAGTGGGATAAATGTGGGTCAAAGTTTGGTTATGCCAGATATTAATTTTGAAATCGGCAGTGCGCGTCTTACCCCGGGCGCCAAAACCATACTCGATGACGCCTCCCAAATTATGATTACGCATCCTGATCTCGAATTCCTTATTGAAGGTCACACTGATAGCACAGGAACGCGAAAATTGAACCTTTCGCTTTCCAAAAACCGGGCTCTTTCCGTTAAATTATATCTCGAAACAAAAGGAATTGATGCAAACCGGTTGACCACACAGGGATTTGGTCCTGATAAGCCGAGAGCTTCCAATTCAACCGTAGAAGGAAGGACGCAAAATAGACGTATTGAATTCAGACGAACAAAATAAGTCTCCTTAATACGTTCGTAAGCCCCGTTTCAAATAAGATAAAGACGGGGTTTTTTATTTTAATGAATCGATTGGCAATGGAGATATTTTTCTTCCATGTCCCATCCGAGCTTATCTCTCGCAGATACTCACATATGCTGAATTTCTTTTGGTACATTGATTGATGTAGCGGAGTTTTTCACCTTTTATCCTTTTCGAATCCCGCCAATCATTAATTCGTATAAAAATTAATATTTTGCAACTCACCCCATAATTTCTTAAATTATTAACAATTATTTTCCCTTCACTATATCCAATAATACCATGAACAGAGAAGTCGTAATTGCCAGCGCATGCCGAACTCCTATTGGTTCCTTCGGCGGAAGTTTAAGCACCATTTCTGCCCCCAAACTTGGAGCCATCGTAATCGAAGAAGCATTAAAACGAATCAATGTAGCCAAAAAGGACGTTGATGAAGTGATAATGGGAAACGTTCTCACGGCTGGTATTGGTCAGGCGCCGGCTCGCCAGGCAACGCTCTTCGCCGGATTACCTGATTCGGTTGAGGCACTGACGATAAACAAAGTTTGCGGTTCAGGATTAAAAGCAATCATGCTCGGCGCACAGGCGATTGCGCTTGGCGACGCAGAAGTTGTTGTTGCCGGTGGTATGGAAAATATGTCGCAGACTCCTTATCTTCTCGAAAAAGCAAGAAACGGCTATCGAATGGGTCATGGGCAAGTGACTGATTCGATGATCAAAGACGGATTATGGGATGTCTATAAAGACTATCATATGGGAAACGCAGCGGAACTCTGCGCAAAAGAATGCAATGTTACCCGCATTGAACAGGATACATATTCAATCATGAGTTATGAACGGGCAATCGATTCACAAAACAGCGGTTTGTTCACGAAGGAAATAATCCCGGTTCAGATTCCACAAAAAGGCGATCAACCGATTATTGTGGACCAGGATGAAGAACCGAAGAAGTTCCGAAAAGATAAAATGCCCACTTTAAAACCGGCGTTTCAGAAAGATGGTACAGTCACACCCGCGAACGCGTCGAAAATTAATGATGGAGCAGCAGCGACTGTACTCATGACACGTGAAAAAGCGAATGCCCTGGGCATCAAACCACTGGCAAAGATAGTTGGGTATGCATCAGCGGCGAAACAACCCGAATGGTTCACCACAGCACCTGCCGATGTAATAGCAAAAGTATTAAAGAAAGTATCCTTAACCAAAGACGATATCGATCTCTACGAAATTAACGAGGCATTTGCCGTTGTTACGCTCATTGTTAATCGCATGATCGGGTTGGATGTCAATAAAGTGAACGTACATGGCGGGGCGGTAGCGCTCGGGCATCCTATTGGAGCAAGCGGAGCAAGGATAATGGTCACTCTCCTCCATGCAATGAAAGAACGTAAAGCACGGCGGGGTATGGCGGCTATTTGTATCGGCGGAGGGGAAGCAAGCGCAGTCATTGTTGAACAAATTTGAAAGAAACTTATGGAAATTAAAAATGTATTAGTCGTTGGCGCTGGAACGATGGGCAACGGAATTGCTCATACCTTTGCGCAGTGTGGTTTTCCCGTATCGCTCTATGATATAAAGGATGAATTTATCGAACGAGGATTGAACACTATTCGGGGCAATTTAGATCGTCAGATTAAAAAAGGCACGTTAACGGAAGAACAGAAACAACAAACATTAAACAGAATAACAAAAACAACCTCGTTACAACAATCTGCGCAACGAAGCGATATCGTAGTTGAAGCGGCGACAGAGGATAAGAAAATTAAATTGGAAATATTTAAATCGTTAGATTCAACATGTCCGCCGCACGCAATTCTTGCCTCCAATACTTCGTCCATTTCGATAACAGAAATTGCCGCCGCCACAAAACGGCCCGATAAAATAATCGGCATGCACTTTATGAATCCCGTTCCTGTAATGAAATTGGTAGAGGTGATCCGGGGTCTGGCGACATCCAATGAAACGTATGAAATTGTAAAGTCGCTTGCGCAGAAATTAGACAAAGTTCCTGTCGAGGTAAATGATTATCCCGGCTTTATTTCCAACAGGGTATTACTCCCCATGCTGAATGAAGCGATGTACTGTGTGATGGAAGGCGTTGCCACTCCCGAAGCTATCGATACTGTGATGAAACTCGGCATGAATCACCCCATGGGTCCTTTAACACTGGCAGATTTTATCGGTTTGGATGTTTGTCTCTCGATCATGAATGTCCTTCATGACGGATTAGGCGACTCGAAATATCGTCCTTGTCCATTATTAAAAAAGATGGTCGCCGCCGGTACCCTTGGAAGAAAAACCGGTAAAGGATTTTATTCATATCCTTAAAATAAGCAGCTATAACTGATTTAAAATATTAATGACAGAATACTAGGATACCTTATGAATTTTGAGTTTTCAGAAACACAATTAATGATACAGGAAACAGCGAAGCAATTTGCTGAAACCGAACTTGCTCCCTCGGCAATCGAGCGGGATGAAAAGGAGGAATTTCCTCACGAACAAGTGAAAAAGTTAGGCGAATTGGGATTTCTTGGCATGATGGTTCCGGAACAATACGGCGGCGCAAATCTGGATACAACCAGTTACGTTTTGGCGATGATTGAAATTTCAAAAGTTGACGCTTCTCTAGGTGTCATTATGTCGGTCAATAATTCGCTTGTGTGCCACGGTATTAATAAGTGGGGAACCGAGGAACAAAAACAAAAATTTCTCATCCCGCTGGCGTCTGGGAAAAAACTTGGTGCGTTTGCGCTTTCTGAACCGGAAGCGGGAAGCGATGCCTCAAATCAACGCACGACGGCAGTCAAGCAGGATGATTTTTACATCATCAACGGGACGAAAAACTTTATCACTAACGGGTCGAGCGCCGATGTTATTATCGTGATGGCAACGACTGATAAAACTCAGGGTGCGCATGGAGTAAGTGCGTTCATCGTCGAAAAGGACACTCCGGGATTGTCAGTTGCAAAAAAAGAAAAGAAATTGGGCATCCGGAGTTCTGACACTGTTTCTCTTGCTTTTGAAGATTGTAAGATACCGGCTGCAAACAGAATCGGTGAAGAGGGATTTGGTTTCAAATTTGCCATGAAAACTCTAGATGGCGGAAGGATTGGTATTGCCGCGCAAGCTCTTGGAATCGCAAAGGCATCGGTTGAGGCGGCGAAAAACTACGCTAAACAACGCAAAGCTTTTGGGAAATATTTAGCTGATTTTCAAGCAATTCAATTTAAAATTGCTGATTGTGCCACCCAACTTGAAGCGGCAATTTTGCTAACTTTGCAAGCGGCTGCGCTTAAAGATCAGGGGAAACCGTTTGGTACAGAAGCTGCAATGGCGAAATTATTCTCCTCCCGCGTTGCTGTCGGGGCTGCGTTAGAGGCAATTCAAATTCATGGCGGTTATGGTTATATGAAAGAATATAACGTTGAAAGATATCTCCGGGATGCGAAAATTACCGAAATTTATGAAGGAACGTCGGAAGTTCAGCGAATTGTAATTGCTCGCGAAATCTTAAAATAAGGATAGATTAAAAAATCTTTCAGAATTTCATAAATTTCCTCTAATTTCATCAAATTAGCTGTTTATAACGACTTAACTGGTTTTGTTAAAGATTTAGTCAATAAAAACTTGACAAATTATCGTTTTTTTATTTACCAGCCAGAATTAGCATGGTTTTTCCCCTTGATAAATACAGGACAAAATCTACCAACCCCGATATGGGGCTCGACAGCCTTTAGATTCGATAGTTTTAACCAAAATATTTCTAAATTCACAGAATCGTCCTCTCTGATTGCAGAAGAAATAGGTTTTCAAAGAGTTTTCCAAC
>JBIOHP010000044.1:0-16242 GCA_044449065.1 Bacteroidota bacterium
ACACAAATTATATCAGTCTGGACGATTTGTTAAAGTTAATACCTAAAATTCGGCCTTGACACGCTAATTCATAAGTATTTATAAAATTCTAATAATTTTTTACTTGACTCCTTCCCCCCAATTCATTATTATAACGTACCCTATGGGCAGGGTGAAACGAGCCGCTGAAAACGCTCGTACCCCCTCAAGGATCGAAAATTCTTCCGGTGTTTCATTAAAAAAGAACAATTTGTCAACCCGGTTTTCTGCATGAAATCTTCTTGGGTTAGTAATTGTTTTGACAAAAGAGATTATAGTATCAATATGATATTGATTATTTCAACCATTTTTATAATTAATTGAAAGGAGTGTAAATGTCAACCTCGGAAACACTGCCGACTCCAAAATCTACCTCATCCCCGTTTCATCCGGAAACATCGTTCCGGAAACACGGGCTATCCTTCAAACGCTATTTCACCAAGCCGGGCGTCCACCCGTTCGATGAAATTGAATGGGAACTTCGCACCGCAGTCATCAACAATGAAAAAGGCGAAGTGATTTTTGAGCACAAGGGAGTCGAAGTCCCGTCATTTTGGTCGATGACGGCGACTAATATCGTCGCATCAAAATATTTCCACGGCAAGGCGGGAACTCCCGGTTGTGAATACAGCGTGAAGCAGCTTGTTGAACGCGTCGCCAGAACGATGACCGCATGGGGTTGGAAAAACGGTTACTTCGTGTCCGAAGAGGACGCAGAAGTATTTTATCACGAATTGGTATTTCTTCTCGTGCACCAGTATATGTCCTTCAACAGTCCGGTGTGGTTTAACGTTGGTATCGAAGAAGAACCTCAATGTTCCGCATGCTTCATCAACTCCGTCGAGGATACGATGGATTCAATTCTTGAACTCGCGAAGACAGAAGGGAAATTATTCAAATGGGGATCGGGAACCGGTTCCAACCTTTCCACACTCCGTTCGTCGAAAGAATCGGTTTCCGGCGGAGGAACAGCTTCCGGTCCGGTCTCATTCATGCGCGGCTATGACGCGTTTGCCGGCGTCATCAAATCCGGCGGCAAAACGCGCCGCGCCGCCAAGATGGTGATCCTCAACGTTGATCATCCCGATATTATTGATTTCATTCACTGTAAAGTCGATGAGGAGAAAAAAGCATGGGTGCTCATCGATGCAGGATACGACGGCGGATTTAATATCGCCGGGGGAGCGTACGATTCTATTTTTTATCAAAACGCAAATCATTCAATCCGCGCAACCGATGAATTTTTACAGGCAATCGTTGAAGATAAAGAGTGGACAACGAAAGCTGTGCGGGACGGCAGGATCGTTGGAAAGTTCCAGGCGCGCGACATCATGAAAGAAATCGCGGAAGCGGCATGGGCGTGCGGCGACCCCGGGCTACAATACCACACGACTATTAATACGTGGCATACATGTTCAAACACCGCGCCTATTAATTCTTCCAACCCTTGCAGCGAGTACATGTTCCTCGACGACACCGCTTGCAATCTGGCGTCTCTGAACCTGATGAAATTCCGGTCGGCTGATGGTGAATTTGACGTCGAATCATTTTGCCATGCTGTGAACATCACAATCACAGCGCAGGAAATTGAAGTCGATAACGCGAGCTATCCTACAACGAGAATCGAAGAGAACAGCCATGAATACCGTCCGCTGGGATTGGGATATGCCAACCTCGGCGCGGTGTTAATGGCACGAGGATTGGCATATGATAGCACGGAGGGCAGAGCATATGCGGCGGCTATCACCGCGCTGATGTGCGGACAGGCATATAAACAATCAGCACGGATAGCAAAAGAGATGGGTCCGTTCAGGGGTTATGGTAAGAACCGTGAACCGATGCTTAAAGTTATCAAAATGCATGGTCTCGCCGCAGACAAGATCGATGACCGGCTTGTGCCGAGCGATCTTCTTACCTCGGCGAGAAAAGTGTGGGATGACGCTTACGCAATCGGCAGAGAATTCGGTTTTCGGAATTCTCAGGCGACCGTCCTTGCGCCCACAGGCACCATCGGGTTCATGATGGACTGTGATACAACCGGTGTGGAACCGGATATCGCCCTGGTCAAATATAAAAAACTCGTTGGGGGCGGTTTAATTAAAATTATCAATAATACCGTAAAGGAAGCCCTCAAAAAAGTCGGTTACATCGATGAACAAATAGAGCATATTGTCGCCTACATTGAAAAGAACGATACGATCGAAGGAGCCCCCCATCTGAAAGAAGAGCACCTGAGTATATTTGATTGCGCCTTCAAACCTGCGAAAGGCAAACGCTCGATTCATTATATGGGACATGTAAAAATGATGGCGGCAACTCAGCCATTTCTTTCCGGCGCAATTTCAAAAACCGTAAACATGCCGTCCGATGTCACTGTTGAAGAGATCAGCCAGACATATATGGAAGCATGGCGCATGGGTTTGAAAGCTATTGCCATATACCGCGATGGGTGCAAACGCACGCAACCGTTAAGCACCTGTCTCGGCGAGATCGCCGGCATAGCGAAACAGAAAGCGATGCGCCACCGGCTCCCGGATGAACGTCAGGCGATAACGCACAAATTCTCAATTGCCGGACATGAAGGGTATATCACCGCAGGGCTCTACGAAGACGGAAACCCCGGCGAAATCTTCATCACGATGTCTAAGGAGGGATCGACAATCTCCGGTTTGATGGATGCTTTTGCAACGTCGGTTTCGATGGCGCTCCAATACGGCGTTCCTCTCCGCGTTCTGGTGGAAAAGTTCACCCACATGCGGTTTGAGCCGAGCGGCTTCACGAATAACAGGGATATCCCCATCGCGAAATCGATCTGCGATTATATTTTCAGATGGCTTGGGAAGAAATTTCTTCCCCCGGACGAACAAGCAACCGCTCTACAGGCGTCGCAGGCGATTGAAAACGGCATCGAAAACAAATTAATCCCCGGATCAACGTCGCAATCTTCGCAAGAGACCGCGACGGAACGAGCAGAGAGGGAAGTATATCAGGCGCAAGCCGATTCGCCTCCCTGCCATGCATGCGGAAGCATCATGGTCCGCAGCGGCACCTGTTATAAATGCGTAAACTGCGGAGAAACCTCCGGCTGTTCGTAAGATACGTTTCATAAATTAAAAAACCCTTGATGGTTTCATTACTTTCAAGGGTTTTTCTTTTTATATTGAGACTTCCTCTCGTTTTTCTTAATGCCTGTTAATGCTTTCTCGCCTCCTGCCTTAATTTTTGAATCCCATTGTCATAGGGATTAAGCCGCGAATATTTATCAAGAAAATAATTCATTCTAATCGTATCGCCCATTTTATAATAACACAACGCAGTATTGAAATATGGCTGCGGCAGTTCACTATTAAGGGCAGCAGCTTTAAAGAAATAGCCAAGGGCTTCCTGATATTGGCTCGAATGATGAAGCACAAATAAACCCAATTGATTATTCAATACGGCAGAATTCGAATCTCGCTGTAAACCAAACAACAGGATTTTTTTAGCATCCTCCAACCGATTATTCTTTTCAGCATCGTTGCTAAGAGTGAAATAAACGTACTCGTTTACGCTGCCGTGATCAGCCGCCATGTTGCAATACCGGACCTCGTTTTTATGATCTCCCAATCTTCCAAACACAAGTGCCACATTTGAGAGTACCCGTGGATTGAAAGAATCGAGGGCAATATATTTCTGATAATATTCCATCGCGAAGCGATTATCTCCGTGCGCAAGATACCAGGATGCTACATCTTCATAGGCAACGATCAACGCTTTATCGCTCCAAAACCTCTTGTCACCCAATGATTCGAAACGTTTGACTGAGCTATCCTCGTTGGCGTTGACCAAGACCCAAGAGGTTGTGGATAGCAGGGTCAATATGGTCATTGTGAATAACAACGATCGCCGGGTTTTTTGATCCTCGACAAAACTATTCCAGAGAAAAACTGAGGTGATGCAGAGAGGCAAGCCATATGATGCAAATAAATCCCAATCCCTGCTCACCCCCAATAACGAATTAACGCCGCAGATCAGAGCTAATCCTCCCAGCGACATACTACCGAGGTAGATCGACGGGAATTGACTTAATGCCTCCCGTTTGAATAAAAACACAATGGATACTCCAATGATGATGACGGCGAAGGGAGATAATAACAACAACAAATTCGCTATATCCAAAAAATGATAGAACGATATTAAATCGTAGGATTTTAATAATTGAACAGGTTGATCGAACGAACTTTGAGAAGCGACTGCAAAATGAGCGAAGAATCCTTGAGCAGTGAACCCGCAAAGCCAGAGACATGCCGAGGTGACGAGCACCATCAATATCAACGTCCCGATAATCTCAAATATCTTTTTTCGGCGGATGGCGTGATAAAAGAGCAAGAGCAATGAGGGAACAAAAATCAATGTCCCAAAATGCAACAGGAACATCAGGGCATACGTCATGCCTACCCATACTATGGAATTATTTCCCCCAAGGTATTGAAGACACAGATAAACATACACGACCACGCCAAAATATAGTGGGGCATAATCTTCCACATAGCCGAAGAATAACTGTGTTGCCCCGCCCGCGAAAATAAATCCAAATATTAATAATCGATCAAATGGTTGACGGGCGATGATCCGTGAGAAGAGCCAGAGAACCATGATAGATAATATTCCAAATATTATGCTTACCAACCGATAGGCGTCTGTTGGATTCACATCGATTCCGAGTTTCTGACTCAACGAATAGAATGAGGATATGACCAGCGCTGCAAGTGGTTCGTTATAGTAGCTGTACTTAGTAATATTCGATGGGTTAACAATTTGAGGCAGGTTACGGGCAACGAGCAATCCATCGCCAAGAAATAAGGTTCTTTCTCTTCCCATCCAAAAGCAAAATATCAAGATGGTTAATCCAATAATGGAAAAGATAGTTTTGGACCGGGTTGATTTCTTGACGAAGGAGGTAACAGTCCTCTCCAGAAAATTAAGTTGCGTATTTTGCCAGCGGGGAACAAGCATCAACACCATCAAACCTATCACAATTATTTTAATACCATCCCCTAAAAATCCCAGGTGATGAACTCCCCAATTGATCGCAGAAGGATAGACAGCCGAATAAATATACAGGAGCACGAAACAGATAGCCGCCCCGTAGATTACAGCAGGATAATATTTTTTTGAATCCAGTTTGTTTATCGCGGGCATCAGATTATAATATCGAATTTAATATTAATAATATCAGGAGATTTATCATATCATTGAGAAAGATTGCCGGGAAGATCGTTCTCCTCCATTTTCTGCCTCAACATTTGGATTTCCGGATCGTTCGGACGCAGATGCAGATATTTATCAACGTAATAATTCATCTGACCGGTATTGTGCTTCAGGGAATAATATTGAGCCGCATTCTTATAAGGATCAGCGAAGGCGCTATCCAATCTTATTGCCCGTAAAAAATACGGCAGCGATTCATCCAAGGTTTTGGCGTCGGATGAGAGAATCTTCCCCACCTCGTTATTCGCATCCGCCGACGTTGAATCATGGAATAAACCGAGGCGTAAATAGTATAATGCCTCCTCCATTTTATGGTTCTTTTTTAAATCCTTACCAACCAGAAAATATGTCCTTTTATCATCCGAACCATTATCCGCAGCTTTCCGGAATAATATAAGAGCTTTTGCCGTATCGCCCAATTTCGAATATGAAACGCCGGCATTCGTTAACAATCGAGGATTTTGCGAATCAATCTTGAGATACTTCAGTGAATAATATAATGCTTCTCGATGGTTTCCATATTTTGAAAAATACGAGCTAAGCTCATCATACGCATTCGCCAACGATTTCTTGCTCCACAACCGATCATCGCCCAACATTACAAATCGTTTATATGATCGCTCACTTTTCGCATTGACCGTGATCCATGAGATTGTGTGAAGCAGAGTTATTACGGTCATAACCACCATAAATCTGCGTCGGTTAGTATCATCCTCGATGAAACGATTCCAGATATAAATGAACAGTATGCAGAATGGCAAGCCGAACGGCGCGAATAAATCCCAATCCCTGCTCATGCCCAACAATGAGTTTACTCCGAATATAAATGCAACGCCAAACACGGCGCTCATCGTTAAAAATAACAGCGTGCGATCTCTTATAAGATTGCGATCAAAATAAATAATCCCTGTTATAATACAACAAGGCAGCGCGAAGGGTGAAAGCAACAGGAGTAGGTTGGCAACATCCACAAAATGATAAAACGAAATCAAATCATACGATGCGGTCATCTGATCATGGCCGAAGAATGATGCGCCGGATGCGGTTTTAAAATGGTGCAGGAACCCATAGGGAGTGTACCCGGTGATATATAATCCGAGTCCGATGATTGGGAGCATTATCAAAATTGTGAGAATGATCTCGCCAAAATGTTTCCGCCGGAACCCTTCGTAGAATGACAACAAAAACAACGGAAAAAATATCAACGCTCCAAAATGGAATAAAAATAAGAAGGCGTAAGATATTCCGACAAACACGAGGGATATTTTTTCCTGAAGGTATGCTATACCCAATACGGTAAACAAAGATAATGCCCAATAGAGAGGAGCGTAATCTTCAACATACCCGAAAAACAATTGAGTCCCACCCCCTGCAAGTAAAAAGATGTACGCTAAAATACTTTCAGAGGTATTGCGAACAATCGAACGGGCGAGGTACCAAAAGGTTACCAGAGTCATGACCCCGAATATAATACTTCCAACATGATATGCGTCTTCTCCATCGGCATGGATTCCCATTCCATGAAGAGAGTGATATATTCCATACATTGCCAAGGCCGAAAACGGCTCATTATTGTAATTCGATTCTACGATGAGAGATGGATGAGCAAGATGGGGCAAGGATCTCGCTACGAGAAAACCATCGCCGAGAAACGGTGTGTTTTCTCTCCCGATCCAAAATATGACGATGAAGATAGAAAGAGCGAAAATAGCCGCAATACTTTTCAATAAGGAATTCTGCCTCCGGATAAAACCAATTAGACGATCCAATCCGGAAAGCAGCGCTATCTGGATATGCGGATTTAGGATGATGAGTATGAAACAGAGGAACATCACCGATACCATCGATGGCAGGAACGCCATCTCGTGTATTCCCCAGTTCAATCCTGAGGGATAATACGTTGAATAGATGTGGAGGAACAATATAAGCGCAATTACGCCGTATATTAGTGTAGTAAAATACGTTCGATTGGTTTTCTGCCCGGTCCCGCTCTGATTCTTAGTCATGTCGCGTCTTATAGTCAGCCTGCAATTTTAGCATCCGTTGATCTGATGGATTGTACTGAAGGTATTTATCTAGGTAATAAACGACATTCGTCGAATCATTGAGGCCGACATAACACAATGCTGCATTTCGGTACGCTTCTGCGTACATGCTGTCATTTTTGATTGCAATGAGAAAATGCGCTAATGCCTCAGAGAATCCCCTGTTTTTTTTAATGATTGCCAATCCGAGTTTATTCTGTAATAAAGTTGACCCCGAATCCTCTTTGACTCCTTTTTCAAGATATTGGATGGCTCGGACAATATTATTTTTCCTCTGATAATAAATATCGAGATCAAGATAAACCCTGTCGTCTATAGAACCATGTTCGACCGATTTTTCTAAATAAGAAACCATCGTCGCCGTATCACCGGTATTTCCATATTCTGTTCCGATGTTTACCAGTATGCGGGGATTCGTGGAATCCAATGCAATAAATTTATTGAAATTCTCAATCGCTTTCTTATGCTCGCCTTTATCATGATACCACGAACCAATTTCATCATAACTATGAATGAGGGCGTCTTTATGCCATACTCTCTTGTCTGGCAACGCAGTAAATCGTTCAAGAGAACTGTCTACATTCGCATTAACAACGATCCAGGGAATTGAATGCAAGAAAGTTATTCCAATAACAAGCATCAGCAATCGGCGCCGGGTTTGTTGATCATCAACCAGTCGATACCACAGATAAACCGTTGCGACACAGAGAGAAATTCCGAACGATGCAAAAAGATCCCAATCCCTGCTCATCCCAAGCTGCGAGTTGATCCCCGCTATAAATCCCAGACAGCACAGACTAGCTATTATAAGAAACAGCATCTCGTTTTGTTTCAGCCGATGCTTGTCAAAATATAATATCGGAATGGTTATGAAAACTATACACACGAAGGGAGATAGTAATAATAAAAGATTTACAACGTCGAGAAAATGATAAAATATGGACAATCCCAATCCGGCCACTAATGAATTTTGTTCATACACCGATCCACGGACTGCACCGATAAAATATTGAGCGAATCCCCTCGCGGTATATCCGCACATCCACAATCCTATACCCGTGATCACCACCATGAGGAATGTTGATTGCACTATCTGGTATATTCTCTTATGATGAAATGAATGATAAAACAGGAACAATATTGTCGGCAATAATATGATAGTTCCGAATTGCGCTAAAAATAAAAAGGCGAACGCAACTCCGGCATATGTTAGCGATAATTTTCCTTCGAGATACTTAAGACTTACGAACATATAAAGAAGCAAAATAACGTAGAGGAGCGAATAATCCTCAACATACCCGAAGAAAAACTGACTTGCCCCTCCGACAAGAAGAAAACAGCATATCAAAATACGGTCAATATTATTTCGATGAATCACGCCTGCGATCAACCAGCATAAACATATTGATATCAAGCCGAACCCAATGCTGACGCTACGAAATGCCGCAAGCGGATCGTTCGAAAGATCCATCTTGGTAAGAATCCGGCGCGTATAAAATAGTACCATAGCCGATAGCGGTTCGTTGTGAAAATTTGATTCTGCGATTTCTGTGATTGATTCCATTTGCGGGAGACTCCGCGAGACCAACGCTCCGTCGCCCAGGAAAAGCGTTCGTTCACGTCCCACCCAGAAAACCGTTATGCAAATCGCAATCCCCGTAATGAAAAACATTATCCTGGATATGGAATTCTTAGCACGAAAGTATGCCGCTCCCCAGCTAACGAGATTCAGTAAAGATGTTTGAATGGGATTGAAAAGAAGAGCGATCATAAATCCAATGATGAGAATCGACCATCCCCGGTGCAAATACCCAAGATGGTTTATTCCCCAATTTATCCCCGAAGGATACAGCGCAGCATAGACTTGTACTAGGATCACGAACACAGCGAATGCTTTAATTGCCAGTGTCAGATAACTATCTTCTTTACGGGGTGTAATGCGCGATCCTTTCTTAAATTCATGTAAGATATGAAATGATACAATAACTTGAAAATAGAAAGAATTTCATCGTATTGGAAGTTATCTTCTTTTTTTGTACCATGTTCAATTACATAACCGGGTTTTTCTCATTCAAAAATGGTAAAGGTATCACCATGAATTTAAATCCAGTTACATTACACGGAAAACATGTTCGGCTGGAATCTCTCTCGACGGAACACATCGAATCTATTTGTGAAATCGGGTTGGAAAAATCCCTTTGGAAATGGACAATCACCAACATCGAAACACGGGAGGACCTGGAGAAATACGTCAAGGATGCAATTTATGAGCAGTTGCACGGGACGGGACTTCCCTTTGCAATCATGAGCAACATTAATTCACCTGATGGATCATACCGCATTGTGGGCAGCAGCCGGTATTTCAATATTGAACCATCTCACAAACGACTCGAAATTGGCCACACCTGGATAGCGCCGCAATGGCAAAGAACAATCGTAAATACGGAAGCTAAATATTTACTCCTCAAGTACGCGTTTGAAAAAATGGGAGTAAACCGCGTCGAATTCAAAACAGATGCGCTCAATAAAAAATCGCGCATAGCGATCAAACGCATCGGCGCTCACGAAGAGGGTATTTTGCGCAAGCATTCCATTACACAGCTCGGCAGAGTCCGTGATACCGTTTACTATAGCATTATCTCAACTGAGTGGGACAAGGTCAAGAAAAAGCTTGAAAATAAATTAGCAAAGACAAAATCGAAAGGATAAATAAGCTTTATACGATAATCAACGTTAAAGTCTCAATCACCGCTACGGAGTATTCCATAAACCCAAATAGGCACCATTTCGTGTTCCGACACCTCACATTCCACGCTCTTATTATTTTTATCATAGTTATTTTCGTCGGTTGCGAGAGACCAACTCCCTCCGAATCAATCCCCTTCACCATGGATGAAATGATGATTCAATGCTACGGAAATTCACGGGAAATTGCCTACACCAACAAACAAGCGGGTTATTTTTATACAGAGACGAATGCCGAACACCGAAATACTTCGGAGGGCTGGCACATCATGTCGGCTAACCTGATGTGCGATTACCTCATTACGATCAACGGACGACCGATACGAAAATCGGATGCCCAGCTTGCGCGTGTATATCCGCATCAATTGATGCGCGCCTATCCGGCAGGTGTGCAGGAATGCGTTACCCTGCTTGATTCTATTGATGCTCTCGTAGTAGAGTTGGAAAGGATTCAAGGGAGCACGCTCGCAGTCAGCCCGCTCTTCGATACCTCTCAATTATTAGGAAATTTAATTTTCCGATTCAAAGACGGCGTCCTATTGATGGCAAAGAAGAATCATAGGTTGCGAACAGCCACCGAAAACTATCCCGTATGGTTAGGAATATCGATAGCGGGATCTTCTGTTCTGAAAATAGATTCAACCGCCGCAACTTTCGGAACCATCAAAAGTTTTATCAGGATACAATCTCCATTATCGAATGAAAAAGCTCTGATTATTTTCACCGCAGGAAATACAGAAGACCAAACAATCGATCTCGCCAGAAATGTTGCACAAAATTATCAATCTCTTATCGCGAAACGGAAAGAACGGATGAAACGTCTCTTAAACGCTTCATATCTCCGAACCGATAACGAGCAATTCACGAAAGCGATTAACTGGGCGAAACTTTCGATGGATGCGCTGGTGATGAACCAACCCAATAAGGGGATCATCGCCTGCTTACCGACGTTTGATTATTATCGTGTGAGGGAATCATTCGTTTCCCTGCCGGGTGCCCGGCTTGTAACCGGAGATTTCACCGATGCGAAAGAGATTTTTCATTCATGGATCGATTCACAGGATCGCGAGCCGACCAGCCGCACAAGCGGAAGATTACCAGATCGTTTGAATTCATCCACCCCATCATTTAATGCCGCGGATGGATTCCTTTGGTTCGTCAACGCGTTGGATCAATATGTGAAATATTCAAACGACACTGCCCTGGCGCGGGAGATATACCCTTCTATTTTTGTCGCGGTTGAAGGCACCCTTTCGCATGGCAGCGATAGTCTTTATTTCATGACGCACGGTGATGCTGAAACGTGGATGGATGGGATAGGACCACAGGTCGCCGTTACCGCTCGCGGAAATCGCGCGTGTGAAATTCAGGCGCTATGGTTTCACGAAATGCAGGTCGCTATCGCCCTGGCGCAGACAGCAGGAGATATTCCCAGCGCAATCCGGTGGAATGGCGTCATCCACGGTATCGGAATGAATTTTAATAAATACTTTATCGATGGTAAACACAGTTACGTCTACGATCATCTTACACCTGATGGATTGGCGGATAGCCAATTTCGTCCCAACCAATTATTAACGCTCAATCTTATTCAGGATCCAGATACGCGGGCGAGAGTATTTAAAAACGCGACTGAAAAGTTGGTTTACCCGTGGGGAGTCGCTTCATTATCGCAGGATGATCAGAATTTTCATCCGTATTATCACTCATCCTCTAATGCTCCCGAAGCGGTATATCATAACGGTGTAATTTGGAATTGGATAGCGGGACGATGGATCGACGCCGCAACGACATATAACCTTCAAAACCTTTCTTATCAGGTCACCGATAACATGGTTCACCAAATTCTTGATCGCGGAGCAGTCGGCGCTTTGCCGGAAATCCTTGACGCATATCCTCAACAAAAAGAGAAAGACCCCCAACCGGGTGGAGAATTTTCTTACTCTATCAGTTTAGCGGAGTTTCTGCGTTCATTTTATCAATCGTATCTGGGCTGCACACCGGATGCATCTGTTCCGCGGATAACTGTCGTCCCCAAACTTCCATCATCCATCACCCATGCCCGTTTTAATATCCCGATACGCTCGTATCGCATCGAGGCGGAATATCGGATTAAAAATAACACCGGGACATTGAAATTATCTTCGCCAGCAGGCGTTCCTGATACGGAAATAAAATTGGAGTGGACATTCAGCGATGGTCTCACCAATATTTACGTGTCAAATCTCAAACCCGGCAATTATCTATCCCTTGAAATCGGCGATCATGATGTCAAGGAAGTAACCTCAGCCGGTTCCAAAGTCCTCGACCCCAATTTGCACAAAGTTGTTGTCGCTCCCACGATGTTTGACGGGATAAAACTTGCAACGCCTCACTTAACAAAATAAATTTTGCCAATAGGATTAACAAAAATATTTTTGTCATATACAATGAGCGCCGAAAATCATCGAGATTGTGTGTGATACGTCATCGCGATCCCGACAGCAGTCGGGAGTCGCCTGCCCGATCCGCCAATTGGCGGATTCGGGCGGGCGATCTCCTCACATCAATGCAAATCTGATTTGAATCATCATGTCGCATTTTTTCACACTCCTAGATTGCTCTTAACCGAACCTACCTAATAGCCGCTTCCGCCGCTTTAATCCCGCTCATGACAGCCCCCTCAATCGTTCCGGGAAGCCCCATATTCGTCCAATCTCCCGCCAAGAACAGATTCCTTACCGGCGTTTGAGTATTGGGACGGTATCGTTCTATATTGGGTGTACACGAGAAGGTTGCGCGTTTCTCTTTTACCACAGTGGAATGAACTAATTTCGCTTGTGAAGCATCCGGCAGAATTTTTGCGATGTCCTCCATCGCCATTTGAACAAGTTCTTCTTTCGACATCTCGACTACTTCGTACGCTGCGCTGATAACAGCCGAGAGATATGACCCGGACGATTGTAATTTCCCGATGATCGCATTCCGGTTGAATAACCACTGAACACGCTTCCCTATCACCCCAAGATAGACTTGCTCCATAATCATTCGATCAAACCATAAATTTATAGAGACGATGGGCGATGACTGAAACCGCGAAAGCGCATTAAAGGGCTCTGCAAGCAGTAATTCATCGGACAGAATTCTTGCTAAAGCGTAATAAGGAATCGCGCAGACGATCTTTTCCGCTTCAATGAATTGCCCGTTTTTCAAAAGAATGCGATTCACGAGTTTATTCTTCATGTCTAGTGATGTTACCTCTGTCCCGAAAAGAATTTCAGCTTTATTCAGCGTAAGAAAATCCCGTGCCGGATGGACATACAATTCCGATTGACCGACGGTGGGAATAAGAAAATCGGCATCAGATGCAGCTCCAAAAAACGCCTGTTTCAAAACCCGCGCAAATAGAAGCGCGCTGGCACGGTTAGGTAGCTCGTTCATCGCAGATATCGCGATAGGATACCAAAAACATTTTTTGATATTCTCCGATTGATTCAATCCGTTCAGCCAATCCTCTATGGTCATGGAGGCGAGTTTTGCCTCCGGAGATGCATTCCAGGATTGTAATTCTTTGCCGAGGGGAATGATCTTAAGACGATCCATTGCTGTTAAGAGCGGAGATGTGAAGATACCGGCTGGAATATCCGAACCAGGCGGAATTCTTTTCGTGGAGAATTCACAAATCCCCTTTTCGGGATGATGAAAGGTTATCGATGACGTGGTATTTCGGGAAAGATATTTTCGCGTTCCGATTCGATCAAGGTACTTCAACGTGTGATGATACGCTTCAACGAGAATATGCTGGCCGTTATCGACGATGTCTTTCGTGACCGGATCGATGAATGAATAGCATCTTCCTCCCAATTCTGGTGCTTGCTCGATAAGAATTACTTTTACTCGACGCGATGCAAGTTCAACGGACGCAGCCAACCCGCTTAAGCCGCCGCCGATGACGGCTACATCATACTTCATGCGGGGAAAAAGTTATTCATAACCCAGTATTTTACAGCGATGAGAAGTTGAAGAACTCGCGGGAGAGAAACGGATTTTTCAAAGACATTGTAATCCGCGTCCTGGATGCGTTCGAGCGTATGGAAATAAATCCGCTCCATAATCTTTGCCGCAAACATCGTCCTGCGGTCCTCGCGGGGCAATGAACCCTGTGCCTTTTGAAAATATTCCATTGTCCTCTGCGTCTCAAATTCCATCAACGCCCGGAACTCCGGCGTGTAGCGGCAGGCGAAGAGATCGGATTCCGTATAGCCGAATTTCCGGAGATCCTCAATCGGCAGATAAATTCTACCGAACGACGCGTCGATTGCCACATCGCGCAGGATGTTCGTCAGTTGCAGTGCGATTCCTAAATTGACCGCATACTCGCGCGTTCTGGAGTTTACCGGACGGAATATTTCCAGGCACATCAGTCCTACAGAAGAAGCCACCAACAGGCAATACTCGCGAAGCTCCTCGAACGTCTGGTACCGATTTTTCGTGAGATCCATTTCCACGCCCCGAATCAATTCATGGAAATGATTCACCGGAATGTTGAACCGCTTTGCGATCACGCTGAGCTGGTTGAGAACGGCATATTCCGATTTTCCCTTCAATGCCCGATCAAGTTCCCATCGCCATTTCGTCAACCGCTCGATATTGGTGGTAACATCCCCTGAGTTATCGACAATATCGTCGGTGGTCCTACAAAATTGATATACGGCTTTTATGGCTTCGCGTTTTGTTTTCGGTAAAAACGAGAACGAATAATGAAAGCTGGAACGGCTTCCTTTCAGCGGTATTTCCGAAGGAGTGAGAATCAGGTCAGATCCCATACCGGCTTCTTCGCTTTTCTTTTGTAATGAACGAGATCGTTATACCAGAATCCTTTTGCCAGCACGGAAAATTTTTGCGGAAGATTGAGCACCGGACGATGCTTGAAAACGTCATACTGCTCCCTCTCGATTTGTTTCAGGATCGTCATCCCGCCTAACCAGATGAGTTTGATTTCCAATTCTAATTCTCGGTCTAGAAGGTTTATAAGCGGCGCTCCTTCATAAAATATTTCCCTTGTCCGGTCAACTTGAAATTTTAAGAGCTTCCGGAAGCTGTCGTCGCAGGTCTCTTTTCTCCAATCGATTGTAGTATATCCTGAATTATGCATATCTTCCGCAGGAATATAGAGCCGGTCTTTCCGCAAATCGATTGCAATATCTTGCCAGAAATTCGTCAGTTGAAGCGCTGTGCAGATTTTATCGGAGAATTTATAAACTTCTTCATCCTTATATCCAAAAATCATAAGCACTAACCGTCCGACCGGATTGGCAGAGCAGGCGCAATACCCCAAAAGCTGCTCAAATGTTTCGTACCTGTTTTGCGTTACATCCTGTTTAAACGCAGTGATCAGATTTTTGAGCAGTTCAATCGGAATGCCATTCTTTGTAACTGTCTCATTCAACGCCACAAATACAGGATGCGCGGTTTGTCCTTCGTAGCACTCTTGTAATTGTTTCTCCCAGCCATTCAAAGCTTGTAATCGTTCCTCGGGAGAACCGGGGCCTTCATCTGCCATATCATCGGCAAGGCGGCTGAACGCATAGATCGACTGCATATACGGGCGTTTTTCGGCTGGAAGAAAAAATGACGCTACGGGGAAATTTTCGTAATGGGTATTGGTAACCTCGGCGCAATACGCAAACGCCTCATCAAGCGTGTAGGTTCTCTGTACGGAATTTATGGTCTCAAACGTCATTCTTTTGCATTAAAAATAGATTAACATGAGTAAAATAGGAAAGAAATGGGTGAGATTCAACGTTCCCCATCCTCTCGGGGTAGGGGGGACGGGGGTGGTCGCGGTAATGTACAACCGAGCTCCAGCTCGGTTGAATGGCTTGGGTGAATGATGTTCCGGAGGGAAGCCGTTACCCCGCCCTGCCCGTTCGGTCAGGCGGGCTGCGAGGGCGGGGTCTCGATGCTTTTTATCGAGGGGGCGGGCAGCAATGTACAACCGAGCACCAGCTCGGTTGAATGGGCTTATGCGTATGAGGTCCAGTAAAAGTCTACCATTGCTCCACACCTTTTTTCCCTTCTTTCTTTTTAAAAAGAAAGAATCAAAGAAAACTTTCGCTAGCAGGTTGTTGAAAAACGCATAAATATTTTCTTTTGAGTGTCGGAAATAGGTGATGATGTATTATATTTGAAGAACGAATAATAT
>JBIOHP010000045.1:0-16213 GCA_044449065.1 Bacteroidota bacterium
CGCACCGTTGTAATGCCAGATCAACCCATTATACCCTACTACGACTATATCATTAATTGCATTGCCCCGAACGCGCAAAAAACTCCATGCAGCGGAAGGGTCTGTCTTGCGGACTGTTTTCCCCTCGCCGCGCGTATCCGATGACGCCTCGTAGAGATTATACCAGGTGAGAGGAAAGACGCGCCGGTTGCCGTTTGTCCATACACTCATCGTCGCTCCGGTAATCCGTGTCGTATCGTATGTATAGAGGTAGTTGAAACTGTTATAGATCGTTTCCACTTTCCCATTCCGGTAACGCAGAAGCGATGTTGGTTCAAAATCGAACCATCCGCAGAACCAGACTGTTTTGCCATCCGGGCTGCCATAAACGTCAGTTATATCTGATGTAATGCCGCTCAGAACTTTACTCCATCGGGTACCGTCGAAATGGTTTATCGATCCACCAGTACCTACGTCCCATAAATCATTGCTCGATGGTCCCCAAATTTGACCAATATTATCTGTGAAGGTTAGAAATGTATCTCTCATGAAATACCGTGTGATTGTTGTTCCATCCCAGTGAAGCCAGCCACCCAACCAAATATCTGTTGGACTTAATGCAAATATGTTCCGAAGCTCCCCGACAAGGAGGTTATATTTTATTCCACGAGGATCAATATAGGGATAGTAGAACTTTTTATAATTCCAACCGGCAGGGGTCCACTCTACAGCACAATACGAATCTACGGTTGTCCCTCCTGATGAATCCCGATCATAGATAGATCCCACCACCCAAAAATCGTTATCATTAATTATTGCCGCGTCGTATAAATAGGAAGTAAGATAACCCATCGTATCGATCTGCCATGTGAAATTATGGGTAGTCGTATCCAGCGTGGTCATGTGAACAGGCAAAGCGGAATCAATTGCAGCCCCGTTATACGTGCGCAGGAGATTGTAGGTATAGGGATGAGCTATGCCAAGATTGGTATCGTACACAACGGTATCGCGTCCCGCAACACTACCGGAGAGAATTGTCGCGCTATCGCGCTTAAGTATAAAGCCGCGTAACGGGTTGCGGTCGTCCATATTTATTTGTATGTATGCGTCCGTTACACCCACATCCACCGGGATAACGGAGACGCTTGCTTTATCTATCGTGGTAAGCGTAACAACTTTTGAGGAATCTATTACTGTCGTATCCCGCAAGCGGTATGCGCGGTAGGAATATGTGTGTGCTCGTAAAACTGTGGTATCGCTGATCACGGTATCAATCGCATGCATTTTGCCCTTACAGAGAAAATGTCCATCCAGGAAAATCTTAAAATATTTTATGCCCGCCGTATCGGTAAAATTTAAACGTAGGTATGCCTCGTTAACCCCCGCGCCCTCAAGTGACAAAAAAATGCTTTGCCGGTATACGGGCGGGGGAGGCGGCGCAACAACATCGCGGCAGGAAGAGAGGGTGAGAGATAAAACAATAATCCCGAAGAGAACAATTTGTAAAAATGACAATTTTTTCATGGTACGCCTTCAGTGCAATAACATAAACTGCAGGTGATGTGATGGAGAGGAATGCTCGAACGAGGGCATACAAATACGCCTACGTTAAAAACCCATGGAATACTATATCTCACGGCAGCCCCTATTTTACCATGAAATACTCCAAAATTGCTATAAACTCCAAATAAACTTGTCTTAATCATTCCTTAACAATCCTTTTATGGTTACACAACCATTGTACAGTAGGAATTTAAAACATCGAATCTCAGCAGGTTACATACGATATATTAAATAATAAATTGAAAAAAGTCAAGAAAAATAAATTATTTTTGAGGTTTCGTTATTTTAAAAAATAAGTTTGTAGCCGTTATTACAATTTCGTCTATCCTCTTTCATTGAGCATCTCTTAATCTTTTTGTACATTGAGTTGTGACATTGTGGATCGGAAATAAATTGAAATTGAGCGAGTTCAGACTTAACCCCCTGCGATTCCAAAAACGCATCGCAGGATCATCCCAAAAGAAAGAGTTTGTCATCCTGAACTTGTTTCAGGATCCAAAAATTGGCAAAAGCAGATGCTGAACCAAGTTCAGCATGACTCAATGCAGGGGAAGAAATTGTTTTTGGACGATCCGAACCGCCCATGAAGATTCTTTACCTAATGCCGCGGTCGCCGGAGCCGGCGACCTATGGCGCGCAGTTACGCGTGCATTACCTTCTCCAGCGCCTTGCTTATCATAACGAAGTTACGGTCGCTTGTTTTGGAGATGCAGGTGACGCTGAAAAGATTTCATCGGCAATTAAGATCCCCCCGGAACGGGTATATGTTCTTCCCAAACCATGGGGCGCAAGGCACAGGCGGTTGGGACAGTTATACGCGCACGTATCGAACATGAGCTTTCTCCAGCTTGCATCTTGCTCAGTGAAAATGCAACAGACAATCGATCAAATTCTCGCAAAGGATAATTTTGATATCGTTTTTGAGGAATTTGCGATGATGGGTTGGTATTCCTTAAAAACAAACGCGCTTAAAGTATTGGATGCTCATAACGTAGAGAATGATAACTTTCGCCGTATCGCACAACATGCGGGACTGTTTAAAAAGTGGCATTATAATCACGAATATAAACATCTGTTTGAAGAAGAGCGTAGGGCATACCGGAAACAAGACCTGCTCTTCGTCACATCTACAAGGGATAAAGAAATCATCGACGAATTTGCGTCCGAAGTTCCCAAAGTCGTTCTCCCCAATGGCGTCGATACATCGTACTTCGTTCCGAAGGACGTTCAGCCGGAACCAAACTCGCTGGTTTTTACCGGATTAATGAAATATGTTCCCAACTATGACGGGGTGTTATATTTTCTTGACGAGATATTTCCGATGATTCTGAAAGAAATACCGGATGTAAAATTTTATATTGTCGGCAGCCAACCGCCGGAAACGCTCCATCGCCGCGCTTCGGAGAATATTATTGTGACAGGATTTGTTGACGATGTGCGTCCCTACGTCTGGCGATCAAAGGCGTTTGTTGTGCCGCTCCGCATGGGGGGAGGAACCCGGTTGAAGGTGGTCGAGGCGATGGCTATGAAAAAGCCCGTAATTTCAACGAGCATCGGATGCGAAGGGATCGAAGTGCAATCAGGTAAAAATATTTTGATCGCCGATAAACCGGCGAAGTTTGCTCAGAATGTAATCGATGTTCTCCGCGATAAAACGCATCATCGTGAGATAGCAGAAAACGGGCACAAACTTGCCATTTCGCATTACGATTGGAGCATCATCGGAGAAACGATGGAAACCGAGCTCGAACGATTTTACAAACGGCATACGGAACATCTATCCCGCAATATTCAACCGTAGATACCCTTACGTATTTTTCGAATCACAATTGAGCCATTTAGAGTATTTTCGTACATTGTGATTATGAGATGCCATCGAGAAAATAGGTGTAAGAGGAACACATCTGTTATACTCCATCTAAAGAGATTTTTCCCGTCTGTGCTATTTTTAATTTTAAGTTTATATCCGGTTGAACACGCCTCCTCACAGAGTAAGAGTTTTAGTAAATACATCCGCCCGGGATTGGGAACACAGGGTACCACGCTTACCTGGAACAGGCAAGCACAGCAGGGTTTCAACTTAAAACTCTGGATGAATAACAGCTTAACGCTGGGCAGGATGGCATTCGATGGCGCCACCCCCCCCGTCACCTGTAATAATACCGGAATCGGTTTGGAATATCCCGCCGGTTCTTGCATAGAACATCTCTACGGGGGCGGACCTATGATTGGTGTGATCGTAAACGGGCAGCGCATTGTCCGCCAGATGTATATCGATGGCGGCGCCAGTCAGGTAAATCCGGATCGGAAGGATAGTCTCCGCAATCAATTCTGGTTTTCATCAATTTATGACACGCTTCCCGATCCTCATCGTCCCGGATATTATAAACGCGCAATGAACAGAGCCGGTTATGACGACGACGGTGATGGAAAAATTGACGAAGACCCTCTCGATGGGATCGATAATGACGGCGATTGGAATCCGTTAACTGATGATATTGGCGCGGATGGTATCCCGGATTCTCTTGAGGTTGGATGCAAAGGGAGGTATGATCCCGTAACCAATCCCGATCCAGCGTTTGATAATTATGATCCGGCAAAATTTGATAGCTGCCATCCCAATCCCGACGGCAGCTATCCTCGAAAAAATAATAAAGATAAATACACGGAGAAGAACGGGATTCCCGATCATGGCGAGCCCAACGTTGATGAAGATGGCGCCGCCTACTCGCCCGGCGATATCTATGCTTTTGCGACAGATACTTTTCATTTTCCATTGAATCCCAACCCCCTCGGCTTGCAGGTAAATCAAAAATCGTACTCGTGGGAAGCAGGCAGCTCGGCGGATGGCGTCGTATTCATTGAATATACATTTACCAATATCGGTCATTATTTATGGCAGGATGTTTACCTGGGGTGGTTCGGCGACCCCGATGTTGGACCGGTATACGATGGGTCTTATTACTCGCGAAATTATTCAGCATACGACCAGGATACACGCACAGCGTATGCAAATAATCCCATCGATTCCGGTTCTACGCCGTTCGGAGTGACCCTGATCGGGGCAAGTTACCCCCTCGACGTCCTGAACAATGTTTTTCAGTGGTATGTAACAAATTCGGGTCCTGGTACAGACGACAGTTCTCTCTATTCATGGATGCGCGGCGATAATTTAGGCGGTAAACTTATCGCGCCGGATCAATCGATCCAGGGGCTCGCCGATACGCGTTTCAATGTGAGCTCCGGTCCTTTTTATACCGTCTATCCGGGAGAAAATATTCAGATTGTTTATGCTCTTGTTTCGGGAAAAAATGTCGATGACATGTTAAATAACGCCCGCCGCGCGCAGGAGATATATAAATTCAATTATTTCATCATGCCCACCGCGCAGGTGATAGATTCAGGGGGATCGCACGATATAGAAGTGATCCCGCATTCGCCGCCACGGTCTCCCTGGGGAAAGGTTGTTTCCTACCGCGTCTATTACGGAACGAGCAGCGGGCATTATACCGACACCGTTAATTCAATCGGAGCGGTAAACCTCGAAAATATCTCCGGCGCGAAAACGTATTATATCCGCGTCAGGGCGTATGATGAATATGGAAACCCGAGCGCGCTTTCGGATGAGATGAGCAATATCCCGGGACCACCGACGGGGATCGCATGTGTGGATGGCGAAGTATCGATTCAGATTCATTGGAATTCCAACACAGAATTAGATGTACAAGGATATAATATCTACAGGCGTTTATCTCCGCAACTTGCCTATGTGAAAATGAATACATCGTTATTGATCCAACCGGTCTTCACCGATACAGCCGTTTGGGGAAATAAAACCTATTATTATTCTGTAACCGCAGTCGATTATGACAGCCATGAAAGCAAACTCTCCGATAACGCGATTGGAAACCTGCTGGCGCCGGCGCAACCTGCTAATTTTATACCGGGACCGGGAAGAAATTTTATCCGTTTTATCTGGGATGCGAATAAGGAAGGGGATTTACGCGGGTACAATCTCTACCGCCGCCTGAACGGGGATACAATAGTGACCAAGTTGAATGCGGCAGTAATGAGAGGCTTGACTTATGTTGATTCAAGCGTGGTTCCCGGACAGGCATACTATTATTATCTTGAAGCGGTGGATACCACCGATGCAGTGAGCAATCGCGCAATAGTTATCGCGCACACGGTAACACTGGATCAGGGAGTCCTGGTTATCAATGTGGGTGATCTTTCCCTCGTTGATTCGATGAAGACGTTTTACGGCTCGTTGTTAAACGGATCTAAAAATACAATTTATTCTACGCTCTATTATGCGCAGCAGACTCTGGAAAACACTATGGATTTTGCAGGAAAATATTCCGCAATCTTCTGGCTTGAAGATAAGTATCCCCGCGGCCAGTTCTTAACGCAAAGTTACCCTTCGGGATTAAAAGGGTATCTCCTGGGAGGGGGACATCTCTTGATTATGGGTCGGCAGATTCCGGAGAAATATCCGTCGCTTTGGTCCCCGTTCTTATCAGACATCTTTGGAATAGATAGCTTGACAAAAACCGATTCGCTAAAAACATTTGCGGGCGCAACAGGAGCGCGCGGATTTCCGTCGCTTTCTCTGGATCAGATAAAACTTTCCGGAACGGGAGGTATGCTTGACTCAGTGGACAGACTCTCTGGTGTCGCTGCCGATAATATTATTTACGCGTATCACACAAATCCTATCGATCCAGCCCTGGAGGGTAAGCCCGTTGGAGTGAGTACGAAAGATACTTCGTACCCTGCTTATTATATGAGCTTTCCCTTGTATGATCTTGATTTAGCCAGCGCGCAAGCATTAATATCAAATGTACTGGCTAATTTTGGAATTGTCACTGGTGTGGGAAAAACTTACACCGAAATTCCAACCGAATATTGTCTCTATCAGGCATATCCCAACCCATTTAATCCGACCACCACAATACGATTTGACCTTCCCGCTGCAAGTAATATCTCGTTGAAGATATACGATGTGCTTGGAAGGGAAGTTGGAAATCTTGCCGATGGACGAAAGCAAGCGGGCAGATACGAAGTTCAATGGAACGCCTCTTCCTATGCAAGCGGAGTTTATTTTTACCGTTTGCAGACTGATAAGTATATAGAAATAAAGAAGTTATTGTTGATGAAATAAAATCAAAACGGGGGATGATTTAAGGCAGAGTTTATGTGCAATAACGGATCAATTCGTTTATTCACCTCAACTCTTGACTTTCAGATAAATTCTATTAAATTGTCAGGTAGTACATTTCGTTATTAAATCGATATTAGCAAACAATCCGGAGATTGCCATGAAAATTCGATTACTTATTTATTTGTTTTTTGCTTCATTGTTGTTCTTCTCTCAATTATCCATCTCGCGCAATAAAAGCACCTTCGATATTACCTCTCACGGATTAGGTTTTGCCAAACCGGGAACAGTTACCTGGAACGTTCAAGCTCTGCAGGGTTATAACATGCGCGTGTGGATGAATAACAGCTTGATATTGGGAAAGAGCGCTTTCGAAGGATCACCACCCCCGGGTTGGTGCGGATCGACTGGGATCGGGTTGGCATATCCTTACTATGCTTGCGTCGAACATCTCTTTGGTGGGGGACCCTGGGTTGGAGCGGTTATCAATGGGACAAGATACGTCACCGAAATTTATAACGGCGACGCCGGGGATGGAGAACTTATCCCGCAGCAAGCCGACTCATTGCGCTCTCCCATCTGGCATACCTCCGTTTATGACACTCTTCTTGATCCAAACCGTCCCGGATATTATAAACGCGCAATGAACAGAGCCGGCTTCGACGACGACGGCGACGGAAAGATTGACACGGATCCCTTGGATGGCATCGATAACGACGGCGATTGGAATCCGCTCACAGACGATATCGGCGCGGACGGCGTCCCGGATTCTCTCGAGGTGGGCTGCAAGGGAAGTTACGATCCTGTTACCAATCCCGATCCGGCATTCGATAATTATGAACCGGCTAAATACGATTCCTGTCACCCTCTTCCCAACGGGACGTTCCCGCGAAAAAATAACAAAGATAAATACACGGAGAAGAACGGCTTGCAGGATCACGGCGAACCGCATGTGGACGAGGACGGAGCCGCGATTTCGCCGAGTGATTATTACGCAGCCGCAACCGATACATTTCGCTTTCCGGTTATTACACGGCACCATAAAATGGGGTTGAAAATCTATCAAAAATCTTATGCGTGGGAAGCCGGAACCGCAGCAGATGCGATCTTGCTCTTTGATTATACTATGATCAATATCAGCAAAAATAATTGGCAGGATGCGTACATCGCAATGTTTTTGGATCCCGATATTGGACCGGTGAGTAACCCATCTTATTATATCAACAATTACAGTGCGTTCGATCCCGCGACAGTAACTGCCTACGCGGCTAATCCGGTCGACTCCGGCTCGACGCCATTAGGGTTAACCCTTCTTGGTCAAAGCAAAAAATCGGATTCACTGAAATTGATTTTTCAATGGAGTGATTTTACAGCCCAACCGGGTCCCGGTACGAACGATAGTTTGATTTACTCATGGATGAGCGGTGAGCATGGTCTTATTGCTCCCAACCAACCGAGTAATCAACTAAGCGACACCAGATTTTTCATCAGCTCCGGTCCTTTTCAAATGGCTGCCGGAGATACTATAATATCGACTTATGCGCTTATCAGCGGGAAGAATATCGCCGATATGCTGAATAACGCCCGCCGCGCCCACGAGATTTACGATCATCGGGGATTCCTGATGCCGACGGCGTCCATCATCGATTCTGGCGGCACACATCCGATACGGATCGCTCCGAAGACGCCGGGCTTGTCACCGTACGCAGACATTACGACCTATCGATATTATTATGGAACGGCCAGCGGCAATTATACGGATTCGGTAACATCCCCAGGACCGATTACCATCAACCGGTCAGTTTCAGGGCAGGTCTATTATATTGCAATGCAGGCAATCGATCAAAATGGCAATGTAAGCGGACTCTCAGATGAATTGACGACATTGCCGACAGCTCCGCAGAACGTTCAAGCGATCGATGGTGAACTATCAATCAAGATAACCTGGGATGCAAATACAGAATTTGATCTGGCTGGATATAATCTTTATCGGTATTCTCCGGGTGATTCTTTGCCGATCAAGTTGAATCATAATCTCCTTACCCAGACGCAATTTGTTGATTCGACAGTCTGGGGTAATAAAGTCTACTACTATTTCGTAACGGGAGTAGATATTGATGGACACGAGAGTCGGTATTCAATGTCTGCCATGGGGCGGCTCATCCCGCCGGCGTCTCCCAAAAACTTCGTCATCGGACCGGCAAAAACAAGCATCAAGTTTATCTGGGATTCGAACACGGAAGGAGATTTACGAGGATACAATATCTATCGAGCCGATAGCGGAAATGCGGTCAGCGCTAAATTAAATTCTGCGATCTTGCTGCTTACACGATTTACGGATTCAACTGCAACCCCAGGCAAATCGTATGACTATTATCTTGAGGCAGTGGATACAACCGATGCGGCAAGCGACCGGGTAAAACTCAACGGGAAAACCGCAACGTTCGATCAGGGAATTTTGGTGGTGAACTTTGCTCTTCGTCCGTTTGCAGATACATTAAAATCCTTTTATTCATCCTTGCTCAAAGGTTATCAGGATACAATTTTGACTGTCCCTGCCCAGTCGCCGCCTCCAGGCTTGCCTACTCTAGGAAAATATTCAGCGGTGGTTTGGCTGCACGAGACATACCCACTTGTCATAAATCTACCCCTCGACTATGCTAAATCATTAAAAGGTTATCTTCTTGGAGGCGGGAAATTGTTGGTCATGGGAAGAAAATTGCCGTATTTCTTAGATAGCACAACAATCCGATTATCCTGGTATCCCTTTCTATCGGATCTCATTGGCATAGATTTATTAACGAAGAATGATACGGCGTCAACGTTTGCTGGGGCAATGGGGAGTCAGGGATTTGCATCCGTAGCACTCGATCAGGTCAAATTAGCCGCGAGCAATGGAAAACTTTCCGGTGTTGATAGATTATCGGGCGTGTCTGCCGGTCAGGTTATTTATACCTATCACACCGATCCCGTCGATCCCATCCTGGAAGGTAAACCGGTTGGAGCGATGACGAGAGATACCTCGTACCATGCGTACTATATGAGTTTTCCGCTCTATTACCTGGATTTTACCACCGCGCAGTCGTTAATATCCAAAGTGCTATCTGATTTTGGTATAGTCTTAGGTGTGGGTGATAAACGCGCAGAGATACCGAAGGAATACCATCTCTACCAGGCATATCCGAATCCGTTCAATCCAACCACAACCATCCGGTTTGATCTTCCCGCTGCAAGCAATGTCTCGTTGAAGATCTACGATGTGCTCGGAAGGGAAGTCGGCAATCTTGCCGATGGACGGAGACAGGCAGGCAGATACGAGGTGCAGTGGAACGCTGCCTCATATGCGAGCGGGGTTTATTTCTATCGTTTACAGACCGAAAGATATATTGAAACGAAGAAGTTGTTGTTGATGAAGTAAGATTAGATTCCTGCTCTCATAAATGCGACTTATGCATAATCTCTGATTTTGGTTGATGCATTTATATTGATTCACATCCCAAATCAAATGATGTGAAATTCGGCAAGTGAACTTTTTGGGTAGAGGGGCATTTTGCCGAGCCGGAGTATGCAATGCTTCAGATCGGACGAATCGCTCTATCCATGCATTAACCGCACTTCTTCAGGACTGAACTTGACCAACTGAACGACCTGCGCCTTCTCGCGCAATAACGCGGGCACGACCATCATGGCTTGCGATTTACTCTCCGCTTCAAGAATCACCCATCCCGTGTGAGCGCCATCTTTGCAACCCCAATCGGAGTGTGTTATTAATCCTGCCGATTCTATTGTTTTGAGCGCTCGTACACAATCTTCCATCGAGTGTGGTATTGAAACCATGTATCTGTACATAAATTACTCCTTCTGCTTTTAGTGTGATGTGATATCAGATGAATTAGTATGATTGTAAAATTAACAAATATTTTTCTTAGTGGCAAATATCACTTTTTGCATCGATAATCACATTTTCGTATCTTGAATCTGCATTTGAAAATCATTCAAAATCTCCCTACGCTTAGTGCCATTTCTGGCACTCGAAGGAATGCAACGGTAGTACCAAAGTATTGAAAAGAGATAGATTTCGATAAGGAGAGCTGGCAGAACGGCTATTGCATCCCGTCTCCGAAAACGAGACGGGACGTCCGCAAAGGGCTTAGGGGTTCGAATCTCGGAGCTTCGCCCATCGTTTCGGGCGAACCGTACACTCTATAGACGACTATACATAATAAAGAACCCTGCCGATTACGACCGGGTTTTTTTATTGGTGATACTATTTCAATAATATCATCTTTTTTGTATCGCTAAATTTTCCGGCGGTTACCTTGTAGAAGTACATTCCGCTCGGAATTTTGCTCGCATCGAACTCCACGCTTTTATTTCCGGCATATTGCACTCCGTTTACTAATGTCGCTACTTCCTGTCCCAGTACGTTATAAATAGTTAGCCGTACAAACGATTGTTCCGGTATAGCATAATTGATTACCGTGGTCGGATTGAACGGGTTCGGATAGTTCTGGTAAAGCTCATACATTACCGGTATTCCTTTTCCGTATTCAGACACCCCTGTTATTCCAAACAGCACCTGGTTACTTGGCGGACTGAGATTATTGTGAATGTCCTGGGCACAGACAAGGTAATATGCCTTCTGCGGAGGAGCGTTATCAATAAAAGCCGTGTCCCTGCTATACGCATAAGAATGCAATAGAGATAGGTCAGTAATAGAATCCGCGCTTCGATAAATTACGTACCGTCCTAAATCCGGTTCAGAATTTGGATTCCAATGGAGAACAACGGTATCTGAGCGGACGCTGTAGGCAAGATTCCTAGGAGCCACAGGGGGGATATTATCCACCGAATAGCCGCTATCAGGATTGGAGTCATAAAATATATTTTGATCATTTGTTTGGGCGGAGACGAAGAACTGCGTCATCCCATTATTGACAGGAGATGTTGAATCCGATAGTGTGGGCGCGGCATAATCGTAGTCCGGCAGTAAATGAGCCGGTTGGTCGGCAATCCATTCCCAATAAGTATCCACTCCGTTGAGGTTAAAATGTCTCAATCTCTTCATTGCGGAATTGATGATCGTAAATCCCGGGTTGGTAGTTGAGGAAGAGGCCTGGCTTCCGGGGAGTGCGCGCCAGATACTGTATGAAGTCACCTGTGGATTTGAGAGCGCATTATCATACGGAGACTTGTTCCACTTAATTCCGACCCGCCCGCCCTGGTCGTTAGGGATATCGCTAATGGCGGTTATGACCGGCGAACCAACATTGGAATACACCCATGCAGCTCCCGCGCCATTATTATCACCAATCCCACCGACAAATGCAGTGTTACCATCAGCAGAAATTGAGACTGAAAACCCTTGCCTTGATAAACCAACGGCGCCACCCCCGACAAGTTTATTCCCCCGTTGGCTCCATACGTAGAAACCACTAACCAGATTTTTGTTAAACACCCATGCAGCACCTACACCACTAAAAAAACCATAATTAAAATTGTCAAGATAACCGCCAACGATTGCCGTAGAACCGTCATAGGAAAGAGAGACAGAAGTTCCCTGGTTTGCAGTCCCCGCGGCGCCAGTGCCGACAATTTTATTCCCTATTTGGGACCACCCACTGGGCGATAAAATATTCCGGTAATATGACCATACTGCGCCTACTGCAGCATTCCCGACAGTACTGTCCCTATTTCCACCAACCATTATTGTGGTACCATCACCCGAAATTGCTACGGAAATTCCTTGATTTGTATACCCTACGCCGCCCGTCCCGACAAGTTTACTTCCTAATTGTGACCATACGCCACCATTCCGAGTGAACGTCCATGTGGCTCCTATTCCATTATTGTCCCCTTCTCCACCGACAAGTGCAGTGTTTCCATCCGCAGAGATTGAGACAGATACACCTTGCGCAGCGCCTCCCACGGCGCCCGTGCCGATAAGTTTACTTCCTTGCTGTGTCCATGTACCACCACTTCTGGTAAACACCCACACGGCTCCTATGTTATTACTGTCTCCATATCCGCCAACAATGGCTGTATTCCCGTCGGCAGAAAGGGAGACAGAAGAACCCTGGGATGCATACAATGCAGCCCCTGTGCCGACAAGTTTATTTCCTTGTTGTGTCCATACACCTCCACTTCGTGTGTACACCCACGCAGCTCCCGCATAGATGCTATCTCCAAATCCGCCGACGATGGCTGTATTCCCATCAGCCGAAAGAGAGACAGAATATCCTTGATAAGAGTTTCCCACAGCGCCAGTGCCGACAAGTTTAGCCCCTTGTTGCGTCCATACACCAGCGCTGCGCGTATACACCCAGACAGCTCCAACATAATTATTGTCAGTAGCTCCACCCACGATTGCTGTATTACCGTCCGCGGAAAGAGAGACAGAATGGCCTTGCTCTGCGCCATTGAAGTTATTCACGGCGCCTGCGCCGACAAGTTTACCTCCCTGTTGGAAGAACTGTGCTCTTGCCGATGAAAACATCAGCAGAACAAGCGCACTGATAAGAAGAAAACAATATTTATAGGTCTTCATAAAATACTCCGTTCATAAAGGGTTGCGGAAAAACGGGTTTCAGAAAGTTTTTTCTACGTCAATTGCTGTACAAGTCTTATTTCAACAAGATCATTTTCTTCACGTCGGTAAACGTCCCGGCAGTGATTTTGTAGAAGTACATTCCGCTTGGAAGATTATTCCCATCAAACTCCACACTCTTATTTCCAGCATATTGCACGCTGTTTACTAACGTCGCTACTTCTTGTCCAAGGATATTATAGACTGTAAGCCGCACAAACGCTTGTTCCGGCAACGCATAATTGATTACCGTCGTCGGATTGAACGGGTTCGGATAGTTCTGCTCAAGTGCGTAAGTTGTTGGAATTCCTTTTCCGTTTTCAGACGCCCCGGTGATTGCAAACAGCACCTGGTTACTTGGCGGACTGAGGTTATAGTGAATATCTTCAGCACGGACAAGATAGTATACATTTTGAACGTGTGCGGTATCAACAAAACTTGTGTCTTTACTATAAGCGTACGGTTGCAATAAAGATAGGTTTGTAATAGAATTTGCACTACGATAGACTGCATACCGTGCTACATCGGGCTCAGAATTCGAATTCCAATGGAGAATAACAGTATCTGAGTGTACGGCGTAGGCAAGATTCTCCGGAGCCAACGGCGCGAGATTATCGACTGAGTAGCCGCTATCAGGATTGGAATCATAAAATATATTTTGATCATGTGTTTGGGCGGCGACGAAGAATTGCGTCATCCCATTGTTCACAGGAGATATTGAGTCCGAGAGTGTGGGCGCGGCATACCCGTACTCTGGCAGGAGATGAGCGGGTTGGTCAGATAGCCATTCCCAATAAGAATCTACTCCGTTGACCGTAACACGTTTGATTTTCTTTCCCGCTAGATTGATAGTTGTACCGCCTGGGGTGATGCTGGACGCAAATGCCTGGCTGCCGGGGAGTGCGCGCCAAATACTGTATGAGATTACCTGCGGATTTGAGAGCGCATTATCGTACGGAGACTTGTTCCACTTAATTCCAACCCGCCCTCCCTCGTCATTAGAAATATCTTTGATGGAAACTATGACCGGCGAACCAACCTTGGAATACACCCAGGCAGCTCCCACACCATTATTATCACCATTCCCCCCGACGAATGCAGTGTTACCATCAGCAGAGATTGAGACCGAAAAACCTTGCTTTGATAAACCAACGGCCCCAATCCCGACAAGTTTATTCCCCTGTTGGCTCCACACGTAAGAACCACTAACCAGGTTTTTGTTAAACACCCATGCGGCTCCTGCGCTATTATTGTCACCAATACCACCGACAAGCGCAGTGTTACCATCAGGAGAAATTGAGACAGAAATACCTTGTGCAGCACCTCCTGCCGCGCCCGTACCGACAAGTTTATTCCCTTGTTGAGAATAACCAAAGTTGCCGAAGTGGTTGTATACCTTAACAAACACCCATGCGGCTCCTACACCAAATGGAGCACTAAAACTATCAACAGGCCCACCGACAATTATCGTGTTTGCATCGCCTGAAATTGATGCGGAAGCGCCTTGTCCTGCCTTTCCCGCGTAACCTGTCCCGACGAGTTTATTTCCAAACTGCGTCCATGCACCGCCATTACGTATGAACACCCATACTGCACCGATGCCTCCACTGTCGCTTTGCCCACCCACAACCGCTGTGTTTCCATCGGCGGAAAGAGAGACAGAGATGCCTTGGTTTGCCGAACCTACGGCGCCAGTCCCAACAAGTTTACTTCCCTGTTGTGTCCACACACCTTCGAGTCGGGTAAAAACCCATACCGCACCAATTCCGCTGCTGTCATAAGGCCCACCGACAATTGCCGTGTTGCCATCGGCAGAAAGAGAGACAGACGAACCTAGCAATTGAGAAGAAAAACTTCTCTCGTCCGTTATAAGTCTATATCCTTGTTGGATCCACATACCATTAGTTCGTATAAAAACAAATGCACTTCCCGTCCCATTTCCTAAATCTAATCCAGGTTCACCCACCAATGCCGTGTTACCATCAGCGGAAAGAGCGGTGGAAGTACCAAAGTTCGCATACGAGGGTGGAGGGAGGCCTAAAAGCGCGGTATCGGTAAGCGTAGCTTGTTGTGTCCATGCTCCAGCGCTGCGTGTAAACACCAAAGCAGCTCCCACACCGCTATACGCATTCGGCGCGCCGACGATAGCTGTATTACCATCGGCGGAAATTGAAACAGAACCGCCTGCATTCGGTGGAGTGGATCCACCAAGAGTCCCAACAAGTTTACCTCCTTGTTGGAAGAACTGCGCTCTTGCCGATGAAAATATCAGCAGAACGAGAGCAAGAAATAAAGAACATTGTTGTTTGTGTATCATTACGTACTCCTTTCTTAAGTGACTATTGGAAAAGGCCAATAAAACATCGCTTTTCCCCATATCCTGCGAGACGCGCTAAAAAATAGATGAGTGAGCAGGCGGCACGGAAACTACGTTGGGGGAAGTTTACAAATAATCTAAATCAGAGTCAATACTATGACAATCCTTGAAAATGTACCTTGAGAATGACCCATACATCATAGAATTGGAAGTTACTTATTTCGCGTTTGTGGATCATGCATTATTAACCATAAATGTGCCTTTAAGTTATTCCCATGTAAATAATGGGGCATAAAAATCCCGCCTGCAATGGACTGGATATTCTGTTATACTCTCAGTGTTTTAGTTTTTGGCAGTACCTCCATCAATACACCGGCTCTTCTTCACTCGCCGGAAATAAATATTCTTGCCCCGCTTTACGAAGTTTAGTATATTAATTGATTATAAAAACCGGAGAGCTGGCAGAACGGCTATTGCACTGGTCTTGAAAACCAGCGTCCGTAAGGGCTTGGGGGTTCGAATCCCTCGCTCTCCGCAAATCGAAATAAACGCGGAATAAGGAACGATGCTATTGCATCCCGTCCCGGAGAACGAGACGGGACGTCCG
>JBIOHP010000046.1:0-14403 GCA_044449065.1 Bacteroidota bacterium
ATTATATATAGCTCGTATACGGTATTATCATTAGCATCGGGAATATGATGCACGACTGCGAACCCATACTTGACCCCCTGCGATGCAAAACACGCATCGCCTCCCCCTTCAAAAGGAGGACATACGCAACGCTGGAGATATCATGTGAGAAGAGCGCGAAATAACCGGTACAATAGTGGTACAAAAGTGGTACAGAATTGGTACAAAACTGGTACAGTTGTGGTACAAAAGCGACACGGAAAATTGTCACAATTGGCAAATAAACGCGGCGCTGAAGATCTTGAATGTTAGAGGGAAAATGTGTACCAGTTTTGTGCCACTGATTTTCTCCGGGGTTAATAGTATTAGGTTAGGAAAAGAATTTGAGCGTGAATTGTTTGCAAAGCTTGTGGTTAAGCCGCTCAAGGCGCCACAGATTACGTCCCCATGGAGAAGCTCGGTACGAGAAAGATCTATCTAATTACTTTGGTATTGCCATGCTTCGGTCGGCTGGAGCTTAATGTCTCTCACGCCTTTTAATACCCCGTCTTTGCCTCTTGTGAGATGCAGGATCGGGGAAAAGGCGCCAAGCTTTGCAGATTCCTTAATTTCGGTTGATTTGATTGCGGGATCGTCTGCGAACCAAAATTCTTTGATATAATGTTCCGGAATATTATCGCTAAAAACATGAATATGAATATGCGCCGGCTCATTGATCTCAAGAAATTCCCGCGCCGGTTTGATCGTATGAATTTCATAGCGACCATCGCTGCCGGTGCGCAGCCATCCGAAAATCCTCGGCTCGAAAACATCTTCCTGGGGTCTGTGATAATATCCCTGCGCATCGGTCTGGTAGAGGAACAAGGTGACTCCCGCCGCCGGCGTGAAACCGTCGCGTTCATAGATCGTTCCGGTAATCACTAATGGATCTCCGGGTTCATTTTCATTCGTCAGGTTTACACGCGATGAAATATTTTTGGGTACGCTGCACGATCCGCAAAGCGAGTAACCATTGCCGGTCCATGTGGTGGGAAATTTGCCGCCTTTAAAATGGCTTGAATAACTTTCTTCTATACTCAACTGAATCAATATGACGACGAAAATAATACCAATCGGCGCTATTTTTCTCATAGAGGTACTGCTTTCGTCTTAATTTGTGAATATAAAATATTAGATTGGGTTTCCTAAGTCTATAACAGAAATCTGCCGGAGCGAGTTCTCAGGCGCGATTTATGCTTAGATTACCCTATAATATAATCTTATACCAATTATTGTCAAGAAAATATATAATTATTTTTTCATAATAATTAGCCGATTGCTAATTCAAAACGACCAATTTTTTTAACCTTTGAATTTTTATTCATTTTGGACAGGTGCGAGAAATCGTAAAAAATCACTTTGCAATATTTTCAACGTGCTTTAGTGTTTCATTTACCCCCGCCCGTATAGGAAGGTCGAGTCCCAGACAGCGTTTGTCCTTAATCTCGTAACCACGATCTCCGTGGTTATGAAATATCTGGCACTCTGTGCCATGTGACGCAGAGCGTCATGTCGGCATATTAACGCAGATGTGAGGGAACAAGGGAATTAAATATTATGTAGTTTCATCCAGAATAAGTTCCTGCTGAATGTTTTGGAATAATACGATAATATTTTGTGGGAGTTCGATTGGAATATTTAGAAGCTCTTTCGGTTCAAGTTTATACATCCCTCCGCCATACACTCTTCCTCCCCGCATCAGGATTTGGGGTTGTATACTTTTGAGCGCTACCCAGATCTGTCGAGTGAAAGATGGGTCATTTTTTATAGCTCTTGCAAGGTTTGGTTTGGGGTACATCATAAGATAGACATTCGTACAGATTGCATTGGATTGGTTGAGAATGAATCTAAATGGATTCTTTCTAGACCCATTCATTTCGCGGCCAATGTATGTGCACAAAAATTGTGATGCAGTACGCTCTTCCTGCGAATACCACGGAGATCGATGTGATGCTATATATTTTTTGTTTATTCCTTCTTCGATTCCTTTTTGTAGATAATCCCACAATTTTGGATAAATTTCTTTGATCTGACTCTCCGGCATGTGGCATTTTAAGAGGAAATATCTTTTCTCGATTTTTGGGATGCCTTGTTCATCAGAAAATATTTCGTCAGATTCGAGATATCGGGCACTGGGAAGAATTGGGACAAACATTTGAGATGGTAAGTCGTACTTAGCGATTTCTTCCTGACTAAGTATAAAGAATTTATTGGCCCCCGTGGCAATTCCGCGATTGATAACAAACAATTCGGAAAGGTGTAGACTGTTCTTCGATATATTAATTGTCGATGCTTCTGTGATTGACGACCATTTGTCTTTCTTCCTTAGATTATCAATCGTCATTGCCATACTTTGTGTTGGCTCTGTTAAACTCCCCCCATAACTGAATTGAACAATATGACCTTTATCCGGTCGAGTATTCTTAAACCAGACGATCACAGAGGAAACCAAAGCATCTGAAAATTGAACTTCGTTCGGATTGAAGCGGTGAATATGTAGCAATGAAACTTCATGAGTGAGGTATGTTTTTATTTCACGGCCATAATTCACGTCCATAAATTCGCTGGGAATTAACCAGCCAGCTATAGCATCCGGTCGCATCCATGCATGGCATAGACAAAGAAAATAACAATAGAGACCCGATAAACCACTCAATTGACGACCCGTTATTAGTTTGACTAGTCCTCCCAACCTATTTTTCTCTTTTTTGGTGAGATGATGATGACGAACGTATGGCGGATTACAAATAATTAGATTTGCCTTATTCTCATTGTTCACGGGAGGTTTTTGCAGCGTAAAATCAGAATTACTCAAATTGAGATTGGTGGTATGCCATATCGATTGAGCATAAGAATAAATCGTTTGATCAATTTCGTAGCCATGAACTTCCGCGATTTGTGACCGTTCGAAATACTGTAAAAATGCAGAGTAGAATGCTCCGGTGCCGAATGCGGGATCTAAAAATATTATTTGCTCGTCCGATGAGAATAGTTTTCTGGCATATCCAAGAATATCTCTCGCCAACTCCGTAGGAGTTGCAAATTGCCCCAATCGATTTCGATCTGATTGTTTTTTTACCGATTCAAATTCGCTCTGAACCAACAAGCGTTGAGATTCATATGGAAGGATATTTTTGTACATTTTTAAATGCCAAATTTTCTCAAATCACTGAGCCGATGTTCCCATATCCAATCAATGCCTTCGGCTGCCTCGTATCCTAAATATCCACTATCGAAATATCCACATAACAGTAGAATATATTGAATCTTCTTGCCGTATGTTTTTCGTAGTTGAGCCATCTTTGTGGCTTCTTCCTTTCGCCGCTTATTTACATTTGTATAGTCACCTGCAGATTTGGCTTCAATCATGATCGGTAAATCGTTCAATTTGGAACGTTGTGGCTTCACAAGAATGTCAATGGGGATCCTAATCGTAATTCCTCCATCCTGTTTGATTGGCACATTTAGATGAAATGCAAAGGTTCCTGGTGTCATTGTATCATAAGTCAATCCACCCCTGTTTGGATGAATTTATATTTCTTCGCTTCTAACCATTTCTTCGTTGATGCAAGTTGGCGCTGTTCCTGTGCATTTCTAATAATTGGATCACTCATCGAACCACAGAGTCTATCTGCGATGATTGATGAGGCGCGATCAATTTCAATACGAGAAGGTTTTTTATTCCTATCCAGCCAAGTAATAATATCTTTATCAACGATCTTTTTAAAGATCTTCATTATTTTCTTCAGTTCACGCTCAATTCTTCGATCGTTCATACGACGAGGGATTCGACCTTTATTTTCAATACTGTTAACGAATCCCCTATCAACCCTGGCAAGACCGATGAGTCTATCACGGGCAATTGGCGGAGCCATCGACATTCTAAGCGTTTGTAATATCTCAGGTTTTGATTTTATTATCTCAGATGTAATGATAGTAAAATTATCTGTGAATTCGATTACTGTTTCCACAGATTTAGCAGTTTTCATCCTCGTTTTTCGATATACTGCTGGTGCAAATTTTAAAAACCATTGATTAAAAAAATCGACTGATTGGTTAATGTCATCTTTCCAAATGTGAGGTTTATCGGCGTTTATAAGCATTGGTATTAGGTTATCTATAAATTATTAAATAAAAAGCCCAGAAGAATAATAAGACAAATATTAAGAATATTTGCAAAATGTAAGAATATATATCAAATTAATCAAAACTTTATTCATTTCCTTGCATTTATCAATTTTTGCATGAATTATAGTGTAAATTCTTTATTCCCGTTGGTTTGTTTTTCCAAAATTCGTATATTAACCCTATCCTAAATATTTGTTTTTATTGTATATTCCCCACTCCCCAATCATAATTTCTCTGAGGTGTTCATGAATAAGTTATACAAGTTAATGACGCTCGCAGTACTCTGTTTGTTCGCCGCCTTCTCTCTCTACGGTCAGGATAAACCGGATACTACCGCGATGAACAAAATCAAAGACGAGGGCATGAACCATTCGCAGGTGATGGATATTATAAGCCACCTGTGCGATGTGTACGGTCCCCGCCTCACCGGCTCGCCCGAATTTAACGCCGCCGCAAAATGGGCAAAAGATAAACTCACATCCATCGGGCTCGAAAATGTGTATCTCGACGGCTGGGATCCCATCGGCAAGGGCTGGTCGTTAAAACGCTACAACGCCACCGTAATTTGCAAACAGGATTTCCCCCTTATCTCCTATCCCAAAGCGTGGTCTCCCGGGACCAACGGCACGGTTACCGGCGAGGTTATTTGGTTCAACGCCAACACGGATAGCGAAGTAAATCTTTTCAAAGGAAAATTGAAGGGCAAGTTTGTGCTTCTTGACACCCTTCGCGCGGTGAAAGCGCATTTCGATGCGGAGGGAAAGCGCGACGCCGATTCTACGCTCTTAAAAATGGCAAATGCCGGTTTGCCCGATCAACGCGGCGGCAGAGGTGGACGCGGCGGGCGGTTCCAGATGAGCCCGGAAATGAAACAACGCGCATTGGTCAATTATCACAAACTCATGATGTGCCAGGATGAAAAAGCTGCCGCTCTCCTGAATGTGAGCCAGGGCGATGGCGGAACAATGTTTGTACAGCAGGCAAGCGTCCCCACCCATCCCGATACTTCGTTTGCCAACCGCGTTGCGGTGTACAGCGTGAAAGCTCCCGAAGTGCTCCCGCAGATTGTTGTGGGCGTTGAGCATTACAACCGGCTCGTCCGCATGATCATGGACGGGGAAACTCCCAAAATTGAAATGAAACTTGAAGTGAAATTTACCAAGCCGGATTCCTGCCACAACATCATCGGGGAAATTCCCGGTACAGATTTAAAAGACGAGATCGTGATGATCGGCGGTCATTTCGATTCGTGGCATGCGGGCACCGGCGCGACGGACGACGGCACCGGAGCGGTTGCATGCATTGAAGCGATGCGGATATTGAAAGCGACAGGTCTTGCGCCCCGCCGTACGATACGGATCGGCTTGTGGGCGGGTGAAGAAGAAGGATTGCTCGGTTCCGCGGCATACGTTAAGCATCATCTTGGCGAACGGGGCGAGACAACGCCCGGTCAAACTGCTCCTCCCGAAATTAAATTGATGCCGGCGGCGGAAAAATTCGACGTCTATTTCAATGACGATAACGGTTCCGGTAAATTCCGCGGCGTGTACCTCCAGGGTAATGAATCCGCGCGACCGATATTCCGCGAATGGCTTGCGCCGTTCAGAGACATGGGCGCCTCCACCATCACGCTTAGCAACACCGGCGGCACCGATCATCTCTCGTTCGACGCGATCGGATTGCCGGCATTTCAATTTATTCAGGATGAATTGGAATACGGAACGCGCACGCATCACTCGAACATGGACGTCGTCGACCGCGTGCAGGAAGACGATATGAAACAGGCGTCCGTGATTATGGCTGCCTTTGCGTACGACGCGGCGATGAGGGATGCGAAAATTCCTCATAAACCGGCGCCGAAACCCTCTTCACCGGCTGGGTCGCAATAATATTATATTTTTGCAGGGCTGCTTGAAGAGATTCGAGTTGGGGACAGGCAGTCCAATATTATTTAGGGAAATCAGATACTTGAGGGATCCGTCATTGCGAGTCCGCCTCCCACCGTTTTTTGGCGGGAGTCGGGCAGGCGACATCCGCCTTCAGCGGAACTCGCGATGACGACGATCCCCTCAGGCGTTTCCATTTTTCTGCAACCCACCCATCCCGGTGGGAAGCGTTTTCCCCTCGTACCCACGCTCCTGCGTGGGTACGGCGTTTTTAAACGCTCCGCGTTTCTTGGCGCAGAGTGCCAACGTTTTCATCCCCACGGAGACCGTAGGGACGAGGATACTCCAGATATTTTTTCCAATTCATCAATTTATTCCGTATATTTTCAATCATAAATTAATTAATCAAGGGGTACGTTGTGAGTTTATTGGTCGTCGGTTCATTAGCGTTTGATACAATCGAAACGCCGTTCGGGTCTGTCCGCGATGTGGTCGGCGGATCAGCGGTTTATATTTCAACTGCGGCAAGCTATTTTATCACGCCGATTAATCTGGTGGGAGTCGTCGGTGGAGATTTTCCCAAATCGGCTATGGATTATCTCGAGAGCCGGGAAATTGATCTGGAAGGATTGCAGATCATTCCGCGGGGAAAAACATTCCGCTGGGGCGGCAAGTACCACTTCGATCTGAACAACCGCGATACATTATTCACGGAATTAAACGTGTTCGAGAAATTCAATCCGATCGTCCCGGAAACATACCGGAAATCTACCTTCGTCGTCCTCGGCAACATCGATCCCGCGCTGCAGGGAAAGGTTCTCGATCAGATGGTGCAGAAACCCAAATTGGTCGTCGGTGATACGATGAATTTCTGGATTCAGGGAAAAAAGAAAGACTTGCTTGAAACGCTCAAACGGGTGAATGTGCTTATTATTAACGATTCGGAAGCGCGCCAGCTTGCGGATCAGCCGAATCTCATCAAAGCCGCCAAGGTGATTATGAAGTTGGGACCGACGGTCGTCATTATCAAAAAAGGCGAACACGGAGCGCTGCTGATCACCAAGGATATCATCTTCTCCGCACCCGCGTATCCGCTTGAAAGTATTTATGATCCCACCGGCGCCGGCGATTCGTTTGCCGGGGGATTTATCGGGTGGCTTGCCCGCACGGATGATCTTTCGGAAGAAAATTTTAAACGCGCCGTCATCTATGGCAGCACGCTCGCTTCGTTCTGCGTGGAAAAATTCAGTTTGGACCGGTTGAAAGAGCTTTCCTATCTTGAAATTTATGATCGCTTCCGGTCGTTCAAAGAATTATCAAAATTTGATGAAGAGGTCCCGGTCGGGTAACGTTCGATGAGATCAATCGAATGGCTGGGGAGTGCCGTCCGTTTTATCGATCAAACGAAACTCCCCTCCGAAGAAAAATACATCGACACAAGCGATTACCGCGTCATCGCAGACGCGATCCGCACATTGAAAGTCCGCGGAGCACCCCTCATTGGCATTGCCGCAGCGTATGGAACGGCGCTGGCAGCCCTTCAGATACACACCGTTAATGTAACTGCATTTAAACATCAACTCAATTCAGTTATCGATGAGTTAGAATCCACCCGCCCTACTGCCGTAAATTTGAAATGGGCATTGAACAAAATGAAGGCGATCGTCTCCAAAGCCGATTCAATAGAGAACACCCGAAAGGAGCTGATAGGAGCGGCGATTCAGATCCATCAGGATGACGCCGATCGGTGCGAACGCATCGGCAAAAACGGCGTCTCCCTCATCCCAGCGAACGCATCCATCCTTACGCATTGCAATACCGGCGCCCTGGCTACAGGCGGCGATGGAACGGCGTTAAACGTTGTTTTCAAAGCTCATCAAGCGGGAATGGTAAAACACGTATACATTGATGAGACAAGACCTTTATTACAGGGGGCGCGTTTAACGGCATGGGAATTAATGAAAGCTCAGGTACCCTGCACGCTCATCACTGATAATATGGCGGCATCATTGATGTTCCGACAAATGATTGATGTAATCATCGTCGGCGCGGACAGGATTGCCCGGAACGGCGATACGGCGAACAAAATCGGGACGTATTCACTTGCGGTTCTTGCGCAGCATCATAAAATTCCGTTCTACATTGCGGCGCCCACAAGCACAATCGATTCTTCTATTATAAACGGGGAAAAAATACCGATAGAGGAACGGTCATCCGATGAAATTACTCTCGGTTTTGGAAAACGTACCGCACCTGAGGGCGTCCACACATATAATCCCGCGTTCGATATCACACCGGCGGAATTCATCACCGCGATTATTACCGAGGAGAAGGTCTTTCGACCTCCGTACGATTTTAACAACGTTTAGTAAAAATCTGATAATTACTTTGACGCGAGGCTGCTGTATCAGAAATATGATGAATAAGTACAATCATAAACCAGACCCCCTGCGATGCAAAAAACGCATCGCGTCCCGCTTGAAAATGGGGGACGAACGCATATCCGGCGACGTGAAAATACAAAAGCATTTAGTATTCATCTACTAGTGAAAGAATTACGTGAGTGAAATCGTAAAAACAGAAGCGATTGTTCTTAAGGCAATAAAGTACCGGGAATCAAGCAAAATCGTCACCTATTTTACCAAAGAACATGGTAAACTCAGCGCAATAATTAAGGGCGCCAGATCATCGAAGCAAATGTTCGGAACCGCGTTGGAGCCGATGTCGCGCGTCTCGCTGGTCGTCTATGAAAAAAAAGGGAGGGAAATTCAAACCGTTACCCAATGTGAAGTCATCCGGCAGCAACGGAATTTGTTCTATAATCTGGAAAAAATGCTTGTCGGTATGTCGATCATCGAACTGGTTCGCAATATAGCCCACGAGCAGGAAAAGAACGTCCCGTTATTTGAGCTTATTGCGACCACCCTATCCGAAGTGAACGATGCAACCAGAAACCCCCTAAATTTGTTCTATAGTTTTGAGATTTCACTCGCAGATATCCTTGGATTTGGTTTATCGTTTGAGCACTGTGTTTGGTGCGAAGGAAAGGTTGACGTGCATAGAACCACCGACAATAAAATTGAATACCACCTTGAAAAAGGCGGACCATTATGCGAAAAATGCAATACCCTCCAAGGGAAAAAATTTGCACTCTCTATGCCAGCATTAAAAATATTGCAGTTTCTCGCAAACGAAAAAGAGGTGAGAAAGAAGGTGAATCTGGTAATTTATAAAAAACAAGGACTTGAAATCGAATCGTTTTTATTCACGTACTTGCGCCTTCATGTTACGGGTGTTCGATCATTAAAATCAATGCAAGCGCTCAAAAATACTCTCGGATAATAGGAGTATTTGATATTATTCAGGAAATGGGGTATTTCAATTATTTTTCTTTAATCTGAACCTTCAGCGAAACATTTGTTCAAATATCAAGTATATTAGTTAGTGATTATGATGTTGTATATGTCTATAATTTATAAGGAGTTATGAATGTCTAAGAAATCAATATTCGGGGCGCTATTTTTAATATGCATCGGCATTGTATTCGGCGCGGTAATCGTATCAAATTTTCATGGAGGCATTACCTCCGGATTCGCCGGTGATCCGCAGGTAAAATTAGGGGCTCCCTCCCAGCTAAAAAATAATACCATCGATGGGTCGTTCAGTAAAGTCTTTGTTAATGTTGCAAAGGCAGTTACCCCTGCCGTTGTCAGCATTAATGTAACCATGAAGGAACGGAATAAATCTGAAGATATGCAGCAATTCTTCCATTTCTTCGGTCCGGATTTTAAATTCAAACAACCCGAGCCGCAGGCAGGAGCCGGTTCCGGCGTAATCATCAATCCCACCGGATATATCCTTACCAATAATCATGTCGTCGAGGATGCAGATGATAACCATATCGAAGTGGTCATGGATAATAAACATAAGATGAAGGCGAAACTTATCGGCACCGACCCTTCAACCGACCTTGCCGTTATCAAAGTGGATGGGAAGGAATTACCCACCGCTTCATTCGGCAATTCCGACAATCTTGAAGTCGGCGATTGGGTAGTGGCGATAGGTAATCCTCTCGGGCTACAAAGCACAGTAACTGCAGGTATAATCAGCGCAGTAGGCAGAACGCTCGGCATTGTGGGTGATGGAAATTACGGGATAGAGAATTTCATTCAAACCGATGCGGCAATTAATCCCGGCAATAGCGGCGGGCCATTGGTGAACCTTAACGGCGAAGTGATAGGCATTAACTCTGCGATAGCAACCACCAACGCACGGTACCAGGGGTATGGTTTCGCTATCCCGATCAACCTGGCGAAAGCCGTCGCCGAAGATATTATCAAATACGGCAAAATTCGCAGGGGATATTTAGGAGTTACCATCAGCACGATGGATGAAACGACCGCAAAAGCAGAAGGTCTTGATAAAACGACCGGCGTCATAGTGAATGAGGTTGTTTCAGACGGCGCAGCGGCGGCAGCGGGCGTGAAAGCGGGCGATATCATCCTTACAATAGATGATAAAGAGATGACGGAATCGAACGAGTTACAATCGTATATCGGCAGCAAACATCCGGGTGATGAAGTTAAATTAAAAATTTACCGGAATGGGACGATCATTAACAAGACCATCTCCCTACGCGGACGTACAGAGGAAAACGTTGCCGCAAGCAATGAATCTGATTCGAAAGACGCTCCCGAACCGGAAGCTACCACGTCTTCCAAGTCGCTTAATTTTGATAAACTTGGATTTTCCGTGAAAGAATTAAGTTCTCACGATAAAAAAGACGATAAGATCGATCACGGTGTCATCATTGACGATGTGAAATCACTTAGCGAAGGAGCAAGCCGGGGTTTAACCGAGGGTGATGTTATTCTTGAGGCGGATAAAAAAGAGATTAGTTCACCGAAAGATCTGCGCAATATTATCGATAAACATAAACCGGGCGATGCGATTCTATTAAGAATTTACAGATCCAATGGTGCGATGCTCTTCACAGCGGTACAAATTCCTGAAAATTAAACAAACGGGATTAACAAAGAAGCTATCGTAAATAAAAAACCCGCCATCTCCCTATGATGGCGGGTTAATCTTTTCCTCCCTGTAATTAATTTAACAAATCACCGCCGTAACCGGTTCCGCAATCGGAACAATTCATAATACGATCTATTTCAATGACTTACAGCTTTTCATTTCGTGCTGGAAAATCGGTTCTTCCTATGCGTTTGATAATATTCCCATATCCGTAAATAATAAATGATCGTGGAGATAATGGACGAGCAAGAAGGAGAGCACAACGATATAATAGCACTGATCGAATGATAAACCGAGAACTGGTTTAAGATAAATGAGGAAAGAAATAACAAATACCGCCATTACGGTTAAACCAACATTAAATAAGTAAAATTGCCATGAATTGCCGTGGGTGAAAATGCGATCTATGAATTTAGTCCCAATTTCACCGCGATTATGACGCAACTGGTTAATATACACGGTTAGCCCCAGGTACTGAAATGAATGCCATGTGTTGAAGCCCTGAAATGCAACGTCAAGATTATTGAACGCCGGGAGAATAAATGCAATCACCGATGTTAGAGAAATCAATAATATTTTCGGATAATGTGCCGTTCCTTCCCGTATTTCAATCATCGTTTTCCAGATGAAAAGCGCCGCCCCGGCTACAAAGACGGCAAGGCTTCCATAAAATATAAAATCCGTCTTTAAAACATCCGGATAAAGAATTTTAGTATTTCCGATGAAAAACTTATCGTGAATAAACTTATAAATTGCAATCGGATAAAGACTCGAAAAAACCACTACATAGTCGATGAAATTCGACGCAGGCGAGGCGTTGAACTTTGACCGGGTTGAATAACAATTGAGTATATATGTTATCTGGTGCAGGATATGGATTGATGCCCAAAAAAAGAAAATAGTGATTAAAATCTGAAAATAGTAAACCCCCAGATATATGACCATGATCGGAATGAGGATTGAACATCCTAGCAGAATCTTGTGGTTACGGGAAAATCCTTTGTCCAATAGAGTCCGGCTGTAGGTCGCATACATGTGTGGCCCACCGATAAATAACGCTATAAGAGCATTCACGAAATTCCGGCTTGCATCAGTATCCCATGTGAATGATATTCCAACTATTCTGAGTAAACCACTAATCAGTGGAGCTAATAAATTCAGCGAATAGAAGATCACGAAAGGAAGCGGCACCCATATTGCGCTTAGGCTGATAAACGTTAAATCCCATTTCTTACTACGGAGCCAGCCGCTCTCGGTTGCGATTGCGTCGGTTCCATCCAGTGCAATTGTGTAGGTGGAGCTCATACTCTGTAATAATAATTAGTTGAGATGGTCAGAATATTAGGTGGTTTCAGATATAGCGCCAAATCTCATTAGAAGAAGCTTACATCGTTAACAATTTATCTGGCAATAATAATTCCCCTCACGGGTTCTGCCCCACCCTCCTCCATGATACTCTATTCGAAACCCTCGTACATCTTTTCGATGAGGTCTTTATACCGTTCTTCTACAATCTTTCGTTTGACCTTTAAGGTTGGAGTGATTTCCCCGTTATCGATAGTGAGGGGATTGCCAAGAAGCGTGAATTTCCGAACGCGCTCATAATTTGAAAGGTCTTTTTGCAAGGAATTGATGTCTTTCTCAAAAAGCTTACGTATTTCGTGATTGTTGATAAGATCCTCAACATTTGAATACCGGATATGATGTTTGGCAGCATATTCTTTAAGCGCTTCGAAATCGGGCACAACCAGAGCGCTGCAAAATAAACGCTTCTCCCCAATCAGAACCATCTGATCAATATATTGGCTCTGGGCAAAAAGGTTTTCAATCGGCTGGGGAGCGATATTTTTGCCGCCCGTATTCACAAAGATATGCTTTTTCCGGTCGGTGATAGTGAGGAACCCTTGAGGATCGAACAACCCGATATCGCCGGTATGAAGCCAACCGGCATGATCGATAATTTCATCCGTCTCCTTCTTGTTTTTCCAGTACCCCTTCATGACATGCGGTCCGCGTGTGAGGATCTCGCCGTCATCCGCAATTTTTACCTCAACTCCGGGTATTGCTTTCCCGACGCTGCCGAATTTATAGTCATCCATTCTATTCACGCTGATGACCGGTGAACATTCGGTCATACCGTATCCTTCAATAATCCGGACACCGGCGGCTTGAAAAAATCTTCCGATTTCTGCCGAAAGCGCCGCACCGCCCGAGATAAAAAATCGGAACCTGGTGCCCAGCCGTTCTTGTATTTTCCTGAAGGCAATTTTATTCGAAATGTTGTTTTGAAATGATAGCATTGCCGAAGGTTGATTCTTGCTCATAGCTTCCGAATATCTCTGCCCAACGTTCATTGCCCAGCGGAACATCACTTGTTTCAGCGGGGATAACGATTCGACCTGTTTGTTCACGCGAATGTACAAACTTTCCAAAACCCTTGGCACGGTCGTTATGATGGTCGGATTCACTTCCAGAATATTTTCCTTCAAACTTTCAATAGTTTCGGCATAGGCGATACTTGCCCCGCATGCAAACGCCGTATAATATCCCGCCATCCGTTCAAAAGAATGGCTCAGCGGCAAATACGAAAGGATAACGTCGGAATCCGAGATCGGCAAACAGGGCGCCGAACAATAGATATTGCTCACAAGGTTTTTGTGGGTCAGCATTACCCCTTTGGGATTTCCTGTCGTGCCGGATGTGTAGATGATCGTGAGGAGATCTTCGGGGAAGGTGTGGTCCCGCTCGTGTTCAAGAAATTGAGGATTGACTTCCATCTCTCGTGCACCCCGGGCATACAGTGTAGAAAGAAACGTAACGGTACGATCCTCGGCGACGCCCTTCTCCGAATATGCTATGATATGCTTCATTTGGGGAACGGCTTCTCTGATCTTTTGAACTTTATTCAATTGAAATAAATTAGAAACAAATGCGCAAACAACTTCTCCGTCGGTAAAGATATATTCGATCTGTTTCGGTGTGAGAGTCGGATAGACCGGGATACTTACCGCGCCGAGCTGCGCGAGCGCCATATCCGAGATTACCCATTCCGGTCGATTTTCAGAAAGGATGGCAACCTTATCGTGTCTCTTTATCCCAAGCGCGGATAATCCGTAGGCAAGTTGTTCAACAAGATTTCTGAGTTCTCCATAGGATATTCCCTTGTATCCGCCGTTCGATTTATACATGAAGGCGGACCTACTTGACCCCATATATTTACGTGTGACGTTTTCAAACATCATCGGGATAGTTTTAAATTCTACCGTCACACTCATAATGTCATCATCAATAAATACTAAATAATTTATTATCTTAAATTATTATTCATCCTCTATGAAAG
>JBIOHP010000047.1:0-14187 GCA_044449065.1 Bacteroidota bacterium
ATGAATTACTGTGTCTGAGAGGATTCCCTCTGGAAGTTTCATCCAGTACCCTACTCCCTGTGAAAGCGATTCGCTCTGCACATATCCGTTTTCATAACGAAACAGCGATGGGAAATTAACTGGAACGGATTGATTTTTCAGGGGGGTCGATATTAAATTCCATGTTCCCTGGTGGAAATTGACTGCTATCTCTCCGGACTGGCTTGTGCCGGATACCGGTATAAGCAACGGATCGCCCGGCGACGCGCTGTGCAAGATACTGATCGTCCCGTTGTTCGCCCCGGTATCGGATGGCGCATACTCGATGGTGAACATTTGTGATTGGCCGGATTGAAGAACAATCTGTTCGATTGGGTTAACCAAAAAATTCCCGATATTGGATGTCAGGGAATAAATTGTGAGCGGTGCCGTGTCGGTATTTTTTACCGATAGGGGATTATATGCAAAGGTACCCGCTGGTTGTACGTTAAAAGACACTTCCACCGGCGTGCAATCGATGTTGACAGGAGGTTTAATGACCACTCCTCGACGATACGCAATATAGAAAAATCCATCACCATCCTGTTCTTCCCAAACGCAATGTATAGTATTTCCTGTCACGGCAATTTTCGGTACCTCCGCAGCATAAGCAGGAGGGCTTAGGTCAAAAGGTTTAAAATAGGAAAGACCGCCATCAATACTTACAGCTACTAGAGGAGTGCTGGTTGATAGAGAAGATTCTTCCGACCAAAGACATGCTATGATATTATTATAAATTGAAATATTAGGGTTATAGCCATTCTGAATTGTTGAAAGCAGCCGTTCCGGCATCCATGTTTTTCCGCCATCATCGCTCGCCCTAGCTACTATCGAACAGCCGAACATTCCCTGACACGGTCCATATTTAGTGTCCCTCCATCCCACCGCTAATTGCGATTGCCCGTTAATTGTTGAGTTGCCTATCGCATCTTCATCTGCCGACATATTTACATTAAAAGTTGAGAGAACTAGACTATCCACCCAGGTGGAGCCCATATCATATGAGCGTTTCACATACACCGCCGGCGGCGGACCGGGATGACCAACTAAATTCACCATATGAAGGATACCCGGTGTTAAACTTAACTGAGTATAATAACTCCACGGGGGATACGAATTCCATAGATGTTTAAACCAGGAAGAACCGCCATCTCCTGAATAGATTGTTCTAAATTCTTCTGGATATTCATTCTCATAACTAATACCGAGAGCGCTGTTACATAGTGCCGCAGAGCAAAATCCGTAAGTGATATCAGGATCAATTATAGCTTGCTCTCCCCATGTTGAACCCCTATCTATAGAGTTCATTATATGGATCGGGGTGACACCACCATAAGATTCCGCCCCCTGGAAAATTAAATATACATCATTCCCATCCGCTTTAACATCTTCATAACAGGATTCACGGAAAAATGTTATTGAATCGGTTAACATCTCTCTCATCGGCTCAAATGTTGCGCCTCCATCGGTGCTCCGCACATACGGCAACCGCACTCTCCCGTCATGCGGGTTCCAGGTGACATGAACCGTATCGTGCACTGCTGAGATTTGCGGTTTAAACGCAGCCACAACCGTTCCGGAGAGATTTTGTTTAGGATACCAGATAATATCACCGACTGTATCGTTTTGAGAGAATGAGTAAACTGTCGCGAGAAAAACAAATGCGTTGAATAAGAGAATTGTTCTTATCATGCGAATTTGTATTGAAGTTGGGATCATCGTTTTTGCCCTCTCCTACGTTATCGTGTATTTATTGCGGGGTCAGTAATCCATTTACTGGCAGATCGTTGCACTTCATCAAGAAAATATTGAGTATCGGTCGCTTTAATCCATGCCCTCCCGCCATCGCGGCTCAACCATGCAGATACTGCGCCTGTGGCGTTATCCATGCCGGTGCAAAAGAGCATGTCCGGCTGCTCTATAGAAATACCGAGGCGGGTAATGGTAATATTTTTCCCGGGAACCAACGTCGTTGTCCACGTATTTCCCCCGTCTGCTGAGATTAAGATTCTAACGCGTGTAGAGACAGCGACATTTTTTGGATTCTGTTGATTCCATACCACGTAGGTAGCGCGGATATTATCCTTTAGAATATTTTTCCAATTCTCTCCTCCGTCAGTTGTTACTTTAAGTTTTCCATCCGATGCAATCTCATATCGTACAGCCGCAACTTTGGAAATGGTTTGTGTGTGCTGTTGGCTATGAAGCGAATATGGTAGTGTCAAGAACAAGAGAACAAAAATCAATGTTAATGTTTTCATAAGTGGTTCATCGGTTGTTGAGGGTGGGTGAGTGGTCGTTGGGTTTTTCTCCGGGGCAATTACTGCGCTTAATTTATTTGGTGGTAGAACTTTGTTGAGGTAAGAAAACGGAATGACGTATAACATGGCAACGCCGTTACACGCTTATTTTGCGTTTTATAAAGCATATTTTCTATTTACAGAAATGAAACATTTTTACCTATCCCGAAATTAAAACATATCTCTTTTTCTGATATTTCGAAATGCAAATAAAATCGTTTAGAAACGATGGGATAATTTATATGAAAGCCAAACAACAAACAAGATATTACTTGATATTCATCACATATGTAAATGTCATATTTTATCTATACCCTTGATTTTATTGGCTTTATTTATTAGACAATTATCATTAAATTTTATTAATAAATGTAATTTACTTATTTTATCCTTGACAAGCTTTTGGGATTATCCAATCGGATGAGATCATAAATTGTCTTGTGATAGTAGGGACTTTCCTGCCTAAGCTAGTTCGGCGGGGTTGCGTCTTAGGCAATAAAGAACCCCCGGCCTTCAATTAAGAAAACCGGGGGATCTTTAACTTTTAGTTAAGCGATACTATTTATTTTAATAATATCATCTTGCGTATTTGCGTAAAGGTTTTCGATTGGTCATTTTGATCTATCGCCGTTAACCTGCAAAAGTAAATTCCCGAAGCCACATTGCTCGCGTTCCACTCAACCGATTTCGACCCCGCTGTTTGGACTCCATTGGCAAGAACTGTTACTTCCTGACCGAGAATATTATAGACCGTTAAGGTAATCCTGCTATCCGCAGGCAATTGATAACTCACGGTCGTGGTTGGGTTGAACGGATTGGGATAATTTTGTTCCAAGCGCGCTTCGGTTGGAATCTGTTTTTCCGGTAAATGCACTAAACCTTTTCGCGGTGTCCGGACAACAGGCGCCCTTCCTGTTGACCTTTGCAGATATGCTATATCCTGTAAACGAGTTGTGCCGGCTATTACCAGCGAATCGCTCCAATTCGATGTATCGATGCGACCGGAGAACGCGCTATTCAATCCCTCAAGAAGCGAATCCATACTTGTATACCATTGCGGCACGTCAACGAATTCATCATGGTAGGTCATCATCGAGTCGCCTATATGGGCTATGTCGCAAAAGAGCATGCTATCAAAAGGACTTGTGGGCAGCATGAGCTGCAGACTATCCAACCCGGGAGGGGTTATTTTCAATTGACTCAATAGGATATTAAATTTGAAGGATAATAAATCCGCAAACGTTTTATTGTTCTGTTTTGTGGGCGGCAAGTTTGCTAATCTTCCCTTAAAGATTCTTGTGCCGAGGAAATCGAAACCCTTGCCAATATTAGTATGCGTTCCCCTATCATAAAGTGATTTGTACATGTCGCTGCTTGTCTTCAACGCCACCCAGCCATAGACGGTCGCAGAATCGGGTTCCGGGCAGCCGATAATCCAGGGATTCAACTTAAAACCGGCTTTATTAAATGCGAGATCGCGAACGGTTGCCGCATTTGGTTCCGGCAGCTCGGGCCAGTCTTTATCCATGGAAAGATTTTTTATCGTCGGTTGAGGCGTAATCGGACCAAGATATAACTTTGCAATCTTTTGAACACCGGGTTTGAGACTGCGACCTTTCAGCAGAACGCTATTTAAGTGATGAAGCGTGCTTCCACTCAGCTTCCACGTTTTTCCAGTCCCTGTGGCGGTAAATGCGCCGCTGGAAAGAATTTCTTTTACATTATTTTTGAAAACAATATTGATTTCAGTGAGATCGGGAACGAGCGTATTGGTTATTGAAATTTCCCAGTGCTCGGTAACCGGTATTTTGGCGATTGCTTTTTGAACGATCAGGGAGTCATAGGGAAACGTTCGGAAACTCGCTTCATATAATGGACTAAGTTTGAAGTATGCCAGTATCGTATGCGCAGCAGAAACGGCGGCGAACGGATAACTCGAAACCGCTCCAACCGACACTCCATCGACCACAACACTATCGATAAGGTAGTGCGGATCGGGCGTAACGGCAAAGGTTTGATCGCTTCCGTAATTCACGACTACTCCGCCGGAGGGGGTAATACTTCCATTCGCACCCGGAGTCGCGGTAATACTATATGTATCGATCGTGAATGTCGCGCTTACTATATGATTGGCAACAACGTTATGTAATGTATACGAGGACACTGCTCCAACCGATACACTGTCAAGAAGAACATCGGCTACATGGTAATGAGCAGCGCCGGTAAAAGTTATTACGAGACTGTCTCCGCGGAGAACGGTTACAACTCCCGTGGGTGTTGCTGACCCATTTGCATCGGTACTCACCGTGATTGTTTGGGTCTGATGGACAAATGTCGCAGTTATCGTATGGTTGGTTGTGACGTTATAAAATGTATCGGCTTCGGCTCCGAGTTTTCCAACTCCATCGATATAGAAGCTATCTACCCGGTAACCGATCGCGGGAGTGATTGCAAACGGCTGGTTGGAACCATACGTGACCACGACGCCGCCGTTCGGAGAAATTGAACCATGCGCGCCGGCAGAAGCAGTGATAGTTGGATTAACCGTATCCGCATACGTTGCCGAAGTACCGGCATTGAAATCCGCATCGCCGCTGTAATGAACAGTGATCGCATGCGTACCGACAGTAAGCGTTGATGTTGATGTTGATCCCTGACCCCCTGAAAGCGCTACGGGTGTAGAGGGCGTCCCGTCGATTGAAAAGGTTACCGAACCAGTTGGGGTTCCGGCGCCTGGCGAGGATGCGCCAACCGTTGCCGTGAAGGTCACCAATTGACCGATAGATGATGGATTATGGTTCGCGGAGATGACTGCGACGGTATTCGCCGGATTCACTGTCTGATTGACTGTTGAAGAACTGCTGGTTGCATAATTTACATCACCGCTATATGTTGCAGTGAATGTATGAGAACCTGAGGAAGCGGAATACGCCGCGGAATACGCCGCGGATCCTGAACTGACTGCCACCGGTAATCCAAGCTGGACACCGCCATCATAGAATGTTACCGTGCCCGTTATTGAGCCAGGCGTGATAGAAGTGATGGATGCTGATACGGTGACGGTTTGTCCGGTAACAGATGGATTATGATTTGAAAGCAGTGTAGTATTCGTTGTTGCCTTCACCATCTGATTGAGCGCCAAGGAGGTACTGCCAACATACGAGGCGTCGCCGCCGTACACAGCGGTGATAGAATGCAAACCGGGGGATAAAATAGATGTGGAAATTGCCGCGCTTCCACCGCTCAGGGCTGCTGGCGATCCAAGAACCGCTGCCCCGTCATAAAATGTCACCGATCCGGTGGGCGTACCCGGCGATGTGGATGAAACTGTTGCCGTCAATGTCACCGATTGCCCGACCACTGAGGGATTATTATTAGATATAATAAGACCGCTCGTCGCTCCTAAAACATGCTGGCTTACAATTGAAGAAGTGCTCGTTCCGAACTTAGCATCCTCATTATAAGTAGCCGTGAGATTATGGGAACCAAAGCTTAACGATGATGTCGTCATGCTCGCGCTTGCAGAGAGACTCAATGCAACCGTTCCTAATGACGAGGCGCCGTCATAAAATGTGACCGTTCCGGTCGGAGTACCGGGTAACGGCGATGTTACATTTGAAGTCAGGGTTATCGTTTGACCTGTCGCAGAGGGATTGATATCCGTACCCAGGGATGTATTTGTCGGTGATTTTGCATAGCGGTTTCCGCTGACCGATACCAAAGCCGAGGGGGCGTCGGTGGCGCTGTTCACAATGTTCCCCGAATAAGCGCCAATGGCGGCAGTATTTAACCGCACAAAGATCGTTGTTGCTGGGATTGTGGAACCGGTTTGACCGACAGTGATAGAATTCGGCGGAGCGACCCAGGTATTCTGATCTGTGGATATTTCAAAACCCGCAGGGGCTGTTATTACAACATCCGCGGTTATATACGTGCTCGATACAACATAGGACTGCGAAGGACATTTGATAGAATCTGTTTGTATAAATCCCGATAATGACGACACAGATGTTTGTATCGAAGGCGTCTGTGCTTGGGAGACTCCTGATCCAATACTAAGAATAAAGATTACCATGACGATATACCCAATGAATGAAACCAGCTTGGGCCTGCGCACCGGACTGTTAATTATGTTCATTTTACTCTCCTTATTAGGTTATATGGATTAATTAGTGATGATAAACGATGAATATTTCTTGCAATGGGGACGTTGGTGAATAGATTTAAGTAAAATAAGTTCATAGTCTGTGTCTGATTCGAATAAGTCGCTTGTACGAATATTAGACTTGTTTATCTAATTTTAAATAACAACATCACCTTCCAATTAGTTCATTTATTAAAATAAATTAATTTGATATACGGTGTTTATTTTTTCAACAAGCATATGATGTTACCGATGTGGCTTAATAATTGGAGAGAGTTGAAACTTAATTCTATTAAATTTACATTCGAGGTTAAATGGGGAAATATTTTTTACTATTGTGTTTATTTCTTTATTGCGATAATTTCAATTACTGCCGGGGTTACCATCAGGGTGTGAGGAGCCGCCTCAGCCGCGCTGATTGCGCGGGAGATATTGCTTGCCCGATCTTTGGTTATTCTTCCGATTTGCTGCAGCCGGCGAAGATTTACATCAACGAATGCTTTGGGCCACTGCCAAACAAAATTAGATGCTGGAATAATATCCATGATCGGTTTGAGTTCCTTCAATTCAAATCCAAGATTCGCCAGCCATGTTGGAAGTTCTGCGCCAATATCCGGCTCGCCTCCGTCCGCTCGCCAGCTTGCCATAACTTCCCTTACAAAATCTTCAAGTTCCGGTAATCTCGGCAGCATCCTCCAGTTTGAATAATCAACATATTCATGAATTACCATGACGCCGCCTGGTTTCAGGGTATTTGTGATCTGCGAAAGCAGTGTTTTGGGATTTTTCACGAACGCAAAAACCCATCTACACCAGACGCCATCAACGTTGAACGATGGAAATGAGTCATCGTTAAAATCGTGTTCTATGGCTTCAATGTTAGTCAATTCATGCTGTTTTTGCGTTTGGCTCAACGCATCCAGAAAACGCTTTGACCGATCCAGAGCAATAACTTTGCCTGAACTCCCAACGATCTCCGCTAAATCGATAGTTGCGTTTCCGGGTCCGCATCCTACGTCCATCAAGGTTTGATCTATTGTAAATCCCGCGCGTTTCCAAGCATCAAGCATTCGGGGTCTCCAAACCTGGTGCTGAAGCGCCAATCGCTCGATTTCTTCGTCATGGGTGCCTAATACGTAATCTTTATCTGCCATACAATATGCCTCTGAAATTATGATTATGGAATATTTAATGAATACAAGGATATATAAATTATGCACGAGCAACCACCCGATTCTTGCTCTGTTTACAAACATAAAACATAGCGTATTCATTCACACCTTCATTTAATCACATTTACCAATTGTTGTGGGGTTATATTTTAGGTAGGGTAAATAAGTCGATTTTCGGAGTTTTTAGGTAAGAGACCTATAACCAAGACCGAGGCAGCACAATAATTAATTTTTACAACGACTTATAATTTGATAACTTGCTTTTTAAAATATCCCAGTGTATATTTCCGAAATCTTCCTTTGTTATATTTTCAAATATATTATGAATTGTAGTAATTCGCACAAATTATTTTTAATTGAAATGTAACTATCCAAAATCCTCGTGAAAGGGTACCCCAATGTCCTTGAGAAAATATTCACTGCTTGTTATTTCGTCGCTTGTTTTTGTATTTCTCTTTCAACTCTCAATAGTGGGCGGAGCATCGTCCAAAGAAAAGAAGAAGTCCAAAATACCTTCGCAGATAACCACAAACGATACATACGCGCCTATCTGCATTAACAACATTTTCAATTACTATGGCAATAACGGTGATGGATCGTTTAATCCCTTTAGCACGGATGATGAGGGATTTGAATTTCCCAAAGGGACCTATGGCGATGTTCAGTTTGAGGATGGAATTGTCTGGGGTGGATTTCAGCAGAGCATTCTAAAGGTCGGCGGCTCAACTTATAACCACGGATTGCAGGCGGGGAAAATTCTTATCTCAGGTACCTCCGGCGCTCCCCCCGTTCCAGATGATCCGGTTAATGCAAAATATCACATCTATCACGTTCGTCCCGATATCAATCCTCATACGAATATGGATAGCGCTATTGCAATACTCTCCTCAGGCGAATATCCGCTTATCAGCAGATACCAAGCGATATCCTCAACCGACATTTACAATCAATACATTTCGGATTGGAATAACTGGCCCGCGGCAGACGGCGCACCTTACATGGACGTCAATAACAATGGAGTATACGACGCAGGTATTGATATTCCGGGGATCCCGGGCGCAGATGAAACGATCTGGTACGTGGCAAATGATCTCGATCCTGCCAGAACTGTTAATCTTTATGGTTCTCAACCGATTGGCGTCGAGATGCAAAAGATAATTTGGGCTTATAATCAATCGGGACCATTAGCCGGCACCATCTTCATCAGCACAAAACTTATTAATAAGAGCTACTATCCTATCGATAGTATGTTTATTTCACAGTGGGCTGATCCGGATCTCGGGGGATCAAGAGGTTACAACGACAATTATGTGGCATGTGATACATCCCTCGGTTTGGGATACGTCTACTACGGCAGCGCCACAGACCCATTATACGGTATTAAAGTGCCGGCAGGTGGATTTACGCTGCTCCAGGGTCCCATGATACACACGGGGAATAACGCCGATACTGCCATTTTCGATTTTAAACGGCGCAGCGGTTTTAAGAACCTCGGGATGACCGCATTTAATTTCTTTATTAATGGAAATTCAACATATTCCGATCCTCCCTTTACAGCCGATGGGACACGTCAATGGTACAATCTTATGAACGGATTAGTCGGTCACACCGGCGCTCAGTATATTGATCCCACCACAGGGCATGCAACGAAATATTTGTTGTCCGGCGATCCGGTCACGGATCAGGGGTGGGTTGAAAGTAGTCTGGCTCCTCCCAATGATCAACGTATGTGCTTGATAACCGGTCCTATAACCATGGCGGCGGGGGATACGCAGGAAGTTGTAGTCGCCAATACTGCCGCTCAAGGGGCGGATAGATTTTCAAGTATTACATTATTAAGAAATTATATCGCAAAGGTGCGCGGCGCGTATCTTTACCATGCCCCGATAGCAGCGATTGAACCCGTCAATCCAATATATCCGATTGGTAGCCCTATTGCATTTCACAGTTCCGCATCGGTTATCCTTGGGGGTTCAATCACAGGAACGGATTGGCATGCGGAAGGACCGGATGTTAGTTCATTCGTAAGCGGCATCCCGGGTCCGTACAACGCATTTATGCAACCCGGTGTTGCCGGCACATATAAAATTACGTTCGTTTCGCACGGACCTGGCGCTGCCGATAGCGCGTACGTTCAATTTCAAGTGACTGACAATACTCCACCGGTTGATAGCATCCAAATGTCTCCCCAATCCATTACCATAGGCGATACCCTTTCTCTTGATGGTTCAGCGACGCATGATAATGACGGTGATTCGCTGACGTATGGCTGGTCTGTCGGTCCCGATGGACCGATTGATCCGCTCACATCGTATGACACTCTGCGGGGAACCCTTATTAACAGGACTTTACCACGCGCAAAGTATGTACCGATAAGGGCGTCGAGCCCCCGAGTCAGTCTGACCGTTAAGGATAGTTTTTTCACCAGCAATGCCTCGAAACCGATTATAATTCAACCGATCCAAACCCAAAACATTCTTGAGGTCAACAACTATTTTAACGTTAATTCGTATTCTCCATGGGATACTGTGTTTCGTAGTGGTGGGGGGTTCTATTACCATGGTCCAATTCGTCAATTCCCCGACGGCTCAGTATGGACATCACTGCGGGGAACATTGTTGAAGGTGAATTTTGGGGATGCATACAATTTAACTCAATATTATCAAAGCATAGATTTACAAGGCGGTGTACAATGGTACAGGAATTTTTACGTGAGCGGCAATCTCGTATTTGGCACAGATTACCCGCAACACGTTGTATCTGTTTTGACAACCGATGGTCATAGTCAGTATGTCGGCGGCGCGGGGCATATTCAACCATTTCAAATTAGCTCGCGATCCGATTCGATTGCGTACGATTTGTTTTACCGAAGTCCTTATCTTTATATTGCCTTTGGGACTGCCGGAATATATGAGTATGACTGTACCACTCCGGCTCTTCCGAATTTCGTGCAGTCCGTAACAGATGGAGCATATGGATTTAAATGGACGAATCTTTGTAATGACGGAAATTACATTTACAGTGTATATCCTGCCACGTCGCAATTAGCTTATGTAAATATCTCAAATCCGGCACATCTTACTTATGGATTAATACCCCTGATTCATCCCTACACTGGAATCAAGAAACTTGGTCAGTATTTTTATTTATTCAAGAGCGACACTATTGGAGTTTATGATCTTTCAAATTTAGGCAATCCCGTTATAAAATCAGAGATCCCGGTTCCCAAAACCCTCAATGTCAATAATATCATTACCGACGTCTCGGGCAATGACCAAACGCTCATGGTCGGCACTGCCGAAGGCGTCTATTTTTACACGGTAACGAATATTGCAGCTCCGGTATTATCCGATAAATTCATCACCGGTTATGGAACGCCCAATGTCTTCTTAGGAAACAAGGGCGTTGCTGCCTCAAGCTGGGGGCGTTTCTTATCCGGCGGGTACGAAGGGATCAATACTTTTCAAGTTACCAGCGTGCTGCTGGGAGTAAGTTCATTTATCCAGAGTATTCCTTCGGATTACCGATTACTGCAAAACTATCCCAACCCTTTTAACCCGACAACGAAGATCGAGTACACGCTGCCGGAAAAATCGAAAGTGATGTTAAAGGTGTACAACTTGCTCGGAGAACTTGTCGCAACGCTGGTGGATGAGACTCAACCGGCGGGTATTCATCATGTTGCATGGGATGGCAGCCAATTGGCAAGCGGGGTATACTTCTATCGGTTGAATGCAGGCAGTTTTGTTCAGACAAAGAAGTTCGTTCTGCTAAAATAAACTTAGCGCATGCCGCGTTAACTTCACTACTCTAGCAGGGTGTTGAAAAAGTATCGAATTAGGACGGGTCATTCCGAACTTGTTTCGGAATCTGTTCATTTTTAGACCCTGAAACAAGTTCAGGGTGACTCGGATTGGGTTTTTCAACACCTTGCTAGAGTAATATCTAAATGAAAATCCCGATCAAGATACGATGATCGGGATTTTCTTTAATCTATTGTCTTAAGAATGCGATAAAATTGTTCTGTTTTATTTCATCTCAGAAATTATTGACGATCTACTAAATACTCACTTGAGCAGCAGCATTTTCTTCACATTTGTATATTGCATCCCTTCCCCATTAACTCCTTCAACGTTAATACGGTAGAAATACACGCCGGACGCAAAATTGGAAGCATTAAAATTAAGCGAATGCAAGCCGGGTGAATACGCTTGCTCCGTAATAAGTGTGGCAACTTCCTGACCAAGGACATCAAATATTTTTACTGTAACGAGTCCTTGTTTTGCGAGGTTAAATGAAATAGTAGTTGTCGGGTTGAACGGGTTGGGATAGTTCTGTTCTAACGCATACGTGTTTGGAACAGCACTGGAACCACTGACCGTTTTGTGCTTGTTTTTTGCTGGAGCCCGACCGGGATTAGGATAGAGATATGGCACGGAAGCCAACTGAACCAATCCTTTTACCCGAAGAGAATCAAAAAACCGTGTAGTATCCATCGGGCTTTCAAATGCAGCATTCAGACGGTGAATCACCAACTCCAGTGTTTTGTAAACATCACTGGAGGGGAATATATGAACCTTCTGCAGCGGACTGGCAATGGTGTACCCATAATATCCCATCATCAAGATATCCGCCGTATCGGCAATATCTCTGATTACCATATCATTGAGAAAATTTGTATTTCCGCCGATGGTAGCGCTATCCATATAGAGCAAATCGCCATACCCCGGTGGTGTGATGTTTGAATCGCTCGCGGCAATATTTAATTTCAGAGCGATCATTTGCGCAAGCAGCGTGTTGTTTTGCTTCATCGGGGGCAGGGTTTTCTGCTGTCCGAGAATCGCTGTGGGATTGTTCTTCGTGAAGACGTCAAAGCCGCGCGCGGCGCCCGTATCGAGACCGCTTCGATCCTGCAACGTGCTGAGGACGTCTTTATAGTGTTTCGCTAATAGCCATCCATATTTGCTTGAACTGTCAACCGGTTCTTTTTCATTGATACCGACTAATAATCCTCCTGCATCCGAAAAACAACCATACAGGAAAGCATCTACCAATACAGTGATTCTGTTCGGCATGGGAAACATCATATCATTATTTATATAATCCGGAGGGTGGATTATGTTCCATTTTGGGTGCGGTAATGATTGCCATTTGTATTGCGTGGAAATTAATTTCGGTTTGCCTCCGAATCCTTCAATTCTGATTGCTGATCCGCCTGTTATTATTGATGGTGTTGTAATTTGTTGAGAATTGATCCAGGAATAAATAGAAACTCCTCCGGAATATATGGAACCGGTGGTCTTCTGGGAATATTTGAGTGTGAGTGGTAATGGAGATCCACTCGCGGGAGCTGCCATAATAAAATTAAAATGAACGCTATCCCGAACCGGTAATACCGGTTTCCCAAATCGCCCAAAATTATCTCTATCAAGGACGAGACTGTCCGGCAAAAAACTCCGGTATGTTGCCGGAGGTGGAAGAACCGGGGGCGGGACGCCGTTTGAAAATATTTGATCACCACCATAAAATGTTCCGAGACTATTCTGTGCTACTGCCCGGACATGAAACCGGGTATTTGGAGGAAGAGCACCGAGTGAAATCGGGGCAACAAAATTTGAATTAATTCCGTTTGCAGCAGTTTGGTGGCTGGTAGACGTGCCATAGGTTTCCGTGGCGCCATATTCAAACCAAGCGGTCGTAGAATTTCCCCCCGAATTGATATATGATGTTAATCCACCACTATAAAGACCCACAGTCGTTACAGTTGCGAGGTTGTTGCCGAACCGTGGATTTTGCGCAATGATGTAGACCGAATTAACTGTGGTGTCATTCAAAATATAACTCGTCGTCTTTCTCATATCAATATTGAAAATATCACCGCTAATTCCTGCAACTAATCTTACCTGTCCACTGTAATAAGGATTGAGGTCGGGCCAGGTAAAGATAAATGGATACCCTGCCTCAGCATCCGGCTGAATCCAGACCCTATACGTATCTATCTGTGCGGTGTTTAACGAGGGCCTCAAATCGAGAATAGAATTCCCACCGGTCCCCATAAACATCGCAGCAAATGCTCCCGGTGGTGGGAACGGCGGATATTCCTGCTCACCAAGCGCCGTATCGATTCCTTTGGTTGCCCGCGGATGAACTCCAAACGCGAGCGCAATGGAAACGAAATTATTATCATTCACCGTAAACGGAATGCAAAACGTCGGAGTATCAACAAGCACTCCTGTGCCGGTGCGGATCGAGGATGTATATCCACTGTGGCTGTCTGCTATCGCTATCAATAGAACAATGATAGGTAGTAGTAATCTGAAAATTTTCATAAGATGTTCTCCATAGATTCGTTGTTGATTTTTGATATCGTTAACGTTCGAATTAACGATTGGTGGTTTGGAATATATTCAGCATATGAAAAGAATGTATCATGATGATGTTTTCGCTTTTTATTAAATTTATCCGCTTAATTCAATATCAAAAAGGCGCGGCTATTTAACCGCGTGATCTACTAACATCGAAGGTAGTCTATTGCAGATAATGTATTTAAATA
>JBIOHP010000048.1:0-12965 GCA_044449065.1 Bacteroidota bacterium
AACGTCGAAAAAAGTATGGGTGTTCAACGGATCGCTGGCGTCCGGGGATTCCATCCTTCTCAAGGGGAAGAGTCCGAAAGCGCTGAAGCAGAAGATCATGAAGCTGTGGTTGGGTCCGATCACGACCAACCCGCGGCCGGTTCAGCTGCTTGCGACGAAGAATATCCCGTTATTGCCGATGCCGAATGTGGCGAATGTTCGCGACGACGTTTTTGGGAGGATGTTAAAGGCAGCGGGCGGCTTGGTGGTAGGCGAGATGAAGCCGGATTCGAGCCGGTACTATGGCTGGGTACGGATGAAGGCGAGCACGGATATGTACAAGTCATTGACGGATAAGAGCATTACGCCGCTTCATACGGCGATCAATATGGGGTTCCGGTTCTTCAACAGCGGAGGTGCGTTTACGAAGGAGCAGGGGAGCCTGCCGCCGGGCAAGCAGAACGACAAGACGTTTGCGGATTTGCTGGCGTTGAAGTTTAACATCGCGATGAGCATGTTAGGCACGACGCCTCGCGGATTTGGCGAGCTGCGGTATGTGGAGACGGGGAGTCCGTTTGCCACGATGCTGGTGCGGGATATCGGGGCGTACGGCGATTCGATGATGACGTACGCGAAGCGGTTTGATCCGTCGGTGTTCGGGAAGTTAGACACGACGCTGATGCACATCAACGGGGCGTTCTCGGTTCCGTTTGACACGGCGAGCTGGAGCGACACGCTGAAGGTGAAAGCGACGGTTCGTGTGATCGACACGGGGATATTGACGCCGACGGGCATAGCGCCTGCGGTAATCACGCCGACGATGGCGGATGGAGAGAATGTGGACGTTCCGCAGAGGATGGCGTTATACCAGAACTATCCGAATCCGTTCAATCCGACAACGACGATCCGGTTCGACCTGACGCAGCCGATGCTGGTGACGCTGAAGGTGTACAACATCCTGGGCCAGGAAGTGGCGACGCTGCTGGATAACCAGCAGTTGATGGACGGCCAGCAGGAGGCGCAGTTCGACGGGATGAAGTATGCGTCGGGTGTGTACTTCTATCAGTTGCTGGCGGCGCCGGTTGCCGACGAGGATGGCAATGTAACCATCGGTAACTTTATCAGCGTGAAAAAGATGCTGCTAATCAAGTAAGTCCCTAACACAACAAAATAACACCGGAAGCCGATCTCCCATAACGGGGGATCGGCTTCTAAGTATATGCGTGTGATAATGGTGTTAGACAAATGGAAACCATCATAATTTAGCTCAAAAATGAAGTTATTTTGTTAATTTAAAGGTTGAAAAGGTTCTTATCCGAAAAAGTAAATGGATTTGGATTTATTTGCAGAGATTGATTATTATATAGTATTCTACATGTTCAAATGACAATACTTCTGGAACTAATAAATACACCTTCGATACAGTCGTAAAAATCTTGTGCCATGGATGATATAGCTACATCTACGCTGAAGAGCCATACCAGACGGAAAAAATTTGTTTGGATTGTTGCGATCTCAATTATTATCATAGGAATGATAGTATATTATTTTGAGTATTTGAGATATTCATCCGGTGAATTAAATCCTAAGACTATTGCAGTATTACCCTTCGTTAATACAGATGGAGATCCAAATGAAGAATATTTCAGCAATGGGGTAACAGAAGATATACTGACACAACTATCTAAAATTGAGGAACTTAATGTGATCTCGTCCCGAACCATGATGCAGTTTAAAGGTTCAAAAAAAAGCTATGGGGAGATAGGGAAAGAGTTAGAGGCGGGGACGATTCTTGTAGGGAGCGTTGAACATGAAGAAAACCAAATTGGCTTTTCAATCCAACTTATAAATGTTGAGAGCAACCAAAAGCTGTGGGAGCAAACGTATGAGTGTAAATTAATGGAACTCTTTCAGAATGAGAGTAATCTTGTAGAAACTATTGCCTCACAGCTCAAAGTAAAACTCACGCAGGCTAAACTCGAGCAAATAAATAAAAAGCCGACACACAACACCGAGGCGTATATTTATTATTTGAAGGGGCGCCAATATTACCGGCTGTATAAGAAGAACGAGAATGTCCAGGCGATAGAAATGTTTAAAAACGGAATAGCTCTTGATCCGAACTTCGCGCTTGCCTACACCGGGCTGGCTGATGCCTACGCAATGAAAGCATTACAATTTGGGTATCCGCAAGTCTGGTTGGATACGGCGATATCGATAAGTAATGTTGCTTTATCAATAGATTCCACTATTGCTGAAGGATACAAGTCTCTTGGGTTAGCATACTATACAAAGGGATGGTTTAGCAAAGCTCTTGAGTATAACGCAAAGGCGATCGAGCTTAATCCTAATTACTCCGAAGCGATCAGCAATTTTGGCGTTGTGCTTTCGATGAAGGGAGAATTGAGAGAAGGGTTGCGCTGGATCAAAAAAAGTATTCTTCTTGATCCGACCCTGAGTCGCAACTTTGACTTACGAGGTTCGATATACTCAGATTTAACTCTTGATTCACTGTCCGTCGTCTGGTTTACAAAAGCACTGGAGAGCGATCCAAACGATATCGATGTTCGTGTTAATCTTGCATGGCAGTATATTGACCAAAAAAATTATGCTGAAGCGTTGAGACAATCACAGAAGGCGAAATCGATCGATTCCATGGATACAAACACATTAGAAGTCGCTGGTTTCATCTCGCTGCTCTTGAAAGATGAATTAACCGCGAAAATGTATTTGACGAAGAATATTGCGAGCGACTCAACAGGAGAAGGCGGGGCAGCTTTGGGTTATCTCCTTTATAAGTCAGGAAAACAGGAGAAGGCAATAGAATTATTTAATGCCATCCGGCGTCTTTTGATTCATGAATTAGACGACGGAAATGAATGGTACAATATTCCCTATATCCTCGCTGCCCAATGCGCCGTGCAGAAAAAAACACCGGAATTTTATAGGTGGTTTCAACGTGCAATAGATGCGGGTTGGGTAGATTATCGCTGGGCAGAGATTGACCCCTTGCTTGATAATGTTCGCTTCGAGTACCATTTCAAGAACATGTTGGAACTACTGAAATCTGGAATAGACGAGCAAAAGAAACTAATCATTATTGATGAACGGGATGAAAAAATATAAACGAAAAAGGCATGCGCGGTAAACACGGATAATCATGGATACGAAACAATCATTCAGGCAAAATTATAAAATCGTTCTGGGAGGCGGATTTATTGTGCTATCCCTGAGCGCAATTATTGGAGGAAGTCTCCTGGTATTTTTTGGAGCGCGCATCCAGGAGGAAATTCACCAGGTTCAGAACAGGTATGTTCAAAACGTTCAGAATTTCGGCCGCATCGAAACCGACATGAATCTTTTACGGATTTATATCCGAGATGAAATTTATTCGATTCCTTCCAAGTATCAGCGAACTGCGCGGGCTAAAATTGATTCGGTTGTAAAATCAATCGACATTGCTCTGAACAAATATGAACCGTTATTTTACGAACCGGGCGAAGAAAGTAATTACAAAAATTATGTTGCTGCTTTCAATGATTACCGTAAAATACTTTACCAGATTCTCGCGATCTCGGAAAGCGGCGATAAACCCGGCGCTCAAAAAATGCTTACTGAAAAACTCATTATATATCGAAACAGAATTGAGCGCGAATCCGCGAACCTTATCCGCGAAAATGAACAAGTTGCTTCCACAATCGATCAGCGGGTAAAAGCGCAACAAGTTAAATTCATCTGGATCAGTGCTCTGATTTTAACAGCTTCCTTCCTCATCGGCATTTTAATCTATTTTTATACGCTAAACACTCTCCAGATTTACCTCGCAGGAATTGCTAAATCACAACAAGAAAATGTACAGCTTTTAGATCTTCTCACCGACCGGCAGAAGAGGATCGAAAATTTGATGATTGATCTGGAAATGTCTACCGAGGAACAACGAAAACGGTTTTCACAAGAACTCCATGACGCCATCGGGCATAATTTGACGGCTGCAATTTTTAATATTGAATCAGCACGGACTGTTCTCATTCCCTCGCAATCTCAAGCGTTGAATTTTCTTGATAACGCCCTGGAGAATACTAAAGAGTCTCTGGCGGAGGCGAAGCGGATTTCCTACGAGTTGAGACCTTCCCTGCTTGATGATTTTGGATTGGCGAAAGCCCTCAAACAACTTTCGAGGGATTTTGAAAAAAGAACCGGGGTTCATTTAATAGCTGAATTAGATGAAAAAACACCGCGCCTTGACGCCCAAAAGGAAATATCGATTTTTCGAGTGGTTCAGGAAACTTTTACGAATATCGAGAAACATGCAGGCGCAAAGACTGTCACATTGCAGGTTATCAACCGCGATGATGGGAAAATCGCGCTATCTGTCATCGACGACGGAGTAGGTTTTGAGACTGCCAACGTTGATTCTAATGACACACCTCATTTTGGCTTGAGAAACATTGTGGATCGAGTTGGTAGGATGGGGGGAACCGTTATCATCGATTCAGTCCCGGGTAGAGGAACGGAAATTAATATCGAAATAGCCATTTCATGAACAGGAATTAAATTATGATCAAAGTATTCATAGCCGATGATCATCATGTGGTCCGCGAGGGCATCGTGTCGCTCTTGAAGCAGGTACATGATATTAAAGTTATCGGAGAAGCGTCTGATGGAACTGAGGCGTTTCAAAAAATAATAAAACTGAACCCCGATGTTGCGATTTTAGATATCAGCATGCCAGAGATGAACGGACTTGATACGGCGAAACGATTGATAGACGAATCCTACAAAGGGAAAATATTGATTCTAACGCAATATGACAAGGAGGAATATGTCCGTCTCGCAATGCAAATCGGCGTCAGCGGTTACCTGGTTAAAATTTCGATCAAACAAGAAGTCATCGATGCGATAAGGGCTGTGATGAAAGGAGAGATCTATTTCAGTCCGTCGGTTTCCAAAATTATGATTAATGAATATCTTCAAAAGACGAAAAGGAAAACGATAGGCCAGTACGATATTCAATTAACACAACGGGAACTTGAGGTGCTTCAATATATTGCCGAGGGGTATTCAAGCCGCTTGATTGCTCAAAAGCTCTATGTAAGCTTGCGAACCGTGGAATTTCATCGCGCCAATATCAATCAAAAACTCGGCATACATGACGTCGCTGGTTTGACCCGGTATGCTATAAAGCACGGGTTGGTAAAAATTGATTAATCCTATGGTTCGGAACAACCGGTCAACCCACTTCAGTTTTGTTGGGATTCTCAAGGGAATAGCTATTTTTATTTTAGGGGAAATATTCTCAAGCTGTTTCGCTCTTCCATCTCCGATTATTTACCCCTTCATCGCCGATGAAACTATTCTTCGCGTTTTATCCTGTTACCCCTCAACAATCGAGCAGATAAAAATATTCCAAATTAAAAACGATTCGGATCGAACCAATGATAAGATGATTGTTGCCGTCGCGCACCCCGGAGGGATGATTCTCGATACCGGAGCGCCAAATTACTTCCCACCTGGCAATATTCATCAGGATACAATTAGAATTGATACGTTCGATGTGAGAACGAAGAGTGACGTCAGCGTGCTTATCGCACCAGCCGAGGGATTTTATATCGATTCTATTCTCATCGATTCCGTTTTGTACAATCCCTTTACTGAAAAATTTAATTCACGTGGTAATAGGACGGCGGAACAACGTTCACGCAAGCAACCGCTTCTTTATATCTTCCGGACTATCGCATCGAATCAATCGATTATAGCAACCTTCGCGATGGATAAAACACTGTTCACCATAGCAGCTTATTGTGGACCAGGCGGAGTAATTGTTCCCATGGCCACAGAGCGTTCACTGCCACCCGCGCAACCGCCTCCCCCGGAAGATGCAAACACTGTTTCAAAAAGTTATTCCGCCGCACTGGGAGAGTTTAAATATTTTTCAATTGTTCCCGCGCAGGGTTATGATATAGATTCGATCCTCGTTGACGGCGTCTACTGGCTTCCGCGATGGAACGGCCTCGGGTTAAACCAATCTCGCTGGCCCGTATGCCCATTCGAGAATATTAAACACAACCACACCCTGCACGTTACGTTTCATAAAGAAAGTTGACTTGATTATTTCGATTCACCTTGTACCTTTAGTTCGAGCCCGTGAATCGTCATTCTGCTAATTGTTCGCTTTCCAATAATCTAAAATCAAACCATCGCTTAAGTCATCCGCATCTGGTTGTCTTCACGCTCCAATTAATCGGGAAATAAAAGGGTAGAGACAACCACCCCTCGTAGTACTACGGGGATCCTCGTATCATCCCACAAAATAAAAACTCGTAGAGGTACTATTGTCACCATTCCAATATTTCAGTACCATTTATGTGCCCATGAACGGACGAAAGGGACTGCAATTCGGCGTGACGTTCAAACTATTACTTCTTTAACGTTGGTAAGGATCTAATTGCCAGGGACGTTCCCTGAATGGGATTGAACGAAAAACAAACCGGGGTATTACGAGTATGACGAGTATTTTTATTGTGGATGATCATCATGTGGTTCATGATGGGATCGAATCTCTATTACGAAATCAACCCGATCTTAGCGTGATCGGATATGCGTCAACAGGCAAGGAAGCGCTGGAACGAATTCAGAGTTTGCAGCCCGATATAGTGTTTATGGATATTATGATGCCCTCGATGAACGGCATCGAGGTTACGCAGCGTTTGTTTAAAAACGGATTCAAGGGAAAAGTCATCATTCTCACGCAGTATGAAAAAGAAGAATATGTCCGCGAGGCATTCGAAGCCGGCGCAAGCGGTTATCTGTTGAAGGAATCATTGCAATCAGAAACTGTTATTGCGCTCCGGGCTGTAGCCGATGGTAAAACCTACTGGAGTCCTTCCATATCATCACATCTGACATTAGAGTGGGTACGAAAAGCGGCGTCTCAAAACGAAAATGGAACCAAAAATTCGCTCACGAAACGCGAGAAGGAATTGCTGGATCTGTTGCTCGCCGGCTACACCATGGATCGGATTGCATCCGAGCTCTCGATGCATCCTAAAACCGTTGAGTTCCATGTCGCAAATATTAAACAAAAATTAGGGAACAAAGAAATAACCGAAATTACTAATCAAAAACCATTTAGAAATTAATTTATTCTCCTATCCATCAATTTAATCTGAGGATTGTATGAAAAAAGCTCTATTAATTGTATCCCTGCTGATTCTTCTTATCAGCCTCACTTTAACAGCCTTTGCCGGCGGTCGTTCAGACGGATCGTCAAAAATACCCGAAGGCGCCGGTACTCGTGTATATGGCGTCCATGGCGGCGCCGCAGTGCTGCCTGAGTCTTTCGACTATATGACTCTTCCCCATATCACTGCCCCATACAACGGACCGATCCTGGAACAACCGGAACCTGTAGATCCGGAACCGGAATTGGTTTCTCCACCTTTGATCAATTCGATTAAAAATGTTCATATGCTCAAGGTTGTTGAACAGGGCGGACAGCCTTCACCAACCCTCCCCTCGGTCGGGACCGGTTTTTTCGGTCCTACACAGGGTGCTTATCAACCAACCGAACCGCAAGTCGCTGCTGGTCCGTTAGGATTGTTTGCAACGTCGAACGTTGAGGTGATCACAGCCACAAAAGCGGGCGGGAGCGTCGTTCATACCGTCGGGACGACCTTCTTTGGTTCAGCCGACGCCGCTGTGTCCGACGCCGTTACATACTACGATGCCATAAACGGGAGATTTATTGCATGTTCGTTTACGACAGATGCAGCCACGTATTCACATATGTATTTAGCAATATCGAAAACCAACGACGCAACCGGCGCATGGTGGAAATATAACTGGAATTGGAATGTCGATGGAACGACGACGACTACCAACTTTGCCGATTTCCAGAAAATCGGCGTGTCCGGAGATAAGATTGTAATCACGAGTCAACAATTCTTTATGTCAGGCACGGCTTCGCTCAGAACGTATCAGTATCAAAAAGCGCGTGTCTTTGACCGCGCCACTCTTTATAGCGGCGGCGCAGCTTCATTTGTTGATTTTGTTAATTACCCAGGTCAGTCGTTTGTTACCATACCGGCAAAAGAGTATAGCCCCGATTCGACAATCTACTTAATGGCGACACAGAATGGCGGCGGCAATGCACTTCTCACAGGAACAATCACCGGACCATCAAGCAACCCCGTACTTGTCGCCGGCAACGTTGTACCTGTCCAAACGTACGGCGCCACGGCAGGTATGTACCATGCCAGCGGCTTCATCGTGGGTGGAAGTACGGCATACAGAGTTGCCGATGGTGATAACCGATTGAATAATTTCTTCATGCGGAACGGATTCACACATACTGTTTTTCATTATGGAGTTGTTATTGGTTCCGATACCGTTGATGCAATTAAATATGTGGAATTGAATACTAAAACTAATCCCTGGTCGGTTGTTCGTGATGAAACATACAGCTCCGCTGCTTTTTGGTATTACTATCCCGAAATCGCGATCGATTCTGCCGGAACAGTTTTCCTAGGCATGGATGGATCTTCAAAAACAGTGCCGCCTTCTCACTATGTTTCAGGTCAGCGAAGAAACGAGGCAAGCCCGGAAGCTGCAACACAGGTGAAAGCGGGCACAAGTGTTCCGGCAACCTCTGTCACGAGGTGGGGGGATTATATCAGCGGAGATATGGATGCGAGCGCGTCCGGTCCAGGCGCATCAGTAGCATGGATGGCGGGCCAAGCAACAACTTCTACGACAGTGTGCGGAAACTGGCTACAACAGTTAACGTTCCCGTACAATCAGATTAACGGACAGGTCTTGAACGATGCGGATGGAAATATCGGCACAACAGGAGACCGAACCCCACTCGCAGGGTGGACCGTTCAATTGAAGCAGGGATCAACGGTGCTTCAAACAGCAGTTACTGATGTGAATGGCAATTATAGCTTTGGTTATATGGAAAATGGGACGTATACGATTGCGCTCTCCCAACTTACGAACCGCAAAGTACCACTTGGCGTTATTCTTGGTACCGGCGGATTTTCGTCGACAAAGATCGACAATATTGATATCTCCGATAGTTTAGTAATGACAACATCGACCGGTCAAACGTCTACCGGAAATATATTTATTCAGACGCCAAATACCGCCTCGATCAGCGGAACAGTATTTAATGATTTAAACTCTAACGGCGTCAAAGATCCGGGCGAACCGGCTCTCGTGGGTTGGACTGTTAATCTCACCGGAACATCATCCGGTTCAACAACAACAGATGGCAGCGGTAATTATTCTTTCACCGGATTGACAACGGGCAGTTATACCGTCAGTGATGTTATTCTGGGAGGTTACACAGCAACCATTCCTATTACTGGTAGTACAGCGGTGACCATTTCCGCAGCAGATTCACAAGTAACAGCAATAACTTTCGGTAATATTTCGAGTTCAACGATGACATGGACGGGTGGCGGCACAACCCAGAATTGGGATGATCCCGCCAACTGGAATCCCAACGGAGTTCCTAATTCATCCACACCGGTTAGCATTAGCTCTGCTGCAACTGTTCTCGTTGATGTGGCCGCCACTTGCGGCGGATTTACGCTGGGTAATTCTGGCGCCACGGTTACAATTCAAAGCGGCCAATCATTGGCGGTTACCGGCAACTTTAATATGAGCAGCGGCACGTTCAATACTTTGGCTGCTTTTGCGAGCGTGTCAGGAACAACGAGTCTTACGGGTGGTACTGTTGGTTACACTGCCACGAGCGGCTCTCAAACTGTTGCGGCTCTTTCTTATGTGAATTTAACAGTATCAGGGGGAGGGACTTCTACGCTCGCCTCTGGCACAACATCCGTAAGCGGTGGTCTGACAGTTTCAGGTGCATCAACGTTAAATCTTAATGGTCAAATTCTTACACCGGGTGGATCGGCAACATTAGCGGTCAATACCGGCGGTATTCTCCAAACAGGTGGCACGTCCCTCGCAGGATTCTCAACTTATTCTTTCAATACGACGGCAAGTACGATATCGTATACGGGTGCTGCGGAAAATGTCATTACTACACCCTACGGCAGTTTGACGGCTGCGGGCAGCAGCACGAAAACCTTGCTGGGTAATACTACCGTAAATGGAATATTGACTCTTGCTCAGATTGTAGCAACGGGAAGTAACACGCTTACGTTAGGGTCTGCCGGTACGGTATCAGCGACCACTGGATATGTGTATGGCAGCTTTGCCAAATCAGTCACAGCGACAGGACTAATGAACTGGGAAGTCGGAGTGCCCTCTACATCAGCTCCGGTATCCCTCAACATTAGCGCTCTCACAGGAAGTGGAAGCGTCACGATCAAAACAACGTCAGCAAATCCCGCAACGGCATTTATGGGCGACCCAACTAAAGCAATCGCGCATTATTTTACTATTACGATCGGATCGGGCATCAGCAGTATTACCGCAATTCCAGGCATGGGATATTCTTTAGCAGAATTTAATACGCTCACGGGAACGAGTAGCGATCAAACGAAATTGTTTCTCGCAAGATGGACTGGCGCTTCATGGTCATCACTACGTACCACCAGTAACGTTTCCACACAAGCGACCGGCAGCGTCCCGGGCGTTGTGACATTAACCGCAGGCGTTAGTACGTTTTCTCCCTGGGGTATTTTCTGGGGAACAACCGACGCCCCGTTAAGTTCGTCGGGATTAACGCTCCGGTCATGGATTGGTGCTGGTTCCGGCGGGGCAGGCACGGATTTCAATACCGCAACGAACTGGAGTCCCAATGGAGTCCCCGGACCACAGGATAGCTGCTTCTTTAATCTTTCAAGCGCTGCGACAATTACATTAAGCGCGGATATCACTATCGGCGCTCTTCGTATATGGCAGGGCGCAAGCGCAACAGGTATCGACTATATCGATGTAATGAACCACACACTCACCATCAATGGAACTCAAATGGGTCGAGCGCTGAGTGCAAGTGCCACTGTTGGTGTCTATCTCTGTATCGAAAATGGTGGCTATTGGATAAACAATGGAAACAGGACCGATTCATGTAACACCAGTGGTATAGGGATGAATTCATGGTATACCCGTTACCCGGCTGCTACCGGTGCGGTTATCATACGCGGTAATTTAAATTTGGGAGCTGGTTCATGGTCACTTACGGGAAATCTTCCCCCTAACCTGATCTTCGATGCGCCAAGTTCTCAAACAGTGTATGATAGTTCTACTTTTGCCATCCCATTAAGCCAGGCGAGCGTCCAGGTGGGAATGTTATACAATCCAACCGTTCTATTTGCAGGAAGTCAGAATACACTAACCGCTGGCGGAAGCATCACTTTGAATGGATCTTCTGTCCTCGATTTATCAACTCACTATTTGAATGGTACAGTAGCAGCTGATTCATTAATACTAAACGGAACATCAAAACTCCGTTTGAGCGGAACGACCGGGGGACAGACCGGTAGTAATTTCCCATCGGTCCTGACTAAATATCTTTTCAGTTCCGGAAGTACAATTGAGTATTATGGCGGTTCGCAAACTATTTATGCTCCCCCGCCGTATCAGAATTTAATGCTGACCACCACTGGCACAAAAACTGCGGGTGCAGCGCTCTCAATCGCAGGCAACCTGACCATTAATTCAGGTACATTCGCGCCATCGACATTTTCCTCCACCGTTGGTGGTAATATAACGAACAATGGCACGATAACACCATCCACCAGCACGATAACGCTGAATGGAACCGGATCGCAATCGATCAGTGGTACAACCACTCCGACCACGCTGGGATCTCTTATTATTAATAAAGCTTCCGGTACGGCATCGCTTGGGGTTAATATAACATGCGCATCAGTTCTCACTGTAACATCAGGTACCTTCAGTCTTGGTACATATACCGCAAACAGGGCGTCGTCCGGTGGTACGCTTACTGTCGGTGCTGGTGCTACACTTGATATGGGCGGTACCAACGGTATGCCCACTCAATATAGTACACACACTCTTAATGCTACGAGCACGGAGAGTTTTTCGGGTACAAATCAAACCCTGACTACCGTAGCTGAAACGTTTGGTAATTTGTCCTTTAGCGGCAGCGGCACGAAGACATTTGCTGCCCAGACAACAGTCATTGGTGGTAATTTTACAACGTCCGGCACGGCTTCTGCCACTGCGGCAATTGCGCTTACAATTAATGGAAATGTTTCTATCGGTAGCGGTACAACATTTAACGCTGGATCATTTACACATATTGTTAAGGGTAACTGGTCAAATAGCGGTACGTTTACTGCCGGCACAAGCACCATCAGTTTAAGCGGAACATCTTCGCAAGGTGTCGGCGCTTCAACATTTAATAATGTTACATTGAGTAATTCCGCCGGTGCAACATTGAGTGGAAATTCAATCATCGGCGGCGCGTTAACGCTCACGACCGGCACGCTTGGCGTGGGTGCGAACACGTTATCATTGAACGGTCCGACTATAGCCGGTACGCCCGCAAACCTGATCACGGCGTCTGGATCGAGTTTATCGTTTGGCGGCAGTTCGGCAGGGGTCAATGTGCCCAGCAGCGTAACCACGCTCACCAATCTGACGGTGAATAACACCAACGGGGTAACGTTGAACAGCTCGCCTGCGATAAGCGGCGCCTTAACGCTCACCAACGGCGCGATCACCACGGGGAGCAACACTCTCACCGCCAACGGAACGGTGAGCCGCACAAGCGGATTTGTGGCGGGTAATTTCCAGAAACCCGTAGCAACGGGGCCGACCTCAATCACCTATGAAATCGGCAGCGGGACAAGTTATACCCCCGTTCAGATAGCGTTCGGAACAGTAAGCGGCGGCGGGAACCTGACGGCGAAAACGACGAGCGGGGATCATCCCAATCTTTCGACCTCGGGACTCAACGGCGGCAAATCGGTCAACCGGTACTGGACGCTGACCAACAGCGGCGTAACGTTTGATACGTACAGCGCGACGTTGAACTTCGTCTC
>JBIOHP010000049.1:0-12726 GCA_044449065.1 Bacteroidota bacterium
CACCCCAACCCCTCCCTTGCAGGAGGAGCTCACAAACCAATGAACCACACCGCACAACGCCAACCCGCGCAAACACAAGCTCACGAACTCCGGCGCGAATTATCGCTGCTCGATTCCACCATGATCAACGTGGGAAGCATGATCGGCTCGGGTATTTTTCTTGTGCCTGCTACCATTGCCCTCTATCTTCATCATTCTTCTTCAATCATTCTTGTCTGGATATTCGGCGGAGTGGTGAGTCTATTCGGAGCGCTATCGGTCGCTGAATTAGGCGCGATGTACCCGAGCGCGGGCGGACAATATGTGTATCTTCGCGAGGCATTCGGTCCGCTGTGGGGATTTTTATACGGCTGGACGGCATTCACAGTAATACTTCCCGCGGCAATAGCAGCCGTAGCGGTCGCCTTTGCGACCTACCTTGGGTATTTTTTCCCGTTCACGCCAACTGATATAAAAATAATTGCCATCGCTTCCATCATTCTCCTTACGGCGATCAACTGCTACGGCGTCAAGGCGGGCGCTATGGTACAAAATGGATTTACATTTTTAAAAATGGGTTCGCTTGGCGCGCTTATCATTGCCGGCTTTATTGTAAAAGGCGCCTTGCCCGCAGAGCGTGTTGCCCTCGCGCAACCGGTTGATTTCTACTCGCTTATCAACGGCGTCGGGCTGGCGCTGGTTGCCGTGTTGTGGTCGTATGACGGATGGATTGAAATCACCTATGTCGCGGGCGAGGTAAAAAACCCACAGAGAACAATTCCCCGCTCGCTGATACTTTCCACTATTATCGTCATCCTGATTTACGTGCTGATTAATTACACCTACCTGTTGGTGATCCCCGTCGATGCAATGTCGAAATCAACCATGGTGGCGGCGGATGCGGCGGGAGCGCTGCTCGGATCACGGTACGCGGTGCTGGCGGTGATCGGCATTATCCTCGCAACAATCGGAGCGAACAACGGATTTATTCTTACGGGCGCGCGCATCTATTATGCAATGGCGGCGGAGAAGATGTTTTTTAAACCGATGGCAAATATCAATCCCCGGTATGGTACGCCGGTTTATTCACTCGTAGGACAGGGAATATGGGCTTGCATCCTGACGCTGACAGGAACGTTCGATCAGCTTTTCACCTATGTGATGTTTGCTTCATGGATTTTTTATGCGATGACCGCGGGCGCGGTGATTATCCTGCGAAAAAAATATCCCAACACTCCCCGCCACTATAAAACTCCCGGCTATCCGTATACCTCGATTGTGTTCATCATCTTTTCCGTCTGCCTCGTTCTGAATACGCTGATAGGCGATCCGAGAGATTCGCTTATCGGCGCGGGAATTATCGCCCTCGGCCTTCCCGCTTATTTCTATTGGAAATTGAAGATTACTGCAAGCTCTTCTGCCGTTGAATGAGTAAATTATTATCCATATATTAAGAAGTGATGTTAGGAAGAGAATCGGTTCGTACGCAATCGGTTATTCTGGGCACCACAGATTTTATTAAATCATTGACAAACTCTGATTAAATCTCGCTGATGTCATAGTAGCGATACTCAATCAGGAAAATTTAGACCACCTCTGTATCCCCTCCTCCACGAGGAGGGGACATCCCGTCCCGTTAACAAAAGATTTAACGGGACGGGAAGGGGTGGTCGGGATTAGTCAATACCTTGTTCCGTTTTTATGAACAGGTTCTTTCACCTAATATCATCGTACTCTACACCAAATGAATTATAAAAATCATACGACACCCAAGAACACACCACCGAAAGGATTATTTCGTGCGACCCACACTTAAATTCCTGAGCAACGACCTCATAGAAAAAATCATCTCCGAAGGAAAAAATATTCTATGCAAGATCGGTGTCGAAATCCACAACGACGGCATCGTTTCATTGCTGGCGGATCATGGCGCTACGGTCGATAAAAACACTAAGCGGGTCTTCATTCCGGCGGAGCTCGTCGATAAATCGCTGAAAAGCGCCCCGCATTCTTTCAAACTGTACGACGTAATGGGGAACGAAGCGGTCGACCTATCGGGATATAACGTGAATTTCACTCCCGGATCGGCGGCAATTACTATTCTCGACGGCGCCACGAACAAAATCAGGAAACCGGTCACTGCGGATTATATCGCTTACGTGAAGCTGATGTGCTCCATGAAAAACATCGCCTCGCAATCCACGGCGATGGTGCCATCCGACGTCCACGAGCGGATATCCGACAGTTACCGGCTCTTTCTCAGTCTCCTCTATTGTCAGAAACCCGTCGTAACGGGAGCGTTCACCATTGAAGCGTTTGAAATAATGAAAGAGCTGCAGCTTGCGGTGCGGGGATCGAAAGAACTCCTTGCCGGCAAGCCGCTGACGATATTTTCGTGCTGTCCCACATCGCCGCTGAAGTGGAGCGATGTCACCTCGCAGAATCTTATCGATTGCGCCAAGTACCGCATCCCCGTCGAATACATCTCGATGCCGCTTTCAGGATTTATGTCGCCGGTAACGCTTGTCGGTTCGCTTATCCAACACACTGCTGAAACGCTCAGCGGATTAGTTATCAGCCAGACAGCCAGCCCCGGAACGCCGATACTCTACGGCGGTTCGCCCGCATTTTTCGACGTGCGCTATGAAACCACCCCGATGGGTTCCATCAGCACCATGATGATCGATTGCGCGTACAACGAGATCGGGAAATATCTCGGTTTGCCCACGCAGGCGTATATCGGGTTGAGCGACGCGAAAGCGCTCGACGCGCAGGCGGGGCTTGAATCATCCATGGGCGCGACCCTTGCCGCGCTTGCCGGCATCAACAATATTTCCGGACCCGGTATGCTTGATTTCGAAAGCTGTTTTAGTCTTGAAAAACTTATCGTCGATAACGAGATTTGCGGCATGGCGTTCCACGCCGTTCAGGGGATCGAGCCGAAAGAGGATTTCCCGTCCCAACCCATATTTGAAGAACTGCTGCACGATAAACATCTCCTCATCGCGGATCACACGCGCAAGTATCTGAAGAAGGAGGATTATTTCCCCGGACCGGTTATCAACCGGGCTAACAGGGCGCGGTGGGAAGAAGACGGCAGCTCAACGATCCACGACCGCGCGGCTCATGAGTTGAAAAACGCGCTCAAGAACTACGCGCCGTCCCCCCTCCCCGACGACGTGAAAAGGAGTCTTGTTAAGCTCATGGAAACGGAAGCGCGGCGATACGGAATGACCCGCCTGCCCGAACGGTCATAATGCAAAAAATTATTAACCTCTCAGTTGAAAACGTCCTCCCAACAATAGGCGGGATATTAGAACAACAGGGCATCCCGGCGTGGCGCCAACCGGAGCCGACAATCAAGCAGCTCGCGCAGGAAGCCGTCAACTATTATAGGGAAACGGCAAATCCCATCGGCATTAAGATGGATATTTCGACAAATGAATTCCGCGAGATATTTAACGGCGACGGGCTTAACGAACCCGAATCTCCGGTCAAACCGATTTATGAACAGTCGGATAATCTTGCCCTTTATGCTGTCACCATTGGAGAAGATATTTGCTCGCGGATATCGGAACTCTTCGGGGAAAACGATTTTGCCATCGGATCGATGCTTGATTCCGCCGCGTCGATTGGGACAGAACTAGCCGCCGAGATGATCGAACAAACATTCCGCAGGAACCTCGAAGGGACGGGACGCTTTACTTCCCGCTCCGGTATTCTGCGGTTCAGTCCGGGATATTGCGGCTGGCACATGAGCGGTCAGAAAAAATTATTCACTATGCTCCACCCCGGCGATATCGGCGTCACACTAAATAATAGTTTTCTCATGCAGCCGCTGAAATCGATCAGCGGAGTGATCATTACCGGGAAAAAAGAAATATTTGAATTCGACGATACATTTTCCTTCTGCCGCGATTGCGCCACGCATACGTGCAGGGAGAGAATTAAATCCATACTCGAACAATAACAAAAGGAAAAATCATGGAAGTCCTTCAGGCGTTATCCGATAGTTTACAAAAAGGCGATGTGAAAAATGTCGCCGCATTAACCGGGCAGGCGATTCAACAGGGGCTTGAACCCAAAACGATTCTCGACCGGGGTCTCATCGCAGGGATGACGATTGTCGGCGAACAATTTAAAAGCCATGAAATTTTCCTGCCGGATGTTCTCCTCGCCGCCAAAGCGATGTATGCGGGGATGGATTTATTGAAGCCGCTTCTTATCAGGGATGGGATTCAAACAATCGGCAAGGTTGTCATCGGCACGGTGCAGGGGGATTTGCACGATATCGGGAAAAACCTTGTCGCGATTATGCTTAAGGGCGCCGGGTTCGAGGTGATCGACCTCGGCAACGACGTCTCGCCGCAAAACTTTATCGACACGGCAGAGAAAATGCAAGCGGACGTCATCGGCATGTCCGCTTTGTTAACCACGACGATGCCCGTGATGAAAAAAGTCGTCGATTTGGCGCGGGAGCGGCAGCTCTACGGCAAATTAAAAATCATTGTCGGAGGCGCGCCGCTTTCATCGGAATATGCTAAGGAGATCGGCGCGCACCAGTACTGCTTCGACGGCATGAGCGCCGTTGAGTGCGTGAAGAAGTTTGTGGGAAGGAATTGATTTAAACGAATCTTGAAAATAGAGTTACCGAAACAACCCCAAGTTATGGCTTTTAAGGAGATTTTTGACCAAGTTTATCATCAGACAATTCAATAGGTTGATAAACTTCTTAAAAGCCATTATCTTAAGGTGTACCCATTATAAGCAGAATGGTTTACGAACGCATTCATAATCGTTTGAACATATTAGAAGGTCTGGGTTATGAAATTTTACTTCTTTGTAATTTTTATACTTCTATCTATCCAATTCTCGTTTAGCCAAATCCCAACCGCTGGTCTCGTTGCATATTACCCCTTCAACGGAAATGCAAATGACGAGAGCGGAAATGGTCACGACGGAATAGTCAATGGTGCGACATTAACCACTGACAGATTTGGAAATGTAAATAGTGCGTATTATTTTAACTTGTTTGATTACATTTCTACGAATTATCAAGGCGTTTCTGGAAACTCTCCTAGAACAATTTCATTCTGGATAAAAAATGAGTTTGGAAATAGGACCCTAACTCCTATTCAATATGGGGGCAGTACTACAGATTGGAATGGTACCTATTTTACTGTCAGGTTAAACAGAAATTATCAGCACGACCAATGCGGCTGTTGGCTCACCACGTTTGAAGGAGTCGGCATTGATGGTTCACAAGAGTACTTACTTTATGCGACTACTATAGGTGACAATAATTGGCATCATTATATATACTTGGTGGATAGCACAGTTTCAACTTTCAGAATGATCAAAATATTTAAAGATGGTAAGCTTGTATCAAATGCGAACCAAATAATTTTTGATTGGAATAATAATTCCAACCTTCCTCTAAATACTAACGTAAGTGCCTCCTTTCCATTAATAATCGGCAAATCCGAAGCGAGTATCAGTTCGAGTGGTAGTCAATTAGACGCTGGACCAACTGAATTTCTCGATGATATCTGTATGTACAACCGGGCATTAAATTTTGCAGAGATAGATTCTTTATACCATGAAGGCGGATGGAATCAAAACCCCTTTGCCCCAACCCTCGCACTTCCATTGAACAACGCAACTGAGCAACCGACAACAGTCACCTTGAGTTGGATGGATTCAACGATCAATGCCAATTCAATAGCAAAAGGTAACTATCTTACGGATGCAAAAGCTCTCAAAAATAAAAAGCTTTCTGCCGTTTCGTTATCGTACAAAGTGCAAATCGGAACAGATTCGAGCTTCGCGAGCGGAATTTTTAAAGATACTGCACTCACCCAGACATCTACTACGATAAGCGGGCTTAAGACGGGAACAATGTACTACTGGCGTGTAGATGCAAGTGATAGCGCGTGGACAAGCACGTGGTCAAGTGTGTGGCATTTTACAACTCTCTATTTCCCTCAGTCTGGTCTGGTTGCTTACTATCCCTTCAACGGCAACGCAAATGACGAAAGCGGGAATGGGAATAATGGCAAAGTAACAGGAGCCATACTATCGACTGATCGTTATGGTCAATCGAATAGTGCGTACAGTTTTGGCGGAAATGGAGAATACATTGATTGTGGAAATTCAAGTGCTTTTAATATTACAGGAAGTATTAGCATCGCCGCATTTATTTATTCAAATAATTTTGATACAGACCATGGTATTTTAAGCAAAATGGCAGGCGGCAGTTCGACGATAACCTATGATTTAGTTACTAACGCCCCAAATTCAACTCCCCCGTTGAATAGGATAAGGTGGTTAGGATTGTTTTCTAAGCCTATTAATACGGGGCAATGGTATTTCATCGTTACGGTATTTGATGCCCAAGCACGAAAAGCATACATATACGTTGATGGCGCATTGAGCGACAGTTTTTCAAATACACCGTCTACAATTGCATCCAATAGTGATCACGTTTACATCGGAGCACATCAGCCTCTCTCAATACCTCAATGGTCTTGGAATGGGAAGCTTGATGATATTCGCATATACAATCGCGTATTGAATATCGCAGAGATTGATTCGTTATACCATGAAGGCGGGTGGAATCCAATTTCGGCGCCAACGGAACTGGGTGGATCCGCTAGCGATGGAAAGGTTATACTCTCATGGAAGAAGGGCGCGCAGGGTACTCCTGTTCGTTTTCGAATATATCGCGCCAATTCTTCCCCAGCTTCCGTTTTGATAGACAGCGTTTCTTCTGATACGACTCAATATACTGATTCTGGCGTTACCAACGGCTCTGTCTATTATTACAGGTTAACGGAAGTCAACAGTAGTCTTGTTGAAAGTAACTTCAGTAACGAGATAAGTGTTACCCCCTTCAATCATCGCCCAATCGCAGTACCGCTGCGGGACACAAGCATTTTCAATGCCGGAAGAATACAGACCACACAAATCACACTTTCGGCATTGGGCAGCTATGACCCCGATGGAACAATTGATTCCATCTTTTGGTATGTGAATAATAATCTTGTTGCATATGCATCTCAATTGACTAACGACTTAGTATATAACTTCGGCCCAGGAACAAGCAAAGTGATGTTAGTTGTTCAGGATAATAAAGGAGGGCGAGATACAAGTGCAGCTAAGGTCACAAGAGTGGCATCTAAAATTGCACTCAATGGTCCCATCGATGCCGGGATGAGCCTACTTGGAGATAGTGTTCTATACGCCATTGCAACTGGGGATGCAATTTACAGGATAGATTATGACGGTAATATCGTATTATCTCTATCTGTAAATGGAAACGTTCTTTCAGCTAGTTCGATTGGCTTCGACACCACTGTCTATATCGGCTCAACAGACAGAAATCTTTATGCATTTTCAAAAAATGGTGTTCCACTTTGGCCCCCGATCCCCTTGGGCGGAGTACTTTCTGCAACACCCACAATCGATTCCGCAAACAATAGGCTTTATGTTGGTGTCCAAAACAGAAATTTCTTTGCCATTAATAGGACCACAGGATTAGTGGCTTGGAATTTCTTCTCCAACGCACCCATTACCAACTCTGCTGTTATTACCACAGATGGTATTCTGGTATTTTCTACTGCAAAAGGAACTATTTATGGTTTTGACCTGAAAAATCTTCCCAGTCCCGTAACACCTGCTTGGGTATTGTCCTTGCAGGATACTATTACGACATCACCCGCTATCGATGCGCAAGGGTATTTTTACTTTGGAACAAGATCCGGCCGAGTGGATAAAATCTCGTTGAGTCGGGGTGAATCTGCAAGCATCGTGTGGGATTTTCAATCACGTTCATCAATACTTGCTTCTCCTGTGATCGATGCGAAAGGAACAATTTATGTGGGGTCTCTTGATTCAAGCTTCTATGCTATTGATGGATCGACAGGCGTAGTCAAATGGTCAAGATATACAGCCGGATCAATCTACTCAACTGCCACAATTTCAAATTCGGGTATTATCTATTTTGCCAATGATGCGGGTGAATTGTTTGCAGTTGATAGCTCCGCAAACGTTCAATGGTTTTACCAGCACCGGGCAGCAATTAGAGCCCCGTTGCTGTGTCGAACAGGTACATTATATGTGGGGACAGATGATTCCACCGTCCTTGCTTTCTATGATGGTTCCGGTAATGTTTCTGGTCTTGCATCCGAATCGCGTTCTGCAATGGATAGTACCGTTCCTCAGTGGCCGACATTTCAGGGGAACAATCAACGAACGGGAGTGCAGTTTGGTGTCGCTTCCTCGAAGGGTAATTCGGTAAATACTTCTCTGAGTGCAGGCTGGCAAATTGTTTCTGTTCCAGTGACCGTATTATATCCTTTAAAAACTACTCTTTTCCCAACTTCATCTTCCCAAGCCTATACATATGCAGACGGATATATAACCAAGGATACACTGAGTGTTGGTTCTGCATATTGGTTGAAATTTCCATCCGGAGGTCCGTTTCATTTCAATGGTTTCCAAGTGAAAGAAGATACAATTGCGATCAGAAAGGGATGGAACATGGTTGGCTCCATATCTGTGCCTATTCCCATCGCAAATGTAGTCTCCATCCCGGGCGGCATTATTACGTCAAAGTTCTTTGGATATAATAAGGGATATTTTATGAACGACAGCATACTGCCGGGTAGAGGGTACTGGATAAAGACAAACCAGGAAGGGCAACTCATATTATCTTCATCCTCGTCAATCTCATCAGTTGCACATATAAGGATAGTTCCATCTGATGAAATGCCACCATCACCTCCCGGTGAAGTGGAAACGAAAGAAGCGGGATTGCCAAATGAATATGTTTTGGCTCAAAACTACCCAAATCCATTCAATCCGACAACCATGTTCATGTATGCGCTTCCATACCAATCGAGAATACGATTTATCATCTATAATGTGCTGGGTCAGGTCGTCGGAACTCTCAACGATGGAATTCAGCCAGCCGGTTATCGGGAAGCAATGTGGAATGCATCAAACGTTGCATCCGGCATCTATTTTTATCGCCTCGACGCAACATCTGTTAACGATCCATCAAAACACTTCTCGCAAACTCGGAAGATGGTTCTGATTAAATAAGGACATAAAGATAGGATTGAAACAAAAGGGTAGTTCACGCTATCCTTTTTGAAATAGTCAGCCAAATTGATTGGTTGGTAAACTTCGGGAAAGTAAATATATTACAACTTTATTCAAGTAACAATTAGAATATGTAAAACAAAAGGATAAAACGATGAATAACTCTAACGAAACAATACCGCTGAATTGTCCTTCTTGCCACAAGCCAATTCACTCCACACTAAAAGAAATAATCACGTGGAAAAAGGTAAAATGCCCTTCTTGTCATGGCGAGATAATATTCGATACAATGGCGGTCAATAATGTGAGCAGGGCAATTAAAGATTTGGAAAAAGCAGAAAATAATTTCGAGATGTCGCGTTCCAAAATAATGCAGAAAGCCAGCTTTCTCCTTAAAAAGTAGCATAAACGAAATACTTTAGTACGGGGAAGTCGGCAGGGAGGGGTGATGATTTTATTATTACATACTCAGATCGAAATTATACTAATTATAATCCATGCAACCTCTTCGTAACAGATTAACACAACCCGGCGTCATCATCGCCGACGGGGCGATGGGGACGATGCTTTTTCAACGCGGATTGAAGCCGGGCGAGTGTCCGGAGCGGATGAACCTGGAACGCCCAGAAATCCTCGAAGAGATCGCCGGATTGTATCTACAGTCGGGCGCGGAAATAATCCAAACCAACACCTTCGGCGGCTCGCCGCTGAAACTCTCCGCGTACGGTCTCGATGGCAAAACGGAAGAGATCAACGCCAACGCGGTGCGCGCAGTCAGGAATGCCGTCGGCAACGAAGCATACATCTCCGCCTCGTGCGGGCCCAGCGGCAAAATCCTCGAGCCGTACGGCGATACGCTTCCCGAAGCCGTGTACGATTCGTATCTCCGGCAAATGAAAGCACTGATCGAAAGCGGCGCCGATATGATCTGCGTCGAAACCATGTCCGATCTGAACGAAGCAACGCTGGCAGTGAAAGCCGCAAAATCGGTCTCATCCTCCATCCCCGTCTGCGCCACTATGACGTTCGATCTCACCCCGCGCGGGTTTTACACCATGATGGGAACGACAATCGCGCAGGCGGTTGAAGGATTAACCGCCGCCGGAGCCGATATCATCGGATCGAACTGCGGAAACGGAATTCTCAATATGATTAAAATCTCTGAGGAATTTTCGCGGCACGCGTCGTTGCCTGTGATGATTCAATCGAACGCTGGCATACCGGAATTGCGGGATGGGATTTCGGTCTTCCCCGAATCGCCGGAGTTTATGGCGGAACAATGCGTTGCCTTGCAACGGTTAGGCGTGAAGATTATCGGCGGGTGCTGCGGCACAACGCCGGAACATATTGCGGCGATAAAGAAAGCGGTGCAGTCATAATCGATTATCATCACTTCACACACCCCGTCTCGACTTCGTCGAGCCACCCCTCTCATGGAGTGGATTGCCACACTCTAGTTTTTCGTCATCGCGATCCCGACCGATTTACCCGCCGTCTTTTTGGCGGGAGTCGGGAGTAGCGATCTCCTTATCACCACTCCCAAAATCATTGTGAGCGAGACTTCGTCCCGCTCAACATTCTAACCCGACACACCCCGTCTCCCGACTGTCGATGTATTTTCTTAACCCAACCCCGCGCCCCTTCCCTTAAAAAAATGGAAGGGGATGGGGGATGGGTTACAGTTAGTAAAATTCCACTTGTCAAATCGAAGATCTACCCTCACCTCACCGTATACGTAAACGTCAGCAACACGTAGCGCGACAAGACTTCGCTCTGCGTGTCTTCAACATACGTCTCCGTTATCGTGCGGTTGACGCTTTGATTCTGCTTGAGGAGATCGTTCACGGCAACGCGGACCTCCCCGCGCTGGTTATCGAGAAATTTTTTCCCCAGGGCGATGTTCCAGAGAACGTAGTTCTGGTTATATCCCCCGCTTAAACCAGAATAAAGAATATTCGTCAGTTCATTGCGGAACACTATCCCGTTCCAGAAAATCAAATTAAATTTCGCCGCGGCGGTGTGATTAAAATAATGATTATCCTGGCCGGTCGCCGCCGAATTGCGCGAGATATTGTAATTGCCGGTATACGACAGCGTGAAATCCACATCCTGGCTGATATTGCTGCTCAACACTCCTCCCTCGCTGATTACATACGTATTCGTAAGATTTAGATCGCTGTTGATCATGCCCGGCGTTCGGGTATACGTCAGCTCCGTATTAAGGTTCAGGTTGCTGGAGAAAATCGCCGCCGGAAGACTGTATGTCAGGAACGTCCTCGCGTTCCAGTAGCCGTCCAGATTCACCGGCATAGTTAATTGCGTGCCGCGGTTCAGCCGGATGCCGCGGGCAAGAACAGTATCGTTCGACGCCGTCAGCGTAGAATTGGCGATATAATTGCCGGTGTAATTCAGCGTTAAGAACAAAAACCAGCTTCGGAAATCGCCGGGATTTGTTGATGAAATGCGCGTGATAAACGATTGGCTGAACGATTGCTTCAGATCGGGATTCCCCGTGGAAAGCAGAAGGGGATTAGAATTATCGACGACATTTTGCAACTGGCTGATTTGCGGAGGACTGGTGGATGTTCTGTAAAATATCCGAAGGTTGCTATGGTCTGCAAAGTTGTACGTCAACATCGCGTTGGGCAGCACATTCGCAAACGATTTATTCAACATATTTGAGAACGGAAAATCCTGCTCTCCGCGCAGCGATGCAATCTGATACGAAGCCCCCGCCATGAAGTTAAAACCCGTCGCCCGGAAACGGTATGCAATCCCGCCATTGTTGGTTGTGTACGCATTCTTGTAGGTATTCGAAAGGTAATTCACTTCATCGGTATATCCCTGCGTCAAAAGATTAAATTTGTATTTCCGGTTATCCGCTTCGCTCATGGTATAGGATGGGTTATACGTAAATTGCAGTTGACTGGAACTCGCGAGCGGCTCGGTGTATGCCAATCTCGAAGACAGCGTGTATCCGTCCGTAAGAATCGGAGTTTGCTGGTTGGTGGTATCCTTTACGGCGCTCGTATCCCGGTAATACGCGGAGTATGATTGTTGAAGTGTCGTCCCCTGCTTGCGGTTCAATCCCGATCCGAAATCGATTGAAACCGTCCTGCCCGGCGTGTCAAACTTATGCCGGTAGACCAAGTGATTGGTGAGGTTATAGCCGTTCGTCGTTGATTGGTTATCGGTTTGCGTTTGATTGATCGGAGCGGATGAAGCCAAAGAAGTCAGGCCGCTGAGATCGGAAGTGGAATGGTTATTTTGAAAATAGAGCCGCGGCTGTTCTATCACCGAATTTGAAGAATCGGCGGTGTACTCGAACCTGCTATCGATGCGATGATTATAATTCCGGGTATCGGAATCTGTATTTTCATTATACGCCGTGCTCGAATCGGGCGTTCCATAATTTTGACGGGTTAGCTTCTGCGCATTTTCTCCGTTCGTCAGGTTGAAAAAATAACTCTGATTCACATTGAGATGGCTTCCCCATGCCGCTGTGTAATTCGTGCCGACGGAATTCGTCGTGGTAATGCCGCTTTGCTGCCCCACAAGGAAATTGTTCATAGCATTGCCCCCGATAAATTGGGATCCCCCGCCGCCGGGACTGCCCATGCCGCCGCCCCCACCGCTGAAACC
>JBIOHP010000050.1:0-11297 GCA_044449065.1 Bacteroidota bacterium
GATAACACGGTATATATGCTATATATAATATAAGGACTTTTAGTTAAAATAGCAAGGGAAATATTTACAAAAATTATTACACGCACCCCGTCGGGAGATTCAATTACCGAAACTGTAAATAAACTCTCTCTGCTCCTTCGACGCTGCTCATGACAGCCATGTGGGCGAACTATATATTTCGGAAATAAAAATTATTACAATAGTCTTCTTTCTTTTGCCTTGAGGCAAAATGAAAGAAGCAAAGAAAAGCTCAAGGCTGTTTAATTCCCGTCGAACATCTTCGCTCGCTGCGCGGGAACGAATCAAACTCGTCCCAGCTTCAAAAAACGAACCCGGAACTCAGACAGCGATTCGTTCTTTTCCGCTCCGCTCACTCCGATATGCGTTCGACGTGAATTCAAAGGCCGAAAACGATGCAATCTGAATGTATGGCACTATCTACTCGGTTAGGGACAGTTCGGGGAAAGTCCCGTAGGGACGGAATGTCTGTAGCTGGGGGAGCGCCTGATAGCGCCAGAGCCCCGTAGAGGGCGATATGTTGAAATTACGGGTTGAACGAAATTCATTTCGTTTCCAGAGTTTTATTAATTTAATAGAGATAAGATCATAATTTAACGCAAACGAGATAAATCTCGTTCAACGATGGCACGTGTTCCAACTTGCTCAAAATTTGGAAAATATTAATACGTATTGTCTTAAACCAACAAATAATTAATCATAAATTAACAAAACCATATCCGTTTTGTCTCGCTTTTTGGTGGCATTACGTACTTCTGCTCAATCACGAGTCAGAGAATTTGCCAGTACCATAGTATAATGCTTGCGGTTTTACATTATGTAAAGTTGGGTATGGCGAATGCGGGAGGTATTTCAAGATTATGAGGTATGACTGTATAACTTATGTACAGTTTATTGAACTGTTTTACGGTTATTTGATATAAAATATTATCTCGCCTGTCAGAGAAATTGCCAGTTGCAGATATAATGATGGGATGTATTGAGATGTAGAGCAAAGCGTCAGCTTTGCTCAGAAACTCAACTTAATATTAAGATTTAATTTCACCGAGCCAGTAAAACATGTCGATTAGGCGGTGATCCAAAGAGGAAGGTCTCCCAAAATGTTGAGATCATTCTAAATTATAACATTTCAGCGTGTTTGACTTTAAAATGATTTTTGAATAATTTAAATAAGTTTTGGGATATAGTTAAGATTTCAAAACAAATAATGTTTTACTTATCATTTAATTTGTTGAAACCTGCAGGAACATTATGACTGTTTTTCATGGAACTCAATCACGTCAATAAACAACTGACTTATATTGATACCGTAAAATAAATATATTATGGAGAACTACATGTTTAAGATTATTATATCGCTAATAATCGGATTATTCCTTCTGCCTCTCATCGGTAATACTCAGGATATTTCGCCGGTAACGAACGGTAATACTATACTCGTGATAGCTGAAGGAAACGTTGATTTACCCGGAAACAGGATTGCGATTAATCTGCATATCAATGCCGCTGATCAATCTGATCCAACCAAAGCGTATGCGCGTTATCATGAGTTGGAAATGAAACTGGTAGATCTGCTCCATTATTATCACATCCCGGATACGAATGTCCATTATTCACTCTTAACCGTTGATGTGCAGGGCTATTACGATGATCGTGATCGCAAATCATCTATTGTAGCCTCACAATTTGTAAATATTCTATTAGACTCGATCGACGCCTATACTGATTTCCAAATGAAGTTAATCTCAGAAGGGTTCCAGAACTTGAACGCGAGTTTTTACTCCACTGAACAGGCGGCTGGGGAGAAGGAAGCAATGAAACGCGCAATTCGACGAGCGAAAGAGAAAGCCGCAATCTTTGCCGTAGAAGCCGGAAGAAAACTTGGAAAGATTCTCAGAGTAAGTGATACAGAGGAGAACGAACCTCGTCTCAGCGCATCCTACCGAATGGATTCCGAAATTATGAAATATCAAGCCGGCAATGTGAAAAACCTCGTGCAGATACCGCAGATGGTTACAATTCATTCACAGGTAAAGGTGTTATTTGAGATGGGGGATTGAATAACATTTGAGATTGTGATTCATTGTAATTTATGTACAGTTTACTGAACGGTTTACCGGTTCCTTTATATAATTTTGTATGTTAGTTAGCGATTGTTGCCGACGCAGGAGCGTCAAATGTTGCCATCCCACCACGATGGTGAGTTGGAGGGAAAATAATATCTATATAAGGTGAAGCAATGACGAAAGAAGAATTAATAACAAAGGTATGTAATATTCTGGATATTGAAGAAAAGCCTGACCTTGATATCGGGGATTTATATGCAAAATTAAAGAACTATCGTGATAGTAAGCATCCCGATAATTATATGGATCCTGATCTGAAGATAAAAAATGAAGAAGAATTCAAAAATCTTAGGTTATTTTTAGAAAAACTTGAGGATGAGATTGAACAACAACAAAAATCTCGAAATCTCGTCAAATTCGAAGTAAATTCAAATGATAAAGCTCCGAATATAAGTGCATTGGTAAAGTTAAGACGCATTGAGGATGAAAATCATGACTTAGTAATAGAAAAGACTGCCTTATCCACACAAAATGATAACTTAAATAAACAAATTAGAGACGCTAAAAAGGTAATTGCAACGATTACAAACGAACTTGTTAGAGAAAAAACTAAACCAAAGATTACAGTTCAAAAAGTAAGTGTTGGTATAACAGGATTGCTTGCTATCCTTACGACATTAAACAAAGATGTATTTGGATTGATTTCGGTTTTTCAATCTCAGGGTGTTCTATCTAGTACTCTAGTCCCTGTTATATTTTGGATTGTATTTTCTATTTTATCGGTAAATATCACATACGTACAGTATAGAAAGACAATTATGAATAAACTTCTCGGAATGCTTTATACATCAAATATGAGACGGAGTTTCTCTGATCAGATAGGTTATAGGGGATATTTTTCCGAGAGTAATGTAGTTGATTTCGTTAAGAATCAATACGAAAAAATTCTTGCTCAAAATATCTTATTTAACAGAATAGATCGATTACTTAAACGATCGATTTCTGATATCGAGATTGATGATCTCAGTCGTGCATTTATTACTAAAATGGAGGAAGATAATTTAATTATCTTTAAGGGTTCATCAAAGGGATTAAGAATATATGAGTTTATAAATAATAAGGATTATTATCTTTAAGATTTAAAAGATGAAGAGATAATTTTGTGAGAAAATATTCGACTTTCATTAAGATCAGAGTTCGATGACAAAATCACTTGAATTAGGATAAAACACGAAAGGATTATCTCGTTCCTCCGCTCTAGCGGAGGAATGTTGGCAAGACGCTCTGCGTCTCAGAGCGAAGCGGCGCAGAGCACCGCGTAGGGCATTAGAATGGAGACCGTTGTAACGAGCGCGATGAAACCCCCTCGCCTTCGGCGTTCCCCCTTTGACAATGGGGACGCTAATAGATTGACATGGAGCAAATCGTTTATGAGAAATCCCCCTTGTCAAAGGGGGCGCGGGGGGTTTGCAATTATATTATTACTCGTTCCAATTCCGCTGTGGCGGGCTGTGGACGAATAGTACCAAGTCGCTCTGCGTCAATGTGCGAATCGGTGCAGAGCGCCGCGTAGTTCATTACAACGGAGACCGTTGTAACGAGTGAAAGTTATTGCCATCCCACTGCGACAGAATGTGTGAAAAATGGTTGTTTGATGTAGTAGCCGGCCGTTAGGCAGGCGAAAGCATGATATTTAACGCGCCGATCTGGTGATCGGCTACTACACTAAGTGACTTATCACACAGTTTGCGACGGTGGGATGGAGGAATCACCGTTACGGTTGATGTTTCAATATCCCCGCCAACGCCTTCGCGGCTGCAACGCTCATTGGGTTGGAATTGGGGCCGAAGTCATACGCCCATGTAATGATTACATCGCCGTTGGCGAAGACACGGATAATACTGTTTTGTATCCAATCCTCGCGCCCGGCATGGCTTGCTTCCACAAACTTGCCATCGTTCGTCGTCGATATATTCCAGCCGTAACCGGCATACACATCGGCGAGCGGATCCTTGCTCATCAGAACGTGGGGATTCCACAGGAGCGCACGGCTTGTGTCTGTGACGATTTTTTTATTTTTCAGAGTGCTCAACCACCGCAACAAATCCCTGCCTGTGCCGAACAATCCGTTGCCGCCGCGCATCCCCCAATTTGAAAATGGCTTACCGTTATAAAAGATTTTTCTGTAGCGCTGTGTTGTTTTGATGGAATCCCGCGGATGCGCGATCCCGAACGGCGCTTCGCTTTCGGTTCCCCAGAAACCGGTGGAGTACATCCTTGCGGGATCAAGCAGATACTTTTGAACAATTCTCTCATATGTCCAACCCGACGCGAGCTCAATTATTGCCGCGAGCAAGGAGTAACCATCGCTCGTATGCATGTATCCTTTTCCAACAGGTTTTTCGAGCGGGTGCGCAAGAACTGTGGTTGCCATGTCATCGCGATCGGGTATGCCTTCGGCGATATAATTCTCTCCAATGCCCGATGTGTGGGTAAGCAGTTGGTAGATGGTTATTTTCTGTTTATCGGCAGGAACATCCGGTATGAAGCGGCTGATTTTATCGCGCACCGAGAGTTGTCCCTGTTCCTGGAGAAGAAGAATCGCCGCGGCGGTGAACAATTCGGTATTCGAGGAAAAGTAAAACGCTAAGCTGGTATCGACCGGAAGCCCTTTGCGACCGTAGCTCCGATGAAGTAGAATAGAATCGCCCCGCGCGACGAGCGCAACCCCGGAGAATCCGCTATCGGCGAGCGTATTCATGCAAGAATCGAGAGAGCCGGAAAGGAAGCGGCTCGCATCAGGATGGAGAGATGAATTAGTCTGGCTCCTGACTGTTATGGATAGCACAATCAGAGCGGTTACCACGCAGAGAGTAAACCGTTTATTAGACGGGGCTACTTTTTGAAGTGATTTCATCGGAAATATTAATTCGTAAGAGTTTTCGTGCGCATCGCCAGTTTGGCAAAGAGGTTACAATCAAAAAATACTGAAATGCAAAGATAATTCCAATTAAAGCTGTATTTCAGGGCTTTGATTGGCCACCAAAAACCATTGGGGCATAGTTAAGTTTCAATGGTTTGAGAAGTTCGATTGCTCTTTGTACGTCTTCCTCTGCGACCATCAAAAGGACAGGATCGACCGGTCGAATGAACTTCATATTTTCGCCTTGAAGAAAATATTTAATGTCTTCCTCATCCAGAACACTCTTAATTAATGCAATATCCGTAAGTGAATTTGTTTCTAAAATTTTAACAAACGTGGGTTCAGGATGTTTCGGATTCATTGTATGCTACATTATTGACGTGTAATTTTATAATTATGCGCATTGTTTTATTACGTCTTAGTCCCCTGTCGCGAATGATAATATATATGGCGATGCCAGGGGAATTCCCGCTTTTGAATGCAACGCGGTCGATATTGTAATGGTATACAATGTATAAGGTTGCAATACCGACGGATTGAAATAAAAATAATTATAATATGGATTCAATTCAAGCGCACCGTTTACAGATGGTGAGATATTAAAAGCGTTGCGAACTGTGCTTGTATCTATGAAATCGCTCATAACAACCTGTATGGATGTTGTTCTTGGAATATGTGTCCCACCGATGGGGGGATAGCTTTGTGTGACCTCAAATGGGAGCGTAGCAAATGAGAAGGTGTTAGGCACTCCAAGAGGATTGCCGGTCGTCGATGTTACTGAGCTTCCAATAGTAATCGTATAATACGTTGCAGTAGAAAATGATAGTATTGGAGAAAATGAGAGTACAGTGGAGGATGGGAACGCTATAAGTCCATTAATCGGAGGCGTAATACTGAACCCATTCCGTATGGTCGCGGTATCGAAAGCAATATTGAATCGAATCTGTACCGGGGCGAGAGGAGAAAAGGTCGTAGTGCCATTAGGAGGACTTGTAGAGCTCACATAAAACGTTTGTGGTGGTGGTGGTGGGACTATCGGTCCTGTCATAAACGAAAAACTGTATGGTTGAGGTATCATTGCATGCGTCTTCGACCGTATCGAGGAATCGATTAGTATCGTGTATACTGTTTCGGGCAAAAAGTTATTTAACGCGGTGAAGTTCAAAACCTTGAGGTTTGATGTATAGGAAATAATGCCTGCAGTGACAGGATTTATCTTAAATGCTGCTGATGCCGTGGAAGTATCAAGCGTATCGCTCATCGTGATGGAAATTGTCCGCGAGGTGGTTGACCAATTCGTGCTACCGTTTGTTGGGGTTGTGCCGGTCACAGCTAAGGCAATGGTGTTGAAAGACGAGGCAAAACCTCCGCTCATGAGATTGCCATGTTTGTCAATAGCATTGCTTCCAATCGAAATTGAATACGTTTTTCCGATTGTAAATCCATTAGCACTCTGAAAGATTAACTGGCTTGAATCAAGAAGCCCTCCGGTGAGGGGTACATAACGCCACAAACCTGAGACCGGCGGCGCGATGACGACCTGACGTTGAATGGATGTATCCACCGATGCATTGAATGCTAATTGAAGAGTGGTCGAGTTGACGTTTATCGCGCCTAAAGCAGGGGATATTGTTTTTACGCGGAAATACGGCTCCGGCGTGAATGTCAGTTCAAACGGAAGATTCAAACTATTGCCATTGACGTCTTTTGCTCTCGAATCGATCCGCAGAGTGTAGCTTTTTCCAACCCTCCATAAAAAGGGATAATTAGGGTTTGACCGGATTGGCGAAATGGAAGCTACATCTCCCTGATTGACTGATATGCTGCTCGTATCAGGTAGTAAGTCGCCGGCGCTGGAGATAAAATGAACGGCGTGCTGGAGTGTCGATGCATCCATAAGTTTATTGAAGCGGATGGTAATGGTCGACGAAAAATTATTGAAAGGACCAATTCCGTACGACGCGGGAAATGTGTAGATAACCTCCGGCTGCACCGCCGGATCGGTGAGAGTCTCCACAGGTGTATATATTGTATCCGTTTCTTTGCATGTAATTGAAATCAGAGAAACAAGTAACAACAAACAAATTTGCTTTATTTTCATAAACCTTCCTGCCTTTTTCTAAACAACATCCTTGAACATAGAATTATCTCGTTAACATGATCAAGTCAATATAAATTATTGGCAGTACAGATTCAATAGAGAGAATGAACGTGAAAAATAATTAATCCGGGCTATCAATTCGGGTATTTGAAAATTGAGATGAAGTACAAGAATTTCAAGTACTTACTCTCTCATTCGCAAAATTGGTCGGTAAATTGAAATAGATTACCGCTGAATGAGTCTTGTCTAACGTATCCAACTCTCAGAATGCCACGTGCGCCCGGACGCCGAAGACATGAACCGGTCCCCGGTCTTGATTATACGCCGGATGAAGGACAAATTGGTAATCGGGAGTTATCCAGAGGTGAAATTCTTTAAGTGAGATTGAATAGAATGTCTCTGCGATGATTTCCGGCGCGTAATTCAGTCTGCCGTCGCCGATGATAAATCCATAACCGCCAGCTGCGAGATAATCGCGATGGTCGTTGGAGAGAGCATTCGCAACAATTGCGACCCCCGCGTTATCACCATCGCGCTGCCAGACTTTGCCACGAGTGGATAAACCAATCTGATAAGAAAGATCGATTTCTGTAAAAGCCCAGGTCTCGGTATGTCCGTCGTTCCAGCTTAGCCGACTAAAAAAGCCCGTGTTTTCATTGATGGATTGTTCGAGGCAAAGGGCAAATCCGTATTTGGACCGATACGCGCGAGTGGTCGCAATGTCCGGAGCGATTCCTTCGACGCCCCGATATCCATCGCTTCGCGGTAGCTTCCCATTCTTGCCTGATTAAGATAACCGATGAGATGCACTTTCCCCGCGTGATTGTAAATAGAGATAGGTTTAATGATTTCTATGTTGAAACTATGGGCATCCGTTATGTGAGAATCGAATACGGGACCGTTTGCATACGTGGGAACCATTACGGCGGCAAAATTGAGTTGAAACATTGGGTGATGAAACTCGGCAGCGATACCCCAATTGTAGCCGCGGGTATCTGCGGCGTAATCCCATGCGCCCGGCGCCCATACAGCCCAGTTCGTAAACTGGGTGCGGGGATCATGCGAATATGCATTATCGTCGAACAGATCAGTGAGACTGAATTTCCCAACGGTTAGGGTTAAGCGGTTGGTTTGCAGCCTCTCTCCAGTTTGATTTTGATCCGGCTCGATCCATTCTTTTTGCGATGCGCCGAGCGAAACCTGCTGCCGAATGAATCCTCGCGCCATGAATATCTTCGGCGTAACATCGTCTACGCGGTAGACTTCGCCGTTTGGGAAACCAGCAATCCCTCTGGCAAGACTAAACCCGGCTCCGCCCCCTAATTCCGGATTTAGATATAATTCTCCTCCATCCCATAGTTTTCTTCCGATAAAGAGCGTTGAGGTGATTGAGGTTTGTGCTGGTTCGCTTGCCCTTAAGCTGTTCACACCGGAATATTTTGCGTCGAAATCAGGGTGGTACTGATTAATGATGGTTTGCTGAAAATGGATGCTCCAATTTTTCTGGGATGAAGTAAGAGAGGAGTCCTGAGCAACCAACGGTGAACTCGCGGCGGCAATGCAAACACTCAAGGCAATCGTGTTGATTATCTGCTTAGATAATTTTTGAACAGTATATTCTACGATAGCTAACTATTTTGACAAAATGTGGCTGAGGAAATTTTTTTAATAAAAAAGATAGGGATTAAAACAGAGAGAGGCAAGTTACAGACTAATATCGAGTTATCCACAGGTTTGACTTATTTAATACAACCTCATGATTCGTGTGATAGATTCTGGAACAGTCTAACGTGAGAATCAGTTGTTAAGTGTTCCTATCCAATTTGCGAACGTGTGAAAGATCGCCGGCGCGAGAAGATTCTGCGTGCGCAGCATCATGTAACCGGCGAACAAACTGATTGGTATTAAGGAAACGGAACTTACCAAAGAGTCGGAAAATGAAAGACCTTCAGCTCCTAATCTCTGCGGCACATGGTAGAGCGCCATGATGACTGATGCGATGAGTAATCCCTGCCATTTACCAATCCAGCTTACTAAACGGGTTTGTAAATAGCCACGGAAAAGGAATTCCTCCGAAAAACCTACTACGGCATACATGAGGAAAGCCCAGGCATGGTCGGTTCGAAGGTGTGCGATTAAGCCGGATACGCCACCCGCTGATGTGAAAATTCCTATAAGAATGCTCAATACCGAAATGGAAAATGCGAGAAGGATCGATCCCTTTAGATTTATTGAAGAAATGCCCAAACTGGAGAGGGGTTCCTTTAATTTACGGATAATAGAAATAGAAGGGGCAAGCAAAATGAATGCAAATAAAGCTGTGTTAATAACCTGACCAGGGGTACAGGTGAATGTTCCGGTCTCTGAAGCAATTCCCCGGTCAGGATTGGTTTATCTTCCAATGAGGAATATTGATCCGATAATAACGAAGCCGATGAAAGCGCCAAATAATGATAGAAGCGATGATTTTTTCGGATTCGCAATAGGGATGGGCGTCGTCTGAAATTGAAACGCGCGGGTTACCCCATAGATAAACAAGCCAAAGAAAATAAGGGAGGCGGTTTGAATTAATGCATCACTTAACATTTGTTTGATTCAATAAGGATGTTATTTCATCAATACGAGTTTCTTCGTTGCGGTATACTCACCTGCCTGGAGTCTGTAGAGGTACACACCGCTTGCCATGTTTGCCGAATTCCAATCCGTTGTGTAACTGCCTACATGGAGAGTTTGCGTTACCAGCGTTGCAATTTCTTTGCCGAGGAGGTCATATATTTTCAACGACACGTACCCCGCACTTGGCACTGAGAAATGAATCTGCGTAACCGGATTAAACGGATTAGGATAATTTTGCTGGAGCATGAATTTCGTTGGTACATCATCCGAAGATGACCGCACTGATGTAACCATTTGAGATAAAGGTCTTTTCCAAACCCCGCCGCTGTCGGTTCCGGCGAAAAGATTTCCTGATAAAACGGGACCGATTGCAAGAGCAAAGACGCCGACGTTTGTCATCCCGGTGTTCACGTCGAACCAGTCTGTGCCGCTATTGGTGGAAAGAAATACACCGTCATTCGTCCCGGCGAAAATATTTGTTCCGTTGAACGAAAGAGCATTAACATTTGGGTTCGTCAGTCCCGTGGCATGCCAGTTTGCGCCGTTGTCGGTGGAAAGGAAGACACCGTCGCTTAGAGTGCCGGCGAAGACGTTTGAACCGTTGGCAGCAAGGGAATAGACATAATTATTCGTCAAGCCGGTTGCGGTCCAGCTTGCGCCATTATTGGTAGAGAGAAAGACGCCGCCCCCCGTAGTACCGGCAAAAAGGTTCGTTCCGCTTATCCCGTTGGGACTTACAGCGAAGGCATTGACTGAATCATTCGTTAATGCTGTATTGACGGGCGTCCACGTTGCGCCATTATTCGTGGAGAGAAACACGCCGCCGCCATCAGTTCCTGCGAATAAATCTCCCGTCAAATTGCGACTGAATACGAGAGCGTAGACAGTGAGCGCCGCCAACCCGGATGCGTTCCAGGATGTGCCGTTGTCGGTTGATAGAAACACTCCATCATCCGTCCCGGCAAAAAGTTTTCCCGATGCGTAGGGTGTGACAGCAAGAGCCCAGATATTACCGTTCGTCAATCCGTTATTGACGGCATTCCAGTTTGAGCCGTTATCGGTAGAGAGGAAGATGCCGGCGCCGTCAGTCCCCGCGAAAAGATTTGTGCCGCCTGTCCCGTTGGGACTGATGACAAGGGAGTAAACGTTTCCGTCAACAGGTCCGCTGGTTTGAACCCATTGGGCGTTTGCCTGCCTGTTGCCGAATACAAAAACGAGAACACAGATCAATAGCTTTTTTTTCATTGTTTATATTCCAAGAGGTGTTTTAATATGAGTGTTAGTGTGAAATAATATATATTTTCTCATTAAAAGTCAAAACGCCGATCTCAATAACGGGGAGTTTAGCTGTTTGGATTGAAAGGTAACAGCGAAGCGGTACAGAGCACCGGGTACTTCATGACAACGGGGGATTGTTGTAACGAGGGTGAATTGTAGAGCAAAGCTCCAGCTTTGCTCACAGTTGCGGTCAGACCCCATTCATGGTAATGTAGACCGTTGTAACGAGAGTGATTGTGGCCTCGTCCTGTAACACACCCCGTCTCCCGACTCCCGCCAACAAAAACGGCGGATA
>JBIOHP010000051.1:0-11067 GCA_044449065.1 Bacteroidota bacterium
CTTGTTACTATAGTAGAGGTTGGTTAAATAATCAATTCTGAACGATATCCCGGGCCGGTTCTTTGACCTCTTTCAACAGCCAGAGACCGGTTATAAAAAATAGCCCCAATGTTAGGGCTGCAACTCGTTCATTGGTTAGGTCGGAAATAAGTCCGTAGACCACAGGTCCCACCACAGCAGACGCCTTGCCGCAGAGACCATCATAAAAACCGAAAAATTCCGCTTCACGTTCCTTGGGCGTCAGCAACGCCATCATACTCCGGCTCGAGGATTGGGATGATCCGATAGCGATTCCCGCCCATAACGCTACTACATAGAAAAACGTAACTGTCGTAATGAAGTAAGCTCCGATGCAGATCGATATCCATATAAACAACGTGATGACGATGGTTTTCTTGGGCCCGATTTTATCCGTTACGAAACCGAATATCAGCGATCCGAGAATCGCCGTCGATTGGACGATGGCAAAGAAGATGATAATTTCTTTAACGCTCATGTGCAAAATATGGTGGGCGAAAATCGCCGCAAAAGCAATGACGGTAATGATACCATCGTTATAGATAAAAAATGCGATAAGAAACCGGGCAATCGAAGGATGTTCCTTTTTAATAAAAATTGTTCGGAATGTTTCGGCAGATCTCTTCATCCCTCGCATGATAAATGATCCCTCCGTTAGGTTATCCTGATGCGGCTCCTGTACGAAAAGAAACATAGGGAGAGAAAATATAAAAAAGAAAATTGCCGCTACCACAAACGAAAGCCGGACATAAAAATAATAATCCGGGTCGGTATTTTCAGGTATTAAGATTTTCACGATGACGAGCACCGCAAGAGCGCCAAGATATCCCATCGCAAATCCGAACCCGGAGACACTGCCATAAGAAGTTGATGAAGTTAAGCGGGGCAAAAATGCGTCGTAGAACACCAGACCTCCTTCAAACCCAATGTTCGCTATAATAAACAACAGCATACCAAGAGCGATCATCCCGGGTTGAACGAAGAACATCAATCCCGAACAAATGACGCACGCTAATGTAAACAACCATAAAAACAGTTTCCTCCGCTTGGAAAAATCTGCCGCAGCTCCGAGCGGGGGAGAGAGAACGGCCGCGCAGATCATCGAAAGACTGACCGAGAGTCCCCATAACCATCGTCTTCCGCCGGCGACTTGATCGGTAAAATATTGGGAATAGATGACGGTAACAATAATTACCGAGAAGGCGGTATTTGCAAAATCGAATAGCGTCCATGAAAATATTTCAAACTTTCGGGGTTTCCGATCGAGATCGGAATGTTGTGTCATCGAGGAGGGGGGAAAATTTCGTTATTTCCTGGCGGGGCGCCGCGGTGCGTCGCTTTTTTTGGGCGGGAGCGCCTGGTTGATCAATCCTCTGCCCGTTTTATGTATCCGATTAGCGGCATGTAGTTCACTATGAATTGAATCGAGAACACCGTTGATGAAATGCCCGCTCTCATCGGTGCTGAATGCTTTTGCGATTTCGATTGCTTCATTTATTGTGACTTTCGGGGGAATATCGGGGAAATACAGCAGCTCGCAAACACCGATCCTGAGAATTATTTTATCGATTAACGCGATTCGTCCAAATTCCCAATTGTCAACTTTCGATTTAATGCATGTATCGAGTTCTTCGCTGTTTTCCGTAGTGGATTTTATAAGTTGAAGGGCAAAGTCGAGTTCCTGGGGATTGTTTTTCAGTTCCGTCAATTGTTGATCTTCGATAAAGGACAACGGCTCCTTTGAAATTTCAAAGGCGTATAATATCTGCAGCACTTTTTCTCTGATTAAACGGCGTCTGAATGTCGACATAATATTATAAAATTGTTCCGATTCATGAATCTCGGATGAACCTATAGTTAAGAGTAAGAATATTCCGGTTGAAATACAAGGGTGAATTATTCTGTTGCGTCGGATGATGCGCGTCTGAGTTTCTTCCACATAAGATCGGAAAGCTCTTTCAATCCTTCGCCGGCAACCGCGGATATGAATACTACCGGGACGCCTTTCCCGAATTTTATTTTCCGCAACGGTCGGCGGTCATCCTCGGAGATTATATCAACTTTAGAAAATGCAACAATGTGCGGTCTCGTTCCCAGGTCTTTTTTAAATGCTTCAAGTTCTTTGACCAGCGTGGTATATTCCGTTTTCGGATTCTCCGATGTCACCGGAATTAAAAACGTAAGTACGCGCGTACGCTCAATGTGCCGAAGAAATTGTATTCCAAGTCCTTTTCCTTTATGAGCCCCTTCTATCAAGCCCGGCATATCGGCAACCACAAAACTTTTTTCTTGACCGTAGTAAACGATTCCAAGGTTCGGGATAAGGGTAGTGAAGGGATAATCGGCAATTTTCGGTTTCGCAGCAGAAATGCGTGATATTAATGTTGATTTTCCGGCATTGGGGAAGCCCACCAATCCAACATCCGCAAGTAATTTCAATTCAAATTGTAAGTTTTTTTCTTCTCCCGGCATGCCCATTTCTCTTTTTCTCGGAGCCTGCGTTGTAGCTGATTTGAATTCCGCATTACCTCTTCCACCTTTACCGCCGCGTGCGATGGTGATGGAGTCTTTATCTTTAAGGAGATCGGCAAGAATATGTTCCTTATCCGCATCCTTTATGAGCGTTCCGGGTGGAACACGGAGGATGACGTCGATGCCGTTTTTTCCCGTCATGTTTGAGCCCTGACCGTTTGCGCCATTTTGCGCCTGGTATGATTTCTTGTAACGGTAATCCATTAATGTCGTTAATTGCCTGTCGACGTGGATGATGACGTCGCCTCCTTTTCCTCCATTCCCGCCGTCCGGTCCGCCTCTTGGAATAAATTTTTCGCGGCGAAAACTTATTACTCCATTTCCTCCCGATCCCGATTTAACAGTAATGGTGGCTTGGTCAATAAACGAAATCGATGAAGGCATTATTTCTTAGGGTAGTATTTTTCCTGGATGATATCGATAAACCGGATGGCTTCCGATGAATAGGGATCGACGTCGTTCTGAATAAAAATTTCATCGATATACACCGATGCCTGTCGCCATGTCGGAACTTCGTCAATTTTACGCAGGGCGTCGAGGAACTGAATGTCATCCCCCTTGAATATTTTCTTGATGAACTTTCGCCGTTCGCCTTCCGGGATGGAGTAAAGAAGAAATGGTTTTTTGGGGTCATTTGTTGCGGCGCCGGAAAGTTCCGCAGCAAGTGAATCCGCAAAATCGGCACGCGGTTCTTCGTTTGGAATCGCAGACGAATCCGTTTCTTCAATCTCATTTTCCGGCTCTTCCATCGATTCGATGATGGCTTTGGGCAGCTCGCTCTGTGTTTCTTTTTGTTCCTCTGGTTTCTCATCGGGAGATTTGGTTTCATGAGCGAGCGAGGCAGGCGTTTCCTGCGCCTGTATGCGCCGCTCAATTTCAAATGCCCCGGATATTCGGCGTTGTGATTCAAGCAATTCACCCAATTCCTGCCGGTTGAGTTCCCCTTTTCCGATTTTTAATTCATCTTCAAGCCTTCGAACTACCGAGGTAAGTCCTTTGTCCTCAAAATGTTTTATTAACCCTTTAATCGGTAATGCATTCACTCCCGAGTTTGCCGGGTATTCCATAAATTCATACAGAGGCGTCAAAATTTTTGCCAGTTGATCGCCTGTTTTCCTGCGGACAAATTGTCCGTCGACTTTCCAGAGGATTTCTGAAAATTCCGGCTTCGTAAAGCTTGCAATCCGGCGGTTTTCAATATACCGGAGGATCAACGATCGGATATATTCGTACGGTCCGAAATATTTTAATAACCGCATCAAATTGCTCGTGGAGATAGTATCCTGGCTTTCAAAAACCACGCTTGCAAGAGTCCATTGCGGCCTGATTAAATAGTTAATAATAAGATGAACCGCGTCGTCCAATCGCTGGTGGAATTCCTCTTTTTGAAAAGAGTAGTGCACCACAAGAAATGAATTAATCTGATGCTGGAGACTCTGTACTTCCGGATGGAAAAAATTGAACCGGCTGTTCTTCCACTGTTTATTAAGTTCTTCCGTGAGGAGAATTTCCACATCCGCCCTGAAAAAAGATTTTAGGGGATACGGAATATCCGCCGCCATGATATCTTTAACAACAACGGCTGAGGAATCCGTAATGCTGTGCGGTATCCGCTGCTTTACACTTGTGATTATCGTTTCGGTTTCTTTTTCAAACACAATCGACGCCACTATTGTTTGGTAATATTATTAACACGGTCGATTTCTTTTTTAGCCGCCGCCTTAAACGTTGCGTCTATCCCTGTTCGCTCTATGATCTGGTTGTACATTTCTATCGCCTGGTTAAATTTTGACAATTTTTCGTATGATTGGCCCGCCATATAGAGCGAGGTTGCCGTCCAGTTGACCTTCCCTTGCCGGGAAACTAAATAGGGAACTTTAAGAAATTCGAGGATGGCTTGTTCGTATGCGCCTTTATCATAATACGCTTCGCCGATGTTGTACCGCAGCTCGGCTTCAAGAAGACTCCCGGATTCATTGATCAGGTTTTGGAAATGGACGATCGCCTGGTCGTAATAGCCGAGTTTAGTATAGAGCAGTCCAACTTTGATTTTCTTGTCAGAAATATTCTCGTCGTTCGGAAACTTCGCGATATAATCCTTGGTGGTTTTCAATGCGGCGTCGTATAATTTTGTCGATTCATACGCCTGGATGAGGTTGTTCATTGCGTAGGGGAGGACGTCCTGAGCAAGATCGGGCTTTTCGATGATCGTTTGATAATATTTAATCGCCTGATCGTACCGCTCTGCGTTGAAATGCATATTTCCCAGCGAGAGCAGCACATGCGGTATGACGTCCGACGCAGGAAACTTCTGGATAATATCGTCATATCGCTTTGCCGCTTCTTCCAAAGCATTGGTCACCTCAAGAATCTTTGCCTCATAGTACAAACCCCACGGACCAAATTTCGTATCACGGTAATCTCCGGCTACCTTCTCGAATATCTCATTGGCGGATTTATAGTTTTGCTGGCGATAATAAAACAAACCGGTTTCATAAAGGAATTCAACATCAGCCGCTTTGTCATTCGGATAATTTTCGTGATAGGTATTGATCGTTTTTTTTGCGCTTGCAAGATCGTCGTTCCGCAGCGTGGCAATTATCGCGCGATGTATATATGAAATTTTTGCCGATGAATCGGGAGTTGAGATCGCTAACTGATTGTACTGTTTCGCAGCGTCGGCATACTCCTCGTTATCGTACAGCAGCTCGGCTATTTCCTTTGTTGCGCCTGATTCCCCGCCATGCAAAGCCGCTTGTTTGAAGTATGAAGTTGCCGCTTCAGTGTTCCCTTCTCCTTTGGCAATTACGCCGAGCGCATAAAATGCCTGCGATGCTTGATTACTCATCATGTTATTCCGCAGGAATGCCCGGTATGATTCTACCGCTTTTTCTGTCTTTTGTAATTTGTCGTATGCAATGGCAAGTTTTAGGTTGAGCGCCGATGTATCTTTTTCGGATTCAAGAACGCCCGGTGTTTCATTTCCCCTCGCTTCGAGGAGTTTGATCGATTCGGCATATTTACCAGCCATCTGCAATACTCCGGGCAGATCGCTTTTTGCGCCGATCCCTTCCTGGCTGTAAGGAAATTGTGACGCTAATTTCTCCATCGTTTCTGCCGCCCCGCTGTAATCTTTTAAGGTGGTCTGAATATCCGTGAGCCGTTTTAAGATTGCAGCGGTGTAAATTCCGCTGGAAGTATGTTCAAGCGCCTGCCGCCAGAGTAGTATGGCTGAATCGGGATGACCGTGATCGTTAAACCTGTCACCGGCGAACATAAATGCTTTCTGCGTGAGATCGGAACCGGGGAACTCAGTTCCCAGCCGGTTGAGAAACATCGCCGATCCGCCGGTATCGGATAACGTGCTCGGGTTCGTGCTGAGGTAATAGAGCAACCGCTCGCGATAGCGAGGTTCGAGTGATGTCGATAATAGTCCGATTGCTCTTTGGGTAAAGTTATCATTAGGTGATCGATCAGCTTTAAGCTGGATACTGTAAAAGGCGGCAACATTGCTTAAGGGATCTGAGGGAAATTGCCTGATAAATGCTTCGTAGTATGTAATTGCCTGATCGACGGCGGTGGACTCGATTTCGCTTAAAAAGTGGTACGACCGCGCTCTATTAAAGTACGCGTTGATAAATTCTTTTTCATTTAAACCTTTATCGATTGCGTTGGAGTATTGTTCGGCGGCAGCACGGTAATCTTTGAGATCGTGGAAATAAATATCGGCGAGCTCGAGCGAAAGCTGCGGCTTCGGTTTTTCGAGGAGCATTTCTCCCACCAATCCGGAAAGCCGCTGTAATCCCTCGTCGCGGTCGCGGAGTTTATGCGCTTGAAGAAAACTGATATGTTTCGTCATCTCTTCGTTTCCCGGATACCCCGGGTAATCGTGGATGAGCGTTTGATAACTTTGAACTGCTTCCTTGAAATTTTCCAGCGTTTCCTGGCATGCTCCGGTGTTTACGAGGGCGAGAGGAGCTTCGGGAGATCGCGGATATTTTTGGACCAGTTCGTTGAAAATTGTGCTTGCCATCCGGTAGTCGTGAATATTTTCTTTGTTCATTTTTCCAAGGGCGAGCATCACATGCGGGCAAGCAGGGTCGCCTGAAAATTGCGCGAGAAAATCCGAATATTGCATCGCGGCTTGCTGGTATTGCTTCATCGCGGATTCCGTTTCGGCAATCCGCAGGAAAGTTTTCCCCCGAAGCTCATGTGCCGGCGCCTGGAGAAGGCGTTTATAAAAATCGAGCGCATCGGGGTACTTTCCGCCTATCATGGAGGATTTTCCCGCCTGGTACAACGCTTCGCCCTGGAATGGCGTCGACTTGAATCCCGCGAGCACTTGTTCGAAAAACTTCACAGCTCCCGAATAATTTTTCGCGTTCATCGACGCGTTCCCCGCTCTGAGGAGGGCGTCTACCTTGATTGAATCTACAGCATTAGACGCGATGACAGTCTGAAATTGCAGGATCGCTTCGTTATATTTTAAATTTTCAGTGAGAATCATTCCCAGGATATATGCCGATTGAATGGCGCCGTCTGTTTTGGGATATTGTCTGATATTATCGCGCAGCGTCTGTTCGGCGATATCGAACAGGCATTCATCGTATTGTATTTTGCCGATGAAGAACATCGCATTTGATTTCATGTCGATAGGGGCGTCGCTTTCTGCGACATGCCGGGCTTCCTGCATCGCCAGATCGGTTTGTCCCTCGGCAAGATAGATTTGGGTAAGCGTCAGCCGGGCTGTATAGACATTTGAAGTTTTCGGATAATCTTCCAGGATCGTCCGCAGCATTTTTTTTGCCCGTTCAATATCGCCTGTCCGGTAGTATAGCCGGGCGGAATTCAATAATGCGTCGGGAACGAGGGGGCTTTTCGGAAAAAATGTTTTTACGCGTTCGTACGCCGCCGCCGCCTCGACGTCGTTTTTTAACGCTGAAAATGCCTCTCCCACTTTAAGCCATGCTTCCGGCGCCTTTGGATGATCGACATACGATAGCGCGAAATTTTGGAACGTGAACCGGGCGTCTTCGTAACGTTTCAATTTGAGCTGCGTCAATCCCAGGTAAAATCTCGCTTCAATTCCCTGGGAAGTGTTCGGATACGTATCGATGAAGTTTTTTATTTGCTGGACCGCGAGGTCGTACATGCCGTCGTCGTAGAGATTAACGGCGAGTTTGAATTCCGAATTCTCTTTATTGTCTTGCGCGTAGCCGTTTCGGGGGACTACTGTTAGTAAGAGTGAGGATACGATTAGTAAAAAAGAAATACGACAAATCGATCGACAGATAAATATATTCAAAATTGACCTTCTGCCTCAATTGTTATTGATAATGAGAATAATAACATTAAAAGATAGGGTTTATTTGGGAGTTCTGCAAACGCCCGCATATTTTTGAAAAATGAAAATTAAAAACCCTGCGATCCCGTTTTACCGGGAGCGCAGGGTTTTTATTATTACTAATTATATTACTTCAGATTGATCAATAGAAGAATTAGTCATCCCGAACTTGTTTCGGGATCTAATAAATTGGTGAAAACAGATGCTGAACCAAGTTCAGCATGACTCAACCAAAAAATATGTTCTTATGAACAACCCTCCATCACTTCACTAAAAGCACTTTCTTTAAATCCTGGTAGATCGCTTTGCCGGATTTATCCGTTATGTTTACGCGCACAAAATAGATGCCGCTTGATTGGCTACTTGCATCCCACCTGACGTTATAGTATCCTTCATTCTTTTGCTCGTCAACAAGTTTCTTCACTTCCTGACCGAGCGAGTTAAACAGCGTCATGTTCACGTAGCCAGGGGTCGATAGCTGGTACTCGAATGTTGTTGATGGATTGAAGGGGTTGGGATAATTTGCCGCTACCGAGGTGTATTTCGGTTTTGCAACTGTTGCTTTATCCATATACACTTCGCCGGATTCAATCGATCCGACGTTCGATTTTCCGCCGTTCCATGTTACTTTATAATATTCCCAGATACCGTTGTTGTTATTGTAGCCCATCGGAACAGTTTTATCGATATAATAGCCGCTGTCGCAGGGGGATACTATCGCATGAAAAGCGTCCGGCGTATCATCCGATTTCAGGAGTGTAAAGTGCGGAGACCCGCCGCCCCAAGTCATCTGTGGATGATAGACGCCGTACGCATCGGGATTCTTTGAGCGGAATACCTGCAAGCTAACGTTTTGCGGGACGCTGACCGTAAACTGGCTCGTTGCCGACCAGCCGCTTGTTCCTAATCCATTCCACGAATTTACACGCCAGTAGTATAATCCTTCCTGAAGGTTCACTATACTGCTTGTCAATCCGGTATTGACGTTGATAGCGCCTGTAAATGATGAATTATTGGCATATTGTAGATTATAGCTGCTCGCTCCTACAGCCTCACTCCATGATAGTGTATAGGTAAAAGTATTGATTGTTGCATTATTTGCAGGCGATGAAAGCGCCGGAGCCGGTGGTATCGCAACTTGATAAAGATTGATTGTATAAGGGTTAGTTGAACCTGAACCCCATACGATCCAGGGAGATAATCCATCGCCAATATTCCTTGGTAAAGAGGGAGTAAAACCTGTTCCGAGATTTGCAACTCCTGGTGTTGAAGGCATCGGTGATCCGATGGGATTTGAAATCATTGCGACGTGATCAGCACATTCCCATGTCATCCAGATGACTCCCCGGTTATCAAAACTCAGGGAGGGCTTTGATTCTTCATGACCCGTTGTTCCATGAACTATTTCCACGGGTGTTGACCATGGTTTAGTTGAGTTATTCAATCTTGAATAAAATATATGACGATGACCACTATTAACGCCATCCCAGCTTACATGGTCACATGATCCGTAGGAACCATCGCCTGCACTTGAATTATATGTTATAGTTGGATTTCCGCAATCCGTTTCTGTACCGGAGATACAAGACGGAGAAAAGTTATTAACGACCTGTAATGTTGGTGTCAACATACCTAGTGTGAATTTAGTGTAATAAATTTTACCGTCATTGGAATTTTTAAATACCAACCGGAATTCTTGTGATAATAAATTATTAACAAAAACCAGATCGCCACATTCAAGACTTGGTGATCGAGGAATACTATAAAATGGAATATATTGAACATTAAATGTATAATAGGTGAAGCCATCCGCATTTAAGCTTGGCGCCAGAAGAGCTAATAGCATATCATGATTGCCTGAACACCAGACTATGGCGGGGTAGTTATTTCCCGCGATTGTCGGCGTCTCATCTGAGGTATTTGCAGTAACATCGCCATAAACATCTTGGAAATGGAAGGTTTTTTCCCAAGTAGTGCCGTTATCAGTTGATCGCCTGTAAGCAAGTTGATGCACGCCATTATTCACTTCTTCCCAAACAATATGGATATCGACAAAATAATTTCCAGGTGTGGATGTGGAAGCAATAGACGGATTAAGCGCATTACCTGTTACTGAAATGGGAAATTCATTTGACCATACACCTCCGGTATTTTTCGAATAAAAAATATCTCCGCCGGATTGATATACCATATGCATGGTATGAGTTCCATCAATAAAATTTTTAGCGATAATTTTACGCTGGTTTGGTTGGCTGAGTGCTGTGCTGGAGTTTGACTGGAGGTGATTCTTAAAGATGGCATGTATTGAAACATTCGAAGTTCCATTATCCGGGGGCACATAAAATCTTCGAGGATTGAGGGTATTTCCGTCGCTCCATGCAACAAATACATTTCCCGAGCCTGGAACTGGAACATATTCGATTGACATAATATTTGGTTGATCTTCTAAGTATGTAGCGGTGCCGGTCTCACCGATGCTCGTTCCATAAACTTTATATGTACCTCCGTTTCCAGATTCCATATTCGTTGCCCTGTCAAACGTGACAATGAATTTCTTGATATAATATCCGGTTATACTCTGTTCAGGATTGAGGTTGGTAATGGTCTGTGAACTTTGATTTGGATTTTCAATCCCAATATTGTTAGGAAGCCAGTTCTGGAATGTCCATATATAGTATGGTGTTCCCGGAGGATCAGTAGGCCAATTCTGTTCAAGTGCATCAAATGATATTGAACCCCCATTGGCAGCCCACACATATACCGTTGAACCTGATTTCACAGGTCTTGAAAAATTGTTTTGATCTATCACGGATATATAACCACCTCCGAATGAAGTATTAAAAGTGACCAACTTGGGATAAAACCATGGTTCTTGTTTCTGCATAGTTTTCCTCATTTTTCCCACTTGTGCCTTCGTGAAGAATTTAGGAGCACAGCCAGGTGTATAATCCATAATATTTTGTACCTGTCTGGGTTGCGAATTGCCGCATTCAAACAAAGCTAGATTACATCCAGTAATTGTGTGATCTTTGTCTAGCAGGTTGTTGAAAAACGCATAAATATTTTCTTTTGAGTGTCGGAAATAGGTGATGATGTATTATATTTGAAGAACGAATAATATTAACCATCAGACGAGCCAAGAAAATGCGCGGACCAGAAATCAAACAAACACC
>JBIOHP010000052.1:0-10238 GCA_044449065.1 Bacteroidota bacterium
ACCAGCAGGAATTTCATATTCAGGAGTCGAGTGGCCATAATTGGTGTTCAGTCCCCAAAAAAAATGGTAAAGCGTGTTAGATCCGTTATCATCGACCTTGCCATTTAGAGTTGCCGAATTGTCAGTAATATTGCTCGCCGGCAGAGTTATCACCACTGGTTTGCCAGCCATCGCTATGTTGAAGAGGGAGGCGAGTGCTGTGATCAATATAATTGGATATTTCATAAGAAGTCCTTTCCAGTTTACGTCAATGAGACGTTGTTAAGGGGTAAGGAGGGCAATCCCATACTGATCCTACGTTGTGCTATCAGGCAAAATGAGATTGTACCCCTTCAAGAACAGAATTTTGAATTCACAACGATAGAATACTGTTTGACCCCATGCTGTAATGTTACGGTTGGCGTACGGCTTCTTTCTGGGTAGGGGAGCGAAGAAGAACTATATAACATTCTCCTCATCGTTCGACTATCGGTTAAAGAAGCGCATTTCACCATTTCGCTTCAAGCGACCTATGTCGAATTGCTAACTACTCCCTTATCAATTTCCATGCCACCGAATTTCTATATCTGTCTATAGATCGAATAGTTGTTGATGCAGTGGTTATCAACAGTGAAAATCTCAGGAGGGATTAATCTCAATTCTGAAAGATGATAGTCGTTTCTTGATCTTCTCACTCGATTTGCTTTCACCCCTTTCCCACTTCTCATGGGTGGTTCGATCGATACCGAGGTTTTTTCCATCTTCTTCAAGCTCAATCGATGTACCTACCTAAAGTTTTTAATATTCCCTCCAAAATTAGTTACTTTAGATGGGTACTGATCAGAGCCAAGGAAATTAATGATTCTCGGTATCAAATAAAGCATTGAAATTCCCCTATGAATTTTCCAATTACAAATGGTTATGGTATCAATCTGCCCCATACCTACGACATATTTATATAGGATTTTCAAATCGAGCTCTTTTGTTGGAATGTGACCGCCCTATTTCTTTAAGGGTTTTGGATATGCTCAAGATTGTGATTTTTTTGGCAGGAATATACTCACATAAGGTTTCACCCCTCCACCTTCTCTCCCTTCACGGGAATCTCCACATGGCTAAAGCCGTGGGTTTTTAAATCCGATTGAAGCGCTTGGGAACGCTCAAGCTCTCCGTGAACGAGGAAAATTTGTCCTAACCTCTTTCTGTCGAACCGGCAGATATATTTTACTAACTCCGCGCCGTCAGCATGGGCGCTGAACGCGTTATGGACAATCACTTCGGCTTTGCGCTCGTAGACATCGCCCAATATTTTGACTTCGGTTTCCTTATCGACGAGTTTTTTCCCCAGCGTGCCCTCCGCCTGGTACCCGACGATGAGGATGGTGTTGCGTTCATCGCCGATATTGTTGGCAAGGTGGTGGAGGATGCGCCCGGCTTCGCACATGCCCGACGCCGAGATGATCATGCACGGCTCACGGAGATCGTTCAGTTTCTTCGATTCTTCCGGAGTGCGGATAATAGTGAGTTTAGTGAATCCGAACGGATCGTGATGGTTGCGGATGTGCACCCATGTCTCTTCATCGAAACACTCCTGATGCTTTTTATAAACTTCGAGCGCGTTGATGGACAACGGGCTATCGATATAGACGGGAATCTTAGGCAATAATCCGCGGTCGGATAATTTGTGCAGAGCGTAGACGAGATCCTCCGTGCGTCCGACGCTGAACGCCGGCACGATAATTTTCCCTCCGCGGTCGATTGTTTTTTTCAAATCGGCGGCAAGGAGCTCTTCCATCACGCCGGGGGGATCGTTCACCTTTCCGCCGTACGTGCTCTCGCTGATCAGCATATCTACGTCGCCCATAAATTCGGGATCGCGGATGATGGGCATATTCCACCTGCCGATATCTCCGGTAAAGCCGAGCGTTGTCAAGGAGCCGTTTTTGGCGGCTGTCAGTTTAACCGACGCGGAGCCGAGGATATGTCCCGCGTCGCAGAACGTTGCTTTGAGTCCCGGAATAACGTCGAATTCTTTCCCGTAGGGAATGGAACGGAAATATTGCATTGCGTCGGCGGCGTCCTTCGGAAGGTACAAGGGAAGAACGGGCGCCTCGCCGCGTTTGGCTAATTTCTTATTGAGATACTCTGTGTCCTTTTCCTGGATATGCGCGCTATCGGCAAGCATGATCGCGCAGAGATCGTGCGTGGCGCCGGTGCAATAAATCGGTCCGGTAAATCCCCGGCTCACGAGCCCGGGGATGTTCCCGCTGTGATCGATGTGCGCGTGAGAGAGCACCAGCGCGTCGATAGATTTTGGATCGAACGGGAAATTCCGGTTGCGTGCGTTAGCTTCCTCGCGGTGCCCCTGGAATAATCCGCAATCGAGAAGAACATGTTTGCCGTTGATGTGAAGCAGGTGCATCGAACCGGTCACCGTATGCGTTGCGCCCTGAAATTCTATCTGCATGAGATTATCCTGAAAATTTTTTGTTTATGAATATCGAAAATACGTTGAATCAGTGTGGGTTAATATGGGACTTTCATGGAAAACTTTGTACAACAAAGCACCAGCTTTGTTCCGAAGTACAGCAAAGCAGCGCTTTACTGTACAAAAATCCCAACCATTATGGATTGTTGATCAGTACAGCAATCCGCACAAATGTTGTGATCTCATCGAAGCTATTCAGCACGTCGTTATTTTAAAATTGATCCCTGTACAACAATCCTGACCACTCGGGATTATTGCATATTCCAGCAAAGCAGCGCTTTGCTGTACATGTACCCCCACAAATATCCTTTATTTCACCAACACCATCCCCGACGTCGGCGGGATTTTTACCGTTTTGGAAACAGACGCCGGCGAACGGGATAAATTCACTTTCTTACGATTCACAATTACATTCCATTTCCCCTTCGGCAGCGGGAACGATTGGCTTGACTGAGGATCGCCATTGAGGAGCACGATAAACTCTTTCGCCTTTTTTGCCCCCTTGCCGGATGGGATATCCATTAGGGTAAACGCGATGAAAAATTCATCCTCGGTTTGGATAAATTTCAGGGAATTCTCGGGGGCATTTGAGAAACAAGAATATGTTTTCCGCATCTTGATCAATCCCCGGTAATATTCGACCAGCGCGTTATTCTTTTTTGCGTGGCGGAAGTTCAGATAATTAGTATCATCGTCTTTATTATAGCCGTTGGCGTCGATTTTTCCGATGTTCGGTTCCGGCACAGGGGTAGGAGCGATGATTCTGCCCCGTCCAAACTCCTGACCCTCGTGAATCATTGCGGGTCCCTGCGCGGTGAATAAAACCAGCGCCGCAAGTTTATGTATCGCAAGCTGCTTAGGCGTGAGCTTCGCAAATTTATCCATGTCTGCGACTACCGTATTTTCATTGGCGTCGCCAAGGGCGATGCGGATAAAATCTCCAAGCGTATTATCATCGTGCGATTCGAGATAGTTAACCGTATGTTCGGTTTTAATAAACTGTCCGCCGTTCTCCCTGGGCGAGCCGGCGATGAAGTTCATGAGCGTTGTTTTAGAATTCCCCCCCTGATTCTTTCCGAATATGAACCCCGGTCCGTCATGCGGATTCTGACCCTTCACGGCGTCGCGAAATTGGTCGTTCCACGATGCCCACCCGATGTAACTAAATCCTGCTGGCTGATACCTGCCGCCGCCCCATGGCTCTGCGATGAATATAACACGCGGGTTGATTTTTTTTGCGGCGGCGTAAATCGCGTTGCAGGTTTCCCAATCGATCATCGCGGCGAGATCGAATCGGAAACCGTCGATGTGGTATTCTTTCATCCAGTACGATATGCAATCGATGATCATGCGCCGCGCCATCGGACGTTCGGTGGCGAAATCATTCCCGCATCCCGATTTGTTGATGAAGCGTCCGGCTGGGTCGGTCCGGAAGTAATACATTTTGTCGATATACTTGAAGGGATTATAATCATATTGAGAAGCATGATTGAACACGACGTCGAGGATGACCGCGACGCCTTCCTTATGAAAAGCTTTGATCATGTTTTTCAGCTCCCGCACGGCGCCGCCGTCCATCCCGTTATATTTATCCCGTTTCATCGTGCCGCCGCATGCGTAATAGGTTTCCGGCGCGAAGAAATAGCTTGTCATGTATCCCCAGTGATTGCGTTCGTAGGGATTCCAGGTATTCACTTCGTACCCGTCTTTCGTCACGGAATTATCGCGGTACGGAAGCTCGATTGTCCCGAATTTCTGGATCGGGAGCAATTCAACGGCATTGACGCCTAATTTTTTCAGCCACGAAAGCCCGCCGGTTTTATTTTTTTCCGATAAACCTTTATATGTGCCCTTTGCCTGCGCGCCCGAAGATCGATGCGCGGTCAAATCCCTCACGTGCGCCTCGTAGATCACTAATTTATTATGATCCGCGGGAGCGATAAACCGATCATCTCCCCAGTCGAACGAGGTATCGAGGATCAGCGTTTTGGCGGGTTGGTGATAATTATTTTTGGTAACGACCGCTTTCGAGCAAGGATCGCCGACAAGTATTGCCGGGTCAAACATCTCACCCGCCCCAGCGGGACCGATTATGCGGTATCCGTAATATTTTCCGTACAATTTGCCGGGAAGCGAATACTCCCACACCCCGTCTTCATCCCGCTTCATGATGTATTCAATTCCACTAAAATCGTCATGATGATCGAACAGGGTCAACACAACCTGTGTGGCTCTCGGTGAAAATAGCCGGAATGTTGTCCGCTTATTATTAACGATGCATCCCAGAGCTTTGTTCGAATAAACTTTATCCAGCGAGGAATTTGTAGAAACGGGAGTTAGAGCCATGCTTACTACTTAATGATTCAATAAAATTATTTTGGACAAAGGGACTATGATATTCATGGACATATCTTGAAGATTTCAAGTTAAAAAACCTGAGGATAGAATACAAATTGGGACGGGGGAGCGGAAAGAGAGGAAGCGGTCGTCGCGATTATGACCACTCCCGATAAACGGAATCGGGACGGGAAAAACACCCGCCCATCCTTCAGAAAAAATATCCGTTACCCTGAACGTTACCTGATTCCTATCGAAGAACCCGTCAGGGAATTTGCCAATTACAGATATATTGCTGGATGCTGTGATTGTAGAGCAAAGCTCGTTGAACAATTTGGACAGTGTAGCCGTGTCCAAAGCGTCGGAGCTGTCCGACAACCTCGACCCGTACGGCATAACAAAACCAGAATGGGATCTCGATGTTTTTTATCGAGGGGGGTGGGCGAATGGCGGTACGTTGCCTGCGACATCGAAAAAATATTTATTCCAATAACCCATAAATGTTTTATCCCTTTGGGATAAATACGGTGGTTAGAGATTCCGAAGGAATCTAACGTTTCTAGGATAGATTACCAATGATTAATCGCGACCCCTAAGGGGTCGAACGTCATTTTCCTGGGAAGCTTAAATTTTTATAAATACGTTTTTCTTATCGGGTTCTTTCTTTTCCGGCATCTGATTCCAGGTTCTCCGGTCGAGTGTTCTTCCGTTTTTTCTCTTATTGAAACCGCCCCACTGTTTGAAAAAGAACGGCACATCCTTGTTCAGGCACTCATCGCGAATATCCCTGATCCATACGGGATCCATGGCGCGGGCGCCGGGACCCGACTCACCGCCCACGATGACCCAATCGATCTTCCGGAGATTCATCGGCGTTAAGGGTCCAAGCAACGGCTCAAGGGAAAGAAATTTGATTCGCGCATTCGTGGCACGCAGGTCGTCGATCCTGAATTTATAATCCTTGTTTTCCACGCTCACACCCATCCAGATATTTTGCGCCCAGGGGAGAAGGCGGTCCAGTTCCCGCAGCCGTTCCGACCTCTTTGTAAGGATTTGATACTGATGCCAGTTTGCTTTATTCATCACATCGAAGATGCGATGAATAAAATCCGTCGGCACATCTTTATGGAATAAATCGCTCATCGAGTTGACGAATATCGTTTGAGGCTTTTTCCATTTCAACGGCAGCTCGAGCGATTGGGGATGCAGCGTTAATTTAAAACCGTGTTCGTAATTGGGCTGACCCATCGCTTTGAGGCGCCTCGCCATCCGCTCTGCATAACAAAACTTGCATCCGGGACTGACCTTATTGCAGCCGGTTATCGGATTCCACGTCGACTCAGTCCATTCTATGTGGGATTTGGTGGACATTAATTTATTTCTTAAACGAAAAAAATGCTTTTTTTGATTTGTCGCTTAAATAAAATGCACCTTTACGCATTGGATTACCGCTCTCATCGGTTACTTCGAATGAGTTATCTTCCATTTGCCATTCTTTCAATATAGAGTTAGTATGCTTTGGTAAAAATTCATTTCCAAGGCTAAACCTATAAATTTCATGATTAGTTTTTCGAGATCCATCTCGAATAAATTTCTTTAATTTTTCTCGATAATTTTTATTGTCGATTTGTGAAAATAATGAAACCGTTCTATCAAACCTAAATCCTTCTCCACGATCTTGATCTATCTTCCATTTCACTTCCAACATCTTTTCAAATCCTTTTTCACTCGCGGTAAAAAAGAACAAACAATAAATATTGTGGGAATCTCTTTCAATCTCGAAAGTAGATACAAAGTAATTTTCGTTTCCTAAATAACACAGAAATTGTTCTTTCAATTTTTGTATAAATTCTGAAATACTCTCATAATTAGGAAAATTACTTAAAAATAGTTCGTTTAAAAAATTCTGCAATGCAACACCACCGGGAAAATCTTCCTGCATTGATTTCTTCGCGAATCGATACAGATACGAAATCGGCATAAATAATAATATTTCAGATTTATTTCCATTTAGAATTAATCGAAGATGTTCGGGCTTTACATCTTTATAGCCATAAGGATCAAGAAATAATAACGCCCTCTCATTCTGTGTTAAATTATTTATTTTATCAACGACGGATTGATATATTTTAGAATAATCTAGTTTACTATAAATTACATCAACATTTGATGGAATGGGCAGTTTTGTACATTCATCCCGAACTCGATCAATCTTAAACTTACCATTTTGGATTTCCGACATCCCGTTGTCATTAAATATTATTTCCATATCTGGAACTTTTTGACCATTTGCATTATAATGATTCCATATATTCTCAATTGCAACCACGGGACTACCATTCATATCGTTTGAATACTTGCCCTCTCCACACATGAGATCGAACAAATATATCTTCTTTATGAAACTAGTTCTACCAAGTATATTCAAATATATTGATAGGTACTTCGAATACAATTGAACTTTTGCTTGTGAATGTTCAAGCATGACAACTCGAGGATCGGAAACATTTATTTTGGCACTCATTAATTTTCGTTACACCTCATAATTTTGTTTTACGTCTATGTATGAAGCACATATCCCTGTTTGCATGTTCAAATTAACCAATCTCAAGTATAAAATCAATTTATGTTATTCCCCCCTCATGGCGGCAGCAGCAGCTCGTTTGCCGGCTCTCCGAGGAGGGGATCGTGATGGGCTTCCTGCAGCATAAAGAGAGCCCGTTCAAGTTTCCTGATCTGTTTATATTGCTCCAGGAGCATGCTCATCATAATCGTATCGAGCGGCTCTTCGTCTGCGATGAAGGCGCCGGCGGCAAGATGCACTTTCGGCGCGCGCCACATTTCGTCAAACAATAGTTGGTCTTCCTTCCGCAGCGCCCTGCGGAATTTGCTCCACATCCCCAACCCCCTCCCCTTTTTTTAAGCCCGCCCGGCTTCGCCGTTCGGACGGGGGAAGGGGCGCGGGGTTGGGTTAAGAAAATACGATGGCGTTACACCCGCAACTTTCCCCCAATTTCCGTATCTTTATTCACCATAATTATAAAAAAAGGAACATGCCTGATAAAATTATTCGTGTTGGACACAGCCCCGATCCCGACGACGCATTTATGTTTTACGGATTATCGAGCGGCAAGGTAAAACTTGACGGGATCGTTATCGAGCATATGCTTCAGGATATTCAATCGCTCAACGTGCGAGCAAAAAAAGCGGAACTGGAAGTCACCGCCATTTCCGCGCATACGTATCCCTACGTCGCGAAGGATTACTGGATCATGAGAACCGGCGCCAGCATGGGCGAGGGGTATGGTCCGGTGATCATTTCGAGAAAATATTCATCGCTGGAAGAGCTGAAAGGCAAAACGATTGGCACGCCGGGACCGCTGACAACCGCGACGCTGCTTTTTAAAATTTTCACTACCGGTATTAACAATATCGATATGCCGTTCGACGCGATTATGAAAGCCGTTGACGACGGCACGGTTGACGCGGGACTGCTGATCCACGAAGGACAGATCACCTACGAATCGCTCGGCTATAAAAAGGTACTCGATTTTGGCGAGCTGTGGGAGGAGCAGACGAAGGGTCTCCCGCTGCCGCTCGGCCTCGATCTCGTGCGGAAAGACCTGGGCATGGCGATGGCGAAAAAACTTTCCACCGGCTTGCGCGAAAGCATAAAGTTCGGATACGAGCATCTCCAGGAATCGATTCCCTACGCCATGCAATGGGGGCGCGGGATAAACTTTGAGCTTGGCGAGAAATTTGTGAAAATGTACGTGAGCGAGCTAACGATTGATATGGGAGAGAACGGCAAAAAAGCGCTGGTGCTGCTGTTTAAATTAGGAGCGGAGAAAAAGATTATTCCGAGGGTGGATGGGTTTGAGTTGGTGTGATTATTTTTAAACGAACGCACAGCGGATTTTATAGATGATTTAGGGCGAGATTATGATGATAAGTTTCGAATCGTTAAGGCAAAAGAAAATAAATATTTGACTCTCTCCCCCCACTTTAGTACATTCATGCAACGGATTCTCGTCGTGCGAATTTAGAAATGAGGCAAACAACCACCTTACTTCTATGGCAAACGGGGGAATTATTATTGTGTTTCCTCGCTTTCGGTGAAGCAAACCGTTGATATTTCTATCGTTATGTGTTGATGATCTTTTCCATGTTATGTCTTGAAATAAAACAAATTAGCGAGTAAATAGATACACCCTAAAGAATATTCTTAATTTTATACTTGGAGAACATTATGGTTGGCAAAGAAGAACAAATCTTAGATGAACTAATTTCAATAAAAAAGTTATTGGTAATGTTTTTATATTCGGCAGGAATTCCATCAGAGGAAATAGATAAAGCAGCAAAAATAGGTGCCGCAAATATAAGAGGTTTATGTTCTAAGAAAAAGGCGAAACTTACAGTTAACATTTCAAAAGAATTAGAATAATGGAGACAAATTATGAGTATTTCGGAAAAAGAATTACAAGCAGACATAAATAAAATAATTAATCTTCTTGCGCTTATTGCAGTTAAAGATAAACCACAAAAAGATCAAATTGGAATTCTGTCGCAAGCTGGTTTTCAACCAAAGGAAATAGCAGACATAATTAATACAACCTCGAACACTGTGAGTGTCATACTACACAAGCTAAAAAGTCGGAAGCAAAAAATTCGGATGAAACAAAATGATCGACAAGATATTGTTAAGAGCAATTAAAAGTAAAAAAAATGGTATAACGATTCAAGCCATATATCAAGGAATTAATAGAGTCCGAAAGGAATTTTACAATTCAATTTCTAAAGAGGATGGTGCATATATTTATGGTAGCCGAATTGGTATAGACATCTTTAAGTTCTTGAAAAATAATACTGATCAGCAGGACCGTATACAGAAATTTCTCTCGTCGGGTAAATCGGAAGATGGTGGGCGAATTCAGAAAATTAAGCAACCTAAAAGTTCACCCATAAAGATATTAAAGGTGAAAGATACTACGATCGAGGATACGTTATTACCTGGGAAGATTACTGAAGACGCAAAAAAAATGGCAGAAATATATCCATTTATTTATATCTTTGAAAATTCGGTCCGAAATTTTGTTCGAATGGCAATGGACAAAGCATTTCCCACAGGATGGTGGAATGAGAATAGGATAACAACCGATGTATTTAAAAAAGCCGTTCAAAGAAAGGGTATAGAGGGAAAAAATTTGTGGCATGGGAGTCGATCAGATAATATGCTCGATTATATTGACTTTGACGAATTAGAAAAAGTAATTTCCAAAAACACAGAGACTTTAACTCCGTATTTTAAAGGGTTACCTAGCAGGTTGTTGAAAAACGCATAAATATTTTCTTTTGAGTGTCGGAAATAGGTGATGATGTATTATATTTGAAGAACGAATAATATTAACCATCAGACGAGCCAAGAAAATGCGCG
>JBIOHP010000053.1:0-9451 GCA_044449065.1 Bacteroidota bacterium
GAGTTAATATTATGAATATTCGAATAAAATTCGTATTTTTTAGCATAATAATCTAAACTTTTATACAATATTTTCGTCTAACTTATAATGAAGCATTCAAATCCTGGATTCGATTTAAATCAACTTATAATTTGTATGTACGGTAAAATCCTTTTATTTATTGTTTTAGTAAGTCTACTATCCATCGCATCGGAGGGTTGTAAAAAAAACGATCCCGGAGCAGGGCAAAATATCGGTCCTGCTTGGGTCACATTCACAATCGCCAATTCACCTCTTTATGGCAACAATATACGGGCTATTTTTGTTGATGGAGGAAATTATGTATGGTTCGCAACAAATAACGGCGCTTCCTATTTTCTCAAAGGAAATTGGGGAGGACTAAGAGATTCACTCTCTTCTAATAATGGCGGGCAAGTTGGATATACGATAAATGGAATCACTCAAAGTAAAGACGGCAGCATTTGGTTTGCATTACAAGGTGGCGGCATTGTAAGATATCTTAGAAATGGGACGCAATTCCAGTATAAAAGATATATAGCCCCGGAGATACCCAGCAACACGCCTAATTGCATCGCCGGCATGATATCGAACGCTTCGCTAGGGCAAGTTTTTGCGGGGTACCATTCTTATACTATCGGCGTTGGAAAATATACGCCAAGTCAGGTTGTTGCGGGAGACGGACAATGGAATGAGCTCGATGCGGGAACCAGTCCACTGCCAAGTAATTATGTCTGGACAGCTAACTTGAATCTTCACGACAATACAGTTTGGTTCGGCACATACGACCAGGGCGCAGCCCAATATGACGGCGCGAACACGTGGCGTCAGATTCAACTCCCCGATATTTACTCGTTTCCAATTCTTTCAATTGCATTCGATAATTTCGGACAATTATGGCTCGCGAAAAATGACAGCGGGGTTTCGGTGTTAAACTATAACACAGGAGTTCCTATCCATCACTATACCTATCTTAACACAAGACATATTATGCCTCAGGGACCGGTGAACGCCATTGCTATCAATAATTTTAATAACAACGATCGATTTTTTGGGACTAAAAATGGCGGGCTCATCGAATTAAACGATACCACGTGGACAACATATACAACCGCAAATACTCCCGCACTTCCCAGCAATAATATTACTGCGCTCGCCTACGATACGTATGGGAACTTATGGATAGGTACAAGTGATGGAGGAGTTGCTGTTTATAATCCGGCTGGAACAAGATTTGGAAATTAATTAATTTTGTAATCGATTTACTAACCGCTTTGGTCATTCGAAGCGGTTATTTTTTATCAATGCGGTATTCTTTATTGGATAATTATCGGTTCTCCAATTTTCGATTTGATAACCTTTCTGTGGTTCACGCTAACCACAAAATGACTTTTTTTACATTCCACTTTTAAGGTTATTCCCCGAATAGTTACATTATCAACGATAACGTTTTCCGAATTAAAAGGGAATGGGTCAATGAGAATGCCCTCATCAATAGGTCTGATGCCTGCAACATACTTTAATATTAGATCAACTACCCACGAATGCTGATAATCATTTATTCCTCTATATTCGCTCGCTTGACCTGTGAAGGGATTATAGTGTTCATAACAATTTGGTTTGGTTGAATCACCATCCGAAAACAACATCCTGATATATTTAGTAATGAATTCGACGGTCCGAATCCTCAGCTCGGTATCTTGAAACTGATACGCCGAAATTGCCAGAGCTTCAGCGATATGGCTGTTGGTCATGGGCCACACCCTGCCGTTCCAGGGACAGTTCATTCTCTTCCCCTTCCAATGAGCGTCCGCTGAAAAATATTCATCGTCTACGCTTGAAGAAGGAACCGGAAACGCAGTCCAAAATTCCGATGGGTTTAATAGGTGTCGCTTTAATCCCGGTAGATGTTCTTTGGTCGCGATATCTGTCATATAAGGATAAAAACACACAGCCGCTCTAACTCCGGTTCGTTGATGAGTGCCCGGATTAAGATCGAAAAACATCTCTACTTCCGGATCCCACATTTGATCGAGAATTGCCCCTCGAATTTTTTCAGCTCCCTGCTTCCATTTCGAAATTTCCTCGACAGGTCTTCCCAGGATAGCAGCTATTTTAGCGAGTGATTTTTTTAATTCGTAAATATAAACAGTAACATCGACCCCTTTTAACCGAAACACTTCCCCCCAATTATCCTTATCGGCATTGGGATCAACGGCAAGGTATCTGTGCATGTATTCCTGACCGGTTTCATAATGATTGTCGATATCATACAATCCGCTTTTTTCACTATCCCGTTCCCGGTCAAAATATTCAGCATATTTTACCAATCCATCGTACGCATTTGCGAGAAATTCTTTATCGGGATGGCATCGATAGAGCTCAAGAACAGATTTCCCCCAATTCCCATGATAAAACATCTCCTGCCTGTAATGATTAAGATCGATGTACCCTCTAAACCCTCCATCATCTCTCTGATTATGGATAAACGTCAGCAGACTTCCCTGAGCGAGTTTTGGATTATTCATCCAGCGATTTTCGAGCATATGACACATTGCGCTGTAGGTGATAGGAGCCCGAAAATATCCAATACCTTCGCACACTACCGGGTAGTTATAATTTCCCTCCCCTCCTTGTAATGTTGAGAGATGTAATCCATACCATCGGTACCAATAATACCTCGTAAAATATTTATCCGAGCAACTAAAGTAAGGAACTCCCGCAAAGAATGTTTGCCACGATTTTTCAGCATGGGCGGGTAAACTGACTATTGTCTGTGAAGACCGAAAAATTGCTCCGGCTTCATCAATTGACGATCCCACTGAAAATATAATTGAAATATTTTTAGAAGCTCTTGCAGGAATGTCGATCTTTCTATGAAGCGCTATATAGATTAAACCATCTGCGTTGATCCCATTTAATTTGCGTTCATTGTTGAATCGTTTGCCATTAAATTTTTCATCGAACGGCGTAAGCCGCCAATGCGGTTGAACGGCGCTCCCCTCGCTAAGGTTGATCGAGTAAGAGTCAATACCACCTTTAATCCCCAGCGTACAACCAATTTTTTGGAGCGGCTTATCACCTGACCGGAGATTTTTTTCGTAAGAGATGTTTGAATGATTTATCGATAAATTATCGATCCAAACTTCGCCTTTCGAAGGATAACTCGGCTGAATCGTCCATGCAACAAGATGTAATCGTCTTCGGCGAGATGATAAATTGGAAATTCTGATGGTTGAGCTTAAAGTATCTCCCGGCGAGCAACATTTTTGCTCTGTTATTTTCAATCTGTTTTGCCTATTGGAGTCTGTAGATACATACTCACATTGCAAGCGCGATGGATTCCATTGACGGTCGGTTTGTCGAATCGGAATTTCTTTTCCCTTCTCATCGAGAAGTGTCCAGGTAAACACCGGCTCAATTGCAATGTTATAATAGTGCGCCTTATCCCAAAATCCCGGCTTATCCAACCAAACGGGAAATTCAGGAGCCCAGAGCAATCTACTATTACCCCCCAGATACCATTTATCGCTGCGGCTAAGTAATTTTAAAGGGTCAATTCTTTTCATTTCAGTTTAATCGCTATTTCTTTCTTTATGAAATCCTGTTTGTCTTTTACTTCAAACTGGATATTCAAATGAGATCCATCGAGTGTTGCTCCATGAATACTAACTATTTGATCGGCTCGCAAAAGATTTAATTGATACGATTCTCCTCCCTTCCCTTCCACAAGGAGCCGAAGTAATTTTGAATCCGATGGATCGACTTTCTCCGAAATCACTTTTATAGAATAATTCGTGGCACCCGGGGCGGTTTGCAAGGTGGGAGGTAATATTGCAACCGATGGTTTACAAAATATTTCTATCCGATCATTATTCGACATTTCATGAACTACCGAACAAAACGTTGGCGAAAAGTCGTTAATCGGCACCGATCCTATCGAAGCACGAAGGGGAATTGTTCCTGGCGGAAAATCTGGCGTGAATTTTACCGAACAAGGTTTGCTTTCAGCTGTGAACATTTGAACTGAGATGCCGTCCTCTGCCTGATTTATTTTAAAATTATAAACCCGATTAGCTATGCTTACATGATTGATGACAACAGAATCCCAATTGGGTGGTAAATGCGGACTGAGAGACACCTGATTATGAAGCGCATCCACTTCTAATCCTATCAACCCGCGCACATACGGCAGCATATAACCGGTGGTGGAAAATCCTTGATGGTGATATCCTTCTGCCAGTTTTTGATTAATGTCGCCGGAAAAAACTTCGGGAACTTCGCCGAGCGCGTTATCAAATACGTGTTTGACGACACTCTCAACACTTGAGTAGCCGGCAAGATTATAATGATATTTAAATTGGGCAGTCGCAAAGAAGGATGAAATAAAGGGCCACGCCGCTCCGTAATTATAGTTTGTCGGATCAAACAATGACGAGAATGGCGATAACGACCGCGTCCCCCAATCGGAGCATAAATCAGCGCCATTCATCAGTTCTAACGACTGTTCCGTATGATCTTTATTGAGGAGAGAAAACATAAACGCGGTCCCAACCCAGGGAGACCGCTCCTTCACCTGTTCACCTTTTTCGGTTGCGCCATAGGTATAAAATCCTTCCTTTTCCATCCAAAATATTTTCTCCATCGCCTTATTGGCTTTAACCAGTTGTTCCTGGGCTTGCGCTTTTGTCTCCATATCCTTCACTAAATCGGCCATCATGATGACCTCCTTAATACCCTGAACAAACACGCCGCACGTATAGACGTCCGAATAAATGCCGACAAGCTTACCGAATTCCAACGCGCCGAGTCCTGCTCCCTTCAAATCCATTAGACCATCGCCATCGCTATCTTTACTCAGGCACCATTGGTATGCCTGTTTTACAGAGCTCCAGCTCTTTTTTAGAAAATCAATATCGCCGCTCGTTCGAACATAATCGCCCATCGCGACTAAATACCAGGGTGTGGTATCCGCGTGGTTGTAGCCGTAATGATAATCGTTCCACCAATCGACAAGCCCGTCGCTCTGGGATAGTTCGTGAGCCATCTTACCGACATCTTTCGGCGCATCGCCCGGTTTCTTTTTCCGTATGGGAAAATTATCCTGCCGCTGCCACTTTTGGGTAAATTCCAAAGCATCACGAACTGTTGATGTTGCGCCGTAGCTATCAAAAGAGAGCGAGTTTATAAATGCATCGCCCCCGAAAAACCAGGCAAAACCCGGTCTGGCACCTCCTCCCGACAGACCAAACCCAGCCACCAAACCGGTACCAAGGTGTGGATTTGTGACAAGTAAATTATCGAGCGCAACCTTGCCCCACTCATACGCAAGATTGAATTCATTATTCGGGGTGACGATCTGTGTTGTGGAATTTCGAAGCTGTCTATAATATTGATAGTTCTCGTGATAGTAGAAAGCGGCATTTTTCCATAATCGGGTATAAATGGCTTTCACGGTATCCATTTTCATATCGCCGCCGCCGGCAATAATTATTGGAATGAATTTACCATCCGACGCGCCCGGTTTAACATCTATTTTAAATTGAATGGGATTATCGGCGAACATATGCGCGGGCGGAGCCGCCATTTGAACGCCTGCCGGCGAGCCGCAAAGGACAATCGTACGCCACTGCCCTTCCGAGATTACATAAGCATTCGCGTCATCATCCCAATAACTGAATTGCCCACCAATTCCGGCGGGCCACATCGGCTGCATCACCGGCAAGAATCCGGCGACTATGGTCAATGGGACATTATTATGAACATCGAGAAGAAGGATTGCGCCGGGTTCATCGCGGGGGACGATGATAATTTCTTTCACTGTGAATGATTCGTAGGTGTAGGTTATCACAGTCGCTTCGGGTGTAACCGAAATGGTTCGAGCGATATCTTTCGCAAGGATGGGTTGGGTCGATGTGCCAAGCAGGAATGAAAGTTCAAAGTTCCTGAGCGGTTTCCAGGGCCACACCCACATCTCAAATGTTCCGCTCTCGAATCCCATTATCCCTGCTCTTTTGCCGATTTTATCGAAGTATTGCAATGGTTGAGCCAAGCGAGATAGTTCAAGATCATTTTTCTCAAGCTTGAAGGCAGGGATGTATTTATCGGTGTTGGGTTTATCTTGCGAGTAGGCAAGAATTGTGCAACAGACGAGGAGGAAATACAGTTTTTTAATCATTAAAAATATCCTTAATCAATTAACAACATATTAGTAAATCAAAATCGTAATTTCCAACGATTAACACCTATTCATCCGCACCCAAGATGTTGGAGACACCATTATAGTTAAAATTTATTACACCGTTGAACCGAGAACAAAAACGATTATCCTACGTAGTTTATGCGGATCGGATTTAATTCTTTCGTTTCGTCGCACTTTTTTTTCGGAGGTTTTCACTATCTGTGGTATGGAATAGATGGAAACCGATTGGGCGAAATTACGACACCCACATTCTTTGCTGCCATTTCGAAAAGATTCACGAATGCTGATCTATCTACTTGAAGTGCCCCGAAGAACATAGTCGATGCATCTTCGTATGACCGATATTCATTACGATATGTGGTCACAAAGAGGTAATACCATTGATTGGAGGGGAGATATGATGGTGCTTTTTTATAAATTGTTTTTAATACAAATCGTAATTTCGGAACTATCGAATCGTTAGGTTCCCGGCATTCCGTGCAATAATAAATTGTTGCAAAGTACCGGGCTATATAAGTTAAGTCAATAAAGGAACAGCTATCTAGAATTTGAGCACTTTTTGTGTATCCAGCCCGCTTATATCGCAACAATGCAAAACGTAATGCACTTTCAGATAAAGACAACGCCGAGATAAAATCTCCGCGATTTCCATCCTCGCGTGCGTAATAGGAAAAAATCATAGCAGAATCTACAGATAACTTAACTTCCGGTTTATTTATTGAATTATCGGCGGAATTAGAAGCTGAAATTGCTTTAGTATTATCTCCATCGCCTTCGTATGAGGTGTTCCTCCAGGAAGAGGTTGGAAATTTTGACTCATCAGGGAAGCCAGAATCGGCAGTAAATTCTAAAAATCCCTTTTCCTTCCTTTCGACATAAAACCATTTCCCTGTTTCCGGATAATAACGTCCATAGATTATTTCGAAATCTACATCTCCACTTGTTGGAATTGAATGTGGGCTGCATTTTACGCTGAGAATGTTAAAAGTGTCCCGGTTGGCTGTCTTGATCAGCCGCCAATTGTTTTTTAGTGAAAGCGTAAGTTTTATGGTATCAGAATTTCCAGTAGATTTATTTATTGACTCCAACCATTCCAGCTTTGATTTCTTTACTCTGATAAATGAAGTAACCGGACCGGCATATGACCCGGCGCCCACGGAATAATTCACCATTAGTGAGCTCCAAGAGGGAGTATCCGGAATCACGTTACTTGAATCAAATGAAGCAACTGCTCGTTCCAAAGAATCTATCAATATTAGGGTTCCTTTTGAATCAAGAATTCGGAGTATTGCAGGTTGGTGTCGTATGGTATCATCAAGCGGATTCCAATCACGAATATCTTTTGGAAGATGTTTATCCAGTAATAATTGTAATTCACCATCAATGCCATTCTGAGATACAGTGAGCCTGACAACATTGGCTATCCGATACGATGTAAACGAATTCTCAATACTATCATTTTTGCCATTGGCATTAGCAGAACACCAGGCAACAATAATGGACAGAAAAAGGAGAGAACTAAAGATCGATATTGAAAAAATTCTCATTGAAGTATCTCCAATAATGCGAAATTAATCAGTAAAATGTTCAAAATCCAACGTCAAGAGCGTTATCTCGTTTGAAAGTTTTTCTTGACGAATCTATTGAACATGCCCGTAGTATCTATGATTTTTTGGCACAAGGCTTTAATATCAGCGCTGATGACTTCCTTTGGTTCCGGCAGTTTTTTCGAATTAAACGAGCGTTTATTTATATACAGTTTCTTGAGTGAACAAGATTTATAATCGTACGAATAGAAGGCATGGATATACTCATTTCTTATCTTGCTGCACTGCATCATTAATTCTATTATCTTAATGAAATCCTCTTTCATTTCTTCGTTTTTGAGTTTATTCAATCCGTTAACGCGAGCCGATTTTGAAAGCTCTGAAAACTTTTTGCCTGCTGCACGACGGATACCGGCTGCATCATCAATTGATAGAATGGCTGCTAATGCAAGTTGTAGGCTAACCTCTAAATAACTGAAACTCGTCATAAGTTGTCCCAGCAGAAGTTGTTTTTCTTCTAAATCCGTTATTCCGTTAATCATATTTTTACCAGAAATAATTTTAAGAAAAACAATTGTTTTAGTAGCGCTATGAAACAGTTTACTCATCGAATTCATAAATCGCTTTTTCACGTTGCCTCCGATAAAGATTGTACCATAACTGCCAAGAGAAATCGAATGAGAAAATGTATCAATTTCAACATCAAAAGTCCAATGAACTATTTCCATAGGTTTCGCTTAGTGAATTGGGCGTTGTCACACCCAAAAGTTTGCGAAACCCTTCTTTTAGTTTTTCTTTTAAAAATGGAATTTTCTCATTGATCATTGCCAACGCTTTATCCCATCTTTCATAACTTTCTTTCCGAGAAGGTAGATCTGCGCTCGTATCTGCATAATCATATTTCGCAGCTTCATTCAAAGCAGGCGTATAAAGTTTACGCATTTCACCAATGATCTTACAAATGAATTCGTCAAAGTATATCTCGTTTGAGGAGAAGTGATTAAAGAAATCATAAGAATCTTCTCTCGCCCTCTTTTGTTTTTCATCTCTCGTTAGTTCACCCCTAATAATTATATCTTGTCCGATATAAGAAAACACAGATCCTTCCATTGTTACAAGTTTTTGATATAGAATTTTAATGACGTCCGCACGATCATTGTGCAATTTAGAATATTGAATTTGAGAAGCTTGTGTTATTAACTGAAATTGATGCCTGTATGCTTCGATATTTTTGTCAAAATACTGCTTAATGACAATTCTGCCGAGATAGGCAATAACTCCGGAGCCAGATCCAATTGTCAAGAAATAGTGGAAAATATCAGTCCAATTCATTTTACGTTATCTCCTTATGATGGAACATTTTAAAAATTTATAGTTTTAAACGATATAGTACTTTGTCTTATCCTAAGATCATATTTAAAAGTCTTCGTCGGGCTTTGTTAAGAGTTTCGATAATATTTTTATTTCTCTCCTTAAAAATAAAAACCCAGATAAGTTGGACAATTTGCTCATTGTCAACAAACTCATATGGGTTCAATGATACATTTTAGGTAATTATTTTTGTTTACGCAAATCCTTGCTTCAAATCCAGTGCGGATTTACCCGTTTTTGCTAAGATGTATTTATATTCTGAGGGTGATAAGTCGTTGTCGTTCGAGAACTTATAAATAATTTATAATTTTTTCACTCTATCTCTGTCATACTA
>JBIOHP010000054.1:0-8491 GCA_044449065.1 Bacteroidota bacterium
GAAATATTCCCCATCCCCTTCCGGATAGGCAGGGGTTGTTACCGGCATGTCGTCCGTGCTTAACATGATCGCGCTTACCCCGATACTCCCCAATCCTCCCATATTCTTTACCAACCCAAAATATGAATATTGGATATTGGCAAACCACGCCGTGTAACTCGCTGAAAATCCATAATTGGCTACCGACATCATCCCCGCAGGGTTAAAACCAATCGAGGATACTCCTTCTGCCACCGCTACTTCTGCCCCGCCCATGCCAACTGCGCGGGCGTCCAGCGGAAGCTTCAAGAATTCCCCCGATACCGTACCGGATCGATTCCCGCTCCTTCCGGTACTCCATAGCAGTACTAACGATGTTATCACCAGCGCCAATGCCCTGGGCATTCCTTTGTAACAATCTTTCTTCATTGCTCTTCGCTCGCTTCCATCTGTTTATGTGCTATCAACGAATCAATACGAATTTTCCAATTTGACGCCCGGCGCTTGATTCCACCGTGAACACATACACGCCGCTTGCAAGCGCCCGGTTGCTCTCGCTTAACAAGTTCCAGGAATATTCTCCCGGCGTTGTTGATCCGAAGTTATTTAACGTTGCTACCACATCTCCCGCTAACGTGAATATCCGTATCGTGCAATTTGTGGGAAGATGAATAAATTTTATCATCCTGTTGTTTTCAGACCATTGAGCCGCTCTTCCCTCCCATCCGCCGTTTTCGAACGTGTAATCGCGGTCGACCCTGTAGGGATTGGGCACCACCATCACTTCTCCTAATTTATCGGAGGGCGAAAATGCCAGGGTCACCTCCGTTCTGTTCTGCAATACACTCGATTCAGTATTTGGCGAGGATAACAGTAAGGTATCGACGCCGTGGGGTTTTGTAGAATCCGGAATTTGAAGATACGACACATCGGGTATACCGAATGAAGTTACGGCATACCAGTAGGTTTTGCCGCGAACAAGATTTGAATCGACAAATATCGAATCTAATCCAATGTTGTAACCGAATGTATCTCCCTTCGTGTCGTACTGACGCAGCATAGTGAAACTGCTTTGCGTGCCGGACGGGTCTTCGCTCCGGTATAACCGGTATCCTTCAAATATTCTGCCCCCGCTGTGATGCCCCGGAGGCGGATTGCTGTGCCGCCGGGGATCTTGTTCTGCTATCTTGTTTGAATCATCCCAGACAACCTGGGGATTAGCTCCACCGAGATGGGTTCCCCATTCGAGCGTGACTTTCTTAAACCCCTGAGTAAGTTTTAAGCGGGGCGAAGGCGGCTCGGTCGCAATATACCATCCTCGATTGTAGAGCTTGATCGCATTCATCGCGTTCGTACGCAAACTATTCTCACATTGATCGACGCAGGTACCAGAAACGTAAGCAACTGCAATCTTTAAAGTATCTCCCGGATTCATAGCAGCAAATGGTCCGAAGGAGAAAAAGAACCGGGTATCGGAGGGATTCGTTACCGGTTGATTCGGATAAATCAATCCCTTCTCGCCGGACATCCAACTGTACAAAATTGAATCATCTGTTCCCGGACCGGGTCTTGAGGTGAAATCAAACCATTGCCAGATATATTTCAATGAATCAAGCCTTCGCGGCGCCGCAAGGATAGTCAGTCCTAGTGGCGTCGAACCGCGGTCGATAGGATTTTGGACATAGCCGGTTCGGATATCAGGGAAGTATGCCGAGTAGTTATAATTATAATAGCCGGGATCGCTCACCGGACCTAGATCGATATCATTAAAAAATCCAACATAAACATCTGTAATGATATTTGTTCCAACATTAATAAAAAAGTATTCCATCGGAACAATTGCATCTGCAAATTTTGCTTGCCATGCATAGGATTTCTGCAATATCTTGATGCCCATTTTATGGTGGCGTAAATTAACAGGATATCTGAACGTATCGGTAGAGGATATGTAAACGTCATGATCGCTCACTGCGCCATAATCCTCGTCTACATGCGGCTCGCCGTGATCGGGAATGCCATTCTTTTCCGTGTACTTATCTTTGTTATTTTTCCTGGGAAAGGAACCGTTGGGATTTGGATGACATGAATCATATTTACCCGGATCATAATTGTCATAGGCGGGATCGGGATTGCGGATTGGATCATAACCGCCGTTGCAACCAATTTCCAGACTATCGGGGACCCCATCCGCGCCAATATCATCTGTCGCCCGCACCCAATCGTGATCGTTATCTAAACCATCAAGTTCATCTTCATCAATTTTACCATCCCCATCGTCGTCTATACCACGCCGGTTCATCGCTCGTTTGTAATAACCGGGTCTGTTCATATCGTAATCGGTATCGGAAACTGAAGTTACCCAAATTAACTCTCGCAGCGTATCTTCAACTTCGGGTAGGGTTTCAGAATCGCCTGCATCTCCATTATATCCTTCAGTGACATACCGCTTACCGTTGATCAAACCACCAATCCAGGGTCCAGCTCCGAAAATATGCTCGATACAGGAGCCAACGGGATATTCGCATCCGATGCCTACGGAACCACAAACCGGCGGTGGATTATTATCGAAAGCCAATTTTCCCATAACAAGATCATTTGCCATCCATATTCTGAAGTTATATCCCTGTTGAATTTGTTTGATCCAGGGGACAGCGGGTTTGGCAAGATTATTCAGCCCTGCTCGCGAGAAATTAAAATTCTTATCTACGGCGTGAAGGGACGTGAACGAACTAAAAAATATACATCCGAACAACAATAATGCAATGTTGTATTGTGTATTCGATTTCTTCAGGTTGTTCATCCGTCTCATCCAGAATGCTGATTTCTCCACTTAATCCCAGCTCAATTTTATACCCAATAAAATTTGCCGCGGGGCGTCAAATGTATAGGGCGGCATATTGGCGTCGGCCTTATAATAGGGAATGATGATATTGCTGGCAGGATCAACATCCCCGAAATGGTTTGGAGCTCCGGTATTTTGATTGAAACCGTTTCCGGTAGTTCCAACTGCAATATTCTCCCGGTTGAGCACATTAAGAACGTCCAACGAAGCGGTGAGATTCATCCGATCTATTAGATTGAATCCTTTGTAAAGAGTTAAATTGAGAGTGGCAGTATACGGTCTTGTTTCACTGTTAACGAGGTAAACATTTTGGGCGTTTGTTTGTTGCCCATGATTGGGAGTATAGGGAAAACCGCTGCCAAAGTTATATGTTATCGAGATGCCGTAATTATTGACAAATGGCAGCCCAAAGAATGTACCTTCATCGCGCGCTCCAACCCGGTACGATGCAAATAAGTTGACAGTGTGATTTTGATCCCAATCTAATCGTGTTTCGCGCGGTAGTTGAAAATCCGGTTGATAAATCGATGTAAGAGGATTTGACGATCTCCCCTTCGCGATCTGGTACGCATAACTTGCGCTTGCAGTTAAATTGCCGCTTAATGATTGAGTGAAGCTCAACTCAAATCCTCTCGCGCTGGCGTAATCTAAATTTTCATAAACATATAAAATTCCGCGCGGTACTGTTGTTGCATAATCGAAAATATCCTTATAGAATGCATGGATTGAGAATGCCATATCATCGGTGAACTGATCATCAAAGCCGGATTCATACTGAACAGTTTTTTGAGGTTTCAAATCAGGATTACCGATAACATTGTTGGCTAAAGTCGTTAGATATGGATCCTTATAATATTCATCGCGTGATGGAAATTGATAAAAATGCCCATAGTTGAAATAGAAGTTGATCCTATCGGTAACGGGATATCCGATAGAAAGTCGAGGACTTACATAACCATGAAGCACATAATATTTAAAGCTATTTCCATCCGGCACCTCATTGGGCCACTGCGGTTGGAAACCGGCATTTAAATTAGATTGTACGGCGATTTTCCATGCATCGATAAAATCCTGATAAAATATTTGATGCCCTAGATCGAAGTAATCGTACCGAAGGCCGACATGGATATTCAAACCTGAGAACTCAATATTATCCTGAACATAAGCCGCGCCGTGATTGGGATAATTATTCAAATTCCAACGATATTGTCCGTAACCGGGCCACAAACCATGTTGATATTGAACGAGATACGATGGATAGGGAGGCGATACCAGGTTACCTGTAGAATCGGGCACCTGCGCCAAGGGATATTGGATTTCCGTTGAATTAATTTCTTCGTAATAGAATTCAAAGCCGGTTTTCAAGAGATGTAACGGATGAACCTGGCTGTTAAAATCTACTCTCATCGACCAAACACGGGTTGAGCTCGACAACCAGTCCTGATCCGTTCCGAGGTAATTAAATCCATTATTCGGGGGGGATAACAGAGTAAACGCTGTCGAGTAATCATTCGGCGTGAGGCCCGCGACATCCTGTCCAGAGCGATTTTCCAATTTTCCAAGATTCATTTTAATAAATGAATTCGAACCAAAAAAATGCGACCAGGTAAAAACATGTTGTGTTGATAATGTCGCCTGAACATTCGAAGAATCTGCTCTGTATTTCCATGCATTATTGTAGTTGTGGGTCGACCCTAAACTCGCGCGATATCCATAACTGAATTGATCCACGCTGCTGCGATCGTACCGCAATTTCGAATTGAGCGTGAATGCATTCTTTTGATTGTCGGTAAAATTGAATCCGGTTCCATTTAATATCCCTCCAAGGAAGCCGTTGAATTCAGCTTTGCGTTGAACCGGATTGTAAAATTCATTCTGGATAAAATTATATGGTCCATCGGCTCGGTCAATATCTGCGCTCACAAAAAAAGTTAGTGAACCGGGAACATTCACCCCCATTCCTGAAAGAAGGTATTTTGTAATTGGCTCAGGTCCCCCGAATGAAAATGCGCTATACCGTTCATTCTGATTATCGCCGACAATGCGATCGGTTCTATACTGCGCTGATCCGCTATATGAGTCACTGCCGGATTTTGTGGTAATACTGATGATGCCCGATTGCGCATTCCCGTAATCGGCGTCAAAACCGCTTGTTTGCACGCTAACCGATGAGATGGCGTTTGCGGAAACGGATAATCCTCCAGCTCCTCCGCCGATAACCCCGGCATTCATGCCGGCATATAAATTGGAAAGTTGTTGATTGGCGTTCACGACTACACCGCTCGTATTAACGATATCATTCGAGGGAACACCATCAACCAGGTATTGAACCTCGTTGGAGCGACCACCCCGAAGAAAAAGGTTATTACCTTGTTTTACAACTCCGGCTTGAAGTTTGACAATATCGGCAACGTCCTTAACGTTCGGAATAGCTTCGATTTGTTTTTGTTCGACGGTTTTTTGGGAAGAAGTATTTAACGGATTGACGAGGTTTTTATCCCCTCTAATTATAATTTCCGGCATGCCGATCGTTGTTGCACTTAATTTAAAATTTTGTGATACGGTTGCATCGGCGCCGACTTTAACGTTATCCGCTCTCTGAGACGTGTAGCCGATTAAATTTGCCTCAACAGAAAATGCTCCGATGGGAACACCAATGATTGTGTATTTGCCGTCGGGATCGGTGACGGCGCCGCGGGTGGTTGTGAGAACCTTTATCACAACACCAACCAGGGGCTCGCCTTTTTCATCAACCACCCTGCCGACAATTTTCCCGGTATTGCCCGCATACATTATACTAGCGGTGAGAACGACAAAGATTAAAACATAGAATTGCTGTAGCAACATTTTCATTGATGTAGTCCTTTCATCCTTAAAATCCTTCTACTTTACAATCGTGGAATGCCTGCTTTAACACCAATCGGGCTGTTGCCGCCGGCACATAGTAAAGTGGAAATCCTAATGCAATACTATTAAACGATACTCCCTGGTAACGAACGCCAATATTGGTGCCTGTATACGGAGAATTCGGATCAGAAACACTCACGAATGTATATATTTTCTCGCCGAAACCCGTTGGTTTATAGGCAGTTATTTTATTCAATGCTCCGTGCCAACTTGTGTCAAGTTTTGTTGGATCGAGTGTGATATCAGGATAGCCACCCTGACCGTTCGCCCCGATAAATTCGAAGAAAGGTGTGCCCAATTGTGGGTTAGGAACAATAATTGATTGAACCGTAAGGTCTAACTGTTCATGCAGGATATGTGGAAAAAGGTATCCGCTCTGGGGGTCGGAGGTATTAAGGACCGTATATAAATTCCAACTACTAAATACAATATTACCACCAACGGCACAATAGTCATATAAAATCTTTTGTGTAACATTATCAAAAATAGCATGATTATCGTACGCACCTTTGTTAAAACCACTGGCAAATGTATCACTAATAGCATCAGCAGCGATGAGAAGAACCCGAAAATGACTTAAATATGCCCTGCTGGGGAACCCATCCGAGTAATTATGAAAGACATAGGGAATATGGAATGAATCCATCAATGATCTATAATAAGCTTCCATCGAAGCCTGCGAGGGTCTAATAGGGCTGACTACAGATACGTTAGAAGAATCCCATCTGTACGAACAATTGAGAACCAGGATTGTATCGTGATATTGATCCATTCTAAATTCCGGGAAAATCGTATAGAAAACCGATTTTGCGCGAATAGTATCAATTTTTCCAGGGGGGGGAGGTGTTCCTGGTGCAGTATAATAACCAAGGGTATCGATTGAACCGAATTCATTTTTTGCTCTGACCGAGAAGGTATGCCTTGATGCAAACGGATCTATGAATTGACTCGCGTTAACTAATGTGAATGTATCCGGAACCCACGGCGACCACCGTAAAGAATCAGCCGATCTATCACCGGAAGTATCGACTGCGAAAGAGTACGTTGTTGTTCGCGTATTCGGGTCAAATTTTGTGTACGAAAAGACGATACCCCGCCAGGTATCGCTGAGTTTAAGCCGATCAAGGACATAAATGGTATCGCTTGGTACCGGTTGCGTAATCATTTTCGTAACGGGCGGGGGTACTTGAGGCGAAAAAAAATGCAACGACGCCGGGGGATTCGAAGCCGCGCCGTGATCATCAATTGCGGCAACTTCGAATGTATGTGGATTTATGGCATCCTCTGAATCAAAGATAAACGTCCCGCTGGTAGGATTGACATGAACAGGATACGTCCTGCCAATTGGATTTGAGGCAAAGACTTTTACTCCAGCAATAATGATGGTATCGCCATTAACGAGTTTGGTCTGGAGAGTGGTGTCCAGTCCTTTGGGCGGCAGCGTCGCAAAATAGTGATAGACCGGATACATTAAGCGGTCGTCTGTTATGGTAGAATCAACCATAAGAGCAAGATTTGCAATAGATGTTATATTGATGAGTCTCGCCCACTGGTGCCAATACACATGAGAAGGACCTCCAACCGTATATGACCAACGATACTTATAACCAATTACATACCCATCAGGATCATCACCCACCCAGGATAGAGTGAGGCGTGGAATCTTGACGGTATCGAGGATTGGTTTTGGCGGCGTGTATGATGAATCGAATCGCACCGTATCAGGCGGGACATTCGCTAATCGGGTGATCGGTAGAATGTTTGCGTATGGCTGACTGGTTGGATTTTTACAACTGAAAAGGAATACCGCGCTGAGAATCAGCAGAAGAATTATCGCAATTTTCGAGGAAGTTTGCATATCAATTTTTACCTACGTTCAAGAAAATAATTTCAATGAATAGAAGAAATTTTAAGAAATGCCTGGTTGAAATAATATTTTTCTGCGCCTTTCACAAGCGCAGAATCCAGATTTATTGTTAAATAAATTCGAGTTGTGTCGTTTTCCCGGACAGAATATGATGCGTTCGAGACAAGGGATGAATTGAATCCATAACCTGTAGTATCGACGGGAATTTGTCTGTACCCGTCTAAATTAACCAGTGGATTGGTTCCGAGATCATAAAGAAGATTTACGCCCGAATAATCACCGGGAGGGGCGAACACAGAACCCAACACCATATTTCCAGTTTTCGCGAGCGAGTCAAGAGTATTCAATACACTCGGGGTTCTATCAATGGCTTTGACATCCTGGTAAATTACGAGTCGTGCCCTATCGGCCCTTATTGCATACACCGCACTGAGAGTTAAATTAAAATTATTGAGAGGTGTAAATGGAATCTGGGTTGATATCGTTTGCATTCTCACCTCGATAATCCCGGGAGTGGGACTAACGTAGGTCGGTAATGAACAACAAAGATTCGCAAAGATGAGAGCGAGGGGAAGAACGACAGACACAGCTTTGTACAAGAACACTTTAACATCCTTCATGGACACACCTTTATATGGCAAATGGGAATATTAAAAACAGAAAATCAACATGTGGATAATCTATCCACTGAATATTATATCACATATTATAAGGAAAATTTGAAAATTAGTCAAGAAAAACTTGAAGTTTTCGATGATTTCATAAAGTTTTTTTATGATTCTTAACTATCCATTTTAACCTGCGATAAAGAAAAGAGATCATTCATACCGTTCATTAACAAGCTATCAATGAAGAGAATCCCCTTAAAATGAGTTCAAAAGAGTTAATATTATGAA
>JBIOHP010000055.1:0-7905 GCA_044449065.1 Bacteroidota bacterium
TCATAAATAAGTAAGTTGGTCATTAATAATTTTAATCCTTTTCGGAATCGCATGAGATCATCGAGTAAACCTCATATTTTTTAAGCGATTCTCTTCCTTTTAGGAAAGTCAATTCTATGAGGAATGCTAACCCGATAATTACACCGCCTAATTTTTCAACAAGCTTGCATGCCGCATTAATTGTACCACCGGTGGCTAACAAGTCATCTAAAATTAAAACATTCAACCCCGGCTGAATTGCGTCGGTATGAATCTCCAGCGCGTCCTTTCCATACTCGAGTTGGTATTCCTCATGAAGTGATTCGGAAGGGAGCTTATGAGGTTTACGAATAGGCACAAAACCACATCCCAACCGATATGCCAATGCACCACCAAAAATAAATCCTCGGGCTTCTATCGCTACGACGACATCTATTTTCTCCCCTCTGTAGTGATCATAGAACATATTTATTGTAGCATTGAATGCGTCCTTATTCTTAATCAAAGTCGTAATATCCTTAAACAAAATTCCTTTTCTAGGAAAATCTGGTACATCTCTAATAAACGCCTTAATATCACGGACTTTCATCACCATTGAATTTTTTCTTTCTTTAAAAATGATTCCATTCCCTTTTTAAAATCTTCTGTTTTACGCACCATGGCGTTCAAATTTACTGCAAAATCGATTCCATCTCGATAGCTCATCTCATCCATCCGCATAAAAAGCTCTTTAGTAAATGCGATAGAAGATGGGCTTGTTGAAGCTGCAAGTTGATCTGCAAATTCAAAAACGACAGAATGCAATTGATTTAAGGGAATAATATCAGTTACGAGTCCATACCATTTAGCTTTTACAGGTTCCGCAATCTCACCACTTAGTACGAACTCACGCGACCTTCCCTCACCCATCCTTTTCATTAAAAACGAGAGTATTACAGCTGGAACGAACCCTAATTTCACCTCAGGTACCCCAAATTTTGTTTTGGAATCAGCTGCAAAAACATAATCACATGCCGCTGATAAACCACACCCACCACCCAACGCCGGTCCATTCACCATCGCAATGGTAATCTTTTTTGCATTTTGGACGGTTAAAAGTAACTTTAAGAGATTTCTTGCATCTTCTACATTTTCCTCATGAGTCTTTGCCATTGAATCCTTAACATAACCAATATCCATTCCAGCGCAGAAGGCACTTTCTGCTCCAGTTACAACGATAACTCTTATCTCGTTTTGACGGCAGAGAGAATTAACACCTTCAGTTAATTCTTTTATCATGATCGCGTTCAGAGAATTATGCCGTTCTGGCTTGTTTAAGGTTATTAAACCGGTTCTATTGTGTTTCGTAATAATAATATCAGAATACATGAAGTTGAAAAGGTTATTATCAGATTTAACAATAAGTCAATGCAAAGTTTTAATGTAAATAATAGCTAAATATTGATCTATCTGTAGTGTGAGAACGGCAAGAAGTTCACTTTTTTTGTAGATGAAATTTTGTAAGATCTTTTTTCAAATATTCGAATGCCTCACCGGGTGAATTCGCAAAGGTGAATAACTTCATGTCGGCTTTAGATATTGTATGGTATTTAATTAAATTCTTGAAATTTAACACTTTATCCCAATATTCTTGTCCATATAAAATTACGGGTAGATGCTTCGTTGTTTTTTTCGTTTGAACCAGCGTCAAAACTTCCATCATTTCATCGATGGTTCCAAATCCGCCCGGGAACATTACCATTGCCTTTGCGAGATACATAAACCACAGTTTTCTCATAAAAAAGTAATGAAATTCGAAGTTTAGTTCCTTTGTAATGTATGGATTGGGCGATTGTTCATGAGGAAGACTGATATTTAATCCTATCGATTTTCCTTTGGCTTTTAATGCTCCTCTATTTGCTGCTTCCATAATTCCTGGTCCACCGCCTGAACAGATGACGAATCTTCTCTCTTTATCAAGATTGTTACTCCATTTTGTCAATAAAAACGCTAATTCAACCGCCTCGTCATAATATTTGGACATTTCAACATCTATTAAGGCATCTTCAAGTAATTGATTAGTTATTTTTGTTTTATCATTATTATTTAATAATTTACGTTTAGTTATTTCAAGTGTTTTCGATGCTATTTTACCGGGTAATATTCTTGCCGAGCCAAAAAATACTATTGTATCTACAATCTTTTCTTTCTGGAAGCGCTTCATTGGTTCCAGATATTCTGCCAAGATACGGATTGTTCTGGCGCTTGGATTGTTCAGAAACGGAATGTTATTATACGCTTTTGGTGCTCTTTTAAGTGTTTTCATCATCATTCTTTAATTGGAAAGTGTTCTGCCCCCGTCAACAACGAAGGTTTGACCGGTTATATAATCTGCTGTTTTTGCCAGAAAGATTAGTAGAGAGGTGACATCCGAAGGTTTACCATACCGGTTTAATAATATCTTATTACGTGGGATATGCTGAACCGAAGGATCTTCCTCGCCCTCTATTATTATCGTCCCTGGAGCTATTGCATTAACTTGGATGTATGGTGCAAGGGATTTCGCGAGTAGTCTGGTGAGCATGATTACCCCCGCTTTTGATGTACTATACGGAATATGTTCCTTCCATGCCTGAATACCCCCTAAGGATGCTATGTTAATTATCTTGCCTGCTTGTTTCGGGTTCATATAAGCTGCCGCTGCTTGTGAACAGAAAAATGTGCCCTTAAGATTAGTGTTTAAGGTAATATCCCAGATTTTTTCAGATGTTTTAAATAAAGGACTATCTATAAATATGGCAGCATTATTGACAAGAAGATCAATTTTACCGAACAAGTTAATTGCTTTTCGAAATAAACGGTCAATTTCCTTTTTACGAGTGATATCTGCCTGAATAGTTTCAACTATTGCGCCCATCCTTCTGATTTCTCGTGCCGTCTTTAGGGCAGAACTCTTCGAAGCGTTATAATTTATAACAATATTATAGCCTTCGTTTGCAAGCGCCAGCACAATTTGCTTGCCGAGTCTTCTTCCCCCTCCTGTGATAAGGGCAACTTTTTTGTTTTCGCCTTTCATGGATTCGTTTGCGAACTACACTCGATAGCTGCCATGATTTCTATCGTAAGATGTCGATGGGGTATTGCTGCATCGCTTTTCCATCAATTGCGAATAAAGGTATATCCTCACAAACGTTGGTTTTCAGATATCCCAGCGCAAGATGATACCCATTTCTAACGGACCACTCATGACTCGTAATCCACCCAACTTCTTTGTCTTCTGATCTAATAATTCCTGGTGCTATTGATTCGTTCTTGGTTTTGATGCGAAATTCTTTAAGCTGTTTTTGCACAGTACTATAGTATCAATTTTTGCAATCACCTCCTGCCCGACATAACATCCTTTTTTAAAGTTAATCAGATGGTTCAGGTTTGCTTCAAGAGGATTTGTATCTTCATTCAACTCTTTACCAACCTTTGGGATGACACATTCAATCCGAATTAATTCGAACGAACGTTCATCGATAAATGGCAGAGATAAACTGTTATGAGTTGTATCGGTTAACATCATTACATACGATGGAATACTCCATAACGCATTTTTAATTAGATATCCACCCGAAATTGAGTGGTAATGTTCCTTGGAGTTTAAACTATCTTCAAGAATGGCAAATCTATCCTTAATAAATTCTGAGATATTATCTCCTAATAGTGCAAATGAGGTATATTCTGATGAGACATCTTGAATCTGAACATCATCCATAATGATAAACTTCTCAATCCAGTGCTTTATCTTATTCGAATCTAGTGTCTCGCTTATCAATAAAATCCTCTCATCCAGCACTATAAGGGTTATAAGATCTACAAATTTGCCTTTTTCGGTCAGAAATATTGTGGATCGATACTCGCCGGTTTTAAGGTGAACAACGTCATTCGTCGAAATGCGTTGAAATAAATCCTTAATATCATTCCCCGTTAATGAGAAGACTATCAATGGAATTGGATATTGTGCAGCATCAATCGATGAGCAATTATGTTCTTTTGAAAACGATGGATCAAACCCTATCGAACCACCTGATATCAAAGGATCAACATTTTGCACTACTGTACCAAGAAGTTGTTTTCATAGAATGAAATCTAAATAAATCATTGATGATAATCAACTTACGGGCGATAAAATCAAAACCCCTACCTGTCAAAGGCAAGGGTTTTGTTGAGGATCGATTTGAAAAATAATCTTATTTGATTAAAACCATCTTGTTCGATTTTACGAATTGTACGGGGTTGCCTTCATCATCCTGACCTTGTGCAATTAATCGGTAGAAGTAGACGCCCGATGCAATGTTTGAACCATCAAAATCTAAGGTTTGAGTTCCATTGTCCATTTGTTCATGATTCAACAACGACGCAACTTCCTGCCCGAGTATATTATAGATTTTAAGGGTCACTATCGAAGAATACGGTAAATTAAATTCTATGGTGGTCGTCGGATTAAACGGATTCGGGAAATTCTGGTATAACCGGAACTCATTCGGTAATGGAATGTAATATTCAGTTGAATATGACAAATTCATCGGAATTGCACCAATCGTTCGTTTCAGGTATTTACAATCAACGAGCGGTCGCGTACCCGTCATGATTGTTTGTACGCCAAAACTTGTGGTATCGATGACGATTGAATCAAATGCGTTATTAAGCTTTTTTAAAACAGCGTTTATCTGGGCGTTTGTGACAGTCGCGCTTTTCAACGATCCGCATGAAAGCGCAGTGTCTGCTATTAAGCTGATTGCACTAACCTGTCGACCATTCAACGGGTCTGAAGGATTATCCGGATCTGAATACGTCAGTTCACCAAATCCATTCGGTGTTTTGCCCTCTATGCTCGCAGCAATATTCATCTTGAGTACAAGCGCATTTGCAAACATGTTATTTTGCGTTGTCGTCGGTGGGTAATTTCTTGCCTGCCTTCTAAATGATAAACAGGCATCTCCGGTTGCGTGGTAACCGCCTCTGCCAGCCAATAAGGATTTTTTTACATCATTATATGTTGGCATTAAAACCGAATTTTTACTATCTGCTAATCCGACGAGTAATCCGTGCGTAAATACAGGCACAACTCCGCCTCTTGCTCCGACCGGGAAGAGTTCTTCACCGACATTGTGAAGATTTGGCATTGGTAATCCGGGTTTTGGATACCCAACACCCCAAACATTCACAATGTTTTGTTTATTCTTACCCCATGCATATTTGATAAGAAGTCCCTTCCCTTTAGAAAATCGTCCTATGACGTCAATAGCATCCGTCCCCGGATTGAGTGCTGGATTGAATGTAAAAATTTTCGTCTTCACGTTTTGGAAGGAATCAAGGGCAATGGTGGTTCCTCTCAAATAAAGATATCCCGTTGACGGTCCGCTAAAGACAAGTGTTAAATTTTTTCCATCGCTCTGGAATGATACTTCGAGGGTAAATTTAAAATCGATTTTATCATTCACTCGTTTGATGGCATTGAACGCATCCTTTTGATCTTTAGCCGTCGACCATGATTCGTAGGATCCCGTACGAAACGACGTTAAATAAAGCGGCTGTACTTTAAAGATAGCATAGACAAATCGATCTTGGACAACGGTTAAAGATAATATTGAATCCGTAGAAGTGGTATCTCCAGCCCAATGATCAAATTGCCAGCCGGTATCCGGAAATGCAGTCAGGGTTACAATTGACCCGTAGCTATAGAATGGCTGGTCCGGGCTTTTGTGAATTACTCCCGCACCAGAAACAGAATCCGCTCTGATTGTATAGGTATTTACAGCAAACGCTGCTCTGATCGTATGATTTGCTATAACCGACGTAAACGCAAATGTAGCGGTACGTCCCTGATTGGTTCCATCCACAATAACGCTATCGATATGGTACCCCGTATTCGGTGTTATCGTGTATGTTTGATTGGAGCCATAGTTTAGTGTTACCGTATCAACAGGTGATATCGTTCCATGTAGCCCCGCTTTCGCTATGATGGTATACTTATTTATATCAAAATCGGCGTGGATTGTATGGTTCTTCACAATATTTGTAAATTGGTAGGACGAAGGCAGCGATCCCGGTAAGGCAACTGAATCCACTAATAAATTTACAGTATGGTAGCCATTTTCGGGCAATAATGTAAATGTTTTATTAGAGCCATACGTTACGCGAACGATTCCACTGTCTTTGATGGCGCCATGAGTACCGTATGTGGATAGAATCGTGAATGTATCGATCGCAAATCTTGCAAATATTGTGTGATTGGTTTGAACATCAACGAAGGTGTAGGAAGATATGTTACCCTGAGAGACCAGATCAACACTAACATCAAATATATGATAACCGGTTTTCGGAGAAACGATAAAGTTTTGATCCGTGCCCTGAATGGCATAGACAGAATCCTTTGGGGAAATGGTGCCATTCGTATCTGAACCTGCGACAATCAAATATTTATTTGAGAATATTGCCGTAATAGTATGATTTGCCGTTACATTTGTAAACAGATAACTGCTAATCGCACCAAGTGAATGATTATCGACAAGTACATCAGCTATGTGGTATCCTGTTTTGGAAGTAATGGTATATCGTAGACTATCACCATAATTCAATGTTGAAATGCCGGCAGGAGATATTGTTCCGCTATCGATTGTGGCTGCATTAATAGTAAATATATCAATGGCAAAAACCGCCGAAATACTATGATTCGATGTGACGCTCGTGAACCGAAAAGATGATATTGGTCCGCGTGAGAATCCATCAACGAGAACATCTGAAATATGATACCCCAAATCCGGTGTAATTGTGAATGTGGTGTCTGTCGCGTAGTTAATAATCACTGAATCGGGAGGGGAAACAGTTCCATGTAATCCAGCATTTACTTTTATAACAAAAGTATTAATGGTAAACGTGGCACGGATCGTATGATTGCTTGCGACTCCGCTGAACGTGTATTGCGTATCAGAAGCGATCTTTATCCCGTCAATGATCAGGCTATCGACATGATAGCCGGTATTCGGTGTGACGCTGAAATGCTGACTACCACCATAGTTTACCGTCGCTGTCGGGGTTGGTGATATTGTCCCGTTCGATCCTGCCGATGATGTGATGGTAAAAGCGTCGGATGCGAATGTCGCACGGATTGAGTGGTCGCTTACAACTCCCGTGAACGTATATTGTGTATCACTTGTGATCTTTACTCCATCGACAATCAAACTATCAACATGATAACCACTATTTGGCATTATACTAAAATGCTGGTTCCCTCCGTAATTTACTATTGCCGATGGCGTCGGGCTAATGGTACCATGCGCACCGGCACTTGATGTAATAGAATAAGTATTGATTGCGAAGGTCGCACGAATAGTATGATTGCTTATTACGCCGCTAAACGTATATTGCGTATCAGTGGTGATCTTTACACCATCGACGATCAGACTATCGACGTGATATCCCATATTCGGCGTGATGCTAAAATGCTGACTGCCGCCTAAACTTACAAATATGCTCGGCGTCGGAAATATCGTTCCATTTTCACCCGCCGATGATGTGATTGTATAAGCATTTGGAGCAAAGGTTGCACGGATGGTATGATTGCTTACTATTCCGCTGAATGTATATTGAGTATCCGAGGTGATATTCACTCCATCAATGATCAAACTATCGACATGATAGCCGGTATTCGGTATAATGCTGAAATGCTGGCTACCGCCGTAATTTACCGTTGTTGAGGGTGTAGGCGATATAGTTCCATTTGCTCCTGCCGATGAATTGATTGTATATGTATTAATCGCAAACGTCGCTCGTATCGTGTGTGTGCTGACTACTCCGCTAAACGTATATTGGGTGTCAGACGTGATTTTCACTCCATCAATGATCAAACTATCAACGTGATAACCGGTATTCGATACGATACTGAAGTGCTGGGATCCA
>JBIOHP010000056.1:0-7710 GCA_044449065.1 Bacteroidota bacterium
AAGAGTTTACAGATCGGTAGGGCAAAACGCACTCGCAACATCAAAACTCAGAAATTGAAAAATAATTCACTATCTTTCCCTTCACCACCATGACATTTCTATCGAGCGTAAAAACATGACGTTTCTATCGAGTTATAACATAAATAAATTAAAATCTAAATCTATTCCTTTCCCCCTTTTTGCATCTTTCACCCCTTTTTCATATATTTATAGTCAATTTTTTATCTTAAAAACAAGGAACTCTAATTCATGGCACAACACGCATCAGCGGCAAAACAGGCAAGACAGGCATTAAAACACAAAGATCGGAACCAGCATTATATGTCGTTGCTCAAAACGACCCTCAAACGGGTGCGAGCTGCCAAGGAAAAAGATAAAGCTACAGCCGCCCTCCAGCGCGCAGTGAAGCTCCTCGATCAATTTGCCGATAAGGGCTTTATCCATAAAAATAAAGCCGCCAACCAGAAATCGAGTCTCACGAAATACGTCAACTCGATTAAATAAACCGTAAAATTTTCGTTATAAAAAATCCCATTCGCCTTAGGCGGATGGGATTTTTTATTTATAGGGTTGTCAAATAAATAATTTGTTGAACGAGATGAACAGACTGTGTTAAAACTCTAATTTGTGCTTTAAACTATTTTCAATTTATTGCAATTTGCATCGATATAAGGAGATCGCGACGTCCGCCTCCCGTGAACAGATGGCGGGAGGCGGACTCGCGATGACTTTTCACACGGGATCTTTATCTCGTTCACCCCCTATTGCGCTTCTTCGCTCCTCTTCCGTAATTTTTCCTTAAGCTCTCTAATCCACGAGTCATACTCGGCGGCTTGTTCGGGGCGCCGGCGCTTCAGCAGCTTGTACGTGAGGATCGCTTCATCGTACGCGCCTTGCCGCGTGTATATCTCCGCCAGTGTCTGGCTCACGATTCTTCCCGCTACCATTTCTTCCGTCAGTTCTTCCTCGGGTTCGGGTATTTCCTGAGATTCGAAAATATTTTCTGCCGTAGTTTCACCGGCGATTTCCGCTTCCTCATCAGTGTGTTCTATGAGGTCTAATAATGAACCGGGAGCTGCAACCGGCGACAGATCAGCGCCTGGATTTTCGACCGTCGTAATCTCCTGCTCGGAAGAAATACTATTATCCATAATATTGAGATTGAGATTGAGATTCCGGAGATCGGGCTGGGTTAACGGTGCGGCATTGGATGAAACCGGGATCATTGCCGATTCGTCGGCGATAACCTTCGGTGATTCCTCGTCCTCTGATGAAGTTTCTAACCCCGGCACATCCGGCAACTGACCGATAATAGGCGTATCAGTCGACTCCTCAATCTGTTTGACCGGAGATGCTTCCTCATGAAAATCAGGAAATATGAATTTCTCCGTTTCCTCAACGGAAGACGTCATTTCGGTTATAACGTCAAGATCGGGTTCTTGAAGATGTGTGGAAAAATATTGCAATGGCGGGTCCGGCTCCGGTTCCGCTTGAGTAGGATGCTGCTTTTCTTCTTCGCAGTGGCGTATAAAATCTTGCAACACGCCCGAATCGGGATAATAAGCAGACGCTAATGTTGCTTCTTCTATTGCAGCGTCATAATTTCTTTCAACAAAGTAACACCGTGCGAGCACAGTATGCGCGGTTGCATACGAAGGGTGGTTTTGTAATCCCGAAAGGCAGAGTTCTTTTGCCTCGCGGATTTTCCCGCCTAAAAGATATTCATCAGCCATGCGGGCAAACAATGGCGAATGAGGTCTCCTGACAAGAATGGTTTCTAAGTGGCCGATATTCATACGAACGCTATTCTACCACTACGCCTGCCCCGGTTTTTTGTAAAATCCCTGCGTTCATCGTCGAGAGTTTTTCCGCCTTGATTGTTTGAACCGCAAGTTTGCGTGCAAGAAAAGCATGTTTGAGCGACAGGATCGCCACAAATCCGAATCCGCTGGCGAACAAAAGCTGAAACGGCACCGCGGAAATTTCAAGATAATAAATCGACGCTCCCACGCCGAAAAGGCAATAGAGAGCAAGAGCGCATTCAATGATGACCGCGTAATCGAATTTAGTCCGCGCGTACTTTTTATCCGTCCAGAAATCTTTTTTATTCAGAATAGAGTACTTCGGGGTGCGTACGAACTCGGATTTTTTCCTGAGCAGCCCCTCGAATACCGCCCGCGAATTGTTGATCGAAAGACCCATGCTTCCCGCCATGAATATCGGAAACAGCAGCATCCGCTTCTGCCAATCGTGATAGACGTCCCTCTGGGAATAGAGATAAAAGAGAAACGATCCGATAAACGCGAACACAAACACCGACATGATATTGAAATACATCTCATATCCCCCCTGGTGTTTAATGAATATCAGGGGAACATTAAGGATGCCCGCGACAACGATAAACGGATAGACGATATTGTTCGATAAATGAAACGTTGAGTGAATCTTTTTTTCCAATGAAAGATCCGATTTCCAGACTTTGGGCAATATTTTTCGGGCGGTTTCAATCGCTCCTTTTGTCCAGCGGAATTGCTGCGATTTGAGAGCGTTGATTTCCGAGGGAAGCTCGGCAGGCGAGGTGACCCCGATTAAAAATTTAAATTTCCAGCCGTTCAATTGCGCGCGGTAGCTTAAATCGAGATCTTCCGTAAGCGTATCGGCTTGCCAGTTGCCCGCGTCTTCAATGCAGGATTTGCGCCATATTCCCCCTGTTCCGTTAAAATTGATGAAGAAGCCGGCTTTGTTGCGCACATTTTGTTCGATCACGAAATGCCCGTCCAATGCCATCGCCTGCGCGCGGGTGAGGATGGAGTAATCGCTGTTGGCGTGTTCCCAGCGTGTTTGCACCATCCCGATTTTAGGATCTGCCATAAAGTACGGCAGCGTTTTCCTGAGAAAATCTTTCCGGGGCATAAAATCGGCGTCGAAGACCGCGATGAACTCGCCGCTGGCGGTTTGCAGTCCCGCTTTCAACGCGCCGGCTTTGTATCCCGAGCGGTTTGCCCGGCGAATTTGCTGGATGTTGATTCCATGCGAACGATGCCCCGCAACGCTTTGTGCCACGACCTGCGTCGTTTCGTCCGTCGAATCGTCAAGCACCTGGATTTCCATCTTATCCAGAGGATAATCGAACCGGCAAACGGCGTCGATCAATCGCTCGACAACGTATACTTCGTTGTAGACCGGCAATTGGATTGTCACAAGAGGATATTCGGTCAGCGGGGGCGCGGGTTCAACGCGTTTATTTTTATTTTTGATATAATAATAAATCATCACAAATCCGCTGGATCCGAACAGGAAAAGAATGGACAACGAAAAAAAGTAAACTCCTATGATCATGTCCTGCATGTGTATGTAACTTTCTTCTATTGTTATAGAATCATTAATTTACCAGCCTGAGACGGTCTCAAGCACGATATCTTCCGTTATTTTTGAGATCGCAGCGTCTATTGCCGCCGTGCGCAGGGATATATCCGATCCTGCCTGATAATCTCCAAAATTGGAGAATTGTTTTTCCCAAACTTTTTTCTTCAATTTCATATCCTGGAATTTTACGGTTACATTAACCGTGATGCGCCGCTTGGTGACGTTCTCGCCCGCCGTAACAACGGCAGGAGCGTCCGGCATCGCGTTGATCACGCCTTCCAGTATTGAATCAGAATGCGTTTTATCGGCAACCTGCAGATTATTATCGCGGTTAAACCGATCGACGAGACTGTTCGTGATCTTTTCTCTCAAACCCGGTTCACCCGATCCGCTCTGATCGTCAAACAATGGTATCGCGATGGTTTTCAAATGCGGAGGCACCGAAGCGCCGTTGAAAGAATAACACCCGTTCAGAGCAAGAGCCATCACAATATTCAGGATGAGATAACCAGCATTCGTTATGCGTCTTCGTGAGTAATATGGCCGCTGTTTAACTTTGAAGAAGCCCATATTCTTTTATTTTACGGTACAATGTGCGTTCGCTGATGTTCAATAATTCTGCCGCCTGCCTGCGGTTGCCGTGAAATTTTTCCAGCGCCTGGGCGATCATTCGTTTTTCCATTTCATCAAGCGGCACAACCTGATCTTTCCTTGATTCCTGTTCGTTATTTTCCGTCGCAACATCCGCTTCAACATACGTTGCAGGCGTGGATGGCTGCTGTGCGGGAACAATCGGCCTAAGGAGCAGCTTCTTGATATCGAGGAGATCATTCTTCACCTCCAGCAGCGCGCGGTAAATCAGCTCGCGCTCAACCTGTTCGGAGGATTTCCGCGTCGAGACGGGGAGGTAGCTTCCGTTATCATTGCGGAATTCTTTCAAATATTTCCGTACGCTGTTCGCGTCGATGAGTTTTCCTCCCTCGATTACCATCATGCTTTCAATAACATTGCGCAATTCGCGGACATTGCCGGGCCAGTGATACGTTTTCATCATCTCGAGAGCTTCATCGGTGACGCCCTGGTAGGTGAAATGATTTTTCTCGGCTGATTGCTTCGCAAACGCGTCGATGAAGAGAGGAATATCCTCCTTCCGTTCCCGCAGGGCGGGAATGCGGATATTGATCGAACGCAGGCGGAAGAAAAGATCTTCCCGGAAATTTCCATTGCGCACTTCAGTTTCAAGATTCTTGTTGGTCGCCGCGATCACGCGCACATCGACTTTCCGGGGAACGGCTGAACCGACGCGCATGTATTCCCCATTTTCGAGCACACGGAGAAATTTAACCTGCGTGCCAACCGGCAGCTCTCCGATTTCATCGAGGAAGATCGTCCCGTTATCGGCAAGCTCAAAGTATCCCTTGCGTGTTTCTGAAGCGCCGGTAAACGATCCTTTTTCATGCCCGAACAACTCGCTCTCAATAATTCCCTCAGGGATTGCTCCGGCATTGACCGAGATGATCGGTTTTGCCGAGCGCCTGCTTGAACGGTGGATAGCTTTTGCGATTACTTCTTTGCCGGAGCCGCTTTCTCCTGTTATGAGGACGGTTAAGTCGGTTGGGGCAACTTGCTGAATTACATCCACGATCTCGCGTATCTCTACCGACTCGCCGATTATCCCGTATTCCGTTTGAAATGCTTTTCTATCCATGCCGGAATTATCTCACAATCACCATCGAACTGATTTTATATTTCTTCCGGATTTTGTCGCCGTCATGCCTGGCGTCCTGCGAAGATTTATACGCTCCGACCCAGACACAGTACAACCCTTTGTTGAACATCACCTTGCTTGTAATTTCGACTGTGTATCCTAATTTATCGAAAAATGTTTTCTGTTTTGCGGCATTTGCAGCCGTGGAGAACGCTCCAACCTGAAGCGCATATTTCCCGGATAGAGTAGAATGACCTGTTTCCCCGTTCATGAAATCTGGGTTTGCTGAGGAAGTTCTCGTTGCATTATCTGAATATGGATGTTGCGATGAAGATCTGGTATCTACCTTCTTATCTGTTTCAATACGTTCAACGGGAATGGGAATATTTCCCGCCTCGGCGAGCATTGTGGATGATGGATAATCTTTTTTCAACCGGGAGAGTTCATTGCGGGCAGTCTCGTATGATCCAGTAGCATAGTGATATTGATAAAGATGGTAGAGCGATTTATCCGCCCACTCGCTCTGCGGAAAGTTATCCAAAACCATCTGATAATATTTTGCGGCTTCGGGTCCGTTCGAAGTCAGCCGCCCCTGCAGATAAATCAATTCGGGTGTATCCTGGTATTGCGTTATTAACTGTGGAAGAACTTGTTTTACCTCTTCCACTTTTCCGTTATTAAGTTTATTGATGTAAGTTCTGATATCATCATCCGGTCTTGCGGACGAATATGATATAAACGGAATATACAAGGACAGAATTACGATGAGTTTTGTGGAGACCTGAATATATCTATTAAGATTTGAAAAAACTATCATCATGCAACAGCGGCAGATTTTAAGTTTCGGCTCATAGTTTTTGCGGCTTTTACCGATACAACTGTTCCGAAAAGCGTCGCCGAGTTTGCGCGGTTGATTTTTACGGATATATAATCACCGGATCCAAAATCGCCTTTTGGGAAAATGATGGCTTTGTGTCCATCCGTTCTGCCGGACCATTCATCCTTGGATTTTTTGCTCTCACCTTCCACCAAAACTTCGAATGTTGAGCCGATATGCCCCTGGTTTTTATTAAAAGAAATTTCGGTTTGAAGTTGGACAATTTCGTTAATGCGGGCAGATTTGGTCTCTTCATCAATATCATCCGTCATTTTGAATGCTGGAGTGTTTTCGCGGGGGGAATATTTAAACATATACGCGCCGTCGAATTTTATTTCTTTCAGTAACTCAACCGTTTTCCGATGATCGGCGTCGGTTTCGGTCGGAAATCCCGCAATAATATCTGTGGATAATGCGACATCAGGAATCGCAGTTCTGATCTTGTTAACTAGTTGTCGGTATGCACCGCTATCGTAAGTGCGATTCATCAGGTCGAGAATCCTATCCGATCCCGATTGCACCGGCAGATGAATGAAATTGCAGATATTCGAATTATCGGCGATTGTTTGTATCAGTTTATCCGACATATCCTGCGGGTGTGAGGTCATAAATCGTATCCGCATGTTCCGATCAACAAGCGCTACCTCATGCATAAGATCTGCAAAGTCATGATTGCCGTCGCGATAGGAATTTACATTTTGACCGAGGAGGGTTACTTCTTTAAATCCTCGCGCGGAAAGTTGTTCGACTTCTTTTACAACGCTATGGAGCGTACGGCTGCGTTCACGTCCCCTCGTAAATGGAACCACGCAAAATGAACAAAATTTATCGCATCCCCTCATGATTGAAAGCCATGCGCAAATCCCGTCGGTGCGGAGGGGGATTATATCATCGTACGTTTCAACGCGCGAAAGCTGAACAGCGATCCCCTTCTCTCCCTGAAGCGCGTTTGCAATCAGTTCGGGGACTTTGCGATACTCATCCGGTCCCACAATAATATCGACCGATTGTCCCACCCCTTGCGCTTTCTCGCCGTTCAATTTTATTCGCAGCCGTTCCGCCATGCAACCCAGCACGCCGATTACCACGCCGGGTTTTTCTAATTTTCGCCGTTTGAATTCGCCGAGCCGACCGTATATCCTTTGCTCGGCATTCTCCCGTACGCTGCACGTGTTCACCAATATTACATCGGCAGATTCCATGTCGGAGATGATCTCGTATCCATCATCTGCAATGAGACTGGAAACGACTTCCGAATCGGCGACATTCATCTGGCAACCGTACGTTTCAATGTAAACGCGCTTTTTATGTATCGGTGTAACAGTCATCTATAACGAAAATAATCATATTCCCTACCTAATCAGGGATCCAAAATCTAATTTGCGAGGATACATCCATATTTAAATATATAGTATCCCAATTTATCATATCATAATACGGAAAAAATGGCAGAAAACCAATCATCTATAACCAAATTAACGTAATTTAATGTAAAATATGAGGATTATTGAGGATTTTAAGTTTTCGAGTGTTGACAAAAGGGCAGACTATATGATTTTAAATTTTTTCCTGATTCAACGAACTTTTAATTCCATTATCGGGTACAGGCCATTGGACAAAGGGTTCACTCTTTCAAACCCTCATTTCCTCATGATGAATCGGGATAGGAGCTTTTACTTGGGGTTTGCACCTTCACTACCCTTTTAGCTGTCCAGGATTAGGGGTTCACTTCAATGACCGTACCCATACTGTAAGGGAG
>JBIOHP010000057.1:0-7327 GCA_044449065.1 Bacteroidota bacterium
ACGCAACACATAGCACATAGCACGCAACAACCGATGCTACGTGCTACATGTTATGTGATATATGATTTATGGTCAAAGTATTATTCATCGGCGACATAGTCGGAACTCCGGGGTTTCAACTTGTTGAGACTGTCCTAAAAAATTATATCCAAAAATATAATATTGATTTTTGTATTGCTAATGGAGAAAATTTAATCGATGGAAAGGGCATTAACGAAGAGGGAGCCCACAAGTTATTTGGACTTGGCATACATGTTATCACAGGCGGGAACCATCTATGGGATAATTGGCATGCCCGTAAACTTCTCGCCAGTAATCGAAATGTTCTTCGTCCGTTAAATTATCCATCCGACAATCCAGGCAATGGATTCGTCGTCTATGATTTAGGAGAAAAAGGTAAAGTAGGAGTTTTGAATCTGCAAGGAAGAGTTTATATGCAACCGATCGATTGCCCATTCAAAAAAGCTGACTGGGCTATAGAAAAAATCCATCAGCAAACAAATATCATTTTTATCGATATGCATGCTGAGGCTACTGCGGAAAAAATGGCTCTTGGATGGTATTTGGATGGAAGAATTAGTGCCTTGGTGGGTACACATACACACATTCAGACGTCCGATGCAAGGATACTTCCGCAGGGAACAGCATATATTACAGATGTTGGAATGACAGGTCCCTATGATTCAGTAATTGGATTAAAAAAGGAAATTGCAATTCGTCGATTTATTCATCAAACTCCATATAAATATGAAATGGCATCATTCGATGTGAGACTTGCAGGTACATATCTGAAAGTTGATTCTGAAACGGGAAAAGCGATCGAATTCGAAAGCTTTATGTTCCCGGAATTTTAATTTAACATCGTAAAAGGAGAACATGAACGCCAAAATCATTGACGGGAAAAAAATAGCGGCTGAAATAAAAGAACGTGTTCGTCTTGATACCGAAGACCTCAAAAGAAGATTACAGATTGTTCCGGGATTGGCATTTGTTCTCGTCGGTGAAAATCCAGCTTCCCAATCTTATGTTAGAATGAAAGGCAAAGCATGTGAAGAGATGGGGTTTTATTCAATCACTGAACGATTTTCGGAAACGGTTTCTGAAACCTTATTACTGGACCTAATAAAAAGCCTTAACGAAAACCCAATGGTTCACGGAATTCTTATTCAACTCCCCCTACCCAGGCATATTAATGAACATCGTGTATTACTTGCCATCGATTATCGAAAAGATGTGGACGGATTCCACCCTATAAATGTAGGTAGATTAATTATCGGCCAGCCCTGCCTCAAACCATGTACACCCCTTGGAATTCAGGAATTATTGATCCGTAGCGGCAATGATCCAGCTGGCAAGCATGTTGTCGTCCTTGGAAGAAGCAATATCGTCGGCAAACCGATTGCGAATATACTACTTCAGAAACAGCATGGAGCAAACGCCGTTGTAACCATTGCCCACACAGGTGCAGCTAATATTTCAACCTACACTCGACAAGCAGACATTCTGATTGCGGCAATGGGAAAAGCAGAGTGTATCACCGCCGATATGGTAAAAGAAGGTGTTGTGGTTATCGATGTAGGCACAAATCGTATTTCGGATCCATCTTCAAAAACCGGCTACAAACTCACCGGTGATGTCCACTTCGAATCCGTAATCCAAAAAGCAAAGGCGATTACCCCCGTTCCGGGAGGCGTCGGCCCGATGACTATCGCCATGCTTATGCATAACACGCTTGAGGCCGCGATAGGGAATGTTTATTCGAAATTGTAATACGTTGATCACTGTTCATGAAAATCAATTTTCGTGGATATATACTTAATCGTTTTTCTTGGTAGCAAATATATTGCACTTATTCAAAGATTTCCCCATCGGTGTGAAAATTGTTGATACTGAGGGAAAAATTGAAAATTTTCGTAAAACCATTGATGAATTATTTGAAGCAACAGAGTGTGGAGGTATGGTGAATATCGAGTATGTTGAGATAACCAAGTATATCCATGAGACCTAAATTTTTTACTACATTATTTATTTACACAATCTTCTTCTTTGCACTCGCATCAAGTTTCCCAACCAAACTTTTAGGTCAAAATAATTTAAAAGAATACACAGTCGGAGAAACATTAATATCAGATGCAAGAACGGTACTATCAGATGGTAAAGCGATTGTTCTCTCCCCTCTTCATTTTAGTGATAATGAATGGATAACAACCGGAGCAGTAATCGGGGGTACGATTCTGCTTATGACTACCGATGAAAACGCGCGAAACCTTGCCTTGCGTAATCAATCAAATTTTAACGATGCCGTTTCTCAAGTGGGTAATGCATACGGGAATGCACTCTACATCGCCCCCATAACTGTAACGATATATATGGGCGGATTATTATTAAAAAATGAGGAAGTACGCGAAACAGGATTACATCTTGTTGAAGCGCTTGGATTTGCAGGCGCGGCGACAAGCATTGGCAAGATCCTATTGGGCAGAAGCAGACCTTACACCGAAGATGGTCCACATAAATTCCGACCAATAACGACTGCGACAGAATATACTTCATTGCCGTCGGGTCATTCTACCGTTGCCTTTGCTGTATCATCAGTTCTCTCTGAAAAAATTAAAAATCCTTATGCCACCGTTGGATTATACTCGCTCGCCTCAATTACTGCACTCTCGCGAGTCTATAATGATCAACATTGGCTGTCTGATACATTTCTTGGTGCTGTGGTGGGAACATTTATGGGGGTGACGGTTTCACATCTTCATGAACATTCAAGCGATCAGTCAGTATCAATCTATCCTCTTCCCTACGGTTTACGCGCAGAAATAACTTTTTAACAGGATTAGAAATATTGACAGGATGAGCATTCCGAAATCAATTAAGCGATGGTTAACCAAGGTCGTGTTCGGAATAGGACTTACAAGTTTATTATCGGATCTGAGTCACGAAGCGGCCACCTCCATCCTGCCGATGTTTCTTGCAACGATGGGAACGGCTCCGGCCGCATTAGGCATAATCGAGGGTGCATCAGACGCGATATCAAGTTTTTCAAAACTTGCTTCGGGCTGGTATAGCGACAGATTACGAAAACGAAAACCGATAGCAGTGGTTGGCTACGCCTTGACCGCAGTTGGAACTGGCTCGTTCTCATTCGCGCTCAATTGGTTCTTCGTTTTGGGAAGCAGAACGACTGCATGGTTTGGAAGAGGGATTCGCGGTCCTATTCGAGATGCAATTTTAACCGACGCCATCCCTACCGATGCACGCGGGAAGGCATTTGGGTTTGATAGAGCCATGGATACCCTCGGAGCCGTTTTGGGTCCAATCACCGCGTTATGGTTAATCACCTTTTCTTCTTTTCGGACAATTTTCCTTTTGACCCTTATACCGGGTATGCTGGCAACGCTTTCTTTTGCATTCCTGGTCAGAGAGCAACCTAGAACGATTGACCATGCATCGAATCGTTTCCACTTTAGTTTAAAAGAATTACCACTAAATTTTAAAAAATTCTTATTGGCAGTAGCTGTCTTCGGCATGGGAGATTTTTCCCATACCTTGCTTATCTTACGGGCATCTCAAATATTTTCAGGAGATAGCGTACAAAATGCCAGTGCAATAGCGGTTTCACTTTATATTGTACACAACATCGTTTATGCGGTGATTTCATATCCGGCGGGAGTACTGGGGGATCGATTTGGAAAACGGTTTATTCTCGTTCTCGGATATAGCTTGGCTATCCTAATGTGTATTGGATTTCTTTTACCAATAACTCATTATTGGTATTTAGCGATTCTGTTTGTAATTGCTGGAATGTATATTGCAATTGAAGATTCCCTCGAAAGAGCGATTGCGGCGGACCTGATTCCATCACATCTACGAGGTACTGGTTTCGGTATACTTGCAACAGTGAACGGTTTAGGCGATTTTATCTCGAGTGTCATAGTGGGACTTCTCTGGACGAACATTTCGTCAAATGCCGGATTTTTGTTCTCCGCAATATTATTTGCTGCAGGAACAATCCTTCTTTTCAGAGCACGATCATAATCCGTTTACGACTAAGACTTCCGGATATTTGATAGTGCGAATGCTGACGAAGGAAAAACTGTTAATTGAATTGAAAGGATTAAAAGACCTGCGTCCTCCAACAACTTGGCTAAACCGATTGGGGATGCGTGGGTTGATCCGAAACATCCGCAATCGATGTTGAGATTCCTCGCCAGAGCGAGAAAAATACCAACAATAAAAATCAGGAGGAGACTCGATAATATAACTGCTGAGGAACGGATACAAATACCGGCCATAATGAATATTCCACAAATCAACTCCAACCATGGAAGTATGATGGCAAAAATATTCACAAGTCCAAACGGAATAATCTGATATCCTTCTACCGATACCGCGAATCCTTCCGGCAATGCAATCTTTTCAATGCTCGCGGCAACAAATACTAAACCCAAGATGAGGCGAGATCCTATCGTTAAATATTTATTTCCAAAAATACTTGCCATTATGGTTTTGTCTTGGTTCCCTCAAAAGGCATTTTCGCTTTTTCCCAACCATCCCAACCGTCGTCATAAAGATAGATATGTTTGAATTCCATCTTGTTCATAAAATCGGCCAATCCCCTGCCAAGATGACACTCAGGACCATTGCAGTAAATGACCACTAACGTATCCTGCGGTATATTCATAATTTCTTCAAAATGTTTATCAACATCGAGGTAAGGAATATTTCGTGATCCAATAATATGTCCCTCAGCAAATTCATCCGCCCCGCGGGCATCCAGAAACACTCCCCGGTGCTCGGCTAGTAATTTTCTGATCTGGTCTAAATTGACCACCGAATAGGCGATATTTTTCTTCGGAAATAGTTTGGACACCGAGTCAGGGTTTGCGAGAGCTTTCTTTTGCAGCGGGGCAAAAACTGGTATTTTTTTATTGGTTACACTATCTACAACAGTATCTGTTGCAACAGGAGGTTGTTTTGGAGATGGTTTGAGTTGGCCGAACAATTCGGAATCGGCAATAGTATGTTTCATTGGTGCAACCCGGATTAGGGGTATACCTTTGGATGAAAATGCGTTAAAAGAAAAACCTAATAAAAAAGATAGAAAGAGGATACCAAGTATTTCCCTTAGCAGATTAGCGTTTTCCCCCGTTTTGATTCGTTGAGTGACCTTATTTGGTTCGTTATCTTCCATGCTTACAAACAATATAATGGAAATTTGAGGAAAAGTAAATGAAACAAATCGGAAGAAACGTAATCCATCATCTTCATAATTGTTGAGCTACGGTCAGTCCATTTCAACATTTGCAGATATTTGATGCAGTCAATCCAATCTCTCTCCCTCTTTAATCTTGTACCCTCTTAAAAATTCTGAGCTGTTCAGAATTTTTTTCCCTTCCTGCTGTAATTCAATAAGTTCAATCATCCCGTCACCTGTGGAGACATAAATGACAGAATCACTCTTAATGATTTCCCCGGTAGGATTGGAAGAATCGATGGAGACGACTCTGGACCGATAAACCTTTATTAAAATTTCCTTGTGGAAAGTATATGCACCAGGACGCGGGGATAAACCCCTGATAAAATTATGTATATCAATGGCACTTTTAGACCAATCAATTCTGCCGTGCTCCTTGAATATCTTTGGAGCGGGTGTTGCGAGAGCATCATCCTGTACGCTTCGGTGAACTTCTCCCCTTTCGATTACGGTAATAGTTTTGAGGACAACCGAAGCTCCAAGTTCTGCAAGCCGATTATGGACTTCACCGGCAGTTTCATCACTGCCGATCAGGAGGCGTTCTTGAATAATTATATTTCCCATATCGACCTTTTCCTCCAGGAAGAATGTGGTTACTCCCGTTTCTGATTCCCCATTAATAATAGCCCATTGAATAGGAGCTGCTCCTCGATATTTTGGCAGTAGCGATGCATGGAGGTTGAATGAGCCTATCGTAGGAATCTGAATAACCTCCGCGGGTAATATTCGAAATGCGATGACAATAATGAGATCAGGGTGCAAATCAATAAGAGATCGAATGAAGAAGGGATCTTTTAAACGTTCGGGCTGGAACAGCGGTATTCGATGGTCGAGAGCAAATTTTTTAATTGGAGAAAAATAAATCTTTTGTCCACGGCCTGCATGTTTATCGGGACCCGTAACAATACTTATAGGAGCGTATCCGTTTTCAACTAGAATGTTAAGTGTGGGTAATCCAAATTCCGCCGTTCCCATGAATACAATTTTCATCGATCAGTATAATTATTCAAACTTAATGACCAGATATCCGCAACTGATTTTAAGAATTTGAAGGTGAAGGACGGTTGATTGGTATGAAATTTCCGGTCGCTCATCACTATTATTCTGAATAACATCCAATTATTTGGATTTTACGACTTGTTGAACTGGAATAACCGGATACGAAACTTCAATTTCACCGTGTTGAATTTGTTTTAATTTATCTTTGTGTAGTTTCAATTTTTCTTTTGGAAGATAATCGAGAAAAAGCACCCCGTTCAAATGATCGATCTCGTGAAGAATAACCCGGGCAAGTACACCATCGGCTTCCAATTCTGTCTCTTTAAAATTGGTATCTCTGAAACGGACAACAATTTTCTCATCACGATCCACTTCATCGCGGATGTCCGGGATGCTAAGACAGCCTTCTTCGAGAGATACTTTCCCGATTCCGTTGACAACTTCGGGATTGATCAGGGTTAACGGTTTTATGTGTTTCATATCTTCGAGATCGGATACGTCGATTACAATCACACGATCAAGACTACCCACCTGAGTTGCTGCTAATCCGATTCCCTGTGCTTTATGCATCGTTTCAAACATATCTATGATAAGTTTGATAATTTCATCATTGACATTTTGAACGGATTTTGCCTTTTTCCGAAGGATGTCGGTTCCATAAAGATATATCGGTAAAACGGACAAATATTTTCCTTATAAAATTATTAAAACAAATATAGAGAAAGTGGATAATAAAAACAATGCATTATGGAACACGCCTCACACCCACATACCTCCGTTTATAATACGAACTCTCAAGCGAAGAAATGATAACGCCCGATGAGACACTTGCATGAGCGAAATACTCCCCCCCAAGGTAAATCCCGACGTGCGACGGCAATTCACTCGACGTGTTGAAAAAAATAAGATCGCCGAAACTCCGATTCCCTTCTGTGATGGGATTGGTCATCCGATATTGTTCCACCGTTGAATGAGGAAGTATTTTTCCGATTAGTGCGAATATCTTTACTGTGAAACCAGAACAATCTATCCCGTCTTGATTAACACCACTGAAGCTATATGGTGTACCGA
>JBIOHP010000058.1:0-7193 GCA_044449065.1 Bacteroidota bacterium
CTTATACTTTTACTTAATATAAAGCTTTTATAAATTTTTAGTAATTGAACTCAAATAAAGAGTAAGCTTAAACCCGACATCCTTTATGGCTACGGGTAAAACGCAAAATTGGAGAATAAGGTTTCATTTAGATAATAAAAAATTTCAAAAGAAATAACAGATTGGAATGATTAAACCCTCCCACGAATTATTTTTTTGAAGATCGAAAACGCAGTTTTTATTCAAAATACATAATCTCTTCCAGTAATAGTTTAATTCTATTGAGACTTGAAAAGTATTAAACCACTCGAATTATCGATATTCATAGCATTTAATCCATTTGCATGAAATAAAATCTATGCTTGTTATAAAAATAAGGAGAAGAAGATTAAACGAATTTGAATATTTTGAATCTAAACCTTTAGATCGCGATTTCTTTACTCATAAATAATTTTGGAATAGAACGAAAAAATGACCCATGGAAAATGCCGGGAAGTGGTGATGCATAGGGAGCATCATATTTCTGCCCTCTTAATTTTTCTATCTCTTCTTTCTCCATTAATCGGTTGCGGCGACAAAGAATATACCAGCAGATGGCGCAACCGTGATATTATCATAGATGGTAAAAACACTGAATGGAGCGATTCTCTCATCACATTGACAGACGATAAACAAACATCGGTAGGCGTATGCAATGATGATGATTTTCTCTATATCAGTATCATCACAACAAACCGTGGAATAGAACGACAAATTATGCGGAGGGGGATAACATTTTGGTTTGACCGGGATGGCGGAAAAGAAAAAAAATTTGGGATCCGATATCCGCTGGGAATGGGTGGCGTGGTTCCACCCGGAGGCGGCAATGAGGATCGCGACTCGGGAGTATCCATGAATAGAAAGGAACGAACCATTGATGCTCCCGACGAGTTGGAAATATATCAAGGAGAAAAAGAACACCACAGGATGACACTTGCCGAGACAGGAGGGATCGAAGCAAAATTCCAACCATCAGCCGATACATTTGTTTATGAACTTAAGGTTCCCTTAACCGACAACGTCCATCCGTTCGGGATCGGAACAAAAACAGGTTCAGTAATCGGGGTCGGATTTGATACGAAAGGAAGCGGTGAAGAAGTGACGCCCCGTGCTGCCGGATCAGAAGGTGAAGGCGGCGAAGGTGGACGCGGCGGATTCGGTGGCGGACGCGGCGGATTCGGTGGCGGACGCGGAGGCGGCGGTTTCGGACGCGGTGGTGGAGGCAGGATGGGCGGCGGGAGACGCGGAGGTGGCGGCGGCCCGGGTTCCGGTCCACGGCAACAGGTTGAACAGTTAGACGTCTGGGTAAAATTACATTTAGCAGGAAAGGAATTATCCTCGAACTAACATAGTTGATACTACTGAAACCATAAATCACTATTGCTACATACTACGAGGATAATACATTGAAAAGAAAAGAATTTTTATCGGTGCTCGGACTCGGGGCGGCTGCTATTGCTTGCGGATCATGTTTAGATGGTTGCAAGCCGCTGGATAATATCCCAAGCGCTCCCACTAATGTAGATTTTACCCTCAACCTTGCTGATCCCGCGAATAATGCGTTGAAAAACAACGGCGGGTACCAATACAACAATGGAATCATAATTGCGAGGACGGGGTCTGGAACTTACGTTGCAGTTAGTTCTGCTTGCACACATGCCGGCGCCAGTGTGATCTTCGATGTTGCCAACAATCGATTTTATTGCCCCAGCCATGGTTCTGCGTTCAGAACTGATGGGTCTGTGTTAAACGGGCCCGCGGGCAGCCCTCTCGCGCGGTATAATACATCCCTGACGGGAAACTCCTTGCGTGTTTATTCCTGAAATTTTCACACACATTTCTCTACGTTGAGGTTTTTGTGTGTGGATTATTTTACATATATTAAATTTATATGCCTTCATTGAATAATTCACGGATAAATACCTTACCTTGAAAGAAAAAATATGATGAAATATTTTTTTATCGTCGCGTTTATTAGTTTAGCCGGTTTCTTGCCCGCGAGGACCCAGCAGAGTTTATCGTATCATATTGATAATGATGGGAACTACTTGCCATTAAATTCGGCAATGTATAGTTTTATTTTACCCGAAGAATATCCATACCTTGTGAACGCTCCGGAATTCGCCGGAGAGGACGATTTCTTGCATGTGGCATTTACGGCAAGGGATTCTGCAAAAACCGATTCGACGCCGCATCCTGCTGCGCGAAAATTACTCCCGGATAAAATTAGTTTCATGGAACGCGGATTATGGGGTGAGAACGGTTTGTTCCGAAAAGTCGGCATAACCTCAGATCTCACACCGGAAACTCGAAAACATGAGCTTGGCGTGCGGCGGACGATGCTCACCGCTCATCAAATCGGCGGATTCCTGGCGCTTGGATCGATGATCTCTGCCTGTTATTTCGGTCAGTTGATCCTGGATGGCAATCCGGGATACCGATCAAATCATCAATTAGCAGTTACTGCGAGTATCATAACATATTCGGGTACCGCTATGTTATCGATTCTATCTCCGCCTCCGCTGATACGGCGTGATGAAGTTAGCACAACGACTATCCACAAAACTTTAGCATGGGTTCATTTCACGGGTATGGTTCTGACTCCCATCCTGGGCAGCATGATAAAACATAAAACGTATGATCAAAAAGCGCATATCCATCAGATTTCAGCGTATGTCACAACTGCCGCAATGGCTGCATCGATGATTATAGTAACATTTTAAGGAATTAGTTGAGATGATAAAAATATTTTTCGCGAGTATGATGATGGTATACATGTTCGTTTCCTACGCCTCCGCTCAACTTAAATCTGTGGAAGCAATAAAAGAACAATCACCGGTCACGTATCGGATCGTTCATCCGCTTCATGAGATGATAGCAACGAGTAAAGAAGTGTTATTCAAAGCGGACATTGATCCCGCCAAAAAAGAAATAAAAAATGTTTCCGCTCAGGTGGATGTTACCACATTCGACAGCGGCAACTCCAATCGAGACTCTCATGCGATGGAAGTGGTCGACGCCATTACATATCCCGATGTGTCATTTTCATCGACGAACATCGTTCAATCATCCGATTCCTTATCCGTTACCGGCAAGTTGACGTTTCACGGCGTTACAAAGGACATCACCATGCTTGGTTCTTCACAGTGGACCACAGATTCTCTCAACGTTCAGGGTAAATTTGATATCACCTTATCAGGATTTAATCTTGAACGACCTTCGCTCCTCATGATTCCGGTAAAAGACACTCTCTATTTTACGATGAAGGCAGCTTTCCTATTGCATTGATAGTTATCGGAAAACTGGTTAACTTATAAAAATGACCGGTTATTGCGATTATTATCATACTCGTTCCGATCGACCGGTATATTTAAATTGTAACGAATGACACTAATTTTCTCCGACAATAAATTCACAGTTACAGGATTGGTATTTGGGCCGCGTTAGACCATGAATATTTTGTTTGTGAGCTCCTCGAGAACGTGGGGGGGCGGTGAAGTGTGGTTAAAACAAATATGTGAATCCCTCCTCAGTCGTGGTCATCGTATTGTTGTTGTTTGTCAACAGCAAAGTTTGTTGTTTAATGCTTTGATCGGTTTGGATGTGGAGACTGTAGGAATAAAGATCTCCGGTGATTTTGATCTTTTTACGATCTCAAAATTGTATCATCTTATCAGATCGAAAAAGATCGAGCTTGTTTGTACAAATATGGAAAAGGAGTTTCGCCTTTGCAGCCTGGCGGCATTACTGGCAAAAATTCCGGTTACCATCAGCAGGGAGGTTGATCTTCCGATTAAAGATACATTTATAAACAAGTTGTTTTATCGCCGGCTCGCATCCGGGATCATGGTAAATTCGTACGCCACTTATAATTCGCTTTTGGTAAGCGCACCCTGGCTACGAGATCAAAAGATCGAGATCGTGTGGAAGGGGATTGACACCGAACTCTATCAACCCGATATCGGAGTCAACTTGCGGAAGGAACTTCATTTAACAAAGGATGATTGTATCGCCGGGTTTGTCGGAAGATTAGATGAGCAGAAGGGAATACCGACGCTCTTACGTTCCATCAAAATAGCCGTTGAAAAAGAGTCTCGCCTAAAATTTGTGTTCGCGGGCGATGGAAATCTCCATACAATGATAGATAATTTTGTCAGCGACAATAATCTTAAAGCACACATTTTTCTATTAGGGTTTCGTTCCGATATTCCTGCGTTTTTACATGGGATTGATTTTTTAGTGATGCCTTCCTATTGGGAGGGATTCGGATATACCGCCGTGGAGGCGATGGCTGCCGGCAAACCGGTTATAGGCACATTCACAAGCAGCCTGCCGGAGATTATCGAACATGAACGAACAGGAATTCTCGTTCCTCCGCGCGCGATGGAAGAACTCGCTGAAGCGATTGTGCGTCTCGGTCAGAATGGTGCCTTGCGTCAGAACATGGGTAAGGCGGGTCTTGAACGGGCGCGAAAACTGTTTCAGCTTAGCGGGATGGTTTCAAAGACCGAATTATTCTTTAATGATGTGTGCGCGTCTTATTATTCTCCAGACAAACAATCCAAATATGCCGGTGTAACTAATCCCGCTGAGTTATCGGCAACTATGCTCAATAAGTAGCAATTCTCCTTAATCCTCGTTTAGTTTCGAATATCCTTTAGGTTGAACCGCGGGGATTCATCCGCCACCATGATTGACGAGCTCGAATGCGCTCCCTTTCGCTCATTAAAGATAAGTTGTTGTGAAAGGGAGTTTCAATCAGCGCCTTGAAAACTCGTGAAAAAATAAGTGCGGCATAGTAATGCAACAAATCAACCATTCTTCCGTAATTTCTTATTGATAGTATGATTAGAGGAGATCGGTACATGAAATATTTATTATTTATAGTGTTGATGATTTTTCCGGGATTCATCCGCGCACAAGTTATTATCAGCAGTGAACGCCCGAAATTAACTCTCAATCAACCGGCAATATCTGAGTTGCTAAAATCCATTTGCAGCAACATCGATAAATATTACCTTTATCCGGTGGTTGCTCAAAAAATGATTGCCGACCTCAATAATAAGTTTGATAAGGGTGCATTTAATGATGTTACCAATCCAGTGGATTTTGCGCAGACTATCACCAAAGAGATACGCGAAACGAGCCATGATTTGCATATGAACGTCGTATTTGATCCAATGATGGCGCATGAACTGATAGCCATGGGTAAAGAGCCGGATCAAACTCGAAAACCCCCTCCGGATATTCTTTCCGGACGGCGCCAGAATTATGGTTTCGCCAAAACGGAAATTCTTCAAGGAAATGTCGGTTACCTCAAGCTTAACCAGTTTGCCGATGTTCAATATGGATCAGAAACAGCGGTTGCCGCGATGAATTTTCTTTCCAATGCCGATGCTTTAATTATCGATGTACGAGCGAATGGAGGAGGCGATGGCGCCATGGTAAATTTACTATGTTCTTATCTATTGAACCCAACACTCCATATCAATTCAAGCTATTTCCGTGATACGACTAAAAATGAGGAATCATGGACAGCGGCATACGTACCCGGAAAACGGTTAACGACGATCCCGGTCTATGTCCTTACCAGCACTCGAACATTTTCAGCGGCGGAAGAATTTGCCTATGATCTGCAAACCACAAAACGAGCTACAATTATCGGCGAGACTACGGGAGGCGGTGCTCATCATAATCAATTTGTACCTATCGATAGCAATTTTGCAATGTCCGTATCCATTGGAGAAGCGATTAATCCTATTACTCATAAAAATTGGGAAGGGACGGGAGTAATACCGGATGTCGCAATTCCTCAAGATAAAGCTCTTGAGGTTGCCCAGATTGAAGCGATGAAAAATATTCGTGAATCGGCAGTTGATGAACAACAAAAAAGATCGCTCGATTGGGCAATCGACGAGTTGAATGCCGAAGCCAATCCGGTTACACCCAATGAATCCACCTTGAAGAAATATGCAGGCGTGTACGGAGAACGCACTATTACGTTCGAAAATGGCTCTCTGTATTATCAGCGAAAAGGAAAAGCAAAGTATAAAATGATTCCTATGACGGAGAATTTGTTCATGTTTCATGAACTTGAATATTTTCGACTTCGGTTCACTACCGATGACAGTGGGAATGTAAAACTTTCGGGTATGTATGATAACGGTATGATTGACTAACGTAATAGTTGTGCAAGGGACGGTTCATTTCTAATAAACATATTTGTATCTTATCTCTGGAGGGTTTATATTTTCACATAGTAATCTTCATCATCCCGCGCTCAGTCTTAGTTGAAAATTACAAGGATAAAGATTCATGTTTATCGGTCATTACGCTATCGGTTTTGCATCTAAAAAACTTGCGCCGCAAGTCTCCTTAGGAACGCTATTTCTCTCCGTGCAATTACTCGATTTACTCTGGCCCATATTTCTTCTTACCGGTTTGGAGCATGTTCGTATCGCTCCCGGGATTACCGCGTTCTCGCCATTTGATTTTTATGATTATCCTTTTTCCCATAGTCTTGTCATGGTAATCTGCTGGTCGGTTGTCTTTGCTGGGATATATTATTTGCTCGAACTCTATCCCCGCGGCGCGTGGATTCTCGGACTTGGCGTTTTCAGTCATTGGGTGCTTGATTTCATAACACATCGGCCCGATATGCCGATAAGTCCCGGCCTTCATTATTTTGTTGGGTTGGGATTATGGAACTCTGTCCCTGGAACGATCATCCTTGAAGGATTACTCTACATTGTTGGCGTCATACTTTACGCCCGCTTTACTGCGCCAAAAGATCGGGCGGGACGAATAGCGTTATGGTCGCTTGTCATATTTTTAGTATTGATGTGGATCGGCAGCATGAAGAGCGCACCTCCGCCCAACGAGAAAGTTCTTGCCTGGAGCGCATTATTGACATGGTTGATGGTTCCCTGGGGATATTATATTGATAAACATAGAAATGCAGCGAGCATCGAAAATTCCGGTGTACCAAAGGTAGATGTTCCAATATAATTTCTGCGTATCCTCCTCTTAGAGAGGCGAAGAGCTTATGTTATAAAAAAGTTCCAACCGTCGATTGAAAGGGGATGTCTTATCATCAATAATAACAATAGTTTAAAAACTACAATGACAGATTACTTCCTCTGTTTAAACATACATACATTAAATATTCGTTAACC
>JBIOHP010000059.1:0-5243 GCA_044449065.1 Bacteroidota bacterium
CATTATAGTTTGCCTGCCGCGTCTAAAGTGCACATGGTCGTTTACAATGTTCTAGGTCAGGTTGTTAAAACTCTGGTGGATGAAATTCAAGATGGAGGATACCGGGAAACTATATGGAATGCGGTGAATATATCGAGCGGCTTTTATTTTTACCGGCTCGATGCAACCCGTGCGGATGAGCCTTCTAAAACGTTTACACAAATCCGAAAAATGGTTCTTATCAAATGAAAGAGAAAAGATGCACGTATCGCATTCGTTTCAATTTTCTCCTTGTGTTCATGTTATATGTCGCTACACTAACGCATGCGCAAGTGCGAAACAAACTTTCATCTTATCCTGGAACAAACAATTATTCGAAGGGTAAAAACTCCGAAGTTTCAGCCGGAACTCCCTGTGATTTGCCGCCATTCACATACCAGAACACGGGTGTTCACGTAAATCTTAATGGTGTCACAACCGATCCGTGGCTGAATATAACCGTTGTTGGGGATTCCGGAAGGATCCTTTATTCACCCTATGGGGGACAAATCTGGGGACCACAAGTGAGCGGTACAACGGAAAATCTATTGTCGATAAGTTATCTGGATCAGACGAACGGCATAATCGTCGGGGAACGTGGAACGATTCTCCATACGGGCAATGGCGGGCAGACGTGGACTCGGATGCCAAGTGGCGTAACAGCCACACTTCGCTCGGTGGTATGGATCCCTTATTACAATGCTGTTGCCGTTGGCGATAGCGGCACAATCCTTTTCTCCGGCGATGGCGGGTATACATGGCACACAACTCCCTCCAACACTACCTCCCGACTCACGGGAGTCTCTTTTAGTTCCGATCTACAAAACGGGATCATTGTTGGATGGGACGGGGTATATCTCCGTACATCTGACGGGGGATATCATTGGGGACTATGGAACATGTCACCGGAGTCGAGATACCTATCCGTCTGCTATGGAAACTATCATAATCTTGCGGTTATTGAAAAAAACACCGCCACCGGAGAATCAATCTATCGTACCTCCTGGGATTGGGGGATGTCTTGGCATGAATATCCTTATCCACCTAATCCGGGAAATTCAGATTCGGTTGGAACTATTTTAATGGTAGATTCATATGTTTATGCTGCTGTCGGAAACATGTATTGTAGTAGCTCGGACGGGGGACAATCGTGGCATGACCAGGAACAATTCAAAGGCGGCAGTATCCGCGGCATCAATTCAACCCCCACGTTGGTTTGCGATGGAGGTGTTATTATCAGGAAAAGCGATTCGCATTGGCCCGGACCATTAGTGAGTTTAATCACGCCCCCGAATAATTCTCAAAACGTCCTTACAGATGGCGGCGTCGTATTTTCATGGCACTCCTATACCGGAGGCACCATCGGAGATTCTATTCAATATGGGTTTCAGCTCTCTAAAAACCTGGGCTTAAATTGCCCATCCATGGTTGCTGATACATTTATAACCGACACAACAATCACTATCAACAATCTTCAAAAAGGAACATCCCATTATTGGCGCGTTATTGCAGCCGGCACGCGAGGACAAACCGATAATACCGGAATCACGAAATTCACCACAGAAACAATCACCGTAGACCAACCCGCGTCGCTTATCTCTCCGACAAATGGATCCGCCGATTTGCATTTGGAGATGGACCTTCAATCGAACTATGTTCTTCCGTTTAGCTGGCATCGCTATCCTAACTATATATTCCCGGATAGCTCGGTTGGAACAGCGTCGATGCATGTTCAAATTGGTATAGATTCCACCTTCACCAGCGGTATGGTGGTCGACCAGGTTTATTCGCCGAACGATACCGCAAAGATTTTAATTCCTTTCCAATTAAATACGAAATATTATTGGCGCGCTCGACCAGCTTTTAATGTTGCAGTCGTAGCGCCGTGGTCTGCGACGTGGTCATTCACTTCCTCCGCTACTCCAAAACCGTATCCTTCGTTTGTGCGTATCTCGCCGGCAAACGGTGCATCGACATATCCCGAACAGATGAAGCGGTATGATCAATCCCTCCGGATTCGTTTCAACTGGCAGCCCTATCCAATTAAATTGAATCAGGACGGTTCTCAGGAAACTCCAACATATCTGATGCAATTCGCAAATGATTCACTCACTGTGGCACAGGGCAAAGGCACATTGAGGGGCTACGCATCTGCAGAATCCCTTGGTCACACTTTCTCTAACTATGGATATTGGCTGCCATTCAAAATGTATTATTGGAGGATGCGCGCCGGCTACACCATCGGCGGAAGCCAATGGTCGGATGTTTGGTCGTTTACGGGCATAGGCACGCCATCGACTATTCAAAAAGTTCAACAGGTTAATCAAGACTCGCTCCTTATTGCCGATTCTCAGCAAAAACATGGCTCGCCATCTTTACAGCGCTCATATCAGGAAGATTCGCTCCTGACCCTCACTGTGAGGTGTATCGTTCCTCCGGGAATATTAACAAAGGACAGCTTAACCATGATTGTATGCGACACCGGAGACGTTTCCCAACCATGGCATTCAATAATCGCGCACATATTCTACTATAATAATAACAGCCCGATCTATAACGATTATAACGTCACAGGGCTGGGGATGGATGGCTATCTGAATCTTCTCAATACTTTTCCAACGGTTCATAAAGGCGACCTCCTAACAATAAGCGGTTTCCCGATGGAGGATCCGCCGGGAAATATCATGAGCAATACAGTTTTTAATTGTATGCATATTTCAATTCTGGGATCATCCGACACGACAACGCCGGTCTATCAATCAAACGTATCCGATTTTTACCTTGGCGGGAATATCCATTTCAGTACAGCCGAACAATATGAAGGATCAATTGTGGAATTGCGCCATGTTACTGTTCATGCTATTCTCGACGCAGGCAGGGGAATCTTCGATATCACTGATGGCGCAGGCAATATAATTTCCACCACTGATTTATCATGCTGGTTCACTCTTGCGGGGCATAGAAATCCCGCCTCAACATATACGCTTCCTCATCCCGGCGCCCATATTAACGTTATCCGTGGCGTGATTACCACTACAGGAGGTAAATACTGTATATCTCCAATACTGCCCGGTGAAATCGATCTCGCTCCTGATCCCCCGCATACTATCAGCGGATTTATCTATTATAAGAATAGGAACATTGACGAGAATCAGGATACCATAACGCATCCATTATCTCAATTTCCGATCACACTCTCGGGAAAAGTTCTGGTGAGTGTTTTTTCGGATACGAATGGAATGTATGCCTACTCAGGACTCGATTCGGGTTCTTACACAATCTCATGCCAAACGCCTCAAAAACCCTATGATCCTCAGGTAGTCATCACCGGACCAACATTGTATACCTTTACTACCGCACCGGAGACTGTTCACGTGCAGTTCGGATTATCGAGGCCCTGGAATCGCATTAGCGGAACACTGTTCCGCGACATCAACGAAAACGGCGAACAGGATTACGGCGAACCGGGGCTTGCCAATTGGACGGTGAAGATCACCGGAGCAAATTCCGATTCGACCGTCACGGACGTGGCAGGAAATTATCTGTTTAAGAGGGTTGATCGTGGTTTGACATATGTAAGCGCAAGCATAAAGCCGGATAGTGAACAGATTTATCCGAGATGGTGGGAACATTATGCGATGGGCGGCGATTCATTAGGAAACAATTATCAATTAATCAACTTTGCCGTCCACCAGGTTCCGTCTCGTATAAAACTCCTGATGATTGTTCATGATAACTCGTACAATGTGATGCAAAAATTGTACTGGGGGAACAGGGCGGGCGCAACCTACGGCATCTGGGGAACAAATCCAAACGCCAGCAATATCGATTTTTCGGAAGGTGAAACTGAACTTCCTCCAACCTCGTATCCCCTGTACTACCATTTTTTTGACGCGCGATTTCAAGACCCGCATCGTACTTCAAACCAATTCGGAGAAGGATCATGGGTGGATATGCGCAATTTTTATTCTCCGGCGCAGGTAGACACCCACCTTGTGGTCTTCCTCCCCGGTTACAATGAAGGCGGTGATTATCCGATGACCATCAGCTGGAATCATAATGATGTGAATGCCTCATATTCCGGAGATGTATCCTTTGTTGATTCGCTTGGTACAACAACTAACATGAAAACCTCCGATAGTCTGATCATCACCAACCGGAATATCAGGTGGCTTCTTCTCATCTCTCATGATCCGACGCTGCCGCAAACATCATCAACACGCTGGCGTCTCTTTTCTATTCCCGGGATACTCACAACAGGAAATATCGCTGATGTTATTCCCTTTGTCTCATCATACCCATACTGGTATGATCCATCAACGGGATATAAATCTGCAGACCTTATGAATCCGGGGATTGGGTATTGGTTGAAATATCTTGATTTGGATATCAATACAGCAAGTATAGGTGCGCCGCGCCCTCTACCTGAAACCCTTTCGATTAAAGGAGGATGGAATTTAGTCGGCGCGGCAAATATTCCCCTGAGTATTTACTCTCTTACTAGTGTACCTCCCTTTATTACTGGAAAATTCTTTGCATACAATCAGGGATATCAGCCCGCCGATACTCTGAAACCGTACCAGGGATATTGGGTGAAGGCAAGTCAGGATGGTTTATTGATCGTTCAAGGTGCTCAATCCAAAAATCCTTTTCCTCCGCTTATAACAGAACAAAAAGCGAGTATTATATTCAAAAATGCCGATGTGATTTTGCAGACACTTGAATTAAACAGTGGCGAAGTTGAAACCAATCTCGCCGGGAATCTTTCCCGGTACGAAATGCCTCCCATACCTCCTGCCGGCATATCTGATATTCGCTTTGCATCGGGGAGATATTTAGAACTCATTCCATCCGATAAATTTGCCGATTATCCAATTCGATTATCGGGTAATATTAAATACCCGCTTTCGATCGAATATCATTCCTCCAAATTTATGGAAGGTTTCGATGTCTCCGTAAAAAAAGGATCCAAGCTGTTATCCCTCTGCGAAAACGGGGCGGTGATTGTGAACGACGCTCACGATCAACTTATTCTCCATGTGAACGCAAAGAGACAGATGGTTTTGCCGAAAGAATACTCTCTTGAACAAAATTACCCGAACCCTTTCAATCCGGTTACCGTAATACATTATAGTTTGCCTGCCGCGTCTAAAGTGCACATGGTCGTTTACAATGTTCTAGGTCAGGTTGTTAAAACTCTGGTGGATGAAATTCAAGATGGAGGA
>JBIOHP010000060.1:0-4391 GCA_044449065.1 Bacteroidota bacterium
AAGAGTTTACAGATCGGTAGGGCAAAACGCACTCGCAACATCAAAACTCAGAAATTGAAAAATAATTCACTATCTTTCCCTTCACCACCATGACATTTCTATCGAGCGTAAAAACATGACGTTTCTATCGAGTTATAACATTTATATGAAAAAACAAAACGACCACCCTCCCGCATAAAAGAATTGCGGGACAAGCCCACCCCCCAGCTCCACGAAAAACCAAAGAGGGAGACGTTTATACTTATCGTGAACCAATCAACGAAATTTGTAAGGTTACCTTGTCATATGAAATCGTGCGTTGCGAGCATATAAAACCAGAGAGTTCATTCAAGCATTTTTCGGCGCTTAACCTTGCAACTTTTTTCATGTTATGACCGTCTAATCAATACCGGATTGTAACATTTTTACATTTGGTATCGTACAATTGATAGTATTGAGCGAATATCCACAACATTGACCGTACCTTTTCAATCCCTTGTTTTATTACAAAGGCGACAAATATGAAGAAAAAAATAATTATAATCTCCCTCGTACTGATAGTGGTTGCAGCAATAGGTTTTTTCTTTTATAACAAATCGAACGCAACCAACGATAGCGCAATTCCCCCGGTAAAAGTCCAGAAAGGGAAAATAGTCGATAAAGCGCTTGCCGTGGGCACGATTGAGCCGCAAAACGAAATCTCGGTTAAATCAAAAGTCGGCGGAGTGGTCAAAAAAATTTTCGTAGAAGTTGGTTCATACGTAAAAGCGGGCCAGCCGCTCCTTGAGGTGAAACCCGATCCAACGCCGCTCGAACTCGCGGGCGCGAAACGGCAGGTCGAGCTTGCCCAGGTGGAGGTGAATAATCTCAACAAAGAGCTGGTGCGCCAGAAGGCGATGATGGACAAACAATTGATTTCCACCAAAGATTATGAAGACGCACAGCGCAACGCCGAAGAAGCCGAGCTGCGGTTGAAGATAGCAAAGGAATCGCTGGCATTAATGGAAAGCGGCAAAGTCACCCTTGGCGATACCGAAATTGAATCCATCGTGTATGCGCCTATCGATGGTTTCCTCTTGAATAAAACTGTCGAGGTCGGCGATCCGGTTACTCCCCTTACGACCTACCAGGAAGGCACAGTCCTTATGAAGATGGCAAACATGGAAAACCTGCTGTTCAAAGGAACCGTTGATGAAATCGACGTCGGTAAACTCAAAGAGGGAATGAAAGCCGAGATAAAGGTCGGCGCGCTGCCGAAGGACACGGTTACCGGCGTACTGACCAAAATTTCGCTCAAAGCTGAAAAGAAAGAAAATGCAACGGTATTTCCCATCGAAATACTCATACCGAAAGCAACGAAGGTTACGTTAAGGGCTGGGTATTCAGCTAACGCGAACATCATCATCCAGCAAAAAGAAAATATCCTGATGATACCGGAACGCGTCGTTACGTTCCGCAACGATTCTTCTTTCGTGAAGTTAGCAATGGGTCCCGGCAAAGAAGTTGAAAAATTTATTAAGACAGGATTGAGCGACGCGATAAATATCGAGATAATCGCCGGCTTAACCGAGGGCGATTCTGTCCTTGAAAAACCGGTCAAGAAGATTGAGTAGGATGATGCATTTTTATAATAGCGTGGCGAACAATAGGATTCCGTTTCACAATCAAAACCAACTGGAGTTTGTCCAAAAAGGAAGAATTAGTCATCCTGAACTTGTTTCAGGATCTAAAAATCAATTAAAACAGATGCTGAACCAAGTTCAGCATGACTCAATCGAGCGAAATAGGATTTTTTTTAAACGAAGCATTCTCGTTAATTCATTATCACTTGATCTCCGTTGAATAACATCATCACGACTATATCAGAATTTATCCGTGATCTGCGCGAACAAAAGCTGCGCACGGCGATGACGGTCTTCGGGATCATCTGGGGCACGGTTGCAATCATCGTGCTGCTGGCATTCGGCGCGGGATTTAAAAAACAACTCTCGCAGGATTTCCACGGCATCGGCGAAAGCATCGCCATCATGTTCCCGGGAAGGACGACGAAACCGTACCAGGGTTTTGGCATCGGCAGGCCGGTAAATTTCATCGAAGACGACGCGAAACTCCTTGGCACGCAGGTATCGGGAATCGCAACCATCTGTCCGGAATATTCATCCGGCGAATCGCAGATCCACCTCGGCACAAATATCCTCAATACAACAGTTGGCGGGGTCTACCCGGTTTACAGCGAGATGCGAAACGTTATCCCTGCTCCGGGAGGAAGATTTATCAACGACCTCGATATGCAGGAACGAAAGCGCGTCGTTCTTATCGGCGATGCTGTGAAAGATAATCTCTTTGGAGATGGTCAGGCGGTGGGAAAGGTTATTTATATCGGGCAGACGCCGTTCACCGTCATTGGCGTGATGGTGAAAAAAACGCAGAACTCATCCTATAACCGCCGCGATAAAGACCGGGTGTTCATTCCAGCGTCGACCTATGCTTCGGTATTTGGGGCTGTCCATGTGCGAAATATCATCTATATCCCAAAAGATCCGACCAAATCGGAGGAGGTAAATTCGCAAGTCCGCCAGGTGTTGAGCAAAAAATACAAATTCGATCCCGATGATAAGGACGCCGTGTGGATATGGGATACGACGGAACAGGATAAATTCCTTTTTTATTTCTTTCTCGGTTTCAATATTTTCATGGGGATGATCGGCTCGTTCACGCTCGCGGTCGGGGGAATCGGCGTGGCAAATATTATGTACATTGTCGTGCAGGAACGAATCAGGGAAATCGGGGTCAAACGCGCGGTCGGCGCGAACAGGCGGAATATCCTCTTTCAATTTTTCATGGAGACTTTTTTTATCATCTTCATAGGTTCGGCGATTGGTTTCGGTCTTGCGTACGGCATCATTCAGCTTCTCCAATATATCCCGATCAAAGAATTTGTGGGAACGCCGGTACTTTCGTGGCAGGTTGCCCTTATTACCATGGTCATCCTATCACTTGTTGGAATCGCGGCGGGATTTATGCCTGCCCGCCGCGCGTCCAATCTTAACGTCGTCGATTGCCTGAGGTCGTAGAGCATGTGGCTTGAACTGATAAAAGAATTTTTATTCGACCTCAAAACGCAGCGCACGCGGGCGTTCCTCACCATCCTCGCGATTACATGGGGAACAATTGCGGTGGTCCTCCTGCTCGCGTTCGGACAGGGCTTGGGGTACAGGATTTCCACCGGGTTGCTCAACGCGGGAGATAAAATATTGATCCTCTATGGCGGCGAGACCGGGAAACAATTCCAGGGGATGCCGAAAGGAAGAAGAATACGCCTGGTTGAAGAAGACGCCGAGATGTTGAAAACAGCCGTCCCCATGATCGCGACGATTACGCCGCAGTATCGCACGGAAGTATCGCTCACCTACGGTAAAGTCACCACCACAACCGAATGCGAAGGCGTAAATCCGAATTTCGAAGATATGCGGAGAATGTACCCCGCGGGGGGAGGAAGATTTCTTGATGCAATGGACGTCGATAAACAGAAACGCTCGCTCTTTCTCGGATCGGTGATTGCAAAACGGCTCTGCGGCGAAGAAGACCCTATCGGAAAAACGATTACGGTCGATGGCTTGCCGTTTACGCTCGTCGGCATTATGCCGAAAAAAATGCAAACGAGCATGAATAACGGTCCCGATGACGAGCGCGCGATTATCCCCTATACAACGATGCGGACAATCTACGGACAGCAACGGGTAAATTCGATCATTGTGCATCCCGCAGATCCCTCCCGCCAGGAAGAACTGAAAAAAGAAATTTACCGCGTCTTATCGACGAAATATCATTTCGATCCCACCGATGAACGGACGCTTTACATCTGGGATTTTATTGAGGAGGAAAAGATCAACGAGAAAGTGACAATCGGAATAACGATATTTCTATTTTCCATCGGTCTCCTCACGCTGATTATCGCCGGCGTGGGGGTTGCGAACATCATGTACGCCGTGGTGAAAGAACGCACAAGGGAAATCGGCATCAAGATGGCGGTAGGAGCTAAAAAGCGGTACATCCTATCACAAATAATTTTCGAAGCGCTCTTCATCGCTTTCATCGGGGGATCGATCGGGATGCTGGTTTCATGGGGAGTCATATCCGCCGTTAAGCTTATACCCGATTCGGGCGACGGCGCGATGCAATTTTTAGGTCATCCCATTTTATCCATATCGACAATGGTGGCGACGGCGGTTATCCTCGCGATCATCGGTTTGCTAGCGGGATTTTTCCCCGCGCGCAAAGCGGCAAGCGTCGATCCGGTTGAATCGCTGCGGTATGAGTGAGAAACTGTCAAAACTAGTATTTCGTGATCCTTCTTATGTTGAAAATTTTTTCGTTTTAAGATTTAAATCAATCCCTCTTCCGACCACCCC
>JBIOHP010000061.1:0-2897 GCA_044449065.1 Bacteroidota bacterium
CGTTTGTTCTTAATTTATGCGATGAATTTATTCCGGGCGTCATTGTTTCTAAGGCCCTGGATGGCTTTGTCGTATTAGTAGGTAGCAAGAATTTATCTCGTTCCTCCTCCGCCTTGGCGGACGGCGGGAGGGAGGGAATTGGGGCGCGGGGGTTTTACGATGAAGCAATGGATTTGATGAATCAAATCCCTACGGGACGCATCCCCATTAACCGAATTGTAATTGGTAGGGGTTTGATTTATCAAACCCGGTTTGGAATATTATGTAATGGATCATTCCATCATATTAATTCCTCATTTTCCCGGTATTGGTTTGGAGCACGACCGTACGTGAAACATACGAGTCAGAGCGTCGAAAGAAAATCTTACCACGCAGAGCATAGTAATAAGATAGTCGTAATCAAAAAGCCGACCCTTGCATATCAAGAATCGGCTTCGATTTATGTTAGGTACGATAAGGTTTCGGTTATTTTATCAATACCATTTTTTTCACGCTCACAAAATTTTGCCCGGTGGCGCCTGTCTCGCCATCACCCAGTCCCTGAGCGACGAGGCGGTAAAAGTAAACGCCCGAAGCAAAGTTATTCGCGTTGAGCACTACTTCCTGGTCGCCGTAATCTATTTGCTCGTTGTTCAGAAGAGTTTTCACTTCCTGGCCGAGCGTATTATAGAGCTTCAACGTAACGATTGATGGCTCGCGCAGCGTGAACCGGATTGTGGTTGATGGGTTGAACGGGTTGGGAAAGTTCTGCTCGAGCGCGTATTCCCGCGGCTCGGCAGCTAACCCGCTTTTTTCCGCTTGCGCCTGGTTGATGAACGATGCCGCGGCAGAATTATCTAATGAGTAGAGGAGCACTCTGCCTGAGGTTTCAAACGTGCCGCTTGTGACCGTATACACGATCTGCGAGCTGGCTGCTGCAGCGTTTGCGTCTACGCTTTCGGCTGATTCATCCGCTGCTTCCACGTCGTTCGCTGGCTGTGATGCTGTTGTTTGCGAGCGAGCCGGCTGGTACAAGAGCCAACACAGCATAGCGATTAAAAGGATTTTTGATTTCATAGCGGTTAATTCCCCATGGTCGCGCCCTTGTGAGCTCCAGGCAAGGGAATTGTTTGAGGTAATGTGCGGTGGGATTGGACTGTTTTACCAGCTTGAGCAATTGGGGCGCCTATGGCGCCTGGAGTATTGTATGAAAATGTCGCACGATAACTATAATAGTGAATATCTGAGGTTGGAGGGAAAGTCAGTTCTATCCAATATGAAAATGTAGAATTATCAACCACTGTATTAATTGCTGATGCAGTTGCGATGAAGTCTCCACCAGCGAAACTGACGCCTGAACCCGCTAAACCGATGACAGAGCCTCCAGATCCACCAAAAAGCGGCGCAAGACCTACGGTAAAGTATAGTTCGGCCACAGCGCTGACATCGTTCCCATACACTTCAACTGATAATAATGTCGAGCCATCGGGTAAATTCAATGGAACTTCATAGTAGTCCGCAGGAGATCCTGTTGAGCCATCATTATATATTCCGGCGCTGTATGTAAAAGGATTATTGTGTGAAAGTCCGCGTCCCGATGCCCATGCAGCTCCGGTTACATAACCGGTTTTGGGAGAGGTATACGATATATTGCCATTTACAATAACATCGCCAGTAAATTCGGCGGCATGAAATTGGGTAGCTAGAAGTGCCCTACTACCCGTGCTAGTATTAATCGCATCGATGCCAGTCCCGAGAATACTTTCAACCTGTCCTCTAATACCGATCCCGGCAAAATTTGTATTATCACCGGTGATAATGGGCCCGACAATCGATCCAAGAACACTTAGATAACTCATATTTGAAAGAGACGTTTGCGGAGCGACACTTCCGGCTTCAAGCGCGTATGGCACGCTCGTCAGTTGAATGCGACCGGGAAGCGGATAGGGATAACCGAGATGAGTATCGGGACCGCTTAGTATTGTTACTTTTAACCAGAGCAACGAATCAATAAATGGGAGAGAACCACGGGGTGTGCCGTCGTCACCAAGTGTTCTGGTGTAAATTCCATTCTTATCTGTCGTCACAGTATCCGATTCGGTATATCGCATAGTCCCTGCAGATGGGTCGTCAAAGAGTTGAAATTGAGCAAAGTATTTTCCCGCCTTTACAATCTTTGTTTTACCATGCGCGTCCAGATAGGTAATTGCGCCCTGGTACGATATTTTGCCGGGGACGCCGCTGTACGGCTGCGCAACAGTGATTGCGCTGGTTGCCAGAATACACACGGCAAGAATTATGATATAACTTTTCATGTGGTGAAACCTTTCAGATTAATTAGTATGATTAGACAATGTGGGTCATTTTACGAATTTCTTATACTATTGTCAAGAATAATCTGCAAGAATATTATTCTACGAAAATGCCTGTTTACTCATGCAACAATTGACAATGCTATGTACAGTAATAGAGAAGCCTCAGCAGGATAGTTATGCTCAGATATAATTATCTGATTATAATAGGTTTACGAAAAGGTTATTTAATACGAGGTCGGTGGGGTAGGAGTATCATGCCGGTAATCGAGGGGCGGACTAAATTGTCTCATATTGTGCATTAGAAATATTTAATATTCCGCTTTCACCTCAATTTTATATCGTTCTTCCTTCGCCGTGGCGGACTGCGGAGGAATGCCATCGAGATGCTCAGCGTCGAACATCGAAACGGCGCAGAGCGCCGCGTATTTCATCACAACGGAGACCGTTGTAACGAGAGCATGATGTAGAGCAAAGCTCCAGCTTTGCTCACAGTTGCGGTCAGACCCCATTCATGGTAATGTAGACCGTTGTAACGAGAGTGATTGTGGCCTCGTCCTGTAACACACCCCGTCTCCCGACTCCCGCCAACAAAAACGGCGGATA
>JBIOHP010000062.1:0-2438 GCA_044449065.1 Bacteroidota bacterium
AACACCGGTAACCCTTGCGACTCTGGCAGAAACTCTGAAACCGATGTTAAACGGAGCCGAATCCAATGTTATTGTCGCTTCTGACAGCGGTGCTCCAAACGGCGTTGTCGTCCAGGCGATGTTGCAAACCCGTAAAGCGGGGGCGGAACATTTTTTAATTGCAGTGAAACATGTTGAATAACCGGTTTTCTTTGAAACAACCGATCCCTTTTGACAATCCGTGGGAGCGCCTTCCATTTATTTTACCCCTTGCGCTATTGATTTGGATCCTGGGGCTTTGGGGTTTGGGACTGTACTTAGAAAGGCCGGCGCAGCTACCTCTGGATTCTAAACCGATAGAAGCGCAACTGCTGGAAATACCTCCATCGGCAACGATTCAAACTCCTCCCACAGCTCATCCAAAGTTACGTCAAAAATCTCCTCCGCCTCTAATCGAGCCCATGCCACACCCTTCAGAAGTTATTAAACCTACCCAGCAGGAGATTCCAAAACCTGAGGTTAACCTGCAAGAAACCCATCCTGTTGTCCCTCCGGTACAGGAGGTTCTCCCGATGCCGCCCGCGCCCGTAATCCCTTTAATTCCTTTGTCAAAGGGAGGAGAGGGGGCCCGTGTGATCTTTCAGCCTCTCCCTAAAATTCCAGACGACCTTCGCGAGGATGCGCTCCACACAGTTGCAGTGGCCCGCTTCCACGTGGCAGCGGATGGTACCGTCACGGTAGAACTGATCACACCAACGCCCAATCCTAAACTGAACCAGGTACTACTCGATACACTTAAAACCTGGCGTTTTTTCCCAGCAATTAGAGACGGAAATCCTGTAACTTCCGTGCAGGACCTTCGCATTTCTGTAGAGGTTAAGTAATAGTTGTTTACCAATTTTGATCCGGGAGGAGATTATGAAAACTACTCATGAAGAACTAAAAATAAAACAAAGGCTTAAAATTGCATTGCTATTCAACACTCTTGTCGTCATTGTTGAAATGTTCGGAGGAATTTCAGCCAACAGTCTGGGCTTGATCAGCGACGCCGTCCACAACTTTGTTGATGAGGCGACGCTTCTTTTGACCCTTTATGCGTATATTCAGGTGTCACGGCCTGCATCGGATCTGAGAACATTCGGATATCATCGGATGGAAGTGATGGCTGCCTGGACGAATTCAGGTGCACTGATCATAATTACCCTTGGATTGATTGTCATGGCGATACTTCGAATGGTTCATCCTGTCGTAGTCCAGGGGACAACAATGTGGATTATTGGATTAATCGCCTCAGTTGGGAATTTGGGAGTAGCCCTGGTCCTTCGGAAATCTTCCGGCAAGAATCTGAATATCCGAAGCGCATATCTTCATAATCTTGGCGACGCCCTGATTTCCCTCTCTCCGGTCGCCGGAGGATTTTTGATCTCCAAGACGGGTTGGAGTATGATTGATCCTATGATCAGCCTGGTAATAGGAATTGCCATAATTGGGTCTGTGATCGGAATTTTACGGGAGGCCAACCGTGTTTTGTTGAAGGGAACACCCGAAGACATCGCCTCCAGGAAGGTAGCCGATATGCTCCTGAGAATGCCCGGAGTCCGAAATGTCCACGATCTCCATATCTGGTCGGAAGGATCAGATCTACATCTCCTGACCTGTCAACTTCTGGTCAATGACATGCGGATCAGTGAAGGAGATCAACTTCTCAAACAGATCCGAAGGCGGCTCTTTGAAGATTTTCAAATTAGCCATGCAACTCTGCAACTTGAAACCTCTTCCTGTCATCCTCAGCTTCTGTATTGTGATCTCAAAAGACGCCTTGCTCATCGGTTAAGATCTGTAACGGGTTAGTCCTAAAGAAGATGAACTATTCTGCGGGATTAAGGCACCAAAAGCATTAGAAGCTTGTTTTTTGATTTGTGGACATTAAACGGTTTGAGCATTCAACAAATTTTGCTAACTTGAATTCCGTTGCTTAGAAGGTGCCCAAAGACGGCAAGCCCTCCTTCCTGAATATATGGACCCAACCCTGGACGCAACAACAATTTAATTGTTCTGACACTAGAAAATGGGATGCGTGAATATATCCGGCCTCAATGAGGACGATTTAGGTTTCTTGTCCGGGCCATGATGAATTTCGTGCGTTTTCTCCTCAATACTCAGAAGGCCTCTTTTGCGGCCGCTTCAGGAATCAGGTTTTGAAAACGCCGGTGTCCCAGTGTGTCATCACAATTGGTTGTGTTGCATTCCGCGGTGTGAATTAATTCTTTATCGCTACATGTCCTTTCATTGAAAAACTTTTTTATAACGTCTTTTCACTCTAAGCCGCTTTCCGGTAAACGTCGTCATGAGCCAGAAGGGCCCAAATCACACGGGCATTTTTATTGGCGATAGCCACCGCCGCGATGTTGTTTCCTCTCCGATTTCTCAATTGGGTTGTCCAGAGACTCTGAGCATCT
>JBIOHP010000063.1:0-1604 GCA_044449065.1 Bacteroidota bacterium
CATATTTTAGACACGATTCACTGGACGTATAAGAACCGGACTCATTGCGTTCATCGGAGGCAGGACAATCAAATCTGGTGGTTTTACGTAGACCGGAACGCCAACGCTCCGTATATCCCTCAAGACGGAATATTTTATAATCTCTTAACGGGAGAATTCGGTGTACTCAATTTTGGAACGGGGATCTTATCTTCATGGGAGGCAGATGATATTGGCGGTGTTCTCTGGAATCAATTGGTGGGAGGCTGGAATCAGCAGGTCGGCACATGGGCTTCTCTGGGAGGAACCGATCAGCCAATTGAAATGCTTGGTGATAATTCCAACGGAAACATTCAGAAATTGGGAGGAGCCCCTATTGATAATGGGGTGTCGATCCCGTTTTCTTTTACAGAAAGATACATTCTCCCTTATGGATTTGGCTTCCTGACCTATCTGGACAATCTTGAGATATTTACGGCGATTGCGGCCATTACTCAGGCTTTGGTCTCTTTCGGAACGAGTGAGGATTTATCCGGGCCACCTAATTTTCAGGCTCCAATTACTTTTGATCCATCGGTTGCAGGAAGGAAACAGATATTCCCGGTATCTGCTTTAGAATCGCATTTCTTAACTTTTAAATTGAGTGGGTTGTTAACAGGGGGTATTTTCTCATACCAAGGTAGTGTGCTATACTCAAATAAAATTACCATCACTTAAACGAAAGGATCAATATGAAGGTTCAACACAAAACAAGCGAAGAAATCGAAGCGGTAAAGTTTGATGGTACGGAGAAATGCGCCGAAGCGATCATTGCTCAATTCGGAAATCACATTACTAAAAACAAGAACCGCCAACATGAGTTTATGAAACAGCTTTGCATAGCGACTCCCACGGGAACGAAGTTTGTTTACCCGGGCGATTTTATCGTGATGTCATCGAAAGTCGGGATGTCGGTGTTTGACGAAAAAACTTTCAATTCACTATTTGAAGAAACAACGGAAGGAGAAACCTGTGCCGAAGAGACGGGGGAGACCCAAGAAGGACAAAATCAAGCAGGAGAAGGAATCGGAGCCAGCGCCTAAACAGGTTCACGTTGTCCATCGATTCATAACAACGAGTCCTTTAAGCTGGATACTCTTTCCGCAATTACTGAAACGGACGGAGACTTTTTGCAACGCACACGATACGGACTTAACAGCCGGTGAAATGCTCCCGATGGTCAAGGCCTGTTTCGTTTCAGACGATCCGGAAGCATTGCTTTATGGCGTGATCGACGGAATGAATTTAATCGGTCACATGATTTCGAAAAAGGTCAATCTGAAAGAGAAAAGTTATATTTTGATTTATCACGGCGAGATTGACGAAGTAGATCAGAAGGCGGTTCAAAAGATTATGGATGATGTCGTAGAGTTTGCGAGATTGCATAAATGCCCGGAGATTAAAATAGTGACTCACCGAAATCCAGAAGGGTTTGAGCGAAGATTTGGATTTGTAAGACAGCAAACCATTTTAAAAAAGCCGGTGGATTTAAAACCAGATGACGGGGTAAAGACTCCTCCGAAGGGATAGAAATGAGTGGTAAGGCAGGAAATGTTTTAACAGCGGCAAATCCGGTTGGAATGATA